>NZ_JFJZ01000059.1 GCF_002115825.1 Thalassospira sp. MCCC 1A01428 | reverse complement strand
TAATAGGTCCTGAGCCTAGGGCAATGATGTGCGGCGCGTTATTTTACGATGTGGCGTTAAGCCACTGGTTTTGGTGCCGGGGGTATGGCAGTGCGAAGTCAGGCGCCAAACATTTCGCGGTTGTTTTGAATGATATTGTCGAGTTCGTTAAGCGAGCCGGAAAGATGGTCGCGGACGTGGGATTCGGCGGTATGAAGATCCGATGCATGGATGGCATCAATGATTTTGCCATGTTGGAAAATTACCCGTTCGATCTTGCCCGGTGTGGGCAGTTGCAGGCAGCGAACCCGGTCCAGATGACCGCTATGTTCGCGCACGACTTCCCATAAATCCTCGTATCCGGCGGCAATAAACAGGGCGCGGTGAAAGGCGCTGTCAAGGCGTGAAAAGGCGGCGGTTTCAGTGCTGCTGTGGCGTTGTTCAGTCAGAATTTTTTCTGCCGGGGCGATTTTTGTCTTGTCCATTGCCAGCGCCAGATTATGGGCCACCTCAAGTTCCAGCGACGTGCGCAGGAAATGGGTGGATTTAACCTTATGGATACTGATAGGGGCAATCAGGGTTTTTGACTGCGGGAAAACTTCAACCAGCCCGTCCTTTTCCAGTTTCAAAAACGCTTCGCGGACCGGCGTTTGGCTAACACCATAAAAATCGGCCAGCACAGCGCGTGACAGGCTGTATCCTGGCATTAGGTCCAGCGAAACAATTCTGTCGCGCAGGTCTTCATATACCTGCAGCGCGACCGGGCGGTTCCGGCTGATTTGAAAAGGTGTTGTATCCAGGCTTCTCTCGGGAATGCCACCAGTGATCTTTTGTCTCATCGCGTTCTTTCCTATGCCACTTCGTCTTATCCTACAATATGCCTTGCACGCGCAATACTAATATTTTACTATCCGCATTAATGCGACATAATTTAAAAACAAGGTGCCCGTGTTATCGGGATTGGAACCCGGAATCTGAAGTGACAGTTTTTCAGGCGATCAGTTTGTCGCCAGTTGTGCCAGGTTTTGATTTCTGCCAGTTCTGATCAACAGACCATATGACCATCGACCACCGTTCCGAGGAATTCATGACAAACAAGAAAACGATCAAAGCCGAAGACCTGCGCAGCGCACGGTGGTTCGCCCCTGATGATTTGCGGTCATTCGGGCATCGTTCACGCGCCATGCAAATGGGCCTTGGCCCGGAAGACTGGGAAGGCAAACCGCAAATTGCCATTATCAATACCTGGTCGGACGCCAATCCATGCCATGCGCATTTCAAATTCCGTGTCGATGATATCCGCCGCGGGATTACCGAGGCAGGCGGCTTTCCGATGGAATTGCCGGCAATCTCGCTGTCGGAAAGCTATGTAAAGCCGACAACGATGCTGTATCGCAACATGCTGGCGATGGAGACGGAAGAACTTTTGCGGTCTCATCCGGTGGATGGTGTTGTGTTGATGGGCGGGTGCGATAAAACCACACCGGGCCTGATCATGGGTGCGGTCAGCATGGGGTTACCTACCATTTATGTGCCTGCCGGGCCGATGTTGCGCGGTAACTGGCATGGCAATGTGCTGGGCAGTGGGTCTGACGCATGGAAATATTGGGATGAACGCCGGGCCGGTAACATTTCGGACGAGGAATGGCAGGGGATTGAGGGCGGTATTGCCCGATCTTATGGCCATTGCATGACCATGGGCACGGCCAGCACCATGACCGCCATTGCCGAGGCGCTTGGCATGACGTTGCCCGGTGCAACCTCCATTCCGGCGGCGGATTCAAACCATATTCGCATGTGTACGGCATCGGGCCGTCGGATTGTGAATATGGTGTGGGAAGACTTGCGCCCGGACCAGGTCATCACGGCAGCATCGGTTGAAAATGCGGTAACGGTGGCGATGGCAACGGGGTGTTCGACCAATGCGGTGATCCATCTGATTGCGATGGCGCGCCGGGCCGGGGTTGACCTGGATTTAAATGATTTTGACCGGTTAAGCCGGACAACACCCGTGATCGCCAATATTCGCCCGACCGGTGATAAATATCTGATGGAAGATTTTTATTATGCCGGGGGGCTGCGTGCCCTGATGAGCCAGCTTGCCCCCAAGCTGGATTTGACCTGCCAGACCGTAACGGGTGTGTCGCTGGGTGAAACGCTGGAAGGGGCGAAGGTTCATAACGAAGATGTCATCTGCCCGCTTTCGAACCCGATATACAAGGAAGGGTCGCTGGCCGTGCTGCGCGGCAATTTGGCACCCGACGGCTGTGTGATCAAACCATCGGCGTGTGATCCGAAATATTATGAACATGTTGGCCCGGCCCTGGTGTTTGACAGCTATCCGGAAATGAAGGCCGCTGTTGATGACGAGAACCTGGATGTGACGGCAGACCACGTTATGGTGTTGCGCAATGTCGGGCCACTGGGCGGGCCGGGCATGCCGGAATGGGGGATGTTGCCCATCCCGACCAAGCTGGTGAAACAGGGCGTGCGCGATATGTTGCGCCTGTCCGATGCGCGCATGAGTGGCACGTCGTACGGGGCATGTATGTTACATGCCGCACCTGAAGCCGTTATTGGCGGGCCGTTGGCCTTGCTTAAAACCGGCGATATGATCCGGGTCAGTATACCTGATCGCACCATTGAAATGCAGGTATCGGACGAAGAGCTGGCAAGGCGCCGGGCAGAATGGAAAAAACCGGAACCGGCCTTTGCGCGGGGTTACGGCTGGATGTTTGGCCGCCACGTCAAACAGGCCAATGAAGGCTGCGATTTTGATTTTCTTGAAACCGGTTTCGGCCCCACGGCTGGCGAACCCGATATTTACTGATCTGGCGGAGCGTTTAAAGATGACCATCAAACTAAGTGCGGAAACCCGCGAAAAATATATGCAGGTTAGTACAGCAACCCTGTGTACGGCCCTGTTCAAACGCGGTTTGCGCAACCAGTTTATTCAGGATGTGCGCCCGTTAAAGGCTGATGGCCCCAATATGGTCGGCGAAGCCTATACCCTGCGCTATATCCCTGCGCGCGAGGATTTAAACCCGATTACCGTGTTTCAAAATCCGCAACATCCGCAGCGGGTTGCGGTTGAGCAATGCCCCGAAGGGGCGGTAATGGTAATTGACAGTCGCAAGGATGCCCGTGCGGCATCGGCAGGGTCCATTCTGGTATCGCGCCTGATGGTGCGTGGTGTTGCAGGTATTGTTACCGATGGCGGGTTTCGGGATTCCCCCGAAATTGCCCAGCTTGCCATTCCGGCCTATCACAATCGCCCGTCTGCACCGACCAATCTGACATTGCATCAGGCGCTTGATATGAATGTGCCGATTGGTTGTGGCGATGTTGCGGTTTTTCCGGGTGACGTTGTGGTGGGTGATCGCGAAGGCGTGATTATTGTTCCAGCCGACATTGCTGAAGAAATTGCTGACGAAGCCGTGGAAATGACGGCGTTTGAAGATTTTGTGACTGAACAGGTTCTGGCAGGTAAAACCATTGTTGGCCTGTACCCGGCAACCAACCCGCAAACCCCGCTTGATTTTCAGGCCTGGCGCGAAAAAAACGGTCGCTGATTTTTTAACGACCGATTTTTAACTATTCGGCGGCAAAGTGCACCTCGTACATCTATGTACGAGGTGTTTTGTTTTGAGCCTGTCGCTGGGGCGTAGTGCTGCGGCGCAAGGTGTTGAACTGTTATTAAAATTCATGCCAAACCCGACCGGGCCGCTATTTTTCACAATGCTTCAAAGCTGGGCTTCGATGGCAACTTTATCAAGAACAGACCAGACATTGATGATTTTGCCGTCGCGAAATTCATAAAAAACGTTCTCTGCAAATTTGATTTTTCGGCCATTGATGGCAAGATCCAAAAAGTCCCCCTTGGGCGTGCAATCAAACATCAATCGGCTGGCAACCATTGGCGCATCGCAGCTTAGTATTTCAATGTTAAAACGCAGGTCGGGGATTTGCTCGTAATCGTTTTCCAGCATTGCGCGGTATCCGGCAACACCAAGTTTAGTGCCGTTATGGGATGCATCAGCGTGAACATATTGCCCGAGATTGTCCCAGTCCTGATTGTTTAAGCAGTCGATATAGCGGCGATAAAGTGTGGCGAGGTCGGATTGGAGCATTTTTGTATCCCTGTTTCGGTGCCGTGCAACTGCACCTGTTTTACGCTAGGATACAATCAGACACAAATCAGCGCGAGGTAGCGATATGAAAATTGGCATTGTTGGGGCCGGAATGGTCGGAAGTTCGGCGGGATATGCCATTGCGTTGATGGGCATCGCCAGTTCAGTCATTTTTGTGGACCGCAATGCCGACCTTGCCCGGGCGCAGGCAGAGGACATATCCCATGCCGTGCCGTTTATGTCATCGTGCATGGTTCATGCTGGCGATTATGCTGATTTGCAAGGGGCGTCAGTGATCATTCTTGCCGCCGGTGTCAGCCAGAAACCCGGTGAAACCCGGCTGGAGCTTTTGGGCCGCAATGCCGCTGTTTTTAGGGAAGTGGTGGGCGAGGTTTTGCGTGTAGCCCCGGATGCCATTTTGCTGATTGCCTCCAACCCGGTTGATATCATGACGCAAATTACTGCGCGCTTGTCAGGGTTACCTGCAAATAAGGTGATTGGCTCTGGTACAATTCTTGATACTGCACGGTTTCGGAGTTTACTGGGCCGACATTTGCACATTTCGCCGCAATCTGTACATGCCTATGTGCTGGGTGAGCACGGCGATAGCGAAGTTCTGGCATGGTCAAATGCGCGTGCCGGGTCGGAGCCGTTATTGTCATTTGCCGCGCAAATGGGCGCGCCCCTGAGTGATGATGTAAAAGCCGGAATTGATGATGGCGTACGTAATGCCGCCTATAAAATCATTAATGGCAAGGGCGCAACCTATTATGGGATCGGGGCAGGACTGGCGCGGATTGTAAAGTCCATTGCGCAGGATCAGCAGGATGTTTTATCGGTTTCGGTTGTGACGGGTGATGTGGCGGGGGTGAAAGATGTTGCCCTGTCGATCCCGCGGGTGGTGGGGGCAGGGGGCGTGATGGCCGATATGATACCAACCCTGGATAATACGGAAAACGACGCCCTGCACCGCAGCGCGAGCCTGTTAAAAACAACCGTTGAGGCGGTTGAAATTTAGCCTGCGATGTTTGGCAGGGCTATGAAATGAAACATATTTGGTAGAAACGCATGACGGGTCCATTATCGCCAGTGCCAGAAGATGAAGGCATTGTGGAATTTCAAAAACAGGCCGATGCGTTTTATCCGCCAGATGCGGTAAGTGCATCCATCGCCCAGCAACGCGCCTGGTATGATGCCTTTTGTGCCAGTTTTAACCCGCCAGACCCGGCGGGGTCGGGGTTCGAGGATGGCACAATTGAGAATGTGCCGGTGCGGTATTTTCACCCGGCAAAGCAACGCACAAAATGCTGTTTGTTATATTTGCATGGCGGTGGTTTTGTTGTGGGGTCACGCGATAGTCACCATGCCATTTGTGCCGAAATTGCCGACTTTACCGGTGCGGAGCTGGTGGCGGTTGATTATCGGCTGGCACCCGAACATGTATGGCCCGCCGCATCGGATGACGGGTTTACTGTATTGCGCCATCTGGTGGCGCGGGGGCACCAACTGGTTGTGATTGGGGACAGTGCCGGGGCCAATTTGGTGGCCGGGTTAATGTTGCGGGCGGTTGAAGCCGGGTTGACCCGGGCGATTAACGGGCAGGTTTTGATTTATCCTGCATTGGGCGGTGATGTTGCCTGCGGGTCGTACCTTGAGATGGCACATGCACCGGGGTTAAGCACGCAGGATGTTTTATATTATCGCAATATTTTAGCAGCACCGGATGCCGATGTGGTCGCCAACCCTCTGAAAGCGCAGGATGTGTCAAAGGTGCCTGCCGCCTATATCAGTGCTGCATTTTTTGACCCGTTGCGCGATGACGGGCGGGAATATGCAGCCCGTTTGGCACTGGCCGGGGTGAATGTAACATATCGCGAAGAACCGCAAATGGTGCATGGATGGTTGCGGGCCCGCCATATGAGCGACGGCGCCCAAACCGGGTTTGACCATATGTGCCGGGCGGTGGCCGGGTTTTGCCAATAAGCCCTTACCGGTGGTGGTGAATTAAATAACGGCCCGCAATTGGTTTTGCGGGCCGCTTTGCAGGTGCATTGTCGTTACATAAAATCGCGCGGGATGGTGCGGTTCCAGTTTTTTTCAAACACTTCCTTGTCCTGTTCAACGGCAATTACACGGGCTTCGATGTGCCAGTCGGTTTTGGTGCAGCTTAGCGTTGCGGTACAAACCGTGCGGGTAAACCAGCCATCGCGTTCCATATCGCATGTCCAAACGGCATGGCCACGCATTGATAACGGATCATCAAGCGATATTGCCCAGGTTTCATCGCGAATTTGCCGTGTCGACAGGCCGGTATCGGGATGTTCGACCGCGCCGGTGTCTTCCAGAATGCAATATTCGGTTTTATTTTGCGTCAGGTTATGCCGCACTTCGCGCCGGGTGGTGGCGGGGTGGTGTTCAATATAGGTGGGCAGGGGATTGGGATTTTCGGGTTCAGGCATGTCGATTGGGTCGTGGTCGCCCAACAGCGGCAGGGACAGATTGATGCTGGCCGTATCGATGGTTAACCCGGCATTGAACGGGTCAGGCAGGATCATGGGCCAATAGGCGGTGGACAGGGCAACCCGCAATTTGTGACCGGGGCGGAGGCGATACCCGCAAGCATCAAGAACGATGGTGACAGATGTTTTTTCGCCCTGTGGCATGGGCTGCGGGTTGTTATAATTCCCGGCAGGGTCGCGGTGAGCCAGGTTAAGGACACCAAAGGAAATGCGGGCTGCCGTACCGTCGGGGTGCACATCAACAAGACGGGCGCAAAGGTTGGCCCAGTCGGCATCGCAGGCAACATTTAACGTAATTTCAGCCCTGCCCAGCAAATCCAGATTGTCGGTTAAAGGGGCGCTGTCAAAACAAAGTGATCCCGCATCGTCGCTGCGCTGGTCAATTGCCATTTCGGCATCGGGTTTCAGCGTGAAATATTCGCCTGCGGCCGTGCCTGTATCAAGCGGGGATTTAAGAAAAACATCGTGGTTTTTATGACTTTCGACGGGGGAATTTTCGTCGTCGATAACCAGCCTTTCGTCCCTGACCGTATAATGAACCATTTCGGGTGATTGCCAGGTTTTTTTGGCGACCCAGAAACCGGCATCATGGTCGCGCCGGGGGGCTGGTTTGACGGCATCGAGAATGTAGGCACGCATTTGGGGCAGGGTTTCGGCCCCGTTATCGTCATTGCGCAGCCATTTATCCCACCAGCGAATGGCTTCACCATGAAAATCGGCACGGGGTTTGGGCCACGCAAAGTGCGGGTATTTATGTACCCATGGGCCAATCAGGGCTTTGGCCCGGTCTGGCATCCCTTCGATGGCGCGTATTGGCGTGTTGCGGTATCCGTCGGCCCAGCCTGCCATCACCATTGACGGGATTTTGACAGCGTCGAAATCCTCGCAGATCGAGGCATGTTTCCAGAAATCATCACGTTGTTGATGATCGAGCCATTCTTCCATGAAAAACGGTTCTTTTTCCAGGCGTTCCATCCACATTTCACGCCAGCGACCGCCGACCAGTTCCGGGTCGGGCGAGCGGGACTGATAGGCCAGCATGGTGGCGGCCCATGAAAGCTGAACAGCAAGGTGGCAACCATTTTTGTAATGAATGTCGTCGTTATAGCGGTCCACTGTGGAGGCGATGGAGATGACGGCTTTTAGGGCGGGTGGCTGCAGGGCAGCAACCTGCAAACAGTTAAACCCGCCCCAGGATATACCCATCATCCCGACCGAGCCATTACACCATGCCTGTTCGGCGATCCAGGCGATGATTTCGCAGGCATTATCGAGTTCCAGCGGGGTATATTCGCCGTCTATGACACCATCGGATTCACCCGAGCCGCGAATATCAACCCGAACACCGGCAATACCGGCACTGGCGAATACCGGATAAGTTGATTCATCACGCGGGCTGGTTCCGTCACGTTTGCGGTAAGGCAGAAATTCCAGCACCGCAGGGACGGGGGTTAAATCGGCGCTGTCGGGCATCCAGATGCGGGCAGCAAGCCGGGTGCCATCCTTTAATGTAATCCATTTATTTTCAATGACGGAATAGGGGGCATTGGTCATTGTTTATCCAATCTTCGGGTGCATGGGGTAAGGCAGCCTTGATATTGCCAGCCTGAAATCGGTTTGCGGCAGCAATAGGGTAACGTTGGCAATATCGTGTTAGTCCAAAAATAAAACCACCGCCCGGACATAGCCCGGGCGGTGGTTAAAACAGCTGTAATTAGTTATCAGCGCTTTCCATGCGACGGGTTGCCAGAACCTTTTCCAGCCAGCCCAGTTCCATTTCCGGTACTGATTTAAGCAAAAGGTCGGTGTAATCGTCGAACGGGGGCGATAGCACGCTTGAACGTGGGCCAAAATCAACCAGTTTGCCTTGAAGCATGACAGCAACTGAATCGGCAATGGCGCGGACAATGGCGATATCGTGCGTGATAAACAGATATGACACCTGGGTTTCGGCCTGCAAACGCATCAGCAAATCAAGAATGCCTTCTGCTACCAGCGGGTCAAGCGCCGAGGTTGGTTCGTCACACAGAATCAGGTCAGGTTTTGCGGCCAGGGCGCGGGCAATGGCGACACGCTGTTTTTGCCCGCCGGAAAGTTCAGCCGGGTAACGGTCGTAAAAGCCCGAGCCCATTTCGATTTCGTCGAGCAGTTCCTGAACCCGCTGTTTCTTTTTCGTGCCATGCAGGCCGAAATAAAACGTCAACGGGCGACCAATAATTTGACCGACAGTTTGGCGCGGGTTCATGGCGGTATCCGCCATTTGATAAATCAGCTGGATACGGCGTAACTGATCGCGGGTACGCTGTTTGTGTTGGGGGGGTAATGCCTCGTTAGCAAAGGTAATAGACCCTTCGCTCGGGGGTAAAAGCCCGGTAATAACGCGAGCAAGTGTTGATTTGCCCGAACCGGATTCACCAACCACCGCAACGGTTTGCCCGCGGGGCACATGCAGTGAAACATCGTGCAGGACCTTAAATCCGTTGCCATAGGATGCCGAAATATTATCGACAGATAACAAGGCGTTGGACTGGTCCCTGGCTTCACGCTGTTTGGTTTGGCGTACCGAAATCAGGGCCCGGGTATATTCTTCCTGCGGGTTTTCAATGATTTGCTGGACACTACCATATTCAATAGTTTCACCATGACGCAGCACCATGATGTCGTCTGAAATCTGGGCGACAACGGCCAGGTCGTGGGTGATGTAAAGGGCGGCGGTGCCGGTTTCCTCGATCGCATTTTTGATGGCCGCCAGAACGTCGATCTGGGTGGTGACATCAAGGGCTGTGGTGGGTTCGTCAAACACGATCAGTTCGGGGTTGGAACAAAGTGCCATTGCCGTCATGGCACGTTGTAACTGCCCACCGGAAACCTGATGAGGAAAACGGTCGCCAAAGGTGTCCGGGTCGGGCAGGCCGAGAATTTTAAACAGATAAAGGGCACGTTCCCGGGCTTCGTCACGTGTCATCAGGCCATGTTCAAGTGTGGCCTCAATCACCTGATCGCCCAGTTTATGCGCCGGGTTAAAGGCCGCCGCCGCCGATTGGGCAACATAGCACACCCGTGCCCCGCGAATTTGGCGAATGCCTTTTTTGTCCGTTTTTAAAATGTCTTCGCCGTCAAGCAGGACTTCCCCGCCGGTAATGCGCACACCACCCCGGCCATAGGCCAGTGCGGCAAGGCCAATGGTCGATTTACCCGCACCCGATTCCCCGATCAGGCCCAGGACTTTGCCCCGTTCCAGATCAAATGAAATACCATGAACAATTTCGATGTCCTTGGGGTTTTCCCCGGGCGGATAGGTGGTGGCGCCGATTTTAAGATTGCGTACCGATAACATATTAGCCATCTCCGCGGCCCCCCTTTAAGCTGGACGTTCGTTTCAGAAGCCAGTCGACAACCATGTTTACGCAAATTGCCAATGCGGCAATGGCACCGCCAGGAATAAGGGCAGCTGAAATACCAAAGATGATGCCATCCTTGTTATCCTTGACCATACCGCCCCAGTCGGCCGCGGGGGGTTGAATACCCAGCCCCAGAAACGAAAGGGTGGATAAAAACAGGATTGAAAAGGCAAAACGCAGGCCAAATTCGGCCAGAAGCGGCGTTAAGGTATTGGGCAGGATTTCGCGGAAAATGATCCACATTTTGCCTTCGCCGCGCAGTTTGGCAGCCTCGACAAATTCCATAACAGCAACGTCAAGCGCCACAGCCCGGCCCAGCCGATAGACACGGGTGGAATCAAGTACGGCCATCACCACGATCAGGATCCACAGATTTTGCGGTAACACGGCCAAAACGACCAATGCAAAAATAAGTGTGGGGATCGACATCATCAGATCATTAAACCGTGACAGGGTTTGATCAATGATGCCGCGCGAAACCGCCGCTGTGAAGCTAAGGAAAATGCCAATTGAAAACGACAGGATAGAGGCAGCAAGGGCAACAAACAAAGTTGTCCGTGCGCCAAAAATCAACCGTGAAAGCAAATCGCGGCCAAGGTTGTCGGTACCAAGCCAGAACTGGTCATTGGCGGCCACCCAGATATCACCGACAATTTCGCGTTCCCCGTGCGGGGCAATCAGCGGGGCAAAGATGGCACAGAAGAACGCCAGAAAAATGCCGAAAATGCCGATCCAGGCGGTAATGGGAATTTCACGTAATCTCATCGCGGATGCCTCAGTTTCGGGTTGGCAATAATGGCGATCAGATCGGCAACCATGTTAAGCAGGATGTAAACAGCCGCAAAGATAAGGCCGCAGGCCTGCACAACCGGCATGTCGCGCACGGTTACGGCATCGACCATGTACTGGCCCATGCCGGGATAAACAAACACCACTTCAACCACGACAACACCAACCACCAGATAGGCCAGGTTCAATGCCACCACATTAACAATAGGGGCAATTGCATTGGGCGCGGCATGCTTGATGATGGTTTTAAAGGCTCCCAGACCTTTAAGTTCGGCGGTTTCCATATAGGCAGACGACATGACACTGATAATGGCGGCACGGGTCATACGCATCATGTGGGCCAGCACCACAAACACCAGCGTCGCCGTCGGCAGGGCAATGGCAGCCAGGCGGTCGCTAAAGGCCATGCCGTCATAAACGGTGGCGGGGAAACTGGCGACGCCAAATTTAACGGCAAAAAACAGGATCAGCAGATAACCGATAAAAAACTCGGGCAGGGAAATTGCTGCCAGAGAAACAATGTTGATGATGCGGTCGGGAACGCGATTGCGAAAATGAACCGCAAGCATGCCTAGGCCCACAGCCAGTGGCACGGATATGATTGCTGCACAAAACGCCAGAAAAAGCGAATTGCCCAAACGTTTGCCGATTTGTTCTGAAACCGAATTGCCGCTGGCCCAGCTTTCGCCAAAGTCACCCTGAACAGCATTACCAAGCCATTCAAAATAACGCGTGGTTATCGGGCGCTCCAGCCCTAGTTGGGAACGAATGTTTTCAATGGCTTGCGGAGTGGCCGATTGCCCCAGATAGGTTTGGGCAAAATCCCCCGGCAAGGCTTCCACGCCACCAAAAATCAAAATCGACACGGCCAGCAAAAGACCCGCACTTAGTCCCAGCCTTTGCAGGATAAGAACCGTTAGCGGATAACGATGTTTCAGACGGCGACGGCTTGGTTTGCCGTCATCCATGGCTGTATCCATGGGGTGATCTCTCCTTGATGAGAGCCGGACCAGGAAGTCGGGGCATCAGGCATATTATCGTCGGATCAGCCGGTTGTGGGCCCGGCTGGAATTGGTGTGGCGTGTAACGATGATGTGCTTGGTACAACGAATGCTGCCGCACGGCATAAAATGCCGGCAAAACGGCACGTTGTTAATTCCTGTCAGGCAAAATCAGTTTAATCGAACTGCCGGGAATACCCCGGCAGTTCGCAGGCAGGCAGGTCGCGAAACATCTATGGATGTTTCGCAGGATCAATCAGCTATCCAGCCAGACGCGGGTTGCGACATAGCCGTTGGACATGTCGTTGCCGATGTCGTGAACATAGCCCTTGAGATTTTTATTCGAGGCATTCACGAAATCGTTGAACATTGGCAGGATCAAGCCGCCTTCATCGCGGACCATCATGGCCATATCGCGATACATTTCCTTGCGTTTTGCCTGGTCCAGTTCGGCCCGGGCTGCCAGCAGAAGTTTGTCGAAATCCTCGCGCTTGAACCGTGTGTCGTTCCAGTCGGCGGTTGACAGGTAGGCGGTTGAATACATCTGGTCCTGGGTCGGGCGCCCCCCCCAGTAAGATGTGCTGAACGGTTGCACGTTCCAGACGTTGGACCAGTAACCATCACCCGGTTCACGTTTGACTTCGATATTGATGCCAGCCTTTTTCGCGCTTTCCTGATACAGCACGGCGGCATCGACAGCGCCGGGAAAGGCAACATCGGATGTCCGCAGCAGAACGGACCCGTCATGGCCGGATTTTTTGTAATGGAATTTGGCTTTATCAGGGTCGTACTTACGCTGTTCGATGCCTTCGGGGAACAGGGCATAGGTTTCGTTGATCGGAAAGTCATTACCGACCTTGCCATACCCGCCCAGGATTTTTTCAACCATGGTTTCACGGTCCATGGCGTATTTAAGGGCCAGGCGCAGGTCGTTATTGTCAAACGGCGCGGTGTCGCAATGCATGATGAAGACATAGTGACCGCGACCCGAGGTTTGCAAAATATCAACACTCGGCGCACGTTTCAGCAAGCTGACGGTTTTCGGATCAACACGGTTGATATAATGAACCTGGCCCGATGACAGGGCGGCAACGCGGGCGGTTGCATCGTTCATGACGATCATTTCGATGCTATCGACATAACCGCGATCCGAACGCCAGTCATTTTCGTTTTTCTCGAACGTGGCGCGGACACCGGCATCATAGGTTTTAAGTTTGTAAGGCCCGGTGCCAATTGCTGCATTGGGGTCGTCGTTGCCGCCACCTGGCTGAATGACAAGGTGATAGTCGGTTAAAAGCAGCGGCAGGTCGGCGTTGCCTTCGGTCAGGGAAACAACCAGTTTATCGCCGTCGGCTTTGATATCGGTGATGGATTTCAAAATGCCAAGGGCACCGGATTCCGATTTTTTGTCGGTGTGGCGATGAAGGGTTTTAACTACGTCATCAATGGTCAGTTCCTTGCCATTGTGGAACTGAACGCCCTTGCGGAGGGTGAAGGTCCAGGTTGACGCGTCGGCCGATGATTCCCAGGATTCAGCCAGGGATGGAACCGCCGTGCCATCATGCGGGTGGCTTTCAACCAGCGTGTCGCCCCAGTTACGGCCTAACACAAAGGTGAATTGCGACTGCGATTTGGCTGGGTCCAGAATGTCGGTAGCGGCACCGCCCTGAAGGCCCAGTTTGAGGTGCCCGCCCCGTTTGGGTTCGGCGGCTTTGGCTGTTTTGGAATACAGGCTGGTCGCAGCAGTAAGTGTCAAACCGGCAGCCATCGAGCTTGCGATAAATTCGCGACGGCTGAGGCCATGCGCTTTTACGCTGTCGGTCAAATATTTAAGAGGGTCAGTCATCCCCGATTTCCTTTTTTGTGTTTAAATAATACTGATCCAGTTGGTGTGGCCCTTGTTGTTCGTTTTTATGGGCGTGACCTGGTGGGTATGGTCATTATGCGACCTGTACCTGTCTTGTGCAGGTATTGAAAAATGGCCGTTATAAACCGTAATGGTTGTGTGCTTGTGTCCCCCCTTAAATGACCTGGATAATACCCTTAAAACTGTGCCGGTTGTTTCCGGGAAAGCAGCGTATCTTGCAGTCTAGCCAGCGCATTGAACGCCCGGCCCTGCGAATTGTTCCCCTTCGACAACCGTATAAACGTTACACCACATTTGGTGCAGCGTTGTTATGGTTGCACGACATGATTGCTCCTGACAACCCAAGGGGTGAGGGTTATTCGGTACTTTTTATTTAAACATTTGTTTTTAAAAGATTTTTGTTGATGCGGAACGCCTTCGGACAGTGCCAAAAAGTACTTTGACATCAAATTAAATCGCGTTGTGCGGGAATGAACATTTTAACGAATCAAAAAATCGTTTCGGCTGGACCGGCTGTTTCATGATGTATCAGGTTATTTGAAACGGAATAATTATTACAGAAAGTTGTGTCGGCGGCCAGGATGGCATTTTCGTAATAATGGGTCCGGTATTGTGATTTTTAAGGTGCCGGGAAACCATGCCCGGGTATTTGCGGTTGCAATTTCAAGGTGCGTGGATGGTTGACGACAGATTTCCCGGTAATCGTGAAAACGATGCGACTTCCGTGGCGCTGGATGGCCTTGTGATATGTACTTTTTAACGTGGGGAATTGACCGTGCGGTTTCGATGATGCGCGGGCAAATTCTGGTTTCGGCCTTGTTACGTGCCCACCGAATGATGGGAAGCGAACCGGGGATTGTGCTCACGCGTTAGTGCATGGGGTGCTTTTTTACTGGTCACGACGGCTGAGGATGACGCGGTTGGACCCGGCGGTTAGGGCGGGAACCCGCCGACCATAACCGATGCCCTGTAATTGGTGCCATAATCGGGCATGCGCATCACATACGTAATGTGATGATCAATCGGGCGGGCCATGTTGAAGCATTTGAATGCTTTATGATGGCGATGCTTTTGCACCCGATAAATGGTGACATCCGCAGTGAAACAGGAAGCAGATGTGCTTATGAGGATAAGCGATCAGGCGAGTGAACTGCAGACGATAGCAGGGTCTATCGCCTTGCAGTTCTTGCCTTAATCCGGCGTATCAAATTTTGGGGGCAAACATGACTAGCGAAAATTGGTACGATTTAGATTATCAATAACATGCTTGATATGCTGGCGCATGGTGCTGCGTGCTTTTGTACGGTCTTTGTCGCGAATGGCGGCAAAGATAGCTTCGTGATCTTCGATCCACTTTAACCGCAATATCGGGCTGCGGATGTGGCGTTGCAGATTTTGCCATAAAGGCGAATTCATACTTTCCCAAATACGTTTTAACGTGTCCTGCGCTATCGTATTGCCGCAGGCTTGGGAAATGGCGTGATGAAACTCGCGATCGCCACGTTCGGTTTCTGCCGCATTGCGATGTTCGTCGCGCATAACGTCAAGGGTTGCCGCAATACGGGCAATGTCTTCCGCCGTTGCGTTGGACGCGGCAGCAGCACAAATTTCCGGCTCAAACATCAGGCGTGCGCCAAGGATTTCCTCAAGGCCGGGCAGGTCGGGTTGTTCGGTGATGGCACTTTTTTCCGGCACGTCAGGAGACAGAACATAAACACCAGACCCAACCCGAATAGATACCAGACCCGCGATTTCCAGTGTGAGCAATGCCTCGCGCACACTGGTACGTGATACTGAATAATAGCTGGACAATTCGCGTTCGGTCGGCAGGCGGTCGCCCGCCTGGAACTCGCCCGCAACAATCCGTTCTTCCAGGGCATCGGCAATCTGGCGAAACAGCCGTTGCGGTGCAATGATGCGCTTGGGTGTGGGGCTGCTTGTCTTGTTAGCGGCCATTATTATAGAAACTCCCGGGATCGACCAGATTTACAGTTGTGTCGAAGTCCGCCCGATAGGCACCAATCGCTTTGCGATCAAAGGTGATGCCTAATCCCGGTTTGTCCGACAGGTGAATCCGGCCCCCTTGTACCTTTAAAGGTTCTTCAAGGATACCCTGATCTGTGAAAGCCCCGCCGTCAATATTTTCAACCGCATAACAGCCCGGAATGGCCGTTGCCACAATGGCAGAAGCCTCAAGTGCGCCGTGCGGGGCGATGGTCAGGTTTGCCGTCATGCCAAGATGGGCGATTTTTAACCATTCCGTAATGCCGCCAACCTTCAAAACGTTGGGTTGCAGGTAGCTGACCGCACCTGACGAGACATAACGCCAGAAATCATAACGGGTTGATACTTCTTCCCCAAGGGCAATCGGGATTTTGCATTGCCGGGCGAGGCGGGCATGGCTATCGGCGTCTTCCGAGATCATCGGTTCCTCGATCCATACCGGATCAAAGGGTTCATACATTGCAATGCGGCGCAAAGCTTCGCCCGGTTTGAAACGCTGGTTTGAATCAAGCATCAAGGGGCGGTTGCCAATGACTTTGCGCACGGCAGCAACGCGTGAAACATCCTCGTGCGGATCATCGCGACCGACCTTGATTTTGAACAGCTGGTTTCCGGCGTCAAGGAATGCGCGTGTTTGTTCAATCAGTTCGTGCTCGCTAAGGTGTAAATTTACGGCACTGGCATAGACGGGTAATTCGTCCACGCCGCCCCCGATCAGGCGACGTACCGGCAACCCGGCCAGTTTGCCACGCAAATCCCATATCGCCAGGTCAATACCGGCAACCGCAAGGGCACCCAACCCACCTGAACCGGGTTGATGGCATCGTTTCCACAGCGAAAGCCAAAGTGCTTCGTGATCAAAGACATTTTTGCCAATACACATTGGCGCAAGATAGCTGCGCGCAAGGGTCGCTACCGCCACCCCGCCAACACCCATGGTCGAGGACCAACCTGTACCTGTCATGCCATTTTCGAGGGTGATATCGATCAGAATATGTTCGTGATGCGTAATGGCGTGTGCCGCAGACACCCAAGGTCGGACCAATGGTACGCGAAACACCTCAACAGTAACTTCCGCGATAGAAAAAGGGGTTAAAACGGCCACAAACGCTCTCCTAAAATTGGTCCAATTGGTATATTGGTCTAATCAATTATTGACAGCATCCATTTCACATGTCAAGCAAGTCAGGCTGTTTGGCCGGTCTTTACAATGGTCGCAAATATTCAGAAACACTGGGAGGATATAATGACAAACTCTAGGAAACGTGGGTTGATGACCCGACGCGATTTGCTGCGCGGAACTGCCGTTTCGGCGGCATCTGCTGCTGCATTGGCGGTTTTTGGTTCACCGGGCATGGCGTGGGCAGAGTCGGTGGTTACATTGCGTGCCGCACATGTTGAATCGACCGACAGTGCAACGCATAAGGCTTATGTTGCCTTTGCAGAAAAGGTTAAGGCTGCGACGAATGGATCGGTTGAAGTGCAGGTGTTTCCCGCAGGTCAGCTTGGCAATCTTCGTGATCTTTATGAAGGTCTCGGGCTTGGCTCTATCGATCTGACATCGTCGGGGCCGGATTATACTGCCAACATTGCCCCGGTGATGGTAACGGCGGCCCTTTATTATTCTTATAGCAGTCCCGAGCAAGCTGACCGTGCATTGCAAGGCGAATTTTCCAACCGTCTTTCAGATGCATTGGCAAAAAACGCCGGAATGCAGATTCTGGCATGGGGCGAGCTTGGCTGGCGGTCAGTCTTTAATGTGAAACAGCCTATTACGGGCGCGGCTGATTTCAAGGGGCTGAAGCTTCGTGTGCCGGAGGCGAACCTTCATATTTTGCCGATGAAAGCACTGGGTGCGGCACCAACGCCCATTCCTTATGCCGATGTTTATACATCCATGCAGACGGGCATTGTAGATGGTGCTGAAGGCACGCCTGCGGTGGTGACCCAGCAGAAATTTGACGAGGTCGCAAAATATTACAGCCTGACCCGCCATCTTTATAACCCGCTTCATCTAGTGATCAGTGATATTGCGATGTCACGGCTTTCGGACGAGCATAAAAAGGCTGTTAAACAGGCGGCCCGTGAAGCCTTTAACGACCAGCGCATTCAGGCGCGCGCCGATAACAAGGCTGCACTCGATACGCTAGTCAAGGGCGGAATTGCTGTTAATGAAGATCTCGATGCGGCGGCCTTGCGTGAAATTGTCAAGCCAACATGGGATGTTCTGACCAAGGATCTTGGTGCCGAAGGCCAGAATCTGGTGAATTTGTTGCTCAACGCCTAAGGTCATTGTCTGCGCCGCAAGCGCAGACAATCCTTTGACGGCTAAAAACGAGAGGGTTCATGATCCAGCTTTTTGAACGGATTTTGACAGCAATCATTGTGACCATTTTCCTGTTTTTCGTTCTGATTACGTTTGGTCAGGTCGTGATGCGGTATGTGTTTTCCGACTCTCTGGCCTGGATCGATGAACTTTCGCGCTATTGTTTCATCTGGCTGGTGTTTTTGGCCGGGGCCATAATGTGTCGCAAGGGCGCACATCTTGCTATCGACCTTATCGAGGAAATGGCACCGCCCAAGGTTCGCCGATTTTTGTTAATTCTGGCCGATCTGGGACTTATCGGTTTTGCCGCCCTTGTTGGTATTCCCGGCAATACACTGATGCAACATAACTGGACGTCTTTGTCGCCCGCTATGGGGGTGCCAATTGCCTGGGTTCAGCTGATTTTGCCGATTTTCGGGGTTCTTGCCACGCTATTTTCGATTGCACATCTTGTCGACCTTATGCGCGGTCGCACTTCTGAGGGCGATGAGTTCTGACATGCTGATTACATTGATCGTTTCTTTTGTTGCGTTTTTGGTGTTTCGTGTTCCGGTAGCTGCGGCAATGGGCCTTTCAGGGGCTTTGGCGTTGTTAACATCGGGGATGCATATACCGATGGCCGTTGTGCCACAGCGCATTTTCGTTTTGCTCGATAGTACATCTTTGCTGGCAATTCCGTTTTTCATTTTGGCCGGTGCGATTATGGAGCAAGGTGGCATTGCCCGTCGTATGATAGGCTTTGCCGAAAGTCTGGTGGGGCATTGGCGCGGCGGGCTGGCGCAGGTCGATGTTTTGTCGAGTTCGATTTTTTCGGCATTGACCGGCTCAAGTGCGGCGAGTGCATCTGCGACGGGTTCGGTTATGATCCCGGCGATGAAGAAGGCCGGTTATCCGGCAGGGTATGCGGCCGCCCTTGAATCCTGCAGTGCCTCGATTGGTCCGATTATTCCGCCGTCTATTATAATGGTTGTTTACGGGTCACTTGCCGGTGTGTCGGTTGGCGATCTGTTCATGGCCGGTATTGTGCCGGGCGTTTTGATTACGATTGGCCTGTTCATCGTTAATAATATGATGGCGCGTCGGTATGGCTGGGCCAGTGGCGAGCGGATCGGGTGGGCCGGTCGCCTTAAGGCTTTGCGTTATGCGATTGCCGCATTGCTTGCCCCGTTGATTTTGATTGGGGGCATTTTAGGCGGAATATTTACCCCGACCGAGGCAGGTGCCGTGGCCGTGGTCTATGCCGCCTTGATCAGTTTGGGGCTGTATCGCGAAATTGGCCTTAAGCAGTTTTACCGTGTTGTGGCCGATGCCGCGATGACCACCGGCATTATTGGCTTGATCATTGCGGCGGCCGGAATTTTCGGATGGGTGCTTGCGCTTGCCCAGGTGCCACAAACGATTGTGCTTTGGGTTGAAAGCCTGACGTCAAATCCGTTGATGGCTGTTTTACTGGTTATAGCGGTGGTGCTGGCGATTGGCTGTGTTGTTGATGTAACCGCTGCGGTTATTATTCTGGTGCCGGTATTTGCGCCGCTGGGCGCGCATTACGGGTTCGACCCGGTGCATTTTGGCATCATCATGTGCCTTGCGCTGGTTTACGGTAATGTCACACCACCGGTTGGGTTGTTATTGTTCATTACTGCCGGAATTGCCAAGTGCTCGGTCAAAGAGGTGATGCGGTATCTGTTTCCCTTTTACATCTTGCTGGGGACCGTTTTGACGATAACTGTCTTGTGGCCCGGTCTTGTTTTGATGTTTTCCAGTCACTAGGGTCTGGACTCAAT
>NZ_JFJZ01000058.1 GCF_002115825.1 Thalassospira sp. MCCC 1A01428 | reverse complement strand
AGCCGTGAGGGGACGCTTACCCTTCTGGCGACGATCCTGTTCGAAAAGTTCGGGCAGCATTTGCCGCTGAACCGGCAGAGCGAGCGCTATGGCCGCGAGGGGATCGACCTGTCGGTCTCGACCCTCGCCGACCAGGTCGGTGCCGCGACGGTCGCCCTCGCACCGCTCCATGCCCTGATCGAGGCGCATGTTCTGGCCGCCGAGCGCCTTCACGGCGACGACACCACGGTGCCGATCCTCGCCAGAGGCAAGACGATCACCGGCCACATCTGGGCTTACGTCCGCGACGACCGGCCGTTCGGCGGGAGGGCGCCTCCAGCCGCGCTCTACTATGCTTCGCGCGATCGGCGGCAGGAGCACCCCGAGCGCCATCTGCGCGGCTTCGCCGGCATTCTCCAGGCCGACGCCTACAGCGGGTACAACACGCTCTACGATCCGTCGCGCGCCGAGGGCGCGGTCACGCCGGCGCTGTGCTGGGCGCACGCGCGGCGTCCGTTCTTCGAACTCGCCGACATCGCCGCGCGGGTCCGGCGCGACGGCCGAGCGCCGGTCATCTCGCCGGTCGCGCTGCAGGCCGTCCGGCGCATCGACGCGCTGTTCGACATCGAGCGCACCATCAACGGCCTCGACGCGGCGGAGCGACTGCGGGTGCGACAGGAGGTGAGCGCGCCGCTCGTATCAGACCTCGAGGCGTGGCTACGGGAGGAACGCGCCCGCCTGTCGCGATCGGCCGCCGTCGCCAAACCGATGGATTACATGCTGAAGCGCTGGGACCGCTTCGCCGGCTTCCTCAAGGACGGCAGGATCTGCCTCAGCAACAACGCGGCCGAGCGGGCGCTCCGGGGCTTTGCCCTCGGCCGCAAGGCGTGGCTCTTCGCCGGCTCCGAGCGCGGCGCCGACCGCGCTGCCGCCATGGCAACGCTGATCGCTACAGCCAAGCTCAACGACGTCGACCCGCAGGCCTGGCTCGCCGACGTCCTGGCGCGCATCGCCGCCATGCCCCAGGGCCAGCTCCCCGAACTACTGCCGTGGAACTGGAAAACGCCGGTGTCCTCCAGCGAAACCGCCTGAGCCATAGCCGCGATCCGCCGTGCCTGCGGCCCTCACCGGATGCTTACGGGCATTCGGGCCATAAGATCGATGCAGTCGCCTTGGAAGATCGAGTTGCGGGAAGAGATGTCGTGCTGCATTGGAAACTCCTGTCGTTGAGCGTTTTCGTGACGCTGACAGGGCGGGCCGAAACAGCCGCGTTAGCATGGTCCACACGGGAGGCAGCGCGGAACGGAGCGGGCAGGCCATTGCAGAAGTGGCGCGGGCCGCCAGAAGCCGTCTTCAAGAAAACGCGTCGGCAGGCGGCAATCCGCACCGAAGTTCGCGATGCAATGAGCCTGACCGGTCTGCACGCGATCTGGACGAATAGCGTTCTGGCAGGGTCGGACAACATGGACCGATCGCGCCTATGTGCCTATGAACGGCTGCGACAACGGCCAAGCCCGACGAGCATGTCGTTGACGAGCGCCCGGAGGTCATCGGCGGGTATGGGCGGCTAGAAAACTCCCGTTGGCGATACGAGGAATGTCGCCCCGGACCTTTTCACGTAGCATGTCGCCGACCAGCTGCAGCTGTCGCTCTCATTTTCCATAAGATATATTATAACGTGTCAGTCTAATTTCAGGTGTGTTGCGTTGAGCGCGTTCAAATGGCGTTTTTATTGGTTGCAATAAACTTTCTGTCGTATTTACAAATCGTTATGACAGTTCAACACATTCGTTCTCCAAACTTACCTACCGATTTCAATTCTATCGTCGTCACGGATACGCGCGGTCTCCCTCGTTACTGGCCAACCGTGTGGGAGGCATTGCATGGAAACGCACTGCGGAAAAGCACCCTCTCAGGCAAGTTTTCAGCGATCGATCGACTTTATCGCTTTGTCGCGGATTTAATGGATGAAGACTGCCTAGATAGCTTGCTTTTCGAAAGCAAGTACTCGGAAATTGAGAGCTGTCTCGAAGCATATTTCATATCGCTTCGTAATGATGCCGGTCGTGGAAACAAATCCAACTATAATCGGAACTGGAAAACAGCTTTCGAATTTGTCCGCGAGATCTTAATCCGAAATCAAGTTCAAAATCAAAACTCTGACATTTCCTTTAACCATCTCAATCAGAGAATTAAACGAATTGAACGCCTTTATGCGAGCCTGAATGTAAAACGACGCCCTCGCAGGCGGCCTGTACGCGCCCTACCCGCTAGTGTCATCGAGGATCTGTATGAAATTGCGGACCCGCTATCGAAGCGAAATCCATTTCGATCTGAATCTCATCGTTGGCGCAATTATTCTCTGTTCCTGTTGTATCTACATCAGGGTATTCGCCGCTCAGAAGCACTCGTGCTCCCTGTTGATGCGATTAAACAGGATTGGGACGAGACAATTGCCAATCACAGATACTGGATTAATGTTACTGACAATGAATACGAGATTGAGGATCCAAGATTCTTAACCCCTGGAATCAAAACTGACCTCTCACATCGCCAAATACCGCTATCTCGTTCGCTCTCCCAGCTCATTCAATTTTACTTGGACAATTATAGAGGGCGCCAACCCCACAGTTTCATGTTCGCATCGAACCGGAAGCAACCTCTATCAGTTCCAAGTATAAATGTGATTTTTGACCGGTTTTCGGCTGTTTTGGCGAACACCGCTAAACGCGATTTGTATTCCCGCCAAGGCGTAGAAAAAGTGACGCCGCATGATTGCCGTCATACGTGCGCGGTTTTCCGACTTCGTCAGTTTGTCGATTATGGGTTGGAGATGGAAATTGCTCTGCAAAACCTAAGAGTATTTTTTGGATGGTCAAAAAATTCAGACATGCCTCGCCATTACGCGAGAGCGTTTTTTGAAGATCGGTTGAATTCGGTTTGGAACTCACAGTTTGACGAGCGCGTGACGATGCTCCGTCAGTTATCTTCGGCAACATCGTACTGATTATCGGAAGCATATTCATGACTAGCCAAATGAGCTTTGGATTTGATTGGGATACTTTGGTTCGCGAACACATCCGAAAACTTCCCAACCTTCCATCACATATTCGTTATGTGGACGAATACGATGAAGACTGGCGAGCTATCGAAAAACCTTATGAAAGCGACATCTGGCAGGTAAATTTTGACACTGCAAGAGTGAACATGAACTTCGCCAATTTCCAGGATCTGGACGTACGTTACTTGTTGAAACATTTCATGTTCTGGTTACTTGGGCGCAATGCTCCAGGATACGCAGCAAGATGTTTTGGAGCTCTTCTGGTTATCAAGGAGATCCAGTCTGAGATTTGGTTTCTCAAGGCAATTGATATGCCGGTTGAGGAATGGAAACTACATTGGGATTGCTCGTGGCGTAACGGTTCTACAGAGGTGAGTGTTCTAACCATAAAGCTACTATTAAACTTCTTTTGCGAGTTATCCATCGGCCATTTTTGCACAGATAAACAGGATTTTATCCGCTTCCTCCCTGTCGATTACCTGATTGGCTCCAACGGAGTTCTAAGCGGAGAAGCAATTCTAACTACGACAGAAGAGACAGCGATTATCTATTTTCTCGATGAAATGGCGACCAAAAGCAAAAAGTTAAACGATGCAGAACTACTAAAGGCAAGCTTGCTATGTATCAGCTACCAACATGGTCTTCGACCGGTGCAGATCTGCCGATTAAACTTAGCTGAGTTTAAGATTTTCGAGGACGTCGACGGACAAAAAATTGCCCATTTCCAAGCTCATCGAGCGAAGAAACGTAATCCCGAAGATAGATTTGCGTTTCGTAGAAGAGTGAAGAGAGAATGGTCGCCTATTTTGGTTGAGTATCTAACTCGACGAAAGCATGCTCCGGTCTGGAAACAGTCGGAGAAAGCAAAAAATACTAAGTTGTTTCCAGTTGAACGGTCTGCAATCATTGCTCTTATTGGCGATGCTACAGAAGAAATCACCGGCGTTAGACGTACAGCGACATCCCTCCGACACACTGCGGCCCAACGATTGGTAGACAGTGGAGCTAATGCGGAAGAAGTGGCGGAATTTCTTGGCCACTCTCATACTAACACCTCTCTCATTTATTTTGAGGCTTCACCAACTCAAGCTGAGAAACTTAACCAAGCGCTTGCGGTATCTCCAATTTACAGTGCGATTTCTGAAGTTGCTAAAACCAAGACCATCGATAAGCAGAAGCTGCTCAGGATGCCTGCTGATCAACAAGTGGGAGGAGTTCCCCACGGGATTCCTATTTCTGGCATTGGTGCTTGCGGCATAGGCCAGTCAATGTGTGCAAAGCACCCTGCTCTCTCTTGCTACACTTGCCCCAAGTTTCTACCAGTTAGCGAGCACTCTGTGCATTCGACAGTGCTTGATAATCTTCGGCAAGTGGTCAGATTCTTTTTTGACGCATCTCAAGGTGACAATCAGTCACCTGCTTTTGTTCAGCTCAAAACAACATTGGAAGCGATAAAGCAAATAATTGTCGATATTCCCAGCGAAGAAGTAGGTTCTGAACATGAATAAATTTTTCTCAACATTTGTCGCACTTGGGAAACATCATGCAGAACAAAAAGGTATCAAGTGGGGGGTGGCAGGCGACGAAACTGGGATGATACCCAAGCATGAGGCATGGAACCTTACTGCAATTGCAGGTGCTACTCCACCTCCTGTGCATTGGTTGCGAGATCTAGGGTACGACGATAATACGGTTAAGGTATTTAGTCAGATTGAAGGATATGTATCTGGAAAGGTGCCTTTGAGCCAAAGTTGGCAAGACTTGATCAAAGCTGCAGCGATACAGCAGTTATGCGTTCAAAGAAACACGCCTGCACATGTCGCAGGACAGATAGTACGGCCACTTCGAGTTTTGGGTACTTGTACTTTGATTACCTCCGGGGCGGAACCTTGGGCAATATCAGTAGAGGATGTAAGAACTGCCTGCGATATAGCTGACCGAGTTCAAAAATCTGGAAAACTGAGAGAACTAATCATCAGCAACATCAGATTGATATTTGATGCGCAACAGCTTTGTGATCGTGGTCCCTTCTATCATCTCTTTAGCAGTCGAAAAGAGTTGAGAGCGAACCAGCCTAGACCGGAAGTTCGAAAGACACTGTCAGAAAGAAGAAACGGCCGCAAGTTACCGGAAAGCCGGGCATTATGGGAGTTAGTGAGAATTGTCTTTACGGAGAAACCAAAAACTTTCTCCGATTTTATTAGATTTTCTCAATTAAAGGTTCTTTTGTTGTGCGGTTTGCGTATTGGGGAAGTGTCCTCTATTCCTGCAGACTGGAAGAGAACCATAGACCACGTCGATTTCGACAGCCGGCCAGCCGGAGAATGTGGGGGCATTTCACGAACATTGATGTTGAGACATTTTGCCGAAAAGCAAACTGGTAGAGAACAGCACAGCGTGCTGTTGCATGAGGCGGTTCAACATATTCCAACAATGTTTGAGAAGATATTGGAAGAGACGCTCGACGAGGTTGTGCGTGTCACAAAACCTCTTCGGGAACGGTTAAAACTTCAGACTTTAACCGGCAGAGTCTTTCCCGATTTAGATGCTAACTCGATATTGCCAGCTTACGAGCTCTACACAAGGTTGACAGGAAATCCGCAAATTCGAGTATCAGCTATTCCAGAGCATTTAATTCAAAAATACAGCGGCACCTTCAATCCAAGTGTGCTCAGAGAGATAGCACACAAACAAGTTTGTTCGGGAGACGCATTCATAAACGCTGTCTATCTTTACTGGATAAGAAAAGCCAAAGAAGGATGGCCGAAGTTAAAGCCTGGTGATTTGGCAGAGGTCAAGGAGATTGAGGCCCTAGTAAGGAAGACAATGCCAACCAAAGCATCTGATACGGAACCTATCAAGCTGGCTGATGGCCGTTCAATTCAGGCGCATGAGTTCCTGTTTCTTAACCCAAAGCGTGCACTGGCGGAAACGCGGAATGACGGTATTTGTGATGTAAACCTGTATTTTTCTGTGGGGAGAGTTACATCGGAAGACGTTGCGAAACACCTAGCACCAAGCAAACATGGAATTTTTGCTCGTTACGGCGAAACAGAAGAAGATCGTCAGCTAGGCTTGAAAAGTCATTCACTTCGCCATCTTCAAAACACTGAACTCTTCCGGCTTGGAATTTCCGATGCAATCATTACCAAGCGCTTCAATCGCAAAAGTGTTGCCCAAAGCTATGAGTATGACCATCGAACTTTAGCTGAAGAGCTTTCTGCGATTGATCTTCCACCAGAAGCACAAGAGCTTCCGGAAAGATCCAAAACGGTCTTTGCTATGATTCAGTCGGGAAAAGTCTCGGGACCGATTGTGGGGACATTCAGAAAAATCCAAAAAGAGCGTGGAGACCAAGCGGCTTTCGATTTTCTTAGTGCTGAAGCGGACGGCTTTCATGCAACGCCTTATGGTTATTGCGTTAACAGCTTCACCGTAGACCCCTGCCCTAAACACCTACAATGCTTCAATGGCTGCAGCCATTTGGTGGCGACAGATAACTGTAGAGGATTGCACTTATCGGCGGCCAAACTCGCACTCATCGCGCATTTCTGGTTCAGATTAAGTGATTTTATCACGTGTGCCAAAGCCACTTTATCTGCGAACGAGATCAGATTAATAACCGCCAGATCGAAATCATCGCCGTGAAATCACATTATGTGCCACTGACGATTAGACCGGAAAACGCTCCTATTACTGACACCTAACCTCGCTAATGAAAACGAATGTCATATCACACCAATCAATAAGGGAATAGCTGCAGAACTTCTTACAGCCTGTATCAATCAATAGCGACATCGCAAAGAGTGATTTTGCAAGGAATTGTCATGGTCAAACTTTAGGTATGTCATGATTCTTGGCTTCGCACAGAGTATGATCGCCAAGCGTCTCTATCACTCGGCAATTTGCAATCCGCCCTCCTTTGCATTGCTCCACCATACGCTCAAGCTCGCGTCGAAGCGCCTGAAGTCGTTTTAGACGCCGATCAACATCCTCCAACTGTTTTTTTGCTATCGCATCCGCTGCCTCGCACGAGTATTCGGGATTGTCAGCAAGGCTTATCAAATCCCGAATGGTTTGCAATGGGAAGCCAAGCTCTCGCGCATGACGAATGAAACTAAGCCGTCTGATTGCTTCTTCGTCATACAGTCGTTGATTGCCTCCGGATCGGGATGGAGATGGCAAAAGGCCAATCTGCTCGTAATACCGAATTGTTTGCACCTTGCAACCGACGGCTTCAGCCGCGCGGCCGATTGTGAGCAAGTTCATCATTCTTATTTTCTCCTTGAACCTATAGCTACTAGAGATAGTACCTTTCGTGAGAATTGGGAATGTATCAAAGAGTTTTGAGACAATCATATCTGCCAGCTGCGATGATAACGAACCAAAATTCTAGGGTGCGTCAGAAGGTTTCCGCGACGCTATTGGAAATGTTGCCGTTTTGTTAGCAGCCAGCGGCGTCTTTGTTACAGGCACCGCATGGCCGGACTTGGTCGTCGCTGGCGTAACGACCAGGATTTTCCTTTGGTCAGCGTTGCAGATTATTACGCAGGCAGTTCGCGAAAGCCGATATTCCGTTGAAACTGATTCTGCCGACTAGGACAAATGATCAGATGCCTACCGTGCAAACACAAAAAAACGCTCTCTATATGGCTTGGTTAGTCGCGCTTGTATCTACTCTTGTCGCGCTATTCCTTGGCGAGATCATGGGACGGACACCGTGTGTTCTGTGCTGGTACCAGCGCATCGCAATGTTTCCCCTCACCATTATACTAGGTATTGCTGCCTACCTGTCTGACAACGCAGTTCGCCGTTATGCATTGCCGATAGCAGTGATTGGAGGCCTTGTAGCTCTGTGGCACAGTCTTTTGTTTTTGGGAATTATACCTGAGACGGTGCAACCCTGTTCACGAGGAGGACCGTCCTGTACCGGAAATGAGCAGACCTTGTTCGGAGCTTTGCCGTTACCGTTTCTTTCGGTCGCTGCCTTTGCCGCAATTATTCTTTTGCTCACCATTCCATTCAGAAAGGCCTCGACATGAACCGCCGAACCTTTGTAGCAGGTACTGCCGTCGTCGCTCTTGGTGCTTTTGCCGTCGGCGCGATGTTTTATCAACCTGTCAGTGACAACCTGTCGCCCCCTTTACCTTCGGACGCAAACAGCGCGCCACTTGTGCGACCGCACGCTCCTATGCTGGGCCCTGATGACGCGCCAGTTACCATTGTCGAATTTTTTGACCCTGCCTGCGAAGCGTGCCGGGCATTTTATCCCGTCGTCAAGGAAATCATGTCGACGTATCCTGACAAGGTGCGCCTGATACTTCGATATGCGGCGTTTCACCCAACATCGGAGGAAGCCGTTCGTATTCTTGAAGCCGCTCGGTTGCAGGGTAAATTTGAACCGGTTCTTGAACGCCTCATGGAAACTCAACCTCGATGGGCGCCCCATGGAAGACCTGCGGATAGCGCGTGGACAGTTCTGGATGGCACAGGTCTTGATATCCCAAAAGCAAAATCGGATGCGAAAATGCCCGATATTGTGGGAACGATGAACATGGATGCGATGGATGTCAGCGCAGTCGGCGTGAACAAGACGCCAACATTCTTCGTGAACGGGAAGCCGCTGACAGAGTTCGGTGCTCAACAACTGAATGATTTGGTCAAGGCAGAGGTGGAAAAAAATTGAAAACTGTACGCCTTACCCTTTGGGGAGCTGTCGTCGTTGCATCGGCAGCCTTTCTCTGGCTGTACACATCGCAGGGTAGCAATCAACGTTTTGTGAGTGAGTTATCGCAAAACACGGACACACTTCGTCCGGAATTTTCGCTAACCGATCACCAGGGAAATGCCGTCACGGAGCAAACTTATCGTGGCAAATGGCTTCTGGTTTTTTTCGGGTTTACCAACTGCCCGGATATCTGTCCGACGACACTTGGTGAACTTGCACAATTGATGGACCTGCTTGGCCCGGACGCCCAAAAGACCCAACCGTTGTTTATTTCAATTGATCCTGAACGAGACCGGGTAGAAACAATGGCAGAATACGTCTCTGCTTTTCATCCGTCCATCGTGGGGTTAACCGGGACCGAGACTGAAGTCACGGCGACGGCTAAATCTTTCAAGGCTTTTTTCGAGAAGCTGCCACAGGAAACTGCTCCGGATGGCTACACCATGGGTCACACTTCCGCAGTATATTTGATTTCGCCAGAAGGTGTATTTGTCCGTACTTACAGCTACGGAACGTCTCCGGAAAAAATTGCAGCAGACGTCCAACAGAGATTATGAGGTTCACTATGTCTCGAGTTTTATTCAACACTCTTTCGTCATTGTTATTCCTTCTGTTTGCATTTCCGGCGACTGCTGAGTCTGTTAGGGGTGGAGATCTGGTTGTTGAAGCACCTTGGGCCCGCGCTTCTATTGGTACATCTCGCCCATCAGCTGCTTATATCACGATCAGAAACGAAGGATCATCAGCCGACGTATTGACCGGCATTGAAACCGAAATTTCCAGCATGCCGGAAGTTCATGAGATAAAGACCAATGATAACGTTTCCACAATGTCGCCAGCTGGTCCGGTGGAAATACCCGCGAAGGATGCTGTTAAACTGGCTCCTGGAGGGTTGCATATAATGCTCATTGGGTTGCAAAGAGCGTTGGTAGAAGGTGAACGGTTTCCAATGACCTTGATTTTCGAGAAGGCAGGCCGGGTAAACGTGTCGGTTCCAATCTACAGTCTGGGTGCTTCAGGGCCTGAGGAATGATGCCTACTCAAGTATATGGTCTAACCGGTTTTGGAGTTATGGGGATCACGGCAATCATAATGCTTTTGGAGTGGCCTTTTTCCCGAAACCCGGACATCAAAGAACAGAATGTGTCGGCATCCGCCGCAGCGTTCCTTGATACTGATCATGCCCAGCGGGAAGATACAAGTCCAGAACAGACATCCATCCGGCAAGAGGCGACCAAAATGACCATACCTCTGGTTCTGGCCCCCGGGGATACGCTGCTGGGCGTGCTGACCGAAGCCGGCATTCCCACTAGCGAAGCATATGCGGCTATAAACAGGCTGAAGGGATTGATTGACCTCCGTACGCTAAAGGTGGGGCAAAGACTGGATTTGATTGTCAGTATAGTCTCCGAAAAAGCGAAAGAACGCCGCCTCGAAAATTTGACTCTGCTACCCGAGACAGATCGTCTGATTTTTGTCCAGCGCACCAGTTCCAATAGTTTTGATGCACAAACCCAACAAATCAAACATTCCGCCAGATTGATATCTGTTTCAGGCGTGGTGGATACCAGTCTTTACGAAGCAGTACGCAAACAAGAAGTACCACAGTCTATTCTGTTGCAATTATATGATGTTATGGGGCTGGCCGTCGATTTTCAACGCGATATTCGCGAAGGTGATCGCTTCGCGCTGGGCTATGAAAGATTTGATGATGGCGATTATGAGCAAGCTCATCCCGGGAAGCTAAGTTACGTCTCTGTTACCCTCGCCGACCGTAAACTGAGCTACTTCCGATATAAAACCAGAGAAGGCTTTACCGGCTTCTTCGATGCTAAAGGTAACAGCGTTCAAACGAACCTGATAAAGACCCCGGTTGATGGTGGACAACTTTCATCGCTGTTTGGCCAGCGAGAACATCCTGTGCTCGGTTACACACGGATGCACAAAGGTCTAGACTTTGCTGCCCCGCGGGGGACGCCGGTGCTCGCAGCAGGAGATGGTATTGTTACCCAGCTGAAACGCAAAGGAAGTTTTGGGAAATATATCAGTATCCGGCATGATAACAGATACTCCACAGCTTACGCTCATCTCAGCAAGTACAAGGACAACGTTGAGCAGGGGCGCCGTGTTCGGCAAGGCGAAGTCATAGGATATGTCGGCGCAACCGGCCTGGTCAGCGGTCCTAACTTGCACTACGAGGTTATGCAAGACGGTAAGCAGGTAAATCCGATGACCGTTGAGCTATCCTCACGACAGATACTGACAGATGACGAGCTTGCACGGTTCCGGCGGACCGCTAAACGATTGTTGCAGGATCTGAAAATCAAAGCTCCGAAAAATACAGCACAGGATGAGTCCTATATCCTGGAAGAGGGATGAGGCAATGGATAAGAACCGCAAATATCCGTTGCAGTTGCCTGTATTCGTCTTTTCCTTGGCGGGAGCCGCCTTTTTATCGGTAGTGGATCTGACGATAAAGTGGGCCGTAGAGACGATCATCATGGATCCGCCGCACCGTATTCCTCTCCTGCCCTTCTTCGATCTCGTCCTCGTCTTCAACCGAGGTGTCAGTTTCGGTCTTCTTGATGACCTTGGTCGTTGGGGCCCCATCGTTCTATCTGGCCTGGCGATTGGAATCGTCGGTGTCCTGATTATTTGGCTCTGGCGGGCGCAACGGATGAACGAGATCATCGGCATCACTTTGATCATTGGCGGCGCCATAGGGAATCTCATAGACCGTCTCTATGACGATGCAGTGACAGACTTTCTTAATCTTTACGTTGGTCAATACCATTGGCCCGTTTTCAATAGCGCAGATGTTTTCATTACGATCGGGGCATTGTGCTTGCTCTTACCCGACCTTGGAAAAAGAACGGATGTTGCACGTAAAAACTCCAGTTAGGCTGGAAAACAGAACCCATTTTAACGCCATATTAGAGGAGTAAACGATGCCTGTCTCAAGGCGTAAGATGGTTTGGACTGCTGCTGGAGCGGTCAGCATGCTCGTAGCAACTTTGCTGACGGGATGGTGGCGGGTGGATGGACCAGCTGCCCCTCAGCGTCAAACACGCATCAGCGCTTTGCCTCTTCCCTTTTCTGAGATGGATTTTCAACTGACAGACCATTCCGGCAGGAAAGTCGGCCCGGAAGATTGGATCGGTAGCCCCACACTCGTGTTTTTCGGGTTCACATATTGCCCCGATATTTGCCCGACGACCTTATCCGACATAACTCGCTGGCTCGAACAACTCGGAGAGGATGCCTCGCGGTTGCATGCGGTTTTCATCACGGTCGATCCTCAACGAGATACCGTTCAGGCAATGGCCGAATATGTTCGTAATTTCCATCCCTCCATCAAAGGTTATACCGGTCCTCTTGATGAAATCGATAAAGCGGCAAGGGCTTTTCGGGCCAAATACGAACGAGTTCCAACAGAAAACGGCTATACGATGAATCATACCGCAGGTGTTTTCGTCTATGACGCCGATGGAATTTTCGCTGGCGTTATCGATTTTCACGAGTCAAGGGACATAGCCGTTCCCAAAATCAGACAGGTACTGTGACTGTGACGAAGTGATATGGACGCCCGAACGGTTTGCCAGAAAGAACCGTTTCCAGATCAGAAGAATAGCAACGCCCTAACCATTATCAATGTCTCCGGCAGTCACTCCAATTTAGAGTCTGATTTCGCGGAGATGATAGCGATCTGGCAGCAACTGTCTTATCTCATTTGCTGATGGTATGAGTTTGGCTTTGGCAATGAAAATCGATGTGAGCCGGACAAATGGATAAGGTTGTGTTTCGCTATCTATCGTTACAATCCTTAACATCCAAGTCAGACCGGAACAACAACGAGTAGCGAAAGATTGCGGTTTCAAATTGGCGCTCCCAGGAATTAATAAAGGGAGAAGGATGATGGATAGTATCTGGCTGGTCCTCGGTCTAGCGCTATTTCCCGCCTTGGGGAACTTTAGTGGTGGTCTTGCCGCGGAGGTATCTCGAGTCACAGGACGCCATCTCAACTACGCTCTTCATGGGGCCGCTGGCCTTGTAATTGCTGTAGTGGCTGTTGAAATCATGCCACGTGCACTAGATAACCTTTCAGGCTGGGTAATAGCCGTTGCTTTTGCATTGGGTGGTATGGTATCGCCTACACAGGTATCGAGAAGTTCGTGGAGTCTCTCTACACGCGACGAGGCAAGCAGGAAGACAACAGTCAGACAAGTGTCTGGATGATCTATATCGCAGTGTCCATTGACCTGTTCAGTGATGGTCTTCTGATCGGAGCAGGGTCGGCCAGTTATCGGCAGGTTTATAACGATAACGCACGAACTCGCTCGAGGGTGGTCGCGTTTTTTGTCAGTGTGGTTTGGAAGGCCAGATGGTATAGGCACTAGTATTGCCTAATTAGCTATTATGGGCGGTCGTTTGGTTTTCCTACCCTTGTCTTACTTTATTTTTTAGGAGCGGTAAAAACCAATGGCCCACGAACATAACCATAACACCGAAGCCATAGGCGATAAGCGTTTAATCGCTGCCATTGGCGTTAATGCTGCGTTAACTCTGGCACAAGTTGTTGGAGGAATACTTTCTGGCAGCTTATCGCTTATAGCTGACGCGCTACATAATTTGAGCGATGCCGCATCACTGGTTATTGCGCTAATCGCGCGTAAGATCGGTCGCAGGCCGCCGGATGCTTTTAAAACCTTCGGCTACCGACGCAGTGAAACCATAGCGGCCTTAATCAACTTGGTCTCGTTGATTATCATCGGTCTCTACCTTATTTACGAGGCTATAGGTCGGTTATATTCCCCTCAGCCTATTGAGGGTTGGACAGTGGTCGTGGTGGCGGGAATAGCCTTGATTGTAGATATCGCCACGGCCTTGCTCACCTACACAATGTCTAAGGACAGCATGAATATAAAGGCGGCATTCCTGCATAATGTATCGGATGCACTAGCCTCCGTCGGCGTTGTTGTCGCCGGGACATTGATTCTTCTGTACGGCTGGTACTGGACGGATACTGTAGTGACATTGATGATTGCTGGTTACGTGCTCTGGCAGGGCTTTAGCATGCTGCCTAAAACCATTCACTTGTTGATGGAGGGCGCACCAGAAGGAGTTTCCATCGCCGATATAATCAACGTCATGGAGCAAGTAGACGATGTTGAGAGTGTTCACCACGTACATGTTTGGGAAATCGCGGAACATACAATTGCATTGGAAGCCCACGTTGTCATAAAGAAGGCTAGTCTGCCTGATATCGAACGAGTGAAGACCGATTTAAAACGAGTACTCCATGAGCAATTCAAAGTCAGCCACTCGACACTTGAAATGGAGCTAGACGGCAGTGTTTGTATCGACACCAGGCAGGCCGACAATCATCGCAGCGAAGCATAAGCCTGGGCGGCCGCAAAAACTGAGTGCAACACCTGACCTTTCCGGTACGGTGCTGCCACTATGTCCTATCACGAACTCAGTATCCCCGAACGTGCGACCCTTCAACTCGGCCTTGCCCAAGGTTTCAGCCAGCGGCGAATTGCCCGGATGCTCGGCCGCTCCCCCTCGACCATCAGCCGGGAGCTGCGCCGCAACCGGGCCCCTGGCACCCGCTACCAGGCCTGTGCTGCCCAGCAGCAGATGCAGGTCCGCCGCCAGGTCTGCAGGCCTCAGTGCAAGCTGCTGCCGGGCAGTGAGCGCTTCGAGCTGGTCGTCCATATGCTGCGTGAGGGTTTGTCTCCCGAGCAGATTGCCGGCAAGCTGCGCAGCATGAACATACCCAGCCTCAGAGAGGCCTACGTCTGCCGCGAGACGATCTATAACGCGATCTACGCCCTGCCGGTCGGTGGCCTGCGCAAGGAGCTGATCATCTGCCTGCGCCAGGGCAAGACGAGTCGCAGGCCGCGCTCTGGCGGCGTCGATCGGCGCGGCCAGATCCCTGAAATGCTCAGCATCCACGTGCGCCCGCCGGAGGTCGAAGACCGGCTGATGCCAGGCCATTGGGAGGGCGACCTGATCAAGGGCAAGGCCAATGCCTCGGCGGTGGGCACCTTGGTGGAGCGTACCAGCGGCTACCTGATGCTGATCAAGATGGCCGACGCGACGGCGACCTCGGCGCTGGAGGGCTTCAGTGCGGCGCTCAATGGCATGCCGCTGGCGGTGCGCAAGAGCATGACCTACGACCAGGGCCGGGAGATGGCGCGGCACGCCGAGATCACCCAGCGGACCGGGGTGGCGATCTACTTCTGCGACCCGCACAGCCCCTGGCAACGCGGCAGCAATGAGAACATCAATGGACTGATCCGCCAGTACCTGCCCAAGGGCACGGACTTGTCGGTGCATAGTCAGGAAGCCCTGGACGCCATCGCTTTGCAACTGAATATGCGACCGCGCAAACGCTTCGACTTCAAATGCCCGATCGAGGTGATGGGCGAAGTGATGCAAGAAGCCGTGGTGATGCGGCATGATGCTCCCGCTTCAATTCAATAACCGTGTTGCACTCAGATCCTGCAACCGCCCTGCTTTGCTTTTACCGCTGTCACCTGACAGTTAGCTCGATATCAACGGAGCGAATTCGCGTGCGTCACTCGTTGGCGCTATGCCCTTGACCTTAGAAATGCTAACGGCATGTGGCCAAAGTAGCTCGCCACGAGGAGATCAGGCTAGGTCGTGGCACCTTCAGCAGGCTGCCGCGACGAGTAAGCCCCGCCAGTCGCTACCGCCGCCGACGCTCAGAGCCAGCGGCGGACTCGTGCACGGTAGCGGGCGAATGATTCGCCGAACAGTGCTTCCAGCGCCCACTCTTCGGGTGTGATCTGGAAACGGTTCATGTACAGCACGAAAGCAACCACGCCAAGCAGGGTTAGAGGCGAAGCCAAGACCAGCGCCCAAGCCGCCAGGATAATGGCAAAGCCTAAGTACATGGGGTTGCGGCTGTACCGGTAGATGCCAGCCTCCACTAATGCCGAAGCCTGCTGCGGCTGCAATGGATTAACCGTAGTACGCGCGCGGCGAAACGACAGGACGCCGGCGAGGCACACGCCGAGCCCCAGGAGCAGTACCGGCAAAGCGAAGGTCAGGCGCGCGGTCCATGCCAGTTCGAAACCCGGCAATTTGGTTCCCGACAAACCCATCAGCACAGCGATCAGGCCTGCCACGAGCAGCGGTGGCACGCGGTTTTCCAGCGCGCTCATAGTGTCATTCCCGTGCCTTGGCCACTTCGCTGCTCACCAACTGGCGCAGCGGCTCCGGGCCAAACTCGCTGAGCGCACGACCATTGACAAAAAAAGTCGGCGTGCCACGAACCCCAACGGCCTTAACGTCCTGCATGTCCGTTTCCAGCACGGCGTTGACGCCAGGCGTATGCATGTCCTGGCGGGCCTGTTCCAAGTTCAAACCGACGCGCTCTGCAGCAGCCCATGCCTGCGTTACCTTGGGGTCGTCGTGCCAACCGGGTTGGGCCTCCAGCACAGCCTCCAGCACTTTTTCATGGAGATTTTGCTTACGCGCCGCCTCAAGCATCCGCGCCACTTCTTCCGAACCCTGATGGAACAGTACATAGCGCAGCACTAGACGTACATCTTCCGGGTTCTCGGCGAGGATCTGCTTCATATAGGGGTGGAAGGCGCGGCATGCCTCGCACGAAGGATCGAAGAATTCGACGATGGTCACTGGAGCCTGCGCCGGACCGAACACTGGTGAGTGGAAGCGAACCAATTGGCCGCCGTTCTGTTTGGGTTGTGTCCCGGTCTCTTGGGCGGTCGAACCGGGAGCCTGGGCCTGTTGAGGCGACTGCGAGGGGGAATAGAAGAATGCGGCGGCAGCAGGGGTCACTGCATAAAAGTGACATTATTGTCCGGTTCGTAAGAACTTTAGAGGAACATCTACGTCTTCAGCCGGTTTTTTGGTCTCTGAGAGCGTTGTAGAGGCTGGTTTTGCTAATTTTGAGGCGGGCTGCGGCCTCGCGGACGGTCAATCCATCGCTGATATGGGCCCTGGCCTGCTCCAGCTTTTTAGGCGTGACGACAGGCTTTCGCCCCCCTTTTCTGCCGCGTGTTGCGGCGGCCTTTAGTCCGGCCTGTGTGCGCTCGATAATGAGGTCACGTTCGAACTGGGCGAGCGCGCCGAACAGATGGAACACCAACGTGCCGCCGGTGGTTGTTGTATCCACGCCTTCGGTCAGCGATCTGAAGCCAACGCCACGGTCTCCGAGATTTGTCACCGTTTCCACCAGGTGCTTCATGGATCGGCCCAGGCGGTCGAGTTTCCAGACGACAAGCGTGTCGCCCTTGCGCAGGAAAGCCATTGCTTCATTCAAGCCCGGGCGGTCTGCTTTGGCACCGGAAATGACATCTTCAAACACGGTTTCGCAGCCCGCGGCTTTGAGCGCATCCACCTGTGGTTCCAGCTTTTGTTCTGTGGTCGAAACCCGCGTATATCCAATCAGTGCCATGAAGATAGCCTTGTCCGTTTTCCCGTCCTTCAATCAACTTGTCCGCCTTCCCGCTGTCAAGCCATATTGGCGGACGGAACAGGAGGTTCCGCCAAACGAGCGTTTCACGGACATGCATGTGAGAAGGATATTTCATGGCACGGCGACAACTATTGACGGAAGGTTTTTGGTCTCGACTGATGGTACCGCCCTCGGAGGATCGAGAAGTTGCGATGCATTGTACGCTCACCCCGGATGAGATCGAGGCTGTTGCCAGAAAACGAACCGCTGCTGCCCGTCTGGGCTATGCCGTGTCATTGGCTTATCTGCGTCATCCCGGGCGGGTTCGTGAGGTTGGAGAACAACCCAACGACGTGATGTTGGCCTTTCTCGCAGATCAGGTTGATGCCAGCGCCTCCGATCTGGCGATCTATGATCAGCGCCCGCAGACGCGACGAGAACATATCGGGCAAATCATGGCCCGGTTCGGATACCAGGCTTTCACAAACTCTCTTGTGCGAGAGCTTGTTCATTGGCTGACACCATCTGCAGGAGAAGACCCGCGCGCGGAGCCTTTGGCGATTTCGCTGATCGAAGAACTGAGGCGGCGGCGTATCCTGGTCCCGGCCCGCCGTACCGTTGAACTGATTGTCCGTCACGCGATCCGTCGCGCGGAAAATGTCAGGATTTCTGCTCTGACCCAGGACCTGCATCCGGACCACCACGATGCTCTGCGCGCATTGATTGCGCCCCCTGAATCGGGCGAGGTTTCGACGCTGAGCTGGCTGAAAGCGGCACCCAAGTCAGCGTCCGCCAAGTCCATCAAGGCTGTTCTGGAACGCCTAATGGTGGTTCGAGCGATCGGCCTGCCCACCAGTTTGCGGCAGAACATCTCGGCATCGGCACTCGACAGTCTCGCCGGTGAAGGCTTGCGGATCACGGTGCAAAACCTGAGGCGTATGGCCTTGCCACGGTTGTGGGCGGTTTTGTCGGCTGCCTGCTTTCGGCTTGAAGAACAGCTCACCGATCTTGCACTGGATATGTTCGACAAATTGTTGGGCCGAAGCTTTCGAAAGGCGGAACAGCAAAGTTCCGACAAAGCGTCCCAGCTCCTGATGGATATCATCCGCCCCTTGCAGTCTCTCAGAGTGTTTTGCCGTGAGGCACTGACGGACCGCCTGCAAACCGGCGATCTCAACGGGATGCTCGACACGGCCAATTGGGATGAGATCGAGAGTGCCACATCCGCAATTGAAGCTGCCCTGGGAGGCGGAAAACCCGACAAATACTCCGAGCTCATCGGGAAATATCAGACCGCCCGTCAGTTTGCGCCACTGATAATAAAGGCGTTCTCCTTCAAAGGTGCGGCAAGTGCCGCCAGCCTTCTTCGTGCGGTAGATCTTTTGCGCATCATGTTTGAGGCGAACAAACGCAGCCTGCCCGACAACCCGCCAACCGGGTTCATTCGGAAGGTCTGGCGCCCATTTGTCTTTCCGGCACCGGGGGAGATCAACCGGCGCGCATACGAGCTTTGCGTTTACTTCGAATTGCGCGATCGGCTTCGGGCAGGCGATGTCTGGGTCGAAGGAAGCCGGCAGCGCCGCAACTTCGATGATCGGCTCATTCCCAATGCCACCTTCGAGATTTTGCGTACCGAGGGGTCATTGCCAATCTCCGCTGCGGAGGATGCAGAATCCTATCTTGCAGAGCGACAACAGCAGATTGAGGAGGCGATAACAATTGTCGCGGCCCGGGCCGAAGCTGGGACCCTCCCGGATGCCGCCATTCAGGGTGGCACTCTGAGCATTACCCCGGTCAAAGACGAAACACCCGACGCCGCCACGGCCATGAGCCGTCTGGTTTATGGGCAATTGCCACAGATCAAAATCCCGGACCTGCTGACGGAAGTGAACGCCTGGACCGGATTTACGGAGTGCTTCACCCATTATCGCTCGGGCAGACCGGCGGAAGATCAAAAGGCGCTGTTTGCCGCCGTCCTGGCCGACGGGGTAAATCTGAGCGTATCCCGCATGGCGGCAGCAACCCACAACCTGTCCGCCCGGCAAATCGCGTGGGCGCATGATTGGCATTTGCGAGAAGAGACCTATTCCGCGGCCTTAGCCTGTTTGGTCGACATGCACCGCGAACTCCCGCTGGCCAAGCTCTGGGGGGACGGCGTGACGTCATCCTCAGATGGACAGTTCTTCCGGGCCGGTGGTCGCGGTGAGGCCTCTGCGGATATCAATGCAAAATACGGGCGCACCCCAGGCCTCAAGTTCTACACCCACATCTCCGATCAGTTCAGCCCGTTCCACTCGACGGTCATCACCGCCACTGAAAGCGAAGCGCCCTTCGTTTTGGATGGTCTGCTTCGCCATCAATCGGGTGTCGCAATCGAAGAGCATCATGTGGATACTGGCGGCGCGACGGATCACGTCTTTGCCTTGTGCTATCTCTTGGGGTTCCGCTTTGCGCCGCGTTTGCGAAACTTCAAGGATCGCAAATTGTATCTGCTCCCCGGTATGAAGCCCCCGGCCATCATGACACCCTTCATCGGCGGCACCATCAAAGCAGGTCACATTATTGACAACTGGCCCGAAATCCTCAGGCTGGCGACCTCCATCAAGGCGGGGACCACCACCGCATCGGCGATCCTGAAAAGCCTGTCCGCCTATCCCAGGCAAAACGGACTCGCGAACGCCCTACGCGAACTGGGACGGTTGGAGCGGACCTTGTTTGCCCTGGAATGGATGCGCAGCCTGGAATTGCGGAAAAGAACCAGCGCAAGTCTGGCCAGAGGCGAAGCCCGAAACGCCCTGGCACGCGGGGTCTTCTTCAACCAACTGGGTGAAATGCGCGATCGCAGCTATGAACATCAGATCCACAAAGCATCCGGTCTCAACTTCCTGGTTGCCGCCATCATCCTGTGGAACACCAAATACCTGGAAGCCTCAATCACTGATCTGAGGAAAAACGGCATAGCCATCTCAGACGAAATCATCAAACACATCGCGCCGCTTGGCTGGGCCCATGTCGGACTGACCGGGGATTACCTGTGGAACATGAACCCGCCGCTCAGCCCGGATCGCCTCAGGCCACTGCGGAAGAATGATCTTCGCGATGCCGCATAAGTTCTCCGTTCGTTCGCGCGAACCGGACAATAATGTCACTTTTATGCAGTGACCCCAATATGTGGCTTCAACCCCAGCGTTTCTGCCGGTTCTGGTTAAAAAATATCCGCTTTTTTTTTCGGTCTTATCCCGCCATCTCCGGACGCCATGTGCGTTGCGGCATCCGCCAGTCGATCCCTTCGAGC
>NZ_JFJZ01000057.1 GCF_002115825.1 Thalassospira sp. MCCC 1A01428 | reverse complement strand
AGCCGTGAGAGGACGTTTACATCATGAATAACATCCCTTCTCTTCCTCTTGCGGGTAAGCGCGCGCTTGTCACCGGGGCCGCACGCGGCATTGGTGCAGCCATCGCGCTGAAGCTGGCCGAAGATGGCGCAGACGTTGCCATCACCTATGAAAAGTCAGTCGAAAAGGCCGAAGCTCTTGTTGCCGGGATCCGTGCTATGGGTCGCAAAGCTATTGCCATGCAGGCAGATGCGGCCAGTTTAGAAGCCGCGACGACAACCGTTGAGCGGACCGTCGAGGAGCTTGGCGGTCTTGACATTCTGGTCAATAATGCCGGCGTCCTTTTTGCCGGTGATTTCGCCACTCAGCCATTGGAAGAAATTGATCTGCAGTTGAACGTCAATGTGCGCGGGGTTTTTCTGATCACCCAGGCGGCGCTGAAGCACATCCCGAATGGTGGTCGCATAATCAGTACCGGGAGTAACGCGGGTCTGGCTGTTCCGTTTGCAGGGATTGCCGTTTATGCCGCAACCAAATCCGCGTTGGAAAGCTTCACCCGTGGGCTTGCGCGTGAACTGGGCGCGAGGGAGATCACCGTCAATCTGGTCAGACCTGGCCCCATCGATACCGACATGAACCCCGCCGACGGTGCGCTGGCACCTGCAATCCTGCCAAGCCTTTCAATTGCCCGGTACGGCCGCCCCCGAGAGGTCGCAGAGGCTGTCGCCTTTCTCGCCGGACCTGGTGCAGCCTATATCACTGGCTCTGGCATCCTCGTCGACGGCGGCATAAGCGCTTGAACATTGTATGAGGAGACCTCAGGTCTCCTCATACATTACATGTGCGTTGATTATTGTGGCTTTCTCGTGGAAAGGCTTCGGTATTGTCTATCTGGTAGTTTTCCGTGAGGCATTGGTTCTGTCGTCAATAGTTTACAGTTAATCATACCGTCCTGGGCATGGGACGTTATCGGTGGGAGCTTCCGTCTTTTTGAAAAGTGCAGAATTTGGTTAGTTGTTGTCGGGAAATACGCCTGTAAACCGTAACTTGCAACCGTGCGGGGAACGGGACGGTGGGCATCTCGGTAAAGGCGATACCTCGACAGAGCCGCAATCCGCAGTGGTGCGGGCAGTGCGTTCGAACTAGGCGCTTGCCTATGCCAACCGGCTTTTGATCCGTTGCTTGACTTTTTTGCAAGCGCGATAGTATGAAGTTTTTGAAAAAAATCATACGGTCGGAAAGGGTAAGTTATGTGGCATCGTTTGGTTGGGAGGTTTTCTTTCCTTTTTTTATTGCTGGCTGCCCCACTGGTCGGCGCGATGCCGGTTCATGCCGCCTTGGCACTGAATTTTTCCTGGCCGTTGAATGTGGGGCCGCTTAATCCGCATCTTTATTCGCCCAATCAGATGTTCGCCCAGAACATGGTTTACGAGCCGCTGGTGAAATACCATGCCGACGGCACGGTGGGCCCGTGGCTGGCGGAAAGCTGGCAGGTATCAAAGGATGGCCGTCGCTATCATTTCAAACTTCGCAAGGATGTGACTTTCTCGAACGGCGAGGCATTTGATGCCGATGCGGTGGTCGCCAATTTTAATGCCGTGCTGGCCAATCGTGCGCGTCATGCGTGGCTGGAACTGGTCAATCAGATTGTCGATGTCACCGCCGATGGCACATATGACGTTACCCTGACCTTAAAGGATGCTTATTATCCGGTTTTGCAGGAACTGGCCTTGCCGCGGCCGTTTCGCTTTATTGCCCCGTCGCAATTCATCGATGGTGGCACGATGCACGGCATCAAGCAGCCGATTGGCACCGGCCCGTGGGTCTTGCAGGAAACCCGCCTGGGGGAAAAAGATGTTTTTGTCCGCAATGATCATTATTGGGGACAAAAGCCATCTTATGGGCAAATTACGGTTAAAGTGATCCCCGATCCAAACAGCCGGGCAATTGCCTTTGAAACCGGCCAGGTTGACCTGATTTATGGCACCGATGGCCCGATTTCCCCCGATACCTTTGAACGGTTTCGCAAGTCCGGGCGTTATCTTGCCGCATTATCCGCCCCGTTTGAAAGCCAGGTTTTGGCCCTGAATACCAATCGCGGCCCAACGCGCGATCTGGCCGTGCGCCTTGCGATTAATCATGCGGTGAACAAGGACCTGATCATCGACAAGGTCCTGTATGGTACACAAAAACGTGCCGATACCCTGTTTGCCCCCAATGTGCCCTATGCCGATATTGGCCTGAAACCCTACGTGTTTGACCCCGATCAGGCATCGGCATTGCTTGAGCAGGGCGGTTGGGTTTTGCCCAAGGATGGCAAAATCCGCATGAAGGACGGCAAGCCGTTGCAGATTGATCTTTCCTTTGTCGGGACCGATGCGGTTGCCAAATCCATTTCTGAAATCATCCAGGCGGATTTGCGTAAGGTCGGTATTGATGTGGCCCTGATCGGCGAGGAAGAAAGCAGTGTTTATGCCCGCCAGCGCGATGGCCGGTTTGGCATGATTTTTAATCGCACATGGGGCGCACCCTATGACCCGCATGCTTTTGTCAGTTCGATGCGTGTGCCCTCCCATGCCGATTATCAGGCCCAGCTTGGCCTGCCGGACAAGGCAGAGATTGATGCCAAAATCTCGCAAACTCTGGTCGAGACGGATGAGGAAAAACGCCGTGCGCTTTATCGCGACATTTTAACGCGGCTGCATAAGGAAGCGGTTTATTTGCCGCTGACCAATGTAACGGCAATTGCCGTTGCCAAACCCGAACTGGGCAACATCCCGTTTGGGGCGATGGCAAGTGAAATTCCCTTTGAAAAACTGGTTCCCGCTGCGCCATGACCATGCTTCGTTTTACCGTCCGGCGGTTGCTGTTTTTGATACCGATGCTGTTTGTCGCCTCGGTCGCCATTTTCCTGATGTTGCGTTTGGGGCCAAGCGACCCGGCGATGGATTATTTGCGTTTGTCGCGCGTCCCGCCCACGCCGCAGGCACTTGAAAATGCCCGGCAGATGCTGGGCCTCGACCTGCCGATTACGGTGCAGTATTTTAACTGGCTGGGCGATGCCCTGCATCTTGATTTCGGTGTGTCCTATGCGCTGCAGCGCCCGGTTCTGCCCGATATCCTGTATTATCTGCCCGCCACCTTGCAGCTAGCCGGTGTTGCCCTGTTGCTTACATTGGGGGTTTCGATCCCGCTGGGGATGTGCGCGGCCCGCCATCGGGATGGTCTGCCCGATCAGTTTGTGCGGCTGGTCGCGTTTTTGGGTGTGTCGATGCCCAATTTCTGGCTTGGTTTCCTGTTGGTGTGGTTGTTATCGATCGAACTGGGCTGGTTGCCACCGATGGGGCGCGGCAGTTGGAGCCAACTGATCATGCCCGCCCTTGCCATTGCCTTTATGTCACTGTCGATCAATGCCCGGCTGTTGCGCGCCAGTATGCTGGAAGTCACCGGGCAACGGCATGTATATTATGCCCGTTTGCGCGGCCTTGGGGCGGGCAGGGTGGAACGGTCGCATATTTTGCGTAATGCCCTTTTGCCGATTGTCACCGCAACCGGCATGCATATTGGCGAATTGATTGGCGGCACCCTGATCATTGAAAGCATTTTTGGCTGGCCCGGCATTGGCCGCTATGCGGTCTCGGCGATTTTCAACCGCGATTATCCGGTGATCCAGTGTTTTACCCTGATGATGGTTCTGGTGTTCGTGCTGTGCAATCTGATCGTTGATATTGTCTATGCGTGGCTTGATCCGCGAATCCGCCTGGGTGTGGAGGAAAAGGCATGATCGGCGCATTGGAACAACGCAAATTGCCCCTGGCGGCAACCTTTGCCTTTTTAGGGGGTTCTGGCTGGCTGGTCAGGGTTTCGGCTGTTTTGGTGATGATCCTGGTGGTGCTGGCAATATTTAGCCCCTGGATCATGCCGTTTGACCCCAACGAGGTTGACCTTGCCAGCCGCCTTCTGGCCCCGGATGCCGCGCATTGGCTGGGCACGGACCATCTTGGTCGCGATATTTTATCACGCCTGATGGCGGGGACGCGCGTGTCATTGGGCTCGGTTGCGATCTCGCTTTTTGTCATCATGACATTGGGCATTCTGATTGGCGGGGCGGCAGGGTTCCTTGGCGGGCGTGCGGATCAGTTGATCATGCGCGTCACTGATATTTTCATGACCTTTCCAACCCTGGTGCTGGCTCTGTTTATGATCGGCATGCTTGGAACCGGGCTGGTGAACGTAATTGTCGCCATCGCCCTGTCGCACTGGGCCTGGTATGCGCGCATCGTGCGCAGCATCGTGATGTCGCTGCGCAATCGTGAATATATTCTGGCATCCCGGCTGGCGGGGGCGGGCCGGGTCAGGATTTTTATTGAACATCTTTTGCCGGCAACCCTGTCGCAGCTTCTGGTGCTGGCAACGCTGGATATCGGGCATATCATGTTGCATGTCGCGGGGCTGTCGTTTCTGGGGCTTGGGGTGATGCCACCAACGCCGGAATGGGGCGTAATGATCAATGATGCCCGACAATTCATCTGGACCAATCCTTTATTGATGGTATGGCCGGGGCTGGCCCTGTTTCTAAGTGTTATGGCCTTTAACGTGATCGGTGATGCGGTGCGTGACCGGCTTGATCCCCACCTGCGCGAGGAGCATGTCCATTGATGTCGCCGACACTTCTGTCGATCTCTGATTTAACAGTCACAACACAAAAGCATGGCAAGACCTGCAAACTGGTTGATGGCCTGTCGCTTGATATTACATCGAGGCGCGTTTTGGCCCTGGTCGGGGCCAGTGGCTCGGGTAAATCGCTTAGCTGTGCGGCGTGTCTGGATGTTTTGCCCGCCGGGGTGAAACGCCAGGCCGGGCAGGTGAAGCTGGATGGCACGGGCATTAATTTTGCCGCCCTGCGCGGGCGCATTGTCAGTTCGATCATGCAAAATCCGCGCAGTGCCTTTAACCCGGTCATGACCATGAAGGCCCATGCGCGCGAAACCTTAAAGGCACTTGGCCTGGCACGGGATACCGGTAATGTGGGTATTCTTGCCGCCTTTCGCGATGTCGGGCTGGACGAACCCGAGCGTATCCTGAACTTGCATCCGTTCGAGATGAGTGGCGGGATGTTGCAACGGGTGATGATCGCAATGGCGCTTTTGGGCGATCCGCCCTTCCTGTTTGCCGATGAACCGACGACCGATCTTGACCTTGTAGTGCAAAAACACATCCTGGATCTGCTGGAAAGTGTGGTGGCGCGCCGCGGGATGGGCATTTTGCTTGTCACCCATGACATGGGGGTGGTGGCGCGCTTGGCTGATGATGTGGCGGTGATTGATGCGGGAAAAATCGTTGAAAAGGCCCCGGTTCAACAGATTTTTGAACGACCGTCTCATCGGGTAACGCGCAATCTGGTTGCGGCCCATTTATCCTTATACGGGCAGGAGGTTGCCTGATGTCCCTGTTATCGGCGCAAAATGTTTCTCATGGGTATCGCAGTTTTTCGTTGCTGGGGCGGTCGCGCTATCATCCGGTGTTAGGGGATGTGTCGATGGAAATTGGCCGGGGGGAAACACTTGCCCTGTTGGGGCGCAGCGGATGCGGCAAAAGCACGCTGGCACGGTTGTTAATCGGTCTTGAAACCCCGATGCACGGGGATATCCGGTTTGAAAGAAAACCCTTAAATAACCTGTCCCAAGCCGACAGGCTTGCGCTGCGTTGTGCTGTGCAGATGGTGTTTCAGGATTCAATTTCGGCGGTTAATCCCCGCAAAACAGTGGGCGAGATCGTGGCCGAACCCCTGCGCCATTTAACCGATATGACCGTGGCACAGCAAAGCCAGCGGGTGGTTGAATTGCTGGAATCGGTTGAGTTATCTGCCGAAGATGCCGAAAAACGCCCGGCAACCATGAGCGGCGGACAGTTGCAGCGCGTGTGCATTGCCCGGGCACTGGCCCCGAAACCCGCCCTTGTTATTTTAGATGAGGCGGTGTCGAACCTTGATCTTCTATTACAGATCCAAACCCTGGATCTGCTGCGCGGGCTACAGGAAAAATCCGGCCTGTCATTTTTGTTCATTACCCATGATTTGCGGCTGGTTGAACGGTTTTGTTCGCGCGTCATGGTGATGGACGGGGGCAGGATTGTCGAGGAAGTAGCGGTTCGCGGCGAGGTTCGTTTGGAACATCCTGCAAGCAAACAGTTACAGGATGCCATTCTTCCCGCCTGGCCCAGGGGCTGTGCGAAGCCTGATCTGGCGGGTGATGACGTCAGGCAGCCCATGATTGCGAATGTGTGATTGCAAAGAAAATTCCGGTTGGTCGGCGCGCCTGTCTCAGAAACATTGAAACAGGCTCCCGCTGCCATTTATTTCAAAGGGTGCATCCGAGAATTTCACGCTCGATATAATCGGCCCCTTCTTCGCCCTTCAGGCTGCGCCGCCACAGGCGGTTGGTCATTTCGCTATAAAGCTCGATCGCTTCGGGCGCGGCGCTAACAGTGGCAACACCCAGGCGGATATTGGCGAAGGTGCCCAAACGGAACGGGCTGACAACCACGCGGGTTTCCGTGCCCTGTTTAAACAGCTGGAAGGTCGCCCCCGGCATTGAATCGACAATCACCCCGACCTGGGTGCCAATGGGCTGATCGCGCAACAGACGGACGATGTTTTTAATCTCGTTACGTGCAATTTCGCGGCGAAATTCCAGGTCGGCGCGGCTGGGTTCAAATGTGCCGACAAAGCCGGTGCGCAGGAATTGCGACAATTCGGCCGCGCAGACCAGGCTGACCGTATTGGGGGTGCGTTCTCGAAATGATTTTTTGCGCTGCTTAAGGATTTTCATCAGCGCATCGACGTCGCGCAGGGCGGTTGTGCGGTCCGACGCGTCCTCGGGAATGCTTTCGGTCAGAATGGTGGGTAATATTTCGTCAAACCGGTCCGTGGTTAAAAGATAGGATACCGGGTCAAACAACATGCTGATCTGGTCGGCCTGTTCTTCAAGTTGACGCATTCTTTCAAAAAAACTGACGGCAGACCCAATATATTCCACCCCCACGCCCAACAGATTGGGCAGTGTGACATTCAGCCCGTCGGCAATTTTGCCCAGGGTGTCAAGTTTGGGAGGATGGCCGCTTTCATAACGGTAAATGGCAGCCCGCGAAACGCCGATTCGTTCGGCCAGTTCCTCGGGCGACATGCCTTTGCCCATGCGAAAAGCCTTGATCCGCTGGCCGATATCCTCTCCCGCGATTTCTGCAGTCATGTCATTGTGTCGCATGTTGTTTGCGTAAATTAGATATCCAACTATAGCGCAAAATTTCAAAAAGTCTCAATTATTAAGATTTTTTTTCATAAATCTCTTTTTTGAGAAAATTATTGACTTGTTCGACGAAGGTGGGAAGATGGTAATTCCTTTTTCGTTCTGTCGAAACCTATCAGGGGGCTTCTACTAATGACGTTTTCAAAACCGGCAAAAATTTTTGCTGCCGCGTTGTGCATTTCCGGGTTGAGTGTGTTTTCCGCACAGGCCGCAGAATTTGTTGCAAAGATCGGACATCTTGAATCAGCGCAGCAAAGCCGGAACATCTATCTGGAAAAAGTTGCCAAACTGGTGAATGAACGCACCGACGGCAATGTTGAATTTGAAATTTACCCGCAGGGCCAGCTTGGCAACCAGCGCCAGATGACCGAAGGCACCCAGCTTGGTGTGCTCGAGGCGACGGTTTCCCCGGCGGCTTTCCTCGGTGGGTTTAACCCGGCGGTTTCGGTTCTTGATATTCCCTATCTGATGCCTCAGGACTTCAAGCAGGCACAGGCTATTCGCGATAGCGCGTTTGGCAAGGAACTGATGGCGTCTTTCTCGTCAAAGGGTGTGGTGGCCATTGGCCTGTGGCCGAATGGCTTTAAGCAGTTCACCTCGAACCAGCCGATTGAAAACTGGAAAGAATTTGCCGGTCAGAAATTCCGCGTGATGGATTCCAACATCCTGATCGAACAGTTCAAGGCAATGGGCTCATCGGCAATCGCACTGCCGTTTGGTGAACTTTACACCTCGCTTCAGATGGGTGTTGTCGATGGCGAGGAAAATCCGCTCGATACCATCGAACGCATGAAATATTACGAAGTTCAGAAGAACCTTGTTGTTTCCGACCACGGCGCAATGGAAGACGTGATCCTGTTTAACGATGCTTTCTGGAATTCACTGCCGGAAAACTATCGCAAGGTCATTGTCGATACTTTCCATGAAGTGATCCCGGACCTGGTCAAGGACAAGGCTGACAAGGTTGCAGCCGCCCTTGAAGTCGTTAAGAAGAACGGCATGAATGTGCGCGTTGCCACCCCGGAAGAACGTAAAGCCCTGCGCGAGGAAGTTTATCCCGCGACCAAGGCGGCATATGTCGAGCGTGCCGGTGATGAAGGCAAAAAGCTGATCGACCTTTACGAAAAGGCCTATGCCGACGTCGTAGGTAAGTAATCATCCAGTGGCGGCACGGTGCGGGTTTTCGCATTGTGCCGCCATTTTTGTTTTTAAATTTTCCAACCATCGGCACCAGCGATAATCATAAACGATGCCGGGGAGACAGCACATGGCGACGCTTTTAAAGGTTCTAAGAACGACCGAGCGCATTTTTCTCGTTACCATCTTTTTGCTGATGGTCGGGCTTTTTACCCTTGGTGTGGTGGTGCGCGAAGTTGCCCCGCAATATTCCAGCGATTTTTCCTGGATCGAGGAAGCCGTTCAGATGCTCAATCTGTTTTTGGTCTTCTGCGCGCTGGGCCTGGCGCTGGAACGCAAACGCCATGTTGGTGTCACCACCTTTCGCGATGCTCTTTCCCCGGGCAAACGCAAAGCCGTTTTTGCCCTGATCGATCTGGTCGGTGTTCTGTTTTCAATTTACACCACCTATCTTGGCATCGAGATGGTGCAGTTTGTTTTTGCCTCCGGTCAGCATAGCCCGACTTTGAACATTCCAATGGCCTGGATCTATCTGGCGCCCACCGTTGGCTTTGCCCTTTTGGGGCTGCGTTATGCCCTGAGCCTGTTTGGTGTGATCGACCGTTTCTCCCCCGATAATGCCCAAAATGCTGCCACGCCCGAAAAAGGAGCCGCATGATGTTGATCGCCATTATTGCTGCGACCGTCGTGTTGATGGCGCTGGGCTTCGAAATGTTGCTTGTCCTGGGCTTGCCTACACTTGCGATCAAGGAAGTTTTTTACGGGCGTTTGCCCGATGTGGTGTTTGTCCAGAAATTGCTGGGCGGCATTAACCATTCAACCTTGCTTGCCATTCCGTTTTTCCTGTTTGCCGCCCAGCTGATGGCATCGGGCCAGATCACCCGTCGTTTGATGGGGCTGGTCAGTGCGATGCTGGGCCATACGCGGGGCGGGATCGGCCATACCGTTATTGGCGGGTCGATGGCGTTTGGTTCTGTTTCCGGCTCTGCCCCGGCAACGGTGGCGGCCCTTGGCGGCATGGTTTACCCGGAACTGCGCAAAAGCGGTTATTCGGAAAAATTCAGTCTGGGGCTGATTGTGTCCAGTGCGGAAACCGCCCTTTTGATTCCGCCCTCGATCACCTTCATTGTCTATGGCTGGATGACGGGCACCTCGGTGGCACAGCTTTTTGCCGGTGGCCTTGCCATTGGGGTTGTGCTGGCCCTGATTTTTGGTCTGCTGGTGATGTTCCACGCAGCCCGCCAAAATGTAACAGCCCGGCCGCGCGTTCCCTGGAAACAGCGCCTTGAGGCCCTGATTGCCGCAGGCTGGGCGCTGGGTATGCCGATTATCATTCTGGGCGGGATTTATTCCGGCACCTTCACCCCGACCGAAGCCGCCGCCGTGAGCGTGGTTTACGCCATTTTTGTCGAGGCCGTGATTTATCGCGAACTCAGCTTTGCCAAGCTGGTTGAAATTTGCGAAGCCAGCGCCATTTCAACCGCAGTGATTTTTGTCCTGCTGGCCTTTGGCGGTGTGCTGTCATTCTTTGTAACCCTGGCACATGTGCCGACCTCCATTTCCGCCTTTTTGGCTGCGATCGATGCCGGGCCGATCCTGTTTTTGTTGATCCTTAATGTCTGCTTTCTGATTGCCGGCATGTTTATCGACCCCAATTCGGCCCTGCTGATTTTGGTGCCGCCGCTGTTTCCCGTGGCGACCAGCCTGGGCATTGATCCGGTGCATTTGGGCATGATTGTTACGTTGAATATCAGCCTGGGCATGATCACGCCGCCCTTTGGTCTGGATCTGTTTGTGGCGTCATCGACGCTGGATAAACCCGTGACCAAGATCATTGCTGGGGTTTGGCCCTTTGTTGTGGCGAACCTGATTGCGTTGCTGATCGTCACCTACATACCGCAGATTTCGCTGTTTATTCCCAACCTGTTATTTAGGTAAGGAAACGTCCAATGACTGCCGCTGTCCTACATGTAACGCCGGATTCGGTTCCGGCGAACGAACGGGTATTTGAAAGTGAATGCCTGGTTAAAAGCAATATTCCGGTCAATAACGACTATCGGTTGCTGATCCTTGATGCCCCGGCCGAGATTTTGAATTGCACGCCGGGCCAGTTTTTCCATATCCAGTGCCCGGTGCGCGGGGGCCATCAGCCCTATCTGCGCCGCCCCATGAGCATCTATGGCTATTTCCCTGAAAAGGGCGAATTGCAGTTCCTGTATAAAATTGCAGGCGAGGGGACCGCAGCATTAGCCGAGCTTAAAACCGGTGAAAGCCTGAATGTGGTGGGGCCGTTAGGCCAGGGCTTTCATATCGCCCAGGATTGGCAAAATCTGCTGTTGTTGGCACGTGGTGTGGGCCTGGCAACCTTGGCACCCCTGGCATTGGAGGCACAGCGCCTGGGTAAAAAGCTGACCGCCATTTGCAGTGCCCGTTCGCCAGAATTGCTGATGTCGATTGATTATTTTCGCGATTTGGGCGCGGAGATTATTACCGTTACCGATAGCGAAGGCACCTCTGATCTGGCCCATTTGCAGGGCGTGATTGAAGGCCTGATTGCCGGGCCGGGCATTGATGCCTTTTATACCTGCGGGTCCAACCGTTTGCTGAAATTGCTTCAGGAAATGGGGGCAAAACACAATATTCCCGGCGAAATCGCCCTGGAACAGCAAATGGCTTGCGGGCTGGGCATGTGCCAGTGCTGTGTGCGTTCCTTCCGGGCGGAAAGCGGCATTGTTCATAAACGGGTGTGCAAGGAAGGTCCGGTATTTGACCTTCAGGAGGCAATGGGATGGTAGATCTTTCCGTTCAAATTGGTGATTTAAGCCTGAAAAATCCGATCATGCCGGCATCGGGGACATTCTCCGAAGATTTGGCGACGGTTTTTGACCTCAATATGCTGGGCGCGCTGGTCACGAAAACCATTACCCGCGGCCTGCGCCAGGGCAACCCGACCCCGCGTGTCTGCGAAGTGTCGGGATCAATGCTGAATTCCATTGGCATCCCCAGCAAGGGTGTCGGGCATTTCATTACCAATATGGTGCCGTTTTATCAGGCTTATAACAGCCCGCTGGTGGTGAGCATTTCCGGCAACACCGCGGATGAATTTGCCCGCCTGTGCGAAGAAATCAGTGTGCCGGGTGTCGCCGCGATCGAGGTGAATATTTCCTGCCCCAATATCGAGGAAGACGGCAAGGCCTTTGCCATGCGTCCGGCCTCGACCCTGGATGTGATGCGCAAATTGCGCGCCGCAACCGATTTGCCGTTATGGGCCAAGTTAACGCCCAATACCGGTGAAACATCCGATGTGGCCCGTGCCGCCGAAGAAGGCGGGGCCGATGCCCTGGTGGTATCGAACACCATGTTGTCGATGTCGATTGATGTGCAGTCGCGCAAACCGCGTCTGGGCAATTTGATGGGCGGGCTTTCCGGCCCGTCCTTAAAACCGATCAGCCTGCGCATGGCCTATCAATGTGCCAAGGCGGTGGACATTCCGGTGATTGGCTGTGGCGGCATTTCCACCATTGATGATGTGCTGGAATATCTGATTGCCGGGGCATCTGCCGTGCAGGTGGGGACCGCAACATTCATCCATCCGACCGTGATGGTGCAAATAATTGGCGAGCTGGAAGCCTATCTGGCGCAACACAATATGGCCTCGGTCCGGGAGCTGATTGGCAGTGTCCGTGACGAGGAAGCCGCCGACACCGTTGTCTTTATGGAGGCCGCACCATGAACAATATCGTTCCGTCCTCGACCTTTTCCCAGCAGGATCGCGACATGGTTGCGGGCCTGTTTGCCGAAATTGGCGCGCAAACCGCCGATACCGAAGGCGTCAGCCGCCCGGCCTATTCCGGCATTGAAACCGCAACCATTGATTATCTGGTTGAATTTGCCCGCAAACACGGGCTTGAGGTTGAATTTGATGCCGCCTGCAACGCGCTTTTTTCCCTGCTCGAAGACAAGGCGGCAGAGAAATTCGTGCTTGTGGGATCGCACGCCGATAGCGTGCCCAATGGCGGCAATTTTGATGGTCTGGCCGGTATTCTTGCCGGGTTGATTTGCCTGGTCCGCGCGAAAAATGAAGGCCGCCATTTTGCCCGTCCGGTGAAGGTGATTGCCCTGCGCGGCGAGGAAAGTGCCTGGTATGGCCCGTGTTATATCGGCTCCAAGGCGCTGTTCGGGCTTTTGGGCACGACCGAGCTTTCGGCCCGCCATAAGGGCGATGACCGCCCGCTCGCGGAGCATATGGCCGATATCGGCATTGATATGGCGCCGGTAAAAGCCGGGGAAAAGCTGTTCGATCCGTCGCGCCTGCTGGCTTATGTTGAATTGCATATCGAACAGGGGCCGTTGCTGGTCAACAAGGATTTGCCGGTTGCCAATGTTTCGGGCATTCGCGGTAATTTCCGCCATAAGGCGATTACCTGCATTGGCGAACCGGGCCATTCCGGTGCGGTGCCACGCGCCTATCGCAGGGACCCGGTATTGGCCACGGCGGACCTGTTTACCCGTCTTGATGATGACTGGGACACCATCTTGCAAAAGGGCGATGACCTGGTGCTGACCAGCGGGGTTGTCGGCACCGACCCGCAAAAACACGCCATTGCCCGCATTCCCGATAGCATATCCTTTAGCCTGGATGTGCGCAGCCAGGATGCCTCAACCCTGGATGCGATGCGCGATTTGTTGCGCGCCCATATGCGGATTGTCGAACGTAATCGCAAAATACGCTTTGAGCTGGATGATGAATTAAGCGTCGCACCAGCCCTGTGTGATGGCGATGTGGTGGCAGGTATTTCGTCGGCCATGCGCCGCCTTGGGTTCGAGGATTATGTCATGCCCAGCGGGGCCGGGCATGATGCTGCCGTGTTTGCCAATAATGGTGTGCCCACCGGCATGATCTTCATTCGCAATCGGAACGGGTCGCATAACCCGCGCGAAGCAATGGAGATTGATGATTTCATGGCCGCAAGCTCGGTTCTGTATGAATATCTGACCGATGCGGAGGCGGCATGAAAATAACCGAACTCACCCTGCGCCGTCCCGATGACTGGCATTTGCATTTGCGCGACGGGGCGATGATGCGCGCCGTGCTGCCTTATAGCAGTGCCAATTTTGCCCGGGCGATCATTATGCCCAATCTGGTGCCGCCGGTGGTTCGTGCAGATGATGCCAGGGCCTATCGCGACCGCATTTTGGCCGCCATACCCGCCGGGCATGATTTTACCCCGCTCATGACGCTGTATCTGACCGAAACCACCAATGCCGATGATGTGGCCGCGGCCTATGAGGCCGGTTTGATTTCGGCGTTAAAGCTTTACCCCGCCGGGGCAACGACCAATTCCGAGTCTGGTGTGCGTAATATTGAACGCATCCTGCCGGTGCTGGAGCGCATGGCGCTGCTGGGCATTCCGTTATGTGTGCACGGCGAAGTGACCGATCCGGAGATTGATATTTTTGATCGCGAGGCAGTATTTATTGAAAGGGTGCTGCGCCGCATTGTTGACCGGGTGCCCGAACTGCGCATTATCATGGAGCACATCACCACCGAAGAAGGTGTGCAATATGTGTGGGAAGGCGGCCCCAATATCGCCGCGACCATTACCACCCATCATTTGATCATTAATCGCAATGCCATGCTGGTTGGGGGTATTCGCCCACATTATTATTGCCTGCCGGTGGCAAAACGCGAACAGCACCGTTTGGCGTTGCGCAGGGCGGCAACATCGGGCAATGAAAAATTCTTTTTGGGCACGGATTCCGCCCCGCATCTTGATGCGCGCAAGGAAAGTGCCTGTGGCTGTGCCGGAATGTTTACTGCACCCAACACCCTGTCCTGTCTGGCACATGTGTTTGAGGAAGAAGGCGCGCTTGACCGCCTGGAGGCTTTTGCGTCATTGAATGGCCCAGTCTTTTACCGTTTGGCGCCCAACGAAACACGCATCAGACTGGTCAAAAGGCAAACGCCCTTTGAGGTGTCGGCAAAAATCGGTACGGATGAGGGTTTGCTAACGGTGTTTGATCCGGGATTTCCGCTTTACTGGCATCCCGATATCGCCGATACGGCAAACCCGGGCGATGCTGTAACCAATACGAGGACCTGAGATGTTTTCCAATGCCTTTCCCGAACGTGCCCTGATGGCGGAAATGACGGCCAAAATGCTGCTTGAGATCGAGGCGGTGCATTTTCGGGCCGACAAGCCGTTTACCTTTACCTCGGGTCTTGCCAGTCCGGTTTATATTGATTGCCGAAAACTGATTTCGTACCCGCGCATTCGCATGACCCTGATGGATTTTGCCGCCTCGCAAATTTTGCGTGATGCCGGCTTCCAGAAATTCCAGGCTGTTGCGGGCGGGGAAACAGCGGGCATTCCGTTTGCCGCCTGGCTGGCCGACAAGCTGGCCTTGCCGATGCAATATGTGCGCAAAAAACCTAAGGGTTTTGGCCGGGACGCGCAAATTGAAGGCGATATCATCGAAGGAGCCAATGTGCTGCTGGTCGAGGACTTGACCACCGATGGCGGCAGCAAAATCAATTTTTGCGAGGCATTGCGCCGTGCCGGTGCCAATGTGACCGATACGCTGGTGATTTTCTATTACGACATCTTTCCGCAAACCCGCGAAAAGTTGAAAGAACACGGGCTGGAACTGCATTGGCTGGCAACCTGGTGGGATGTTCTCGCTGTGTGCAAGGCCCAGAACTATTTTGACCCGAAAACCCTGGATGAAGTTGAAGCCTTTCTGACCAATCCGACCCAATGGTCGGGGCAGCATGGCGGCGCAACCGAAATTACGCTTTGAGAAGGGATACCAATATGTACGAAAAACTGATCACGGTTATGCAGGGCGATGCCCTGGGCGTGCAGGCCTATGAAGAATGCAGCCGCATTGCCGCAACCGCCATTACTGAAAAATCGGGCGATGCCGCCCCGTTTTTGCTACTGGGCATGATTGCCAACCGCTTTATCGATGCCTATCGCGACCAGCCGTTGACGCGTAAAACTGCCGAAGACCAGGCAAAACGCTATGTCGAGCTGTGCAGCGCGTTTCGCGAAGCCTTTGTAAACGGCAGCGATGCGGACAAGCTGAATATTCTCAACGAAACCGCGCGGGCCTATAACGCCGAAACGCTGTAAGCGTTACGGTTTTATCGCCTTTGGCATGGTTTTAAACGTCGTGTCCTGATGCGCGCGATCTTTACGCTGCCGCCTGTTTGAACGGGCGGCAGTTTTTTGTATGGCACAGGTTACATTGCTGTTTTTGACCAAATCTCCTTCGGCCATTGTAGGTGATATCCGATATCATTTGGTGGTCTCGACGTTATACCGCAGGGCTTTGGTCATAACCGCTTCCAACAGGTTTGCATCGCGAACGGCACGATTGGCACATTGATGACGCTTGCATGAATAGCGATCAGCCCTGTGTGTGCCCATGCTTTGCTGCCGACAATTTTTGCAAGCGGCTAAAAATGCTCAAACACTTGCCAACTCACGTATACGTCGGCTCTATCTGGACAAAAGAACCAGAACGTTTCAATCTTGCTCCGAGCCATCAAATGCCGGGATTAAATATCATGGTTCATAATCGTTTCACTTATTATTTGCATTTATAATGCGCATTTTTACATGTAAAATAAAATTATGCAGCTTACACGTTTCACGGACTATGCCCTTAGGGTCATTATGCATTTGGCCGCCGCCAATGGCAGCCTGATGTCGACCCGCGAGATCGCCGCCATTCACGATGCCAAGTATAATCATTTGACAAAGGTCACCCAATGGTTGGCAGGCGAGGGATATCTTGAAACCGTGCGCGGGCGTTCCGGTGGCATTACCCTGGCAAAACGCCCGGAAGATATTTCCATCGGGAAACTCGTACGCAAACTTGAAAGTCAGTCTGCGTTGGTTGAATGCATGCGTGAAGATGGCGGTCACTGCCGCCTGTCGTCTGCTTGCGGACTGGCAAGTGCGCTTAAAGAAGCAGAAGAGTCGTTTTTTGAATCTCTCGACAAAGTTACTCTGGCCGATATCCTGACACGGCGTCATGGTCTTGTTGGCATTCTGGCTGGGATGAACTCAGAAAAAACCAATTCTTCTCAATAAGTTAATAGATAACCTCTCGAGCCTGTTTTTAAAGATTAAAATAAGCATTTACAATGCATGTTTATCGTAATATATGCATTTCAAATGCTTATTTACGAGGCCGAGATGATGAAACCAGACAAGCTTGATCCCGATAAACTTCCGGAAGTTCTTACCCGGTTTTACGGCCGTATCCGCAAGGACCCGGACCTTGGACCGGTCTTTAACGATATTGTCGAAGATTGGGATGAGCATCTGCTAAGACTGGAAGATTTTTGGTCTTCATTGATGTTGTCGACGGGACGCTACAAGGGAAATCCGCTTGCGATGCATCGCCTTCATGTCGCGGCAATTTCGCCTGGGATGTATGATCGCTGGCTTCTCATCTGGGCCCAAACGACGAATGAAATGCTGTCGCCAGAGATTGCCAATGTCATGCAGATAAAGGCAACCCGCATCGCAGAACGCTTAAAAAGCGTGATGTATGAACCGACGCACGGCGGGTACTACCAGCTTTCACGTTCCTGAACGTTCCTTTCTATCACGACCAGGCGTTTTTCGCCGGCCCTGACGATCGGCACCTTGCGTGTTGGCCGCAGGGGCCGAACCCTTTCTGCTGCCTTGAATAAAACCACCACGGAGACTTCCGAAATGTCACAATCGCTGTCCCCCCGCACCATCGAACTGGTAAAAGCCACCGTCCCGGCCCTCGGTGCGCACGGTACTGACATCACCAAGGTCATGTATGCCAAACTGTTTCAGGACGCCCATATTCGTGCGCTGTTCAATCAGTCCAATCAGGGAGAAAGCGGATCGCAAGTTAAGGCCCTTGCCGCTGCAATCCTTGCTTATGCGCGCAATATCGATAACCTTGAGGCACTCGTGCCGGTGGTTGAACGGATTGCGCACAAGCATATCGGTTATCATATCCTTCCCGAACATTATGCCTATGTGGCGCGTGCCTTGATCGGGGCGATTGCCGAGGTGCTTGGCGATAAGGTCAATGAAGACATCCTTACTGCCTGGGGCGAAGCATACTGGTTTCTGGCCAATATCCTGATCGAACGGGAAACCGGCATTCGCGAAAATCTTGAAAGCCGAACAGGCGGATGGAATGGTTGGCGCAAATTCCGGATTTCGGAGAGACGCCGGGAAAGCGACGTAATCACGTCCTTCATTCTCTCACCGGTCGACGGCCAACCTGTGCTGGCGCATCGGCCTGGTCAGTATCTGACCCTGAGGTTTGCCCTGGCCGACGGGACGGAAATCAAACGTAACTATTCGATTTCCTGCGCACCCAATACCTTGCATTACCGTATTTCGGTTAAGCTTGAACCCGCGGGACAGGGTGGGTCGCGCTTTCTTCACCAAGTTTCGGAAATTGGCGACATACTTGAAATAACCCCGCCTGCGGGTGATTTCTTCCTGCCAGACGAACCTGAACGCCCGATTGTCCTGTTGTCGGCAGGTGTCGGCCTGACACCGATGGTTAGCATGGTTGAAACCATCGGGACACATTATCCCGATATCGAGGTTCACTATGTGCATGGTGCGCTAAACAGCCGAACACACGCAATGGACCAACATGTCCGTTCTATCGCACACCAGCATGGCAAAATGTCGGTCGCAACATTTTATAGCGACCCGGCCCCGCAGGATTCCGCCGGGATTACCCATGACCAAAATGGCTTGATTTCGCCCGAATGGCTGCGCGACAATACGCCATTTTCAAATGCGGACTTCTTCTTGTGCGGCCCCAAACCGTTCTTGCGCGGTATGGTCAATGACCTCGGGACACTCGGGATCAAGCCGGAACGCATCCATTATGAAATTTTCGGCCCGAGTGACGAAGAAATCGCCGCCTGATCCACGAAGCCGCCCGTCAACCAGGTTGCGCGCCCTGCCGACATATTTCGTCGTTCTTACGTTACATTATATAAGAGTGCGATTGCCCCGACCCGGAAGGGGCAATCGCTAAGCAGCCTATCCATAACCCTGAAAGAACGTATCTGTCCGGGCGAGAAGTGCCTTTTTCACTATAGCGGGACCGTTTCATGCCATTTCTCTTTTGTCGAAGAACAGATTAACCAAATTTCGAGGATATTTCTTTTGGGGCCGGACAAGGATGATTAGCTAAAAACGGCAGTACAGGTCGACGACAATATTTACATTTCCTGTGCCTAATTATCGGCGTCAATCAGACCGGAGATAACGAGTGGGTTCTGACCATATCCACCATTCTTTAGCGGATCGCCGATCATCGTTAGTAACTGACGGCAATCGCGTTCAATACGTCGTTCCATCACATTGGCCACCCCAAGAATGAGACCGGAAGGAGAGCAAGATCCACCGTTAAACCAGGGGGACAATGGTGCAGGCCCAAGGCCGGCAGCGCGAGCATCGACAAATATGTTTTGGTCATCAAAGCCCTCAGGAATAGGCATCACCACTGACAACGCCGCAGGAACAGCTGTATGTACCCCAAACTTGGTAAGTGTCTCCAAAAGGCGACCTCTGCGTTCGCAATATAGTCGCCTCGTTCGCCTTAAATGTCGCAGATAATGGCCTTCACGCAGGAATTCCGCGAGTGCAACCTGGACCGCAGCGTTCGGCGGCGACCCGAGCCAGGTGGCGATATCGATTAATCTGCGCGCGAGCGGCAAAGGTGCAACGAGGAAGCCTATACCGACCATCGGACTAATAGTCTTGCTGAACGTGCCAATGTGGATGACACGATCTGCTCCGGAGCCTGACGCTAGCGCGTTAGAAGGTTGGCCGGACAAATGTAGTTCCGCCAGATAATCATCCTCGACAATCCAGGCATCCGATTTTACAGCCCAGCGAATTAGCTCGAGGCGCCGCTCCTGTGACATTGTGACACCACTAGGTGCTTGCTGCCCGGGCGTCACAACGGCGACCGTTGCCTCTGGCGCCAATTTTTGACCATCTTGAACCGAGAGTCCTTGTTTATTAACTGGAATAGGCACCACATTGACGCCAGCAAATTCGAGTGCCAGCCGGGTCATGGGGTAACCTGGGTCTTCTACCCAGGCTTTTTTGCCCGTCGCATCTATGGCGCGAAGAGCGAGCGATAGCCCGCTTCGGAACCCGCCGGTTATAATAATCTGATCTGGCGAACATTCTATGCCACGAGAGATGGCGACATGCGATGCGATTGCAGATCTCAATTCTATCAACCCGCGTGGATCAGAGAGGCCCGTGCGTAGTGCGGTAGTTTGCACCGCCTGTCGAAACAGGCGCGCCCACAAAGTGGCAGGAAAAGCATCAGCGGCAGGGACGCCCATCTGGAAGACCAATGGATCATCAGAGCGATATGAGGCATCCGGCGGGAGGAAGTTACGACTCTCCGATCCGATTGTCGGAACGATTGAAGGCGGTAGGATATCAACTACCCGGGTCCCTCCTGAACGCGATGTCACAAGGAGCTGCCGATCGACAAGTTTTTCGTAGGCGGCTCTTACAGTACCTCGGGCTACGCCAAGTTGCGCCGAAAGGTCACGCCAGGAAGGTAGACGACCTCCTGGCTGAAGTGCTCCCTCCGTGATCGCAACTTCAATATGGCGTGCAATTTGGTCGACAAGCGTCGTAGAGCTCGCGCGATCAAGTTGCAGTTCTATCATGGTTGAGGGGGCATTCCATTCCATGAGTTCAATAATACTTTGCGAAAAAGAAATGATAGCGGCAGCGAAAATCAGAGATGGCCTTCTCGATCACGACAGCACCCTCAGGACCAGCAATATTGAATGCTCCAGAACTATCGTGATTCACGCCTGGTGCCGTAGGCTCTTTCTGTCCCGTGGTCGTTCGGTCCGGGCCATTGCTTATGTATCCGGTGCCGTGAAGTGGGGGGATAATCGAACGACCAATGCGACCAGGTGCCCCGGTTACAAACACTCTCTTTGTCACGCCAAATTACTCCTTCGCAACTTGAGACCTAGAGGCAGGTTTGAGAACCTCCGATGACAGATAGTTCGAGAAAATTCTCTCTGTCATGGAATTACCGAGGGTCGCTGCCTCGAATATTCTAATATAAATACACGGGCCATGAATTTCAGAAGCACTGTTCTTTGTAATTCTGAACTACAGGTAGTATAGCCGTTGTAATGAACGAGTGGCAAAACTCTATTTCACACGCTCCGTTAATGACGGGCATAAGAGCGGTCGACAGTGTGACACTGTTAGAAGTTTGTAAACGATGAGGAAAATGTTCATGCGACTTACCTCAGTGACTTTTCAAAGCCAATTACTTCTCTGATCAGTCCCTCCCGCTCATAAAAGTGGCGCGGGTCGGTGTTTGTTGCTGCAATGTCGAAAACCAGCCGACGACAATACTCGTCCACACCGATACATGCCAGCTCTCGCAGGAGAGCTGTGCCAAGGCCTTTTCCGCGTTCTCCCTCGGATGTAACCAGATCATCAACGTATAAAAAGCTGCCGTGGATCAGGTTCTCCATCCTTCGGTATCCGGCGAGCGCTAAAACCTGATTACCTTCCCACGCAGCCAGAATGCGGTATCCCTCTGTGGCCATGCCCGACGCCCGTTCTATCCACTCGGCAGCGTCCGCTAATTCCGGGCGCAATTGGGAAACTACCGGGAAGCACGCGGTCAGCTCATCCTCTCCATGCACATGTCGAAGTATAATTCCAGGTGGCAATGAAGGTACGTTAAGCAATTTTCTCATGCTTGCCTCGATAGATTTTAGTTGTTTAGTCCCGGCAT
>NZ_JFJZ01000056.1 GCF_002115825.1 Thalassospira sp. MCCC 1A01428 | reverse complement strand
AATAGGTCCTGAGCCTAGGCTTCGGCCCCTCGGGCGTGAAGGCTTGGCTGTTGAAGGGAACCGCCGATGGCGCAACGGGCAGCGCTCCGCCGTGAAAGTCCGGATGCGACGCGCGGCCCGTATGCCAGAGTTGCGCGAAAATGAGGCCGCCGGCCTCGTGCACGGCCTGTGTGACCTTGCGCCACCCTTCAATGTGTTCGTCGGTGTAGATCCCGGGCGAATTCGTCCAGCCGATCGCTTGCTCACTGATCTGCGTGCCTTCTGTGATGATCAGGCCAGCCGTGGCGCGTTGGGCGTAATAGCGCGCGGTCAGTTCATTCGCGACGCGGTCGGGCGACCTGCTTCGCGACATGGGAGCCATGAAGACGCGGTTCTTGAATTCGAATGCGTCGGTTTTCAACGGGGATAGTAACTTCAACTCAGCCATTTTTGACACTCCAGTTAATCTGGATGCATAAGTATACCTTGTAGACTTAGTGTCAATTAGGCACTTATAGGTGACGTGGTAGGGCTGAGGTAACCTGAATTCGGACACGCCGAGCCTAATCCGTGCGATTCCCCACCTGGACTCCACCGAAAGCGTCGTCCGATTGCCGATCATCGAAGGCCTCGCGTGCCGCATCGACCTCCACGAGATTGTCCAGCGTCCACTGATGCAATGCGCGAAGCGGCATTTGCAGGGTGCGGCCAAGCGGAGTGATCTCGTACTCGACGGCCACCGGTGAGAGGGAGACGACGCGACGGTTGATCAACCCGTTGCGTTCAAGCCGGCGGAGACATTGTGTCAACGCTTTCTGGCTAACGCCCTCCAACCGCCTGCGAATTGCGTTGAACCGATACGGGCGAGCGGACAGGATCGCCAATACCATTGCCGACCATTTGTCGGCGATCTGATCGAAAAGACCTCGGCTGCGGCAGTCCGACGAGAAGCAAATCGATTCCAGTTCCATGGCGGCGTCACCTAACGTTGCATCCAAAATCAGTATTTAACGCGCCGTAGTATACATTGTAAACTTCTGTATCTCTGCGCTCCGCTCGAATCTGGAACGTCGAGTTCCTGCCGAGATCATCACTTGTACTCTCATACTGGCGGACTCCCCGCCGATGCCTAACGCGTTAAGCTGCCTGCTCCGATGGCGGGAGCGTCAGTTCTCGCCGGAAGCCGCCCTTCAACGGGCGAGACCGGAATGACGGCTTCGTCCCAGTTATTGTCGTTTGATTAAGCGGTCGCGCAGGTTTGCCAGACCGGCAGATCCAAGGAGCAAGCGCATGGCGGTAATCCGCCGACGAAACCGAAATACCCCGTCAAACGCCCGAAATAGGCGCCGTTAGCCACCCAAATGCCGCAGAATCCCGCCGATAACCGCACAACACGAAGTATCTTCATGATCATCAAAGGGTTATGACAATCTCGTAGTGCTCATCTTCATCGAGCGCGGCCCGCCATTTTCCTAGTCGATATTTTCAAAGTAAAATTTGACGTTTTAAAAGTATTTCCCCTGCGGAAATACTTGGCGCTTCTTGTATCTCACCTATCGAAAAAACGGCGTCCTCTTCCAGACGATCTTCACCCTCGATGCAGACAAACACCAACCTGAATTCGGCATAAATGATCTCGACCACATCTGCGAGACAGATCGCTCGTTTATTATCCGGTCACGCCGGGTACTTAGTGATCGCGTAAGATCACAGAGGATTCTTGCCCGCCGGAGGCACAAAAATCCATGTCATTAGAAATCGAGGAATGACAGCGAAAGCGTCGTCGCCCCTGCGGGGCTAGTACATTTATGATGCCCTCATCAGTAGCTCATATCCAAACCGAGCGCCGTGACAAGAACGAAGCTGACAAGTCCCACGACGAGTGCCGCCAGCAATAAGACTGCGGCCATCTTGGCAGCCGAGCGCAGTACCGCTCGCTTGTCCATCCCCTTCTTCTTGCCCTGATCGTAATGCCACTTGATGGCGAAAACCATGGCCACGACAAGCGCTACAACCTTAAACGTACCGAAGACGATAGGGAACCAATCCATATTAAAGACTTTCATGCGTATCAGCTACGCGCGTTATGATCTGATCTCAAAAAAATGCATAATTTTTATTCTGCAACGCAGATATGTATCAGCAGATCGCAGCTGGTAAGCCTGTATGTATTGTTGGGTACTAGAATAGCCACTTAGCGCCAGTTTCGAAAAGACGACACACAGGATAACCATCGTCCCGGCATCGGTTTAATACCTGACCCCGGCCCCAGAAACGTCCCTGTTCTCGGGCCGCCCCTTTCAGGGCCTAAAAGCCCAAGGCGGAAAGAAGGTGTATTTTTATCCCCGCGCCTTTAGCCACTTGCGGATACGGATGCGCGCATTGGCGTAGGGAGAGGATGTATTGAACTGGATCATCCGGCCTTTGGTCCATTTGCCATACCATGGCTTACCATAAAGTTCATCATCCGACCGGGCCTTAATCGTCGCGATCAACTGCGCCTTGGCTGCCGCAAAGCGGTGAAGTAATTCGGGCCATTCCTGTGCATTTAGATCAGCGTAGAATTTTTGCGCCAGGAGACCAAGCTGGTTCCATTTGAAACCCGTCGCGGGAAAATCAACAGGCTCACCCCGGTCATCGCGGTCCAACCATTTCAGAACCAGCTCATTCCATCCGATCAAATAGGCCACCAGATCCGACGGACTCATCAGCGTCCCCGCGGCATGTCCTTTAAGCGTGGCTTCGCGCGCACGGCTGGGTGGGACCTTTGCCAAATCCGCCATCAATCTGTCAAACGTTGTCGTGATGGCAAATAGCAATTCTTCACGAGAGGCTGGAATGGCCATTATGCAGGTCTCTTTCGTAATCATCTGTCGCGTCTTTGCTTTGGTATTCCCAAAGCCGCCAAGGGCTTAAACATCCCTTGGTCGGTCTAACCACGCCAAATCCGCCGTTTGATTTTAAACAATCCTGGATCGAAAGTATCTGGATTTCCCCACAAAGCTGGCATTTATCCCTTTTTGGATTAACTTGTTAAAAAGAAATCCAAAATCAAGGAAACTCCATGACAGGCAGGTGAGAAATCATGTCAAAAAAACTAATCAACAATCCCAAAAATGTTGTTCGCGAGATGCTCGAAGGGGTGGTGGATGGTTCGGACGAACTGGCATTGCTTGAACACGACAATGTTGTTTTGCAAGCTGGCCTGCCCGCCCCGGACGAACGCCCGGTTGCGATAATTTCGGGGGGCGGCAGCGGCCACGAACCGGCCCATGCCGGATATGTCGGCAAAGGCATGTTAACCGGGGCTGTGGCGGGTGATGTTTTTACATCCCCCTCGACCGATGCGGTTTTACATGCCATTCGCGCCTGTGCCGGGCCTGCCGGGGCGGTTTTGGTGGTTAAAAATTATACCGGCGACCGACTGAATTTCGGTTTGGCTGCCGAACTGGCGCAGACAGAGGGTATCCCGGTTGAAATCGTGGTCGTTGCCGATGATGTTTCCCTGCATCAAACCGTAAGCGAAGATCGCCGCCGCGGCATTGCCGGCACCGTGCTGATCCATAAAATTGCCGGGGCAGCGGCCGCTGCGGGCAAAACCCTTGGCGAAGTTGCCGATATTGCCCGCCAGGCTGCTGGCGATCTTGGCTCCATGGGTGTCGCACTGGGTGCCTGCACCCTGCCCGGCGCAAAAGAAGCCGGTTTCACCCTTGATAAAGACGAAATCGAGCTGGGCCTAGGCATTCACGGTGAAAAGGGCGTTGAGCGCCGCAAGATCGCAAATGCCGATGAATTATGCGAAACCATCCTTAAAACCATAATCACCGATCGCAAAATTACCAAGTCTGATCGCGTTGCCCTGCTGGTTAATGGGCTGGGGGCAACATCGGCACTGGAACTTGCAATAATGGCACGTGGGGCCATCGCCTATTTGCGCGAGAATGGCATTATGGTGGAGCGGGTGTGGAACGGAACCCTGTTAAGCGCACTTGATATGCCGGGCTGTTCGCTTTCGCTTTTGAAGCTTGATGATGAGCGCGCAGAGCTACTGGATGCACCAACATCCACCAGCACCTGGCCGGGACAGGGCCGCGTCAGCCAAAAACGCCATGAAATCGCCGATCCCAAAGGCAGCAGCGATGACATCGCCTATCCCGACGCGGGGCTGCTGGCAAAGCAGATTGAAACCATTGCCCATGCCGTTGCCAAAAAACTGAAAGCCGAAGAACCCCACCTGACCGATCTGGACACCAAGGCCGGTGATGGAGATTTGGGTGCCAGCCTGGAACGCGGGGCAGATGCTATTTTGGCCCTGCCAAACAAGGCATGGGCCACCCCTGCCACCGCCCTGATTGCCACGGGCAATGCGCTGCGCAAAGCAATTGCCGGTAGCTCCGGCCCATTTTATGCCAACGCCCTGATCCGCGCCGGGCGGCATTTGCAGGATGAAGCCACACCAAACCCGGCCCAATGGGCCGATGCCTTTGAAACCGGGGCCAAAGCGATCGCCGAACTGGGCGGCGCAAAGGAAGGCGACCGCACCATGCTCGATGCCCTGCTGCCCGCCGCCAAAGCCTTTAACGACGCCACAAAGGCCGGAAAACCCGCCAAAGAAGCCTGGCAGGCCGCCTGTGATGCCGCCCGCAAGGGGGCAGACAGCACCGCCGATATGACGCCGGAACTGGGCCGGGCAAGTTATCTTGGCGATCGCGCCGTTGGCGTACCCGATGGCGGGGCGGTTGCCGTTGCCATCTGGATGCAGGAAATCGCCGATAATCTGTAACGGCGGATTTCACCAAACATCTGCAAACATTGTGCAACATCTGGCTGGCTTTGGCATTTTCACCGTGCCAAAGCCACCGGGTGTTGGCACGGTGAAAATGCCCCGTCATCCCGCGCCCCCCTCACCAATTGATAATAGATTGCAAAAACACGTGACAAACGGATGATTTCATCGGTTCATAAGGGCAGGAACGTCCAACACACTGGATCAGCCATGAAAATTGCCATTCTTGATGACTATCAGAACCTTGCCCTGCAGTCGGCCGATTGGTCAGAACTGCAAAAGCAGGCAGAAATTACCGTTTTTCACGACACAATCACCAATGAGGATGATCTGGTTGCCCGTCTGGCACCGTTTGATGTTTTGTGCATCATGCGCGAGCGCACCCCGCTGCCCGGTTCCCTTCTGGACCGGCTTTCAAACCTGAAGCTGATTGTGACCACCGGCAAGCGCAATGACGCGATTGATATGGAGGGCGCAACGCGTAACAGCATCACCGTGTCCGGTACCGAAAGCCCGTCCACCGCCACGCCAGAGCTGACTTTCGCCCTGATATTAGGTTTGGCACGGGGCATTGTGCCAGAGAATGCATCGATGCAGCATGGCGGCTGGCAGATTGGCCTGGGGCAGGATTTGGCAGGCTCAACCCTTGGCATTATTGGTTTGGGCCGACTGGGCGGCAAGGTGGCACAAATGGCCAAGGCGTTTGACATGAACGTTATGGCGTGGTCGGAAAACCTGACAGCGGAGCGATGTGCCGAACTGGGCGTACAAAAAGCCGGCAAGGATGAGCTGTTGGCACAAAGCGATTTCATCACCATCCATCAGCGCCTGTCAGATCGCACTGTAAACCTTATCAGCCAGGTCGATTTTGAAAAAATGAAACCATCGGCCTTTTTGGTCAACACATCACGCGGGCCAATTATAAATGTTGACGACCTGCTCGACGCCACCAGCAAGGGCCTTATAGCCGGCGCCGGCATCGACGTTTACGACCAGGAACCCCTGCCCGCCGACCACCCGTTGCGAAAAAGCGACCGGTTGCTGTTAACCCCGCATCTGGGATATGTGACACGCGAAACCTGGAAAGTCTTTTATGGTCAAACAGTTGATGCAATTTTAGCCTGGATGGACAAGGCACCAATTCGGGTTATCACCTGAAAAACCATACAAATAATTGTTTAATTTCAAAATGTTAAATCATCGTTCTCCAATCAAGAATAGGGGGCGCGCCAAACGCGCATAGCCTGCTTTTTTACCGCTTGTTATGGTCCGCGTCGTCAAACAGCCACTGGAACGTCCCCGCCAGCGGTTTCGGTATTCTGTCTGTGCGAACTGCCTGACCTCCGCCCGGTCAGAAGTCGACGCCAGACATTGAAAACCGGCCCCGCTTGCCATGGCACCAGCCACCGCTGAATGGCAGCTTATATGCAGCCTTTACTGGCGCAAGCCTATGAACAGGCAGAAGGTCGATCCCACCCCGACCTTCTGCCTGTTCTTTTTTCAGATAAAATTCCACCAATATCAGATGCCTGAAAAGCCAGTGTCTTCATAAAAAACAATCCGTGATGAAAAACATCGTCTGTTCTGCTTGCATCGCAAACCCGTTTAATTCTGCCATTCATCCCCTCTGCCAGAAGCACAGCCAACTCACAGAACGTAATACACTTAGAATTTTCTTATACCAATTATCATACATTCTATTAGCGATCCGTCGCCAAATCAGGCACACCAGAGACACAAACCAACGAAAAAATGGCGGCAAACAAGCTGCAATAACGGGAAGTCTTCTGTCGCAGAATTGACGGCACAATTTCATTCCCCACATTGCAATTAAAAATAGCTGCCATATGGAAACGAAAAACTTATGCCTGCAGCCCCTTAAGAGGCGCAGGTATCGGTTGCCAATCAGGAACAAGGTAATGACCGAATTCGCCGTTACAGGCATGATTTTTTCGGCGCCTGCGGTCGCGCCCCTATTTTTGCCTCATCCACAGGTTTTGTCTGCCCCCCTTGCCGCCCGCCGGGCCAACCTGCACCACCGGAGCCATTCATGAGCAGTATTATGGATGCGTTTGCCGTTATTTTCAGTTTTTCCGGCCTTGCGTGCCTTGTTATCGGCACAGCCGTTGGCGTCGTGGTGGGTGCGTTGCCGGGGCTGGGGCCGTCCATCGGCATTACCCTGCTGATCCCCTTTACCTATAACATGCCGCCCGAACTTAGCATGTTGTTGCTGGTTGCCCTTTATATGGCAGCAGAATATGGCGGATCGGTCAGTGCCATTTTGCTGTCCACGCCGGGCACGGCGGCCGCCGCGGCAACCGCAATAGACGGTTACGCCATGACCCGTCAGGGCCGCGCCAACGAGGCATTGGCCGTTTCCCTTAATGCATCTTGTGTTGGCGGCCTGATCGGGGCGTTTGCCTTGCTGGTACTGGCAAAGCCGCTGGCATCGGTCGCGCTTGAATTTGGCCCGGCGGCTTATTTTTCGGTCGGTCTGTTTGGTCTCACCTCGGTTGCGTCGCTTTCAAGCGGGTCGCTGGTCAAGGGGCTGCTGGCCGGGGCCTTTGGCCTTGCCATTGCCACCATCGGCATTGACCCCATTTCGGGTGTGCCGCGCTTTACCTTTGGCGTGCCCGAACTGTTTGAAGGCATCCCGTTCCTGACAGCATTGATCGGCCTGTTTGCCGTATCCGAAGCCTTTAGTCTGGCCGAAGGCGGCAAGTCCGAAACCCATAGCATCACACCCCGGGTTCGTTTTGCCCTGCTGTCCCTGACACAGTGGCGCAAACTGGGCAGCACCATTGTTTCCGGCTCCGTGATCGGCACGCTTTTGGGTATTCTACCTGGCGTAGGCGGCAATATAGCCTGCTGGGTTTCCTACGACTTTTCGCGTCGCCGGTCAAAAAACCCCGACGACTTTGGCAAGGGCGAACCTGCCGGTGTTGCCGCACCGGAATCAGCCAATAACGCCACCGTCGGCGGTGCAATGATCCCGCTTATGGCACTTGGCGTGCCCGGATCACCAACCACGGCGGTTCTGGTCGGCGCACTTATTTTGCACGGCTTGCGCCCCGGTCCTGAACTGTTTGCCAGCGAACCTGTCCTGGTCAACACGGTTTTGTGGGGGCTGGCAATGACATCAATCGCACTGTTTTTTGTTGGATCTTTGCTATTGCCGGTATGGGGCTGGGTATTGCGTCTGTCCAATTCTGTCATTGCAGTGGGCATTGGTTGCATGGCGATGCTGGGTGCCTTTGCACTGCGCAACCTGATGTTCGATGTCTATATGACGCTGGCTTTTGGCGTTCTGGGTTACATCCTTAAAAAATTCAAAATCCCGATGGCGCCGATCATTCTGTCGATGGTGCTGGGATACCTGATCGAAACCAATTACCGCACCGCCCTTGTTACGTCGCACGGCGATTACGCCATCTTCGTCACATCCCCGCTTAGCCTGCTGTTCCTTGTGCTAAGCGTGCTGAGCTTGCTGCTGCCGATCTGGGGCAAGCTGAAATCGCGCCGCTCAAACGCGACCAACCAAACCACTTAAAACAAAAATCCCGGGAGGAAGAGACCATGTCTTCGAAATTGTCAAAAATCATCTCCACCGCCGTCTTTGGTGCATTGCTTGGCACGGCAGGCGTTTCCCATGCTGCCGATTTTCCCGAACACCGGGTGAACCTGGTGGTATGGGCCGGTGCAGGCGGCGCGCTTGATACCTATGGCCGTGAATTGTCCAAATTGCTGGACGAACAGGCGGGCTGGCAAACCAAGGTTGTCAACCGGCCGGGTGGTAGCGGATCTGTCGGGATGTCCTATGTGCTAAACCAGCCAGCCGATGGTTATAACATTCTGGTGCATACCAGCACCCTGACCTTTAGCATCGCCCGCAACCTGATGCCCTATAAACTCGACGATCTGCGTTTTGTGCGCGCCATGCAGGGCGAGCCCTCGGCACTGGCCGTGCGCAAGGATGCGAATTTGCAGTCGGCACAGGATTTTGTCGATGCGATGAAAAAAGACCCTGAAAGCCTGCGCGTGGGCGGGTATGGCACCGGCGGATTCCACCAGTATATGCTGTATCAGTTCATGACGGCCAAAGACTTCAAGGCGGGATGGATCCCCTATGACGCCTCGGGTAAAGTTGCCCTCGCCCTGATGGGGGATCATTTGGATGCCGCCATGATGACCCCGTCCAGCGGCCTGTCACAGGTTGAAAGTGGCGATATTCGCCTTCTGGGTATTTCCACCGAAGAACGCTCCAGCTATTTCCCCGATGTTCCGACCTTCAAGGAACAGGGCATTGACCTTGACGACATGGTCTGGCGCGGTGTTTCGGTCAAAGCTGGCACACCGGATGACGTTGTTGCCAGCATTCAGGCCGCACTGGACAAGGTTCAGGCCAGCGACGAATGGAAAACCTTCATGAAACAGCAAAAGCAGGAAAACCTGTCGATCAAGGATGGCGATTTCCGGTCGATGGCGGAAAAGCAGCTTAAAACCCAGTCCGAGTTTCTCAAGGACGCCGGTTTCCAGAAATAACTGTTATGTTCTGCGCTGCGGCCTTCGGGCCGCAGCCAACACTGGTACGAACCATGACCCGATTTTACGAACCCCTTCTTGCCATTGTTTTTTTAGCCTTTAACGCAATCTATCTTTATCTGGCACTGGCCCTGCCGCAAAGCCCCCTGCCCGATGATGTCGGACCGGCACAACTACCTGTCGCCATTGCCATTTTCGGGCTGGTGCTAGCCGTTCTGTATGTGCTGCAGTCGTGGTGCAAACAACCCGGCACCAAAGGACCAATCCCGATAAAGCTGGTCGCTTTCATTGCTTTGGTGGTGCTGGCTTCTATCGTATCGCCGCTGATCGGCATGGCCCTGACCCTGTCGTTGTTTGCGGCCATCGGTGTGATTTTGCTTGATGGCATACCGGCATGGCGCACCGCAGTGGTCACCGGTGCCTGCATGTTTCTGATCGGTTTTGCCGGGTTCAGCTGGTTGCTGGACTTGCCCCTGCCCTAGACAGAAAACCGCCCCACACCTGATATTCCGGACCATAAAACAAATATCGCGAATGACCGGGGACCCTGTCGGCCTGGCGCCGTATCCCCTGCACGAAAAGGACACGCTACCATGACAATCGAACAACAGGCCGTTGCCTTTCTGGGGTTTGGCGAGGCTGCAATGGCCTTCGTCAAAGGCTGGGATACACATCGCCCGGCGACCATCAAGGCATTTGATATCAAAACAAACGACCCCGATGTTACCGTTCGTGATGCCAAAAATGCCAACTATCAGAAACTGAATGTTCTTGGTGCTGTAAGTGCCGCCGTCGCCATGACCGATACCAGTGCCGTGTTTTCGCTGGTCACCGCCGATCAGGCAGCTTTGGTTGCCGAAAATGCTGCTGCGTCTTTTCCCAAGGGGGCATTTTTCTTTGATTGCAATTCCTGTGCGCCGGGCACCAAACGCCGCAATGCCGAAAAAATAGAAGCCGCAGGCGGGCGTTATGTCGACGTTGCCGTCATGGCACCGGTTTACCCGAAACTGCACAAGACACCGCTTTTGCTTTCCGGGCCCCATGCCGAAGCCGGCCTTGCCTATCTGGCCGACCTTGATATGGCCCCGGCCATTGTGCAGGGCGACATTGGCGCAGGATCATCAATTAAAATGATCCGCTCTATCATGATGAAGGGGATGGAAGCCCTGTTTGCCGAATGTGTTTTGGCCGGGCGCAAAGCCGGGGTCGAAGAAGCTGTTCTGGCATCGCTTGATAAAACCTATCCCGGTTTCGATTTCCCCGCCAAGGCCGGTTATATGCTGGAACGTTCCATGACCCACGGCATTCGCCGGGCCGCTGAAATGGAAGAAGTCGCCTTAACCGTACATGAACTGGGCCTTGCCAATGAAATGGCAAAAGCCACCGTTCAATGGCAACGCCGCATTGGCACCCTGAAACTTGACGCAGGCGAGCTGGAATACCAGGATCGCGCCGACATGATTCTGAAGGCACTGCAAGACTGATTTAACGCCAGGCAATCAAAGGGCAGCGGCCTTAACGCTGCCCTTTTTGGCGTTATAACACCGGCATCCTGCTACCAGATATCATTCGCCCGGCGGCCAATGTCAGTCAAACGGGATAGAAAATCGCGCTGGATTGCTGTCGGTGACCATCCCTTGCGCATGGTAAGGCCAATCGGGCGTTCAGTGTCTGACAATGCCAGCGGCAAACGCCGCAACTCGCCATATTTTTCTTCCTGCGCAATTTGATGGCGCGAAATAATGGTTAACTGGTTGCTCGTCGACAATAACCGGCGAATCAAAACCAGAGACCCGGTCACGATCACACTTTGCGGGCGAAGTCCGCCTTCGGGAAACATGGTTTCAAAATATTCCCGGGTCGGTGCCCCGCGACGCGGCACAATCCATGCACAGGCTGCCAAATCGTCCAGAGTAATGTTGTCCTTGGTCATAAGCGGGTGATTAACCCGTGCTACAATCGCCAGCGGGTCATCAAACAACCGTTCCTGCATCACGTCATCAACAGGCACCGGGTCACGCAACGCCCCAATCAAAATATCAATATCGCCATGGCGCAAGGCAAACAGCAATTCACGATAGGGCCCGTCAATAATACTAATCCGGGTATCGGGGGCGTGGCTCAAAAGGTCATTTACGGCAGCGGGCAAAATGGCACTGCGCGCCAGCGGCATACTGCCAATTGCGACACGCCCGCCGCGCCCCCCTTTCCAGGCTTCAATTTCATCATAGGCCTGATCAAGCTCCATCAGGGCCAGTTTGGTGTTCATCACCAGAATTTCGGCCTGTTTGGTCAGCAAAATGCCACTACTGGCTTTTTCAAATAACGGCACCGCACATAAATGTTCCAGATCACGGGCGGCCCGATGCAAGGACGGCTGCGAAATACCAATCGAACGCGCGGCCAAACTGAAATTTCCCGCTTCGGCAATGGCAACCAGGGCGCGCAACTGCACGCTGGTTACCAAATGATGCAATTTTGCCGTTTGCCCATGCTGGCGGCGTGCGCTGCGCATGATTTCCGCCATCCCCGTTGCCAGGTAATGCTGCATCCGCCCCACCCGGTTAACAAACAAACGGCCAATGTCGGTGGGAAACACCCCTTCGGGACGGCGATCAAATAAAACGCTGCCTAAAACCATCTCCAGCTTTGCGACCGCCTGTGTCACCGCTGGTTGCGACATGAATACTTCATTGGCCGCCGCACTGAAACTTCCGGTTCGCAGAACGGCCTCACAGGCCCGCAAATGCTTAAGGTTCGGGATCGCCACGTCCATAAATTTTCTTTCACACTTATCGCATTTCAACCGGACTATAGAAAAAAATTATAGCGATTGTCACGGGTTCTATTTCCTCAAACCGGCAATCGCGCATAGGGTCTGTCCCACAAAATCAAAGATCCGAAAGGGAGTTCGAAACGTGAGCGACACCAAGCCAACCGCACTGGTTATCAGTGCCCATTCCGCCGACTTTGTCTGGCGCTGTGGGGGTGCCATCGCCCTGCATGCGGCCAAGGGATACAATGTCAGCGTGGTTTGCCTGTCCTATGGCGAACGCGGAGAATCGGCCAAGCTGTGGAAAAAAGACGGTTGCACGCTTGAACATGTCAAAACCGAACGCAAGCGCGAAGCCGAAAATGCCGCCAGGGCACTGGGCGTACACGATATTGAATTTATGGATCTGGGTGACTACCCACTGGAAGTGGGCCGCGATGCCAAATTCAAGCTGGTCGATATCATCCGCAAGGTTCAGCCCAAATTCATGCTGAGCCACAGCTTTGTCGATAATTACAATACCGATCATTCCCTTGCGACCCGGGTTGCCATTGAATGCCGTATGATCGCACAGGCCTGGGGTCATAACCCCGGCGAAAAGGTTTTGGGCGCACCACAGCTTTACCTGTTTGAACCCCACCAGACCGAACAGATGGAATGGAAACCTGACCTGTTTTTGGACATCACCGATGTTTGGGACAAAAAATGGGCGGCCATCCAGTGCATGGAAGGGCAGGAACACCTTTGGCATTATTATGAAAATGTTGCCAAAAACCGCGCCAATCATTTCCGGCGCAATTCTGGCGGACAGGCCGGGGGCCGGGCGGCAAAATATGCCGAAGGTTTCCAGTCGGTCTATCCGCGCACAGTGGATGAACTCTGATGGGGAAAGTTGTACAAAATATTGCGCGAACCGATCTGGCAATTGTCGACGGTTTGGGAAAATGCGGTGTTGCCACAGTTCACGAGGCACAGGGCCGAACCGGTCTTTTGCAATCGCATATGCGCCCGATTTACCCCGGCGCACGCGTGGCTGGCAACGCCGTCACAATTTCCATCGCCCCGGCCGATAACTGGATGCTGCATGTCGCGGTCGAACAATGCCAGGAAGGCGATATTCTGGTAGTTGCGCCGACATCACCCTGCGATACCGGCTATTTCGGCGAATTGCTGGCCCGATCCTTAATGTTTCGCAAGGTGCGCGGCCTGATTATCGAAGCGGGCGTACGCGACGTGCGCGATTTAACCGAAATTGACTTTCCGGTTTGGTCAAAGGCCGTTTCGGCACAGGGCACCGTTAAGGAAACCATTGGTTCGGTCAATGTGCCCATCAGTATTGCCGGGGCCATTGTCAACCCGGGGGACGTGATTGTTGCCGATGATGACGGCGTCTGCGTTGTTCCCCATGAAAACACAGCCGAAACACTGGAAAAATCGCTGGCCCGCGAAGACAAGGAAGCCCGCACCCGCGCCCGCCTGATGAAGGGGGAACTTGGGCTTGATATTTACGACATGCGCGAAAAGCTGGCGGCCAAGGGGTTAAAATATGTCTAGGGCCATTCGCTGCATGTGGATGCGTGGCGGCACGTCAAAGGGCGGATACTTTTTGGCCGATGACCTGCCGACCGATACGGCCGCGCGGGACGACATTTTGCTGCGCGTTATGGGCTCGCCCGACCCACGACAGATCGACGGCATGGGCGGGGCCGACCCGCTGACATCCAAGGTTGCGATTGTCAAAAAATCCACCCGGCCCGGTGTCGATGTTGATTACCTGTTTTTGCAGGTATTTGTGGATCAGGCCATTGTCACCGACAAGCAAAATTGCGGCAACATGCTCGCCGCGGTTGGCCCCTTTGCCATCGAACGCGGCCTTGTTGCCGGGCAAAACGGCGAAACCGAAGTCTCCATTTATATGGAAAATACCGGCCAAACCGCCATCGCCACCGTGCAAACCCCAAACGGCCAAACCGATTATAACGGCACCGCCCGGATCGACGGGGTGCCGGGCACAGCGGCAGGTATCCCCCTGCTGTTTACCGATACTGCCGGGTCAAGCTGTGGGGCATTGCTACCCACGGGCAATTCTGTCGACATCATTGATGGCATTGCCGTCACCCTGATTGATAACGGTATGCCATGTGTGGTTCTGGCAGCATCTGATCTGGGCATTACCGGCCAGGAAACCCGGGCAGAGCTTGAAGCCAACGAAGCCTTGCGCGCCCGGCTGGAAAAAATCCGCCTGGCAGCCGGACCAATGATGAATTTGGGCGATGTTACCAGTGCGTCCGTTCCCAAAATGTCAATGGTTTCGCCTGCCACAAATGGTGGCACCATTTCCACCCGTACCTTTATTCCCCATCGCTGCCATGCCTCTATCGGGGTTTTGGGCGCGGTCAGTGTCGCCACGGCCTGCCTGTTGCCAAACAGCCCGGCCAGCAAGGTGGCCTCTTTCGCCAAGGGACAACATCTGTCGCTTTCGGTCGAACATCCAACCGGGCAAATGGGGGTTATCCTGAACCTTGATGATACCGGCGCAGTTACCCGGGCTGGCATTTTGCGAACGGCGCGCAAGCTGTTCGACGGGGAAGCCTTTATCGATTAATCCACGGGCCAACCATAAATCCAGCGATTAAGCCTTCATTGCCCGCCCGATAATCAACATTCACCAATCCCCTGTGCATCGCACGCAGGGGATTGGTGTTGGGTTACGGTGTGGGCACGCATCATGTGTAGCACCAACCCCTAAAACGACATTTCCCGTATCACGGCTGCCGCGACCGCCTGATACATTTGCACGGCCAGGCTGCGGGCCGGGGCATCAATTTCCAGGGTTCCCCGTAAAATAGTTTCCAGCTTGCCGCCTTTGTTGCCTTGTACTTTGTTGCCACGTAACGGCACATCGGCGGACGTTGCAGTATCTAACGCCGTTTCTGGCGGGGCCACCACATATCCCGATACCCGGTACACAGCATCAACCGGGACAAACCCGCCATTGTTATCAGGGCGTGCCGCCAATGGCCCGCCATTGGTTGAACTAAGGGCCGGGGCCTCCAGTGTCGGGGAATTAAACCGGTCTACCCGGTCGATCTGTACGTCAAGAACAGGCCGGGTGATTTGATCGGGGTAAAAACGGGCACTGGCCGTAGGCGGCAGGCGCATGACATCGCCTTGCGATACATAACCGATCAAACGGTGGGTTCCGTTCTGGTCCACAATACGCATCAGGTTTTTTCGGCTACCGATCCAGCTTTGTCGATGCACGATATCGTTGATATCGCGTACCACCCCGTCAAACGGGGCGCGCACCACCAACTGTGCCTGACGGGCTTCCAATGCCGACAAACTGGCGCGAAACCGTAAAACTTCCTGCATCCGGCTTGCAACATCTTCCTGAAATTCATTGCTGCTACGCGCCTGCGCCAGTGTAATTTCGGCTTCACGCAATTGCAGGGCCATGCTGCGGCGTTTGCTGGTCAATTCCGGTGACTGCATCCGTAACAATACATCTCCGGCCTTAACCTCGTCACCTTCCCTAACCAGCACTTCTTCAATAACACCGCTGCCTGGGCTGATAATTTCGGCCTCTCCGGCGGCCTGTAACTGGGCACTGGCCGAAATGGTTGTTCGCCACGGCACCACCAAAATTGCAATTCCGGCAATCAGAAGAACCAGCAAGGTAATATTGGGAACAGTCCAGTGGGCGTGGTTCCGCATTTTCCACCACATCCTTATTTCATTGATGATCGGCAACAGGATGAACCACAAAATTTCCACCCCGAACAGTACGATGCCCAGCACCTTGAAAAACAGGTGATAAACAACCAGCGCAATGCCCAGAAACAGGAAAAAACGATAAATCCATACCGCCACCGAATAGGCAATCAAAACACGGCGGCGATGGGCACTGGCCGGTTCAGGCGGCGGCACATTCAGGGCAAATAAAAATTGCCGCAATGACCATTTGGTCATGGCAAAAGCCCGGTTTTGCAAATTGGGAATGCGCAAATAATCCGACAGCAAATAATACCCGTCAAACCGCATCAGCGGGCTTAGATTAATCAGAAGCGTGGTAATCCAGGTTGCCGACGCCATCAAAAAAACAGCACTGCGCGCAGGGCCGGATGGTACCACATGCCATAAAAACGTGGCCACCAGTGCCAGCATCAGTTCCACACGAATGCCCGCCGCCGCCACACGCAGCTTTTCACTGCGTTTGGTTAACCGCCAGGCATCGGATGTATCAGTATAAAGCACAGGGTACATGACCAGAAACGCCACCCCCATGGTCGGCACCCGACAGCCATATCGTCGTGCGGTATAGGCATGGCCCATTTCATGCAAAATTTTAACCGCCGTCAGGGTTACCGCCATCCAGACGACACCCTGGAAATTGGCAAAGCCCATAAAGGTTGCCAAAAAGGCATCCCATTGGCGAATGGTCATGACAATACCAATCACGCCAATCGCCAGCACCAGCCATTTAACAAAGTTTGATGCAAAAAAATCGGCCAGCCACTGGGTTTGCGCCAAAAAACGGTCGGGTCGAAATAACGGTACGCGCACAAACAGGTAATTATGGATCAGCCATTTCCAGAACGGGGGCTTCCCGGCATTGGCAATACGCGAAAATTCTGCCACAACCTCGGCTCCAACCCGCATCAACAGGCCACTACCGTGCAAAAACGTTATCAGGCTGCGAATATCTGCCTGATCCGGGGTTAACACTGTCTCCTGCCGGATACGATCAAGCAGCAACGATGCTTTCCCCAGCGACCAGCGCCGCAGCATTTCAAACGCGGCATAGCCAATGCGGAAATAACGGTTTCTCACCGGGTCATGAATAATCCAGCAGGGCGCGCCATATTCATCATTTTCGGCTGGCAAAAGGCGCAAATCCTGGCGCAGCGGCGGCAAGGGAATATCCTCTTGCTGGCCCATCATTTCTGCCACCGTTGCCATGCCCGTCACATCCCGATTTTCTGGCGCAGCGCCACAAGCGGCCGACGCAACAAAAACAGCACCAGTGGCACTTCATCCCCCAGCAACTTGGCCGATCCTTTAAGGCCAATGCGTGGTGGCGGGTTATCATCCCCAAAGCTGGCAACGGCACGATAAGCCAACACTCCGTCAGGTGTTTTCACCGGCTGGTAGGATGAAAGTTCCAGTGTTGCTGGAATGGAATGTAATGGATCCACATCCAGAAAAAGGCGCACATCTGCACCGGGTTCCAGATTGATCGCGTCGGAAACCGGAATGTAAATTGCCAGTTCGGCTTCATCGGGCCGGGCCAGCGACATTACCTGTTCACCCGTGGCAACCGGGCGCCCCCGCCAGCGATTTGGGTCGCCAAACACGGCGATACCGTCTACCGGAGCCTTCACATCAACCTGCGATAACTGATACCCGGCATATTGGGCCTGTTCCTGACGCAAGGCCAGTCGCGCCTTGCGCAGGGCAACTTCCGCCCGTCCCTTGGCATCGCCAAATGCCTGCTGGGCGGCACGGCGCAATTCGGCATCGGCTTCGTCTACCGATCGCAACGCAACTTCGTAATTGGCGCGAAGTTCGGCATCTTCAAACGAAAACAAAATATCGCCGGCCTTTACCTCGGCGTTCGGGCGCACATTAATATCGCGAATAACGCCGTTAATTGGTGCCGCAACTGGCACCGGGTCATGGGCAATCACATCGGCCGGGGCGATCACACTTTGATGTACGGGCAAGGCCAGCACCGCCAACAGGGCAATCCCGACACCAATACCGGCAAATTTCCTTAAACCCGGCCGCGATTTGCGCAACCGCGCCGACGGCTTCAACAGCGAACTCCAGGCGTGCCCGATTGAATCTGCCAATTGATCAAGCAACACCAGTTCCGCTTCCTGCCAGGGTGCCGTCCGCGTTAAAATCAGCCCGCCAATTTCGGTACCATCCGGAGCCCTTAATGGCTGCCAGAACACACAGGATGGCAAAAATTCCTGCCATTCACTCTGCAATTTTGCCGGTAATGTGGCAGGTTCCAGTGTTGCCGGTTTACTTAATGCGCCATTGCTGCCAAAAGTTTTTAACAGCCGTTCTAAAAACCGGATGTAAGGCGCATTACGATCCAGCGTTGGCACATTCGACACGGAAAGGGCGCGATATTTGCTGGCCCCGGTTTTTGAAACCAGTATGGCCTGCTGATACGAGATCAGCCGTCGCGGCTCGCTGACAACGGCAAAACGAAAGGCCGTCAAATCGGCGGCATGACGGATTGATCGTTCGATCCCCATCAACAATGCCCACGGGGTCTCACGTATCAGGTTTTCTTGCGCCATAAAGGGTCGTCGCCTGTATTGATGGATAAAAACAGTTCCGGGCCAAATATCGCCGAAAATGCAAAGTCAGAAACTTACAAACACGCAAAATCCGGGGCCGCCAGAACTATGGCAGGGCAGCCTATTGCGACACATGCCCGTCTACAACAGCCCGTCCGCTCATTCCGGGCAAAAGTGTTTTGGCATCGTCACCCAAGGATGCATATATTTTTACGGTTTGGCTAACAGGGTCAATTCTTGCGCCAATTCGTGCCACCCTGGCGCGAATGTCGCTGTCGGTTTCTTCGATATGCGCCGAAATCCCCTGACCAACCTTTAACCAGCCCAGCCATTGTGACGGGACAATCAATTCCAGTTCCAAATCGCCAGACCCGACAATCTCGATCAGTTGATCGCCCGGATTGGCTGTTTGATACGGCTGACTATGCCAATCCACAACCGCACCGGCATAAGGGGCGGTAATTTTGCAGCGATTTAAATAAACATCCTGCAACTGCAATTGCGCCTTGGCACGCTCAACCGCGGCCTGGGCCATAACAACATCCAATTCGCCAACTGTGCGTAATTCCGCCAGCCGTTGCTGCGCCTTGTATTGTGCATTTGCCTGGCGCAAATCTGCAGCCACAGCAGCACGCTGCGCCCGATAGGCCGAACAATCAAACACCACCAACACATCGCCCTTGGCAAACCGCGTGCCGGGTCGCTTGGGCATATCGGCAATGCGCGCCGCAATTTCGGCCGACAACAATGCCCGGCTGCGCGTTGCCACCAGGGCCCGGGCCTCGGTTACCGTTGCATCCGTACCATTATTCCCGTTCGCCCTGTTATAAAACCCGGCATCATTTCCCGATATTTCGGCATCCGAACCCGACATATTAATGTCCGGCGTCAGGTAAGGATCAACAGGCCGCTCGGTGCCGGTTGCGGTTGTGTCACGGGCCGATTGCGCAAACGCAGTGATGGGCAGCATAAAGCCACCCATCATTGTTAGTGCCAGGAAAAAGGCTACCCGGGCCGGCAAGCGATACCCGACCCGCGCATTTTTTAGCCTGCCTGCCATCATTGTGTGGCCTGCGCGTGGTTTTCTGCCATCGCGGTATCGTGACCTTCCGGCACTTTGACAGCTTCGGCCTCGGCCACAACGCCACGGGCGTCAAACTGGCCATGCTGCCACTGGTTCATAACGGTGTGGATCCCTTCGGCAACGCTATCAAGCGAGTCATCGGCAACATCACCGGGCAACGGATCAACCCCGATAGAGGCAAAAACCTGCCCATAGGCGGCCTGCAAATCGGCATAGGCCATGTCACGTTGCAATCCTGAAAGCAATGAACGCACCTGGGCACGAATTTCATCACTTTCACCAACAGTATTGGCCGAACGCTGCGCCTGCATGCTGCTCACAATACGGCCCTGCACGTTTGAAATCCGGTCTGCCAGTTTAAAATCGTCCAGCGCATGATTAAACCGAAGCTGCGCAATATTAACCTGGCTGATCACGGCCATGCTAAGCGCAAGGCTACGCACCTTTGAAAGTTCAATTTGCGTATCGGCCAGCTTCATGTTTGCCGGTGCCTTGAACACCTGCATCAGGTTCCACGACAGGTTTAGTGCCCCGTCATACCAGCGCGAATTCACCTTATAGCTATCGGTCGTATGATTAATCCCGGCTGAAAAGTTAAGCCCCGGCACCATCTGGATCAGGGCGATTTTTGAATCGCGCTGGTTGATCCGCAACTGATACGCTTCAGATCGCAATTCCGAACGGTTATGCAGCGCTTCCAGCTCAAGCTGGTCGGAATCCATCGCGATGGATGGCAACGGATGATTTTCGGTGCTGCTGTCGACCAGGGTAAATTCGCTGTCAGGATGAATATTCATCAACACCGCAAGTTCGGTGCGGGCCTCAATCAGTTGACGGCGACGGGTTTCAAGTTCGCGCAGGGTAACCAGCAGGTCTTCCTGATAGCTAAGCGCATCAAGCTGGCCCCCAATCCCTTCATCAACCTGCTTTTGCGACCGGCCAAGGGCCCCCCGAACCCGGTCCAGCACCTGATCAAAATCCTTCAGGGCACGATCGGCCGCAACGGCGCGCCAATACGCCCCCCGGGTTTCATTCACCACACTATGGATCACCTGACGACGACGTTCGGACACAATCAGGGCCATATCGGCCTGTTGATGGGCACGCATATAGCCGATGGCAAAATCCAGGACATTCCAGCTTACCGAAAGGTCAGATTTGCGAATGGTACGGTCCGAACTGACCGACGTGGATGTCTTTTGTTCGTTATAGGTGCTGTCGCGGTTATTGCGGGTGGTCCAGCCGGTTTTGGCGACCACATCAGGCAGTAAATTGACATTGGCAACGTCAAGCTGCCCCATCGAAACCGCCTCTTCCATCAGCTTCAAACGATGGTCGAGGTTGTATTTCAACGCCCGTGCAATCGCATCATCAAGCGTTAACGGACCATCTATTTTTTCCTGGTTGGCAAACAGCCGGTTTAAATCCGACTGGACCCGGCTATCATTTTCCGCCTGGGTTAGCGGCTCTGGCGTTACCGCACAACCGGCCAACAGTAACGTCCCCAACACGGCAACAGGCACAATGCCCTTACGCAACCGCGCGCTGTTCAATCGCACAGAACTGCTAAACAATCCCGATCTCCCTACTTTCTGCCGGTTCATCCTGAACCGGCAGCCCCAAAACAAATCGTAAAATGCAGTTAGCACATCAGCCCTTAAGCAGCTGACGCGTCATAATGTGACAAAGCCTTCGACAACAGGCTGGCATGACGATCAAATGCATTGCCAGCGCCGGCCAACTGGTCGGTAAAATCCATATTTGCAGCGGTATCGAACGGCGACATGCCAGGTACCATCAGGCTTCCCTGAACATTGCCGGCATCCGACGGCGGAACGTCGCCATTTTCATTCCCCGACGAATTATCAGGGGCACCATCCGGCGACGCTGCAGAAGGTGAATTATCGGAAGATGGTTCCGCGCTACCGTCCTGCTCACCTTGCTCCGGTGCCTGTTCGGGGGCCTGTTCTGCGGGCACGTTCCCTGCCGGTGCAGCATTTGAACCACCACCGCCATTTATATCTTCATTCCCCGAAGGCAGATCATTCCCCCCACTCCCATCTGGTCCATTGCCAGTTGCCCCATTCGCAGGCCCCTGTCCGCCAACACCAGACCCTTGCGATGTAATCAACTGGGTTCTCGCAGCAAGAATACCCGTTCCGCCACCTACATCGCCGCCAAAAATGGTTTGCCCGCCGCTATCAGCAAAAATCGAAGGTGGCGTTGTACTTTGAAGGCCCGCCATAACAGGCGTGGGACTGGTATCAATCGGGCTTAAACTGCCCAGCTGCCCCGTCACTGGTTGCACAATATCACCACCGTTCCGCCCCCCAAAATCAATTGCAGAATTCACAGGGGTTCCCGCGTCACCAAGGTTTCCGTTACCCGGTGGCGTCATAACCGGCGGCACTGGAACTGGCGTTGGGGCGGGCGGCGCTGCCGGAGGCACAACAATTGGCCGCTGCTCTACATTAATGATCAAATCGCTGGTTGCGGTTAAATGCGCTGATGCATCTTCAGTAGCCGTAATCCGGACGGTGATCGCCCCGATAAAGTCACCCGGCACGGTGCCGCTAAAGGTAACATTGGTGCCATTCACGCTATAGTTCAGCCATTGCGGCAGGGCAGATCCATCTGCCAGCGTTGCCGTAAAGGTCAAATTATCGCCATCAACATCCGCAAACCCCGCCACTGATAACGAATAATTTAACGGCCCGCCATTTTCCACCGTTACACCCGGCAAACCACCTGGTCCCGTTGGCGCATCATTAACATCGCTGACAACAATTTTGGTCGATGCAACTTCATTTGAAAAGGCTGCAGTCCCGCCAGATGTTGTGGTATCGGCCGTGTTTCGAATTCCCGATGTCGACGCCACCCCGGTGGTCTGGTCCCATGCCTTAATTGAAAGGGACGCCGTTTCACCATTTTTGCCATCGGGCACAAACCGCACCTGACTGGAAGAATTAAGCAACAAGGCCGAAGTGGTCGATGCCGGGCCAATGGTTACCCAGGTTGTACCATCCGTAGAATATTGCCATGTACCATTGCCGGTCAGGCCGGTAATCGCAATCCCGGAATTTGCGCCGGCATCGGCGTCAGCATAACCGGCACTTGTCAGAATAGTCGAAACTGCCGTTCCCGAAGACGTGGTATCTTCGTTTGTTGTCGGCAGTGTAACAACGCCGCCATTTGTCAGTGTCGGGGCATCATTTACATCAGTGACATTGACCGATATATTACCAAAAGCAACATCACCCGATCCGGCGCCGTCATTAGCCTTTACACCAATGGTGGTAACACCCGTTCCCTCTGCATTCGTAGCAGAGGTGTATTTAATGGCACCGACCGTATCCAGATAAGTATTGATCGCCGAAACCGTGCCTGTCAGGGTCAGCGCCGTACTGGTCCCGCCAACCGTAACACCGGTTCCATCCGATGCAGCAAGCGTTCCGGCCCCGGCCGTGAACGTCACGGTGAGGGTCGCACCACTATCCACATCGGTAAAGGTAATCGCCGAAAGGTCAAGGTCGCTGGCGCTATCTTCGATTACCGTTACCGTCGCAGGCACACCTGCAACCGTCGGCGCATCGTTCACACCGGTGACATTGACCGACATATTACCAAAATC
>NZ_JFJZ01000055.1 GCF_002115825.1 Thalassospira sp. MCCC 1A01428 | reverse complement strand
AATTGGGTTCAGACCCTAGGTAAGCGAAGTTGAATTTTTGACATGTCAGCAGTCCTCCGCGGACGTAATAACTTTGGCGTATTTATGAAACAGCCATGCCGGTATGCGACGAAGTTTCTGGGGGAACCCGCCCTGATGCAGACAGGTTTCCGCCGCCGAGGCTGTGGCTTCCTTAAGGGCTGTTTCGGCAGATTTATGCTCGCAGCAGAACGCGGTGATGAAGGTGGCAATAAAGCTGTCGCCAGCGCCACATGTATCAACAACATCGATCTTTTCGGCCGGTGCATGCCAGATGGTTGCGCCATCGTCAAAATAAGCGCCGCGCTTTCCGCAGGTCAAAACGACATTTTTTGCTCCTGCCTGCCGCAGTGCCGCGATGATTGGCGCAACCTGTTCGTCGGGGTTTTCCGGCCCGGCTGCGAAAACCAAAGGAACACCAACAAGTGATATGGCAAAATGAGACGTCGAGACGTCAAGACTGAAGGCGATGTCGTCAGCGACAAGTTGCCGGACCAGTTGTTGCGAAGAATTCGTTCCAAGGTGGACCCAGTCAGCATTAATCAGGGCCTTGTAGCGGCTGACTGACGGCAGGTAATTTTCACCAATCCCGAGATCCTCGAGCAGGAAGCGGCGATCACCGGCTTTTTCCTGCAAAAGGGTTACCGCGGTATCCCCGGCGAGGCGCTCGACATCATCGTTTGAAAGGCCGATCCGGGTAATCTCGTCAACAATGACGTCCCCTTCGCTATCTTTGCCAACCGCCCCGAAATATCGGGCGGACCATCCTTTTCGTGTCCATTGTACGGCAACGTTCAATGCGTTGCCGCCAACCGCCATGACATTCTTGGTCAGATAAACGTCAAGGCAGTTATCTCCGACCGTAATCAGTTTGGGGGATGTGTTGGACATCATGCCGACACCGCGCAATCGTAAAGATACGGCGAGATCGCCTGAAGGTTTCGGCTAAGAGCCGTGACCGGATCAAGTGCATAGCTACCATTGCCAAATGGTTCGAACGATATTTTCCCTTTATAACCGAAGCCCGCAATTTCCGTCACATAGTCGCCAAGGGGCAAATTGCCGTCACCCCAAACCAGATGACCGTTCGGTGTACCGTCGACCAGTTGAATATGCGCAAGCCGGTCGCCGAATTTTTCAAAATAATCCGATACAGTATCGCCAGCTGTTGCCATTCCGACCGTATCAAGGACAACGTCAATATTGCCGCGTGACACGTCATTCAGCATACGTTCAAGACCGCGCGCATCCGTGATCAGGTTAGTTTCAACCCGTTGCAACGGTTCAAGAAGGCAGCGCAAGCCGTTCCGTCTGGCATGATCAGCAATCTGGCCAATTGCATGGGCCGAATGTTCCCAGGCTTTCTCGATACAGTCGGTTTCAAAACCGCGCCCGGATGTCAAAAAGAGATATTTGGCCCCCAGATCAGCGGCGATATCAGCAGCGCGATAAAAAAGATCGATGCTTTTTTGCCGCAATACGGGGTCACCGGCAGCAATATTGATCGGATAAATTACCTGTTCTGGTGTGTAGCACCAGGTTGACAAGCCATGTTCGACCAGAATTTCACGCACCTGTTTTACACGACTATCATCGCCATGGAACAGATCGAGATGCGGGGTAATGCCCCATAATTCTATTTCCTTGAAACCAAAATCGCGCAGCACTTCGGCGACCTTTTCAAAAGGAAAATGTTGAAAGCTGAAATTGGCCCCAATCAGCTGGCGGGACGTAAGTTGCGACATTGGGAATGGCTCCTGTCTGGAGAAGAATTATTTGCCGATACCTTCTGTCAGGCCACGAATGAAGTAGCGTTGCATAACGAAGAAAATGATCACAATAGGCAGGGCCGAAATCGTCATGGCGGCAAACACCTGGGCATAATTTGTGCCATGCTTTGCCATCAGGGATGTCAAGCCGACCGGCAAGGTTTGAACACTGACGTCGCTGGTGAAAATCATCGCGAACAGATATTCATTCCATGAAAACAGGATGTGTAAAATCACACATGAAACGATGATGGGCTGACATAAGGGCAGCATGATTTTTCTGAAAATCTGACCTTCAGTGGCACCATCCATCATGGCTGCTTCATCCAGATCACGTGGCAATTCAAGCATATAGGCACGGATCAGAAAGGTCGTGAAGGGAACGCGAAAGGCAGTGTAAAGAATGATCAGTGCCCAATGCGTATTGTACAGGCCAAGCGACTGCAACATGCGCACCAACGGTATAACCGCGACTGTCGGGCTTAACATCATGCCGCCAAGAACAAACATGATCACAAGCGGTTTTCCCGGCATTTTTGTTCTGGTCAGGCCAAAGGCCGTCCATGCGCTGATAAAGATCGTACAGATGGTCGAGGCGATCGTTACCAGAAGGCTGGAGGTTAAAAAGGTGCTGACACCCTGGTTCCACGCGGCAACATAATTATCGAGAGACCAGTTATCGGGAAACGAAAAAGGCTGGTTAAAGATTTGCGAGTTGGACTTGAAACCGCTCAATGCCATCCAGAATAACGGATATAAAACGATGATGCCCAGGCACACCAGAAACGCCAGTAGGAAAGTTTTGGCGATGACGGCCCACGCATTTGCGTGTTCAGTCTGTGGCGGGGAAAAAGTCGTACTGCTCATGACTGTACTCTCCGGCTTTTGGTATACCAAAGCTGTGCTGCCCCACAGATCATCGTGACAACAAAGATCACAACGGCAATTGCGGCACCGTAGCCAAAGTCGTTTTGAATGAAGCCCTGTTGATAAAGCCAGGTTCCAAGAACCTGGCTGCTGTTGTTCGGGCCGCCCGCCGTCATCACCATTACTTCGTTAAAAACCTGAAAGGCGCCGGTAATAGTAACGATGGTCATAAGACCGGTCATTTCACGGGTCATGGGTAGTGTAATCTTGAACAGGCGACGCAACGGCCCCGCACCATCCATAATTGCGGCATCATAAAGTTCTTTGGGAATTTTCTGGATCGCGATGGTGAACAACAATGTTGAATAGCCAAATCCCTGCCATTGGCTCATTGCAATGATCGCGTAGATTGCCGTGTGCTCGTTGCCCAGCCACGGGATCGAAAGCTGTTCAAGTCCAAGAAATTTCAATGCACCATCAAGCAGGCCCAGATCGGGTTGATAGATGAAGTAAAACAGCAGGCCTGTGACCGTGGTCGAGATGGCAGAAGGAACAAAATAGATGGCACGCCAGAAATTCCGCCAGCGAACGCTCCCCAGCCCTTCAATAAGTGCTGCAACCATAAACGCGCCGAAGACCTGAAAAACAATAGACAGGATCGCATACAGGCAGTTGTTCCAAAGCGCCTGCCATACCACTGGGTCATGGAACAACCTGGTATAGTTTGCAAACCCGACATTGGTAAGTTCACCGGTGAATATGTCCTGATTGGTCGTACTGACCCTGAAATTGTCGATAATTGGAAAATAGACGAACCAGCCAACAACAATGAGTGCAAGAAGAGCCCAGCGTAATGACAGTATTTTACCCATGTAAAAATGAAAAGTGCTCTCGGCTTCCGGCAGCCCGCGGGTCGCGGCGCCATATCCTAAGGCGCCGCTTTCAATATTTTCAGGAAAGGGTGTCATCCTGACCTCACTTTGCTACGGCTTTTGAGGCCTCTCGGACTGTTCCCATGACATCCTGCGGGGTCATTGATCCACCAGCCAGGGCCTGCAAACTGGACAACCATGCTGCGGCAACGCGGGGATGGTTAACGGTGTCAAGCCAGGGCATCAGGTACGAAGCTTTTTCGATTTCGGCCATGCCTTCAACAACGGACGGGTTCATCATGGATGCATCCGCACCGCCGATAACCGCGCTGGGTTGCCCATAAGGAGGTGCCGAAAGGATTTTACCGTGTTCCCTGGTGGTGACGAATTTCATAAAATCGATCGCCAGCGGGATATTTTCGGCTTCCGTGTTGATCATATATCCTTCAGGAGCACCTTCGATGGCATGGGGGTCGCCGGTTGCATTTTCCGGTGCAGGCAACGGAAAAAAGCCGAAATCGCCGGTTTTTAACTGGCTGTCAGCGCCCGTTGACTGGTCAAATTCGATGATTTCCTGATAATACATGGCCGATTTTGCGTCGGTCAGTGCTTGAAGTGCGGAGCGGTAGGATGTGCCATTCATCTCCGCACCCTCCGTACAACGATCTTCAAACTGCTTGAACTGTTCGAGTGCTAAAACATAGCCGGGATTGTCATATTTGGCAGTATCGGGATCGAAGTCCTGCTCAAGCGTTTCCTGCGGGACGTTATAAGCCAGCAACTGGCCGACATAGTGAACAAGCGGCCAGGCTTCCTTGTTGCCAATGGAAACCGGAGTGATGCCCGATTGGCGAATGACATCGCAACTTTTAAGAAAATCTTCAAAATTATCGGGTTTTTTCAAGCCCAGATCGGCGAAGATCTTCTTATTGTACCCCATGAATTTCGCGTCGAGATATAACGGGATGCCATAATATTTCCCGTTGTAAATGAAAGCCTTAACTGCAGCGGGTGTCATTTTGCCACCCCAATCCGTGTCCGGGGCGATCACCGGGGTCAGGTCAACAGCGCGTTTTCCGCGAATAAAGTTGCCTCCCCAACTGCCTGTCCAGGAAAAATAGATGTCAGGCAGTGAATTTGTTGCGACGAGTGCCTTGGTTTTGTCTTTAACGCTGTCATCGGTTTCCTGAATAAGTTTAACCGTCACATCGGGGTGCAGCTTTTCATATTCTTTTGCAATATCGGCAAAATAGGGTGAAAGCTGTTGCAGACCGAATTTGGTCAGAATAGACACCGTACCGCTGTAATCGACCTTTGCATTCGGATCGGCAATGACGTTTTCACGGGCAAAACTGCTCGTTGCGGATAGACCAAAAAGTGCCAGCGCGGTCATTGTGACCGTCATTGTTTTAGTTGATTTTCCCATGTGAAGCCTCCGTGATGTTTTGTGGCATCAGTATTCGACGCGTTTGTAGTAACGACGGGTGGTCAGAGGGTGGTCGCGCAAAACCTCAAGATGTGCGCTAAGACGTTCAAGCAGGGTTGCCAGAACGACAGGAGAGATCAGGCTGCGAACCCGATCGGAAAGTCCTGGCAGTTCGACCGAAGCCGTATCAAGAACCCAAACGCGATCTGTATAGCGTTTCACAAAGTTCTCGACGCGATCCGAAAGCGGGCGGAACGCATCTTCGCCCTTGAAGACAAAGACACTGACGCCAGGTTCCACCAGTTCCAACGTACCGTGGAAGAAGTCCGCCGCATGAACCGGACGAGTTCGGATCCACTGCATTTCTTCAAGAATGCACATGCCATAATAATGGGCTTCCGGCCACACAGCGCCGGCGCCGGTAAAAATATGATAACTTTCATTCTGGATGGCCTTGGCCAGTTTGGCAGCCTGATCTTCATAAGCAGCCTTGGCATCAGCCAACAGGACGGGAACATTTTGCAGTTCGGAAACGATGGTTTCGTAATCGTCGATTTCACCGCGCTCGGCCAAAAGAGCAAGAACGATTAGCAAGGTCTGAAGATAGAAAGATTCCGACGAGGTATCGTCCTCGGCGAAATTGGTAAAGTTGTAATCTGCCTCCTGCGCCAGCGGTGTGTCAGAATGCCCTGTCAGTGACAGGGTGCGAACACCACGCTTCTTCAGAAAAGCCAGAAGTTCGACGCTTTCCTTTGTCGTCCCGGAAAGGGAGGGCAACACAACCAACGCTTTTTCATCAAAACCAGCAGGGGGATCAAGAACCACCTGAGCGGGATATTGTGCGCTGACAGGAAACGTCGAATAGCGCTGGGCAAGTTCGATGGCTGGGAATGTCAGCAATTGTACGCCTCCAGTCCCCATGAAATAGAGCCGTTCCACGCCATTGGCGAGTTCATTGCGCATAAGGGCGCGAACGTCCTCTGCGATGGCAACGGCACCACTTTGAATCTTGAGAAAGCGGTCCTTGTCGAAATTCAGCATTTAGTCGTTCCTTGTGTTCCGGTTATCGGAGAACGTGATAACGGCGACATACGTGCCGCAACACGGTTCAGGATGGTTCTACCGGTTTTCAAATTAATGAGATCGATCTCATATTTTCTTAAAAAAAGAGAAACAGGTTTGCGCTTGCGAAAAGTGAGATCGATCTCATACGCAAAGTTAGCCACACGATTTTCCGTTTGGCAAGAAACTTTTTCGAACGCTTTTCGGATGTATGTTGTTGGCGGAGAGTTGAATTGTTCAGATTTGGGGGTTTGAAACCGATCCGCGAATAATCAGTTTTGTCGGGAATGTTGTGTTCCGGGGTGCCGCTTGCGAGCCCTTGATCCGCTCAAGAATCAGTTCGGCTGCCAACGGTCCGATCCTGGAAATCGGTTGTGCAACAACAGTAATCTGCGGGTCGGTGAATGTGGCAAGATCAAAATCGTCAAAGCCTACAAGAGACACATCTCTGGGAACCGATAACCCCATTGTGCGAAGCCCGAGCAAAGCCCCCTGTGTCATCAGGCTGTCAACCGTGAACAGTGCTGTTGGGCGGTCGCGACGGCTAAACAGGCGTATGGTTGCATCGACGGCATGTTTAACAGTTGATCGCGAAACACTAATCAGGTTTTTGTCCACGGTAATACCGTGTTCCTGCAAAGATTTTGTATAGCCGGCAAAACGCTCCTGTGCCGTAAAAATACGCGAATCATCTTGCAGGATCGCAATACGGCGATGACCGTTTGCAATAAGATAATCGACAGCTTCTTTGGCACCGCCTTCATTGTCGACGAGGATGCTGTCGCATTGTATGTCTTTTGCGACACGGTCAATCAGAACAATTGGTGCGCCATCTTTGGCAAGTCTGGCGATGTGCTGATTGTCATCACCAGATGTTGGCGCCAGAATGAAACCGCGGATATTAAGAGCGCGCAAATTGTCGAGCAACGCCTTTTCCTGGTCTACATCTTCCTCACTGCTGGCAATCAAAAGGTTATAGCGGTGCTTGCGCAGCTCAACGTCAAGATCGTGCGCAATCCGCGCGAAGAAAGGGTTCTGAATGTCACCAGGCACAAACCCGATAATCGGCAACTGTCCATGTCGGAGCGCCTGGGCGACACGGTTACCGCGATAGCCCAGTTTTTCTGCTGCTTCCAAAACACGTGCGGCGGCTTCTTCTCCGACATATCCATAGCTGTTTAATGCGCGCGCAGCCGTTGCACGGGATACATTGGCAACTGCAGCAACATCCTTAAGGGTAATTGTTTTGGGCGCCAAGAATTTGAACCCCTACCGGTCTGTAACATAACGAACTGTTGCACAGGCTACAGCTATAAAGAGATGAGACGATATTTGGTGAGATATCAGGTTGAAGTTTGAATTGGCAAGTGCTCCGCCCGCATTAACTGATTTATTCCCGCTTGTATCTCTCTAGCCTTTGCTCTGCATCGGCGTCGTTAGGCCATTATATATGGTTACCAAGATCTGATGCGCCAATGTCAACGACCTCGCAGCAACAGGTCATACGTCGCAAATTCGAAAAACAAACTCAATGCATGATTGTATGACGCAGCAGGAAGAAGTTGCATTTTAATTATAATCAGTTAATTTAATAATATTTGATATACGTCACAGAAATGGAATGACTTTAACGGTAACAATAACTTGCCGTGCATCATTCTAACCCCACTCGCCATGCCTTCCTCCAGCCCCACGGAAGAATCCCCATGCACAACACGCCAATGCCCCCTCACCTCGGGCAGAAATTTCCCGTTTTAATTGTTACAGGCACGAATGATACTGACAGCCCGCTGGCCAACCGGGCGCGGGAACTTGTTGATGACATTACGTTGTCCGGGTTAACCGTTGATCTTGTCCACAGCGACGCCGAGGGTGCCGCCTATATCGCCGCGACACCGCAAATAAGCTGCGCGATATTAGGGCTGGATCACGAAACCGATAACCTTAACCAGCTTGAAACACTGGTCCATGCGATCCGGCGCCATGGCCGCAACCTGCCAGTTTTTGTCGCAACATCGCGCATGGCCATTGGCCGCCTTCCCGTTGCACTTTTAAAAGAAACCGAAGGCTATATCTGGCTGTTTGAAGACTCCTCCGCCTTTATTGCCGGGCGCATTGTTGCCGCCGCACACCGCTATCTTGATACTGTTCTACCGCCCTTTTTCGGGGCACTGGCCAATTTTGCCAAGGTCCACGAATATTCGTGGCATACGCCCGGGCATACCGGCGGAACGGCCTTTCGTAAAACGGCCGTGGGCAGTGCCTTTCTAAACTTTTACGGCGAAGAAATGCTCCGATCCGACCTTTCGGTTTCGGTAGGCGAGTTGGGCTCCTTGAATGACCATTCAGGCGCCTTAAAGGAAGCCGAACAGTTCGCCGCAAAAACATTCGGGGCGGATTTCACGGTATTTTCCGTAGGTGGAAGCTCGGCCAGCAATCAAATGGTCCTGCATGCCTTTGTAACCGATGGTGACGTGGTTCTGGTGGACCGAAACTGCCACAAATCGCTGAATTATGCCTTGAACATGACCGGCGCTGTACCTGTCTATCTGATGCCACGCCGCAACCATCGCGGGGTCATCGGCCCCGTCCCGCGTGAAGAAATGACAGCGGAAGCAATCGCAGCCAAAATCAAGGCCAATCCGCTGGTCAAAAAAGGCCGGGAAAAACCGGTGCTGGCGGTTCTGACGAATTCAACCTATGACGGATTATGTTACGACATTACAACCACAACGCAGCTTCTGGGTCAAAGCGTTGATCGCATTCATTATGACGAGGCATGGTATGGCTATGCCCGTTTTAACCCGGTTTATTCCGGACGGTTCGGCATGCATGACGAACCGCACGAAACGTCGGACCCGACGGTAACCGCCACCCAATCAACCCACAAATTGCTGGCAGCCCTGTCTCAGGCATCCATGGTTCATGTGCGTCAGGGGCGCAAACCAATTGACTTTGCCCTGTTTAACGAAGCCTTCATGATGCACACCTCTACCTCGCCACAATACAGCATCATGGCATCGACCGATATTTCAACAAAAATGATGCACGATGCCGGCCCGGCATTAACCGACGAATGCATTCGCGAGGCCATTGATTTTCGTCAGGAAATTGGTCGTATCGGCGAGGAAATTCTGGGCAAAAACAGTCATGACTGGTGGTTTGAAACCTGGCAGCCCCAACATGCGGGCACCGCATCGTTTGTGGATGCCAACCCCGACATGCTTGCCACCGACCCGAAACTTTGGGCGCTAAATGCCGATGATGACACATGGCATGGCTTTGGCGACCTTGGGGTTGGTTATTGCATGCTCGACCCGATCAAGGTGACGCTGTTAACACCGGGCATTAATGCCGATGGCAGCCTTGCGGAAAACGGCATTCCTGCGTCCATTGTGTCGGCATTTCTTGATGCGCGCGGCATCGTTGTTGAAAAGACCGAGCCCTATTCCATTCTGGTCCTGTTTTCGATAGGCATCACCAAGGGCAAATGGGGTTCGCTTGTCAGTGCGCTGCTGGAATTCAAAGATGCGTATGATTCAAATGCCCCGCTTGGCGATGTTATCCCCAGCCTGACCACAACATACCCTGAACGTTATCAGGGCATTGGCCTTAAGGAATTTGCATCTGAAATGCATGCATTTCTGGCAGAAACCGCCCTTCTCGACCATCTTGATGCGGCATTTATGGAACTGCCCGTTGCCGCGATGACACCCCGTGATGCCTATAACCAAATGGTTCGCGGTGATGTCGAAAGATTGCCGGTCTCAAAAATTATGGATCGGGTTTTGGCCGTTCAGATTGTCCCTTATCCGCCCGGCATTCCGGTTTTAATGCCCGGTGAAAAAATCACCCGGTCTTCAAAATCCATCCTCGATTATCTGTCAGCAATGGAAAAATTTGATGCCCGTTTCCCCGGTTTCGAACACGAAACACATGGGGTCGAAACAGAGCGTGATGCCGATGGCCGTCCGGTCTATCACACCTATGTCCTGAACAAATCCGGTGCCTGATCGACCCGGAACCATCATTTCCCAACGCAAAACATACGGGAAATGAGCATGATCAAGGGAGTTTTCCATGACTGACAAACCCGCTACGCAAAACACAAACCCTGAATCCCGAAAGCTGGGGCTGGCAGGGCTGGTCGCTGTGGTTATCGGTTCAATGATCGGCGGCGGTCTTTTTAATCTGCCCCAGAACATGGCGTCAGGGGCAGGCCTGATCGCCGTGTTTATTGCCTGGGTCGTCACCGGCGTTGGTATGTATTTTCTGGCAAATTCATTTCGCATTCTTGCCGATGAAAAACCCAACCTTAATACCGGCATTTATGCCTATGCCCGGCACGGTTTTGGCAAATTCGTTGGTTTTGAAATGGCGTGGGGCTATTGGCTTTCGGCGGCATTTGGCAACGTTGCCTTTGCTGTTCTTGTCATGCAAACCCTGAACTATTTCTGGCCGGTTTTTGGCGACGGACGTAACTGGCAATCTGTTCTTGGCGGGTCGTTGCTAATCTGGTCGATGAATTTTCTGGTTTTACGCGGTGTGCGACAGGCAAGCTCGCTTAATGTTGTTGCAACCATTGCCAAAATCGTTCCGATCATCCTGATCCTGATTGTTACAGCCATCGCCGCACACTGGGACCAGTTCACCTTTGATGCCTGGGGCAAGGACCAGGGATTAGGCCCGATTGTGGACCAGGTCAAAAGCACCATGATGGTGACATTGTGGGTGTTTATCGGCATTGAAGGTGCCGTCGTCATATCGGGCCGGGCACGCAAACCTGAAATGGTCGGCAGTGCCACGCTTATTGGCCTGATCGCCAGCCTGACCATTTATGCGCTGATCTCGCTGTTGCCCTTTGGCATCATGTCACAAGAACAGTTAAGCGCGCTTCCCAACCCGTCCAGCGCCTATATCCTTGATCAGATCATTGGGGGATGGGGGGCTGTCGTTGTCAATCTGGGTTTGCTGATTTCGGTTCTGGGTTGCTGGCTAGCCTGGACCATTCTGGTTGCCGAAGTCCCGTTTGCAGCGGCCTGTGATGGTGTTTTTCCCAAATCACTATCGCACGAAAACAAACAGCACACCCCCGCCCCTGCATTATGGCTTTCAAGCATCGTTATGCAGGTGACAATCTTTGTTGTCCTTTTTGCCAATGATGCCTGGATTTTCCTGATCAGCATTACCGGTGTAATGGTGTTGCCGCCTTATGTTGCCAGCACCCTTTATCTGTGCAAGTTGGCCTTTGCCCCACAATTCAAGACAGAAGGCATTTCTTCGCGTAACGCGGCCATTACAACGGCTGTATTAGGAACAATTTACAGCCTGTGGCTTCTCTATGCTGCGGGACCGGTTTATTTCCTGATGTCGACGATTGTTTATGCCCTGGGCATTCCGGTTTTTTGGTGGGCGCGGCGCAGTTGGGAACCCGACGCACCGGTATTTCACGCCGTCGAAAAAATCTTTGCCGTTCTCATGACCCTGACCGCGCTTATCGCAATCTATCTGTTTGCCAGTGGCGATATCGGGCTTTGATACCTGTTCGTTCCGGAGGTGTTGCAAGCAGCTCTCCGGAATGAACCGCGCCTATTGGTCTTCCCCGGCCCCTTCCTTTGAAAGGCGATCAAAATGAGTTTTTATGACCTGTTTAAGTTTCTGGTTGTAGAACCCGAAAGCCACGATCACGACATACAGAACACAGCCTTAAGCGAAATACTTTCGGAAATTGAAAAACTGGGTCCCAAGGTTGTTCGGACAACCAGCATCAAGGAAGCAGAAATACAGCTTGCCCGCGATGTCAACTTTGGCTGTTTCCTGATCGCCGGGCAAACCGCAAAAGAAATAACCCGGCTTAACAGCTTTCTCGACCAACTTGCCATTATGGGGCTGTCGCCACCGGTGTTTGTGCTGGCATCCCAATTAGGAAAGTCCGAACTGGACCCGGGCCTGATCGAACGTGTGCGCGGTGTGATTTACCTTGAAGAAGACACGCCCGATTTCATCGCCAAGTTCGTTGCCCGCCATTTTCACGAATATGCCAATCAGCACAAAACTCCGTTTTTTGGCAAGGTTCTGGACTATGCCGAGGCCGGAAACGAAGTTTGGACCTGCCCCGGACACGAAGGGGGTATGTTCTATCGCAAAAGTCCGGTCGGCCGGGTGTTCTTTGATTATATGGGCGAGGCCATTTTCCGCACCGATCTGGACAATTCAGTGGTAGAACTGGGTGACCTTTTAATCCACGAAGGCCCCGCCCTTGAAGCCCAAAGGCAGGCTGCCGAAATTTTCGGGGCAGACCGCACCTATTTTGTCCTCAATGGCACCTCCACCTCAAACAAAATTGCCACCGGTGCGCTGATCAGCCCCGGCGACCTTGTGCTGTTTGACCGCAATAATCATAAATCACAGCATCACGGCGCGCTGATGATGGCAGGTGGCATTCCGGTTTACATTCCCACTGTTCGCAATTCCTATGGCCTTATCGGGCCGATGGACATGGCCGCTTTAGAAGAAGATGAACTGCGCCAGCGCATCAAGGACCATCCCTTGGTGAATGACCCCGATGCCTGGAAACGCGAACGCCCGTTCCGCCTGGCCATACTTGAAAATTGTTCCTATGACGGCACAATTTACGATGTTCGCCAGATCATCGAAAAACTTGGCAAGCTGTGCGACTATATTTTGTTTGATGAAGCCTGGGCTGGCTTCATGAAGTTCCACCCCCTGTTTAAAGACCATTTTGCCATGGGACTTGAAAACCTTGACGACGATGCCCCGGGCCTGATTGCCACGCAATCAACCCATAAACAGCTGGCCGGTTTTTCGCAGGCATCGCAAATTCACATCAAAGACAGCCATATTCAAAATCAGAAACGGCTGGTCGCACATCGGCGCTTCAACGAGGTGTTTATGATGCACGCCTCGACCTCGCCATTTTATCCGCTTTTTGCATCGCTTGATGTGGGCGCACAAATGATGAAGGGGCCAAACGGCACCTATTTGTGGGATCAGGCCATCCGCACGGCAATTGAAATTCGCAAAAAAATCCGGTTTTACAAACGCCGCTACGAAGCCGATGGCGGATGGTTTTTTGACCCTTTTGTCCCGGACAAAATTTCACTATCGGACACCCCGGGCGTGCAGCAGGCATGGGAAGATGTTGACACATCCGAACTGGCACGGAACCCGGCGGCATGGGCCTTGGCCCCCAGTGCCAAATGGCACGGATTTGGCGATATGGCCAGCGGCCTCGCCATGACCGACCCCAACAAGCTGACATTGTTAATGCCCGGATTTGATCGAGAAACCGGCGACTTTGCCCCATTGGGCATTCCGGCCCCCTTATTGGCCCAGTTCCTGCGCGAACGCGGCATTGTCTGCGAAAAGAACGATATTTATTCCATCCTGTTTCTGGTCACCCCGGCAATTGAACGCAGCAAGGCAGGCACGCTGCTATCGGCGTTATGTGACTTCAAAAAACTGTTTGATGAAGATGCACCGCTGTCAAAAATGATGCCCGCCAAGGTTAAGGCCTATCCGGAAAGATACGGCACTGTCAGCATCCAGACGCTGGCAAAGGAAATGCACGCCTTTTTCAAAGGGCACAACCTGCCATCCCTGCAACGCCAGCAATTTGAACTCGACCATTTTCCAGAATTGGCAATGTCTCCTCAAAAGGCACATGCCGCCCTTGTGGCCAACGAGGTGGATTACATCCCGATTTCCGAGCTGGAAAACCGCATCGCCGCAACCCTGACGGTGGTTTATCCACCGGGAATTGGCGTGATGGTGCCCGGTGAACGCTATTCAGAACAAACCCGCCCGCAACTGGATTATTTCAAAATGTTCGAGGAAAACGACAATCTTTTCCCCGGTTTTGAATACGAAATTCAGGGCATTTACAAAGAACACGATAGCACCGGCCGTGTGGTTTATCACACCTATGTGGTGCGTGAAGCCTAGCCAAACCAAGACCAAACAGAAATTCAAAACCTCTGTTTCCATCTGAAAGGCCGCGTAAAATGACAAAATTTTCTGTTCAGTCCGAATGTGGCACACTGCGCCAGGTCATCGTGCATCGCCCTGACCTGTCGCTGCGGCGTCTGACCCCGGCAAACTGCAAGGAACTGCTGTTTGACGATATTTTATGGGTCAAAAAAGCCCGGCAGGAACATCAGGCCTTTGCCGATGAAATGCAAAGCCGCGGCATAAAGGTCCATCTGGTCCAAGACCTGTTATCCGACACGGTCGCAGACAAAAACGCCCGTGCATGGCTTTTGGACAAACGGCTATCTGTCGCACATCTCGGTGCCGTTCTACGCGACGAAATGATGACCTGGCTTGGGGAAATGCCCGCAGAGCAACTGGCCGAATATCTGATCGGTGGCATTGCCGTTGCCGAATTGCCCTTCAAAAGTGCCAGCTTGCCCATCGCCCTGATGGAACCGCATGATTTTGTATTACCGCCCCTGCCCAACCAGCTATTCACCCGCGATACCACTTGCTGGATTTACGGCGGTGTTACCCTTAATCCAATGCACTGGCCCGCACGCCGTCAGGAAACCATGAATATGGCGGCGATCTATCGGTTTCATCCCATGTTTCGCGATGGTGACTTTTCGATCTGGTGGGGCGAAAACGAACAAGCCCAGGCAGGACTGTCCCTTGAAGGGGGCGACGTTATGCCGATTGGCCACCGGACGGTTCTGATCGGCATGGGCGAACGTTCTACCCCCACAGCCGTTGAATCGCTGTCGCGCGAACTGTTTCGTCAAGGTGCAGTCGACCGTGTCATTGCCGCTGCCTTCCCGCGTGACCGGGCCTTCATGCATCTTGATACGGTGTTTTCTTTCTGCGACCGCGACCTGGTCACGACGTTCCCCAATGTTGTTGACCGCATCAAGGCGTTCTCTATTCGGCCCGGTGAGGCAGAAGGCACCATTGATGTGCGTGCGGAAAAAACATCTTTTGTTGAAACCGTTGCCAGCGCGATGGACCTTAAAAAACTGCGCATTGTACCAACCGGTGGTGACTCATACGAAGCCGAACGCGAGCAATGGGATGATGGCAACAATGTTCTGGCCCTCGAACCCGGGGTCGTCGTTGCCTATGACCGCAATGTTTATACCAACACACTGCTGCGCAAAGCTGGCGTCGAAGTAATCACCCTCGAAGGATCCGAACTTGGCCGCGGGCGTGGTGGCAGCCATTGCATGAGCTGCCCCATCGAACGTGACGCATAACAGTCTGATCAAGGAAAATGAAAATGGCTTTTAACCTAAAAGGTCGCAGTTTTGTAAAACTGCTTGATTTCACCCCGGCCGAAATTGGCTATTTACTGCAATTATCAGCCGATCTTAAGGCTGCAAAACGGGCGGGCACCGAACAACCCCGGCTAACCGGCAAACATATCGTTCTGGTTTTTGAAAAAGATTCAACCCGTACCCGATCGGGTTTCGAAGTCGCCGCCTATGACCAGGGTGCGCTTGTAACCTATATGGGGCCAACCGGTTCGCATATCGGCCATAAGGAAACGGTTAAGGATAGTGCACGGGTTTTAGGCCGCATGTATGACGGCATCGAATATCGCGGTTACGCCCAAAGTTCGGTTGAAGAACTGGTACAATGGTCTGGTGTGCCCGTCTTTAATGGCCTGACGGATGAATTTCATCCGACACAAATTTTGGCCGACTTTCTGACCATGCGTGAACATTTCGAAGGCCCGCTCAATAGCGTGAAATTCTGTTTCCTTGGCGATGCACGCAACAATATGGGCAATTCGCTAATGATTGGTGCGGCCAAAATGGGCATGGATGTGCGCTTATGCGCGCCAAAATCTTGCTGGCCATCGTCAGAGCTGATTGAAACTTCCCGGCAAATTGCCCAACAAACCGGGGCCAAAATCACCATCACCGATGATATTGACGAAGGTGTTGCCGGGTGCGATTTTGTTTATACCGATGTTTGGGTTTCCATGGGCGAGGATGACGCGGTTTGGGAAGACCGTATTCGTCTTTTAACCCCCTATCAAATCAACGACGCCCTTTTAAAACGTACCGGCAACCCGGCTGTCAAATTCATGCATTGCCTGCCTGCATTTCATAATGCAGACACCACCGCAGGCAAGGACATACAGGAAAAATTTGGCATCAGTTGTATGGAAGTCACCGAGGAGGTTTTTGAATCTTCCGCCTCCATCGTGTTTGATCAGGCCGAAAACCGCCTGCACACCATCAAAGCCATTCTTGTGGCAACAATGGGGGCCTGAAAATCATGCGGTTCGTCATTGCCCTGGGCGGGAACGCCCTGTTACGCCGCGGTCAGAAAATGACCGTCGAAAACCAGCGGGAAAATATTCGCGCGGTGGCATCTGGCATTGCCCGGCTGGCGGGCGAGCACGACATTATCCTTACCCACGGCAATGGCCCGCAAGTTGGATTAATCGCCTTGCAAAACGCCACATATCGCGCAGTAGAGGGCTATCCGATGGATGTGCTGGATGCCGAAAGCGAAGGCATGATTGGTTACCTTCTGGAAACCGAACTGCGTAACAATCTGCCGACCGAACGCGATGTTGCAACACTTTTAACAGAAGTGGAGGTAGGGTTTGACGACCCTGCCTTCAAACACCCGACCAAACCAATCGGCCCGCAATATTCCGATGACGAGGCCCGCGTATTACAAGCCAAATGGGGATGGTCGATGGTGGATGATGGCGGCAAAAAACGCCGTGTTGTCCCCTCGCCGCTGCCCAAACGCATTTTACAGCAACGTTCAATCGAAACCCTGTCAGCCAGCGGCACAATTGTTATTGCGGTGGGGGGCGGCGGTATTCCGGTTACCAAGGATAAAAATGGTAAATGGCGGGGTGTCGAGGCGGTGATCGACAAAGACCGTGCCTCGTCGGTTTTGGCCCACGATGTCAATGCCGACGGACTGATCCTGCTTACCGATGTTAACGCTGTTATGTTGAATTTTGGAACGCCACAACAACAGGCCATCCGCCATGTAAAACCCGGCACCCTGGACCCAGTCGATTTCGCTGCCGGTTCGATGGGCCCAAAAATTGAGGCCGCAAACAGCTTTGCCGCAACAAAAAAAGGCTTTGCCGCGATTGGCGCGCTAGAAGACCTTGAACAAATCATCCACAACAAAGCCGGAACACGTTTTTCTATCGAAGCTGATGAAACACCCACTTCCTAGAAACCAACACCGTGTGATCGGGCTATTGCGTCACTGTTCTGCGTCTTTCAGGCTAAAGCATGACAATCGTGTTTATCTTTACCCCGAATTCCACGTGATACACTCAAGAATAACACCAATACAGATCGTTCAGGCGCAGCTGGCGGGATTTTCACCAAAGGTAAATCCAATCATACAGGCAAACCTTCCAGCCAGGTCTGAATCACTGCTGCGACATCGGCAGAATTCGTGTCCATCATTAACATATGGCTGTTTCCATAAATTCCGCGTTCCGGCAGTGACATAATTTCAACCGATGGGAAATTGCCGGCGAAATTTCGAATATCTTCACGCATTCTTATCCATCTGGCATTTTTTTCAATCAGGTCACCAAGAACAATCAATGTCGGCACAGGCCATTCAGTAGCCAGGGTTGCAACATGAGAGATCGCAGCCGGTTCAAGCAGAACCAACGCCGAAACCAGTTCCGGGTGACGGGCTGCAGCCTCCAGGGCAAAAACACACCCCTGGGAATGCGCGATAATAACCCCCGGCCCGACTTTGCGTAATTCCTCAAGATAAGCTTCAATAATCAGATCGTCGGTTTGCGTCCACCGGGGAACCATTTGTGCTGCAAACTGTTCGATAGAATTCATCGGGAAAGCTATTTTATGAAATGCATAATCCTGCGCGCAAAAGGTCTTTCCGTTTGGAAGGTATTTCCCGAAACGAAATCGTTCAAAAACGGTTTCGATGGTTTGCGAAATCGGGGGCTCCCAAACATCGGGGATTGGCGCAAACCCCGCCCGTCCGCGTTCCACGGCATCGCTGACGTAAACATCCCAACCAGCGCGTAGAAAAATATCCCGAAAACCTGGCCGCCCGTCAGGTGTGGTTTCCCAGCACGCCCCTGTTAACCCCCCGCCATGCCAAAACAGTAATGGAAATTTCTGAACGGCAGGATCAGGCAAAAAATATTGCACATACATCTGGCCGACAACATAGCTGCCGTTGGGGTCGATGGTCGCGGGTCGCCCGGTACGCGTCAACTGGACCTGCCGTGGCTCCCCATCGGTAAGTTCAACAACTTTTCCCCCGATATGGAATGAACCCATTCCGCGCAAACGAAGGGAAATATCGCGCTGTTCAATTGATGACTGTAGCATTTTTTCTTTCAGAGATCGCAATCCGGACGATAAATAGGTCGCCCGGATTTGTCAGATGCCCCCGGCACCCGCAAAAAGAATAACAACAAGGACAAAGGCGAGAAGAACGCCTGTCACCCAGGGCCAGATACCATACGGCTGATATATCTGTTTGTTTTCAGGATTGCTCATGATGAACGGTTCCTTGTTATATCCCGGCGCTAGTGTGACAGCAGGTCGGGAAGCCACAATACGAGGTCAGGAAATGCAATGAAAAGGCACAGAACCACGAACTGAATGGCGATGAATGGCAAAACCGACGCAAAAATCTGCTGAAGCGTAATTTCTTTTTGCGCCACTGACTTTAACCAGAAACAGGCTGGCCCGAACGGTGGTGATAAAAAGTAAATCTGGATATTGAGAACAAACAGGATGCCAAACCACAACTTGGCTTCTGTTGGAGAAAGACCAAGATCCGGCGCAAGAGCAACGACCACAGGCGCAAAGACCGGCACGGTAATAAGAACGATCGCAATCCATTCCATGAAAGTGCCCAGAACCAGAAGAACGGCCATCATGGCGATGACGATACCTAGTGCTGGCAACCCAAGATCAAGGAACATCTCACGCAGGTAGTCCCCGCCCCCGACAAGGTTAAAAATACCAACAAAAGAAATAGCACCCAGAATCAGCCACATAATGGTTCCGACCATCGACATGGTCGAAACCAGCGTGTCACCAAGCAAACTGGTGCGAAACAGACGCCCACGCAAAAATGCAATCAGAAGAGCCCCTACAACACCAACAGCCGCGCTTTCGGTGACCGAAGCAATACCCCCATAAATAGAACCCATAACGCAGAAAATAAGAATAACCGCCATCGCAACAGAGATCAGCTTTTGGCGCCCCAGTTTTCTAACAGGTACAAGCCCGTTCTGAACGGCTTCGGCAGCAGTTGGCGCAAGCTTCGGGTTAAGATTAACCCGGATAAAAACATATGCGGCGTAACAGAATGCCAGCAATACACCAGGAACGATCCCGCCAATAAAGAGCTGGCCAATGCCAACTTCGGCAGACAAACCATAAACAATCATAATGATCGACGGGGGAATAAGTGTTGCCAGCGCCCCGGATGCGCAGATCAGACCGATAGACAGTTTCCGATCATAGCCAAGGCGCATCATTTGTGGCAGGGCCACAAGGCCAAGCATGACAATTTCGCCCCCCATGACACCAGACATGGCCGCAAGAATAACCGCCACGACAACCGTCTGAATGGCGACACCCCCCCGCAAATTACCGGCAAGAACCGACATGGCATCAAATAGATCTTCGGCAACGCCAGAGCGTTCAAGAATGGCTGCCATCAAGACGAAAAACGGCACCGCAACCAGGGTATAATGCTCCAGCATTCCCGCAGCATTGGTTGAAACAAGATACAGGCCGCGCGGACCAAAAAAGCCAATCGCGATAATTACTGAAACAAAGAGGGTAACAATCCCGAGCGGCATCCCTGTCATCATCAGGCTGATGAGCATAAGCACCATAATGATCGAGAGAGTGCCAAGATCAACCTTGCGTAACGCCAGGGCTTTGGAGGGATCAAGTGCCTTGCCAATATTGCTGGCAAATTCGGTTATGATGGCAAAAGGACTGGTATCCCCAAAGATCGCCACACCCAAGCCGGCAACAAAATATACAGCCATTAACAAGGCAACAAATTTAACCAGCGATTTCCCAATACCCGATGCCAGGCTTTGATGCAAATTGACCATCAACTGCATCAAATACAATGCTGCACCAAGGGCAAGGAACGCGCTGGTCAGTGTTGGCAAGGGTGAATTAAAGGCGCTGCCGGTACGGTCCAGTTTTGCAATGGCACCATAAGCGCGGAACGATGCATCACTTAAAAGCAGAAACAGAGCCAGAATGCCCACAACCATGCCAAAAATCTCAAGGCATTGCTGTATCCGGGGCGGGGCAATATCACTCAGCACAGAAATGCGGATATGCCCTTTATTCAAAGTGATATAACCCGCAGAAAACATCCATGATGCGGCGATCAGGGTCATCACCACTTCAAAGGCCCAATCAGTCGGGGCGTGCAGAATATAACGAGACCCGACTTCCCATAGAGTAGCGAAAGCCGCAACAACAATAAGAACCGAAATCGATATACCGCTATAACGGCTTAGATGATCAATAATACCGCTACGGGTTTGTGCTTTGTTTTCGTAACCGTCGAGACTGTGCTCTTCATAGTCGCGGCTTTGTGAAGCGGCTGCATCACTCATTTCTGAAACTACCCTGTTGGGGTCAAAAACTTCCCTTGGTCAGGCAACGAAGACGGCCCGGATGTGTTAATTCGTCACCCGGGCCAGCACGTCAATCGTTTGCCAGAAGACCAATACTTTTCAGGAATTTCACATGAGTATCGTAGGCCTCTCCCGCCAGTTTCGAGCCTGCGGCAAATTTCTTCCATTCACCCATGGCAATTTCCCGGAAGGCATCACGATCTTTTTGCGACCAATCGATGACTTCGATATCATCACCAGCCCGGTCAATCGCAACAAGTTCACGGTCATGCTGGTCAACCGCACGCCGAAGATCATTTGTCGCGGCTTCGTACCACACGGTCAGAATTTCCTGGTCTGCCTTGGAAAGGCCGTCCCACACAGAATTGGAAATTGTAAACTGTTGAAAAGGCGTTGAATGAATGCCAGGGAAGATCGGATATTTTGCAATATCGTGCATTCCATTAGCTTTATCATTTGAGTAGGCGGAATTATCCGCCGCATCAATGATGCCTTTCTCCAACGAGGTGTAGACTTCAGAGCCCGGGATCGCTACCGGCGTCGCACCGGCTGCCTTAAAGACGGCAGAGGCCAACCCTTCGGGTGCCCGAATTTTCTTGCCTTTAAGATCGGCGACACCGCGAATAGGCACTTTCGAGACAAAAGATTCCCGGGAATAGGCCCCGCATCCGACAACGTGAACATCAAGGTTTTCTTCGTCATAGATCTTTTGCAGCATTTCTCGTCCGCCGCCAATCGAACAAAATGCCTGTGTCTGATCTGCACTGTCGTAACCGGCCGTCAAATCCCCCATAAGGGCAAAGGCCGGGTCCCGACCGGCAAAATACATGACCGACGTATAATCGCCGTCAAGTATGCCCATTGAAACGGCATCCGGGGTATCACGATGGGGGACAACCGCCCCGTTTGGCAGCAATTCAATGGTAATGCGCCCCTCAGTCATTTCTGCAAGTTTTGGTGTCCAGTTTTCATTAAGATAACGCAAGCTGAAATGACTGGCTGTTGCGGCAGTTTGAATTTTTAATTTCAAGGCATCCTGTGCCTGCGCCATAGGCGCTACCATCAAAACAGCGGCAGTGGCAAAGACTGCAGTCAGTGCTGTGGAACGATTTTTCATTTTTCCTCCCGTCTGGATGTTGGCAAACCATTCGGCCTGCCGTTTGCTTCCTGTTTCCCTTAAACAGTTTCATTTTTCCGGCCTGAGAAGCGTGGCAGATGAAATCGGCCATAGCGAATAAATATTATAAATACGAACTATACCAAAACTGGTATATTGATAAAAAACCATGGGAGAAGCTCGTGAATGCAGACCTGATGCCTTTCCTTCGCCGCATGGATCTGAACTTGCTCGTCACTTTTGATGTTTTGATGCGCACGGGATCTGCGACTGAATCAGCCCAGTTGCTCAACAAAACACAACCTGGCGTTAGTCGGGATCTATCACGATTAAGGGAGATATTTACCGATCCGCTACTTGTATGGAACCAGGGCCAATTTCAGCCAACCGAGCGCGCCCTTGAACTTCACGCAACAGTTCGCGAAGCATTGGGAACACTTGAGGCCGCTTTTCACGCGCCAGAAAGTTTTAACCCGGCCCAGGCGACCGGTGTCATCAATATCGGTCTCGGCGCACATCTCGAAATAGTGCTGGCCGGGCCGTTGTTGCGTGTTTTATCTGAAAAAGCACCCGAGGTTATTCCCCGGTTGCATCCTGTACATGGTGCCTTTGACCCGGACCAGATCGATAACAAACAGATCGATATAGCGATTGGTCTTTTCCGTGACATTCCCAAACGCATAAATGCCGAACGTTTATTTTCCGATACCCGTGTTGCCGTGATGTCGCCAAACCATCCACTTGCTTCACGCGAACAAATTGAACTGTGTCATTTGAAAGAATACAGCTTTTTTGCTTTTTCAAATATGTTTCAGCAGCGCACGAACTTTGACGAAGCCCTGAAACGTACCGGCTATCAATTGCCGTTTTCAGCCTATCTGTCGGGTTTTGGCATTACAGGTTTTGTACTCGAGCAAAGTAACTACGTAACGACAATGCCATATGTCACCGCCCTGGCGCATATTCGTCATTTCAATCTTGTTCATCGCAAGCTGCCATTAGCACTCCAACCCGTCACTTTTTATATGATCTGGCCCAGACGACTGGAAAGCGACCCTCTTGTTAACTGGTCCATTAAAATATTGACGGACATTACGGTTCATGAAGTTGCGAAAATTAACAAAACTACATTCAATGACACCGAAAATTATCCCCCGGATTTTAGCGGATAATTCTAAAAGTTAGCCGACCTTTGCCGGGGTTCCCAGGAACATAGCGAAACCTGAAACAAGACCTATGTCCAAACTGTGCGCATAGGTCATGTAGCCCTGACCATACGCAACCCAACCTGAGTTTCGCAAAAAAAACACCGAAATCTCAGCCGATGCACACGATTTCGATTTTAACTCGCGTAATCATAACGGGAAATGCGCCAAGGTAATCCTGCTTGGTCAACTACTGGCATGCTCGTTTAAACACAGCATCTTCATTGCCCGCACCAATATTATGGCATCAATTGCGGATTATCTTGCTGGGTGTTGCGCAACAGTTTCATGCGCAATCTTTGCGCATTGCGAATATGAAGGCGTGCAGCGCTATCCGCTGCATCGGCATTACCATTGCGAATATTCTCAACAATCTCGCTATGTTCGTCATATGCACTTTGTGGACGCCCGTCATATTGCAACGTTGTGCCGCCCAAAAGCGCCATTGAATTTGACAGGGAATTAAGCGCATCAATCAAATAACGGTTGTTTGCAGACCGATATAACGCCTGGTGAAACAGCCGGTTAATTTCAGCGACCTTTACCTGATCATGGCTGTTTTTAAGCATCAGCTCGTTTAAATCCTCAAGCTCGGCTATTTCCAGCTCTGATGCGTGACGCGCAGCATAACGTGCTGCGGTACCTTCGAGCACCTCGCGGATTTCATAAAGTTCGATCACTTCGCGATGATCAAGTTCCTTTATTACGGCCCCGTGGCGCGGCACATGAATCAAAAGCCCGTCACTTTCAAGGCGGCGAATTGCATCACGCACCGGGGTGCGGCTGATATCAAACCTT
>NZ_JFJZ01000054.1 GCF_002115825.1 Thalassospira sp. MCCC 1A01428 | reverse complement strand
AAGATTGTGGCTCTGGAGGTCGTGGGTTCGATCCCCATCATTCGCCCCATTGTGAAAAGGTCAGGCTTAACAGCCTGGCCTTTTTCGTTTTCCGGCCTTTTCCATCGCGAAAATACCGGACTGGTAATGTTTGCAATTCCCAAAAAATGGTTGATCTGGTACTCAAGGCCCCTGCACCAATCAGGGCCTGTTGGCCCCATTGCGCACGTGTTTGTATTTTCAGGAGGTCCCACATGTCAGCTAGCCGCGTTACTATCCGTCGTCCTGATGACTGGCACCTGCATTTGCGCGATGGCGATATGTTGCGTGCCGTGCTGCCTGAAACCAGCGCGCATTTTGGTCGTGCCATTATTATGCCCAATCTGGTGCCGCCGGTTCTGACGCGCGATGACGCCATTGCCTATCGCAACCGTATTGTCGAGGCGACCCCCGCCGGCCATGAATTTACCCCGTTAATGACCCTGTATTTGACCGAAGGAACCGACCCCGATGATGTCGAGGCGGCATATCGCGATGGTGTTATCCAGGCGTTAAAGCTGTATCCTGCCGGGGCGACGACCAATTCGGCCAGCGGTGTGCGTGACTTTGAAAAAGCGATGCCAGTGCTTGAGCGTATGGCAAAGCTGGGCATCCCGCTATGTGTTCACGGTGAAGTCACCGATGCTGACATTGATATTTTTGATCGCGAAGCTGTGTTCATTGATCGCATTCTTGCCCCGCTGCGCAAGCGCTTGCCGGAACTGCGCATTATTATGGAGCATATCACCACCCGGGATGGTGTTGATTTTGTAAAGTCGAACGACACGAATTTTGCCGCCACCATCACCACCCACCACCTGATCATTAACCGCAATGCGATTTTGGTGGGCGGTATTCACCCGCATTATTATTGCCTGCCAGTGGCAAAGCGCGAAAAGCATAGGTTGGCGTTGCGCGAAGCGGCAACATCGGGCGATGCGCGCTTTTTCCTGGGGACGGATTCGGCCCCGCATACCGACGCCCGCAAGGAAAGCCCGTGTGGCTGTGCCGGTATTTTTACCGCCAATAATACGGTGCAATTGCTGGCGCATGTGTTTGAAGAGGAAAATGCGCTCGACAAGCTCGAAGCCTTTGCCTCGCTTAATGGCCCGTCTTTTTACGGTTTGCCAGTAAATGATGCGAGCATCACCCTTGAAAAACGGGATGAACCTGCCAGTTTTGCTGATAAAATCAACACGGCTGAGGGTTTGGTAACGGTGTTTGATCCTGGCTATCCGGTATATTGGCATTATGCCAAATAAGGTGTCGGATGAAGGGGGTGGCTTGTCTGCGCTGCCTGTCCCTGTAATTTAACATTTTAAGGTTTGCTAAAAAACGCCTGCTTATGCGGGCGTTTTTTATGTCGCTCAGGTGGTAATGCCAAGCAAATAGGGTACGACATAGGGGTGGTTTAGTCACAACCCTTCCATGCCATCTGCTACGGGTGTCAATGGCGGCCCTTGATATCGGTTAAATCGCAATGATCAGAAAGAAAATCAGGCAACCAGACCGGATGTTTTTTGCTGCTGGCTAAACAGCATTGCCGTGGTCTGGTTATAGGACTGGCTGGCCGTCTGTTGCTGATGGCTTATCATTTGGCTTATATTTGCGGATGATCCGTTCTGAGCGGAGAAATCGGCTGTTGATGTGCCAACGGATGCTGCATTTCCGATGGCAACCTGATTGGCAATTGCCTGGATGCCCGTCAGGCCGCGAAGCGGCTGGATCGTTACATGCCCGCTTTCTGCATATAGGCGTCCATCCGGGCCAACGGTGTAGTTATAGCTGATCATGCCGGCATTGGCGCCGGCCAGGGCCTTGTGGCTGTTCTCTTCGGCCCGCACGGCGGCGTCACGATCTTGCAAGCGTTGAACATGGTCCCGGGCGCCGGGACTTAATGTATCCGGGGCGCCATCAGGGGCAGGTGTGCCTCGGGTTTGAGGTGTTTCAGACGGGTTTTCTTTGGTCGAGCCAGGTAGTTCTGTTGCGGTTGCTCCGCTGCCCGGCAAGCTGCGCGGGTCAACCTGCTGGACGACGGTAATGGTGGCAGCTGAAATGGCCGGGGCAGGGCGGGCCTGCGCCACGGGGGCTGGGGCGGGTGCCCCGGCTGCCGGCGTTGTCCCGTCAGATGTGCCAGATTGCTCTGATTGCGCACGCAGACCTTGCGTCGCGCCGGGTGCTGCGGGTGGCAATTGTTTGCTGGCCGGGCTGGTGATCGGAACAAGCGAGACAGCGGCCATGCGGCGCGGCAACAAACCACCCTGGGACGTACCCCCGCTGGAGGCTCCCTGGCTTTCGGTGCTGGCAAGACCATTCATGGCGACAACTTCGCCAATCTTGCCGCCGCTCCCTGGTATGGTTTGAATGCTGCCTATTGATGTCATGATCGCAAGTATACCAAAATCGCTGGTTGATGCCAGTTTTTGTCAATACGTATCAATGCGCATGATGGAATGGTTGTAATTGTGCCTGTAAAACAGGCAATTCTCTCAAAACAGCATGTTTCAATGGCGTGTGACACCGAAAATGACAAGCTGCGCGTGCATGTCGGCCTTTTCCCAGCTCAGAAACGCCGCAGGCGATTGGCGTTGCGAAAAATCGCGGTTATCGAGTCTGTCGGGAACAGGTCGACAATGCGGTTCCATTTGGTGCCGCATTGTCCGTTTTGTATTCAAAGATTTTGGTGCAGGATAACGGATGTCGTCCATGAAGCCAGACAGCGCATGTCGCATTCCGGCATTGATGATGGATCATGTGCCGGCTGTTGACCCGGTTATGCTCCGGCTTTTTCAAACGGCAGGAAGGGCTTTCAGGCTGCTGTTTTTGGGGCGATGGCGGGCATGGATTGATGCGCCCATGCCTGGGTAAGGGAGGGCTGCATGCGTTTGGAAGAATGTGTCATACCAAATTCACGCGCCTCGGCCACTTGTGCCAGTGTTTTTCGCACGTCTTTTTCGGTAATGCCGTCATAGGCCATGAGAGTCCGTACAATCGGGTCTGCCAACATTTCATCAATGCTCAGTTCATGATCGACATAGCTCATCTTCTTGCTCGCTCTGTTTTTTTGCTCTGTTCTTATTTAACGCAATTGACAATCATTATCAATAACTCGATTGCGCACCTGTCCCTGATTTAATGCCAGGGTTGTATCGGATCACAGTTTCTAACGCCGGCATTTTTCACTTCGGCCTGCACTGTCTTTGAGTTGTGTAGCACAATATGTGTTTCTATTTTGTTGATCTTTCTCAAGATAATCGGTAACGCAAAGTCTTTGATAATGTTCCCACCGGATAGATGTGTGGAACAAAGCCATATGCACCAATGATTATGGCGATAATAGGCGGGAAACATGACACGTCCGGGACTGCTTGATTACTTTTTGTTGATATTGCTGGCCCTGATGTGGGGGAGTTCATTTGCCTTTATCAAACTGAGCGTTCACGCCTATTCACCGCTGATTGTTGCGGCAGGGCGCATTACCCTGGGTGCGGTGGTTTTATGGCTGATTGTGTTGTTGCGTCAAAGCGGCCTTCCGCGCGGGAAAGCCGCCTGGGTATCGGCATTTTTGTGCGGTATTTTAGGAAATGCAGTGCCGTTTTTCCTGATTAGCATGGGGGAAACCCGGATAAATGCCGGTCTGGCCGCCATTTTGATGTCTGTTGTGCCGTTAACAACCGTGGTGCTGGGGCATTTTGTGACCCGGGATGAAAAACTGACGCCGGGCAAGGTCGCGGGGCTTGTTTTGGGGACATGCGGGGTGATTGTTCTGGTTGGGCCGGAAACCCTGAGCGGGCTGGGAGGGGATTTGCCCTATCAACTGGCGGTTTTGATGGCGGCGATTTGTTACGCCGTATCGTCGTTAATTGCGCGAAACCTGCGTGATCAACCCCGTGCCGGGTCGGCTGCGGTTATTTTAACTTTTGCATCACTGTCAATTGCGCCGGTTGCCTTGCTGGTTGACCAGCCCTGGGCGATGGCATGGTCGGCACAGGGGGCGCTTGCCATTATCTATCTGGGGCTGGTGCCTACCGGGCTTGCGATGTTTTTGCTGTTATTAATGGTGGCGCGCGCAGGGGCGGGGTTTGTTGCCTTTAATAACTATCTGGTGCCGGCTGTCGGGGTGGTGGTTAGTCTGGTTGTGCTGGGTGAAATTCCGGCACCCAGCACATTGCTGGCGATGGTGATCATTCTGGCGGGCATTGCGGCGGCCAATATCCGCTTTGGCGGGCGAAAAAATGCTCTGCCAATTGTACATGTAATGACAAAAAAGGACTGAAAACCCGGCCTGTCATGATTTGGCAGAAAAGGTGCTGCGTCATATGTTGTTTGTGCGCGGTAAACCTGATACTTTCCGCGCTGAATGGCTTGCTGTGCAGATGCACGGAGGCCTCATTGATTCTTTTTTGATTAAGCGTTTAAGAGGTTACGGCCTTTGTCCTCCGAAGTGTCAAGCACTGCCAACCGCGATATTTTCCCGGTTTCCATCGAAAGCGAAATGCGCCGCAGTTATCTTGATTACGCGATGAGCGTGATCGTGAGCCGTGCGTTGCCCGATGTTCGTGACGGGTTGAAACCTGTTCATCGTCGTATTCTTTATGCGATGCATGAAAACGGTTTTGACTGGAACAAACCGTTTCGTAAATCGGCGCGTGTCGTCGGGGACGTAATGGGTAAATATCACCCGCATGGCGATAGTGCGATTTACGATGCCATGGTCCGTATGGCGCAGCATTTTTCCATGCGCCTGCAACAAATTGACGGGCAGGGTAACTTTGGCTCGATGGATGGCGATAAAGCCGCCGCCATGCGTTACACCGAAGCCCGCCTGGCCAAGGCCGCCCACTTCCTGCTCGATGATATCGACAAGGATACCATCGATTTCAAGGCCAACTATGACGAAACCACCAAGGAGCCGTCGGTGTTACCGGCGCGTTATCCCAATATGCTGGTCAACGGGGCTGGTGGTATTGCGGTGGGCATGGCAACCAACATTCCGCCCCATAACCTGGGTGAAGTGATTGATGGCTGCATGGCGGTCATTGATAACCCCGATATTACGGTTGAAGGGTTGATGGAATTTGTTTCCGGCCCGGATTTTCCCACCGGCGGGCTTATTCTTGGCCGTTCAGGCATTCATTCCGCATTCCGTACCGGGCGTGGTTCGGTTGTGATGCGTGCACGCACCCATTTTGAAGAAATCCGTGCCAACCGCGAAGCCATTATTGTTACCGAAGTTCCCTATCAGGTGAACAAGGCCACATTGATGGAAAAAATCGCCGATCTGGTGCGCGATAAAAAGCTGGAAGGAATTTCCGACCTTCGTGATGAGTCGGACCGTTCCGGTGTGCGGATGGTGATCGAGCTTAAGCGTGATGCGGTTGCCGATGTGGTTTTGAACCAGTTGTTCCGCTTTACGGCGTTGCAAACATCGTTTGGCGTTAACATGCTGGCCCTTAACCGGGGCAAGCCGGAACTGATGAACCTGAAAGAAATTATTCAGGCGTTTGTCGAATTCCGTGAAGAAGTGATTACACGGCGTACCATTCATTTGCTGAAAAAAGCACGTGATCGCGCCCATGTGGTGGTGGGTCTTGGCATTGCTGTTGCCAATATCGACGACGTTATTCGTCTGATTCGCAACGCAGCAGACCCGGCAATTGCCCGCGAACAGTTGATGGCAAAAAGCTGGCCTGCCGGTGATATTGTTCCGTTGATCGAACTGATTGCCGACCCGCATCAGGTGGGATCGGAAGACGGTAATTACCGTTTGTCCGAAGCCCAGGCACGCGCCATTCTGGAGCTGCGTCTGCATCGCCTGACCGGTCTGGAACGCGACAAAATCGCTGGTGAATTGACCGAACTTGGCGAAAAGATCAAAGACTTCCTCGATATTCTGGGGTCACGCGAACGCAAGCTGACCATTCTGAAAGACGAACTCACGGAAATGCGCAATGAATTTGCCGATCCGCGCCGTTCAGAAATTATCGAAGGCGATTTTGAGCACGACATTGAAGACCTGATCGCTCGCGAAGACATGGTGGTTACGGTATCGCACACCGGTTATATCCAGCGTGTGCCGTTATCGACCTATCGTGCGCAGCGTCGTGGCGGCAAGGGCCGTTCGGGCATGGCCACCCGCGAGGAGGACTTTGTTTCCAAGTTGTTCGTGGCCAATACCCATACCCCGGTGTTGTTCTTTAGCTCGCTGGGTATGGTCTATAAAATGAAGGTTTGGCGGTTGCCGCTGGGCACGCCGCAATCGCGCGGCAAGGCCCTGGTTAACTTGCTGCCTTTGTCCGAGGGCGAACATATCACCACCGTTCTGCCGTTGCCTGACGAAGAAGAATGGCCAAACCTGCACATTATGTTTGCCACCTCGACCGGTAACGTGCGGCGTAACAGCCTGGCAGACTTTGTGAATGTGAAGGCAAATGGCAAAATCGCCATGAAGCTGGAAGAAGACCGGGGCGACAGCCTGATTGCCGTTCAAACCTGCACGGATGAGGATGATATTTTCCTGACCACACGTCAGGGCAAATGCATTCGTTTCCGGGTGGCTGATGTGCGTGTGTTTACCGGTCGTAATTCGGTGGGTGTGCGCGGTATTCGTCTGGCTGACGGTGATGACGTTATTGCGATGTCGGTTTTGTGGGGCTCACATGCCAGCATGGAAGAACGCAGCGAATATCTGTCGATTGCCAGCAAGCTGCGTCGTGAAGAACTCGGTGTTGATGACGCGCTGCCGCTCGAAGTGCTGAGCCAGGAACGTTATGACGAATTGCTGTCGGGTGATCAGCTTATTCTGTCGGTGACCGAAAACGGCTATGGCAAGCGGACTTCATCTTATGAATACCGGGTGACCGGGCGTGGCGGTCAGGGCTTTGCCAATATCGACATGTCTGAACGAAATGGTCTGGTTGCGGCATCCTTCGTGATCGAGGAAGGTGACGAGTTGATGATGGTCACCAATGGTGGCAAGGTCATTCGGATGCCCACCCATGATATTCGTATTGCCGGGCGGAAAACGCAGGGTGTTACCCTGTTCCGTACTGCCGAAGACGAACAGGTTGTTGCTGTTGAACGCCTTAGCAACCTTGGCGAAACCGCCGGGGATGATGAAGAAGGCGTTGAAGGCGAAACCGTGATTGCTGCCGATGAAACCGTTGTTTTGCCAGATGTTGACGATGAAACCGGGAATGCCGGTGACAGTGACGGCAATGCTGGTGATGACACTGATGGTTCTATAAACGGGTAACTGGAAAGGGACCGATGGCACATACGACAATCGATCCTAATCGTGTCGGGATTTATCCCGGCACGTTCGACCCGGTTACACAGGGCCATATGGATATTATTCGTCGGGCCACCCGCATTGTTGACCGCCTGATTGTGGGTGTTGCTGTCAATGCGGGCAAAGGGCCGATGTTTTCGGTCGAAGAACGTTGTGAACTGGTGCGCGAATCCTTGAAAGCTGCGGGGGGCGAAGTTGCCGCCCGCACCGAGGTTAAACCTTTTGGCTCGCTTTTGATGCATTTTGCCAAGGAAAACCAGTCATCCGTGATCGTGCGCGGGTTGCGTGCGGTTTCGGACTTTGAATATGAATTCCAGATGGCAGGCATGAATGCGCGCCTGGCACCGGATATTGAAACCGTGTTTCTTATGGCGTCGGACAAACAACAGTTTGTGTCGTCGCGTTTTGTCAAGGAAATCGCCCGGTTGGGCGGTTCCGTAACCGAATTTGTGCCAGCCAACGTGTTGCAGGCTTTGCAAGCAAAGCTGGCGCAAGAAAAGGAATAGGTTGCATAAAGTCATGCGTCTGCTTCGTTTTCTTTCTCTTGTTATTCTTTCTTTGGGAATCTTTACCATGTCGAACGGTGGAATCGGCGCAGCACACGCGCAGACGACGGATGCGGCCACGCTTGACCCTGAAAACACCCTTTATCTTGATCTTAAGGACGGCCGTGTTGTTATTCAGATGCGCCCGGACCTGGCACCGAAAACCGTTGCCCGGATTAAGGAACTGGTACGGGACGGGTTTTACGATGGGCTGGTTTTCCATCGTGTGATTGACGGTTTTATGGCCCAGGCCGGTGATCCCAAAGGGGACGGCACCGGTGGATCGGGCCAAAAACTGCCGGCGGAATTTTCTGATGCGCATCACGGGCGCGGAACCGTTTCAATGGCCCGTGCTGCCGACCCGAACAGTGCTGATTCGCAATTTTTCATCTGCTTTGCCGATGCCCCGCATCTTGATGGTCAATATACAATCTGGGGCCAGGTGGTTTCAGGCATGGAATATGTTGATAACATCAAAAAGGGTGCGCCCTGGGCCAATGGCCGCGTTGCAGACCCCGACAAGATTGTTAAAATGCAAATTGCTGCTGACGCGCAATAAGCGCGAATTTGGTCACACAAATTCAATCGAAAGCCGCCTCATTTGGGGCGGCTTTCTGCTTTTTGGGCCTAAAATTCAACGAATGTGAAAAAACTGTCAGAAAACGGCAAATGAAAGGTTGACCGGGTGGGGGCATCCCTTTAAAACGCCGTTCAACAACGTTGTGGGCCCGTAGCTCAGTTGGTAGAGCAATTGACTTTTAATCAATTGGCCACAGGTTCGAATCCTGTCGGGCTCACCAATAAACCCCTGAAACCTTCCGGTTTCGGGGGTTTATTTTTTTCAGCCGCCAGCGTGGTTTTGGGTCCGAATGGTGGTCCTGAAAAATGATATTCACCTAAATTGAAATTTTATCAAAATCAGGGCTTGACCCATCGGTGATCCCGCTTTAAAACGCCGCTCACCAAGACGTTGGGCCCGTAGCTCAGTTGGTAGAGCAATTGACTTTTAATCAATTGGCCACAGGTTCGAATCCTGTCGGGCTCACCAATAAACCCCTGAAACCTTCCGGTTTCGGGGGTTTATTTTTTTCAGCCGCCAGCGTGGTTTTGGGTCCGAATGGTGGTCCTGAAAAATGATATTCACCTAAATTGAAATTTTATCAAAATCAGGGCTTGACCCATCGGTGATCCCGCTTTAAAACGCCGCTCACCAAGACGTTGGGCCCGTAGCTCAGTTGGTAGAGCAATTGACTTTTAATCAATTGGCCACAGGTTCGAATCCTGTCGGGCTCACCAATAAACCCCTGAAACCTTTCGGTTTCGGGGGTTTATTTTTTTTTCCGTATTTTCTGCCGTCAGATGACGCCAACATTATTAATCGAAACTGATCAATCATGCCTGGTCGGCGGGGCGGCCTATTAAGCATTTGCCGATCGCTTCACAAACCGCGCGACATGGCGCACCTGACCAAACTTTCCTAAGGCATTTTCATAGACTGCCGGTCTGACGGGGAGTAAAGGGTGATGGTGCGTTGCAAAAAATGTAGCTGTTCTGATAGTGTCGATACACAGTTAAGATTGCATCGCAGAGGCATTTGCAGTAATGAATGCAAATCATTTTCAATAGCGAATATGCAGCGCATGCGCTGTACTGTGTGATCAGGATCGGAAGTCCCATGCCAGACAATATTGTTCCCGCCGTAACCGATAGTGTGCAAGCCGCTGCCTCTGGTGGCGCAGGAGCCGTTGACACTGTGGCACAAGCGACGCAGGGTGGCGGTGTTGTAGACCCGGCCACGTTGACACAAGGGGCTGTTGACGGGGCAATGAACGCTGACCAGATGGCCGATGCTGCCTTGCAAGGAGGAACAACCGTTGCTCATTCGGGCTGGGTGCCTGATGTAATTGCATCTTTGCCGGTATTTGATCTGGTGGACCGCGCGGGCATTGTGGGTTGGGTACTGGCGGCGATGGCGCTGGTCGGGTTGATGATGTTTTTCTATAAAATGGTTGGTTTCATTCGCCGCGGGCTATTTGCCGATGGTTTTGTGAGCGAGCTAGAGCGTCATCTGGTAGCTGGCGATGACCAAAAGGCTGCGGCCTTGCTGGCCCGCCGCCGTCATCCGGCCGCTGAAATTGGCCGGTTTGGCATGTCCTTGCCGGTGGGCGATGGCGATAGCCGTGAATCGGCATCGGATTTGATTGCATCGCGCGCACATAAGGAAATCGACGGTCTTAATGGTGGTTTGCGCCTGATGGCGGCCATTGCGGTGTTAAGCCCGCTTTTGGGGCTTTTGGGCACTGTGATGGGCATGATCAATGCGTTTCAGCAAATGGAGGGGGCCGGCAGCCGGATTGACCCGTCGGTTCTTTCCGGCGGGATCTGGCTGGCATTGTTAACAACGGCTATTGGCTTGGTTGTGGCGATTCCGGCAACGGCCGTTCATATGTGGATGCAGGGCATTATCAGCCGTGCGGCCGCCATTACCGAAGAAGTTTGTACCCTGATTGTCAATCGCGGCGAATTGGCCGGGCGTGATGCCCGCGAAGCGGCCAATATCACGCGTTTACGTCACGCTGCGGAATAAAACTATGCAGTTTCGTTCGCGCTATCGCAGTCCGTCGCCTGTTATCGGGCTGACGCCGTTGATTGATGTTGTGTTTATCCTGCTGGTGTTTTTCATGCTGGCGTCAAGTTTTCTTGACTGGCGCGGATATGAGATGTCGGTTTCGGTACAGGATAAATCGGCCAATAGCCCGGCAGATAATCCGCCAGCACTGGTGCGGATTGATGGTTCCGGGGCAGTCACCCTGAATGGTGATGCCGTGCCGCTTGATAACCTGGCCGCGCGTTTAAAGACGGATTATGCCGGTGCCCAGGTGCATTTGCAGCCGGTGAACGGTGCCAAATTACAGCTTCTGGTGCATGTGATGGATGTGCTGGGCCGGGGTGGTATTCATAATGTGGATTTGATCGAGCAATGAAACGGCGTATTCAAATCACCGATGACACCATGGGCCAGGAACCAATGTTGCCGTTGATCAACATTGTGTTTTTGCTGCTGATCTTTTTTATGATTGCGGGCAGTTTGCAAAAACTGGGACCGTTTGATGTTAATCCGCCCGCCAGTGCAGATGCTAGCGAAAAAGATGACGAAACCGTTGTTTTGTGGGTGGATAAAACCGGCGAGCTTGGTGTGGATGACAGCCGGGGCCCACTGGCCGATATTACCAGCTTGTTGCCAGCCAACTTTCAGGATCATCCGATCGAAATTCGTGCTGATCGGGAAACCGACGGGCAGATGGTCGTCGCATTGTTAAAGCGCCTACAGGAACTGGGTGTCGACAAGGTTCAATTAATGACAGCCGTAGAAGCGCAGGATTAACGGAAGTTCGATGTCCAAGCGAAGTGACTTTTTAATCGCCACCGCGATGACCGGGATGGTGCTGGCAGGGGGTGTTGTGTTGGCAACCCCCGTGCCTGAACCGTCCGGCTGGGGCGGGGCGGGTGCTGTGCAAAGTGTTAGTATTTCGCTGGGGGCTGGTCAGGCCACCAGCGGTGAAGACAGTGACCCCGACGAAAGTGCCAGCGCCGACGTTGATAACCGCAAAGGCGAGGAAGACGCACAACCGGCCCCTGAAACGAGCGAGCCGGAACCGGTGCCAGAACCTGTCGTGGAACCGGAACCCGAAGCCGAGCCGGAACCTGAAGTGGTTCCAGAGCCTGTGATCGAGCCAGAGCCGGAACCTGAACCGGTTCCCGAAGTGAAACCGGAACCGGTGCCTGAGCCAATTCCCGAGCCGGTAAAAGAACCGGAGATCAAGCCGGAGCCAAAACCGGAACTTGCAGCAGTTGTTCCCCCCAAAGCAAAGCCCAAGCCGCCGGTGAAGCCCAAGCCGAAACCGGTAGCCAAGTCTGAACCTGTGACAAAACCAAAACCGACACCCGCACCCGCAAAAGAAGTGCCGCAACCGGTGACGGATACACGACCCACACAGGGCGCACAGTTTAATTCGCAAAAGGCCGAGGGCACCACCGGTACCAAAACCAAAAGCCAGGCTGCCAGTTCGGCATCTGGCAGTGGTGGGGGGGCTGCGTTAAGCAAGGCAAAGTTTGTCGATTATCAGTCGTCCGTTGTGCAAACCCTGATGCGTTATCGTGAATATCCGTCAGCCGCGCGCAGACGCGGTATCGAGGGCCGCAACATGGTGTTGCTGGTAATTGAACGCGATGGCTCGGTTTCGTCGATTAAAATGGTGCAGGAAAGCGGCAATCGCCTGCTGGATCGTGCAACTGAAAAAATGATCGAACGGGTCAAACGGTTTCCACCGTTCCCTGATGATCTTGATTTGGAGCGCATGACATTGCGGGTGCCGCTAATTTACGATTTGCGTTGAACATTTTTGTACGTATGCCGCAACAACTAAAAACGGCCCGGCAACAATTTGCCGGGCCGTTTTTTATGAGCGATTAGAGTGCCATCCTGTCAGGGGGCGGTATCATCGGCGTGCTCTTGCCAGTGATAGTCAAGGGTTTCGCGCCAGGCAAAGCGATCAAGATGGTCAATGATCACTGCCTTCATGCGATTGATACCTTCGGGCGTTGCCGATTGCCCGATAAAGGTTAAACCGCCCTTCGACGCGATGATCTGGCAGGGGCCGGTTGGAAAGCTGACATCGCCTGTCGTGGTGTTAAACGTTACGGGCACCTTGTGGGCAAAATGTTTGCAAAGCTGTTGCAGGTATTTGTCCCCGTGGTCGGTTTTAACTTTACCTGTGGTGTGAAACATCAATTCTCCTGCGGGGGGCTGGTTGCACAGGACAGGCTGTCGACAATGACAAAGGGCGTGCCACGCGAACAATATTCAATCCTGCCATCCACCTGATAGGCATCATGCAGGCGTTCGGGTGTCATGATGGTTTGTGCTGTATCACTGGCCAGAACCGCGCCATTGCCAAACAAAACGATATGGTCGCAGTGTCGTAAGGCCAAATTGATATCGTGTAGCGCCATCAGCGCAAGGCCCTGTTGCTGGCGGGCAATGCGACGCACTACATCAAGCACCCGAAGCTGCCAGCGTAAATCAAGTGCGCTGGTGGGCTCGTCCAGCAGCATGATGTCGGGCGCGCGTACAATAACCTGTGCCAGCCCCACCATTTGTCTTTGTCCGCCCGACATCTGATTTAAGGCCTGAAACGCCAGGCTGGTAATACCAAGCTGTTCAAACGTCGCCTCGACCAATGCCTGGGCCGCGTTATGGAGCAGGTCAGTGCGCACCGCACGGCAAGCTGATAAAACCGCCTCGTAGGCAACAAGGCTGGTGCCCTGTGGCAAGGTTTGCGGTAGATAGCCAATGTGTCGGGCGCGGGTTTGATGCGCCATGCGGTTAATTTCAATACCGTTTAGTTTGGCTGAACCTGTATATGTGTTTAACCCGGCAAGGGCACGTAGAAAGCTGGATTTGCCAACCCCGTTGGGGCCAAGTACCCCAACCAGGGTGCCAGGCGCAAAGGCAGGCAATGCAATGTGCGATAAAACCTGTTTGTTGCCATAGGCAATCGACAAATCATCTATAATCAGTTCCGTCATGGCACCATTACCCCCGCCGTTTTTGCGATAACAACAACGCCAGAAACAGCGGAATGCCGATCAGGGCGGTAACGATGCCATCGGGAATTAAAATCCCCGGCACGATATGTTTGCTGACAAGCGATGCCATCGACAAGATGAACGCCCCCGCCAGAACGCTGCCGGGGATGTAAAACCTGTGATCCTCGCCAAAGGCCAGTCGCGAAATATGCGGCCCGACCAGCCCGACAAAGCCGATAACCCCGGTGAAGGCTACGGCAACGGCAGTTAAAATGCTGACACGCAGTAAAACCAGCAATCGCAGGCGTTCGACCGGCACCCCAAAGCTGCGGGCATAGTCTTCGCCACCGCGAAGGGCTGTCATTTTCCAGACATGGCGCATGGCAAGTGGCAGACAGGTGAGCAGAACAACCAAAACAATAATGATTTTCTCCCAACTGGCGCGGGCCAGACTACCCATTGTCCAGAACACGATCTGTTGCAGGCTGTCGCTATTTGCAACAAACTGAATGAGGGACACTAACGCGTTCAGGGCAAAAACCAGCGCAATGCCAAACAGCACAATAGTATCCACACTGGCCCCATATGCCTTGGCTAAAAACTGGATCGCGCCCAATGCAATGATGGCCCCGGCAAAGGCACAGATGGGCACAGCGTAGTTTTCAGGCAAACCAAAGCCTAGATTAAAGACAATCGCCAGGGACGCGCCAAGGGTTGCCGCATGCATGATGCCCAATGTAGACGGGCTTGCCAGCGGGTTGTTCAGCACGGTTTGCATTTCTGCCCCCGCCAGCCCCAGGGCTGCACCAATAACAACGGCCATTAGGGCAAAGGGCGGCGAACATTGTAAATAATCACATGGGTGGCAGGGTCGAGACTGGCGGGGTCAATCAACCCGCCAATTACATCGCCAGCAGAAAGCAGCGCCGGGCCGGTCATGATATTGACCACGACCGATACCAGCAATGCCGCCAGCAATACCGATAGCCAGATGACACGGCGTAGAATGAAATGGCGATATTGTGCCGATAACGTACCTGTTTTGGGTGGGATAGCCGGGGTATCGGGTTGTTTCCCCGCCGGGGGGCGATGTTCGGCAACGTTTTGTTGATGTACCGGATGTATCGGGTGGTTCATTGGGCCGCGTCCCGTGCGGTCATGCCGGTCCAGTAGGTACCATTCAGGGCAACCGGCTGGAACCGGTCAAAATAGGTTTGCAGGGTGGCGTGTGGGTCTAGATCTGTGAACAGGTCGGGGTGGAACCATTTGGCCATTTGCTGCACAGCGGCAACATTCATTGGTGTGTTATAGAAATGATGCCAGATTGAATATAAATGGTCGTTATTGATGGCACTTAATTCCTGCATGCCAACGCGCCCGGTGGTGTGGCGCAGCGATGCTGCGGCCTGTTCCGGGTTTGCCATTGCACCAAGAATGATGCGGTTGCCGTTATTATTAACATTGGCCGAGCCGATGGCGGTGGCAATATAGTAATCCGGCTGGCTGACCAGCAATTGTTCGATTGTTACAGTGCCATGGGTACCAGGAATAATTTCACCGAAAATGTTGGTGCCGCCGGCCCAGTCAATGAAACGCCCCATCATCTGGTTGCCCATTGCTTCGCAACAGGTTTGGTCCAGGCCAACGCGGCTTTCCATAAATACCGTCGGACGGTTTTTTACCTGGGTCAGTTTTTGATGCACTTTGGCCAAACCATCGGCGTAAAATGCCAGAAAGTTTTCTGCCTGCTGTTCCTTGCCCATTAAGGTGCCAAGCAGGCGAACGCTTTTAGGGGTATTGACCAGTGGGTCCTGTCGAAAATCAATCGCGACAACGGGAATATTGGCAGCGGCAAGGGTATCAAAAATCTGTTTGTTGCGCGCGCTGGGGCCGTGGCCACCTGTAAGGCCAAATACGGCAACATCCGGATGCAGCGAAATTGCTTTTTCAAGGTTAAAGGATTCCTCGCCACTACTGCCGATAAGCGGAATATCGTCAATGGCGGGGAATTTTGCCTGATATTGGGCATAGGTGGCCGGGTCCAGGTTTTTAAACTCGCCCATCATACCTGCAATCCAGCGGACCGGGTTTTCTGTGTCAAGAATACCGATGCTGGGTAAAAAGCGACCTTCGCCCAAAATCATATATTTAACCGGGACATTGACGGTCACTTCATGCCCGGCAACGTCGGTCAGGGTAACCTGTTTTTGTGGCGCATCGGCGGCCTGTGATGATGTGTGAGCAAAGCCAAATAACGTGGCGGCCAGGGCGATGGATTGCAGAATGTTTTTCATGGTCAAATCCGCGTGGTGATGTGGGGCAGGGCAAAACGCACAAACGGGCGCCCCTGTAAAAGAGCCGCCCTTTGTGTGCCGGTATGGTGGATCGGGTTAGAACTTAACCTTGGCCGACAGCACAAAACTGCGGCCCGGGTCCATATAGGGTTCGGTACGAATGCTGTCGTATCCGGTGGTGGTACGGTCGGTATAGGCGCGGTTAAAAATGTTGTTGGCATCAATCCGCAAGGTAACGGCCTGTGACAGCGTATCGGGTGTCCATTCACCGTACAGGTTGGCAACAAAATAGGTGTCGATCGGTTCGGCACCGTATTTTTCCGGGTCATCATTTTTCAGCGCCAGTTCAGATGACATACCCGCGCGCAGGCCCAGTTCATGCCATTCCTTGCCTGCATCAACTGTTATGATGTCGCCTAGCAAAACACCTTGCCATGCTGATGCCGTGCTAACGGGCGGGGCACCGTCTGCGCGGACAATGGTATGGGTATAGGTCGCCCGGATATAGGCCGTGTCGAATTGATAGGTGCCAGACAGATTAATGCCGCGTGTGACAAGATCGACGGTGGTTTGGCGGTCTGTATCAGACAGGTCGTGTGATCGTTCGATACGATTGTAAAACACGTTGCCATCAAGGGTCAGGCGATCAAACGTGACCCGTGAACCTGCCTTATAGTTAAACGACCGCGATGGCGCAAAACCGGTATAATCCCAAACACCGGAAAAGTTATAAATGCTGGATTCCCCAACCGGTAAACCACCAAATGCCGTGCCGACGCCGCCATAAATTGTGGTGTTTGACAGAATATCGTATTCGGTATTCGCGTTGCCAGACAGGCCCTGTTCATCAAACTCGCTGCCGTCGATACCGGTAAACCACTGCCGGTCAAATCGCCCGCCAAACGATGTGCGCCAGCGGTCTGTCAGGTCCAGCCGTGCTTGCGAAAATATGCCGATATTGGTTGATTTTTCAGTATAGCTACCGGCACGGGTGCCGTTGTTATGGGTACCTGTGGCTTCATCATGGTAAAAATCAATTCCGGTATTAACCTTGCCCATTCCAACATCAAAATTGTTGGCAGCCTTGCCATTTACTGTTTCGATTTCTGAATTGGTATGAAAGAAATTTGGCCCGTTTTGCAGGTTGGGCACGTCGAGTTCCGATTTGCTGTAATTGAGCGATAATTCCGGGTCGAACTGACCATTGGGCATTTCATCAACATAGGAAACGCCCATGGCGGTTTTTTTGTATGAAATCCACTGTGCACCCTGTCCGCTGGTCAGCGCACCAAAGTTGGGTCGCGACGGGCGCACACCTTCATCTTCCAGGTGGCTGGCAAAGGCTTCAAACCGTTCGCCGTCTTGCCCGTTAATGGCAAATTTGCCCAAACCGTTTTCACTGCCGTTGGCGGTTCCGTCTACCTTGTCGTCATTGCCATCGCGGTAATTGTTGGTGTTATTGTTTTGCACATAGGCCAGCGCTTCGACCTTATCGGTGCGCCCGGCCATGGTTAGCCATTCACTAAATCCCCGGGAATTGGTGTCATAGGCGATTTTGCCATAGCCGCCAAAATTTTCGCCGGGTTCCAGAATGTCGCGGGCATCTCGGGTTTCATAGGCAATAGAACCACCAAGTGCGCCAGGGCCGCTATCGGCCGGGGCAACGCCGGTTTCAACATCGACCTTTTTTAACATGCCCGGGTCCATCACCGTGGTGCCAAGGTGATGATAACTGGAATTGTTTTGTCGGGTGCCATCAATGGTGACGTTGAGTTTGGTGTCTTCGATGCCCTGAACATAGGTTTTTTGCGTAACCGGGCTGGCTCCGCCGACATTGACTGCAGCATCGCCCGAAAAGACATCTTTCAGGGTGCGTGGTGCAATTCTGTCAAGTGCCTCATTATCAAGGGTAATGCCACCGGGCAGGGGCGGTGCTGTGCGCTCGCGGTTTGATGAAATCGTTATCGGGTCCAGGGTTGCGGCGTCGCTATCCCGGGTGATTGTATCCTGGGCAAACGCGCTGGCAGGCAGCGCAGCCAAAGCAACACCGGTTAGCAAAGATGTACGAAGCCAGCGCGAAACCTGCATGTTTTGGGTAAACAGCAACGGAAAATGGTGCTGCGGCATAATATGGTCCCTCAATCGATGATTAGTCTTTACCAAATGCGAATGATTGTTAATATTAATTTTTGCAGATCGTCGCCAGCACATAGGCATTTGCAAAATCATCGCTTCTATCTGCGAAAACGGCGGCGCGTCGTTTGCAGGGCGGTGAACAGGGAAAGACGGAAATGACGGAAATGACGACGCCAAAAATGCCAGAACAATCAGCGCTGCGCCGGACCCCATTGGACCGTGACAACATCACCGCTGCCACGTTGTGGCAAAATGGCGGACAAAGCCGCCATGTAAGTGGCGCAGATGATGCTCTTTTGCCCGAGGATACGGTGCTTAAGGGACGATTGGTAAATGACCGGGCACCGTCGCATTTTATGGTTCACACCACCGATACAGTCGCGATGCGGGACTTTGAAATTTCCAATCAGGTGCGCCCTGCGGTTACTGTCGCTATTGTTGTTGATGGTCAGGTCGAGGGGGCGTTTGACGATACACCGTTTGACTTTGACGCGCGGCAGGGCGTTGTTGGTTATTTATGGGCACTTAAACAGCCCGCCAAGCTGACACGACGTATTCCCAAACATAATCGGGTGCGTAAGGTGATGGTGACCGCCCGGTTTGACTGGATTGCAAAAAGTCTGGGAAATGATGCCGGGCAGGAGGCCGCGCGCGCGTTTTTATACGGTGATCATGGCCCGGTGCGCTGGCAACCATCGCGACGTGCCATAGCGTTGGCCGAGCAAATGTTATATCCGCCGATTGAATTACCGCTGTTTCGTGAAATTTACATTGAAAGCCGGGGGCTGGAAATTTTTGGCGAGGCCCTGCGATCGGTGATGACACCACCCCGGATTGATCAAAATTGCAAGGCGATTTCGGTTGATGTATCGGACAAGGCGCAGGATATCCGCGACCATATTTTGCAACATATCACGACGGGGCTTAATCTACGTGATCTTGCCGCGACAATGAATATGAGCATCGCGCGATTGCAACGCATATTCAAAACGGCCTATGGCACAACTGTAATGGATTTCATGCGCGAAACCCGCCTGCAAGCGGCACGTGATGCGATGGACAAGGATGGCCTGACCATCGGGCAGGCGGCCTTTCTTGCCGGTTATTCATCGCCTGCCAATTTTTCGACCGCCTTTAAAAGGGTCTTTGGCATTTCCCCGTCTGAAGCCCGCGAAAGATAACCGGGTTGATCTGTCTGGATGCAGTACGGAAAAATGTACATTTTATATGGCCAGGGACGGGGTGGTATGGCGGGGGCACATATGCCCCCTGGCCCGGAAATGATTGTGACGAAGCGAGCTATTCAGGCCCGATGTTATCGCGAACTGTGTTAACCCGCAGAAAGTCGTTTAATGAAGTTGTCGACATCCTGACGTAGCGTGTTGGCATGGCTGCGAAGTGCTTTGGACACAGTCAGGACTTCTTCGGCGACAGACCCGGTATGGTCTGCGGTGGTGCCGACATTGCCAAGGCTGGAATTAACATTACGATTGGCACTGGAAACGCCGTTGATATTGTTGCTGATATCGCCGGTTGCAGCGGCCTGTTGTTCGACTGCGGCGGAAATGGCGGCGACGGATTCAACGATTTTGCCGATCTGCCCGGTAACGCCCTGAATTGCATCAACGGCCCGGTGTGTTGTTTCCTGTACGGCGTTGATTTGCGCGGTGATATCCCCTGTTGCTTTGGCTGTCTGGTTGGCCAGGTTCTTGACCTCGCTTGCCACAACGGCAAACCCTTTGCCAGCGTCACCGGCGCGGGCTGCCTCGATCGTGGCATTAAGGGCCAGCAGGTTGGTCTGGCTGGCAATTTTATCGATCAAATCTACAACTGTGCCAATTTCCTGGGCTGTCGCATCAAGAATGCCGATGGTGTCGGAGGTGGCCCTAACTGCTCCTTCTACCTCTTGTGAAATGGTTGAAGCCCGGCTGACCTGACTTGATATTTCACGAATGGAACTATCAAGTTCCTCGGCAGCACCTGCGACGGTGGCGGCGTTTTCTGCGGAAAGCTCGGCAGCATCCCGGGCACCATTGGTCTGGTCGCGGGTCTGCTGCACACTATCGACCAGGGCTTCCGCCGCATGAGACATATCGCCTGCACTGCTTGCAAGTGCCGTAACGACCTTTGACACGGTGGTTTGAAAATCGTCAGACATTTCGCCAAGGCGGCGTTGATAGGTGTTGCGGGTTTCTTCGTAGTAAATTGTAATCGCCATTTCCATGTCAATGACCACGGCAGTAGATGCCGCAGCGATCATTTCGCCAAGATCGCGGCGTTTGCGAAAGGTTTCATGCAATAAGGAAATCATCAAACCAAGGATAAAATTGTATCCTGATACATAGGCTTCCGGTGTCAGACCGATTTTTTCGTGCGCGCGACCGATACGACGTACTTCTTCAAAATAATGGTCGTCGAAATCACCGCGGAAAAGTGTTTTCCAGTGATTGCTTTGCGCACGCTTTAAACCATCGATGCGGCTGGTGTCACCGATGATCGCTGCCAGGTCAGGCCGTGCCATGATCTTTTTGTAAAAGGTATCAAGCATGGCAGGCAGATTTTTTTCAATCAGTGGCCAAACCTCTCGTAAATGGCTACGCTTCTTTTCATTAAAATCCACAAAAGCAATACGCCGATCCAGTTCTGCAGGCATCCTGACCCCATCTTGTTGCAGCTGAAACAATGCCGACGCCAAGGTCGGTGATTATATTTGTAAAATTTGAGATTGGTCTTTCCAGGAAACAATTTAACTATACTTTAGTGTGGGACTTCATTTTTTTCTGCTGTTTATTTGAGTGTGGTGCGTTCGTGAATAAGAACTAAAGGATGTATTTTTCTGCATTTGCAGGTTTGGCGAGCGCCACTCTGTTGTAATTGGATTTGTTGTAAAAACAAAAATGCCCGGTTGTCCTTGTATTTAGCCAATTATAATATTTTCAATTGTATTATAATATGCCAATCAATGTAAGATAGAAATATACTATACGGAAAGCATGAAATTTTAGCCGTTTGGAGTGGGGCGATGTTGGGGCTTGGAAAACAGTATCAGCCCGTCGGACAGAGGGATGATCAGTCGATTTTTTGATGTAAATGTGGCTGCCGTCAGTTCAGATTTACGACGAAAAAACAGTCATTTTCAGCAACTTGGAAAAATGGTGGTATTTGCTGATGAAATTCGCCAAAATCCACCCTTCGTTCGCAAAATTTTGCAATAAACCGCCAGAATAAGAACAGGTTAGGGGAAATCAGGATGAAACGTCGTCAGTTTTTGAAGGGTGCCAGTCTGGGCGCGGGCGCGCTTGCCGCGACGGCCGCCGCACCTGCCATTGCATCGGCACAGGAAAATTTGAAATGGCGTATGGTTATGCCGTGGCCCAAGGGCACGCCGGGCCTTGGTACCAATGCCGAAAAATTCGCCGCCATGGTCAAGGAAATGAGCAATGATCGCCTGTCGATCACGGTTTATGGTGCGGGTGAACTGGTGCCACCGTTTGAATGCATGGATGCGGTTGAACAGGGCGTGGTTGAAATGGCCCACGGCACCCCGTATTACTGGCAGGGTAAAAACCCGGTTCTTAATTTCTTCTCCACCATTCCCTTTGGCCTGACGGCATGGGAACTTTCGGCATGGCTGCGTTTTGGTGGCGGGCAGAAGATGTGGGAAGATGTTTATGCCGACTTTGGTGTCGTGCCGTTTTATGCCGGTAATTCGGGTATGCAGGCGGGCGGCTGGTTTAATAAGGAAATCAATTCGGTTGATGACATCAAAGGTGTCAAAATGCGCTATGCCGGGTTGGGCGGCGAAGCGATGCGCCGGATTGGTGCCAATATTACCATGTTGCCACCTGGCGAAATTTTGCCTGCAATGCAAAGCGGGGCCATTGATGCCGCCGAATGGGTTGGACCGTGGAACGACTTGGCATTCGGCCTTTATCAGGTTGCCAAATATTACTATACCCCGGCTTTCCATGAACCTGGGCCCGGCCTTGAAATTTTCGTATCAAAAGAAAAATTCGACAGCCTGACGCCGGATTTGCAGGCGATTATTCGCTATGCGGCCCAGGCCATTGCCGAGAATACGCTGGCGGACTTTACCTTTAACAATATCGAATCCTATCAGCCGCTGATCGACAAGGGCGTTGAAATTCGCCAGTTCCCCGATGACGTGATCATGGCGTTGGCCGAGGCCAGCAAAGCCGCCGTCGAGGAAATTGGCAATCAAAACGACGTTAACAAAAAGATCTATGATTCCTATATGGATCTGGTGAAAAAATCAGCGCGTTATGGCAAGGAATTTGAAGCAACCGGCTTGCTTCAACGTGCCAAGGTTTGGGGATTCTGATTTTCGGGTCCGTGATATGGAACGGTTAGTCTGATCGTAAAATGAAAACCGCTTTGCCATTGGGCAGGGCGGTTTTCTTTACAGTGTGCGACGTCGCAGATGCGAGATGGGTTTTCATGTACCTGGATTGTCCGTTTTGCCGGGCGCTTCAAACCGTAACGGAAAATGTACAATCAAGGGTAATGTTGCGCTGCAGAACATATGTGATATGCAAAAATCACATATCAGCATCCCGTAAACACGCATTGTTGCCATTGGTAAAACCAAAGACCCTGCCCGCCTGCAACGTATTCAATGGCATGAATTTGTCGTTTTTACGCAAAAAATTATCAAATAAGTCTTCTGGAGTTCTTCATGAAACGTCGTAATTTTCTTAAAGGTGCCAGCCTTGCCGTGGGCGCAGTTGCTGGCGGCATGGCCGCGCCTGCGATCGCCAAGGCTGACGACACATTTAATTGGCGTATGGTTATGCCGTGGCCCAAAGGATCGCCGGGGCTGGGTGCCAATGGCGAAAAATTTGCCGAACGTGTGACCAAAATGTCGGGCGGTCGCCTGAATATTAAAGTTTATGGCCCGGGCGAACTGGTGCCGGCATTTGAATGCATGGATGCGGTGGAACAGGGTGTCGCCGAAATGGCGCACGGCACGCCGTATTACTGGGCTGGCAAGGACGAAGCCGTTAACTTCTTTTCGACCATTCCCTTTGGTCTGATGGGCTGGGAACTGTCGGGCTGGTTGCGTTTTGGCGGCGGTCAGGAACTGTGGGAAGAACTTTATTCACAGTTTAACGTTGTTCCGTTTCTGGCAGGCAACACCGGCCTTCAGGCTGGTGGCTGGTTTAACAAGGAAATCAACACCATTGATGATATCAAGGGTGTGAAAATGCGCTATGCCGGGATTGGTGGCGAAGCCATGCGTCGCCTGGGGGCCATTGTTACCATGCTGCCGGCGGCTGAAATTCTGCCTGCCTTGCAAAGCGGTGCGATTGATGCGGCTGAATGGGTTGGCCCGTGGAACGACTATGCCTTTGGTTTAACACAGGTTGCCAAATATTATTATACCCCGGCCTTCGCCGAACCGGGCACAGGCATTGAAGTGTTCATCAACAAGGACAAATTTAATTCCTTGCCCGAAGATTTGCAGGAAATTGTTCGTATCGCCGCACAGGCCAATGCCGAACAGACCCTGGCTGACTTCACCTATAATAACATCACGTCCTATCAGGCCGTCTTGAAAAAGAACATCGAGATCCGCCATTTCCCTGATGAAGTCATCAAGGCCCTGGCTAAGGAAGCAATGGACGCGGTGAAGGAAATTGCCGGTAAAAGCGAACTGAACCAGCGCATTTACGATTCTTACATGGACTTCACCAAAATTGCAGCACCCTATGGCGAGCAATTTGAAGCCACAGCCCTGTTGCAGCGTGCAAAAGTTTGGGAAAGCTGATTTCCGGGTTTGGAAGTTACACTGTTTTACAAGGGCGGCCTGTAATGGCCGCCCTTGTTTTATGCATAATGCGAAATTTGTTTTGAACCGGGTAACGCGGTTTAGTGGGGTTTGGGGGCGCCGGGTGGCTGGGGCAGGTCAAAGGTAAACGATGCCTGGCCTTCATAATCGGCGACGGTAATACGTTTTACCAGCTCCGCGGCCAGGGCCAGCGACGTTTCAATCGCCCATTTAAGTTGTTCAACCGCCCCTTTGTTGCCATCGGCAAGGGCTTCGGGCAGGATGCGTTCCTGTAAAAATTTGGCAACCCCGGCAAAGCCGCGTGCGGCACTTTCGCAGTTTTCACGCAGGATCATAAATTGCCCGGTTTTTTCAACTGCATCGGCAATACCAGCCAAATGACCCATCATCACCTGGATATCGGCATCATCCGTTGCGGTTTTTTTGGCAACAAAACGCAAAATTCCGGCAAAAAAGGCATATTGGGAAGACATGGTCACCTGATGCTTAACAATTGGTCGTAAGGGATATGTGCGCCGTTTTAGTCGATGATGGTGGCGTGGTATAGTCCAAACTGGGAAATATATGCGACACCTGCCTGTCAGGTGAAGAAAAGGATAGCGCGACAATATGCTTCAGGGTGGTTTGATATTTATTGTTGCGATGGCCTATATCGGCCTTTTGTTTGCCATTGCCCATTATGGCGACAGATACGCCAGATTTTGGCGATCCTCGCGGGCCAAACCGGTTATTTATGCGCTTTCCATGGCGGTTTACTGCACCAGCTGGACTTTTTTTGGCTCGGTCGGTACGGCTGCGCTGCACGGTTTTGCGTTTTTGCCCATTTATATCGGCCCGATAGTCATGATGCTGGCGGGCTATCCGGTGATGGTCAAAATTGCCACGGTTTGCCGGGCGCAAAATATCACCTCGATTGCCGATTTTTTAGGTTCGCGCTATGGTAAAAGCCAAAGTTTGGCTGCCCTGGTTGCTGTTATCGCCATGGTCGGCATTCTGGCCTATATCGCCTTGCAGCTAAAGGCGGTTTCAACATCGTTTGATGTGCTGATCGGCCCATTGGGCGAGGATGTGGTGCGCCATAGTGCGGCGAATTTCACCAAGGATACCGCGTTTTACGTCACGATATTAATGGCGGTTTTCGGGGTGTTGTTCGGCGTGCGCTATATTCATGCATCCGAACATCATGATGGCCTTATTCTGGCAATTGCCTTTGAAAGCACAGTCAAGCTGGTTGCGCTTTTGGCGGTGGGTTTGTTTGTCGTATTTGGGCTGTTTAACGGCATTGGCGATTTGGCAAATCATGCCACCAGCCGGGCCGATATTACCGCCCTGTTTGAACCGCAAAGCTGGTTAACCCCGCATTTCTTTGTCGGTTCGCTTATCGGTATGTTTGCCATTATCTGTTTGCCACGCCAGTTTCATGTCACCTTTGTTGAAAATGACGATAGCCGCAATTTGAAAACGGCACGCTGGCTGTTTCCGGCGTATCTGGTGGCGATTAACCTGTTTGTGGTGCCCATTGCCGTTGCTGGGCTTTTACTGTTTGACGGCCAATCGGCGGTAAACCCGGACACATTCGTTTTGACCTTGCCATTGTTGGGTGGTCAGAACGGTTTGGCATTGGTGGCGTTTGTTGGCGGGCTTTCGGCCAGTACCGGCATGGTGATTGTATCGTGCGTGGCGGTTTCCACGATGGTCTGCAACGATTTGATCATGCCGGTTTTATTGCGTCTGCCACGTTTGCGTGACAAGGCGGCAGGCGATGTCAGCCAGCTTGTGCTTAAAATTCGCCGGGTGGCGGTTTTGGTGCTGATGTTTCTGGCCTATGGGTTTTACCGGTTTTTAAGCGAAAAATACGCACTGGCCGATATCGGCATGTTGTCCTTTGCGGCTGTCGCCCAATTTGCCCCGGCTTTGCTGGCGGCCCTGTATGTTAAACGGGTTAATCGCACCGGGGTGCGTTGGGGGTTGGTTGGCGGGTTTGTCCTGTGGTGTTATACGCTGTTGTTGCCGTCCTTTGTGCAAAGCGGCTTTTTGCCTCAGGAAATACTTGTTAACGGGCCATTGGAACTCGCATTTTTAAAACCCCAGGCCCTGTTTGGTTTGCAGCTTGACCCCCTGACCCATGGGGTGATCTGGAGCCTTGGCACCAATATCCTTTTACTTTTTATCGGGTCAGCCACAGGTATTCAGGGGGTGACCCAACGCCGACAGGCCCAATTGTTTGTCGATGTCGGGCGGAACCCGGCGCAGGCGCGCAATGATATCTGGCCGGGGCGCGTCACCATTGCCGATCTGGAAGGGTTATCCGCACGGTTTTTGGGCGCGCAATGGGCCGAACGGGCCTTTCGGACCTATCTTGCCCGGCGAAGTGACAATGCCGCGCGCGATGATCTGGCCGATATTGATGCTGCCAATTTTACCGAACATCTGCTGAGCGGTGCGGTTGGTGCCGCGTCCTCGCGGGTGGTGATGGCTTTATTATTGCCCGACAAGGCTGTGTCGCGCCGCGATGCAATGGAACTGCTCGACGAAGCCTCGGCGGCGATCAAGTTTAACCGCGATTTATTGCTCAACACTTTGGAAAACATCTCGCAAGGGGTAGGGGTGTTTGACCATGATTTACGTTTGGCAACGTGGAATCACCGCTTTATCGACCTTCTGGGCATTGCTCCTTCTGATATTCAGGTGACGATGCCTTTATCGCATCTGGTCGAGACGTGCCGTAATACAGGGCCGCGTGCGGTTGACATCGACATTTTGTTGGGTCGCAATACCGCCCCGCAAATGCGCCGCCTGCCAGATACCTACGAACGCAAACGGTCGGATGGCATGGTGCTTGAAATTCGCACCAATCCGATGCCCGATGGCGGCTTTGTTGCCACCATTGCCGATATTACGGCACGGGTACGAACAGAAGATGCCCTGCGTGAAAGTGAACGGAACATTCGCATTTATACCGATAATATTCCGGTCATGATTGCGTATGCCGATAAAAATCAGCGTTTACGTTTTACCAATCGTCCCTATGAACGCATGTTTGGCCTGCGCCGGGCCGCCGCACATGGCATTACTGTGGCCGAGGCCGTGGGCGAAAAGCGTTATCAGCGGTTAGCCCCCATGATTGCCGAGGTGTTAAAAGGGTATCGCCAAAGTTTTGAAATTGATTTTCCGCCCATGGAAGGTTTTACCGAAGAACGTTTTGCCGAGGGTACCTATATTCCGCATTTTGACGAAACCGGCGAAGTGCTGGGCTATTTTTGTATTTACCATGATATTACCGAACGCAGACTGGCCGAGCAGGCCCTTAAAGAAGCGAATGAAAGCCTGGAAGAACGGGTAGTCGATCGCACCCGTGCGCTTGAAACACTCAATAGCGAGCTTTCGGTTGCCAAGGAACAGGCCGAAACCGCAAACGATACCAAAACCCGATTTTTTGCTGCTGCAAGCCACGATTTGCTGCAACCCTTAAACGCCGCACGGCTGTTTACCTTTGCCCTTGGCGGGCGCACCTTGCCCGATGATGCCGCTGACCTGGTGGGTAAGGTTGATTTGTCGCTTAAGGGTGTTGAAGAACTGCTCAATGAGCTTTTGGATATATGCAAGCTTGATGCCGGGGCCATGCAACCCACTTTGCAGGATTTTCCGATTTCCAAGGTTTTGAATATTCTGAAAACAGAATTTACCCCGATTGCCGAGCAGGCCGGGTTGCGGTTTTCAGTGTTTCCGCGCGATATCTGGGTACGAAGTGACAGCCGCCTGTTGCGTCGCATTCTGCAAAATTTCATTTCCAATGCACTGCGTTATACCCGACAGGGTGGCACTGTTGTTGGCTGTCGTTTGCGCGGTGATATTTTGCGGATCGAGGTGTGGGATAGCGGACCAGGGATTCCGGTCGATAAACTGAAAATCATTTTCCGCGAATTTCACCGCCTTGAAAGCCCGGAAAATGCCGATGTGAAGGGGCTGGGCCTTGGCCTTGCTATTGTCGACCGGTTGGGCCGCAAACTTGATCATCCCATTTCGGTGCGATCACGGCCCGGCCGGGGCACCGTATTTTCGGTCGATGTTCCCGTGGGCATTGTGGCACCCGAAACGGGGGATATTGCCCCACGCCGCCGCCTTGCGGGCGAGTTGGGCGGGGTGCGGGTGCTGTGTATTGATAATGAACCCGATATTCTTGAAGGCATGCGTGCCATGCTGGAAAACTGGGATTGTGTGGTGGCTACGGCGCGCTCCGGCACTGATGCCGAAGCCTTGTTAAATCCGGCTGTCAGCACGATAACCCCTTTCGTACCCGACGTTATTCTGGCTGATTACCATTTAAATGCCGGTGAAACCGGGTTGGATGTGCTGTGCCGTCTGCGCGACCATAACGGGCTTGTGGTGCCCGGTGTTGTAATTACAGCCGATAGAAGCCCGGAAACGGCAGCGCTGGTTCAGGCGCAATCCTTTACATTGCTTAACAAGCCGTTGCGTCCGGCTAAACTGCGTGCCGTTATGACACGATCATTTGTTCGTAACGGGTAATTTATTGTGAACGCAGTGCATTGCTATTTGCCTGGTAACGATGGTTCGATTGTTTGGCGCCCTGTGGTGTTCTTTGCCCGTTTGTTTTTGTCTATGGTGACGGATGAGGGGCGAGCACAGCGAGATCAACAGGTGAATGTTTCGTGCCTTTTTTTAGGCGCAAACTCTTGATCCAAGCAGTTGTTCGGCCACCACAAAGCAGTGCAATGGCACGTACCAAAATCATAAAGGAATATCGTTCTTGCGTAAAATTGCCCGTCATCTTTCCGATACCATTCGCCGGAAAACCCCGTTTGAACCGCAAATACTGGCCTGTATCGTTGCGATTGCCGGGTTTTTATTGCTGTTTGGCAAGCTTGTTGAGGATGTCTTTAATCAGGAAAGCGGGACGTTTGATAAGGCGATTCTGCTGTTCATGCGCAATGGCAATGATTTGTCGCAGCCTATTGGGCCAGCCTGGTTGTTGGGGGTAGTCCGCGATATCACCGCATTGGGTGGTGTTGCGGTCTTAACGCTGTTTACATTGGTTGTAGTCGCTTATTTACTGGTGGCCGGATATCGGCGGGCAGCGGTGCTGGTGGTGCTGTCGGTCGGGTTGGGGGCTGTGTTTGAAGAAGCCCTGAAAATTGGCTTTGACCGGGCCCGGCCGGACATTGTGCCTCATCTGGTAACCGTGCATTCCCTGAGTTTTCCCAGTGCCCATGCCATGCTGTCGGCCATTACCTATTTAACATTGGGCACATTGGTTGCCCGGACCGAGAAACGCATGCGTGTGCGCGTTTTTGTGATGTCGGTTGGCGTTTTCATGACGTTTTTTATCGGCCTTAGCCGCCTTTATCTGGGCGTGCATTGGCCAACCGATGTGTTGGCAGGCTGGTCGCTAGGGGCGGCATGGGTGTTGCTGTTTTGGCTGGTTTCGCGCCGCTTACCCTAGGCTCAGGACTCATTA
>NZ_JFJZ01000053.1 GCF_002115825.1 Thalassospira sp. MCCC 1A01428 | reverse complement strand
TCCCTCTTGCTCCTAAAATCCAGGTTTTCGCTCTCTCCTGCAAGGTAGCCGTGAGGGGACGCTTACAATTAACCTGGCTGCACCAGGTTTTCTTTCGTTGTTTCCAGGCGGCACTTCCTGGATACCAAGGTAGTGCAAACCCTTCTTTCAATAGAATAGCCCCTACGTCTTTACCATCAATGATCATGTGGGCTAAAAAGCGATTATATCGGTCTTTACCCTTGGCAAAAATGAATTGTATGTTTTGTCTTTGGTGAAGCAGGCCTTGTAATTTAATCTTGGCCCGATTGCCAAGATTGCGTTCAGCGTTGCAAGTGGGATGAAAAATCTCGGGTGCATCAATTTCGAGCAACCTTATTTTCATACCGTTAGCAATAACAGTATCCCCGTCAATGACTGCAATCTCATATTTTGCAGCCACGCCAAGCGGCCAAAAGGCAATAGCGATTGCAAACGTTGTCGATAGATAGCTCTTAGCTGTCATCGGATTTCTTCCTAAGGCCGATTTGGCTGATTTTTTCCGCATAGCAACTCACTACACCAGTCAAAATTGCCAGGAATGCCATTACGATGATTGTGATTGGCGAAATTGTTTTGGCGGGTACAGGCGCAGATTGGCTTGCCCACCAGGCAAGGCCCAAAATCCCTGACCAAAGCCAAAGTGAAATGTGGATGATCAGGCGCATGCTCGTTTTTGCCCCTGGAAGGCTGGTAACAGCTGCCAGCACATTTTTGCAAATTCTCTTTCTGCTTTTGTGCTACTCCATGCAAGCATGTAATCGCATAGGGGTTCGGCATCGTTATCACTTCGATCAAAAATATCAACGCGAACAGTGTCACGAAATTCTGTTGCGGAAAGAACCGCGTCGAGATAACTGATTTCCTTGCCGATATCCCGAGGCCAGGGCCAGTTTAGACCGGCGGCATCCGAGATTTTCTGCCGCAGTGGCCAGATCATTTTTTCTTCAATCAGATGCATGGCACCAATCATGCGCAATTGCTTTTTGATTGGTGTCATCCAGTCACCGATAAATGCCTCTTCAGCATCGTGAATCAGGGCATAAGGTTTTGATTCTGCGCTGGCGAGATTGGCCATGTCACAGCAATGCTGAGCGACTGTGATATCGGATGCTCCGTTCCAGCGCGAAATGACCGACAGGCCAGCTCCTATTCGCTTGAAATCGGAAACGCCTAATTTTAAGGCTGCCAGATCAGTGTTCACTTCCCGCTCCTTATAAAATTTCTTTTAATAACAAATTTACATTGACAGGGTGAATAAATCAATCAATCTCAAAAGATGTTTTTAAAAGAGGGGATATTGAAATGGCCCATCCCAGTGTGATGATAGCAGGCTTAATCGTCGGTTCAGATCCGGAGATCCGGTTTACCCCAAAGGGAGGTAAAACGGCGAGAGTGAGTCTTCTGACGAAAAGTCGCCGGAAGAAGCGCGGGTCTGATGAATATATCGAAGACCCACAATGGAATCAGGTTACGTTTTACGGCGTTCTGGCAGAAACTGTTGAAACGTATATCAAAAAAGGGGATCGAAATTTTGTTGTTTCAGGCCATTTGGAACTAAAACAACGCGACGGTAAATTCTATACCAATATTATTGCTGAACAAATTGAGGCTTTTCCAGTTTCGGGCGACCGCATTTCACCTTTGAAAGAAGGCGTTGATCCGGTTGATGACGATTTTGATCCCGAAATTCCCTTCTAATCGCTGCCGCCTTTCACATATCTCCCAAAAATAAAGGGGCCACATCCTTTGATGCAGCCCCTTTTTGCCGGGAGTTGCTGTTTGAAACTTCAGGGGAAGGAAAACCTGACCGTAGACGTTAAGCATGATCTTGGGCTGACCAGAAGTCTTTGCAAACAACAACAAAGCCACTATAGTCATTAAAAGACATTTTGCAACGGCGAATTTCAATGACAACAGATTTCCTGCAACAATCTTATCAGACAGCTTATCAGGCCGAAGATGCCACCTGGAAGGTCTTGACCGAGGCTCGATCAGAGATGCTCGCGGCTGCAGCGGGTAAGGTTCCGAGCGTCACAATCCAGAAATGGATGTCAGAGATCGAAGGAAAACCCCGGCTCGATACTTTGAGTCCGGGCTCGCGCAAAATTCTGGAAAATCTCTCCGCATGGTGCGGTTCAGAAAATCTGTCAAGGTGGATTAAGGCAAGTCGGGATTTTTCCGCAGCCACGGATCATGCTTTTCGCGCCGCGATGGAGTTAAAAGCAGGTGGTGGGATAAAATCTGTCATAGAACTCGACGGTACTCGCGAGGATGGTGATCTGCGGCGCAAGCTCATCTCGATCGCGACCCGCATCAATCCAACGGTTGAGTTGCATTTGGTGCGCGAGCTTTATGCTGAAGGGCCAGCTTTACTCAATAGCGGCGCAAGCAGTACGGATCGCATGGAAGTCGCAGGCATGCATGTGCCCTATTACAATATGTCGACTGTCTCGCTTTCAAAAAAGTTTGATCCTGTCGATACGGTCTATCATGAAATGTGGCACTCGATAGAACCTGTGCTTACGCACCGGGAACGTGCAGCTCTCAGGTCTGCTTTTCCTGGTGATCATGTGATGACACACGAAGAACGCACGGCTGTTGCCTTTGCAAATTGGGCTACCGCAAAAGAAAGGGCGCCAAACCAGGAAGTGTCCCGCTCCTTTCATAAGGTGAATGCGGCAGCCGCGCAGATCAAGTCGCTGTTTGGCGGCCGGCGTGTCGAGGCAATTTTTCACAATGCTTTTGCCGGCGAGCTTGGTGAGCGAATGGTTAAGGGTTTTCGGAAGCTTGGGGGACGCGATCACTTCCTTCCTGTAGCTGCGAAAATTGCCAAACCTTCTCCTGCACAAATTGTTAGCCCCAGGCCGCGCAAAAGGAGTGTTCGATTATGACTGCTCCTGTAAATGTCGGTGGGATCGCAGCTGACCAGCTGGCATCCTATGTTGAGCGTATTGAGAGACTTGAAGAAGAAAAGGCCAACCTGATGGCCGATATCAAGGAAGTTTACGGCGAAGCCAAAGCCCTTGGCTATGACGTGAAAATCCTGCGCCAGATCATTCGGTTAAGGAAACTGGAGGAACATGTACGTGCCGAACAACAACAGCTCCTTGAGCTTTATAAACGTGCTTTGGGCATGTCCTGATGGTTCCGGAATTACTGCTAGATAGTGGTCGAAAAATCGACCCGCATCGCATGCGACTGACAGACATTGATATGTTTGAGGTTGCTCGCGGACTGTCGCGAATTCGGGCGACTTTGAAAGGCTATCCTGTTGTTTATAGCCTTGCCCGGGTTGCGCTATGGAGAAAAGCCATTGGTGTGGATTTGACGGCACCTGAAAAGTTTCCCGAACTTGAAAGTTATCTTTTGCTGCAAGATGCCTGGATGTATGCGTTCGAAAATTTCTCCATACACGCGCTTCAAGCGTTAAACCCGTTTTGTTTTGACGATCTGATTTTAGCGGCCAGACATGTTCGAATAAAGATGATGGAGCGGTTTGGCATTTCCGAAAGCAGCCTCTCTATACATCACCATTTGCAGGCTGAGATCTCCGTTAGATTGACCTCGCTCATCATGAGCAATCGATCCAGTAATCTACCTGAATACAGTTTTCTAGAAGATGAGCAGGAATTTTTGACAGAATTCGATATGGCCCAACGTCAAAGTTTCGGCTGTGACTAATAATTTAAATTTGGTGCAAAATGCAAATTTTGACATCAAAAGAATAATTCTGTTAGCGGCACGTCATAAATGCTAACATTTTACATGCTGAAGCCATTCGTTTTTCGCCATTTCCGAAAAACGCTTATGTGATCAAAAGAGATGTAAAATGACAGTGTTTTTATCAGATGAACGCCCTTGGGAATTAGATCGAGAGCAATTTTCGCAATATCGCTCGCGCTGGGCGTCTGATGAAATTGAAACCCAAAAAATAGCACAGAAACATCAGGTCAAACTGGTCCGCGGCGTTTATTTGTCGGGGGATGTGGCGTCTAACAAAACAGAAACAGAGCTATTCGAGCTCTCCCGTTTGTTGGAAAAGCAGGAAAATCGGGCAGCGATGCTCGGTGCTGCTTCTGGCAGAACGCTACATGAGCGCATTGTTCGACACGCTGCATTCGAAGGCTTTCATATCCCCAGACACGTATTGAGCGATCATGCCAATCTCACCGATACTCCGGTTGAGGCGATATGGCGTGATCCGACCGGCAAAGCATTGCTCCCACAGTTCAAAGTATCCGATACAACGTCGTCATCAGCACGACAGGCCGTGCAACCTGGATGGTCCGTCAGGGCCTTTCGGCGAGGCGACTGGATAGATGCTCTATCCTACACCGCGAACCGTCGAGACGGCCTGGGGAAGCGCATTCACGCGCTTGAGTGGCCGGTCAGGCCGACCGACCAGATGGCTCTCATAAGGGGGTTGCATACAACCGATGAGCAGGCAGCAGACGCATATTTTGATGCCATGCGCCAGGCGATTACAGAAATAGCACCGGTTAACAAAACAGGTTTTGATCAACCTCATGACTGGTGGGTCACACGCCTGATTTTTGAACCGGCTATGATTGCGAGGTATGCCCCTCAAACAGCTGAGGTGAATGCTATTCTTGACAATGGCCAGGCTGTGTTTTCGGTTGGGAAGCCGGACTGGGCCAAAACAAAGGACGAATTTCTTGCCAGCTTCACTCTTGCAAACGTTGCGCAGGAAGATCAAACCAAATCATTGCTTGTGGCTGAGGGTGTAAAGCACCTTTGCAAGACCAATGGTTCAACCCTTCAGTTCATTCGGCATCCGAAATATCCCGGTTCATTATTTGTTTTTGGGAAATATCACAACTTTGATGCGCCTTCAGGGTACAGGACTGGATTTACACCTCTTGCCGTCTTTCATGATGGCCGGGTTTTTTATAGGGGGCGTGATAGTTTGGCTGGCGAGATTGCATCAAAACTTCTGCGCCAGTCGATGGATCGGGTAGCTTCGTTCGATCCTTCGTTTCTTCCGGTGCTCGAAGAGCAACATAAAGAGATCGTTGCCCAAGCGTTAAGTCGAAAACTGCCTGTCCCCGGCAATGTTCTCGAAGATTATCCCGAATTTAAATATCGGCTAAGTCCGAACCTCGCGGGCGATGATCGGCCCCTGCCTGAATTTTCAACGGAACCGCATGCGGCTCCGTTATTCGGTCGTCACGGGGAATACGAAGAGTTCGTCTATGAACTCGAAGAAATGGTGCGTGAAGGCATTCATTCCAGCTGGGACGGTCAACATCTTTATGATCAGGCAAAAGCCGAGGTATTAACAACGCACCACGAAGATTATTTGATCCCTTTTGAAGATCGCTATGATCTTGCACAAGAAAAAGAATGGTATTCTGAAATCGTCAATGAGGTGCTGGCTGAAAAAGGCTTCGCTCCTGACAGTTTAGATAGTCTGTCAGACGATGACCGCGATCTGGTTAATGAGACTCTTGATCAGCGCCTCGATGACCGCTTGATTGAAGAAGCCCTTCAAGACCCTGATCCCGAAGATCCAATCTGGGATTTTGATAAAGACAATGACGATAATCTGCTTGAGCTATTTTTCGATAAAGTATCGGAAATGGCTTCAGAAGAAGTGCGCGATGAGTATGGTCAGACTGAAGTAATAAGGTCAATCACAGATGATGGTGAACGTCCTTATTTCATCCTGCGTGATCCAGATGGGAGGCATTTTGTTCACCTCTCTGACGATCATTCGATTATTGGGTCCTTGGTCGCCACCCGTGACTCTTATCAGGAAGCCGTCCAGGTTGCTTGCCAGCATGCGCGGCTCGGTTTTGTTCCGCGAAGCTTTCCGTTAAATAAATCTGCCCGTCAAGACGCATGGGGTGTAGGGCAGATAATTATTTCCGATGGGACCCGGGATATCGCTTTCCGAGCTTTAGGTAAGGGTGAGTTCGGGGTCATTATGCCTGGCCAGGCGGCAAGGGCTGCCTACCAGACAGTTCATCTGCCCACGGGGCTGCCCGTGGGGCCTCTCTGGCTTAAAATGGAGGAAGCTCAAACTTTTGTGGATTTGCTACAACCACAAATGGACTGGGCCTCCATTGATTTTGCAAAAATCGACGAGGTTGGCCCTGCTGTAAATGCTGCGTCAGACCTGGCGCGTCAAAAAATCCGGCAAGCGTCGCGCACTGGCCGAACAGTAAAAAACAAGGTCGCTTTAAAGAAGGTTTCTCCTAAGCTCAAAGAAATGACTGCATCGGGTTTTAGTGGCCCGATTGCCTTTTCGCTCGGGCTCTTTGAAACCATGCTTCCGACTTTTTATGAGGCCAAAGAGCAGGATCTGCATCTGTCCTCAGATGATCGTCGCTGGCTGATGGAACGCCTGGAGGAATCGCTTGAAGAAGGACCGCTCAAAGAACAGTTTCTTGACCGGTTCTTGCCAGATTACACCCCGACAATTCAGGCTCTTACAGACCTTGCGGAGAAATCGGTTTTTGGATGGGACCAATATTCGCCAGATGAAAAATCGTTGCTGCTTTCTGATATGCAGCGCGATACCAGTGTGAAATATGACACCATCTTTGCAGACCTCTCGACTGAGAGAAAAGAGTTTCTTGGCGAAGCGTTTTTGGCAGAAATAAAGCATTATCAAAATGCGCGAATGATTGAAGACGACGCAGGACTTGGTTATCGACTGGTTTTCAATCCTGTTCTTAGTGATGCCGGCATCGAAGTTTACGCGCCGGGGCCTTTTGGAGACGAGACCTTCCTTGGTATTGGTCAGGGGGAAACCTTCTCGGATGCCCTGGTTGACGCTGCTGATATCGCCAGTCAGTACGGCTTGCTCGGTCATAGAGAGGCAGATCAACAAGATATTTTCCGTAACCTGAACCCGGTCCAAAATCTCGACGGTTGGGCGCGACGTGTACTCATTCTGTCGCCTCATCTTGATGTGTCGCACCGACTGGTGAACGGTTTTGCCCGGGGTAACTTCGGACTTGTTAAAACCGACTGGCATCTAGGCGAAAAGCAACCGGGCACAGCAGTCATCCATCTGGGATCCGGTCTACCAATTGAGCCTTATTTTCGGACAGATCGCGAGGCAATGAGTTTTGCTGAACTTCTCGAAGTTCAGGCGGACTGGTCGCAATTTGACGATCATGAAAAACTGCGCGAAAATCTCGCAGAACTGCGCGAAATTGCCCGAAACAGCCAAATGACCGTGGTAGATAGTGAACGATCTGTGCGTGAACAAAAAGCGCAGTCCCGCCCGCGCTCGGCAAGAAAAGCAGAAGCATCTATTGCAGGGCCAGTCGCCTTCAAGATTTCAGATATACGCGATCCGGCGAAGAAAATTATCAGCTTGCTCGACAGCGCTGATCCATCTTTGTCAATCGAGAGAAAATGGAGCGACTTTCTCGAAATGTCCGCCCGGGCCTTTCGCGGAAACACATTTCCGAAGGATTCAGAACCTTGGTTGGAAAACGAAGACGCCTATCTGGAAATTGTCGATCGCTACCGTCGGTCGGGTTCACTCGATGCTGTCAGAACGGTATATCCTGAAATCCTGGCAATTTTAACCATGGCATCACAGCGACTTGACAGTGATGTTCTTGCTCAGGTTCATTCCGAGATCGCAAGCAGCAAGAACCTTGGTCAGTATTTCACACCTTACGAAGTCGCCCGTCTCAACGCCGAGATAACCATTGGGGACCTTTCACCCGATAACATTAAAAAAATCAGTAACGGCAAAGGATTTGTGACGGTTGGTGACCCAACTTGTGGCTCAGGCACCATGGCGGTCGCAATTGCAGAGATATTTCACGAGCGACACCTTGATCCTGCAAAAGACCTCCGCGTCTACCTGAAAGACATCGATATTCGGGCCGTTCACATGGCCTATCTGAACATGGCGTTGCGAGGTATCCCCGCGATTGTTGAACATGGGAACGGGCTTTCAGATCAAGTTCTCTCAAGATGGGTAACCTCACAATTCTTGACACAACATGCCCGTGACATTGCTCAAAAACGTGAGCGGGTTTCTATCGATAACCAACCTGACCTGTTACTCGAAAAGGCTCAATATTCGATCGGTCGGGATTATCGCAGCCTGTCGCACCGACTTGCTGATCTTGGTGCGGGTGACAGCTCATTCCTGACCAGAAAGCCTGTGCCATACAACGATGAATTCGACGCTCAGGGCAATGATGTGCTCGGCGAAGCAGCACGTCAGCGATCTGTGGGCGATCTCCTTAATGCCGCAAATAACACCTATCATGCCGCCGAGACTTTAGGCCTGATTGAACGACATCCAGCACGCAGTACAATTGATTTTACGGAGCTTTTTGACGACAAGCATCAGCACGATGCCATGGTGATCGATCGGTTCCTTGCAACGGAAGAACTGTTACATCCCTCTACAAGAAAACGGGCGCAGGATCTGTTTTCCTATGCAGAACAGTATCAAACAGCCACCGAGAACTATCGTCAAAACTTTGGGGAAATCCCGGCTTCTTACGACGATTTTATAAAACCTCGTTTTAAAGTTCGGGACCTGGTGCCTGAGTTTGGAACGGAAGATGACCTTTCGCTACCGTCGGATTTCTCTCCTGACGCCAAAAGACTGTCTGAGCGTGTCGGGATATTCGAGCGATTACTCACAAGGAAAGTCAGGGCTGAATATCTCAGCCAGCATGGCTCGGAATATGCGCTCACAGAAGAAACAATTGAAGATCATGCGCGCAATCACCGCGAAGAGGCCGTGCGGCATCTCGTTCACAATCAAATGGATGTGACGGAAGAAGCAATCTCCAATGCCGCAAGGCAGCTGGTTATGGCGGATTATCGCAAGCGACATATCTCGCTGGGTGATCTCGACGAAAAGGCCTTTGATCGAGATTATGCAGATCAAATTAGCGAGGAAGTAAGTGAAAGAGCGCTTCACATCGCGCATCAACAGTTGCTTGTAGAAGAACCCCTGTGTGCCCAGGATAAGGCCGGTTTGGGCTATTCCATTTCGCACGTGCAGAATGACCCCAACTACAAGGTCCTTTATGCCGGTGACGAAATTGCAGTTACAGGCAATTGGGCCGAAGCGGTTATATTCGCAGAACGTCACAGTCAGGGCTTGTCCTTGATCGATCTAAGGGACCCGACAAAACCGTTAAACGAGGTAGCCGGCACAGACCAGTTTTCTCGACGCAAAGACGTATATTTTGCCGCAAGTGGCAAGTCGAATGACATCTTTGTTGGCATTGGTGGGAAACTGATCGATCCCGTGGTTTATGGTCATTTCGCAATCTCGAAGGACCGTGGCGGTCGTCCAGGTTGGTATATCTCCCATTTGCCAACCGGCTTTAGTCTTGCGGCTCATCATGGTCGCTTCTCGCGCGAAGAAGATGCGCGCAACTGCGTCATGGAATTGGAAAAACTGACAAATTGGTCTGTTGTGCGCTCAGAGCAATCTGACTGGATTAAACGACCCGAGCTGACCGACATCAAGCGTCAAGCCATTGACCTTGTCGAAAAACATCTTGAAAACTCTCAAGCGGAACTGGCCCGCGAACGAAAACCAGCGAAACAAAAAGATGATGTTTCCTTTGGGGGCATTGCCTTTAAAACAGCCGAGATTTCTGACGATAAGGAAAAAGCCCTTCTCGAGCATCTCGAAAATGCCCTGGAAACAGGCAAAGAGTTTCGAACTGCAGCAGAGCTTCGCGCATTTTGCTCCGATGTGCTGCAAGCCCCTCTCAAGGCATCGGACCTTGATGCTAAAAAAATCGAGGAACTTGCAGAAGTGGCCTTGTTGCGTGTCGCAAGGAAGGCAATCACAGCGTTCAAACCCGAAAGCTCGATGTCGGAACGCATGGAAACTCTGCAAAATCTGCAAGCTCAGTTACCATCTCTCACGAAACGAACATCAAAATCCAGCGAGCTGCAGGCGTATTCAACGCCGCTTGCACTTGCCTATATGGCTAACGCATTCCTCGGCGCAGCGCCTGGTGATTCTGTCTATGATCCCGCGGCAGGCCATGGTGCGCTGCTGCTCGCCACGCCACCTGAGAACAGGATCGCTAACGAATTTGATCCTGTACGCGCAAAGCACCTGTGGGCAAATCAGGTAACCACAGAAGACGGGGTGGCTTTTCGGCCACCAGCATATCGTCATCTGATTGCAAACCCTCCTTTCGGTTCGGATAAATCAAGACAGAAGCCGTTGTTTCTGACCGAAGACGGGGCGCAACAAACGACAAGGCAAAACGCAGTTGAAACACGTCAGCTTGACCAGTTGATTGTTTGGAACGCGCTTGCGCGATTGCCTGAAGACGGAAATGCCGTGTTGTTGATGCCCGCACCCTCTCCTTATCGCATGTCGGAGAGAAACCCGTATTTGGCGCGATCGTTGCGGAATTTTTATTTCGCGCTGTATGGCAAATACAATGTCACCTCTCACACGACCTTGGTCGGCGACCTCTACCGGCAACAGGGGGCAGGCTGGCCGGTTGATCTCATCGTGATTAACGGTCGTGGTAAATCATCCCTCACACATCCTGCTTTTGCAGACTTAAAACAGATCTCGAATTTTGGTGAATTAAAGGAGCTTGCAGATCATGTCATGGCAAACCACCTGGATGCAGCATCTGCCTTTTCGACCGATGGCCAGCTTCATTCCCGTCGAACACCCGGTTCTGATGACAGTGGTGTTGCCGCAGATCAGCGGGAGTTTGACGGTCGAGATCTATCTCGAAGCGATCAAGGACAAGCTCGCGGCGATCGACAAGCTGTGGCCCGGGACGGTGCGGGAGATTTGTCACTTGCTGCAGATCGATACGATGCCAGAGGAAATAACTCAGCATCCCGACTTTCTGGCATTTCTGCTGCCGGTGACCTGGTCCCTCCCCGTTCCCCCTCGACTGGAAATACCGGACCATCAGATCGCTCTGGATCCAGATCAGATTTTTCAGGAGATCGCACCATGAGTGAGACCGAGAGCCTGGTCGCCTATGTTCCCTTGTCGGGGGGGAAGCAACAAAAAGCGCTGATGCCCGCGAACCTGTCCGCGGCCTTTTTGAAGGCACATGAAACCTTCAAGGACAAACATGGAAATATTGATGATTTTGTCCAGGAGAAGCTGGGATATAAAACCCGGGGTGAACTTTATAAAGCGCTGTCAGCGCAACAGATTGATGCCGTTGGCTTTGCCATTTCCCAGCATGAAAGTGGTGGCAGTTTCATAAATGGGAACGTGATGGGCATGGGCAAAGGCCGCGTTGCGGCCGCGATGCTGGTTTATGCATCGCGCCATAAAATGACGCCGGTGTTTTTCACCGAACGACCAAATCTCTATCCTGCGATGATGCGAGACCTTGCCGACATTGGTTACGGGCATCTGCGACCGCTTGTTACCAATGATGGTCTTACAGGGTCAAAAGCCTTGCCTTTACCAAACGGCGAAACACTTCGAACAAATACCAAAGCCAGGCATGACGCTAAATTGACCAAAATAAGAGACCAAGGTCACCTCGGTGATGATTACGACATGGTTTTTACGACCTGGTCGCAGACATCGACTGTCAATGGCAAAGACACATTACGACGCCAAGTGCTGCGATCGCTTGCGCCGCGCGCATATTTGGTTCGCGATGAGGTTCATAATGTCGGGGGCAGCGAAGATCTCTACCGCGATCCTGCCGCGCAGGAAAACCGGGCAGAGCTTGCCCGTTCGCTCATGTATGACGCGAAAGGTCTGACGGATAGTTCCGGGACCTATGCGAAGCGCCCGGGGTTGATGGATCTGTTTGGCCGAACCGACTTGCGACTTGCTGTGCAAGACCCGTCGCAGATCGGTGAAATTATCAGTCGTCATGGGTTACCCATGCAACAGATGGTCGCGACAATGCTTGCAGAAAGTGGGCAATATCTCCGGCTTGAAAAATCAATGGAAGGAATTTCCTACGATTTCCAGCCTGTTACGATTGACGAGAAGCGATTTGATCAGCTCGCTGATATCATCGCTTCAATCGCTGAATTTGATCAGCAAAAGAACGATTTGATTAAAGGCCCCCTTGGCAAGAAGCTTATTGCGAACGGTCAGGCTGTTGTCGCTGATGCCGCTGTCGGCGAAGTCGGCGTTAATTCGATCAATTTCTCGTCGATTTTGCATAATCTCGCCGATCAGGCTCTTTTGGCCATGTCGGCCGAAACGGTCGCAAAAGACGCGATCGATGTCCTAAAAAACGGCGAAAAACCGTTTATTACGCTTGCGAATACCATGGGCTCATTCCTGGCTGATTACAGCCTGAGCCATGAATTGCAACCGGGCGATGTCATTGATGCCAATTTCGGAGATCTGGTTCGCCGATATATCGAAAGATCGCGTGACATTTCGATTGGCTCTCCCTATGGGGAGCGCGAAAAACGACAATTGACTGATGCTGAACTCGGGCCGCGCCTCCAGGCAAAATACATCGAAATTCTAAAAAAAATCGATCAGGCGGACTGGTCGAATATGCCGGTCAGTCCTATCGATTATGTGAAAGCTCGCCTGGAGAAAGCAGGATACAGTTTTGGCGAATTCACGGGTCGCGCGGACGGCATAGATTATAGCGAGGCCCCTCCCCGCTACTATCGGCGCTCAGCCCAGGATCGAAGCAAGGCCGCGGCTGTTCAAACCGAGGCCGGCTTCAATGATGGTAGCATCGATGTTGTGCTTGCCAACGAAAGTGCTGCGTCCGGGATTTCATTACATGCAAGCGAAAAAGTCGCTGATCAGCGACCCCGCGTTGACATGACCTGGCAGGCGCATCGAGAAATTAATACCCATGTGCAGCTCAAAGGAAGGGTAAACCGCGAAGGCCAGGTGGTTAATCCACGTTATATCCATTATGTGCCAAATGTGCCGGCTGCGGAACGACCGGCAGCGGTTCTGGAAGCCAAACTACAGAGCCTTAATGCCAATACGACAGCACGCAAAACCGGTCTTTTGAAGTCCGGCGGCATTAACCTGCTTAATGACATTGGTGATCGTGCTGCGGCCACTGTTATGGAGAATAATCCGCAAATCCATTATCGATTTGGCTTGCCTCTTAAGGCAACCTCATCAGGCCGCGGTTTGCAAACCGATGGTGCTGCACGCAAGATTACTGGTCGGTTGATCATGTTGCCCGTCAATGACCAGCGCCGAATTTACAATGAGATTGAGCGCGAATATCGGGCGGAATACCAACGGGCTGAGGCGTTTGGGCTTTTACGCGAGGAAGCGCAAGTTCTTGACCTGGATGCCAGGCTTTTGGCCAAGGCGAAGCTTGATCCTTCCGTGAAATCGACGTCTCCATTTGGTGGGGCAATTTTCGTCAACGAGATGGATGTTGCCAATCTTGATCGCCCCTATCCCTGGGCGCGCATTCAGGCGACTTTAAACCAGGGGTTCGGCCTGGAAGAAAACGGTTCTTTTGGCGAATTGCAGGCGCAAGGCCGTGACCATGCGAGAGCCTTGCGCGAAGCAATGCTGGAACGGTTTGCAAAATACCGGGCAGCGGCCGTTAAAAATGCGAGCGATCGCAACCGGAACCAGGTCGCTGCGCGACTTGACGGAGATCGCAAACGTTTCGAGACGATGGTTAATAATTTTCCAATCGGGCGCACCGTCGCTTTGAAAACACCTGACCAGAAACTAATCTACGGTGTGGTGGCAGGGCTTAAAAAACGGGGATCTGCCAACAATCCGCTTTCACCTGCCGCCTGGGCTGTCAAAATATATCTGGCGGATGGTGCAAAAACCATTGATTTGCGGCTTAACGAACTCGCCCTGCCCGGCGAAAAACAGGACAAAAGCCTTTATCACCTTGCTAAAGCTGATGAGGCGACCGTCATGGTTGACGGTTCGCTAAAAACAATGCCGGTTCATAAGGCTTTTGATCAGCTGGCAAGCAATGAGCGCGAAACCCGTCTCATTGCGACTGGTAATATTCTGGCCGCAGCAGATCGTTTTTCTGACGCGGAAGCGATTTATTTTCGCGACAGCCAGGGGGAAATTCAACCTGGTTTGCTGTTAACGCGCGGAACAAATTTACAAAACACGTTGGAAACATCTCCGATTGCAATCAAGGACAAGCATCAGGTGGCAACCATACTTGATGCAGATATCCCGGTTTTTGCCACAGACAATAATCTGGTGATCACGCGAATTAAAGACCAGAACAAGAAACCGGTTTTTGAAGTGCGCGCCTCTCGTGGCCGCAGCAACGGCGGTAAATACTGGCTTGATCGCGATATTCGAAATCTTGCCGGGGATTTCGTTTCAGTTGGTTCGAGCATGGTTGCAACTGTTAAACCCGAGCAACTATCAGACTTGCTTGTGTTGCTCGATCAAAAGAATATTTCCTTGATTGCACGTCAGGGCCTGGAAGAAGTCCGCAAAATTACCGGGGTCCGTCTCCCCGAGATGAAATCGGTTCGCAAACCTTTACCGACAGCCGGAAAGCAGACGGCGCCCAGGCCCAACAAAACCGGTGGGTTTGTAATGCCCTGGGAAACCGGTTCAGCAGCCCCTGCGCCCTTCGCAAAGGCAATGTTTTCACTTGGACGACCCGTCTCGCTTATCGAAACCCCTTCGGGGTTTGAGCCTGTACGCCATGCCGGAGCGCCCGGTAAACAAAGTGACGGCTCGCGGATACATCGTATTCTTGATGTTCCCGAGGACGTTTCGGTAAAGGACCTGTTGCAAAGGTTTCATCTTAATCATGTGCCTGGCCGGCACGTTCATAAATTCCACCAGGTCTATTTTTCGACCGGAGCCAGTAATGGCCTGACGTTATTTAGCGAAGAAGATGTAAAGGCGTTCCCCCGTCACCAGCAATATGACCTTTGGGCCTCGCGACGCGGGGAAACGCCACAAGGTTGGATAGAAGCTGATGTCCCGCTCCTTTCACCGGCCGGGCCTGTCGCCTATCCGGGTTTTATCAGCGAGAGCGCACCAGGCCTTGCTGTCGTGCCATTCCCGCGGCCTGGCCTTCGGCCTGGTTCTTATGATCTCGATAATGTCAGGTTTGTTGTTCTGCATCGCGCCAGCGGGCAGGCATTGTTACCAGGCAAACGCTTTATGTATAGCGGTGCCGGTGCGGCTCATGCGGCACAGGCAATGGCCAGGGAATATGACTTTGACAATCTGACGTCCCCTGACCAGATGTCAGCAGAAAATCGCAATCTTGTCACGTCCGTGATCGAGACTGCTTATGATGGAGCGCGCTCTACAGACCGCGACGCCTGGATCTCTGCAAATTTAGCAGCAGGCGTTGGTGAGGCATTCCAGAATTCCGAAGTTCTCTGGGTCTCGGTTGAAGATGCCACGTCTCCAGACCTTGACATGGCCACCGAGAGTGCTTCAGCAAGCGGTGTCTTCTATTTGCATGAGGACCGGGACTCTGCCCTTGATGCCGGCTTTGAAGATGCAATCCCGGTGCGTGTGATCCCGGGAAAAATAGCAGATCTCACGGCAGATCCCTGGTCGCCTGAAATCCAGACCATCTCGCGCGAATTTTTTGATCAAAACCAGGACGATTTGCGTTTAGGTTTATCAACAACGCTATACGAGCGTGTTGACGAATATGAAGAATTTGATCGTCGGGTAGCAAAGGGCGAGACCGCTGACGACGTTCGCGAAAACATGGTTGAACGCGAACTGGACAAATTCGACTATCAAGCCTTTGAAAATGCCGTACGGGCTCAGGATTATACTTCGGCAGGGCAATATGATGGCGACTTAAAAGACGCGCTCATGGCCTGGCTCGCCGAGGGCGGATATGATTCAGCGAAACTGTGGTCCCCTTTCGAATATGACAAAACCGAGTTGTCGGTTTTTAATGTCAAACATCTTGAACCGGCCTGGGACCAATTATCTGCCTCGATCGAGATAGCACTCGCCGAACGTAGAGAAGCAGAGCAACGGCACAAACAATGGGAAGCTGACCGAGGGGAAGCGGAGATAGAGCGGTTGCGCACATGGAAGGCGTCCGCTCTCGAAGATTTTGACATCGCTGTTCTTCAGGAACAGGGGTTCGATCCCAATAATATTCACTGGTTGCCTGTCCCCAACAAGGAATTCCCCGAGCTTGACAGGGCGTGGAAAGATGATCAGCCCGAGCTTTACACGCGCAGAACAGATGCGGAGGCCGGGAAATTCGCAGAAGCAGTTCCAGTTTATCTGCGCCGCGGGGCCGGGGTGGATCTCACCACAAGTAACGAAAAAAGTCAGGAGTTCGTAGAACAGCTTCGCCTTATCCCCGGCATTGACCAAAGCCTTTTAAGTCAGCTTCCGGGCGGCGATGTCGGAACGCTTATCGATTTCATTGATCATCAGGCTCGCAACCAGTCCCTTGACTGGGTTCAGTTTTCCCGTGATGGGCAAACCGTTACCCGGCTTGCTGATGCCACAGATGTCCGGGTTGCCTGGGATGCGATCACGCGCAAAAGCCTGCATCGTCGGTCATCAGATGTTTTTGTCGGGCCCGCTCTTGCGGCGGCAAGTAAAGCTGCCGCACTTGAAGCCCCAAGGCTGATGTTGACTGGACCAGATGGTCGTGATCAGGCAATGGAAAATGCCAAATCTGCTTCGATTTTCCTGCAAGCTGAAGAAGTGCGCGCGCTCGCGGGCCAACAATCCTTGATCATTTTTGTCGAAGGCGATCAGCTTCGCATTTTTGATCGCGATGCGCGTCGTGCCCATGATATTGACCCTGATTTGGGGCTCATCGAGATTGCGGACATGGCGGAAATCGCCATGAGTTCCGATGTTGTGGAGACGTTGGCCCCCAAACTGGCCGAAAAATTTGACGTTGTGGTTGCGCGGCTGGACGATCAGGGTCAGATCATTTTTGAAAATTATACAGGGGATCAGAAAAAGACCGAGACACTTACGGCTGCAGATGCGGCTAACGCTACGAAGCTTGAAGAACGCGCAAAAGCCAGGCGACAGCAGACACAGGCTTTCTGGTCAGACAAGCCGCTATCGGATCGCTATGAAGATCTTCTGGTTGCAGCTCGAAATCGTGAAGTTCCAGCATTACAGGATGGTGATCGCTACATCATTTCAGGTAAAACAGCTCGCGACCTTTGTGATGATATAGAGCTTCTTGCCAAACGCCTCGATTCTCGTGATATCACCTGGTTTACCGATGAGGACATTCCTGAACTTACTGCTGCAATCGCGTCTAAAGATCGCAGATTGATGCTGGCGCAGGGCCTGGCGCGATCAGGATGGCGACAGACCCGCGTGGCGGCTGCGGCAGAAACTCAGGATGTCGACCAGGTAAGCCGCGCCGCAGGTGTCGCTGATGTTCACACAGAACTGAAAATTAAACATCAGGGTCGAATTGTGTTTGTGCGCGATGGCGATAGCTATCGGACATTTGGCGATGATGTTGAAAATATCGCGCGACAGGACCCTCTTTTAACCAGCAAGTTTGAAGCGGTCGGGGATCTCAAATCAATTCGGATTGAGGCAAACGAGATTGCCTATCAGGCAAATCAAATGAGCTTACGCGGCTTGAAAGTCACTGTGGCCGATTTTGATTCCGATGGGCAGGTTTCATTACGCAATTTTGACCCGCAAACAGATATAAAGACGGAACCTGAAATTGCCCAGGCCGCAGCAGGGCAAAATCGTGAGAAAGCAATGGCTCGCGAAACGCCGGCTTCTGCTCGCCTTGAAGCAGACAGTGAGCTTCAAAACGAAATCCCGATAGATGTTATCATCAATGTTCGCGATCAGGCAAAACGCGAAAATCCGGCAGCTGTGATCCTGATTGCACACAAAGGCGAATATTTTCTCCTTGATGGTGATGCCCGCCTCGTAGCACGGCATTTCCAACCTGCACAATCTCGCTTGAGTACCACTCGCGATGATCAGGAACGTCTTCGCGTAACAACAAGCCTTAACGAGACGGTTGTTGGCCGCGCCTCAGACTTGATGCGCAATGCTGGCGCAGACCTCATTATTCTCAAACAACAAGGCGATGAATGGTCTGCGACGTCACAAGCTGCGACCCGCACCGATGTACCTTACGATCCTGTGGCACAGGATGTCCTGAAACGCAGAAGTTTCGATACTTCGCGGACGTTCTATGTGCCTGGCTCTCACGTCACAGGCCAAATCGCCGGCACACCGCTCCTTGACGGGTACAGCGTTTATCGCGATGAAACAGCGGCCGCTATGGTTACAGGATCTAGCGTGCCCGTTTATCTGCGAAATACGGGGTCGACGGCAAAACTGACCGCACAGGATCTCGGTACCTATAGCTGGTCAACAAAACTCAAAGAGATGTATGAGCGGCTCTCGCCACAATACGGTTTTACCAGCGTTGAGGAATTGAAGGCCATTCTGCTTGATGGCAACCTTGAAAGCTGGTGGCTCTCGAAGATGGCTGAAACCGGCATTGCCGGTGATCCGAAAGATTTACAACGATCGCTGTTCTCGGAATTCAAGCGGCTTGGCCATGATTCTGTTTTGATGCTTGATGCCAACGGGTTTGAGAGGCAGGTCTTTTTTGATGGCCAGGCCCTGTATCCTGCTAGCGCGGTTTCTGCAGCGCAGATGACACAAACCACCAATGTACAGACACCTGTATCAGGGGGCGCTCCGAATTTAACAATACGCCCGGGCAACGCACACCCGGCAGCATCACCTTCGTTCGTCCCGAACCGGTCAGCGTCATTCACCGTTCAGGCGACGCCAGAGACACGCCAGGATGTTAAAAGTCTTCTCGATAATCTGACCGGTCACCTCAATGCAAACGGAATGACATCAGATGACCGAAAGCGCTTTATTCGTGAGAATGGGCTCTTAAATCGACCTCTTGACGGTCGGGTAAACCGCTATAATGAAGATATCCTGGCGCTCAATTTCGGCTATATGCTTTATCCGGCCCCAAATGGCACCTGGCTTTATGCCAGCACGACAGATTTTCTTAATGCTCTTGGCCCGGGAGGATCTTTATATGGCCGGTGGGCACCGGAACTCGGTGATCAAATTGCCGATTATGCCGGGATTTATCTCTCGCAGCTTGATGCAACATTTGAGCATGACCTTGGTCGGCTGAAAGACGATATTGCCGAACTGGTTGAGCAGGTTCACCCCGGCATTGAAACCCATTTCGTTGACAGGCTCTTTGCCGACGGTCGGGTTGACGGTGAAAGCGATCGTCAACCGGTTCTGGGATTGTATTTTTCTGATACACATTCGATGACCGTGTCGACCGACATGTCTCGTGGAAACCCCAAGGTGACCGCAGCTCACGAGCTGTATCATTCAATTGCTGCTTTGCTGAGCAAAAACGAACAGACCGTCATCGCTTCTGCATTTCCGACGGAGGAAAAGGCAGCCGAAGCTTTTGCTAAATGGGTGACAGGTGCTCAGGGTTCCCCGGCGATTGATCCGGTAACTAATTTTGTTGCTCGCATGAACAATCTTTTAAAAGGTCGGGGCTTCGAGTCATGGCAAAATTTATTCTCGCAGGTGAAAGCCGGAGACATTTCAGCGCGGACCCGGGTCCTCGATGTATCCTCGAATATTGCTTTTGAGGATGCGGTCAAGCTGGTCGATGCCGCGGGCCTCCCTGCCCTTGCGGAAACGGTCAACCAGTATGGAAAACGTCTAAAAGCAAAAGATCTCGCTGTCGAGGCGCTCTATCGTCTGATGAAAATGCACCTCGATGATATGCAGATTATGACTGCTGCGCGCAATGCCGGTTATCACCGTGTTGAAGATCAGGCAAATATCTCGACTATTCCGGCGACAAGACGGGCGAAAATCGTCACTGACCTTGAGCGACATAAAAGGCTAACACCGGTAGAGGTCGGCACAAATGATGCTGCTCTTGTTCGTCGTCCTCAGCAGGCGACGTCGGCTCAAGCTCGGGCGTCGCAGTCGACAACCGGCGCTGGGCCGGCAATTTCAAGGCGCCCGGATCAACCCCATGTCATCAGATTTTCGACTGGGCAGAAGGCTAAAAACAATCAAAACGAGCAAAACAACTCAAAGCAAATAATGTCATTAAAAGAAAGTTCTTTACGTGCGTCTTTTGATGACGCAGACTATTTGCGCTCGGGGTCTTTCGCTGTTAATAATGCTAATAGAGGTGGCAGCATGTTGCCAGAACCTGTAATTCAAATTCCTCAAAGGAATGAAATTAATACGATGCCGCGTGGACAATATGACGCAATTCCTGGGCGCGCGTACGCGCTGTATTTGAGGCCAAGTGACATTGATCAACTAAAGGTCGATGGGATTTTGCCCTCAAAAGAGCCGTTGATGTATGATCAGGTTAACCGCCTGTTTTACATTGAGCGAACGCATCCGAAATTTGAGGAACTCTTTGACCGGTTTGGTCATGATGAAGCCAGATCAGCATGGCGTGCTGACCTTGAGCGTCGTGATGATCAATACCTCTCGACTGCCAATCGGGCGGTGCCTCATGAAAAACGCGTTTATCTGCATATTCCGCTTGAGGACTTGCGCCGGGCACGCCATATGGGTGCGGTTCATGACGCGACAAAAAATCAGTATTACGTCCCTCAAGGTGCACCAAGAGCGAAGGATCTCATTGACGATTTTGGTGAACAAAATACCGCGAATTTCAAAAAAGTACGCGCTCAGCGCAACGAAATTGCGGCATCAAGCCTTGCGCGTGTCGCTGCGGCCAATGATACTGCCTCCCAGGTGGCCAAATTCTCCCTCGGACGAGAGGTCGGTGACTCTCTGCTTGGAGATGTTGGCCGCAGCGCCCTTGTGGGCGGTAGTCTGGCAGGCGGGATACAGGCTGCGAAACAGGTGAATGCCAGTGATCTTGCCCTGAACGCTCAAACGGTTCAGGATCTTTTTGCAAATCTTGGGCCCGCAGATTGGGAACAGCTCAGTTTTGTCGGCGCTGATCCGCTCGCAACACCTGCAGATCTTTGGGATCGTTTGGGGGCAGAAACCCGGCAACAAATCGAGAATTTCGTCGCTCTGCAGCATGAAGGAATTGACAACGTCAAAGATTTCTTTGCCGCATCGGTCGATTACGCAAGAAATCTCCCTGATGCTGCATCGGGTCTGGTGACCGAATTAACAAATTCGGATGCATTTAGCGCTCTGCAGCAAGCATCACACACGTTTGGGTCTGCTGTGCGAGACGGTATGGCTCCGTTTGCACACGGTGCTGTAGACCCCTCAACCTTCTTTGGAAGTGATTCTTTTCTTGAGTTTACCCGTGAAGCCCGAAACAGTCTTTCGCCGACCATGTTTGATCAGGCGCGCGTTGCCTTCGCCTCTCTTGGTGACCGCGCTGAACATCTTGTGAAGCCATTGACTGATGCTCTTGGCCTCAAAGCAACGGCGGCGCTTGCCGCCATTGGTGGGGTTGGTGGCCTTGCTGTTGTTGGCAATGTCGCGTTGGCCGGTGGCGGGGCGGCGGCAATGTATGCGGCAGGCAACTATCTTACACGCAGGAATGAACGGCTGAAAAACTGGACTACGGTTGCGCAAGACGCACCCTGGATGCTCAGCAATAAACAATTCGGCCAGGTGGCGAAACGTTTGTACCGGGTGAATTCGGTGCAAACACCTGACGGCATCATGAAATCACTAATCGAGCGCAAAAGCGGTGAGATTGTGATTTCCGAGGTTGTTTCTAAGGGGAAAAAGCTCTCGACCCGTTCTTTGGTTGATGCCGCTCACGCAACACTTGTTGATGGCGCTGAGCGGTCAGGGTTTCCGGTGCCACAAAATGTGTTAGCATCGGTCAAAGAGGTTCGTCAGAAAAACGCTCCCGACGGATTTGTAAAACCAAAGATTTCCTCGACCTTGAAAGATGCAGCGACTGAACGGGCACGAACATGGTCGAAACAGGTACCAATGCTGTATGCCCCCGATAACAGCGCTAAAGCCTTGAAAGTCTATGGGACGCAGTTGGACAAAGGTTATACCCCCACAGAACAGTTTGCAGCACTTTTGCGAACTCAATCGGCACAAGCAGCCGAACGAGACCCTGAACGAAAAGCTCTTTTGAAGAACGGTCAGGAGTTGTTGGAAAAATTCGTTGAGCAGAAAAAAGACCAGACCGTCGAGCAGGTTTTACGGTCGTCAAAAAGTCAAAACCTGCCGCAATCTCGTGGGCGCCGGCGTTGAGGGGTGAGCTATGCAATCATTACAAGAACTTCAGGACGGGCACAAAGATGCTCGTCTGAGATTAAGCGACACCGTTAGTCACTATTCAGCTCAACGCGGTGCAGTTGCTCAGAAGATGATCAATGCCGGTCGCAGCCCGGCTGATGTTGAGCAACTGCTCGATTCTTTTGAAAGTCTGTGGGTGCCGAGCTTTGGGGCCGGATCCAGCCGCGCTGCGCCGAACATGGCCAGTCGTCGTGAATATGATGCAGCCTTGCGATCTGCAGTGGGTGCTGAAAGCTTTGACCGCTTTACCGCATCATTACGCGATTACAGATCAGCACAGCATTTGACCGCGGATATTAATGAACGCCTATACAAGGCTGGTGGTGCTGAGCTTTTTGATCGCTCCGAGGCCGAAGCTTCTCGCCTTGAAATCATGCGGGGCGATATCGTTAAAGCCGTTCGGGAAATGAACCCTACCGCTGATATCAAGGTCTTTTTACAAGGACTGGACGGTACAGCGCCAAGCGTGGATATGGATCCGCTGCGCGGAACTATCGCCATCGCGCTCGATAGTGACGGTTTTGACCCGGATAAAGCCGTGAATGTGGCGGTTTTTGAAGGCCTGACACACGTTCTTAATCAAAAAGAACGTGCAATTCTTGACGAGGCCTTCTCGACTTTTGATCAGGTTTCGCTCGATAATGGTAAGACCTGGCGGAAACTTGCACCCGGTGAAACCATAAAATTTCCACCGGGTGGCGAAAAAGATGGTATGGCCCAGCTTTTCGATGCTGAGGGCAACCGTTTGGGTGTTTTTCAGCATCGATCGACGGTTATCGAAAGCGAATTAACAGGAAAGCGAGCCGCACAAGCATTTGCTAAATACCGTACAGGACGTGACAAGCCGGGCCCGCTTGTTGAGCAGGCCCTCAAGCCCTTTAACCGGTTCTTTGAACGGGTTAACAATCTTGCACGGGGCCGCGGATTTCAGTCCGTCGAAGATATTTATCTCAAGGTAGCAGGTGGCGAACTAGGCACCCGGGCTGAAATCAAAGCCAGGCAGGATGGCGTTCGGCTTCCTCTCCCCGGGGATAACAAAGCGCTATACGACCATTCCCGGCAATCCATCAAAAAAATGAGCAACTTTGAGCTTGCCGCGGAAATCCGCTCCCAGCGAAAAGAAATCGATAAGGCCCGCAAAGATATGAAGTCTGTTCGCCGTCAGATTTTTGCCTATTCCTCTCCGGCGAAAAAACTAAGTTCAGCGGCAAATTTTCTGTCTAAAGGTGGTGATGATGCTTTCAAAAAAGATTTGAAAAACATCAACGAACTACAGCGCGGACTAGCTGCTATGATGGCTGAAAGCCGTCAACGAAGCAGCCAGCAATTTTCCGAGACAATGGGGATTCCACCAGAGCCACCTGCTCAACGCTATTCAGATCGGCTGGCCGCACAAATTTCCCAGGAGCTCAATTCTGCCCCTGGTCAGGAATTTGAAGGTAAACTCGCTAACTATGAAGTACGGCGATCCGAGGGCAATTATGATGTTGGAATTCGATCACAGCAATCCGCTGATTCGGTCAAAATCGGTGTCGCCGCGACCATTGGTGGGGCGGCGGCCCTGATTAATGCTGTCGAGCAAATAGGCTCAGGCCAGACCACGATGGAAGCCAATCGTCTGGCTGTAGAAGCTACCCAGGCAGGAACCGTCGGCAATCTGGATATCCGCAAAATTCTGGATTCTGGCCTTATCGATCCGGCCCTGAATGCCGCGATCAGTCAAAAAGATGTGCACGCCTTTGTTTATCCTCTGAAAACCGGTGATATCATTTTTCAGACCGATGATGGTCGCTGGCAGGCAGCCCGCTCGGAAAACTTTTTGAAATTTGTAAGCCAGGTCGGTGATCAGCATCTGCAAGCGGCCGCTGATGTTATCCGTGACAACGTGGTTAATCTTGACCAGGCGCCGAAGCGCACGCGAGATCTGGGAATGGCACCGGCTGAACCGGTGATGCCGACGGCCAACCAGCGAGAAAACACCCCAGCGGATGAGATCGGGAAACCCTCTATGGCGGCCTCGATCGGGGGTAAAGCGATGACCGTTGGGGAAGGTAAGGCAGACAAAATAGCCTTCAAAAAAGACCTTGAAGGCTTGACCAATGATCAGCTGGTGGCCAATCTGCGAAAAACTCAAGAAAAAAGCGGTCAGATTGGCAATTCGGCCCCTCGTGTTGAGTTACAAGAACGTCGGTCGCTCAAGCGTGCCGAAACCGCTTTGCTCGAAGTGATGAACAGTCGCGGGATCGATACCAAACCCTTTTCTTCACAAACGATCAAGTCACAAACCACCTCAGCTCAAAAAACCGGCCCTAAACGATAACCGGATGGCCATGGTAAAAGCCCTGCTTCCTTTGCAGGGCTTTTATGCCTTTAAATTTTGAGGTTACTGGTCAGCAATATTGGCCTCGCCAAACCGATATAACGCAACACCTCTAGCGGATCATGCCTCCTCACTATGTTGAGGCAGGTGGCGGTGCTCCTTGCTTTTCCAGGTCTCGATCAAGAAGTGTGCGATACACGGCTTTGCACGTTGGCAATGAGCCGAATAGAGAGTATAATTGGCTCATATAATGATCCGAATAGCTGGATTATTTGGCTCATACGAACAAGGCCAAGCAATGTCATGGATATGGGAAGATACGAACTGGACGAACTTCCGCTGGGATCGTGAAGAATTGCGCATCCTTCTGCCGGCAATATATCGGCAACAAGGCCAACTTTCTGGCCTGGCAAGGGCCCAGGGGAATTCTGATCAATCAGCACTAAATGCTTTGCTTGAAAATATCGTGCAATCATCTGCGATCGAGGGGGAAAACCTTGATCGTGAATCAGTAAAGTCGTCACTGGCGAACAAGCTTGGCCTTGTAGATGACGAACGTGGCCGCAGTACAGACAAGTCTGATGGCCTTGTTGAGATGATGCTTGATGCTGTTACCAACGTTCATGAACCTCTTACTGAAGAGAGGTTGTTCAAATGGCACCGGCAGCTTTTCCCCGAGAACGAATTTCGGATTGAAAAAATTGATGTCGGGAAGTATCGGTCTGAGGGCGTGATGCAGGTGGTGTCATCGCGGCCATCTCATATGCCTGTGGTTCATTTTCAAGCGCCACCAGTCGATCGCGTTAATCAGGAAATGGTTGATTTCATCACCTGGTTCAATGAAAGCGCGGGCGATCCGTCGCTTGATCCAATTGAACGTGCTGCTCTTGCACATTTTCGGTTTGTTACCATTCATCCTTTCGATGATGGCAATGGCCGTATTGGTCGAGCGATCGGAGATTTGGCACTTGGCCAGGCTGATCCTGAAAGCATCCGTTTATATGCGATGTCTGCGGGCATCGCAAAGGACCGCAAAGGATATTACCAGGCGCTGGAAAATGCCCAGAAAGGTGGTGCAAACCTCTCTGGCTGGGTTAACTGGTTTGCCAGGACTTTGGATAAATCCCTTGGTCTTGCTTGCGAGCGCATTGATCAAACACTGACCAAAACCAGGTTTTGGGAACAGCATCGAGAGACGCACTTAAACCCCGAACAACAAAAAGCACTAAATAAGCTGCTAGATGGAAAATTTCCGGACGGTTTGAGTGCTTCAAAATATGCAGCTTTTGCTCAAGTCAGCAAAGCTACGGCAACACGCCACCTGACTGACCTGGTTGAGAAGGGTTGCCTCAAAATCTTTGGGGGTGGTGGTCGATCAACGCGCTACGCTGTTCGCAACCAGGAAAGCATGCCGATACAACCGCTATCCGTGGATATCACCCATGATGCAGCCCTTAAAAAGCGGGTGCTCACGGAGTTAACCGCCCTGCCCTCATCAAGGTTGGCTGAAATCGAGCAGGCCACCAGAGGACGTTTGAAGGCGATTGAAGAGCAGCCAAAACCATCGCGCCTTGAGCTTCAGGAAAAGCGTGGTCTGATTGCGGGTCTCAAATTGATTGACCAGGTAAGCCAGGCAAGTATGCGGTCTCCGGATAAGCCGGTTTCGACCATAAACCAGATCAATGCTGTTAAGGGTGGTTTCAGGCAGCGTTAACCGCTCTGCCCACCCTCAAAGTTGCATCCATACCCTGAAGCCCTTTACCTCAATGGCAGAGGATGGTTTTTCCAAATCTCATAAAAGGTTCGATAGTGATGAGCATGTTGCTTAGCTCATAATGTCCTGTATATTGCACATTATTAGATTTTATGCTTATAATGTCTGGTATATTATACATTCACCTATGGTTCATCATGATGACGCTCTATGATATTGGCAGGACAATTCGGGAAACACGCAAATTTCGCAAAATGCGTCAGGAAGATCTGGCCCGGGATGCCGGCATTGCCCGATCAACGCTCAGTGCACTTGAACGTGGCCATATCCAGGAGCTCGGATATAGCAAAGTCCATCTATTGCTGTCCTTGCTTAATCTTGAAATCAAAATCGGCCCGGCAAATCATTATCGGCCGACGTTAGAGGACTTGATGGCAGAAGATGATTAAAGTCTGGAGTGATCTCATTCTTTCTGGTCGGCTAGACCGATTAAATGATCGCGGCACGACCTTCTCCTACGATCCTGGCGCGGATCCCTTACAGGCCGTTTCCGTAACCATGCCTGTCAGGTTGCAGTCATGGGACGCGCGGCAGGGATTGTTGCCGATCTTCGAAATGAACCTGCCTGAAGGCTATCTTCGGGACCGGATATCGCGGCAATTTGCCAAGTCCCTGGGGAAGTTTGATGACTTTGACCTGCTCTCGGTTATCGGTCGCACCCAGATGGGGCGTTTGCGCTACAGCGGCATACATGAAAAACCCGATGAAGATGTCCCGTTTCAGGCGATTGATGACATTCTTAAAAGTCGTCGCGATGGCGAACTGTTTGATTATCTGCTTGAAAAATTCACCAGCTATTCCGGCATTAGTGGCGTGCAGCCGAAAGTGCTGGTTCGCGATAATATGAGCGATGCGGGCACCCGGATGTCACCGAGTTTTCGCGGTGCAACCCATATCGTCAAGCTCTGGGATCCCCGAGAATATCCCGAACTGGCCGCGAACGAATTTTTCTGCCTGATGGCGGCCGCCCGGGCAGGACTTGATGTGCCCCGACATCGTCTGTCTGAAGGCGGCGAAGCTCTCGTTATTGACCGGTTCGATCTCAAAGAAGATGGCCATTACATCGGCATGGAAGATTTCTGTGTTCTGAATGGTAGAAACACAAACCGCAAGTATGACGGCAGCTATGAAAGTGCTGTCATGAAAAGAGCGGCCGATTTTCTTGGGCCGGAAGAATGGTCGAGGCAGGGGCCGGATCTGTACAAATTGATTGTTCTCAATTGCATTCTCCGTAACGGCGACGCTCATCTCAAGAACTTTGCCTTGCTTTACGATGATGTGAACGGCCGTCTTCGTCTTGCACCAGTCTATGATGTGGTTACAACTACTGCCTATCTCCCCAAAGACCAAATGGCGCTGGTCATGAATGGCAGTTCCAAATGGCCTGATCGTCAGAGGCTGACCGATCTGGGCCGCCGGGCCGGGCTCTCCGCTCAAAAAGCAGGAGATATCATAGATCAGGTTGCGCAAGCTGCGGCGTCAACACGTGCTGACCTCGCTGAACACGTTAACCAGTCACCAGCTTTTAGAGATATTGCGCCGCAGATCGCAGCAGCCTGGGAAACCGGTTTGAAGGACTCTGCTTTAAGCGACGACCTGATTCACGCAATGCCGGAAACAGCGCAGCCTCTATGCGTTGATATCACCCATGATGTAGCCCTTAAAAATCGGGTGCTGGCGGATATAACCGCCCTGCCCTCATTCAGAGTAGCTGAAATAGAACAGGCCACCAGAGAGCGTTTAAAGGAGCTTGAGGAGCTGCCAAAACCATCGCGCCTTGAGCTTCAGGAAAAGCGCGGTCTGCTAGCAGGGCTCAAATTGATTGACCAGGTCAAACCAGGCGTTTCACAATCTTCTGACACGCCGGGGTCGCAGTCAAAAAAGACTAATGCTCTTAAGGGTGTTTCCCGTCATTGCTTTACTCAGAAATTTTAAGCGCCTGGTATCGTAAACTTCTTCTGCCCTTCTTGATATAATTCGAATTGTCTGTATAGGTTCATACATCTTTCGAAAGGCGCTGTTAGGTCCAATCCCATTTTGCCAATAGTAATAAGGCCAAAATAGAGTGATTCTCATTTTACTGAAGAAATTGTCCTTGTTTCCTGTCGCATCAAGGTGTTTACGGTAAAAAATGATCTTTTCTAAACTCAATGAAGAGCTTGGATCGCTGTAGGAAGCTGTATGCCCAATACGTCTCAGTCTATAATATAATAGTAAATAGCTGATAGTGCACGTTTTCGCTGCTTTCATCGCGTTCTTGTATGCGACGAAAAACGCGATTCCAAAAAATATATAAACAATAGTAAAATCCTTGAACGTATCGGAGACCATATTTGATAATGGACCATATATTCCATCGCGAAAGTTCTGATATGGGCTCAATATTGACTGCAGTATCTGCAAGTCATCAAAATTAAATCCGTTTTCGGCGACACTCAAAAATGCGTAAAAAACTCCCAAATATGCCGTCCATTTGGCCAAAAGGGTTCCGATCGTCAGCGGGGTATCTGATGCTTCCCTTTTTCTGCAGAGCGATAAAGCAAACAACAGTAAGTATAATTGTAACTTCAAGGTGCACCTGCCACGGAGTGTTTCGTGATTTTTAGCAGCTAGCTGATAGGGGAAATAGCATAAATGCTACAGTTTAGTTATTAAAGTCCGTTCTCATGTGGGACTCACGGCTACGGAAATTTGATGTATCGACGGCCACACTTAACAGTAAGACCACTTGGCATGTTGACCCAGCTAAGGTTTTATTGCTTAAACGTTTACCAACTCTCTTGGTCACTCGCCATTATGCAAAAGGCGACAAAGCTTTACCAGAAGGGCCTTAACTGGGTGCAAGTAGCAAAAAATGTAGGGGTGTCAAAGAGCACGTAAGCGTCCCCTCACGGCT
>NZ_JFJZ01000052.1 GCF_002115825.1 Thalassospira sp. MCCC 1A01428 | reverse complement strand
CACTTGGTTCTAGAATCTAGCAGCCTCTGATCTGGATAAAATCAAGGCCGCAGGTGTCGAGATTACAGAACCTGATCTTGCGAAGTTCAAGGCCAAGATGGGCCCGGCATATGAACGCGTAAAAGCCTATGCCGGTGAAGAGAACATGAAGACTTTCATGGGATTTCTCGGGAAATAACACATTGGCCCAGTCGTTCAGACAGGGTGATTTCTTTGTGAAGAGGATGTGAAAGTCCTCTTCGCTTTTCCGCTCCCACCTTTTCAGAAAGTCCGAGACCATGCTTTCCCTGTTTGTGCTTCTTGCGCTTGTCGGGTTGATCATTTTTGGCGTCCCCATTGCTGTTTCCCTCGCGGTGACTGCTATCGGAACTTATTTAGCACTTGGTGAAACGTCGATCCTGACCATGTTGCCGCAACGCATGTATTCGGCCACAACATCCTTCACATTGCTGGCCATTCCCTTTTTCATTTTGGCTGGCAACCTGATGAATACCGGTGGCGTTACCGAACGCATCTTTCGATTTGCGGCAGCCCTTGTCGGCCATGTCCGGGGGGGATTGGGGCAAGTCAACGTAGTTGCCAGTTTGATCTTTTCAGGTATGTCAGGAGCTGCGGTTGCCGATGCAGCGGGCCTGGGCCAGGTCGAATTCAAATCGATGCGCGATCGCGGATATGATGAACGGTTCTCCGCTGCGATTACTGCGGCTTCTTCAACGATTGGCCCGGTGTTTCCCCCCAGCATTCCTTTTGTAATTTTTGCCAGCCTCACCGGCACATCGGTTGTAAAATTGTTTTTGGCCGGCGTTATTCCAGGTGTTTTAATGGCCCTGGCGTTGATGTGTGCCGTTTACCTGGTGGCCGTTATTCGCAAATTTCCGCGTGAAATGCGGGCCAGTTATCGCGAAATATGGGATTCCTTCAAAGGCGCATTCTTGCCGTTGGGAACCCCCTTCATCATCATCGCAGGCATCCTGAGTGGCATTTTCACGCCAACCGAAGCCGGTGTGACGGCAAGCTTCTATGCTGCTTTTCTTGGCCTGGTTGTCTATCGGGAGATCTCGTTCCAGGATTTGCCCCGCATTTTATGGGACACGTTGCTTCATACGGTGCGCGTCCTGTTCGTTATTGCTGCGGCCGGGTTCTTCGGCTGGCTGTTGATCCATCAGCGCGTTCCCAACACCGTTATCAATCTGCTGCTGTCGCTTTCCGACAATCCGACCGTAATTATGGCAATTATTGTCTTTATATTATTGGTCCTGGGTATGTTTCTGGAAGGGATTGCCGTTCTGGTAATTACCGTTCCCATATTTATGCCGATTATGCATACGCTTGGCGTCGACCCGATACAGTTTGGCGTCATCATGATCATGTGTTCGATGGTCGGACTGCTAACCCCCCCTGTCGGAATGGTGCTTTTTGCGGTTTCCAGTGTCACAGATGTCCCGATAGGACCACTGGTCCGTGAATTATGGCCCTATCTGCTTGGTATTATGTTCGTGCTGTTGCTCGTTGTTTGCATACCGGAAGTTTCAACATGGTTGCCTTCGTTAGTAATGGGAGGTGGTCGTTGATGAATATCCTGAACTCCATTGATCGTGCGCTTGGCATTGCTCTACGTACAATCACCATCACCTGTCTGGTGATTTTAATGTTCATTCTAGGCGGCAACGTTATCGCCCGGTTTACCAATTGGTTTTCACTGGGATGGTATGACGAAATCATTCAGCTGAGTTTTGCCTGGATGGTATTTTTTGGCGCCGCAGAACTTTGGCGGGAAAACCAGCATTTCCGAATTGACTGGCTTTTCTACACATTACCACGGGCCAAACGCCGCCTTCACACCTTCCTTGTTGCTCTCGTCAATATCCTGTTTCTGTCATTTCTGCTGTTTGAGGGCGCCTTTCTCGCACAGAAAAGCTCAGCTTCAACACCGATTTTAGGGCTTCCGGTTGCCCTTCTCTACTGCTGCGTACCCATAAGCGCGGCAATCATGCTGATTTACGCCATCACCGATCTTTTCCGGCACTCTCCTCGCTATGCTGACGAGATTCATGTCGTCGACGATCTCTGATCTCACAAAAAGGATTTTAACCATGATTTACGATCATCGTACATACACTTGCCGTCCTGGCACCATCGCCAAGCACCTTAAACTTTATGAAGATTCCGGTTGGCATATCCAGAAGAAACATCTGGGGGATCCGGTTGTTTATGCTGCAACCGAAACCGGAGATGTAAATTCCTATATTCATATTTGGGTCTATGACAGTGCATCAGATCGCGCGCAAAAGCGTGCCAACCTGAAAGCCGACCCGGAATGGCAAGCATATCTACAGAAGTCTGCTGAAGCGGGTTATCTGATCAGTCAGGTCAATAAAATCCTCATGCCGACTGCCTTTTTCCAGAGCTAAAAGCTCTGGCCGGTGCGATGGCCCTACAGGAAATTACACATTTAACGGGAAGGCGGCTGTTGGTGAAACGCCGCCTTTCGGCATATGGAACAAAATCCCGGCTGTTCGTGATGATCGCCTTAAATGTGCTCATCACAATATGTGCATGGGCGCGCACCGGGGCCACTATTCCAACCCCCAACATTTGGGAAACGCGCACAGGCTTCGTTTGCGTGCGCCGCCATCTAGGGCTCGTTATCGCCTAAATATTCAAGAAAATTCATGAATAATTGAGCCGCAGGACTGAGATCCCGGTCCGCTCGCTGCAAGATAGAAATTGGTCTTGTGACGATTGGCAACAAAGGACGTAAAGCAATCTGATCGTCGTTGGCAAATATCCGGCAGGCCAGTTCAGAGAGGACGCTAACGCCCAGACCATTACGAACCATACCAATCGTGGTTGGCACAAAGGAACATTCTATCGCACTGCCGACACCTTCGATTTTCAGGTTTTCGCGGACACTGGCACGTGTGTTTGAGCCTTTGGCACCCTCAATCAGCGTTTCTGATCGCAAGTCCTCCCAGTAAACAGTTTCCCGTTCTCCCAAAAAGTGCCCAGCGGGAAGAACCGCAATGAAACGATCTTCAAACAGCATTTTTGTTTTTAGATTGTTTTCTTCCTCGCCCGGGATACCGAACCCCAGATCAGCCTCACCGGATTTAACGGCTCTTGCAACTTCAGTGTTAAGGGCGTCGCGAACAGCAACCCGAATACCAGGGTATTCCGCCATGAATCTGCGTAACGCAGGCGCCACAATTTCAGAAATTGCTGACGGCAAAGAGGCGATAGACAGGTGACCAATACGCCCCTCGGCAAGGTCTCTGAGCTGCTGGGTTGCGCGCGATACATCGGTAAGAATACGACGGGCCTCGGGAATTAAAGCAAGCCCTGCCGGCGTCGGTTTTGCGCGACGAGATGTGCGGTCAAAAAGGGCAATTCCAACGATTTCTTCTGCCTGTCGAATGGTCGCACTAAGCGCTGGCTGGGTAACATTAAGTTCTGCCGCCGCCGCAGTTACCGAACCAGCTTCACTGATCGTTATAATTGCAATGAGATGTCGTGTTGAAAGTTGCTGCATACCCATAGATTTAATTTATGACAGAATAAAAAAAAACAATTTTTTTTATCAGTCAGTTTCTGGAATTGTAAAAAAAAAATCATAGGGAGGAACCAATCGATGAAACTACTATCAACTATCGCCGCAATGACTTTTCTTATTGCTGCAGGGTCAGCAACAGCAGAAACCCAATTGAATATGGGCGGGTCAACAACGACCTCGGCATTTTACCCGTATTATAGCGCCGTTGCGAATGGCATCACTGACCACGAACCAGACCTGAATGTCACCGTTGTCAGCACCGGAGGATTTTCTGCGAACTCGGTCCTTTTGCAGGAAGGCGAGCTTGATTTCGGGGGAATTTCGCCCGATCTCATCGCCGACGCTGAAGAACAAGGCTACAAAGGTTTCCGCGTGTTGTGGTGGACCCTTCCTGCCATCCAAAACATGATGGCAACAAAAGCAAGCGGTATCACCGATCTGGCTGGTTTTGAAGGGAATTGCTTTCATCCGGGCATGAATGGCTCATCTCAACAAACCAACATGCTACGCATCCTTAAGGCCCTGAATATTCACCCCAAACTCTACATGTCAGACAGTACAGATGCCATTAATGCACTGAAAAATGGCCGCTGCGATGGTCAAATGCGCGCCACGCAAGGACCGCGTCTCGACAGCGCCTCGGCAGAATTAAACCTTACAACGCCCTTGCGCCCCATCGGCTTTACAAAGGCAGAGATTGACAAAATCCATGAAACCCTGCCGTGGATGAGTTTTTACAATATGCCAGCCGGCATTACCGAAGGTTCAGAACCTTATACAGTCCACGCCATCTGGATCGGCTTTACCGCCACTGATCGTATGGACGAAGACATGGCCTACCAACTGGTCAAAGGCATGCTTGCCTCCACCAAGGCACAAACAGCCGCCCTTAGCGCAATCAACGGTGTCGACATCGCAAAACAGACACTGGAAGTATCGACATATCCTCTGCATGCCGGTGCAGTCCGGGCTTACAGGGAAGCAGGCTATCAGGTACCTGAGCGCCTGCTTCCCCCCGAGATGAAAAACTGAAGCCGGACTGAACTGATCATTCCAACATCACAGGGATAGCATCCGGATCTGTTGTCAAATGGCAACAGATCCGCGTGGAGAGGGACGAACGGATGAATACAACCGAACCAAGGTCCGGGGCCGAAACGCAAGAATACAAGCCTGGCAGTTTCAGCATTCGAACCATTGCAATATTCAGTTTATCAGCCGGGTTGATTGGCCTGACAGCCTGGGGAGCGGTTTTTGGCCAACTCCCCAATATTCAACACCGGGCCATCATATTATCGCTCATCGCCGGCCTTGCTGTCCTTTTAAGCCCCAGTCAGACGGGGCGAATTTGGGGACGTCTACTTGATATCGTAATGCTTCTTGCAATCCTGATCGCCTCAGGATGGGTTTATTGGAATTACTGGGATGTCATGATGAACCCGGTGGCGAACAGGCCTCAGGCAATTGTACTTGGCCTGGCGCTGGCAGCGGCCATTCTTGAGCTTTCCCGAAGAACAATCGGCTGGACCTTTGCCATTCTCGTTGGCGTGTTCGGGGCATATGCACTGTTTGGAGATATGCTTCCAGGGCGCCTCGGACATGGCGGTGTCAGCCTACGAATGCTGACCTCGATGCTTTACCTTTCAACAGATGGCATCTGGGGCCAGGTCTTTGACATTTTCTGCAGTTTTCTCGTCCTCTTCATCCTGTTTTCCGCCCTGATGATGGCAACGGGCGCCGGCGAAACGATGATGGACATTGCAAAACTTGTCGGCGGTCGCATGCGTGGCGGCCCGGCAAAAATCTCCGTGATTTCCTCGGCTATGGTGGGTTCGATGACAGGTTCATCCGTAACCAATGTTGCAATGACGGGCAGCTTCACTATCCCGATGATGAAACGCATGGGATACCGTCCAGAGGTTGCCGGTGGTATTGAGGCAACGGCATCTTCCGGAGGGCAAATCACACCGCCCCTGATGGGTGCGGGCCTGTTTCTAATGGCAGAATTCCTGAATATGCCCGTCGGGCACGTGATGGCTCTGGCACTGGTTCCCGCCATTCTGTTTTATACGGGGGTTCTGGCATCCGTTCATTTTGAAAGCGTACGTGCAAATGTCGGAACGCTTCCTGAAGAAGAAATGCCCGATGCTTCCCGGCTGAAAAAACCGTCGGTCTGGCTACCGCTTGCAGCACCTTTTTGTGTTCTGCTGTTCATGCTGCTTGCTGGATACGCGGTAAGTCTATCCATCCTGATGGCCTGCGTAACCCTCACCGTATTGTATCTGGCCCTCGGAGATTTGAGCCTGTCGAGCTTAAAGCGACGGGTGATGGATCTTGGTCACGCGGTTATGGAAGCCGCTTCACCACTCGTTACGCTTGGCACGCTCTGTGCTGCTGCTGGCGTATTAATCGGTGTCATCGGTTTTGTGGGAATTGGCGTGAAGTTTGGTGATGCCGTTTTGTCACTTTCAAATGGAAACCTGTTTCTCTCCCTTCTCCTTGCCGGCTTTGTGGTCATGGTCATCGGCATGGGGATGCCGACAACGGCAGCTTATGTTCTTGCGGTATCAACGATTTTAACTGCTTTGAATACCATCGGCATTGAACCGCTCCAGGCTCACATGTTTGTTTTCTATTTCGCGGTTCTCTCGGCCATCACACCCCCTGTCTGTTCTGCCGTCTTCGTCGCTGCGGGCCTGGCAAACGCATCCTGGTGGAAAACGGCTGTTCAAACCATGCGTTTTGCCGTGATCAAATACATGCTGCCATTTTTATTTGTCTTTCGCCCCGAGACTTTGCTTGAAGGAACAACACTGAATATCGTGCTGGCGCTTGCTGCATGCTTTATTGGAACAATCTCTCTATCTGCCGCTTTTTCCCGGTGGTTCCTCGGACCGTTGGGACGCACACTTCAAGGCGCCCTCATCCTCGGCGGCTTGATGCTGTTCTGGCCTTCTTTTGTGATTAACGGCCTCGGGGCAATCGTCGTTTTAATTGTCGCCTTCTGCAGCAAGACAAGCCATTCCGAAGTGGTGGCAGGAGAACAGGCGTGATTAATCTCCGCGACTTCTGCTCTTCCTTCATGTTGCCTTCTGGCGGACGGCTTTGGACCTCGACCACGCAAACCGGAACGAAACCTGTCGTGCTACTGGTCCACGGCGCATATCACGGGGCATGGTGTTATGCACAATGGATGCGTTACCTGTTGCAGGAAGGGTATCAGGTCGCTGCTGTGGACTGGCCGGGGCATGGTGGTCTTCCTGCCCCGACGGGATATGAAAGCATGGATATCCCGTATTTTGCAAAGGTTGTCGGCGAGTGCATTGACCAGTTGCCTGAGCGTCCGGTTGTCATTGGGCATTCTTTGGGGGCCCTCGTCCTCGCCGTTGCCGCAGAACACCGTGACGTCGCGGCGATGGCACTGCTTGCGCCCTCTCCTCCGGGCAATATGCCGGGCGTTGCTGCTGTATCCGAATTGCCGACGGGTAAACCTTACCCTCCCCCGTCGCTCAAACGTTTTCGCGATATTTACATGGGCGGAGCTGAAAATGCAGAAATGTGGTTGCCCTCATTGTGTTCTGAAAGTCCACGCGCATTAAATGACCGTTACAATCTGCGAATATCCGTAAAAGCCGGCCCTCCAAAAGGACTTGTCCTGGAAGCTGGACTGGAAGACCCGCTTCGTCACCCGGCGGGGCAGGATGAAGCAGTCGCTGCGTTCTTCGGATACGAATATCGCCATCTTCCCGATGCCCCTCATTGCATGATGCTCCATGATCCCGGCAACGCTGCTTACAAGGCCTTATCCAACTGGTTAAAGCAGTTTTGGATGAAGTCCGACCACAGGGGAAGCGCATTTGTTTAAGCGCCGGCCAAATGGCCGAAACAGTAATATTGCAGTCTCCACAAAGACATTTCTGTCGATTTAGAAAGAGTGGAAATTACCGTGACACAAACTGGAATTCCCTTCGTTTTCATGCGGGGGGGTACCTCACGCGGCCCATATTTCAGGCGTTCCGATTTACCAGAAGACCAAGACACCCTGGTAAAAGTTCTGCTCGCAACTATTGGCTCGGGCCACCCGTTAAACATTGACGGGATCGGTGGCGGAGCAGCAGTGACAACCAAAGTTGCAATGCTTTCGCCCTCCAATGATGAATGGGCAGATATTGATTATTTCTTTGCCCAGGTTTCAGTGGAGCACCAACTGGTAGATTTTAAGCCGACATGCGGAAACATTCTTTCCGCCGTGGGGCCGGCTGCAATTGAAATGAGCCTCGTTAAACCACAGGAAAACGAAACAGAAATCAGAATTCGGGCGGTAAATACAGGGGCACGGATATTAGCCCGTGTTCAAACACCTGCGCGGACACTGGTATATGGCGGAGATGTCACGATCGCTGGCGTCCCAGGCAGCGCAGCTCCGGTTGCATTGCAATTTATGGAAGTTGTAGGAAAGGTCACCGGAAGCTTTATCCCCACAGGCAATTTACGAGATACAATTGAGGGTATTGAAGTCACTTGTATGGATGTGGCGATGCCGATGGTAATTGCGCGGGCATCCGATTTCGGATTATCGGGCTATGAAAGTGCTTCCGAACTGGATCAAAACACTGAATTTTTTGCTCGAATGGAGCATATACGCCGCGAGGCCGCAAGAAAGATGGGGATGGGGGATGTTCGTCAATCGGTTACCCCGAAGTTTGGCCTTTTAGCACCGGCAAAAGCCAATGGCACCATTGCCGCCCGTTATTTCATGCCATGGAACACACATCCCAGTATGGCTGTTACCGGCGCGCAATGTTTGGCCGCGTGCGCTTTAACGCCAGGAAGTGTCGCTGACGGCCTACTGACCCGTCCCAACAGCAGTCCTGCAAACGTGGTGCTTGAGCACGCTTCTGGCACGATCGACGTTTTAGTCGACTTCGACCTGGCTGCAACCTTTACTCTTAAATCCGCTGGCATATTACGAACTGCCCGCAAACTGGCTGATGGCCGGATTTACGTTCCGTCTGTGATTTGGCAAGGTCATTGATCAAGGCTAATTAAAATCATCGTCCCGATATGTCGGACTTCAACAGAACCCATGCCAGTATGATGATCTGCGATCTGGGAACCTCCCTGTTCTGAACAATCTCTGCAACTGCCTCTACCACGTGCCTCTCGGCGTCCTCACTCACCCGCGTGCAGAAGAACTCGTCAGTTTGGAAGCGCACGCTTTGCTCGCTCCAATCAAGAGTCAAACGACCGCGCGCAAACGGGCTCTACGGGACGCCGCCAATATTCTCAGCTTTGCAGTATAGAAGCATTTCTCTCTCCTCCTCACCGTAGAGCAGCTTCACGTGGTTCTGCATGAAGACGAAGCGTTTCCATCCATTCGCCCGAGAGACAACGAAAATTTTCTAGAATTGCCCCGCATACATCAACGACACACCTATGTAACGGGCTTTACTCGCCTTGACGACACATGCAACCAATTGTCCGGCAACGGTGCCCGCCGAACCTGATGACCAGACCGGGTTCCGAACAAATCCGCCAACGCAACAGGGACTCCCATATTGTTGTTGCGCTTGATACCACTCTTCAACGCTACCTCGGCGCACGACCAGACATGAAATTCCGCCAATGTGAGCAGTAAAGCACTCAAAGAAGCGATGGAACAACTTAATAAACGGGTACCATTACGCGTTCCTGTCCTGCTAATTGGAGAAAGAGGTACAGGTAAAACAACATTGGCCAACAGTTGCATGCGGCCAGTTTCCGGCCAATTATGCCCTGCGTCTCATCTATAATAAGTAATAGTGGGCATTCTCGATGTTGGAATACCCACTGTTACTTATTACCGTGTAAATGAAGTGAATTTATCGTTGCGATCACCCAGCTTCCCGGAACTCGCGCAATTGGCCGATGCCTTCGGCAAGAGTGAAGCCGGTTTCATCCGGTTCAGGAATCTGTTGGATGCGGCAATAAGCCGTCAAGGTGTTATAAAGCAGGCAGGCAATTGTCATGGGACCAACACCGCCCGGTACGGGTGTAATCGCGCTGGCAACTGTGGCGGCAGATGCGAAATCAACATCGCCGACCAGCATTGTTTTGCCATCCTGGATAATACGGTTAATGCCCACATCAATCACGACGGCACCCGGCTTTAACCAGTTGCCGGGGATCAGCCCGGGTTTGCCAACGGCAACAATAACAATATCTGCCTGACGGCAATGATCGATCAGGTTTTCGGTGTATCGGTGCGCAATGGTCACCGTGCAATCATCGGCAAGCAGCAATTGCGCCATCGGTTTGCCAACAATGTTGGACCGGCCAATGACCAATGCATTTTTGCCCTTTAACGTGCCGAAATGTTCACGCAGCATCAGCGTGCATCCCAAGGGTGTGCAGGGCAACATTGCCTTCTGTCCACTTCCCAGCAGGCCGACATTGCGGGTGTGAAAGCCATCAACATCCTTTTCCGGTGCAATGGCGTTAATGACATTATCGCTGTTGATATGTGCAGGCAGCGGCAATTGCACCAGAATGCCGTGAATATCGACATCCTGATTAAGGGTCGCGATCAGCGAGAGCAATTCATCCTCGCCAATGGTGGCAGGCAGACGGTGCTGAAAGGATGCCATGCCGGCTTCGCGGGTTTTGCGGCCCTTATTGCGCACATAAACTTCGGATGCCGGGTCTTCCCCCACCAGAATGGTGGCGAGGCCGGGCACACTGCCCCGCCCTGCATCCTGCTGAATTTGCCACACCTGTTCGCGAACAAAATCGTGAATGCGCTGGGCAAATTCCTTTCCGTCGATAATAGCTGCCATTGCTAAAGAACCTTGGAAAGAAATTCGGCCGTGCGCGGGTCGCTGGCCTGCGAGAAAAATTCTGCCGGGGGCGCATGTTCAACAATTACGCCCTTATCGGTGAAATAGACATGGTCCGCCGCCTCACGCGCAAAGCCCATTTCATGGGTTACCAGAATGCAGGTCATACCGTCTTCGGCCACCTTGCGAACGGCCGAAAGGACTTCCTTGACCATTTCCGGGTCAAGTGCGGCTGTAACCTCGTCAAACAGGATGACTTCGGGTTCCATGCAAAGCGCACGAGCAATGGCAACACGTTGTTGCTGCCCACCTGAAAGTTCACCCGGATAGGAATTAGCCTTATCGGGCAGGCGCATATCCGCCAGAAGCTTTTGCGCGCGGTCTTCAACTTCGCGACGCGGTTGCTTTAGGACCTGAATGGGGGCCATGGCAACGTTTTCCAGCACGGTTTTGTGGGGGAACAGGTTATACTGCTGAAACACCATACCAACACGATGGCGCAGTTTGACCTGGTCAAGTTCCGGGTCACTGACCGTGATATCGCCAACCTTGATCGTGCCCTTATTAACCGGCGTCAGGCCGTTGATCGTACGCAAAATCGTTGATTTACCCGAACCGGACGGGCCGATAATGGCAACGACCTCACCTTTGCAGATATCCATATCAATGCCACGCAGCACCTCGAAGGCACCAAAGGATTTGTGAACGCCCCGAAGGGAAATCAATGGCTGAGAATTGGGAGAAATAGTCATATCAGCACCTCATTTCGTGCGGAAGCGTCGTTCAAGCACCAACGAGAGGCGATTGATCGGCCAGGTATAAAGAAAGAACATTGCCAGAAGCGCTGCATACATCGGGATCAGCACGCGGGAATCACTTTGTGCCTGAACGGCGGCCTGGGTGCGGCCCAGTGCTTCCTCTACCCCGACAATCATGGAAAGCGGCGTTGCGGTTAACAGCAAAGCATACAGGTTCATCCAGGGCGGGATCATGCGGGTCAGGCATTGCGGCAGGATAATGCGAAAAAGCGTTGCCTTGCGGCTGTAACCCAGTGCTTCGGCAGCTTCCCACTGTCCGCGCGGTACAGATTTAACTGCCCCGCGCACAATTTCCGAGAAATTGGCTGCCACCGGAAAGGAAAAGCCGATGGTGGCGCGAAGCCAGCTTGGCAGTTCAATGGTGATGCCTGCGATATTGACCTGATAAGGCATCAGGAAAATGCAGTAAAACAACAAAACCAGCCACGGCGCATTACGAAACAACTGGGTCAGCAATTTGGATGGCAGGCCGATTGTGAAATTGAGCGAAAGCTGGCCCAGCCCCAGAAAAGTACCAACTGCCGTGCCAATGACAATGGCAAGCAGGCTCATCAGGATGTTCATCACAAAGCCCTGCAGGACAAACGGCATCCATTCAAGGATCTGAAGATACAGGTTTGATGTGGTCATTGGTTGTCTCCCAGACCAAAGCCCGGCAAGCGCATCACGGCTTCCACCCGGTTGATGATAAAGACAACAGCCCCGGTCAGAACCAGATAGATGACGAGCATGACATTCATCATTTCGATAGTGTTGAGCGAGTCTGACCAGATCTGGTTTGAAACATATAAAAGTTCCGCAACACCAACGGCATAGGCAACTGTTGTTGCCTTGGTCAGATCAACCAGGTTGTTTGACAACGAGGCAAACGAGAACCTGAGTGCCAGTGGGACAGTGACAGCGAAAAAGGCCTGTCTACGATTATAACCAAGGGCGAACGCCGCTTCCTCGTAGGAGCCATGAACTGCCCCTACCCCGGCGCGGAATGTTTCAACGTTAAAAGCCCCGGCATAAAGCGATAGCGAAATGACCGCCCAGCTGAAACTGCCCAGCAGGGGTTCGGGCAGGCCCAGTTCGTTCTGGCCGACCGGCATGATGCTGCCGATGGCAAAATAGAAGAAATACATCTGCACGATCAGCGGTGTGTTGCGAAAAAGGGCAACATAACTGCGTACAAGAAAGCCGGGAAAAGCCCGCCCTGATGTTAAAATGGCGGTACCGATCGCTCCGATAATGATCGAGAAAAAGGTGCTGGCGAGAATGAGCAAAACCGTATTGCCCAGCCCTGTAATGAAACGTTCAAAGTCAAACGCATCATAGAAAATAGTCAGATTGATCCCCGAATTCGCCAGTTCGCGGAAGAAAGTCTGAATGTCAGTAATCATATCCGATACTCTGCTACGTCCGGCGTCCAATGACGCCGGACCAATGCGGGCTTACGATCAGTTGATGTGATCTTTCAGCGCTTCATGCATTTTGATCAGATAGGCGGAGTTTTTGATGCCATTATCGGCTTCAAGTTTAAGCAACGTGCCATCTCGGTGCATCTGGGCAACCATGCCTGCAACAAAATAGCCAAAGGGTGAAAACTGATCATCATGACGAACAGCCATGCCCCAGGGGGTCTCGGCCATCACGGGCAGCGGCATCTGGTAATCGGCCCATTGTTCCTTTGACAAGCGGACATTAATCTGGTTGTCATCTTCAAGAAGGCCGATGCAACGCCCTTGTTTCATCGCGGCTTCGGTTTCCGCCGTGCCGGCAAAAGCCAGAATTTTAACGCCGAATTCCTGCTGTGCGGGTTTGTTGTACCATGCGCCCTGAACAGCACACACAGTCTGACCGGAAATCTGTTTCCATTCGGTTGCCTTGATGGTTTTGGGCAGTAACACCGAATAACCCGACGAATAATAGTTGGGGTGCACAAACGAAACGATCTTGCGACGATCCGCCGTATCGGATGCCGAAGCGATCATAAGGTCGATCTGTCCCTGGGCAAGAAATTCAAACCGGTTGGCGGAGGTGACCTTCACGAATTCCGCCTTGACCCCCAGTCCATCGGCAATTTTTTTGCCGATATCGACTTCCATTCCCATAAAGCTGCCATCCGAGGCGCGATAGGACCAGGGCACATAATCGTCCTTGGTGCCGATTTTCAAAGTGCCCGCTGCTTTGACGCGGCAAAGTGTGTCGTCTCCACATTCAAGTGACTGAGCAGACGCGGCCGTGCTGATGAATGCAACGCATGCGGCAAGCGCAAGTGCTTTTAGGTTGATCATGTTATACCCCTGATAATTCCTTGGTGATAAACGTGGCTTTAATCGCCGCGATCCGTTCTCTTGGCTTGTTATTATTATGAGCGGAGAGAAATGCCTTTAACGGATTTGACTGTCCCTAAACTTGCCGGTTGCTTCAATTGGAATTCCCTAGTAGTAGTGGAATTACTGATTTTCATTAATACGGTTAAAGTTAATCATGCCCCTTCCCGATCTTCATGCCCTTGAAATTGCAGCAACTGTTATCGAAGAAGGTAGCATGAGCGCGGCGGCCGCCCAACTGGGCATGACGCAATCCGCTGTTTCGCAGGCCATGAAACGGGCCGAGACGCAGGTGGATGTTACCCTGGTGCATCGCAACCGTCGCCCCCTGGTGCCCACCGAAACCGGGCGCGTTTTGGTGGCCCATATTCGCGAAATTGCCATTCGGGCGGAACGCGCAATCGAGGAAGTCCGGGCAACTGCCCTGCGGCCGGAACGGCAAAATTTGCGCTTGGGCATGGTCGATACATTTGCATCCGCCGTTGGGCCGGTTTTGATCCGCGATTTGATGGAAGGCTCGATCGCGCTGCGCGTGACAGCATTTTCCGGCCTTGCCAACGCACATGCCGATGCCCTGATGCGCCACGAAATTGACGCAGCCATTACATCCGACCCGATGGATGAACTTGATGAATTAATGCGGTTTCCACTTTTTCGGGAACCCTTTGTGCTGGTAGCACCCATTGCCTGGGGTGATACCCTGCGCAACCGGCCCCTGCGCGATATTCTGATTGACCACCGCTTAATCCGCTATAGCGCGCGGTCGCATATGGGCATGCAGGTTGAGCGGCATTTGCGCCGCCTTCGGATCGAACATTCGCAAATTTTATCGTTTGATACCTCGGATTCCCTGCTGGCAATGGTGGTAGGCGGTGTGGGTGTTGCGATTACGACACCCCTATGCCTAATTCAGGGCGGGTTGCACCTGCCAGGCCTGGCGGTATTGCCCCTGCCCAGCCCCGGCTTTTCGCGTGAATTAACGCTGGTTACCCGCCGGGGCGAGTTTGATACCCTGGGTCCGCGCATTGCGCAGGCGGCACGCGATATGTTGCTAAACCATACCGTGCCGCAAATTGTTGGCGAAATTCCCTGGCTTGCCAATATCTCGACCGAAATGGTGTGGCAGCCACCGGTGCCAGATGAAATTACCAGTCTGGTCGATTTGTCACTGGATGCGGATATGGACGCGACGCCTGGGGCGGAACACGATCAGGACGGGGATTAACCTGTTTGTCTGCCATCATTGCCAGATTGATCGGCGTTCGGATGGGAACGCCCGCTTTTCAGATTTGACAGGGTTTTCAAGTCAATCCAGCTGGATGATTTCAGTTAAGCAGCTGAAATATATTGGTGTTTTGTCATTTTAACTGTGCCGGAACTGATGGCGGATAACAGAAAACACCACTGCTTTCTCACTATACTATTAATCCAAATTATGATGTTAAGTGAATTAACTTAAGTCTGGCTTATTTGATTCAAATCCCGTCCCGGCTTTGTCATGGTTCTGCGCATCGACAGTCCGAAGTCAGGGACCACCATGCCACATACAAGAACAGATACCGACAGCCTGGGATCACGCGAAATACCTGAAGGCGCGCTGTACGGGGTCGCGACATTGCGCGGGCAGGAAAATTTCAATATTTCCTTTCGCAAGCTGCGCGACGCCCCCGAGCTTTTAAAGGCGTTAGCGCAGATCAAACAGGCATCCGCCGCGGCCAACCGTGATATTGGCGTACTGCCGGCCGCCATTGCCAATGCCATAATTGATGGGGCAACCGAAATTGCCGGTGGGGAACATGTCGAACAGTTTGTTGTCGATTTGCTGGAAGGGTCCGGTGGCACGTCGATCAATATGAATATGAACGAAGTGCTGGCGAACCGCGCGCTTCAGAAACTGGGTAAGCCGGTTGGTTCCTACGATATCGTTCATCCCAACGACCATGTGAATAAAGGGCAGTCCACCAACGATGTGTTGCCTGCTGCGGTCAAGCTGGCGATTTACGATAAATCCTATGCATTGATTGATGTTCTGGAACATCTGGCTGTTACGCTTTCGGATCGTGCCCGCGCATTTGACGATGTGTTGCGCATTGGCCGGACCTGCATGCAGGCAGCACAACCCATGCGCCTGGGCCAGGCATTTGGCGGGTATGCCGCGGCCATTCGCCGCCTGATCGCCAAATTGCGCATTGCGCGCAACGAAATGCTGGTTTTGCCGTTGGGCGGGACGGCCATTGGCACCGGGCTGGGGGCGGCAGCGGGTTATCGCAAGGCTGTTTATTATCACCTGAAGGCCATTGTTGGTGCCCATGTTTCGCCCGGCGAAGACATGTTTGATGCCATGCAAAACGCCGATGCCTTTGCAAGGCTATCATCTGAAATTCGCATTTGCGCCGAGGTGATCGGCAAGATTGCATCAGACCTGATCATTCTGGCATCCGGCCCCAATAGTGGTGTTGGCGAGTTGCGCCTGCCATCGGTTCAGCCGGGGTCATCGATTATGCCGGGCAAGGTTAATCCGGTGCTGCCCATGATGATGCAGCAGGTTGCCTTTGCCGTTGTTGGCAATGATGCGGCGGTGTCGCTGGCGTCCCTTCAGGGCCAGTTGGAAATCAACCATTTCGAGCCGGTCATTGCCTCGCGCATGTTTGATTCAATCGAGCTTCTGGCCAATTCGACGCGCATTTTTGCTGATAAATGTATCGCCGGGATCGAAGCCGATACCGAACAGTCCCTTACCAATCTTCTTCAATCATCGGCTCTTGCCACCGTGTTCGTGCCCAAACTTGGTTATGCCGAGACCGCACGACTGGTTCAGGAATCCGTTGCCAGCAAACGCCCCTTCATTGAACTGGCCATCGAGCGAGACCTTCTCACACATGACGAAGTCCTCAGGGTGGTTCGTGAAAGCACTGATTATCATGAGGAAATCGCATGAGCCGCTATTCTGCCCTGTCTATTTTGCGCCATGGACTAACGGGGAACAGGCACTGGTCCCGCGCCTGGCGCGACCCGGTGCCAAAACCGGAATATGACGTGATCATTGTTGGCGGCGGCGGGCATGGCCTGGCAACGGCCTATTACCTTGCCAAGGAACATGGCATTCGCAATGTGGCCGTGCTGGAAAAAGGCTGGCTGGGTGGCGGTAATACCGGGCGAAATACCACCATTGTCCGTTCAAATTACATGATGCCAGGCAATACCATGTTTTATGAACGCTCCATGAAGCTGTGGGAAAATCTTAGCCAGGATCTGAACTACAATGTCATGATCTCGCAGCGCGGGCAGTATAATTTGTGTCATTCGCCAGGCCAGATGGATGCGGCACGGCGGCGCGGCAATATCATGCGGTCCAACGGCATTGATGCTGAACTGTTTGACCGTGCCGAAGTGATGCGGCGCCTGCCCTATCTGGATTATTCGGCAAATGCCCGTTTCCCCATTCACGGGGCCATTTACCAGTCGCGCGCCGGAACAGCCCGCCACGATGCCGTGGCATGGGGTTATGCCCGCGGGGCTGATCAGAATGGCGTTGATATCATCCAGCAATGCGAAGTGACCGGTTATTTGTGGGACCAGGACCGGATTGTGGGGGTTGAAACCAGTCGCGGCCCGATCCGGGCGAAAAAGGTTGCCCTGGCCGTGGCCGGGCATAGCGGACATCTGGCGGCGAAGGCCGGTTTGCGCCTGCCCATTGAAACCCATGTTTTGCAGGCCTTTGTCACCGAACCACTAAAACCGCTGGTCGATAGCGTAATTTCATTTGGTGCGGCGCATTTTTACATCAGCCAGTCTGACAAGGGTGGCCTGGTTCTGGGCGGTGACCTTGACGGGTTTAATTCCTATGCCCAGCGCGGCGGCCTGCCGATTGTTGAACATACCCTGCAAAGCGCAAAGGCCCTGATGCCGTCGCTGTCGCGGTTGCGGCTTTTGCGTCACTGGGCCGGGGTAATGGATATGAGCATGGATGGCTCGCCCATTATTTCGAAAATGCCGGTCGAGGGGCTGTGGCTGAATGGGGGCTGGTGTTACGGCGGGTTCAAGGCCACGCCGGCGTCGGGCTTTTGTTTTGCCTGGACAATTGCCAAAGGCGAACCCCACCCCGACAACGCCGAATTCACCCTGGACCGGTTCGCGCGCGGCTATCAGATCGACGAAAAGGGCGTTGGCCCGCAACCAAACGCGCATTGAGGTTTAATCATGCTGAGAATTCATTGCCCCATTTGCGGCTTACGCGACGAAACCGAATTTACCTATGGTGCCGATGCCACCGTGCAGCAGCCCGACATTACCGAAACCGACCAGAAAGCATGGCTTGATTACGTTTTTATGCGAGACAACCCCCGTGGCCCGCACCGCGAATACTGGCATCACGTGACGGGGTGCCGCCAGTGGCTGGTGGTTGAACGCGATACCCTGACCCATGAAATGGGTCAAAGCTTCCTTGCTCGTGAGGTTTCCAAATGACATCGCGCAGACTTTCAAATGGCGGCCGCATTGACCGCAGCCAGAAATTTGCCGTCCGTTTTGGTGGTAAACAGTTTACGGCCTTTGGCGGCGATACACTGGCATCGGCCCTGCTGGCCGGAAACAAAGGCGTTGTCGCCCGCAGTTTTAAATATCACCGTCCGCGCGGGATTATAGCGGCAGGTGCCGAAGAACCAAATGCCCTGGTGCATTTGCGCGATGGCGCCCGCCACGAGCCCAACGCCCAGGCAACCCTGGTCGAAGCCTTTGCCGGTTTATCATCGACCCCGCAAAATGCCTGGCCCAGCCTTGAATTTGATATAGGCGCGCCCCTTGACCTGATGTCGCGATTTTTTGGTGCCGGGTTTTATTACAAAACCTTTATTGGCCCGTTTCAGGGCACCGGGTTCTGGATGTTTTGCGAGCGGTTCATCCGCAAGGCCGCCGGCATGGGCTTTGCCAAAACAATCGATGACCCCGACCATTACGAAAAGATCAACGCATTTTGCGACACCCTGATCATTGGTGCTGGCCCGTCGGGCCTGGCGGCAGCACTGGCTGCCGGGCGCAAGGGCGATAATGTAGTGCTGGTGGACCAGGACCACGTGCTGGGCGGCAGTTTGCTGGATGAACAGGCGGGTTCCACAAGTGATGCCTGGCTGGCACAGACGGCGGCAGAATTGCGCGCTATGGATAATGTGCGCATTCTGACCCGCACAACCGCCTTTGGTGCCTATGATGGTGATGTGTTTGGCCTGGTTGAACGCCTGCAGGACCATATGCAGGTGCCAGAAGCGGACAAACCGCGCCAGCGTTACTGTTTGTTGCGCGCGGGCAAAACCATTTTGGCAACAGGTGCGCTGGAACGCCCGCTGGTTTTTGCGGGCAATGATGTGCCCGGTGTCATGCTGGCATCGGCCGTTCGCGAATATCTGAACCGCTATGCGGTTTTGTGCGGGCAGGAAGTTGTTCTCGCCACCAATAATGACAGTGCCTATCAAACCGCGTTTGACCTGCGCGATGCCGGTGCAACGGTAACCATTTGCGATGTGCGGGCAAATATTTCGTCCGTTCTGGTGCAAAAATCGGTGCGGGCGGGGATTACGGTGTTGGCAGGCCACGGCATTTTGCAGGCCCGGGGCAAAAAATGTGTGACCGGCGCGCAAATTGTACCGGTTGATTCGGCTGGCCACGCAACGGGCAGCCCACGCATGATCAAATGCGATCTTATTGCCGTTTCAGGCGGATGGGCCCCCGTTTTACATTTATGGAGTCAGCGTTTCGGCAAGCCCGATTACCATAAAAGCCTTGACGCATTTTTACCTCAACGTCAGCGTGAAAACATCACCTGTGTTGGCGCATTGATGGGCACGACAAGCTGTGAAGACGCACTTCGTCAAGGGTTTGATGCCGGTGGCAAAACCGGTGACGCGCCGGAATTGACCCTTACCGAGCCGTTCTGGGGCAATGACCTGTCGCCGGTAACCATCATTACCAAGCCGGATGGCACCACACCGGGCAAAGCCTTTGTCGATTTCCAGCATGACGTCAAACTGGCGGATATCGACCAGGCCCATCTGGAAGGTTATGTCTCGGTCGAGCATTTGAAACGCTATACCACATCGGGCATGGCGACCGATCAGGGGAAAACATCGAATTTAAATGCGCTGTCGCGGATGGCGGCACTGTGTAAAATGGATATTCCGGCTGTTGGGACAACACGGTTTCGCCCGCCCTTTACGCCGGTTACCATTGGCGCCATTGTCGGCCATGAACATGGCCTGCATTTCCGCCCCACCCGCCTGTCGGTTATTCATGACTGGCACCGCGAAAATGGTGCCGAATTTACCGAAGCCGGTGCCTGGCTGCGCCCTTGGTATTACCCCGAAAATGGCGAGGATTTGCGCCGTGCCTATATCCGCGAGGCCGCCCATGTGCGCGAACATGTTGGCATTGTTGATGTGTCAACATTGGGCAAAATTGCGGTTCAGGGCCCCGATGCGGCCGAATTTTTAAACCGGGTTTATACCAACGGGTTTAAAACACTTGCACTTGGACGCCTGCGATATGGTGTGATGCTTCGCGAGGATGGCTTTGTCCTCGATGATGGCGCAACTGCACGGTTGGGCGAGAATGACTATTTCATGTCCACCACCACGGCCAATGCGGCGAAAATTCTGGCAAAGGCCGAATTGCTGCTTGATACCGCCTGGCGGGATTTGAAGGTGCATGTCACCACCATTACCGACCAATGGGCGGCCTTTGCCATTGCGGGGCCAACATCCCGGCAATTGCTGGCCGATGTGACCGGTGCCGATTTAAGCCGCGATGCCCTGCCCAACAATCACTTTACCAATGTGCTTGTTAATGGTGTTAACTGCCGTCTTCACCGCATGAGTTATTCTGGCGAGCTGGCCTATGAAATTTATGTGCCTGCCAAATCGGGCCGGATGGTGTGGGAAAGCCTGATGGCAGCGGGCAAGGTGCATTCGTTAAAACCCTATGGCACCGAAGCCATGGGTGCCCTTCGCATCGAAAAAGGCCATGTTGCCGGTGCCGAAATTGAAGGCCGCACCACGATGCAGGATTTGGGGCTGGAAGGCCTGGCATCGGGCAAAAAGCCGTTCCTGGGCGCGGTGTTGCGCAAGCGCCCGCATCTTGAAAACCCGGACCGCCCCACCCTTGTCGGCCTCGAAATTATTGGCGATCAGGGGGCAAAGGCGGGGTCGCTTTTATTTGCCCAAACCGGCCCGACCGAAGGGCATAGTGAAGGCTGGGTATCGTCAACAACCTATTCCCCTGCCCTGAAGAAAAACATTGCCCTTGCACTGTTATCACGGGGGCGCACCCGGTTGGGTGAAACCATTCGTGTTGTTGATTTTGTCGGCAACAGCACCTTGCAGGCAAAGGTCGTCTCGCATCATTTCTTTGACCCCGAAGGGCTTCGTCAAAATGGTTAAACATAACAAATTGCCGGTCAATGGCGCCATCAGCACAGGTGAAGCCGTAACCATCAGCGAGGTCGCAACCGGGCATATCACCCAGTTTGCCGGGTGGGACGGGTTTGAACCGGCGGTGAATGCTGCCCTGCAATCCTTTGGCGTGTCGCTGCCGACCGATTATCGCACTGCCATGCGCCATGAAAACAGTGTGTTATGGCGTATCGCCCCGAACCGTGTGCTGCTTCAGTCCGCTATGCCGGTCGATCAGGCCGGTGGCGATGACATGGTTGTGCTGGATTTATCAGATGCGCGCCGATGTCTGCGCCTTGAAGGGGCTGGTGCTGCGGGTTTGCTGGCCCGGGTAATGGCCATTGATTTTTCGGCTTCGGCCTTTCCGGTGGGAACGTTTGTTCAGGCCGGAATGCACAATGTTGGGGTGCTGGTGGATCGCAAGGGGGATCAAACCTTTGACCTTTTGATACCGACAACCTGGACCGTTTCGCTTTGTGATCTTTTGACCCGCCATTTTGGACATGCGGCCTGAGCTTGCCAGCCTGCCAACTAGCCAACCTCCTGGAAGGAGCAATTTGTGGATAATTTTGTTCTTACCGTTCAATGCCAGTCCCGCCGTGGGATCGTAGCAGCAATTGCCGGGTTTCTTGCCGATCACGGCTGTAACATCACTGATTCCGCGCAGTTTGATGACCCGCAAACGGAAAAGTTTTTCATGCGCATTACGTTTCGGTCGGAAACGGGGGCAAATCTTGAAACCCTGCGCAGCAGTTTTGAAACGGTCGCGGCCGAATTTGACATTACCTTTGCGCTTAATAACAGCGCGCAACGGACCAAGGTTCTGTTGATGGTATCAAATTTCGGTCATTGCCTGAATGACCTTTTGTATCGCTGGCGGATCGGTGCCTTGCCAATTGATATTGTCGGGGTTGTATCCAACCATCTGACCTATCAAAAGCTGATTGTTAATCACGACATCCCCTTTCACCACATTCGGGTGACAAAGGAAAACAAACCACAGGCCGAACAGCGCCTGATGGAAGTTGTCGAGGAATCAGAAGCAGAATTGATCGTTCTTGCCCGCTATATGCAAATTCTGTCTGATCAGGTTTGCAAGAAAATGCAAGGACGGGTGATTAACATCCATCATTCATTCCTGCCATCCTTTAAGGGGGCAAACCCATACAAGCAGGCATTTGTGCGCGGGGTAAAGCTGATAGGGGCCACGGCGCATTATGTAACGGCGGACCTGGACGAAGGCCCCATCATTGAACAGGATATCGTGCGCATCACCCATGCCCAGTCCCCTGAAGATTATGTCAGCCTGGGACGCGATATTGAGGCGCAGGTGCTGGCCCGGGCCATTCATGCCCATATTCACCAGCGCGCTTTTTTAAATGGCAATAAAACCATTGTCTTTCCCGCCAGCCCGGGAAGTTATGCTTCCGAAAAGATGGGTTAAGCATCTGATTTTATGGAAATAATTTAGAATACAATTCCGCGTTATAAAACCAAGTTTTAGAGAGCCAAAGGATGTGACTATCCTTTGGCTCTCTCTTTCACATTTAGTATCGGGCGGACAGCAAAAACGTGAAACGTATGCCCGGACTATTCCGACCTCAGAATTTCCATAGAAACAGGCCAGATCGTCGAGGAAAGTAAACCTCAGAATTTTTACAATCTCTATAATAAATGTGTCGGTCAAATCTTGAAAAATTGACCTGGCTTTGATGTTGCGTGTGGCTATCTGCGGCCTTCCCGGCATTGACGGTACCCGCCAACGACCGGATTCCTGTAAACAAGATATCCATACAGTCAAAAGGCATTCGCTAACTTATGCCACTTGGCTGTTCATCCGATGCTACGCGGTAAATCCATTTCGGCACTAACGGTTGGTTCGAGAAACCAAGTTCCCACTTTTTTCAGTTTCATATATTTGTTTGGGTGAATGCTTCCAACAAGCTGAAAACGAAGAATTATTTTTCTATGAAACAGCCAATTCCTTGCGGTCTTTAAGAAGCTGTAAAAGCAACGCAATCCTTGCTTTTGTCGGTGATAGATCAGTGCTTAAGGGCAGTTTTTCGGTTAGTGACGGAATAATATGTCCGGCAATGCAACGCGTGGCGACCAGCACATGTATGCCGGCGTCCTGTGCGGCGATGCCCCCCTTCTCCAGTGCCTGGTGAAGACTGCCATTTCCCGTTGCCCCCAGCACAATTCCCGCCACTGCGTCAGGGTGATTTTCCTGCTTTTCGCGTATCAAGGTATCAATAATCTCGCCGCGAGCTCCGGCATGGCTAAGGATGATCTCGATACGGGGCCATTCATTTGCGGCGGGCAACGGAAATGCCGTATTGCCAACGAAAGGCGCGTCATAGCATGACCAGTTACGCACCAACCGAACTTTGCCTTCTTCTACATAACCAATGGGCCCGGCATCGCCTGAGCTAAACGCGTTCAGCCTATAAGGATGAACCTTGCTGACGTCTTTAGAACCATGCACTTCACCGGCGCACACGATTATAACGCCTGTTGCCCCTTGTGTTGTCGCAACGCTAATGGCGTCGCGGAGGTTTTGCGGCCCATCCGGGTTGTTGGATGAGGCAGGCCGCATTGCGCAGGTCATGACAACAGGTTTTGATGATTGTAAAACAGAATGCAAGAAGAACGATGTTTCCTCAATGGTATCTGTGCCATGGGTGACAATCAAACCGGCAACATCATCCTGCCTCAGCCAATATTGGCAGCGCAAAAGAAGGCTGTGCCAGGTCGCAAAATCCATATCTTTACTGTCTATCTGTGCGACCTGTTCGACATGCAATTCGAACCCCGCCGGAGCAGAAAAACCGTCCAGAAGTGCCGTTACCGGTACCGTCCCCGCTGTATAACCGACATTGGCACCCGCCTCTGATGATGAGCCGGCGATGGTTCCCCCCGTCCCCAGCACAACAATACGACGAGAATGATCAGACATCAGTTTATTCCTTAATTACCGGGATGTTGGAGACCGTATATCGAGATAACTGCCATCTGAAAATCGACAGATATAAAGTCGTTTTTCAGGATGTATAAAAATGATTTCAGGGACGATGCTCTCTTCCCCGCTTCCTTGGCAACAAATTTCTCACTTCAAATTTATGGTCAAAAAAAGCTCCTCGGGTAATGGTAATCCCCCGTGAAATAAGAGGTTTCAAAAGTAGAATTTTCTCAGGCTTACTAAACGAGGAGATTTTGATGAAAAAGAGCAGATTTAGTTACACACAGATCCTTTCAATCCTGCTACAGGCAAAAGGTGGAGTTCCCGTGCCCGATCGTTGTCGGGAGCGTTAAATGAGTTCAACGCGTTTTTCCAAGTGGTGCCCAAATATGGCGGGCTGGATGCACCATGATCAGCCAGATAAAGGCTTAAAAAATGAAAACCGTTGCATAAAGTAGATGCCTGCCGAGATGTGCACGCGAACTGAATGACGAGAACGTCCCGGCGAATGCGAGGTTTTCTCGTGCTGTTCAAATTCAACAGAGCATGACACCTCATTTACGTTAGCCTGCACATCGCATCGTAGCACTGAATAACCCGCTTATACCGAAAGATACGGCTATCTGGCTTCATCATGTGCTGTAAAAATGGTGCGCATCCGCTCCTCGAAAAAAGGCATGACACAGCCCTGGGTAATATCAAAGGCACCAAGTGTGGCCACATACATCTGGTATTTACCATGTGCATAATGCGGTAAATGCTGGAAAAACCGGCTCTCCAGACGTTTCAGAACAGATGGAATATTAACGAACGGGCCGGTCAGAACAATTCGATCGGCAAAAACCGCCTTGTTCAGATTGGCAAGGGAAAGAGCAAAAGCATCAACCGCGCGTTCGATCATTGGCAATTCGGAAATATCATTCTCGCGCGTAAATGCCTCAAACGCGGTTTCTTCAGATGGAACAACGGGATATATCGTTCTTAATTCCGGCAGAAGCGACCACAAGGAAGCGATCGTCTCCAAGCATCCACTTTCTCCACAATGACATTGCCGCATTGATAACGGGTCAACCGTCCAGTGCCCGAATTCCCCGAAACTACCAATGCTCGACTCAATCACTGATCCGTTCAGTGCATATGATGAGCCAATCCCGTAACCCCAATGGATAAGCAGCACGCTACCTTCCCGTTCTTCCTTCTTGCGCAACAATCTTGTGCGAAGCTCTAAGTTAAGATTGCGATTGACCCCTACCGGCAGGCCATCCTGCCAATCTATGACGAATTCCCCGAACTGAGCGATTACATCAATCGCATTAGCGAAGTGAATTGATTTCCCCCAACAAAGGCCGGGGGCACTGCCCCTGACCTGCTTTTCCAAGAGGCAAACCAAGTGGTGCCAGTGCAAAATCGCCTAAAGCAGATTGCCACTATCGTGGATGGTGCCAATCTTGTCGCGCAGTTTATCTGCTATCGACTGCTGGAACTAATCGTCATCGTTACCGTGCTTCAGGTTATCTTGCGCTTCGGATTTAACAATCCGACCAAATGGTCCGAAGAAGTGGCAATGATCAGCCTGGTCTGGTTCGGTATGCTTGCTGTGGCAATCGGAGTACGCCGACACAGCCACATTTCCATCATGTTTTTTCGCGATCTGCTGCCGCCAAGTGGCAGACAAGTCGTTGATGCATTGGCCCAGATCGCGATCCTGATTTTTGCCTCCATCCTTATATTCAAGGGATGGGACCTGGTAACTGTTACCGGGCGTAGTCGGCTTCCCGCCTCTCAACTCCCCAAAAGCTGGCTTTATTTCTCGGCCTTTTCTGGTGGTTGCCTTATGGGACTAAACGCCATCACGAACCTTGTTACCCGGTCACTAAGCACAGATACCAACCCCGAAGCGGAAGCCCACAGATGAGCGAACAGGAAATCGGAATACTGCTGCTTCTCGGCACCTTTACAGGACTCATGGTAATCCGGATTCCGGTTGCTTTCGCCCTTGGCCTTTCGTCCTCAATCACAGCATTCTATCTGGGATTGCCGTTGATGATGATCGGTCAGCGCATGATTAACGGGCTTTTTTCTTTTACCTTTCTGGCCGTCCCGTTTTTCATCCTTGTCGGCAATATTATGACCGAGGGTGGGATATCAGACCGACTTGTGAAATTTTCAGATGTACTGGTAGGGCGTTTCCGAGGTGGCCTTGCCCAGGGAAATGTGCTTGCGAGTACGTTTTTTGGCGGAATTTCGGGGTCATCTGTTGCCGATGTGGCATCTATCGGCTCCTTTCTGATACCGGGAATGAAAAACAGGGGATACCCTGCCGAATATTCGGTTGCAGTGACCGTTACCTCATCAGTACAGGGCGTTCTGATTCCACCAAGCCAGAACATGATATATTTTGCACTTGCTGCAGGCGGCCTTCCAATCAGCAGTCTCTTTATCGCTGGCTATATTCCCGGGCTGATTTTGTCTGGCTCACTGATGCTACTGTGCTGGATTATGGCGATCAGACACAACCACCCCCGCGGCGAGCGCTATCGCCTTAAAGACGCAGTTGGCATTCTGACCAGGGCCTCTGTCGGACTGTTCACAATCGTTATCATCATAGGCGGTATCATTTTCGGTATATTCACTGCCACTGAATCAGCAGCCATAGCCGTTGCCTACGCCCTCCTGGTGACAACCTTTATCTACCGTTCAATGGACGGCGCAAAAGCTCGTAAAATCATGAGTGGCACGCTTGAAACGCTGGCAATGGTTGTCGCAATTATCATGACATCCTCCGCGTTCGGGTTTCTGCTCTCCTATTTACAAGTTCCTTCTGCGCTTGCGGATTTCATTCTTGGCGTCTAATCCAGCCCGATTGCCATTATGCTGATGGTGAATTTACTTCTTCTGGTTCTGGGAATGTTGATGGATATGGGCGTCCTTATTCTGATCCTCACTCCGATCCTGCTACCGATTGTCACCCAAATCGGCATGAATCCGATCCATTTTTGCATCGTCATGATGCTTAATCTCGGTATTGGACTGTGCACACCCCCAGTTGGTATTTCACTCATGGTCGGCTGCGGCGTCGGTGGCGTCAGCATCGAACGGACAATCAAATCCCTATTGCCATTCTATCTGGTAATGCTCGTCGTACTGGGACTGGTGACATTTATTCCGGCCCTTTCACTAGGATTGTTAACATGGCTCTAACCCGGTCTTGAGGTTGTGCATAAGGAAGCTCTGATCCAATGGCAGGTATCAGAGCCACGACAGGACGAAGTCTCTGATTTAATCTTCGAGGCATCCTATTGAAGCAGAGACTGACCTGCCTGATCAAAAAGATGAAGATCCTGAGGTTTGGCATCGAGTTTTAATGTGCTGCCGATCTCGATTTCCGCATAACCGGGCAATTTAGCCACGATTGTTCTCTCTTCCGCGCCGACCTTTACATAAACAAGCTGAACTTCGCCAAGTTGTTCAACATGGTCAACAAGGCCTTCAACAACATATTCCTCGCCCGGGGCAACAAACAAATCTTCCGGGCGGATGCCAAAGTGGACATCGCATCCGGATGTTTGTGTATCAGTGGTGACTGGGACCTGCACTTTACGGTCCGCAATATGGTGTACAATGGTCCTGGTGCCAGTTTGGTCGATAATCGCGGGTAATATATTCATTGCAGGTGAGCCGATAAACTGGGCAACGAAAAGGTTACCTGGCTTTCTGTAAAGTTCTGTCGGTGACCCGATCTGTTCGATCTTGCCGTCTTTCAGCACAACAATCCGGTCGGCAAGTGTCATGGCCTCAACCTGATCGTGCGTTACGTAAATCATCGTTGCGTTCGGCATTGCCTTTTTCAGTTTGGCGATCTCGATACGCGTTGCCACACGCAGGGCCGCGTCCAGGTTGGATAACGGTTCGTCGAACAAAAACACCCTTGGATTACGGACAATTGCCCGCCCGATAGCAACGCGCTGGCGCTGCCCTCCTGACAACGCCTTGGGGAAGCGTTGAAGATAGTCTTGCAACTGAAGACTGGCCGCTGCCTGACGCACACGTTCGTCGATCCGGTTCTTGTGCTCCCCTGCGATCCGCATGCCAAAGGCCATGTTTTCATACACGGTCATATGCGGATACAAAGCGTATGATTGAAACACCATCGCAATCCCGCGACGGGATGGCGGTACTTTGTTCATCAATTGCCCGTCAATGCGCAATTCACCGGATGTAATGTCTTCCAGACCGGCAATAGAGCGTAACAATGTTGATTTTCCGCACCCGGATGGGCCGACAAATACCGTGAACTCGCCGGAGGCGATTTTAAGGTCTATGCCGTGAAGAATGGACAATTCGCCATAGGATTTCTTCACGTTTTGCAATGTTAATTCGGCCATAAGCCTTCCCCTTTTATTATTCCAGATTTACGCAGACGCGGATTATCTCAGTCTTGTACACGGCGACCCGGAGTAAGTTCCGAGATAAAACGGGTGATGGAACCTGGCGCGAGGTTTTGAATTTCGGCAGCATTTCGGCGGCGAATGGCATGACGCACCAGTTTAGCACCAAGATAACGGAAAGGTTCCGGTGGCAGTTTCAGACGCCGGCTAATTCCGACCAGGCCGCTGCGGCTCCAGCGGTCCTGCTTTCCCAGAACCAGACTGGCAAGAATTCGCCCGGCAACCGGAGTTTGGGCAATTCCCGTGCCGTTGAACCCCATGCCGTAAAAAATATTTGGATGTTCACGCAAATGGTCGAAGACCGGAACATGATCTGCAACGCAGTCGATGGCCCCTGCCCAATCGAATTCTATCGGAACATCGCGCAACGCAGGGTAAACACGATGAAGTTCCCGTATGTTATCCTGGCCATGTTCCGGGCTTCGATTGAAATCAGCGCCGAAATTACCGCGAAAGGCAACATTGCCGCTGCCCCGGCCAAAAACGATGCGGCCACCTTTGGTGCGCTGGTAATAAAGAACCTGCATTTGTGAATCACAAATCGCCGAACCGTCCCGCCACCCGATGTGATCAAGCAAATCCGGTATCTCTGCAGTTGCAATCACCTGACTGTCGACGACATACATATATTGTCTAAGCTCGGGAATGGCTGATAGCCATGCATTGGTCGCCAGTACAATTTTCTTGCCATGCACGGTTCCGCGAGGTGTTTGCACTTTGCAACATTTCCCGGGAATGATGTTGGTTACCGGGCTTTGTTCATGAATGATCACACCCTTGACGACGGCAAGATTTCTAAGGCCAATTGCCAGTTTTGCGGGGTGGACCGTACCTGCATTTGGCTCGACAATTCCTGCATAAGATGCAGATGAGCCGGTGCGAGCTTCTATCTCTGCCGTCGATAATACCTTAAATCGATCGACACCCGCGGCTTTCGTCAGGGCAAGCGCCCGGTCCCATGCGCCTTCCTGGGACTTGGAACTTGCCGTCCAGAACCAACCGTCAAGCCGCAAATCCATGTCGATCGCGCCTGATTTTTGCAATTGCTCCAGTTCGGCGATGGCATCAACCGAGGCGACACAAAGTTGCTGTGCTTCCTGTTCGCCAACAACAGCACTTAGGTGGTCAAGTTCGGCAAACCAGGAATGAACTTGCCCGCCATTCCGGCCCGAAGCGCCAGAGCCGCAAAAATCTGCCTCAAGGACAACAACACGTGTTTCGGGGGCCTGTTCCCGAATGCGTAAAGCTGTCCACAGTCCGGTGTAACCACCGCCAACAATAACAACATCGGCATGTTGTTCGCCTTCCTGCCGGTTTGTCGCGGCTGAAATTGCGGTATCATGCAACCAGAAAGAACGGTCATCCTGTGCAGCAATACTAGGGTCTGGACTCAATT
>NZ_JFJZ01000051.1 GCF_002115825.1 Thalassospira sp. MCCC 1A01428 | reverse complement strand
AAGAAAAAGGGACCGAACAAACGTTCGATCCCTTTCCACATTGGCTCCGGCAGCAGGACTCGAACCTGCGACCCAATGATTAACAGTCATTTGCTCTACCAACTGAGCTATGCCGGATTAGTGGAGGCGCGAGCCGGAATCGAACCGGCGTGCAAGGATTTGCAGTCCTCTGCGTAACCACTCCGCCATCGCGCCAGCGCGTCGGCAGGGCGGTGTATAGCCCTATAGAATACGGGCCGTCAAGCACCCAATTTTACATTTTTCATACAACAGCATGAATTTAGGGTCAAAAGCAGCACTGCCGCCAGTTTGAGCTTGGCGGCAGTGGTTAAATAGTGTTGGGCGAAGAAGGTTTACCGGCGGTGCTGCTGACGCTCCAGCCACGGACGCAGGATTTTTTCACGATCAGGAGAGGGGCTGAACTCAACGTTGGCGATATCGCCTTTGCTATTCTCAACTTCAAACGACAGTGAAACATTTGGTCCGTCGATGCGAATTGTGCCGCGAACGCCTGTCGCCAGCGGCTTTTGCAATTTCACTTTGCTGCCGCCATTGGAAAGGTCGATGGTTTTGCCTGTTATGGTTTCACCATTCACATTAATCTGAACGCGGGCTTCAATTTCGAATCTGGTGTCACGGCGGCGGTTTACTTCCGGGGTGGCCGTGCGAACAATGCGAACAAGGGTCGCGCGAAGTTCGGCAATACTGGTGTCAACTTCTGACGCAATCCTGTTCATATTCTCGGCCCGCTCCAGGTTGCTGTCAGCTTCCTTGGCGACATCGGTGATTTTTTCGGTAACCTCGTTAGACGCCGTTGCCGTCTCTATCACGTTGCGGGCAATTTCCTGGGTCGCGCTGTCTTGCTGATGTACCGAGGTTGCAACGTTCGATGCCACCTGATCAATGCGACGGATGTTTTCGCTCATATGTTGAACTGTAGATACAACCGAGCCGGTAACCTCCTGGATATCGCCAATTTGGCGGGTGATTTCCTCGGTTGAACGGGCTGTCTGGTTGGCCAGGTTTTTTACTTCCTGTGCGACCACGGCAAAACCCTTTCCGGCGTCGCCGGCACGGGCTGCTTCAATTGTTGCATTAAGAGCAAGAAGGTTGGTCTGGGCGGCGATGTCGGCAATCAGTTCAGCGACTTCACCAATACGATCAACACTGTCTTTTAGTGATAAAACAGTACGTTCTGCCTCGATACCTGATGTATTGGCTTCAGTGGTAATTGTTGTTGCTTCTTCTATCTGACGTGAAATTTCCCGGATCGAAGCGGCCAGTTCTTCGGACGCGCCCGATACGGTTTCAGCATTTGCCAGTGCTTCGTGTGCAGCGGCGGCAACGCTTTCGGAATTGGTTGAAACCCGTTGCGATGATGCCGCCATTTCACCCGCAGATGAATTTAACCGTGATGTCTGATCAATGATGGCTTCAACAACAATCTGCAATTCACGTTCGACGGTTTCGGCCAGATTTTGCAAGGCATTAATGCGTCGCGAATTTGCTTTTTCCTCGTTTTCCTGGCGCTCCAGGATGCCATAAGCCAGCTTGGCGTGCAGGGCACGTAACTGCTGAATGACGGGTTTGAAATCGGATACGGACGGTAATTCGATATCGTGAGAAAAATTGTTATGCGCGATGGCTTCGAAGTGCTCTTCCATGCGTTGCAGGGGCTTGCGCAACTTCCGAATCATGATTGTGCCGTAAAGAAGCGTCAGGGCGATGGCAACAACAATCAAAATCAGGGTAACAATTAAGGCGTTATAGAAATTTTGTTCCGCCATCGCGACCCGTTCTTTGGTCAACTGATTTTGCAAGGCGGAAAGATCGCCGATTTTTGCCGTTAATGGGTCGATAATCTGATAGAGCTGTTGTTCTACCAGTGTTTTTAATTTTGCCTTGTCTTTGGCACGAAAAGCATCTTCAAGTTCTTTTGCCAGGGCATCAGCCGATGTCATCATTGATGTGATGTTGACTAAAATTGTTTTCTCACGCGGCTGAAGGTCTTGTGCGGCATATTTTGCAATGTTGGTGTGGATTCTTGCTTGGGCAGTTTCGATGCCTTTCAGGCCGGTATTCCAGTCGAAATTACCGTTATTCACCTTATGCGCGGCATCAACGATAAAAACTGCATAATCGTCGGAGATTTCTTTTAAAAGATTAAGCGGTTTGACCCGGTTTTCATAGACTTCGACCAAATGTTGTTCGGTGTTTTGTTCCGCCCATACGCCAAAACCACCAATAAGCGCCATCAGGATAACCATCGAGCCAAAGGCCAGGGTCAAGCTGCCCCGAATACCGGAGATATAATTGCGGCAAGAGGCGCTAAAACCGGTTTTAACCAGTTGTCCGTCATCCAGGCCTGCATTTGATGCACCGTTACGCAGGTCGGCATATGCTTGCTCGGCCTCACGTTTTTGCTCGGTTGTTGGTTTGGTACGGATCGATATATAGCCAGAAACTTTTCCGTCTTCGATGATGGGGGTGACGTTGGCGCGAACCCAGTAATGATCGCCGTTTTTGCAACGGTTTTTAACCACTCCTTGCCACGGGCGCCTCGCTTTAACCGTTGACCACAAGTCGGCAAATGCTTCTTTTGGCATATCGCGGTGACGTACAATGTTATGCGCGGATCCAATCAGTTCGTTTTCGTCAAAACCACTGATTTTTATGAAGTCCTGATTGGCAAAAACAATTTTGCCCCCGGTATCAGTCCGGGAAACTAGGATGCTGTTGTCATCCATTTCGACTTCGCGGTTTGTTACTGGCCCCGTGTCCCGCATGGTCCCCTCTGGCGTTGCTGGTGTTGTGTTGGTTTAATCTGTCGCTAAATACACAGATACAATGCGGAAAGAATTGATATATCTTTGTATTGATTGACTAAAGGCATACGATCTTTAATCTATCCATTGGTATTATCAACGGGTAATTTTTGTGTCGGGAATCGTAAGTGTCGTCTTCAGGGCGCACCAAAATGCGTGATCGGGCGTTTTTTATTGATCGTAAATTTTATCCGGAAGTTTGTATTTGAAGTAAAGTCCCGACAGGCGGCAAAGCGTTCTGTCTGGAATTATTGATAAAACGTCCCAAATATTGCGTGATTGGCAGCTTTGACATCAAAGGGCTGCCGTAGCGCGGGGAGGGGTTATTGTTTCGTTCTGGTGTGATTTCAGGTTGTGAAGCAGCGCATTTTCGGAGCGATATTGGTTAAAAAGGACGGGCGAGCGCCCCTGGTGCACCGTTCAATTAATTTCCAATGTTGTCAGGCGCACACGGGCTGATTATAAACATGATACCTCGTCTGACTCTGTTGCTGGAATTGCAACGGCGTCATAGTGCATTTCTTGCGGGAATTTCAGGTCAAATATGATGGATTATCAAGTCGCGCGCCACAACATGGTGGAAAATCAGGTTCGTGCCAACAAGGTCACCGATCCTTTGGTCATCGCAGCGATGGAAGAGGTCCCGAGGGAACTGTTTTTGCCCGAAAACAAACGCGGCGTTGCGTATGTTGATGAAGATATTTCCATTGGGAATGGTCGTTATGCGATTGAGCCAATGGTTATTGCCCGTCTGATGCAAATTGCGGAAATTGCCACAACCGACGTCGCATTGGTGATTGGTGCCGGTTACGGTTATGCCTGCGCATTGGTGTCACGGGTTGCAGAAACGGTGGTTGCCGTAGAAAGCGATACTGCAATGGCGCAAACTGCCGAAAAAATCATGCAGGACAATAATTACGACAATGTCATTGTCGTTGAAGGCGATGTTGTCACCGGCTATGCCAAACAATCACCTTATAATGTCATTCTGTTTGATGGTGCTGTGGCCGAAGTTCCGGAAGCCATACTTGGTCAGCTTGCAGAAGGTGGCCGGTTGCTGGCCGTTGTTCGGGAACCTAACAAGGTCGGCGTTGCGCGCCTGTACGAACGCGAACATGGCGTTATTGGCCATCGTGACCTGTTTGATGCAAATGTTCCATATTTGCCAGGTTTTGAACCGGTCGAAAGTTTTGTGTTTTAATGCATGATGAAAAGGGCTGTTCTGATAACGTGGTGACGATATCAGAACGCATCGTTGTGTTATTGACTGTTGCAAGGACTGTTTGAATTGGACATGGTCCGGGATATTTCGTGTCGGGAGGTGGCGCAGCTGATGGAAACATCCGCGCCGCTTACACTTGTTGATGTGCGCGAAGCCTGGGAACTGGAAATTTGCGCCATTGAAGGTGCCCTACACATACCGCTTGGTGAAATAGCCCAGCGGTATGGTGATATTGATGACAGCAAGCCTGTGGCTGTTTTGTGCCATCACGGGGTTCGCAGCCGTCATGCGGCGATGTTCCTGAGGGCACAGGGACTTGAAAATGTCTTTAATATCGCAGGCGGCATTGAAATGTGGGCTATCGATGTCGCGCCAGAAATGTCACGATACGAATGATGGAAATGAATTAATTCGACTAAATAAAGGGAAAATTGGAAATTTTGCTTCCAACTGTCTCTTTTTTTAGACATTTTTATTGGCAACGTTACCAAATCGGAACTGCGCTGGGGTCGGGACTTAGTGTAGGACTTTGACAAGGGTGTATAAATGATAAAACGGTTCTTGCTGACCTGTAGCATTCTGGCTACTGCCGGAGTGATCACCGCAGGGGCGTCTGCTGAAACCCTCGATGATGCGCTTGCCAAAGCATATCAGAGCAACCCGACGCTGGAAGCTGGCCGGGCGCAACTGCGTGCAACGGACGAGCAGATATCTCAGGCTCTTTCCAACTGGCGGCCGACGGTTCAATTAAATGGTAGTGCAGGTATCCGCAGGCTGGATGTTGATACCGAGCAGGCTTCGACCACACGAAAATCAACATTGAACCCCTACGAGGTTGGCCTCAATGTAAGCCAGCCGCTGTATCGTGGCGGTCGGACCGAAGCCGAGACCGAACGTGCAGATGCGCGGATCAAGGCTCAGCGCGCTGCGTTGCGTTCAAGTGAGCAAAATGTGTTCCTTGATGTTGCAACGGCATATTTTAACGTTTTGCGCGACACAGCTGTTGTTGAACTGAACCAGAATAACATTCGCGTTCTTGAGCGTCAGCTTGAAGCAACACGTGATCGTTTCTCGGTTGGGGAAGTGACCCGTACTGACGTGTCGCAGGGCGAGGCTCGCCTTGCCGGTGCCAAGGCCGATTTGATTGCGGCACAGGGCACGCTTGCCAATACACGCGCGGTTTATGAACGTCTGGTCGGGAATGCACCGACTGACCTTCAAATTCCGGATCCGCTTGGTGGTCTGCCGACGGGTGTTAAGCAGGTCATCGAAACCGCCAGCGCACAGCACCCGGATGTTCTTCAGGCGCAGTATTCGGAAGATGCCGCTCATGATGACATTCGCCTGAGCGAGGGTGCGCTTTATCCGGTGGTCAGTTTGTCGGCCGGTTTGTCGCGCAGCAGCGAATCATCTAGTGAAGACATGACAACCGATACTGCCGAGGTTTTGGCAGAAGTCACGGTGCCGATCTATCAGCAGGGTGCTGAATATTCCAGCATTCGTGCGGCCAAGCAAACTGCTAGTCAGGCACGCATGGTTGTCGATCAGTCACGCCGTGAAGTAATTGAAAGTGCGACCAGCGCGTGGGAAAACCTGGTAACGGCACGTGCCAGCATCGAAAGCCAGCAGGCTGAGGTTTCAGCGGCTGAAGTTGCTCTTGATGGTGTGCAACGTGAAGCATCAGTCGGCTCGCGGACTGTGCTTGATGTTCTTGACCAGGAACAGGAACTTTTGCAGGCGCGTGTGTCTTTGGTGCAGTCGCGCCGGGATGCGGCGGTTGCTGAATTCCAGGTAAAGGCAGCAATTGGTGCCCTGAATGCACAGGTTTTGGGTCTGCCGGTTGAAATTTACGATGTAGAACAGAACTATAATAAAGTTAAGGATCAATTGTGGGGATCTGATTGATCTGGAAGTGCCAACACCGGCCCCGAACGGGAAGGGGGTCGGATAATCGACCGGACCAGTTCGGTGATTATTTTTTAGCGCGGAAGAAAACCAATGAGTGACGGGCAACAGGAACCTTCGATGGAGGACATCCTTCAGTCTATTCGCAAAATTCTTGCGGATGAAGGCGAGGATGAAAAAAAGGAACCGGCAAAACCAAAGCCGGCCCCGGCCCCGGTGCCTGAACCTGAACCAGAGGTTTTTGACGAGCCGGAAGATGAGTTTGACGAACTGGTTCTGGAAGATGAACCGGAAGAGCTGGAGCTTGACGACGAAGAACCTGAACCTCTTGATCTTGATGATGAAGAGGAGATGGAACTTGAACCGGAAAGTATGGATCTTGACGATATGCTCGATTTTGAAGAGCAGGTCGATGAAGAACCTGAACCGGAGCCAGAGCCGGAACCTGTTCGCGAGGAGCCGCGTCGTCAGATGCCTGCTTTTTACGAGGAAGAAGATGATGATGAACCTGCCCTGATTTCGGGGCAGACAGAATCTTCGGCCTCAGGGAGCATGACAGAGCTGGCCCAGGCGGTTGCACGCAAGCGTGCAATCGGTTTGGGAATCAACGCTGGCCATGCCACCCTTGAAGATCTGGTGCGCGATATGCTGCGCCCGATCTTGAAAGAGTGGCTGGATGAGAATTTGCCTTATATGATCGAACGCCTTGTGAAAAAGGAAATCGAGCGGATTGTAAGCCGCGCCGAAGACCTCTAGGCGAGCCGACGAGCAATAAACAGCGGCGCGCCTTTGGTGCGCCGCTTTTTTTCTTTTATCAATAAAACCCGCAGCGGATCAGAAAGACGATGTTGGATAAAACCTATAGCCCGGCAGACGTGGAAAACAAGCTCTACGAAAAATGGGAAAAATCCGGGGCATTTTCTGCCCATCCGGAAAGTAAAGAAAATCCCTATGTCATTATGATGCCGCCGCCCAACGTGACCGGTAGCCTGCATATGGGGCATGCGCTGACCTTTACCTTGCAGGATATTCTTGTGCGCTACAACCGCATGACCGGCAAGGATACCTTGTGGCAGCCAGGCACAGACCATGCCGGCATTGCGACCCAGATGGTGGTGGAACGTCAGCTTGGCGCCCAAAATGTGACCCGTCACGATCTGGGCCGCGAAAAGTTCGTCGAAAAAGTCTGGGAATGGAAAGAGGAATCGGGTGGAACCATTACCAATCAGTTGCGTCATCTTGGCGCATCGCCTGATTGGCCGCGCGAACGCTTTACGATGGACGAGGGCCTGTCAGCTGCTGTACGCAAGGTGTTTGTAACCCTGCACAAGCAAGGGCTGATTTACCGCGACAAGCGTCTGGTGAACTGGGATCCTAAACTTCTGACCGCGATTTCGGACCTTGAAGTGGTTCAAAAAGAAGTCAAAGGTCATTTTTGGCATTTTAAATACCCGATCGAGGGCCGCGAGGGTGAGTTTATCACCGTTGCCACGACCCGCCCGGAAACTATGCTGGGCGATACAGCAGTTGCTGTTCATCCCGATGATGAACGTTATGCCGATCTGGTTGGCAAATATTGCATTTTGCCAATTGTTGGCCGTCGTATTCCCATCGTTGCTGATGAATATGCCGACCCGGAAAAGGGCTCCGGTGCGGTTAAAATCACGCCGGCGCACGACTTTAACGACTTTGAAGTTGGCAAGCGCAACGATCTGGAAAAAATCAATATTCTGGATGACCATGCCTGCATCAATGAAAATGCGCCCGAAGAATATCGCGGCATGGATCGGTTCAAGGCGCGTGATCTGATTATTGCCCGGATGGAAGAGTTCGGTCTTGTCGACAAGATCGAGGAAACTGTTCACATGGTCCCTTATGGGGATCGTTCCAACGTTGTCATTGAACCCTATCTGACGGATCAGTGGTTTGTGAATGCGGAAGTTCTTGCCAAACCGGCAACAGAAGCCGTTGAAGATGGCCGTATCCGTTTTGTGCCCAAAAATTGGGAAAACACCTATTTTGAATGGATGCGCAATATCCAGCCATGGTGTATTTCACGCCAATTGTGGTGGGGACATCGTATTCCGGCATGGTTTGGGCCGGACGGCACCTTCTTTGTTGAAGAAACCGAAGCTGAAGCAATTGCTGCAGCCAAGGCACATTACGGCAAGGATGTTGAACTTAATCAGGAAACCGACGTTCTTGATACGTGGTTTTCATCTGCCTTGTGGCCGTTTTCAACGCTGGGCTGGCCTGATCAAACACCGGAGCTTGGCAAATACTACCCGGGCGATGTGCTGGTTACCGGGTTTGACATTATTTTCTTCTGGGTTGCCCGCATGATCATGATGGGGATGCATTTCATGGATGGGCAGGTGCCGTTCCGTGATGTGTATATCCATGCGCTGGTCCGCGATGAACACGGTCAGAAAATGTCCAAATCCAAGGGTAACGTGATTGACCCGCTGGATCTGATTGGCAAATTTGGCTGCGATGCCTTGCGCATGACGTTGACGGCCCTGGCCGCACAGGGTCGTGATATTAAACTGGCTGAGTCACGGGTTGAAGGGTATCGCAACTTTGCGACCAAAATCTGGAATGCGGCCCGTTTCTGCGAAATGAATGAATGTACCGTTGTTGACGGATTTGATCCCAAATCGGTGAAAACGACGTTGAATCGCTGGATTGTTGGCAAGGTTGCCGAGGCGGCCAAAACCGTATCCGGTTCGATTGAAAATTATCGTTTCAATGATGCGGCGGCGGGTGCCTATCAGTTTGTCTGGGGAACTTTCTGCGATTGGTATCTGGAACTGGCAAAGCCCGTATTCATGGGCGACGATGTTGATGCAAAAACCGAAACACGGGCCACTGCGGCATGGGTTTTGGATCAGATATTGTTGATCCTGCATCCTGTTATGCCATTCATCACCGAAGAATTGTGGGCGCAAACCAGTGAAACACATACAGGTTTGTTGATGGCGCAAGCCTGGCCCAAACTGGATGATGACCTGATTGATACCAATGTCGAAGCCGAAATGGATTTGGCATTACGCCTGATCGGCAATATTCGCGGGGTGCGTTCAGAAATGAATGTGCCGCCGTCTGCCGAGGTGCCAATTTATCTGGTCGATGCAACTGCCGCCATGAAGGCTGCAATTACGGCACAGGAAGCACAGGTCAAGCGTCTGGCCCGGGTCGCTGTGATCGAACTTATTGGTCAGGATGGCGTGGAAGCCGTTGCCAAAGGTGCCATTCAGACCGTTGTTGACGGCGTGCCGGTATTTGTTTCTGTGGCTGATTTCATTGATGTTGCGGCAGAAAAGTTGCGTCTTGAAAAAGAAATCGAAAAAATTGGCAAATACATCACGGCGCAGGAAGGCAAGCTGTCGAACGAACGCTTTGTCAGTCGAGCACCGGAAGAAATTGTTGCGGCCGAAAAAGGTAAACTTGAAGATGCCCGTAATACGTTGGGTAAACTTCAGGAAGGTTATGATCGCATTGCTGCCATGTAAGGTTGTGCGTTTTATTGCCTGATCGACAAAAGGGGTGCTGTATTTACGGCATCCCTTTTTTGTCGCTGGTATTGGCGGGGGAATCGCATAAATTGTCGCCCTATGTTTTGCGCAGGAGACAGTGTTATGCCGCTTTCCCGTTTGCCGTCGCCGCCATATTACGCCGTTATTTTTTCATCCATTCGCACAGATGGTGATGATGTAGCATATGGAGCAAAAGCCGCCGAAATGAGCCGCCTTGCAGCACAACAGGATGGGTATCTTGGCGAAGATTCAACTGTCCGTGATGAGAATGGCATGGGAATTACGGTGTCTTACTGGCGGGATGAAGCGGCCATTCGTGCGTGGAAATTACAACTTGATCACACCGAAGCCCGCAATATGGGCCGCGCAAAATGGTATCAAAGCTATACGTTAAGGGTTGCCAGAGTTGAGCGGGCCTACGATTTTGATCGGCCTGACGGCAATTTTCAGAACCGGGATCAGGATTGATGCTGGTTGAAGAACATCCATTTATGGAACCTGTCATTGCTTTTGAGGCGTTACGGGATGTTGGCGAATGTCAATTCCTTGACGGGGGAAATGACAGCGGCTTTTCCTATATTGCCTTAAACGCTGTTCATGCCATTTCAGCCCGGGACGGGCAGGTAACGGTTGATGGTGTTGATGTGCCCGGTGCCCCATTTGAGGTGCTGGCAACCATGATGGCCGGTTATGACATTAAAAATGATCCGGTTTTGCCTCCATTCCAGGGGGGGCTGGTGGGTTATTTCGGGTATGATTTGTGCCACCAGCTTGAAAAGCTGCCTGTGCCGGAACAGGACTGGCTGAATATTCCCGATATGTTGGTGGGCATTTATGATGCTGTGCTGTCCTTTGATCTTGCCAATCGTCGGATGTGGATAATTACGCACGGTTATTTGGAAATGGGTCAAGAAACCCGGAAAACCTGCGCGTCACTGCAACTGGCCCAGATTAAGGGGTGGCTAAGCCATGGTCAGCAATCCTTCGAGGTTGATGTGCCAGCCGCACCTGCTTTGCCAGACATTGTGCCGTGGCAGACCGATTTTAACCGCGCGGATTATGAACGTGCGGTAAGGCAGGTGCTGGATTACATATTTGCAGGCGATATTTTTCAGGCAAACCTGTCGCAGTCGTTTTTCGCCCATTATGGGCCTGAAAATACCCCGGACAGATTTAGCCTCTATCGACGATTGCGCGCAATAAGCCCGGCCCCATTCGGGGCATATCTTGAATTTGGCGCAGTTGGTATTTTATCAAACTCGCCGGAGCGGTTTTTGAAAATAGGCACCGATGGCCGGGTTGAGACCAAACCGATCAAGGGAACCCGAGCGCGTGGAACAACGACATTAGAGGACGCCACAAACGCACAGGAATTGCTTCTGTCTGAAAAAGACCGGGCAGAGAATGTTATGATTGTTGATTTACTGCGCAACGATCTGTCGAAGATCTGTGAACCCCATAGTGTTATTGCAACCGCAATTTGCCAGCTGGAAAGCTTCGCCAACGTCCATCACCTTGTTTCAACAATTGAAGGACGACTTGAGAGCGGGAAAACGGCAATTGATGCGCTAGCGGCATGTTTCCCTGGCGGGTCGATTACCGGGGCACCTAAAATCAGGGCGATGGAAATTATAACCGAACTTGAAAATCGTCGTCGCGGCGCCTATTGCGGGGCGATCGGGTTTATCGGTTTTAACGGGGCGATGGATACGAATATTGCCATTAGAACCCTGTCAATTCATGAAGGCCGGGCCGCCTTTAACGTTGGTGGTGGTATTGTCGCCGATAGTATTCCTGCCGCTGAATATGACGAAACCCTATCCAAGGCGGCCAAGCTGATGGCGGCTGTTGGCATAGGGGCAGAATTGCCATAACGTCTGACAGACTGGTGCGCTGCTGACACGGGAACGGGAAATCGTTTGTGATTTTACTGATCGATAATTACGATTCTTTTGTTTTCAACCTGGCGCGATATGTTCGTGAACTGGGGCGCGATGTTGTGGTTATGCGCAACGACGCCATTGATGCGAATGGTGTTCGTAAGCTGGCACCGGATGCCATTATTATGTCGCCGGGTCCCTGCGCGCCTGATCAGGCCGGGCAGTGCCTTAATATCGTGGGCGACACATGTGCCGATATTCCATTGTTGGGTGTATGCCTTGGTCATCAGGTTATCGCCCAGGCGTTTGGCGGCAGTATTACCCGGGCTATCCGCCCTTTGCATGGCAAGACGACCCCCATTGAACATGACGGCACAGGGGTGTTTGCCAATGTGCCAAATCCCCTTACCGTGACCCGGTATCATTCGTTGGTTGCACATTTACCCGTCAATGATAGCCAATTGCGGGCAACGGCGATTAGCTCTGACGGGGAATTGATGGCGCTGGCGCATACAAGTTTGCCGGTCTTTGGCGTGCAATTTCATCCCGAGGCGGTTTTGACTGAACATGGCCATGCGTTGCTGGCGAATTTTTTGCGCATTGCCGATAATTTTAACCGGCGAAAAACAGTGCTGCGAGAGCCCGGCGATGTAATTGCAAAGGGAGCCTGATAATGTTGTGGCTTAATGGCTCGTTTTATACGGTTAATCCCGCGCAAATATCCGTTTCAGATCGTGGTTTTTTGCTGGGGGATGGTGTTTTTGAAACCATGCGGGCACGACACGGGCAAGTCGGCTGGTTGTCGTCTCATCTTGAAAGAATATCCCGTTCTATTGACATAATAGGCGGCGTTTCTGTTTCGCTGCCTTCTAAAACACAGATGGCGGAAATTATTGCGACACTTTGTCAGACATTTTCAAACCCTCATGGGGTTATCCGCCTGACCATATCACGCGGGCAGGGTGGGCAGGGGTTGCTGCCTGCCGGGGCAAGTGAGCCCGTGGTGTTAATAACAGCAAAACCATTTGATCTTGAGGGCGGCAAAAAGCCTGTTACCCTGGCAGTATCAAAACGGGTACGTCGTAATCCGTGGTCGGTCGCCAGTCAGATAAAAAGCCTGAATTATCTGGATAATATCATTGCCCGGCAAGAAGCGGCCAATGCGGGGGCAGAAGACTGCCTTATTATGACGCAAGATGGTTATGTTGGCGAAACCACCATTGCCAATATTTTTGTTCTGATTAACGGCCAGCTTTGCACAGCAGCAAAACAAAGTGGGATTTTTGCCGGATTGGCCCGCGACTTTGTAATTGATTGGGCGCAAAGAAATGATATCGCAATATGTTATGATCCGTTGACGATTGGGGACCTAAAAGCAGCAGAATATGTTATTGTTTGCAATGCATTGCGCGGTATTCGGGCCGTTTCAAGTGTCGAGGGGGAAATGCTTGTACAATCGGAATACGGACGGGATTTGCATAAAAAATTGTCGTCGGCTCTTGAAATGAGTGTCAGGGGTTAGCTTGTAATCAGCTGCGATTTTTAAATCGGTTTCAAATTTCAGAGAACACACGCGCAGGGAGATTATGACGCAAACTGGAAAGCTAAAGGAAATTTCGGCAGTCAGGTTACTGGAATTGCTGAAAAAGAATGATCAGTCTGGCAAGAAGCTGTTTGTCGGATTGTTGAATGTACCGGTTGCGTTGCGATTTTCGTCCGAGGATTATGCTGTTCTGATGCGTGAAGGTTTTCGCCTTTTGCCCGAACGCACCCAGCAATACAAACTTGATAATGGCATGGTTGCATTTGTTCGCCTTGGTCGCGGCTTTGGCAATGTGGACCCGTTTGTCGATACTATCTCGGAATTACTGGAAAAGGTTATTGTCCGCCAGGGGATAGGGGCGGTTCCCGATGATATCTGGAGTGAATTTCGCTGGCCAGATGATGATGCCGGGTTACAAGCCGCCCTTCATATCAGTGAAAAAGATGCCATTTCATCGATCGGCAAAAAGAAAATTGACCTGGCAAATATGCTAAAGGCGGCCATTTCAGGTGATGCTGTTTATGATTCGTGCCGTCGTCAGGCCATTTTGGAAATCCGCGATACCCAACGCGAAATTATTGGCCACGAACTTTATTGTTCACTGGATTTTTTGCGCCATAATCATTTGGCAAATTTCGCCCTTGAGGGTCCCGGTGAAATAGAAATTCTGTCGCGGGTGCTTGATGAAAAGGTCATGGCCCTGACCGAACGCCTTTCGCCAATTATTTTGCCCGATGTACTGCATTTGAACATGCAGGTGCAAACCATCTTTTCAGATGCATTTACCAGCTTTCTTGACAGCGGTGACAGCCGTTTTGCCCGAAACCTGGCGATTGAGGTTTCGCTGGAAAACGCGATAGCCGACTGGTGGGAATTTGAAGACGCCTGTAAATTATTACAGTCTGCCGGGGTTCGGGTTGGCCTGGATCGCATAACTTTGCCAGCGCTTGAGTTTTTATCTCCTCGCAAGATCAAGGTTGATTTTGTGAAGGTGATTTGGGATCAAAATATTATCGGGTCCAAGCGATCAACTGTTGCCGAAAGATTGCGCGAATTTGCAACCACATTGGGAAACCGCAACCTGATTTTAACCCGTTGCGATAGCCGAACCGCGGTGCGAATGGGACGAAGCCTGGGGGTCGATGCGTTTCAGGGCAGTTATGTTGATGCCTTGCTGGGCAAACATCTTGCCGAAGATTGTGATTCCCCCCATGCCGCGGGCAACGAGCGCCGCTGTGCCGTTTGCCAATGGGCACCGCGCGAGGCCGAAAGCAACGGGTGCAGCTTTCACTTTCGGGCAGGTAAGGTTTTGCCGCCTCTTTAGGATACCCGATCAATAACGGGGAGAAGGGCCGTTTGGCAGCCAATCGGTTATCTGCATTTGCGCAACACTATGTTGGCAAGGTTTGATCTTGCCAACATAGTTGTAATTTCCTAATGTCATCCCACTGACCGTTTGTTGCGGTTGGTTATGTCGTTATTAAAACGGCGCTTATTCTCAGGGCAGGGTGTAATTCCTGACCGGCGGTAACCCGATTTCGGGAAGCCCGCGAGCGCCTGACAGGTAACTGTCAGGGTCAAGCAGATCTGGTGTGATTCCAGAGCCGACGGTAATAGTCCGGATGGGAGAGGATAAGGCGTGACAGAAGTGGCCACTGGATTTTCCATGTGTCTGTTTTGTCAGGTATCGACAAAGAACGATGTGTATCATCGTTTCTTTGGCCTTTCTTGCGTGCCCTGATTCGTAAGCCGCCATTATTGGAGGACGGTTATGAATCAGAGTGATCATCAGGAACCTACATTGGCGCAATTTGGCGATCCAATGGTGCGTATGGAACGTGCCATTGCCGATTTGCAGGCGGGTAAAGGGGTTCTGGTTGTCGACGACGAAGATCGTGAAAACGAAGGCGATCTGATATTTTCAGCACAGCATTTGACCAATGAACAAATGGCGATGATGATTCGCGATTGTTCCGGCATTGTGTGCCTGTGCCTGACAGATGCCCATGCAACGGCACTGGAATTGCCGCCGATGGTGGCCAATAATACGTCCAGCATGGGAACCGGATTTACCGTTAGCATCGAAGCCAAAGCAGGTGTCACCACCGGCGTTTCGGCCGCAGACCGCACGACAACGGTTAAGGTTGCCACGGCAGACGGTGCCAAGGCATCAGACCTTGCCCGGCCTGGCCATGTGTTTCCGTTGCGCGCCCGGCCGGGCGGGGTGATGGAACGTCGCGGCCATACCGAGGCGACGGTAGATATGATGCGCCTGGCCGGGTTGAAACCGGCAGGGGTTTTGTGCGAAGTCACCAACCCCGATGGCAGCATGGCCCGCTTGCCCGAACTTGTCGACTATGCAACACGTCATGACATGGTTGTTATCAGCATCGATGATATCGTTGCCTATCGCCAGCAAATGCAAAAGGCTGCCGAATAGTCTTTTTGCTGTTCGATCGGTGCTAAAATCGTAAGGGACGGTCATATGGACCGTCCCTTTTTTGATGATTTACCGGATTAAAAAATAAATTTATCTATTTGATTTTAATTATTTATCCGTCAATCATGCACCATACCGGGGTATGGTCGGACGCCTTTTCCTTGCCGCGTGGGTCACGGTCAATGTCAGCAGCACTTAAACGGTCTGCGGCAGCAGGTGTTAGCAACAAATGGTCAATGCGCAGCCCGTTATCCTTGTTCCACGCCCCGGCACGATAATCCCACCAGCTATATTGATGGCCGCTGGCATTAAAGGTGCGAAAAGCATCGGTGTAGCCCATATTCATCATAGTGCGCAGGCGTTTGCGTTCCTGGGTCGAACACAAAACTTTTTCATGTAGTTTTTCCGGGTCATAGACATCGGCATCATCGGGCGCAATGTTATAGTCCCCACCCATGACGGCAGCTTCGCCGCTGGCAAAAATCGCGTCAAACCGTGTGATCAGGCGATCAAGAAAATTCAGCTTGTAAGCAAATTTTTCCGAACCCACCTCGGTACCCATCGGGACGTAGATTGATGCGACACGTACCGGGTTCTCACCAGAAATTACCGCTTCGATATACCGGGCCTGATCATCGTCGTCATTACCGGGTAGGCCGCGTTGAACATCCTCAATCGGAAATTTCGACAGGATCGCAACGCCGTTATAGGTTTTTTGCCCGTGAATGGCGATGTTATAGCCCAGATCCTCGATTTCCATGGCAGGAAAGCCGTCATCAATTGTTTTGGTTTCCTGTAACAAAACCACATCAGGTTGCGCCTGATCCAGCCATTCGAGGATGTTGGGAAGGCGCGCCTTGATAGAGTTGACATTCCAGGTGGCGATTTTCATGTGATCCTCGAATTTCGCTAAAGTATTGCCAAAAATAAAACGGGACCTGCGAATATCACAGGTCCCGAAAATATTTAACGCTTTCGTGCCGGGCGATCAAACCGAGAAACTTGATCCGCAGCCACAAGACGAAGATGCATTGGGATTATTGACCCGAAATGCTGCCCCGACCAGTTCGCGCACAAAATCAATTTCGGCACCGCCCAGTAAATCCAGCGATACGTCATCGACCACCATTTTGGCACCGAAGTTTTCAAAAACGTGGTCTTCGCTGCTGCTGTTGTCATCTAGCGAAAATTCATACTGAAAACCGCTGCAACCGCCACCGGAAACCTGCAAACGCAGCATCAGGTCATTATTGCCTTCGCTGTTGATCAGTTCCTGAATGCGGGTTGCCGCACTTTCTGTCATCTGTACTTGCCGGGATGCTTCCGCCATTTACATGCTCCTTGACGCTCAACCCAACGGATGGGATTCATAATCTGATGGTAACTTTATCACAATCAGACCTGTCTGTTTAACCTGTATTTAGCGCATCAATGCTAAATGTCAAAACCCCGGATTAACAAGGCTGCCATGCCGTGGGCATGCCTTGCTTGCGTTTTGTCGTGAAATGGCTCAAAACACCGGCAGACTGTTGGCCATTGGCCCTAATTCACAAATTACAAAAGTCTTTATTGCCATGAATGTTTTCAGCCAGTTGAAAAGCGATATCGAAGGTCAGATAGCGGTCCTTCAAACCGAAGGTGTCCTGTCGGGTGACCTGGATGTTTCGCGCGTTACCGTCGAACCGCCGCGCGACCCGTCACACGGCGATGCGGCCACCAATGCCGCCATGTTGTTTGCCAAGGGTGCAGGCATGAAACCGCGTGATCTGGCCGAAAAACTGGCCGATAAATTACGTGCTGTTCCCGGCATTTCGGCGGTTGAAATTGCGGGGCCCGGGTTCATTAATTTGCGCATGGCCAATGATTTCTGGCTGTCTCAAATTACCGAGGTCCTTAACGTTGGTACAGCCTATGGCGATAGCCCGATGGGGCAGGGTGAACGGGTGAATGTCGAATATGTTTCGGCCAACCCGACTGGCCCGATGCATGTGGGCCATTGCCGGGGAGCGGTTGTTGGTGATGTGCTGGCAAATTTGCTTTCAAAGGCAGGCTACGACGTTACCAAGGAATATTATGTAAACGATGCCGGAGCGCAGGTCGATGTGCTGGCGCGGTCGCTTCATTTGCGCTATCGCGAAGCCCTGGGGCAAGATATAGGCACCATTCCCGCCGGACTTTATCCGGGCGACTATCTGGTCGCACCTGGTAAAAAACTGGCGGCGCGCGATGGCGATAAATGGCTTGATCAGCCCGAAGAAACCTGGTTGCAGGAGTTTCGCGGTTTTGCCATTTCTGAAATGATGGGCCTGATCCGTGACGATCTGGCTCAGCTGGGCGTGGAACATGATGTTTTCACATCCGAAGCGGCCCTGGTTGCGGCTGGCAAGGTGCAGTCAGCATTTGATTTCCTTGAAAGCAAGGGTGACATTTATGTGGGCGTGCTTGAGCCGCCCAAAGGTAAAACACCTGATGACTGGGAACCGCGCCCGCAAACGCTGTTTCGCTCTACCGAATTTGGCGATGATGTTGACCGCCCGTTGAAAAAATCGGACGGTAGCTGGACTTATTTCGCATCCGACATTGCGTGCCATTTCGATAAATACGAACGTGGCTTTGCCAACATGATTGACATTTTCGGGGCTGACCATGGCGGCTATGTCAAACGCATGAAGGCCGCGACCAAGGCAATTACCGGTGGTAATGGCTCGCTTGACGTCAAACTTTGCCAGTTGGTGAATTTGTTTGATAATGGTGAACCGGTTAAAATGTCCAAGCGTTCAGGAACGTTTGTGACATTGAACGAAGTTGTCGAACAGGTCGGCAAGGACGTTGTGCGGTTTATTATGCTGACCCGAAAAAACGATGCGACGCTGGATTTTGATTTTGCCAAGGTGACTGAACAATCCAAAGATAACCCGGTGTTTTATGTACAATACGCACATGCGCGGATTAGCTCGGTGTTCCGTCAGGCGTCCGAAGCCTTTGGTAGTGTCGATTTTTCCGATGCGGCATTGGTGGGTTGTGATTTGTCGGTGCTTGATTCCGATGAAGAAATGCGTCTTGTGCGCCGTATTGCAGAGTGGCCGCGTATTATCGAGCAGGCTGCAACCGCGCATGAACCGCACCGGATTGCATTTTTCCTAAGCGAAGTCGCCGCTGATTTCCATTCCTTATGGAACCGGGGCCGCGACAATACCGAACTGCGCTTTATCAAAGCCGATGATCTGGCAACAACCCAGGCACGTCTGGCTATGATTCGGGCCGTTGCTCTGGTGATCGCATCTGGCCTGGCCGTTGTCGGGGTTAGTCCGCTCGAGGAGATGTAACAATGTCCGGGGATCATGGTCGCGACTTGTACGCGGAAACCCGCCGTCCTGCTTCGGGCACAGCCCGGAACGACGGCTGGAAAAAGGGTGCCGCGACCGTGATTTTCGGTGTCGCAATTATTGGCGGCAGTATCGGCCTTGGTGCCTGGTGGTTTTATGGTCACGGTCAGTTTGTGACCCAGGAAGGCGATTTGCCGGTTCTCGCACCTGAAGATGGCCCGGTTAAAGTGCGGCCCGATAGCCCCGGCGGGATGGAAGTCCCGCACCGTGATACCACCATTTATCAGGAACTTGACGAAAGTGGTGGTGATGTTGCGGTTGTTATCGACGCCATTCCCGATATGCCCAAGGCACCCGATGCCTCTGAATTGGGCCCGCCGCCTGATGCACGTAAACTGGTTGGCAATGAAATTGCCATTGATACCGGCAAGGACATAACCGCGCCAGAAGTCGAGGCACCTTCGTCAGAAGGTTTGCAGGATAAAGATACGGTTGAAACGCCACCCAAACTGGCGGAAAATTCAGCAACGGCTGCAACAGCCCCGCAACAAGCGGCATCTGAAAGTTCAACCGACGGGGAATTTCGCATTCAATTGGCATCTTTGCGCGACGATGCGCAAGCAAGTGTAGCCTGGAAAAAAATATCGTCTGAAAACAAAGATCTTGTTGGAAAACTTAAGATGTTTGTTCAGCGTGTTGATCTGGGTGACAAAGGTGTTTTTTATCGTTTGCAGGCCGGCCCGCTTGATGGGCGTGCTGCTGCTGACAAAATCTGTTCCGAATTGAAACAACGCAATGTGGGGTGCCTCAGTGTCCGGCCTTGAGTTCAAACGACCCAAAGCCTGTATCCTTGGGCTTGAAGGAACGTCATTAAGTAATTGGGAAAAAGGATTTTTTCGCGAGGCTGATCCTTATGGATACATCCTTTTTGCACGTAATGTCGATGATCCGGATCAGCTTAAACGCCTGACCGATGATTTGCGTGACCTTAATGGACGCAGCAATCTTCCTATTCTGGTTGACCAGGAAGGCGGGCGGGTAATGCGGTTAAAACCGCCGCACTGGCGTAAAATACCAGCCGCCGGCGTATTCGGGCAACTCTACGAGCAAGCACCGGAAGATGCCCGTGAGGCGGCTTATTTGAATGCGCGGTTGCTGGCTGCCGATCTGATTGATGCCGGTATTTCAATTGTGTGCGCCCCCGTGCTTGATTTGTATTTTCCAGGCATGAGCGACGTTGTTGGTGATCGCTCTTATGGCAGTGAAGTTGTCAATGTAGTGGCCCTTGCCAGCGCTGTTTCTGCCGGGTTCATGGATGGCGGGATTGTGCCGGTGGTTAAACACATTCCCGGTCATGGAAGGGCATCTGTTGATAGCCACAAGGATTTGCCGGTGGTCACTGCGTCGCGCAGCAGCTTGTCGGTTAATGATTTTGAACCGTTTCGCCAGATGAAGGATGTTCTTGCTGCAATGTCGGCGCATATCCTGTTTACAGCGATTGACGACCAGCGGCCTGGTACGGTGTCACCGAAAGTGATTGAGGAAATCATCCGTGGTGATATCGGGTTTGAAAATCTATTGATCAGCGATGATCTGTCGATGGAAGCACTTGGTGGTTCCATTGCCAGCCGAACCCATGAATGCCTGGCAGCGGGATGTGATATTGCCCTGCATTGCAATGGCAAACGGACCGAACTGGAACAGGTTGTGTCGATGTCGCCCAAACTGGACGGCCCGGCACTGGAACGTGCCCTTGCCGTGACCAGTAAAATAACATCCCTGCAGGGTACTGTCCCAGCAAGGCCCGTTCTGGCGGACTGGAATTCGCGGCTGGCGCAATTGCTCGCACCTGTCTGGCCTGCGGCACAAGGAGAAGGTGCTTGAACCACATTATCGACGTGATTATTTCGGCAACCACCTGGGTTTTGCCGGTGCTTTTTGCTGTGACATTGCACGAGGCGGCGCATGGCTTTGCCGCGAAAGCCTTTGGCGATGATACCGCGCAGCGGGCAGGGCGGTTAAGCCTGAACCCGATTCGGCATATTGACCCGGTTGGCACCATTGTTATTCCGGGGTTGTTATTGTTAACCGGTGCGCCTTTTCTGTTTGGTTATGCCAAACCGGTGCCGGTGGCTTTTTACCGGTTAAGCCCGCAACGATTGGGGATTATTGGCGTTGCTGTCGCCGGACCGGCAGTTAATATTGTTTTGGCAATTTTATCGATAATGCTGCTGGTATGGTTACCGTCATTTTCTCCGTCGGTTAATGACTGGCTTGGTAAAACCCTGAATAATTCCATTGCTTTGAACTGTGTGCTGGCCGTTTTTAACATGTTACCGATTCCGCCGCTTGATGGCGGGCGGGTCTTAACCGCCATTTCCCCGGCACCGATGGCCCGTGTTTTGATGCGGATGGAAAAAGCCGGTATGGTCCTGTTGCTTGCGCTGGTATTTCTGTTGCCCTATGTCACTGCGCAATTGGGCATTAACCTGCCGATTTTTCAGTGGCTTGTTGTTGAACCGGCAATGTGGCTTATCAATTTTCTGGCCAGCTTTTTTTACTGATTGTTCTTTGCCATTATACGAGATCTGAATGGCCGAAACCGTTTCACCAGATGTTTCCATCAGTGACGAAGCCTTCGACGTAGCACCGGTCGACGGCGTAAGTCTGGCTGACCGGCTGGTTTTGGATCTGGACGGTTTTGAAGGCCCGATTGACGTTTTGCTGGAACTGGCGCGAGATCAAAAGGTCGATATCATAAAGATATCGATCCTTGATCTGGCGGAACAGTTCCTGGATTTTATCAATCGTGCGCAGGAAATGCGTCTGGAACTGGCAGCGGACTATCTGGTGATGGCAGCGTGGCTGGCTTATTTAAAGTCGCGGCTGTTATTGCCCAAACAGGAAGATGACGGCGAAGAGCTTAGCGCTGAAGAAATGGCTGAATTGCTGGCATTTCAACTGCGCAGACTGGAAGCCATGAAAGCCGCCGGTGCCAAACTGATCGACGGGCCCAACCTGGGGCGCGATTTTTTTGCCCGCGGCGCGCCGGAAGAAATGCGTGTAACAACTTCGTCAGTTTATGATGCTTCGCTTTATGATTTGCTGAAATCATATGCGCAAATTATGCTTACGGCCGAGGCCAAAACCCTTGAGATTGAAGCATTCGATTTATATGCGATGGACGATGCCATTCGCCGGTTACGCGACCTGTTTGGTCGTCGTATTGTGCCGCAATGGACATTGTTAATGCAGTTCATGCCACGCGGGCTGGGTACACCGTTGAAAGCCCGATCTGCACTGGCTGCCCATTTTGTTGCCAGCCTTGAAATGTGCCGTGACGGTGAACTGGAAATTTCACAAGAACAGATATTTGGTCCAATCATGTTGCGGTCCCCGCAAAAGCCGCGCACCGAACATGCCGTTTCCTTTGACGATGACTGGGATACCGTTAAATCCGATGCTGCGACAACGGCAGATGATGATTTACCAAATGACGGGGGCACCGATGACCGAGCAGAATAACCAGCTTGAAATGGCCGAAATGGTGCAAAAACCAGCGATTGATCTGCAACATCTTCGGATTATTGAGGCTGTCTTGTTTGCGTCAAGTGAACCTTTAAGTGAAAAGTTGCTGGCCGCGCGTTTGCCATCGGATGCCAAAATTGCAGATGTTCTGGCCGAGTTGCAGGCAACATATGCCGAACGGGGCGTGAACCTGGTTCATATTGGTGAAAAATGGGCGTTTCGCACCGCAATTGACCTTGCCGGGGATTTGCATGTCGAGGTCGAAAAATCCAAAAAAATGACCCGCGCAACGTTGGAAACATTGGCAATTATCGCCTATCACGAGCCGGTGACACGTTCCGAAATCGAAGAAATTCGGGGTGTGGCCTTGTCAAAAGGTACGCTCGATATCTTGCTGGAATCCCGATGGATCCGCCCACGGGGGCGTAAACGCGTACCGGGACGGCCGATTTTGTGGGCAACGACCGATGAATTTCTCGATCATTTCGGGCTACAAAATCGCGACGATCTGCCGGGCCTGTCCGACCTGAAAGCTGCCGGGTTGCTCGATAGTCGCCCGGGCATGGGGCGGTATGGAGCGAATTCAAACGATGACAGTTTGTTGCCAGAACCTGAAGATGATCCGTCCAGTGCCGACTCTGCTGTTGAAGAAACACTCACCAGTCGAAATCTGGCGGAGCTTGATGCGGAAATATATGCCGAAAGCCTTCCCGGTGATGATCTGAAATCTGATTGATCACGATTAAATCATTCAACAGGCAAACTGTTGCATGTGATGGGCAGGGGCTTTACACCAATGCAGGATATTGCTTTTCATTCGCAATGCTTGCGAGGTAATAACCTTTTTCGGTCGATTTAATGAATAAAGAGTACGCCATGCCGGTTGGCCTTAGCCTGAAAAATGTCAGCCATGAATTTGGCACGACCCGCGTTCTGCGTGACGTAAATGTTGATGTCGCCCCTGGGGAACTGGTGTGTTTGCTGGGGCCATCGGGCTGTGGCAAGACAACGGCCCTTCGCATTGCTGCCGGGCTGGAGCGCCTGCAAACCGGTTCCGTGCTGATTCATGATGAAATCGTGGCGTCGGCCGGGCAATATCTGGAGCCGGAAAAACGTGGCGTAGGGCTGGTTTTTCAGGATTACGCCCTGTTTCCGCATCTTGATGTCGCGGGCAATATCGGGTTCGGTTTACGCCATATTACAGGTGCGCAACGACGGGCAGCCGTGGTGAACGCGCTGGAGCGTGTGGGCATGGTTGATTATATCGATGCCTTTCCCCATCAATTATCAGGGGGGCAGCAACAGCGTATCGCATTGGCGCGCGCACTTGCACCAGTGCCGCGCGTGATGCTGCTTGATGAGCCATTTTCCGGGCTGGACGTGGCGCGCCGGGCGGAACTGCGTGACACCACCCTGCATGTCTTGAAAAACGCCGGTATTGCAACCGTGATGGTTACGCATGACCCCGAAGAAGCCATGTATATGGCTGATCGCATCATCGTGATGAATGAAGGGCAGGTGATGCAGGATGGCACCCCCGAAGAACTTTATTTTCACCCGGCAAATCATTTTGTCGCGTCATTTTTTGGCGAAGTAAACCTGTTTCCCTCGCGTGTTGAAAACAGTGTGGCGTCAACCCCGCTGGGAAATGTCGAAGTTACCGGAATTGCCGGTGGCACGGATGTTGATGTGTTGGTGCGCCCTGAAGGTTTACGTATCGGCCAAGCAGGCCGGGCAGGCGATGTGTTGGCCAATATTGACGCGGTCAGGTCGCTTGGCGGTGTTAGCCTGATGCATCTTTCGGTTCATAACGGACCGCATATTCATGCCCGTGTTCCGCGTCGTCAGGTGATGGACAAGGGCGGCGTTGTATCTATTACGCTTGATCCGGAGATGACGTTCGTGTTTCCTAGGGAATAGAAAGGATGGCAGAAGTGTGCGAAACAGCAAACACCGCGTTGCACCGCATGGGGCTTTCTGCCATTATCCCTTGCCCTGTTCAAAGGGCGAGTACCGTTTTGGGAGTAGAAAAGTTATGAGTATCGGCGTCTGGCAAATTGTACTTATCCTGGCCATCGTTTTGATTATTTTTGGTGCTGGCAAATTGCCACGCGTCATGGGTGACATGGGTAAAGGTATTCGTAGCTTCAAGGCTGGCATCAACGAAAAAGATGATGAAGAATCCGGCAATGCTTCGATTGGCAATAACACCTCGGCTTCGGTTTCTGCCGAAAGCAAAGACAAGGATTCGGTTAAGTCCTGACCCCGTCTGTCTGACTGGCTTGGCTCTGATAGGCGCTATTCATGTTTGATATCGGTTGGACCGAAATGGCACTTGTGGCCGTCGTCGCGCTTTTTGTCGTCGGCCCCAAGGATTTGCCTCATGTTCTGTATAAAATGGCACATTACTGGAAAAAAGTGCGCGGCATGGCGCGCGAATTCCAGGGCGGTATTGATAGTTTGATCCGCGAGGCCGAGCTTGACGAATTGCGCAAGCAGGCCAGTAGTGCCAATACCAGCGCGACTGACTTTCTGGAAAAGCAGATTGGCGGCGGGGAGACCAAAGCGTCAAAACCTGCGCCAAAAAAAGCCGACTCTCCCTCTGTGCCAGCGGATTCAACTGTTTCCGCGGCACCTTCTGATACAGCAAAGGTGGATGACTCGAAAAATTCATCTTCCGAACCTGCCGCAGAACCTGCACGTCAACCGGTGACAGAACCGGCGGATGTAAAGAATCAACCTCAACCGGCAACCGCCCGGACCCAGCCGGAGAAATAGGCGTGAACATGCAGCTTCAAGACCAGCAGATGCCAATCATGGAGCATCTGATAGAGTTGCGAAATCGCCTTACATGGTCGGTACTCGCACTTATCGTGACTTTTGGCGTCTGTTATTACTTTGTCGAGGACATCTACGCTTTTCTTGTGCGTCCTTTGGCGGCTGCTATGGGGCCGGGTAGTGATCGGCGTATGATTTATACTGCCTTGACCGAGGTGTTTTTTACCTACGTCAAGGTATCGTTCTTTGCTGCCATGTTTGTTTCAACGCCAGTGGTTCTGGGGCAGATATGGGCCTTTGTCGCACCGGGCCTTTATAAAAACGAACGTCGGGCATTTTATCCGTTTCTGTTTGCGACCCCCGTCCTGTTTTTATTGGGGGGGGCGATGGTTTATTATTTTATCATGCCGCTGGCATGGAAATTCTTTCTCAGCTTTGAAACAGCAGGCAGCCAGACCGGTCTTGCCATTCAGCTTGAAGCCAAAGTCGGTGAATATCTGTCGCTGGTGATGAAGCTGATTTTTGCCTTTGGTCTTAGCTTTCAGTTGCCTGTATTGCTAACGTTGATGGCCCGTGCCGGGCTGGTAACAGCTGCGGGGCTTGCCAAAAAGCGCAAATATGCCGTTGTCGTGACGTTTGTCTTTGCCGCCATCATGACGCCGCCTGATCTGATTTCCCAAATCGGGCTGGCGGTGCCTATTATGCTGCTTTATGAAATTTCAATTGTCATGGCCCGTATGAGCGAACGTAAACGTGCCGCAAGCCAGTCCGAAGATGACGAAGATGATTATAGCAATAGCGCTCAGTCCGACGATGATTTGAATGCACAATCTGCTGCGGCAGCAAGTGCCGGAAATTCAGAAACATCCGGTTTCGAAAAAACGGCGAAAGATAACGGCGCCTCATCTGATGAAAATACGGATGAAACAAAGCAGTCCTCGTCATCTCAATCTGGCCCGAAGGCGGGCGATGATGATGAAGATGATTTTAACAATGCCCGTTAATTAAACTTCGCAGTTACAAGACGTTTGGGCGGGGTGGACCAATGGTTCGCCCCGTCGTATAACCAGCCCCTAAAAATCAGACAAACAAGGTGCGGTTTTATGCACGATATAAAATGGATTCGTGACAACCCCGATGCATTTGACGCAGCAATGAGCATGCGCAATGCCGAAATTACAGCGGCCCGATTAATCGAAATCGACGCCGAACGCCGCCGCCTGATGACCGAGCATCAGGAATTGCTGGCGCGTAGAAAGTCAATTTCCGGGGATATTGGCAAAGCCAAGAAATCTGGTGAAAATGCCGACGAGCTGATGGCTGAAATGGGTGGTTTAAAAGACCGCATCAAAGCTGCCGAAGATGGCCAGGCATCGTTAAACGAACAGCTTGATCTGTTGCTAACCTCGTTTCCAAACATTCTTGATGCTGCCGTTCCCAAGGGCGCGGATGAAGACGACAATGTTGAAATTCGTCGCTGGGGCACACCGGCCACGTTTGATTTTGACGTTAGCGAACATTTCGATCTGGGGGAAAAGCTGGGCATGATGGATTTTGCCACAGCGGCAAAACTGTCAGGATCGCGGTTTGTTATTTTGCGCGGCCAGTTGGCGCGTCTGGAACGGGCACTGGCCCAGTTCATGATTGACCTGCATGTCAACGAGCATGGCTATGAAGAAACCACGACGCCGATGCTGGTTAAAGACGATGCCATGTTTGGCACAGGTCAATTGCCAAAATTTGCCGAGGATTCGTTTAAAACCACCAATGACATGTGGCTGATCCCGACATCGGAAGTCACCCTGACCAATCAGGTGGCTGGTGATATTCTTGATGTTGCACAATTGCCGTTGCGGTACACCGCCTTAACGCAGTGTTTCCGGTCCGAAGCCGGGTCTGCCGGACGTGATACCCGCGGCATGATCCGTCAGCATCAGTTTTCCAAGGTGGAAATGGTTTCAATTGTCGACCCGGATCAATCCGATGCCGAACTGGAACGTAAAACCGGCTGTGCTGAAGAAGTTTTGCAAAAGCTGGAACTGCCGTATCGGACAATGTTGTTATGTTCGGGGGATACCGGTTTCTCGGCCATGAAAACCTATGACATCGAAGTCTGGTTGCCGGGGCAGGGACGGTATCGTGAGATTTCTTCTTGCTCGAATACTGGTGAATTTCAGGCACGGCGCATGAACGCCCGTTGCCGGACACAGGGTGACAAGAAAACCCGCTTTGTTCATACCCTTAACGGGTCAGGGCTGGCAGTTGGTCGCTGTTTGATCGCCGTAATGGAAAATTATCAGCAAGCCGATGGTTCCATTCGGGTTCCTGATGTGTTGGTGCCCTATATGGGTGGACTGACCAAAATTGCCGTTGCGAGCTAGGGAAATTAATGATCGATCTGCAAAACGCCCGCATCCTTATTTGTAATGATGACGGTATTGATGCGCCAGGCATCAAACTACTGGAAAAACTGGCGCGTCAGTTTTCGGATGATGTCTGGGTGGTTGCACCATCGATAGAACAAAGCGGCGCGGGGCATTCGTTAACCCTGCGTCGTCCCTTGCGTATTCACAAGCGCGACGACCGTCATTTTGCTGTCGATGGAACACCAACTGACTGTATTTTGCTGGCTTTGCAGATCATCATGCGTGAAACGCCACCTGATATTGTTTTTTCCGGCATTAATCGCGGGGGTAATCTGGGCGAAGATGTTACCTATTCGGGGACGGTTGCAGCCGCAATGGAAGCAGCCTTGCTAAATGTTCCTGCAATTGCATTTTCACAGTATTTTTCCCAAAAGCTGATTAGCTGGGACATTGCCCGGGCACACCTTACTCAGGTGGCGCGTTCACTTGTTGCTGCAAAATGGCCCAGTAACGTTTTGATTAACGTGAATTTTCCCGAATTCGAACGCGAAGGGGGCGCACAAGTTTGCGTAACCCGACAGGGGCAACGTAAAATTGGTGATCACGTTGCTGAACGCCTTGATCCGCGCGGAGAGCCCTATTACTGGATTGGGGCGATCCGGTCTGAATTGCCCGAAGATGAAAACGCCGATTTACATGTGATCGAAAAGGGCGATATTTCTATAACGCCAATCGGCCTTGATTTTACCGATAACAAGACCCACGAAAAACTGACAAAGGCATTTCAGTGAGTACGCCTGCCATTGCCCGTGCCCCGGAAATTGATGCCCTGCTGGCGATCCTGCGCCATGACGGTATTCATGATGATGCGGTTCTAGCTGCACTTGCCGCGATCCCGCGTGAAATGTTTGTTGCCGAACCATTTGTTCGTCGCGCCTGGGAAAATGTCGCCCTGCCAATCAGCAAGGGGCAAACCATTTCGCAGCCCTATATCGTTGCCTTAATGACGCAGGCCTTGCAACTTAATGACCGCATGAAGGTTCTTGAGGTTGGTACCGGGTCCGGGTATCAGGCGGCAATTCTGGCGCAGCTGGCCCGGCGGGTATATACACTGGAGCGCCAAAAACCATTGTTGCGCGAGGCCGAAGACAGGTTTCGCCGTTTGGGGCTGCATACCATTTCCACCCTGCATGCCGATGGTGGCCTGGGCTGGAAGGCGCAGGCACCGTTTGACCGCATTATCGTTACGGCATCGGCGCAGGATGTTCCCCCGGTTCTGGTCGATCAGCTTGCCATTGGCGGTATAATGGTTGTGCCTGTTGGCGAGGTTTCCCATACTCAAATTCTGTTACGGGTAATGCGCACACCGACCGGAATTGATGTAACCGAATTGATGCCGGTACGGTTTGTTCCCATGCTGGCAGGCACGGAAGAATTTTAACGTCCTTCATTTTTCTGAAAAATGCCGTCTCCTTACCGATTATTAACCGGTAGTGATGGAAAATCTGCGGCATGATGAAAAATTATGCCAAACACGTCGTTCACAATGTTCGGACGTTGCTGTTTGTCTGCGGGACAGCAGCGACGCTTGGCGGCTGTTTGCTTAATTCCAGGCCAGTTCCGGTTGTGTATGACGAGGGAACGAATTATTCGCTTTCCGCGATGCCAAAACTGGGCAATGGCGAACGTGTCATAACGGTAAAAAGTGGTGATAGTGTATCGCTGCTTGCTGAACGTTATCATGCCGATTTTCAGAAATTCGCCAGCAGAAATAACCTGAGGTCACCTTACGTCATTTACCCCGGCCAGCGTCTTGTTTTGCCGCCGTGGCAAGCTGATTATAACAGCAGCCCGCCTGGGACTGCTGTCGCATCATCATCGCGCAAAACTGTAACAACCAAACAGGTTGTTGTTGCGCGACGCAGTCAGTCTGCAGAAATAAGTGCGTCTCCGCTGGAGGCCCCAGCTGATATTTCATCAACGTCAACATCTTCGTCTGATTTAAGCCGGGTGACGGATATAACCAGTGCCAGAGCCGATTATGCGACTGGCGCAAATATTCCGGTGCCGGGAATGAAGCCACAGGATGTTGCCGCACAAGCCGAACGCCAGTTGGCTTCGGGGAAAAGCTGGCATGCGGAACCGGCAACATCTGTTACCCGTAATCCTTCGCCCTCGGCTTCCACGTCGTCATCGGTAAAACCGACAACAGTTTCCAAGACCCGTGTTGATGATATTGACCCCGCCAACCGCCAGGGTTTTATCTGGCCGGTGCAAGGCAAGGTGGTTTTGGGATATGGCGCCGGGCCAGGCGGGTTGTTTAACGATGGTATTAATATTGCGGCCGAACGGGGCACCGCCATTCTTGCGACTGATAATGGTGTTGTAACCTATGTTGGCAATGAATTGCGCGGGTTTGGCAACCTGATCCTGATCAAACATGCTGATGGATATGTGTCGGCATATGCCCATACCGAAAACCCGTTGGTGGCCCGCGGCGATATTGTGACGCGGGGCCAGCGGATTTCATCGGTCGGCGCAACCGGGGCGGTTAATCGGCCACAACTGCATTTTGAGATTCGCAAAGGGCGCAAGTCACGCGACCCGGTCAAATATTTGCCCCAGGCAGTCGCATCGCGATAAATATGAAAAACGGCCTGATAAAATTTCAGG
>NZ_JFJZ01000050.1 GCF_002115825.1 Thalassospira sp. MCCC 1A01428 | reverse complement strand
AGGGCCTTATCAACCAAAAACGATGCCAGCCGGACGATTAGAACAACAATGACTAATACGGCAAACAGTGCTGCCCAGAATGTCGCAGTTTCGAGAACAGTTGGATCAGCAGAACCGGCAGGGATTATGGGGGGCATATTCTGTCCGGCTGCCATTGCGGTACTATTGGTCATGAGTAGGGGCAGCATCGTCGGCAAATGTTTCATCTTTTTTCTCTACGGGCTCGTCACGAATACCAATGAGGCTGAATAGCCATCCAGAGACGCAAAAAGACGCCATTTGCCCTCACTGACTAAATAAGTGCATGTCAGCTTGTTGTTTTAGTGGCGCTCAGGTTCATAAGGGCATCATATAGTTGCTCCCATCCCCCTATCCACGCGGGTCTCACACCCAGGTGTGTGAGACTGGAAAGAAGAATCTCCTCGGAAAGCTCGTCTAATGGCTTCGGGCGAATCCAGATGTGTTCTGGATTTGAACGAGCAGAGTTCCCATGTACATAATGGTAATCTTTGACATCAGCTTCGATTGCACTCATCCATCGTCGGATGTTGGCATCAGACATCGATAGTCCGCAGAAAGCCATTCGTGTAGATTGTGCATGGAATAGGAAAACACTTTGAGCCCATGCTGATCTCCCGCTTGATAGAGCTAAATATTCTTCTTCCAAAAACACCAAACGATCCCGTCGATCCTTAGGATGACCACCCGCTCGCTCCAACGGGGCAATTGAGCCATGGCAATGATAAATTGGAATTTTCGATCCGCGACCTGCTCCAGACCCATTGACGGCGGAATAGTAGTAAGGCGGATGACCGTGCGGCGGCGGACCTAAGTAGTGATTTCGACGAAGGTGTAAGTCGATATAAGTTTCCAGAAACGTGTCTGCATTGAATGAAATTACGGCCAATGGGGCATGGCCTAGTTTCGCGGAATCTACCAAATAACGGCAAATCGGAAATAGAGAACTATCCGGAAAAGAATTTTCCAGAAATTCACATACCTCAATTACTTTATTCTTCTCAATGGTTTTCGGTCTGTTTAATACTGCTGTTAGGTACTTTTCCAGTCCGAGTCCTCGCGCCTTGTTGCGAATGTTCGCATACAGACATTGCTCGATGGCTTCGGTCACTTCGGTATTCGTCTTTCCTTTCCGCTTAAATTCGTTGGCTGCATTCTGTATCAGGCCATCAAGTGACCACCCGAGCTTGAGTAAGTCGTCGAAAGTCTCCTTGGGGATGCTCTGGCTGAAAGCCAGCGACATAAGTTCTTGAGTCAAGTCCTGCCAATCTGGAGCTATGCCCCTCGATATGCCAGCTCCCAAGGTGAGGGTGTATCTGTTAGCGCTTAGATAGCCCCTGAACTTCTCATTGTTTGCAACAACTGGCTTTAGGGTACTTTTCCTAACTGAAGATATTGCTCTCACAATCCGGCCTTTCGCTCTCTCCCGCAAGGTAGCCATGAGTGGACGCTTACATCTAAAGTTGTGGTTATGACAGGGTCTATGTGCAAACTCTTTTGCAACCTCTTCTGACGCGAACTGCCGTCCGCGATGAGGCGTTGGGTCCCACGCTAGATTAACGCTTACTTCTGTCCAGTCGCGACCTAAAGCAGCTCCATACTGACCTTCCCCCCGGAACAGTCTCACTCACCCTGTAAGTGAGACTGTTCCGGGGGGAAGGTCAGTATCTTGATTGGCATAGCGATCCCGTGATGGCGGTGATGACTCAGTGATGACAGGAAAAATGTTCGTGCCCTTATGATCAAAGACCTATGCAAGTAGAGAGAGCTCAGCCTTTTTCAGCTAATCACGTTATCTCAAGCGCCAATTTGTGTTTCTTTAAGAACGGAGCGCCGCCAGTCTGCTGTCGGGATACTGATACGTTGAGCTTCCATCGCAACATCGGTGGCGAGTTCACTCACTTCCGAAGATAATTCCCTTAGGCTGAGGACCTTGTCTTCGTCTTCGAGTATTGTTCTTGAGCCGTCTGGCGTTGTGAGTTGCCGAGCCAAATTGAGGTTGTTTGCCAAGTATTCAAGGTATTGGTCGCAATTGGCAATGAGAGAGAGTTCTTCAACGATGGTGTGCTGCAAGAGACCGCCGTCGCAATGCCACATCAAAGCAGCGATATCATAGCTGGAGAGAGCGACCTCTCGATCGTCTTTTTCCATGTCGCGTTTTACTGTTTTGAGAAACCGTATCAGCTTTCTGGCCCCGCCATTCACCTCACGGTCTTTGCGGTCAATCATTGCCATGTGTTTGAACGGTTTATTATTAATTGGAACTTGAGCCACATTATCCCAAATGCAGACGTCGCGATCTTCCTGAAGCCCATACAATTGATAGTCGACAGTGTCGTGCCAGTAGGACGGGACGACATCAATCTTACGTGCTAGCGAACCGCCAGATAACTTAATTGACTTCGCACCAGTGGTATCGACATCTGCCGACCAGTATCTTTGAGAGAGTATCGTTTCGGATTCCTTACGTAATTCTTGCATGTAGGATTTGGTTGTACGTTCGGCTGCAGAATAGCGACGACTGCCATTTGGGTCATATGTTAGGAAAGATCTATGCAGAGCCAATAGGTCGACATCGCTTGTTCCACGAATGTGCACGTTGAGTGGTACAGATCCCTGCAATTCAAGTTCAATTGGAATATTCTTGGTTTGTAGTGCGATTTGCAATTGACTTCCGACTCGTTCAGCCTCGTCTTTGCTAATTCTCGTATATTTGGGATCAACCTCTTGCATAGCGCCCAGGCAGTACTTGGTCGCTTCGCGGTCGGTTCGACGCTCATAAGCCTCTTTGTGGTCCAGTGCTTCGCCAAGAAGCTCTGCAGCCAATGAATCTGCTGAATAAGTACTGCCTGAGCGTCGACGATGCATTCTCTGCAGGCGGTCAGAGTAATTACGCGACATGTTAGTTTCCTTCCTTTGTCAAATGCATCCGACCAAATGTATAGCGGCCTTTACTGTTGAAATACTCTCCATCGGCGGATTGAAGGTCAGCTGAGAACATAAGTTCTGCAAAACCGACATGACGCTGAAGTTCTGGTTCTCCCATTCTTGGTTCATTTTGGTAACTGTAGAGCAGCCGAAACTGCTCGTTCGGCATGCGAATAAGAGCTGCGGAAATACTGAAAGAGGCGGACTGACCAGTCTGCAAGTGGACCCATATTTTCTCCCAGCTTTGCGTAATGGTAACAATGGCTTGCCAATCATTTGTAACATTACCTGCTAAATCGCAGGTTTGTCCTTGGCAGTCCCATTGACCATTTAGATTCGGAATTTTTAGCCAAAGAACGACCCACTTCCATCTCCAGACGAACTTGTTAAAAGCCCAATGTACAACAAAAAACACTGCACTAGCTGTTAACGGCCAAAGAACGATCGGGGGTATCGAGATATATTGAGAGGCGAAATCCGAAGCTAAACCGGCCAAAAGAACCGTTGCTGATGATACAGCAGCAGCTATCGTCCCCAAGATACGGCCAATTTTCGCGCGACTGTGGCCGATAACCGAGTATTCATGGTCCTGACGCATCAAAGCTTCCCTTCCCACACGAAATTTTCGCGGGCCCCTTTAGAGTTAGACTGCCTACGACCTCTGCAGAAAACTGCTTGCGGTCGTGGGTTGTGAATTAATTGGTTAACCTTCGGTATCAACTTCTGTCTCAATCGAGAGGCCAAGTTCTTCCACCTCTGTACCCATCATCAAACGAAACTCGTTATAGGTGTCGTCCTCTGAATCGTTGCTTTCCAGCGTCAGAACAAAAGTTACCTCATGAGCGCGTTCTCGAATGATCGCATCATCAAAAAGGAAACGATGTCGCCAATACAATCTGGCTCCAACCTGTAACCGGTCAGCTTCCAGAAAAGGCCCATTTTTCTCGGTAAACTGAGCCTCAAGAAACTGAACAGGTTGCCATTTTTGTTCTTCCCTACGTGCTTTGTGCTCGTAAGTGGTCGGTTTATCTGTTCCGAGCAGGCCCGCCCACTTTTCTTTTCCTTTTGGCAAATGGCGAACATTCGACTGGATACGCAGAGAGAAATACTCGTCTCCAGCACGTTCTACAGTGGGTTCCAAAATCGCAATTAATCGAATGCGTCCGACCAAGCGACCGTTTTTGATCATGCTCGGCGGAATGGCAATATCCGTCCAATAGTAGGATTGCTGAGCGCGCATATCTTCTGACCAGGCCATGATCACCATGTTTGGCGGACAGTTCCATGGCTCATTGATCAGAACTGGAGATCCATACCCCAAGTGCTCATCATACTTCCCTTTTGGCAGATCAGCGGCATTCAGGATCAAGCCACGGACCAGATCCGGCGTGGGATTGCTTACGTGTTCGAAGCAATGGGCTGCTAGGCGGGAAACCAGAGGTGCTGCAAAACTTGAACCACGCACGATAGATCCACCCAGAACCCGATGAGTTGAAAACCAGCTTAGGTCTGGTTTGAACATCAATTCAGGTCCGAATGCAGTCCGTGAGATGTCACATTTTCCACCTAAAGTCTCAAAAAGCCCATTCGTGGTACGACCGGCAACGACCAAAGCGGCATCGCAATCTGCAGGAGGTGAAATGACCTCCGGACTGCCGGGTTCTCGATTGCCGCTAGAGATTACGATGAGGTTCTGATGTTTTCGACAGAGGCCAGCCAATAGGTGGGCCATTTCGCTCACTTCAAATTCGTGAGCTGCGTAGGGTGTATTTGCCGAGAGGTTCCAGACGCGGGTCTCAGGATGCTCTGTCATAACCTTGTCGAGATGCAGAACCAGCTCTTCTGCTGTGACTGGTGTGACTCGTATATCGTCACGTTGGACGGCCTGAACAATACCTAAACGGCATGGTAAATCTGGAATCGGTAGGCTGTTGCTCCAGCGTGTCGCATCTACAACCATGGCGGCGATCATGTTGCCATGGCGTCGATCCGCCTCATGATCAGTAACCAGCTTGTCACTTTTCCAGGCGATTGCATTCAGATAACTGTTGGCGTGGTATCCGCCGTCGATAACGCCGATGATTGGTGCATGGTCGAGATTGTAAGGCAACTTTTCGGGCTCTCGACCTCCACCAGGGCTCACACTGCGCGGTGTTGTAATGGGCTCCCAGCGTCCGATAGAGCCGCTGAGCAGTAGCTGGCCAATCTCTTCAACACTTTGCAGTCCTAGAATGAGGGTCTTTGGTTGAGGCTTTCCAGCGTCATAAAGTGCGAGTGTTCTCCCTTGTGTCGGCACCAAATCGCGTGCAGTCGGCTGATCGCGGGTTTCTTCTGCCGGTGACAATATCCAGACATCACGTAAGGTATCTTCCAGATAAGAACAAACAGCACTTTGGCTGTCTGTTGAGACGTAGGGGGCAACTGTGAAACGAATCCAGAGGCGATTTTTCTCATCGCGATACGCTTGGCTTACCAAGTCAGAGTGACGTTCATACTCACGTTGAAGAGCGGACGTGAATGGTTCGATATTCAAAATGTTGGAGATATCGATCTGGGCTTGCTTGGTAGGCTTTTCGATCCGTCGTTGAAGGCTACGCAAACCGTGCTCTGTGAATTCAATGACGTAGCCCCCGCGCCAGGGAGCCGTGATCTTGCAGCCTGAAATCCCACACAGTTCGTTAGGGGTATGACTGGGGGCGGCAGCGTCATGGTGAAACTGTATCCAGAGCAGTATTCTGCCAGAGAAACGAGGCAGGGTAGAAAACTGATCAAGTAGCCGTGAAACACGCTCATATGCGCGACGGCGGCAGGCATCAAAGCGCTCTGCTCGTTGCTTTTCGAGTTTACGTCCACCGGACGCACGTACTTTCTGCTCACTTGGAGACTTTGTGAGCCGCAGTGCTGGGTTATTGAATACAGGACGATTATCTGCCACAGGATATACCCCTAGATAGAGATATTATCCTATAGGTTGTTCTGCATTTATTTCAACAATTTACTAATATGTTGACGTGTTGTGGACAGTAGGTCCCCTATTTCAACCTGCCGTAAGCCCCCTCGTTGTTGAAGCTGCTTTGCGAGCTCTTCCATCTCGCTGGTTGTCAGGGCAGATGCTTTCGGGCGTCGGATTTTTCCGGTTTCGCTTGCCAAGATAGCAGCTGTGACCTGGGCCAGTTCAATGGGTTTGCCAGTAATTACTGCACGCCGTTTCGTCGCCAGTGAAATTTCCCGGATATCGGAACAGCTCAAATGGCTAGAGCATACTGACAATGCCTGAAGTGGCCTTTTTTCGGCTTCGTCCGAAAAGAGATAATAGTTCCATAACGCGCTTCGCAATTCTTGTGACGGTAATTCGACTTCAATATTATGCGTAAAACGTCGCCAAATTGCCGGGTCGAGAATATCGGGATGGTTTGTTGCACCGATCACAATACTGGTCGGTCCCAGATTATCTAGTCCCTGCAACAGAGTATTTACCACTCTCTTTAACTCACCCAGTTCTTTGCGATCGTCCCGGAACTTTGCCAAGGCATCCAGTTCATCCAGGAACAAGATGGTATTGGTGCCGTCGACAAAATCAAACAAAGCACGGATGTTTTTGGCTGTATCGCCCAGCAGAGATGAAATCACGCTGTCGAGACGCACGATATTAAGTGGTCGTCCGAGACGTTGTGCAAGATGACGGGCGATATGGGTTTTCCCGGTGCCGGGGGGACCATAAAGTAAAAGCGTGTTGTTGGTTTCAAGTCCGGCTGCAGCCAGTTTCTCCGCATGACTGAACTCTTCAATGATCAAGAGCAATTCTTCCTCGAGGCCGTCTTCAAGCAGCAGAGGTTCTCGCGGATCGCTATCAGGTTGAAGAAGTGGTGTGCGGGTTTTAGCATCGACAGGAAGTCGTTCCGCACTTTGAAGAGGGCGCAAGTTAACAAGCGGTTTTTTGGTCAACCGCATTAATTGATCTCGCACTTCTTGTTGATCCGGTCCCGAATAGTGACGAGAGATGTCAGCCAGCTTGCGAAGCAGGCTGGTATTGTCACCAGACAGTGCTGTACGGGCCAAGTCTACTAAATCCTTGCCTGGGGCGAGTGGTTCGGCAACCAGTGTGTCAGGATTACGAGATATCTGTTTCATGGCCGATCTGCCTGAGCTTTGAACTTGGAATCGAAAGCCCGACAGTAGCACTGCACATGATGTGATTGCTTCTGTCGGGCAACTATAACAGTCGCCTAAAATCTGGATTTTGTCAACAGATTAGGCGATTTTGTCACCGGATTTTCAAGGTTTGTCACCGAAATCACCTGTTTTGTAAACAGAACACCGTAGCCCCTGGCGATTCATCAATTGATTGTTCAATGAGCTGTGATGGGTACTCACTTGCGGAGTATGGCAAGATAATACGTATTCTTTCGTGGTCCCTCTGCCTGTTTAGGCAGGGGGATTTGTTTTGGGCGTTTAGGCCCTGGGTCTTCCATCATTCACTTTGCGAAAGTCTGGTGTCGTTCGGACCAAATGATGCAGGTCGGGATCGATCCAACTACAAATCTCCTCGATGAGGTCGTTCATGGCGACGGGGCGTTTGGTTTGGAGATAATATAAAACACTCAATTGAGTTGAGCATATGGCCATATATTCAAACTTGAGAATGGTTTGGTAATCATGTAAAATACTCAGTATGGCTGAGCAAAACGCATCTCTGTTAAACCGACTTGAGAATGACCTCCCCGAAGGGCTGGTCGTGGATGCCGCATGGCTGGAACAGCGCGGCATCGCCAGCAATCTGCGCGCCTATTACGTCAAGAACGGCTGGCTGGAACAGCCGGTGCGCAGCGTCTATAAAAGACCGCGCGGTACGCTGAGTTGGCAGCAAGTCGTCATCTCGCTTCAAACCCTGCTTCTGCGAACCCCGTTCTATGTCGGTGGGCGTACGGCGCTTGAGCTACAAGGCTTTGCCCATTATCTCTCGTACGAAACCAAGACCGTCCATCTTTACGGACCGGAAAAACCGCCCGCATGGCTGGACAAGCTCAATCTTCCTCAGCGATTCGTCTATCACAACAGTGCAACCCTGTTCCGCAACGACCCGATCACGCAGGGGCTTGGTAGTCTTGCCTGGAATATCGCAGATGGAACAGGGCGCGATCTTACCCGCTTTCAGGGCAGCGGCCTGACCTCACTTGCCTGGGGACAATGGGATTGGCCATTGACGCTTTCCCAGCCCGAGCGCGCCTATATCGAAATGCTCGATGGCTTACCGCGCCATGAGAGTTTCCATCAGGCCGATATGATCATGCAGAGCGCAGCAAATTTCAGCCCAAGGCGGCTGCAAAAACTGCTCACCAATTGCGGTAGCGTGAAGGTCAAACGCCTGTTCTTCTATTTTGCGGATCGTCATGGCCATGCCTGGCTCAAGCGTCTGGACAAAACCGCTATCGATCTTGGCAAGGGCAAGCGCATGCTTGTACCCGGCGGCAAGCTCGATCCAACGTATCTTATAACCGTGCCGGAGGACCTTGATGCCATTTCGTGATCAGTATCAGGCTCAGGTCAGGCTCCTCATGCGCCTCATTCCCATCGTGGCGCGCGAAACCTGTTTTGCGCTCAAGGGTGGAACGGCGATTTCGCGTGGATCTGATCGGTGATCCGCTTGACGGTTTTCTTCTCCCTTTGAACCGTCGTCAATGTGTTCTCTTGAACGAGGGCCAACAACATGTGCGGCCACTAATAAATAGAGAGCGGCAGGAAACAAGGGAGGGCAACGTTTGAACAGGCCATGCCTTCGTCAATCTTTTATCGGTCGTTTTGTACCCGTGAGAAGTGTCGCTCTGTACTGCGCAGGCGTGCTTCCCAAGGCTGCTTTAAACATTGTGATGAAGGCATTAACTGATTCATAGCCCAATTCAACTGAAACATTTTGAACCGTAGCGCCGCTTGCCAGCTCCCGGAGGGCGACGACAAGGTGCAGTTGCTGGCGCCAACGACCGAACGTTAACCCCGTCTCCCTGATCATCAAACGGGCCAATGATCGTTCGCTCATCGCCACACGCTTTGCCCATGTGGCCAGGGTACTCCGATCGGAAGGTTCTATTGTCAGAGCATCCGCTATCATCCGGATTTTTGAATTACTGGAGATAGGGAGATTAAAACGTTCTCGTGGCATCTCTGCCAGTTCATCCAGAGTTACCCTTGCGAGCCGCGCGGCATGGTTATTTAGAGGATAATCAGTGTTTTGGTCGGCCAGCCAGCCGATCATTTCCCGGATCATGGGGGATATGGATAATGTGCAACAATTTTCCGGTAAATTCGCAGATCCCGGTTCAACGAACAAATAGCTGAGGCGGGCATTGAAGGTCGCTCTGGCACTATGCTGGACTCCGCCAGGAATCCAGACGCCGCAGTTGGCTGGTACGATCCAGATTTGATCATCCGCAGTGCAGGTGACGGCTCCATGTCGTGCAAAAATAAGCTGTCCTTTTCGATGGGTATGCAATGGGACCTCTGCTGCGTGTTCTGCGAAGTCAAGATGACATGCAACCGCTGGGCAGGTCGTGAGATCGGGATCGAAGACTGAAATAGCGGATTGTGCGCGGATCATTTTTGGCATTTTTTCGATATTTTTTGACAGAATATCGAATTTACTCGCTTTTCCAACTCAGTGATAGTGGGGGCATGAACATATTTTGCATTTCATGCAGACCTTTCACGAGTAGTAGAATCATGATGGCATGGTTGCGTTTGAATATATGGCGTTCACCTGTGTTAAAAGCAGATACAGACGCGTTGTGTTTTTCGGCCAAGAGCTTTGCCGCGGCGATGCTGGCATATTATATTTCGCTGCGGATTGGACTTCCCAAGCCATATTGGGCGATCGTTACCGTCTATATCGTCTCACAGGGATCGGCAGGGGCGTCACTTAGTCGCGGGGTTTATCGCCTTGTCGGCACAATTGTTGGTGCCGCCGCAACGGTAGCTATCGTGCCAAATTTTGTGAACGATCCCATCGTATGTAGTGTGGTTCTCGCAAGCTGGATTGGTCTGTGCCTTTTCTTTTCGTTGCTTGATCGCACGCCCCGTGCATACGCTTTTGTTCTTGCTGGCTACACTGCCAGCTTGATCGGTTTTCCGAGTGTGCTTGAACCAGGTGCCATTTTCGAGACTGCTTTGGTGCGGGTTCAGGAGATATCGATGGGGGTCCTTTGTGCAACCCTGATCCACCGTTTTATTTTACCAAAACATGTGACGCATCATTTTATGGGCAAGTTGGCGGTAACTTTGCGGGATGCGTCTTTGCTGGTCGATAAAGTACTTTGTGGGGCGCCGGAAGAACAAACCCGTTCCGGCCGCCGCCAGCTTGCAGCAGACCTTTTAACGCTGGATGGGCTGGCAACGCATTTGCCCTATGATCCTGCACCGGTAACGCCGCGTCGGAAAGAACTGAGACTGATCCATGATCGTCTGGCCCGATTGCTTCCGCTGACGACAGAGATTGAGGACCGGATTCATGCCCTTAAGTCAGCAGATCATCACGTGCCTTACGAACTCTCCCAATTGCTTGGAGAGGTTCAAACGTGGGTAACTGCCTCTGAGGAGACCAGACGTAAGGATCCGCCGGTCCGGTTGATAGAGCGCGCGCAGCTGCTTCAGGAAGGTGTCAGTGCCAGCGGTTTGGCAGATAGTGAAAGGGTTGCTGCAAACCTTGCCGGGCATGTCGCAGAGATGATTAGTTTGCTATACGATTGTGATCAGATTAAGCGAAATATTGCGCGAGCGAAGCCGTTACGCAAGTACGCATTCTCTCAGGAATTTAAACGTGCAAAAGGCTATGTCTATCACAGGGATTCCTGGATGGCTGCGCGGGCCGCATTAGGAGCCATTACCGGTATCCTTATTGGCTGTGCTTTTTGGATTTGGTCAGGCTGGCCGGAAGGGGGGCTGGCTGTTTCGATTTTGGGTGTATGTTGCGCCCTGTTTGGAAATGCCGATGCACCGGCCCCGAATGTTGCCAGGTATATGGTTGGTTCGGTTTATGGCGTGGTCATCAGCCTTGCTTATAGTTTTCTAATTTTCCCGCGTGTAACGGATTTTGCGGAGCTTGTTATCGTTCTCGCGCCGTCTTTTCTGCTTGCCGGGTCGCTGCAAGCACGCCCTCCAATGACGTTCAAGGCACTTGGTATTACGCTGACCATTCCAATTCTCTCCGGGTTGGGCTCGTCTTATACAGCTAATTTTGCCGACTCTCTCAACACTGTTGTTGCCCTTTTTGCAGCAATCGGTTTCGGGCTGATAAGTATGTCCCTGTTCCAAACCGTGCCGGTTACAACGCTGATCCATCGGCTGCTACGATTAAGCAGGCGGGACATAAGACAACGTGCCCTTGGTATTGCAAGACAGGATGAAGCCCACTGGACGAACCTTATGGTTGATAGAACGGCGCTTTTGCTACCAAGGCTTCGGTTATCAGAAAAATCCTGTCTCACCCCGTTCGATGACACATTACATCATCTTCGCATTGGTCACGCCGTTGGCCAAATTCGCAAGATTAGTGGTCAGGTTGACAGCGAGATGAAGCACGAAATTCGCGCAGTTCTTCTGATTATCGCCACATATTTCGCGGGCGCGAAGACACCGAAATCTGACCTGCTTATTTCTCTGACCGACCGCATTCAATGTTTGTTGGCGAAGGTCGTAGACAGCTCGATTGACGAGCGTTCGATATTGCTCAACTTGCTTATTGATCTGTGGTTTGCCCTACGTTTGCAAGGTTCGATGGAAGGGCAGGTGGACTTATGATGATCGACTATAACGTTGGCGGCGTCCTGATGCCTGGTTTGCTGGTATTTGCGCTTTTTGCGCTTGTTGGCACCGTTACGATAACCCGTTTTCTGTCCCTTACAGGCATTGTCCGTATTTTTGCGCAGAAGCCGCTCATAGAACTCGCCACATTCGTTATCATTTACAGTCTGTTTGCGCAGTACGTGCCATCTACAGGACTATTCCGATGAAATCTGTTCTTGCCGTTATTGGTCGTTATACCCTGACGCTTTGCCTGGTTGCCGTCACGTCTTATATGGCGCTAAAGGTCTGGGGGCAGTATGAGCAAAAGCCGTGGACCCGGGACGGTCGCGTAAATGCAAATGTTGTGCAGGTATCGCCTGAGGTTTCGGGAACTATCAGTGCGGTACCTGTTGTTGATAACCAGTTTGTTCATCAGGGTGACATTATTTTTGTAATTGACCCTGAACGCTTCAAGCTTGCCGTTGCGTCTGCGCAGGCGGATGTCGAAGCCAAGTACCGGGAAAAGCTTGTGCATGAGGCGTCTGCGCGGCGGCGTAACAAGCTTAAAGGTGTTTTGTCTCAGGAAAATATTCAACAAACAGATGGCGAGGCGGCAGTCGCCGCAGCTGCATATCATGGGGCACAGGTCGCATTTGATCTCGCCAAACTCAATCTTGCCCGCTCGGTCGTCCGTTCACCTATTGATGGTTATATAACGAACCTGGGAATTAGGTCTGGTGATTATGCTGTGACAGGGGCAACAAAAGTTGCGGTTCTTGACGCAAATAGCTTTTGGGTTACCGGTTATTTTGATGAAACAAAACTGGGGAAAATACGTGTTGGCAATGCGGCCCAAATGACGTTGATGGGCAGTGATAAGCCGTTGTCTGGTCATGTCGAGAGCATTGGTCGTGGAATTAATGAGACTAACGGTGCCCCGGGGCATTCGGGTTTGCCAAGTGTGGAGGCAACATTTTCCTGGGTGCGCCTTGCCCAGCGTTTTCCGGTTCGCATTCATATTGATCAAGTGCCGTCCGAGGTTAATTTGGCTGCGGGTATGACAGCGAGCATTTTGATCAATCCGCGATTACAAATAGCGACCTGTGACGGATCGAAAAGCCAAAATTGGGGGTTTATAAGCACCTCGGATTGTGACGGATATTAACAAGGCGCGTTGTACATATACTGACTTTACACATAAAAGAGCCGGTTTGTTGCTGGCCGGCTGTCTTATGTGCTGCCGACGGTTTGCAGAATAATCTGCATGTCCCCCCCCGACCCCGCTGTCGGTTGCACATGACGAAGAGCCGGTGCTTTTGCATCGGCTCTTTTGTCCTGGAGGGTCAGAAGGTGGAAAACATGTTCGGGAAAATCAAAGACTGGCGGCGTGTCCACACCCGCTAAGACCGATGCGCACACACCTTCATGTCCGCTATATGCATCCCTGCAACCATCATCTTCTGGATCAATCAATGAGTCCTGAGTCTAGGGGCTATTCTGCATCACTTGCCTCCGGTAACGTCTAGAAAAGTTCCGGTGATGAAGGAGGCTTCTTCGCTAGCCATCCAAAGGATGGCGCGGGCTACCTCTTCAGGTTGGCCACCCCTTCCCATTGGGATTGTGTCTTTGACGCGATCCACCCGTCCGGGTTCTCCGCCGCTGGCATGCATCTCGGTGTAGATATGGCCGGGACGGATGCAGCAAACGCGTATCCCCTCCCGCGCCACCTCCTTGGAAAAGCCAGTAGTGAAAGTTTCCAAAGCACCCTTCGAGGCGGCGTAATCGACATATTCGTTTGGACTGCCGAGCCGGGCCGATGCGGACGAGATGTTGATCACGACGCCACCCCGCCCGTTGTAGCGGGTGGACATCCGCTTCGCCGCCTGCTGGGCATAAAGTATCGGGCCAATCGCGTTGACCGCGAAAATCCGTTGCATGCGCTCAAAGCTGATATTTTCCAACCGGGATTGCTGCGCGATGATCCCGGCGTTGTTCACCAGCACATCGATTCGGCCAAACTCTCGGTCGATCTTGGAGAATAGCTGGCTGATTTGCCCGGGATCGGCACTGTCTGTCTGCACGGCCAAAGCCCTGCGCCCGGCTGCTTTCACATCGGCAGTGATCGCTTGAGCAGCAGCCTTGTTGGAAACGAAAGTGATGACGACATCATAACCTCTGGCCGCGGCAAGCCGCGCAGTCGCTGCACCTACGCCACGGCTTCCTCCAGTTATTATCATCAGGGGTGTCTGCGAAACGGTATTCATTTTCAGGTCTTTCTCACCGAATGGAATGAAGCCAGTCAAGGGCTGGCCGGTTATTGAGTTTCAGACTGGTTGCACGACCGTTGGGGCTCGGCAGGAGGGCTTCGCATGTAGGGGCCTAACGCCAGCACGAGCGGAATGATCAGAACTGCCGTGGCAGCCGCCGCAATAACGCCAACCGTTCGGCTGCTGTGATCGGCAATTGCCCCATAAAGGATTGGCGCGAGCCCACCGGAGCCGATGACGCTGGTATAGAACACCGCGAAAGCCCGCCCTGTATCGCCGTCCGACAGTTCAGGCACGGTGCCGTAGAGCACGGACGATGTGCCGTTGAGAACAAGGCCTAACAGCGGCAGCAAGATGAGCATCAAGATCAGCGGAGTGAACAGGGTCGTAACGATCAGTAAGGCTGCTATGGCCTCGGTCATCATCACTGTCCTGACAACACCCAGCCTTTCTCCAAGGCCGCCGAAAAGCGCCTTCCCGAATGCTCCGCCGATGAACAGCAGTGCTAGAGCAACACCTACCATCGGCAAACCGCCACCCAGTCCCTGGACAAGAAAAGGAAGGAACAGGAGATATCCCATGCGGGTGGCGGTATCGAAGCCGCCGATTACCGTCAGAATACGAAAACCGCCGCGTCGACGAGTGGCCGTGGCCCCTCTCTCTCGATCCTTGGCGGCGGAAACGGGGGGCACCAGTCGAACAAGAGTGCAAATCAAGGCGATTCCGAGTATTGCCATCAGCCCGAGCACAGGCTGCCATGCCAGGACCGTCAGCAGCAGCGCGACAAGCGCTGGCACTACGGCCTTTCCGAGATCCCCCGCGAAATTATAGATACCGAGAGGACGTCTCGCTGCCTCGCCATAGCTGTCGGTAACAAGCAGGGATGCGCGCGGATGCTGGATACTCGATCCAATGCCTGCCACGACGAGGCCGACGCAGAGCCCTGCCAGCCCGAATGGCAAAGCCATAATCACCAGGCCTGTTGCCGCGATGGCCGTCGAAAGGATGAGCGCGGCGCGCGCTGACCATCCGCGAAGAAGCCGATTGGCAGGTAGCTGAAGGCCGCCCATAGTCGCGTAATATAGGGAGCGGATGACAGCGAGCGCTGCATAGGAAAGCCCGAACTGATCCTGCCATACCGGCATGAAGGCATAGAGGGCGTCTGTGTAACCATCATGCAGGGCGTGTGTGATGCTTGCAGCGACAAGGCTACGCTTTTGAGTATGCCGTCTATTTCTGCGGTTCATCTCTTGCTATTCTGTCCTGAATGCTGGTTGCCTGATCGAGTCTGGTCATTTCCTCATTCGACGGTATACGTGTGATCTTTTGTCGACTAGTATGGATTTGCTCACGCATATCGTTGGCTTTTCTCACGGATTCAGCATGCGCCATCCTCTCCCATTGAACGCTCTGCGCATATTCGAAGTCGCGGCCCGAACCGGCAGCTATACCGAAGCAGGGACAGAACTTGGCCTTACACATGGCGCAGTGAGCCGGCAAATTGCAGCGTTGGAAGGCTGGCTGGGGCAGAAGTTGTTTGCGCGGGATGGACGTCGGATGGTCGCAACGCCAACCGCAAAAATCTTCGCTGCGGAGGTTAGCCTCTCATTTGATCGCTTGGCTGTGGCCGCGGAAGCTTGCGGTCGCCCGAATGCGCGCCGCATCCTGCGCGTAAGCGCCCCGACCAGTCTGGCGATGCGCTGGCTCATCCCTCGGCTTGGGAGCTACCACTCCAATCACCCGCACGTCGAAGTCGTCGTTACGACGGTGTCCTGTGTTCAGGAAGAATTACGCGGCGGCGTGGATCTCTCGATCCGGCGCGGCGTGGTCAGGGAAGATATATGGCCACAGCATCATGTCGTTCCGGTACTAGATGACGTTGATACGTTGATCATGAGCCCTGCGCAATTCGCTGAGCGTCCAATCCTCGAGCCTGCTGATATTGAGGGGCACACACTGATTTCCAGTGAAACCCGTGCCGGCGATTGGATGAAATGGCTTGAAGCGGCAAATCTCCAGCATCTGACTGGATTGCCCCGACAGACATTTGATCACTTCTTCGTCGCGCGCCAGGTGGTGGAAGATGGGCTTGGCATCGGAATTGGCCCGCTTCCCATGCTCGATATCGACATCGCCAGCGGAAGATTGATGACGCCGTTACCGGACATCCGGGTTCCCAGGACGGGTTATGTCGCAGTCTTTCCTCGTCAGACCGACCCTGGAAATTTGGTTCGCGATTTCGTTGACTGGCTGATTGACGAAGGGCTTGACACAACGAAGGATAATAAAGAAGTTTGCGAAGCGGCTAACTAGCAGTCGCTACAGTCCCAGTGCCCACGGCCGTCATACCGGGCTAACCCGTATGACGCTAGCTGTACACCTTACACGAGCAACAAGCGGGACAAGCAACGCTCCAACCTTCGGCTGATTGCCCATTAATCGCAGCGAGGCGTTGGAGATTTCTGATATTCGTTAAGGTCTTTTGCACACCGCGATGTTCCGGATCCGACAGGCGTCTGAATAACGGCAGGTGCAATCTCACTCAGTAGCCGAGGACCAAATGGCGAAGGGATGATATAGTCTCGGCCAAAGGAAAGGTCTTTGCCGTGAATGTGCTTTACGCTTCCAGGTACCTGTGTATGTGCTAAATCAGTAATTGCTAGCGCGCAGGCTATTTTCATCTCTTCGTTTATTTCTCTGGCCCGCGCAGCGAGTGCAGCCAGATACCAGAATGGATATGAGAGGCAATTTAAGATACATCCTCATTACGTCAAATTGATCAAAAACGATCCAATTTCAAGGGTGCAGAGCACATCAAATAGCGATTTCGGAAAGTACAGCTCAATCCGCTTTAGGGAACATCCCTATCCTTTGAAAAGGTGCATTCATCCATTCAAATATCCGACTATAGGTGATACCGCCCTGCAAACGGGACGTTTGGGTCAGATACTCTACGTTTCGCCATTTTCTGCGGGTTTAAAGGTGAAATATAACATTTTCTTCAGAGCAGAAACTAAACATCCACTATCAAATAATTAATTTATATCAATTACTTATGTAATGAATTGAGAAAAATCAGCAAACGTCCCGTTTGTGGGGTTCGATATCGTGCTTGATGCCAATATTGCCATTGGCGACTTGCTTTATAAACACCGAAACCCTCACCTCAAACAAACCGCTCTCCAGGAGATCGTCAAATCAGGTGTCGTGAGACTTTACGCACCGAGTTGGCTTGAAGCCGAAATGCTCTCAAGCACCATCCCTCATGATGCGGGCCCTTACGCCAAACGCAATCTTGTTGAGCGCCTCTTCTGCCGCATGAAGGATATGAGGCGGCTGACCATCCGATACGAAAAATGGGCAGAAAACGTCCTTAATCTGGTCCGGATTTTTGCAATCAGATATTCGGCCAATTGAATCCAGACCCTAGCGCAGGAAACTCCATTTAAAAACAATCGACTTTTCAGAGCACAGGGCATGTCATTGGCGAGAAAACATCCTCAAACCCAAGACGATATCTGCCCTGAACAAGATGCAGGAGTTGGAATCGGGGCGCAGCAAATAGAGTCAACATCCCGAAAATGTCATCATACCGGGGTATGTCTTCGACATGACACCCGCGGATAATTGGTATTTATTCAAAACTAGGGTTGTGCCTTTTTCTCATTGAAAAACGTGATGTATTCATAGGCATCAGTTCCTCCGCAATCAGTAAAGACCCCCGCGAAAATTCTAGTTTTCGAGAAGCAAGTGACTGCGCCTTTGATAGCCATAGGTCTGGGAAATCGAACGCGCCAGTTCGAGAATGGTATCGACATGCGCACTTGCTGGAGGTGATGTCAGGTGTTGAATTGATCCAACGAGGGCAACAGTCGCAATCAAAGATCCATTATGATCGAAAATCGGCGCGGCGACCACGTTTACCCCCAACAACGTCTCTTCAGGAGCACAGGCATAGCCCGCAGCGCGAATTTCGGCAATACGTGCATTCAACTGCTCGGGGAGAGTCAGTGTCTTTGGGGTAAGCGCTGGTAGTTCCCCCAAAAGTACCTCTTCGGCAAGCGCAGATGATCCGAAGGCCAAAACAATTTGCCCTTGCGCCGACGCATGAAGCGCCAACTCGCTACCCTGACGAACACCGATCTCGATCGCATGAGTTCCGTGCAATGCGAAGATCACGCTCAGACCGTTCTTCTTAACCAAACTCAGTACCACTGCGAGTCCAGTCTCGTTGCGTTTTATGCGCATGCGCTCCCGGGCAGTCTCTGCCAGATCTCGGATGGCTATTGCATGTTGTCCGACGATCCATGCCTTCGGCCCAAGATGGTAATGGCCAGTGCCTGGATCACGCATGATCCAGCCGGTTTCCTCCAATGTGTTCAGGTGCTTGTGCGCCGCACTTTTAACGATTCCCACGGCCTCAGCAATCTCCGTCTGACTTAGCGCAATATCTGAGAAGGCTACCCTCTCAAGAATTGTCAGGGCCATATCAGAGGTTTTCACGCGTGCTTTTTTCATTGATGTCTCCCAACCAAAACAGGGCTTTGTAACAGTTCTTGACATGAATGATCGGAGCTGACAACCTCATATTAAGAACTACAGTTCTTATATTGAGAACATTAGGGAGGAGCAAATGAAAACTTATACAAAGATCTGCGGACTGCTTGCCGGCTTTATCTTATCCGCTAGCGCCACCACTGCCTGCGCGGAGCCACTGATGCTGACGCTGGGACATGCCGTCTTTAAAACGCACCCTTTTAATGACGCGGCCGAACGTTTCGCCAAGGCTGTTGACGAAAAATCGGACGGTCAGATTAAGATCGACATCTATCCGGCACGCCAGATGGGGGATGTGAAGGAACTGATGGAAGGTGTGCAACTGGGCACTATCGATATGACAATCAACTCGTCCTCAGCCCTGTCCACACTGGCCCCCTCGGTTGACGCTTTCCAACTGCCCTATGTAATGCGGGATTATGACGACTTCGCGCGAATGGCCGTCTCACCTCAGGCACAGGCAATCATGGATAAACTGAAAGATCACGGAATGATAGGGTTGGGCTTGTATGAAGGCGGGCAACGGCATTTCCTCAGTACCGGCAAACCGATCAAGGATATCTCGGATTTCAAGGGTCTTAAGACGCGCGTTGCCCCCTCCGAATTGTTTCTCGACATCTGGAATTCGGCCGGGGTGAACCCGACGCCCATGGCCTATGGCGAGGTCTATTCCGGGCTCGAAACCGGCACCATCGACGCAGTCGAGATCAACCTCACCTCTATCCAGTCGGAGGGGCTTTATGATGCGGCCAAAAACGTAACGCTGATCGGCCATTACTTCTGGCCCGGCATATTGCTGGTTAACAAGGGGATTTTCGACGGACTGACCGCAGATCAGCAAAAGATACTGCGCGAAGCAGCGCGGGAGGTCGTGAAACCGCAGGTCATGGCGGTTAAGGCCTATGACGAAAAACTCAAATCTACATTAAAAGACGAGGGCGTAACCGTCACGGAAGCCTCGGATAACCTGAAGAAAGAACTTCACGAGGCCTGGGCACCGGTCATCCAGAAATACTCCGAACGCAACCCACTGATCGCTGATTTTGTAACGGCGGCCGAAGCCGGTCATTAACCCGGTCTGGCCCCGGCGCGACGTGCGGGGGCCAATTTTCTTCCTGCTTTAGGAGACTACGATGACGGCCTATGACTTGCCGCCTTTCCTGTCGCGCACAGTCCGCACTTATGTGACGATACTTGAGACACTCTTGATCACCGGAATGGTGGCTATCGTCGTGATCGCCGCGCTTCAGGTCTTTTTTCGCTATGTGATAGGGGCATCGCTGTCCTGGTCGGAAGAAGCCTTGCGCTACACGATGATCTGGATTTCGTCGCTGGGTGTAGGCCTAGCCTATTCGCGTGGCGAAATGATAGGGATGAGCTTGCTGGTCGACACGCTACCACGACCGCTCTGCCTCGTGGTGCAGGTCGCGGGCCGTTTGTTGATCCTGGCAGCGATGATTTGCCTGATGAGCTACGGCTGGCAATTTGCGGAACGTACCGGACAGGGTATTGCTGTCGCGCTTCCGATCTCAATGTTCTGGCTACATATCTCGATCGCGGTGAGCGCAGGACTGATCGCACTGCATGTCTCAGCAAGCCTGATCGGTGTCTGGTACCTTAATTCCCAACCTTCGATGAGCAAACAATGATCTGGCTTGGTGTCTTCTTTTTCGTGACCCTGCTGATGGGCGTGCCTATTGCCTTTGTGATGGGCATCTCCGCGCTGGGGTATTTCGTGGCAACGGATCACCTGCGCTTCCTGCTAGCGGTGCCGCAACGCATGTTCGCGGGACAAGACAGTTTCATCCTGCTGGCGATTCCACTTTTCGTTCTGGCGGGCAACCTTATGGATGTGGGCGGGTTGACCCAGAGGCTGGTGGGCTTTGCCAATTCCCTTGTCGGCCGGTTCCGGGGAGGGCTATCGCTAACGGCAATTTGGGGCAGCTTTTTATTTGGTGGTGTCAGCGGATCGGCTGCCGCAGATGCGGCAGCTCTGGGTACGGTCCTATCGCCCGAGCTTAAACGCCAAGGCTATCAGGAAGATTACTCTGCGGCCCTGATCGGCGTCTCTTCCATTATGGCTCCCTTGGTGCCGCCCTCGATTGCAATGATCCTATACGGCGCGCTTTCGGGAACCTCAATCTCCAGACTGTTCGTGGCAGGCATCGTACCCGGCGTCATCCTGGCCGTGATCCTGTCTGCCTATGCTATGTTGATAGCGCGCAAGCATGGTTACCCCAAGCTGCCCGCCATGAGCCTTGCCCAAATCGGCCGTAGTTTTGGCCAATGCGCACCGGTCCTGTTGCTGCCTGTTATCATCATCGGCGGTATCCGCGGGGGCGTCGTGACACCGACCGAGGCTGCTGCGGTAGCCGTGATCTATGCACTGATCGTTGCCGGGCTCTGGTACCGCGCTCTGTCATTATCGCGCTTGCGTGAGGTCTTTCTCTCTACAGCCACGGTTTGCGCCGCAATCTACCTGCTGATCGCCTTCGCCCATGTGTTGGCGCTAATCTTCTCGATTGAACGACTTCCTCAAGCCGTGGTCGACACACTGACCACAGTATCGGACAACAAGTGGGTCATCCTGATCATGGTCAACCTGATCCTGCTGGTTCTAGGAATGTTTCTCGATACAGTGGGTATCCTAATTCTGACAGTGCCCGCATTGATGTCAATCGGCAGTCAACTGGGCATGGACCCTGTGCATCTCGGTGTGATCGTCGTGTTTAACTGTCTGATCGGCTTTGCCACTCCGCCTGTGGGGCTGTGCCTCTACGTAATGTCGGGTGTGACGAAGCGTCCGATCGAGGCGATCTCACTTCATGCGCTGCCGATGGTGGGGCTCGCGATAATTGTGCTCGCAATCATCACCGTCTTTCCCGGCCTTGTGCTGTTCCTTCCCAATTTGCTGGTGAAATAATCCATGACACGCCTTGAAACACGCATCGGCCAAATGCGGTTAAAGAACCCGGTGATTGCCGCCCCTGCCGAACACATGATCACTGATGGCGGATTACGTGCTGCCATCGAAGCAGGAGCTGGCGCGGTTGTCGTAAAATCGACTAATGAAAACATCGCAGCCAAGGCTCAGTTGCGTGCAGCGGAATACGTTGCCCTCGATTCGCATTGGTCGCCCGTCTCCTGGGGCTCGCAGGCCGATCCCGCGACGATGATCCTCTCGCGCTCGGGCCTGCATCCACTTGGCTTCGAGAATTGGCTGGAGCAATGCCTGACCCATGACCGGATTGCACGAGCGCATGATTGCTTGCTAGTCCCCAGTTTGGTCCTCGCCGATTTGGATCACGCAATAGAGATGGCCCTCGCGGTTCAACAGGCGGGTTTGCGCGTGCTCGAATTCAATATAGGCACACCCTACGCACGTGAGGCCGCCAACGGTGCGGTAACAACCGAAACCGCCGCCGAGCGTGTCGCCATGCTGACGCGCGCACTTACTGACCGTCTGGAAATTCCGGTCTGGGTTAAGTTGACGGGGCAATCCAACGACGTGCCACAACTGGCGCGCGCAGCAACCGAAGCCGGCGCACAAAGTGCAATCGTCGCTGGCCGTCTGTTAGGGATGTTGCCTGATCTGAACACGCAAAAACCGATGCTTGGCACATCGGGCGGTTTCGGTGGTTTCTGGAACTTGCCACTCACCTGCCACTGGCTTGCGCTTTGCCGTGCCATGATCGGGTCTGAGGTTCCATTGATAGGGATCAACGGAATCACCGGCGGGCACGATGTGGCGCGCGCCATGCTAGCTGGGGCCTCTGCTACCGGGCTAGCCTCGGCGGTGATGCTACGCGGTTTCAACGTAATCGTTGAAAGCATCGAAACGCTCGACACCTATTGCCAGGCCAAGGGAACTACAGCGGCTGAATTGATCGGTCGCGCCGCCGACGCCAGAAAGACATTCGCGGACATGCCTGAGCTAGACGCTCATTGGCAACACTTCGTCCCGCCACAGAGTCGATGAACACTGGGATGCTCACACGACAAGATCGATCATTCGTGTAAGCAGCGATCCCATTTGAGGCCACGAGACTTACCCTGCACTTAGTCAACATTGACGCTGGTGACACACTGACGTCCAAGACAGTAATTAAACTGGAGGAAGATAGATGAGTATTCACAACATCAACTGGAACAACATGTCGTGGAAGCAGATTCGTCCCGGCGTGGAGCAAAAAGCATTTTCTGGTCAGGGTGCAACGGTCGCATTGCACCGACTACAGCCCGATCACGAGCCAAAGCCACACAAACATCCGCATGAACAGATCGCTTACATCATTTCAGGCGAGGTCGACTTCCACGTCGGCGACGAGGTTGTGCGGCTTGGCCCCGGCGGCATGTTGGTCGTCCCCCCCGAAGTCATACACTACGCCGTTGTCGTGGGCGACGAAGAGGTTCTCAACCTCGATGTCTTTACACCCCGTCGACCAGAATATGCCTAATTGTCAGAGCCCTCAAAGGTGCTATGCCGCATGCAATTGAACACTGGGCCCTTTGGTGTTCGCGACAGCAGTCCACCCACGGAAACCAGCCACGAACCAAAATCGAACTCGGGAGAGAACACGATGAACGACATCGAAAAAATCGAGCGCGACCAAGCTGCACGCATCAGCGAAATTCTGCAAGATGCAGTCGATCCGCATGTTCATAGCGGTCCCTCTATTGCCCCACGCGGGATCGATCATCTCGATCTCGCGAAGGCCTATTCGAAGGCAGGGTTTCGGGCTTTTGTAACCAAGGATCACGACTATTCAGGCGTGATGTGCGCCAAGCTCATTCGCGATCACAACCTCGATCTCAAGACCACAGTTTATTCGGGGATTGTGCTGAACAATGTTGTGGGCGGACTCAACGCCTATGCTGTCGAACATACTGCAGCAATGGATGGCCGAATTGTCTGGCTTCCGACATTGGCTGCGGAAAATCATCTGGAGTGGGAAAAGACGTCTAGCTGGGTGCATCCGGCAGCGACGCAGAAAATGCGCTCCGCATCGCCTGTTCCGCTCTTCAAGAATGGAAAGTTGCGTCCCGAGCTTCTGGATATCCTCGATGTGATCGCGGCGACGGGCTTGGCGCTGGCCAGCGGCCACATCCATGTTTCTGAAACCAAGATCGTCTTTAACGAGGCAAAAAAGCGAGGCGTGGAACGGCTGATCTTCACGCATCCCGAGGACATCGTGGGTGCCTCATTTGAGGATGTGAAAGAGATCGCGGCCATGGGCGCATATGTGGAGCATTCGCTTGCCTTCTTTGCCGAAGGATCGAAATTCCGCAACCGCACGAATGACGAACTGGGTGCTTTTATCGATTGCGTGGGACCCGAGCGGACCATCCTGTGTTCCGATCTTGGCCAGACTGGCACGATTACACCCCTTGAAGGGCTAAGGCGCGGCGTCGCGACCTGCCTTGCCCTTGGCTATTCCGATGCGCAGACACATTCGATGATAGCGACCAATCCGGCCTTAGTCATCGGTTTGCAAAACGGCTAGAACGCCGCCCCAGAGACGCATTTGAACGAACTGACAGGAAAGAGGCTGGAATGATTACGAAGCGACTAGAATTCAGCGACCGGTTCCGATCCGGCGAAACACTTTATGGCACCTTCTTAAAAGTGCCCGCGACGATGCCCGCCGAGATCATGGGCAGTCTCGGATATGACTTCGTTGTAGTGGATGAAGAACATTCGCCGTTCAATCGCGAAACGACGGACAGAATTATCCTTGCATGCAAAGCCGTGGGCCTTGCTGCCATTGTCCGCGTACAAAGCAGCGCAGCAGCTCATATCCTGTCCGTTCTCGATTGCGGGGCGGATGGCGTCCTGGTTCCCCATGTTAGCGACGCACCAACGGCACAAGCGATCGTTGCTGCTGGTCGCTATCGCGTTGGAAAGCGCGGCTTCGCACCGACCACACGCGCAGGCGATTTCGGTCGCGTTGGCCAATCCGAGCATATGGAAACGGAGGATCGCCGCGTAACGATCATCGCCATGATCGAAGATCCGGATGCTATTGAAAATATCGACGAGATCCTCGCAGTCGATGGCCTCGATGGAGTATTCATTGGTCGCGGCGATCTCGCTGCTGCCTATGCAGGGTTGAGCGATGCCCCTGCTCTGGTGCGTAAAGCAACAGAAACGGTACACGCAGCTGCCGCAAAGGCCGGACGTACGGTCGCCATCCTGCCCGGCAGTCCGGAGGATGCGGCGATACAGTTCCGCGCCGGCTCCTCTGCGTTCATCATCGCCTCAGATCAAAGTTTTCTTCGATCTGCGGCGATGCAAGCGCACGCCCAAATGTCAGATGCCGTTAAACAGGTGACCACAGAGTAAACATTAAGCATTGCAGCTCTGAGAACCTTCGCCCGGTATCGTCCTTGGCAAACGGTGTTAGAGTTGTGCAGAGCTTGGGGTAAACACAATAATAAGTATCGTCCTCATTTGGCAATCGGGTACAAGTTCGCGATTTCGCTGCATAATCCCGGTGATGTTACCAACCCGGTACCGTGACAAAAGCCGGGAAACTCTAATCTCCGAAGGTCCAGAATTGGGACCTGAAGCAGGCTCTATGTCGATACCCAAGCAATTTTCGACCGGACTATGCTCCTTCTCTTCGGAAATGGGCTTCGGGCCGGTTTATAGGTGGTTCTTGGCGCCTATCATGCCGCAAGCCGAGAGGGGGGGGCGGCTGGTTGAGGTAGGCCTGATCGGGCGTTTTCCGGTCAAGCGATGAATGTGGGTGTCGTCCGTTATAAAAGCTCAGGTATCGGTCGATGAACATGCAACCTCTATCCTGTCGGATTAACGCCACGTCTCATTCAAACGCGACGGCTTCCTCCTCATAGTCGTCGTCCCGCGACGGTTGACCGTCGGTGTCGATCTGACGGCTGATGATCCGTTTGGCGAGCTCCGCGCTGACTAGTTTCGCCCGTTCGGCGAGGAAGGTGTCGTAGTCGTTCGTCCACACGCCGAAGTCATCCAGATCGCCGATCAGATGCGAGGCCATCGTCTTGTCCAGCGCCTTGTTCGATTTCCTGAACGCCTTCATGTAGGTCGCGGGCGGCTTCGCGCGGATTTCCCGCTTGTTCAGATAGTCATCGACGATAGTGATGTTGAGGATGTTGTTGATTCGCCATTCCTCAACATTCTTCTTGCCGAGATAGGTGCGTGGGAAAAAGTGGTGGTAATTTTTGCTGTTGGCCTGCTTTAGCCAATAGTTGCGAATGCTGACAATAGAATCATCATTGAACGATTTCGGCTCTTGGAAGGCGTAGAGGCACAGGATCGCTTTGATCGAACTACGTCCAGCGTTGAACCATCCGTTCTCCAAAAGGAAGTCGGGTGAGATATCGACCGCCCAATCATAGTCGGGTGACCTGCCTTTTAGGATACGATCGATGCGGCGAACGTCTTGCGCGAGTTTGCTTTCGACCGCCGACGAATAGCGTCCCCCCAGCGAGCAGCGCCAGAAAAAATCTTCGAGCAGCGGACGCTGTTCGGCTGATGGCTTGTCCGGGTGATGGAAGAAGAAATAGGCGAACGGCACAAGTAACGTATTGTACGGCAGCAGTTGCGATACCGGGATGCGGTAGCTGTTGCGGAAAAACTCGACAGCCCGTTCGAACGCATCGGTGGCACGAGGCCAGGTGTCGATGAAATCTGCCTTGCTGAGTTTGAGGATCGTCTGCTTCTTGCATTCCTTCGTCAGGATCAGCGACACCAGTTGCAGGAGCGTCGCGTCGGAGACGGTTTCGTAGTCGAGTGGCTCCAGCCTTGCGACCAATTCGTCGAACTTCTCCGCCAGATCGAACTCGCGCGGTTCGTCATAGGTTTTTGCGACCATGATCTCGAACACGCTGAGTGGTTTGCCACCGACATTGATGCGCGTGAAGATTTCCGTGGCGACGTCGATCGGCACGTCCTTCACGAGGATGATCGAGAAGTCATAGGACTCGATCCGGCGTCGGTATTCCGATAGCCGCTCATGATAATGCGGCGGGAAAGCCGCAAGCTGCTGGAAGCTGCCGTGGATCAGATCGCGTAACCTGATCCAGGTGCCTTCAGCAAGATCGGCGACCTCTGTCACGACGATCTGATCGTCCTCGCCCGCGTCAAGGTAGATGAACATGTCGGCGAAGTCGTCGGTCTTGCCTGAGTTACGTTCCACCTTGATTCCGCGCAATGCAGCGTAGAGGCTGGTGAGGCGCTGTTGGCCATCGAGAACGAACGAGACGGTTTCGCCGTCCTTCGGCTCTGGCAGAGGTGTGTTGCCGAGATCACGAACACTACGCAGTCGATCTTTCGTCGACCAGAAAATGAACGTGCCAACCGGATACCCCTTGATAATGCTGTCGAGCAACGCAGCGGACTTCTGCATGGTCCAGACGAAATCACGCTGGAACTGAGGAATTTTGACCTGTCCACGCTCTATGTCGGTCAGGAGGTTGGTATAGTTCGAATGCGTAGGACTAGGTAGCATCATGCTGATTTGCCTTTCACAATCAGAATACAAAGACTTGAAGTAATTTTGCCGGATTATGGTTTATAAAATAGATTGAGGCGAACGCAATTTGGCGTTGCCCTTCGGGCCGCGCTCTTGGCTGCGCCGGAACCACGACGATCGTCGTGGTTCCATCACTAACGCGGATGGCGGCGATGGCGCGCAAAGCCCCACACAGCCTGTTCGTTGCTGCGTTTGAAGCAGATGCATTGATGGCCTGAAGGTCGCCATGAGTGGCGTTTACCATGGAACCCTAATCCGTGGATGTTTACCGGGTTTTTAAGGTCGAAAATGTATAACGCGGACAAAACTCTGGTCTAAACAGGTTAACCCGGACTTTTGTCCGTCTTGCTGTGCATTTGATTGATTTGCACTGTAAATTGACCTAATGTGGATAAAAATACGACCATAGCATCATAAGGCGGATTTTTATCCGATCAAAACATGTCTTCGTACCAGGTTCAGACTGCCCTCAAACGACTTGGCCATGACATTCGTGTCGCTCGAAAGAAGCGGCGGATGTCTGTCGCGGACTTCTGCGAGCGATTGGGCGTAACCGACAAGACGCTCGCCAAGCTCGAGACGGGCAATGGCGGTGTGCGGCTCGAGACCCTGGCCATGGCGCTCATGGTCCTGGGTGAGCTTCACCGGCTCGGCGAAATGCTCGATCCGGCGAAAGACGATACCGGCCTGGTCCTGGATCAGGCTCGCCTGCCAAAGCGGATCGTCAATCGCCGAAAGTCGTCATCCGGCGGATCGGCCAACACGCTGGCCCGATCGGATGAGATCGATGATGAAGGAAGCGCTTTCTGATGGTCGTGGCACGTGTAGCCCTTGGGAATGGGCTGGTTCCGGTCGGTCGTCTGGTCTTTGAGACGGACGGGCGGCGCGCACATTCCACCTTCATCTATGACCAGGAATGGATCGACAATCCGCGCGGTTTTGACCTTTGCCCCCAGATGCCGCGAGCGAGCGCACCTTATCATGGCAGCTCCGGCGGGCGCGAAAGCCGGAAACGTGATGTTATTGCCGGGCCCTTTGCGGATACCGCCCCGGACAGTTGGGGCCGCAAGCTAATGCGCCGGGTTTTGGGCGAGGGGGCAACCGAGTTTGATTTTTTGATTACATGCGACGATACTGCGCGCCAAGGTGCGCTGCGTTTCCTGCAGGAAAATAGCGAGCCATTCCCGCAGGTCGGAAAGGCGGTACCGCGCCTGGCTGATATTGAGGACCTGGTCAAGATCGCGCAAAGGTTCGAGCGAGACCCGGTCGGTGCGGAGCAAGATGCGCTGGATCTCGTTGGCGCCGCCGGTACGCCGGGCGGGGCGCGGCCGAAAGCCAATGTGAGGGATGGAGACCGGCTCTGGCTCGCCAAGTTTACGTCCATCAACGACACTTGGCCGGTGGAGCGTCTCGAGGTGGCAACGATGAAGCTCGCTGGAAATCTTGGTCTGCGCACACCAGACTGCCGGCTCGAGTTACCCGGCAGTCTGCACCCGATCGGTCTTTTTAGCCGTTTCGATCGCCGGGTTGGAGGCCGGGTCCCTTATATCTCTGCGCGCACCGCCTTAGGCAAGGTTGGTCATGCAAGCGCTTTTTATACGGACATAGCCGACATCATCCGTATTATCTCTGCCCGGCCCGGTGATGATCTGCTGCAAATCTGGCTTCGTATGGTTTTCGGGATCCTCGTCACCAACACAGATGACCACCTGAAGAACCACGGCTTCATCTATGCGGGGCAGAACCTCTGGCGTCTTTCACCGCTCTTTGACGTCAATCCGCAACCCAGGCGCCACGCCCGGATGGAAACTGGGATCAGCCCTCTCCATGGGCATGAGCCAGACATCGGCGCCGCGATCGAAGCGTCCGAGTTCTTCGATGTCAGTGTGCAGGAAGCCCGCATTCGAGTTCGGGATATGGCGCGATGTATCCGAGACAGCTGGCGTGAAGAGCTGCGCCGTCAGGGGCTCAGCGGTGCCGGGTTGAACGCCTGTGCTCCGGCCTTTGAGCATGAGCGCATGGATGCGGCACTCGGGCTGTAGCTGCAGCTGATACGTAACTGATGGGGAGGAGGCGACCATCCATGTCAGAATAATGGCCTTGGCACCGGATCAGCGTGGGTCAAAAGCTACTTCCAGCCGGGTTCCTCCAGGTTCATAGACCATAAAATGTTCTTTAAGGTCCCTTACTGGATCTATTTTTATCCGCCACCAAGAAGACCTGGCGCGAGCAGTGATCTCAAACATGTTCTTTGGTTCGAAGTTAGTGCCGCGATCACACTATCCCAGGAGGATCTAGACTCAGACCCGAGAAAACTCTACTTTCAAAGCCCGCTATGATTATCAATGCGCCAGCCTGAAAAATGGTAGATGCCGAATTATTCAGGCGGTTCGCCTGTATTCGATCGCCAGTATGCAACGATTTTTCCTAAGGCCAAATGCATCCGCTCAAGATTCTCCAGAATAGCCCTGCGTGCGTCTTCTTTTTCCTGACCTTCGGCATTTAGTTTGTCGTTAGGCGGAATGTGCTTGCCGTCATTCATGTCTCCGGTTTTGCTTTTCGCATCTACAATAAACCGGTTAATTGTCGGTAAGCGCTCAGGCTCCTCTACGTCTGCTAGCCAAGTCGTGAGTAGCTGATGGGCAGCTAACTCATCTTCGTCAAGAGCTTGTATCTCGTCCGATGTTATCTCACGGGCTTGCTTTATTTGCGTGAACACAATCGTTTCTCGCACTATTCGGCACAAACATCCGAACATGTCTCGCAAGGTTTGCTCATTAGGAATGCCGTACTGTTGAAAACTCCACCGGTCAGGAACAGAACCAAGCCGCTCCATGACAGAAATCGCGTCTCGAAATCCGCCCAGTGGATCTACTTGTTCTGGTAAAGCGCGCCTGTGCATCCAAAGCTTCAAAATGGTTTCTACAGCTTGTGCTTCAGCCTTCTTTTTAACTTCGCCTTTAGTGTTCTGTAAGCGTCCCCTCACGGCT
>NZ_JFJZ01000005.1 GCF_002115825.1 Thalassospira sp. MCCC 1A01428 | reverse complement strand
TTAAAAATGGGGGGATTACCCCATCGGCCGATATTGAGGTTTCCAGCACCGATACGCTAGCGAGCGTTACGATTGCACCCTAGGTGGTTATTTTAAGATGTGCGGTGTTGCCGGTATGATTAGGCAACCGACACAAGCCACCATGCTGCAATGCAAGGGGATGTCGTGCCTGTTTGCCAGGCAATGATAAATCGCTGCTTGCATCATAGGCAGAAAAATTATTTGATTGTATTCAATCAATTGAATTGCCTGTTTTAAGGAGGTCGAATGGACCGGGTTGTTGGCACGTCTGGACGGATTGCTTTTGCTAGTGCAATGCGAAATCTGTTGAGCGATGTTTATCCACAACATGACCCGGCTTTGCTGGTAAGGCGCGTATTCGAGGTTTTGGACTTGCCAATAGAAGGCGACGGCCCCGAACCGGCGGAAGAATCCCTGCGAAAATGGGACCAGCGCGACGCTTTTTTAATTACCTATGGCGACAGCATTTCGCGCAATGGCTATCAGGGCCTTAAATCCCTGCGCGACTTTCATCAGAAATGGCTGAAAGACTGGTTACCGGGGATTCATATTTTACCGTTTCATCCTTTTACATCCGACGATGGTTTTTCAGTTTCCGATTTTACCACCCTGCGCCCGGAACTGGGGACGTGGGAGGATGTCGAGGATTTGTCCAAGCATGCCAAAGTGATGGCCGATCTGGTGGCAAACCATATTTCGGCGTCTCATGAATGGTTTGGGCAATTTCTGGCCGGACAGGAACCGGGTGTTAATTACATTAAAACTGCCAGCCCGGATGACGATATTTCACTGGTAGTGCGCCCGCGTAGCCATCCATTGCTAAATCTGGTGGAAACCGCACTGGGGCCAAAGCATGTCTGGTGTACATTTAGTTATGATCAGGTTGATCTGGATTACAGCAACCCCGATGTATTTTTTGAAATTCTGAAAATCGTGCTGGATTATATCAGCCACGGGGTCAGCGTGATCCGGCTTGATGCGATTGGCTTTATCTGGAAAGAATCCGGTACACCCTCGATCAATGCCGAGCAAACCCACAAGATTATTAAGGCATTACGGCTTGCGGCCAATGCGGTGGCACCTGACCTGGTGTTTATTACCGAAACCAACCTGCCGATGGTAGAAAACCTGTCTTATTTCGGTCAGCAGGACGAAGCCCATCTGATTTATAACTTTTCCCTGCCACCGGTTATTTTGCACGCGCTGCTGAGCGGGCGGTCAGATTATATTCGCAAATGCATCATGGCGATGCCACCCGCCCCGGCAGGTTGCACATTTTTTAATTTTACCGCCAGCCATGATGGCATTGGTTTGCGGCCAGCCGAAAATATTGTACCCGATGATGACATTACCCAAATGACCGAACATGCCCGTAAAATGGGCGGCGAGGTAAGTTATCGGTCGGTTGCCGGGGGCGGGCAGCGCCCCTACGAACTGAACGTGACATTGTTTAGCATGCTGGCCGAAAGTTTTGCGGGTGAGCGTACCTTTGGGCTGGAACGGTTTGTAATGTCGCAGGCGATTGCCATGTCGTTGGAAGGTATTCCGGCAATTTATGTGCAGTCGATTTTTGCATCGGAAAATGACCAGCACGGTTATCAGCAAACCGGTATTCCACGGCGGTTAAATCGTAAAATCTGGCAACTGGGCGATGCGGAGGCCGTTTTGGAAGCGCCCGGCCCGGCCCGGCAGGTGTTCGAGCAGTTGCGCGCCTTGATGTCCATTCGCCAGGGGCAACCGGCCTTTCATCCCAATGCCACCCAATATACCCTTAATCTGGGGTCGGAATTGTTGGGTATCTGGCGGCAAAGCCATTTGAATGATCAAAGTATTTTCTGCGTGTTTAACCTGACGGGGCAGGACCAGGACCTGGATTTGTCACGCATTAACCTGATCATGAATGAAGGCTGGCAGGACCTGATTACCGGCAAGGTGATTCCCGATTACGACGGCATTATGACCCTGGCCCCGTATCAGATTTTATGGATTTCCAATCTGGATGGCCGTCATCGGACCGAAAGCCGGTTGTTGCAGCGTTACCGTGATGCAATGCCGGTATAAGGGGCTGGTGTTTCCGGTTCTGTTGAAACCGATGCTTTCAGGACGTCTATAAAGGCCCGCAGACCTGCCGGAACATGGCGATGACCGGGATAATACAGGCACAGTCCGGGAAAGGGCGGTGTCCAGTCATGCATCATTTGTGTCAGTTCGCCGGATTGCAAATATGGTGCGGCCTGATGACGGGTGACATAGGCAATGCCGCATCCCGCAATTGCGGCTTCGACAATCATATTGGAACTATCAAGGGTAATGGGGCCAGTGACGTCGATTTCAATTTGCTGGTCGCGTTTTTCAAATTCCCAACGATAGATTTTGCCACTGGGTAAACGCAGGCGCAGGCAGGCATGTGCTGCCAGATCGGCGGGGTTTTTGGGGATTGGATTGCCGCACTTTTCCAGATATTCGGGGGATGCAACGATAACGAATTGTTCTGGCGGGCCGCAAGGAATGGCGATCATGTCTTGCGGGACGGTTTCAAACAGGCGAATGCCCGCATCAAAGCCACCCGCGACAATATCAACCAGCTTGCCATCGGTAATAATATCGACATGCATGTCGGGATAGGCCGCGATAAAGCGGGCCACAACCGGCATTAAAAACAGCCGTGCCGACCCTTCGGATGTATTCAGGCGCAGGGTCCCGCGCGGTTTTTGCCGGAACTTGTTGGTGATTTCCATGGCATCGGAAAGGTCGGACAGGGCCGGGCGGACGCGATCAACAAATTCCCGGCCTGCCTCGGTAAGTGAAACGCTGCGTGTGGTCCGGTTAAACAGACGCACACCAAGGCGCTGTTCAAGGCTGGAAATCGCGTGGCTAAGGGCGGATGGGGACAGGCCGAGTTCGGCTGCCGCTGCGCGAAAATTGCGATGGGTGGCAACTGCGACCACACCATGTAGTTCCAATAGGCCACCTTTGTTCATTGTTCGATTTCCTGCATTACTTTGTGCAATAATATGTCACTTATTCGAACAATAAAACCTTTCTATGGTGCGCCATCGTCAATGATACAGAGCGGTGGAGCCTGAAATGGACCAGAAAACAATTTTGATAACCGGAACCTCGTCGGGAATTGGCAAAGCGACAGCGCAGCGGTTTGCCGCATTGGGATGGAACGTGGTTGCCACACAGCGCACCCCGGAAAGAGACACCGAATTACGCGAATTGCCCCATGTGCTGGTCACCCGGCTGGATGTGCAGGACCGTGCCAGCATTGATGCGGCGATAGAAGCCGGTATTGCCCGGTTTGGCCGTATTGACGCGGTCGTCAACAACGCCGGTTATGGTCAATATGGCCTGTTTGAGGGGCTAAGCCAAAGCCGGATCGACCAGCAGTTTCAGGTGAATGTGTTTGGGGTGATGGATGTCATGCGGGCAATTTTGCCGCATTTTCGCAAATATCAAGGCGGAACAATTGTGAATATCAGCTCAGGGGCGGGTGTTTTTGGTTTGCCGATGGTTTCGCTTTATTGTGCCAGTAAATTTGCCCTTGAAGGTTTTAGCGAAGCCGTTTCCTATGAACTGGCGTCACAGGGTATTACAGTAAAACTGGTTATTCCGCACGGCGGGGTTAGTGCCACCGAATTTCATTCCCGCAGCGCACAGGAATTTTCCAAAGCCGAAATCCTGGGCGATTATCAGGATTTTGTAGAAAAAACGAACGCCGCTTTTGCTAAAATGGCCGGGGGACGTTTGATGGATTCTGATTATGTCGCGGGGTTTGTCGAGCAGGCCGTGACGGATGGCAGTAACCGGCTGCGTTATTATGTTGGCGATGATGCGCGTGGCTTTATTGATGCGCGCCTGCATAAGGGCGAAGATGCCTATATGGCGCATATGCACAGTTATTTTGATACGGGGACCGCAAAATAATATGGCTGATACAGACGTCTGATATGCAAACAGGCCGGGATATATGGCCATCCCGGCCTGTTTTTAGCGGAGCTGCTGATGTTTGCTATCGGGCAACTTTGCCAATCTCACTATCATTCAAGTCATCGTCAACGGCGGCGGAAAGCTGTTCGAAAATATCGTCCATCGCACTTTCAACCCGCTGCCAACTGGGGATGAACGGGCTTTCCAGCGGGTTTTCAAGGTAATGCTGACCAGCACTAATGATCACCTCGGCCAGAACCTCGACACATTTTTCTTCTTCGTCGCGATTGATTTTAAGGCCGTTAAACAGGGCATCGGCACGGTATTGCTCAATCAGGTCAAGTGCCGTGCGGTAATAGGTCGCCTTCAGGGTACGGAAGGTCTCGTGCGAGAAAACCGTGCCCTGGGTGGCCAGTTTACGAAACAGCGATTTTGCAATGTCGCTGGCCATGCGCGACAGGCCGTCGTCCTTTTCTGCCGGGTCAAATTCGCGGTGTTTGTGGTCGTAAATATCGGCAATATCGACCTGGGCCAGGCGATGGACGGTGTGGTTACGATACATTTCCGAAAGCATCGAAACTTCCAGCCCCCAGTCGGATGCCACCCGCAGGCCATAGGCCACATCGGTGCGAATGGCAATTTCGCCTGACAGCGCATAGCGGAAACAATCGAGGTAATTGAGGAAATCGGTTTTGCCGACGACCTGCTTAAGCGCGCGAATAAGCGGCGTGACAAACAGGCGACAGACACGGCCCTTAAGCGTGCCGCCCGCAACGCGCGCGTAATAGCCCTTGGCAAAGGCAAAATTAAAGGCCGGGTTGGCAATGGGATACATCAAACGCGCAGGCAGGTCGGGCGTGTAGGTGGCAATGTCGCAATCATGAATGCCAATAACCGAACTGCGCCCGGTTGCCAGCGTATAGCCCATGCAATACCACACATTACGGCCTTTGCCCGGTTCGTAACGCGCCAGGTCGTAATTTTCCAGCCGGTCATGTACGGCACGCAGGCGCGGGCCGTCATTCCATAGAATGCGGGTGCGTTGTGGCAGGTCTTTGAAAAACTCGCGTGCATAGGCGTATTGGGTTTCGTTGGCCCGGTCCAGTCCCACCACGATCTGATCAATATAGGTGGCTTTTTTCAAACCTTCCAAAATGGTGGTCATGGCCGGTGTTTCCAGTTCGGAATACAGGCACGGCAAAATAAGGGTCTGGCGGCGCGACCGGGCAAAGGCGGTCATTTCATAAGCGAGTTCTTCGGGGTCACGATCAATAATCGAATGAAGGGTTGTGATCGGGCCACCCTGATGAAAATCGGCCATTTCTACCTCGCTTTTGTTATTGATGTTGGCGTTTGCGATAAATTGTCGAGTATTGAATTTATGGTGCTGTTCCAGCCATCAGGGCCGGGGGCCGGGGCGATGCGCGCTGTTTTCCCGCCAAGATCAAGGGTGGGAACAGCGCCGTGCTTGACCGGAATTTGAACGGCAATGTCGGCATGGGCCAGCATCCCGGCGTCATTGGGGGAATCACCAAGGGCAATGGTGGTTATATCGGCCCGCCCTGTTGGCAGTTTTCCGGCTTTTTGCAGCATTTTCAGCGCCGTTTGCATGGCGGCCCCTTTGTCTGTTTCGCCGCATAATGTGTAAAAGCGGCCCCCTTTTACCAGTTTTAACCCATATTCGCGGGCGATGTTCCCGGCGAGGGCAATGTCCTTGGCGGTGGGCGCCCATATTAACGGGTCCGAACAGTTGCGTTGCCCGGCAAGGGCCGCCACGTTGGGGGGCAAGCCGGTTGCCGTGGCAATTTCGGCCGCTGTGCTGGTGCGAAACCCTGCAACCGGAACAGATATGGCCTTGGCAATGGCGGTGCGGGCAGCATCAATGGTGGCTGTTGGCGGACCGGGCTGGCGGATATCGCCGTTGATATCGATAACGCCGCCATTTTCACCGATCAGGCCGGCAAACAGATGATGCTGTGAATTGATTGCCCGTAATTCAGCCAGTGTCTTGGAAGAAATTGCCAGCAGGGGAATGTCGTTTTTGCGCAGCCGTGTAAGGGCGGGGCGCGCCGCCTCCCAGGAATAGTCATCGTGATCCAGCAGGGTGCCATCCAGGTCGGTAAAAACGACAAGTCCGGTCAGATGTTGCATGTATCTCGCAAAACGTAGTTAAAACAGTGTGTTGCAGAAGTAACAATTGAAGTCTAGCACAGCGCCCCCGATTGGGCGACAGTGCAAAGATTAAATTTTATGCACATTTTTATATGATTATAAAAGTGTGTGGAAAATCATCACTTAAGTTTTGCCGATGTCATCATTGCCTGCGCACTGTTGCCTATTGGGAACAGTGCGGGGTGATTTTCGTTTGTAGAATGGCTTTGATGTAAAAAATGCTGGCCCTGACGATGCCATTTTTAGTCGGCATATCGGCAGCGGAAATTGCAAAATTTGGTTGCAAGTCTTTGTGATTTAAGAAAAACGAATGTCGAAACATGATTTTAAAGGTGAAAGTCGCTTGATGGGCGTGAAAATGGGACGGCGGAATTTTATCGGACTTGTCGGGGCGGCAGCCGCAGCAGGGCTTGTGCCGGGGGCCTTGCCCCGTGCGTTGGCAGCCGAAGATGGTACGTTGCCGATGGGCGAGAAAAAGCCGTTTTCGTTTGAAGGGGTTATTGGCTGGGCACGTGAGCAGGCCAAACAACCCTTTCAGGCACCGCAAGTTTCCGATGCGTTGAAAAATGTTCTGTCGCGTATTGATTATGATGCCTATCAGCAAATCAAATTTGATACCGAAAAGTCGTTGTGGTGGAATACGGATGGTGTGCCGCCGGTTGCCCCGTTTCATCAAAATCGCGGGACCATGGAAAAGGTTCGCATTTATACCGTAACGGACGGGCAGGCACAGGAGGTGCAATATGACCCGTCAGCGTTTGACTATAAGGGCGACATCAAAGCAGCCGATATGCCAGATGATGCCGGATGGGGCGGGTTTCGCCTGCTTTATGATCAGGACCATTCGCGCGATTGGCTGGCCTTTATGGGGGCGTCGTATTTTCGCTCTGCCGGGCCGTTGGACCAATACGGGCTGTCGGCCCGGGCCGTGTCGGTCAATACTGCCTTGCATGATACCCCCGAAGAATTTCCGCGTTTTACTGAATTTTGGCTGGAGCCGACCCACGATGGCGGAATGCATATTTATGCGTTGCTCGATAGCCCAAGCCTGACCGGGGCTGTGCAAATTCAGTGTCAGAAACCAAATGACCAGGACATCACAATGGATGTTACGGTGCGGTTTTTTACCCGTCAGGCCGTGCGTCGTTTGGGGGTCGCGCCCTTAACCAGCATGTTCTGGTTTTCGGAAACCAACCGTGATGAAGCGGTGGATTGGCGGCCGGAAATTCATGACAATGACGGGCTGGCGATTTGGACAGGCTCGGGTGAACGTCTGTGGCGACCGCTTGATAACCCCAAACAGACCCGCACCAGCAGCTTTGTTGACCAAGCGCCCAAGGGGTTCGGGTTAATGCAGCGCGACCGCAGCTTTGCCAATTACGAAGATGATGGTGTGTTTTATGACCGTCGCCCGTCGCTGTGGATTGAACCAAAGGGTGATTGGCAAAAAGGCATGGTTCAGTTGCTGGAAATTCCAACCGACGATGAAATTCACGACAATATTGTTGCCTATTGGACAACAGATGAAGAAGTGCCCGCCGGGGAAGAACGCGCCTTTCAGTATCGGATGCACTGGATGGTGGATGGCCTGTATGGGGATGTAAAAGTTGGCCATGCCATTGCGACGCGTACCGGCCGGGCCGGGGTGCCAGGCCAAAAGCGCCCGGATAAAGGGTTGAAATATGCCATTGATTTTGCCGGGGGCGCGTTGGCAAATTACACCACCGAACAAAAAGCAGTGGTGCCCGATGTAACGGCCAGTAATGCCGCCATTCAAAATGCATATTGCCTGCGTGTGGTGGGGCAGGATTATTGGCGACTGGTGTTTGATATTTTCCCCGATGGCAATGGGCCGGTTAATTTGCGTGCCGCCCTTAAAACCGGAGACAGATTATTGACCGAAAGCTGGGTGTTTGAGCATCGCGAGCATAATTTCTAGATATCTGTTGATATCAGTGCAGAGCAGATAACGGGCCGGTATTTCCGGCCCGTTTTGTATTTATAGGCATTAAAATATTGTCTATAGCCAGCTGGTTATAGACGTTGGTTTTGTGCAGTTTCTTTTCCGGTTTGTCCATTCTGCTCAAACCGCCGACTTTTTATCCTGTGATCATAGGGTGGCGGCTGGTGGGGCTGTTGTTGTCGCGCTTGTTGCATGCGCTCGGCATTTCGTTGGTCATTTTGGCACGTAAAAGCCGTGCCAATGCAGAAGGGCGCATTCGGGCCGGTATGCCGGAAATGGGAACCGTTGATCAGATGTGTGCAGCGGGTGTGGATGGCCAAAGGTTTTTGCCGGGCGATGACATCAGTGCTGCATCGTTTTGGGGATGAAAACCGTTTTGAGGGCCAGGTATTGCAGGCCGGGCTGAATTATGTCCTGTCATTGGATGCGGGCAAGATGATGCGGGCAGAAAACCATGTTGGTTTGCCGGATTAATATCAGCTGCCTCTAAATCATCACAATTGATATGGAACCGGCAGGCATTGTTGTGCGTTAGAGGTGTGTTGTGTGAGGCAACGGTTTAAAACATACAAGGAGGTCCCAATGGTGGCCAAGAATGAAGCCGATACGAGCGCCGACACCTCAAAGCTGCAGGCCGAGGTCGAAATTCTTCGTCAGGATCTGGCGGAAGTGACCAAAACCCTTAAAACAATTGCCCGTGAAACTGGCGAAACCCGTGCAGCACAGGCCGCCCAGCGGGTTCGTGAAGTTTCTGGTCAGGCACGCGAACAGTTCGACCATGCCCGTGACGTGGCTGTCGATCAGGTGCGCGAACGTCCGCTGATAACGGTTGCAGCCACCTTTGGTGTTGGCCTGTTAATTGGTCGTCTGCTGCAACGATGATCGATCAGCTGATCGCCGCGATTGGTGATATGGCGCAGGCCGCAGCCGCAAGGCTTGCGGCCATCGCCGCGATCGGGCTGGTTATTCTGGTTGGGGCCGGGTTTGTTCTGGCTGCGATTTATATGGCACTTGCTGCCCATGTGGGGGCGGTCACGGCGGCGCTGTCGATTGGTGTCGTTTTAATTGTGCTGGGGCTTGTTGCTGCCGCGATATGGTTTGGCAAAAGTCCGACATTTGAAACCGAAAAGCCGACCCATCCGCATAAGGCAAACCGAACCGAAGATGATGTTATTCTTGATTTGCTGATTGATGCCGCCCGGGCCGGTTTTGCCACCGGACAGGGCGATAAACAGGGTATGAATCAGGGTTTTGAACGCATTTTGCAGGATTTTGACGGGCTTGGTGCATTTGAACGCCAGCGCGCCGCCGAGAATGCAGTTGCAAAAGCCGAAGCAGCACATGCGGAGGCAATGGAGCGTGCCGCCCGTGCCGCAGGTGGGGCGGCAGATAATCCGGGCGTGCCAGACGATAATGGGTTGAAAGCGCCAGATAGCGCGCCATTTCCCCGTGATCCGGGCTTGGACCAGAAGTAACAGTCGCAATGTGATTTGTGCGCTGTAAATTTATTGCAGTATTAAAACAAAACCGGCGTGCGGGGCAGACCCGAACGCCGGTTTTGCATGTTTGGTGCAAAGGCCCATAGGCCCAATGGCTCAAAGACGGTGATTATTCGCCGTGAAAATGTACCGTGCCGATATAGGGCAGGTTGCGGTTGTTCTGGGCGTAATCGATGCCGTAACCAACCACAAATTCGTCAGGAATATCAAAGCCGCAATAATCAATGGCAATATCGATATCGCGGCGTGATGGTTTGTTAAGCAGGGTGCAGATTTCAAGTTTGTTGGGGTCGCGTGTGTTTAACAGGCGTACCACTTCGGACAGGGTATAGCCCGTATCAATAATGTCTTCGACGAGAAGCACATCCTTGCCGCGAATTTGCCCGTCAAGATCCTTGATGATGCGGACATTGCGCGAACTTTCGGTCGAGTCACCATAGCTTGACGCCACCATGAAATCGACTTCGACCGGCACAGTCAGTTTACGCACCAGATCGGCGATAAACACGAACGAGCCGCGCAACAAGCCGACCACGATCAGTTTTTGGGTATCTTTGAAATTTTCGTTGATCTGGGCTGCCAGCGTATCGATTTTCGCGGCAATTTCCTCAGCAGTGATCAACGGCTTGACATCATAATCGGCCATCAGTCCGGGTCCCCGAAGGTGGAATGGTTCAATGCAGGCGTTGCTACCACAGGCAATGGGCCTTTACCAGCCTGCTTGAGGTTGAATATGCTATGTTGTTATTGTTTGAGCTTGTAACAATACCGGTTTATCTCCGTCGTGCCATTGTTCATATTTGGCCATGGCATTGGTAAAAAACGACGTTTGCAGCATGTCGTTTAGCCAGCGTTGCAAATGTACAAACGGCAGGGCATCAAATTTTACCTGATCAGCACGGGCAAACTGGCGAATGAACGGGGCGATGGCAAAATCAGCCAGCGCCGGGTGACCGCCAAACAGAAAACGACCGACGGCAAGCCTGCCATCAAGCCGGTTCAGAATTTTTTCTGCCTGTTCGCGGTGAAATGCGGGATCGGCACCTTCGTAACGGCTGGCATATTTATAGCGATCCAGGTGATTTTTAAACGGCCCGTCATTTTGCGCAATTAAAACCAGCATATCACCAAGCTCGCCGCTTTCGGGGCTAAGCCACTGGTGCGGGTCGGCCTCGGCCAGCGCCCAAACCATAATTTCAAGGCTTTCATCAATCACGGTGCCATCAGGCAGGATCAGCACCGGCACGGTGGCCTTTGGGGATGCGATAATCATTGCCGCCGGTTTATCGCGCAGGACAACTTCGCGCAGTTCAACATCAATGCCTGCCGCAAGCAGCGCCATGCGTGCCCGCATTGCATAGGGGCAGCGGCGAAAGCTGTATAATACCGGAATGCCGGCTTGTGCCAGCGGTGCATTTATCGGGGATGATGGGGGAACGTTACTTTGATCGGTCATTCTTCCGGATTAAACATAAGGGGCAATCTTTGCAACCAACTTTGCAGGGCATACGCTGCGGGTATCGTGACGCGGCCAATTTCAGTATAGTTATGTGGCACCAAATATGTGGATAGACAGGTGCGTGCAGTATATTTTGCCGGAACAAGGCAAAAAATTGATCGTTTTACAATCGGCGGGCTTGATTTACCGGTCCGGTTTGTGAAAGGAAAAGCACGGAATTTATCGCCTTTCACCGAACCGGAACGAAAACGCACCAGGTGCCGTTGTTTTGGGGACGGTGAACCGACGACCACAGATGGAAACAAGGAAACAGACCATGACACCGACCGAGATCGCGCGGGTAACCAAGTATTTGCGTCGCACCTTTGACAATAACCGTATTGCCATTGATCCGCCGCGGGCCAAGGATCATCCGATTGAAATGCGTGTCGGCGAGGAATTTTTGGGTGTTTTGCACCGTGACGAAGACGAGGGTGAAGTCAGCTATTCCTTGCAGATCATGATCCTTGAAGAAGACCTGCCGCCGCTCGATTAAGTCAGCGCAAGGTTATTGGTTTGTTCGCGCCTTATACGGGCGAACCATAAAAAACGCCCCCGCATGAAGGGGCGTTTTTTTATGTCCGATGTGTTGCCGGTAATTAACCGGGTAAGACATCGGTGCCGCTGCGGATGGATGGCGTTATGTGGTTCGCCATCCGTCTTCCGTCTGGTCGGGATTATGCTGTGGGGGTGGCATCAAACGCGGTGGATCGGCTGATATCTTCCCAGCGCGTAATTTCATCGGCCAATGAAGTCAGTTTGTTGCGCACCAGCGACATTGCATCGGCCCCAAGCAGCAAATGGGTTGGGGGTGTGTCGTGATTGACCAGATCCAGCATTACCTGTGCGGCCTTTGCCGGGTCGCCGGCCTGTTGGCCGCTTTTGGCGGTGCGGGCCTCGCGGATCGGGTCAAACAGGGTGTTGTAATCGTCAATGCTGCGATCGGTGCGGACCATTGAACGCCCGGCCCAGTCGGTACGAAACGACCCCGGCGCAATGGCCGTTACGTGAATGCCAAGGTGGGCGACTTCGCTGGCAAGGGTTTCGGAAATGCCTTCCAGGGCAAATTTTGACCCGCAATAATATGAAATACCCGGCATGGTAATAAAGCCGCCCATTGATGTGATGTTGATGATATGGCCGCTTTTGCGTTGGCGCATGGTGGGTAATACGGCCTTGATCATGGCGACGGCGCCAAACACATTAACGTTGAACTGGGCGATCATTTCATCAAGCGGGCTTTCTTCCAGGATGCCCTCGTGGCCATATCCGGCATTGTTGATCAGAACATCAATTGGGCCAACCGTTTGTTGCACGGCGGTGATGGCCGGTTCGATTTTTTCAAAATCGGTTACATCAAGAAGGATTGCGGTGGCGTTGCTGCCCAGTTTTTCAAAATCCTGTTTGGCGGCATCGTTGCGAACGGTGCCGATAACACGATTGCCTGCCTGCAAGGCCGCAGTGGCAAAGGCTTTGCCAAAACCGGAACTGACACCCGTAACCAGAAATGTCTTTTGGGGTGAACTTGCCATTTTTAGAACCCTTTCGGTATTGCAGTACGTCGTTGACGGGGCATTTAAGGCGCCCCGAAAAGTGGAAGGGCAGGCTAGTGGCACATGATTGTTTGGACTATAATATAAAAACAGAACAGACTATGTGGCTGGAGTAACATAATGAGAGGCAGCGAGTTTGCCGACCTGCGGGCGTTTGTCGCCATCATTGAAGAAGGCAATTTTTCCCGTGCGGCGGCCCGATTGCGGATTTCGCCATCGACATTGAGCCAGACCATTCGCCAGCTTGAGGCACGGATCGGGGTGCAATTATTAAACCGGACCACGCGGAGTACCGCCCCGACCGAAGCAGGCAAGCGCCTGTTTGACCGTTTTAAACCGGCGCTTGGCGAAATGGAGGCAGCCCTTGGCGAGGTGCGCAATTTGCAAGGCGCGCCTACGGGAACCGTGCGGCTGGTATTGCCACGTTTGGCGCTGGCCTCATTGGTCGAGCCGTATCTGGGTGATTTTTACAAGAAATATCCTGATATCACCCTGGAGCTGGGCATTAACGATGCCATGATCGATATTGTGGGCGATGGCTTTGATATTGGCATTACCCTGGGCGAGCTTTTGGAAAAAGATATGATCGCTGTCAAACTGGGGCCGGATTTGCGCCAGGTGGCGGTTGCATCGCCTGATTACCTGGCACAATACGGCAGGCCGCATATACCGGCTGATTTGCTGGGGCATAACTGCATTAACTGGCGGAAACCGGGCAGCAATAAAATCTATAATTGGGAATTTAACGAAGATGGTCGCTGGTTTAACGTGGCCGTTAACGGCACCCTGATTGTATCGCACCGTGACACGGCCCTGATGGCCGCAGCCCAGGGTGTGGGGGTGGCGTTTGCCTATTGGTCATCGCAGTGGATGCAACCCTTGATCAATGCCGGAAAACTTGTGCCACTGCTTGAAAGTTATTCGCCCGATTTTCCCGGCTGGTATTTGTATTATGCCCGCCAGCAACACACACCGCCAGCTGTGCGTGCCGTGATTGATTTTTTGCGCATGGCTAACCGGGATGACGGGTAATGATTACTGATAAAAGTTCGACCCTTGTCGTTAGGGGCGGGGATGGCTTTATTGCGTATGCCGGGCGCAGATTTTGCGGGATTATTCGACTTCATAAGGTGCATTAAAAATATTTGTTTTGATGTGTTAGGTGCGTTATGTGCGAAAAGATAATGAAGCCGGAAAAGCGACCCGTGGACGGGCGGGCATGTAGTAGCGGCAATTGCCGTGTCAGGAATGAATAATGCGGTTGACGGTTTTTAGTGACTACACATTGCGCACCCTGATTTATTTGGGTTTGCACGGCCAGGGTTTGGCAACGATTGATGAAATTGCCACGGCTTATGATATTTCGCGTAACCACCTGATGAAGGTGGTGCATCATCTGGCGCGGCAAAATATAATTACCACTGTGCGTGGTAAGGGCGGCGGAATGATGCTGGCCCGTCCGGCGAGTGACATCAATATCGGGGTGGTGGTGCGCGAAACTGAAAAAGACAGCCATATTGTTGAATGTTTCGATCCGGCCCATGCGGGGATCTGCAAAATCGAGCCAGCCTGTCTGTTGCGCGGCGCCCTGTATAAGGCAGGCGAAGCATTTTATGCTGTTCTCGACGGTTATGTTTTGGCTGATTTGATCGGCCCTCGCACAGCCCTTGCCGATCTGTTGGGACTGGCACCGGCGGGCGATAGTTGCCGTGAATAGGTGCAACTGTGCCGCGTGGCCAGTGTCGCGAAAGGCAACGGCTCCGGCGAGCCCGCCCGCCTGATCAACAAGCTTTGGTGTAAGGTATATTATGAACGGAAACGCCGACAATCTGTTGGTTGGCAAGCATGTTGTCAGACCAGCCATGCATTTTGCGGATTAACATGTATTTTATATATATGTTAAAAGAAGATACTTTTGATGCCCAAAGCCGGTGCCGTAGTGGTGGGGGTGACGGGGGAATGGATGCAAAGTGCGGAGGACAACATGTACGCATTGCAGGAACGACCGGATGGTGACGTAAACGGCGTGGCGCGAACTTCGGTAAAGTCGGCAGCCAACGTAAATTTGGCAACATCGCCTGTATTGGGAAAGCCTGATGCGGTGGCGCAAGCGATGCATGGAGCTGCTTTGACATTAGATGATGACTGCGGTTTTGACGCAGTTTTGCAGGGCTCGTCACCGGGTTTGCCACTGCCAGGTGGTGATACCGAAGGAAGGGCGGGCAGCGTTTCGCAAGAGGGCGCCGTAACGCCGTGCGAGGCCGGGCTTTTGGCCCGCATTCGCGAACTTGAACATCAGCGCGACGTTTATCAGGTGGTGTTTCGCAATCTGGATGGATTTGGCAATTCGCTGGTATCGGTCAGAGAATCGTTTGGCGAGTTATCATCGCTGCTGATTGATCATAGCCGTGCCAACGGAGATTCCCGGCGTGAAACAGAGGCCAGCCAGGCCGGATTGAAAGAGATGGTTGCTGAAATTGTCGCCATCAGTACCAAGGTTGACCAAGCATCGCAGAAAATTTCAGAATTGAACGTCGATGCCAACCGGATCAGCACTATTTTGTCGCTGATTGACAATGTATCACGCCAGACCCGGTTGCTGGCCTTTAATGCCAGTATTGAAGCGGCCCGCGCGGGCGAGGCCGGGGCGGGTTTTGCCGTGGTGGCAACCGAAGTGCGTACGCTGGCGGGGCAGGCAGCAACAGCGACCGATGATATTGGTTCGCTGGTGCGCGAGATTAAAAAGACCGCCAGCACAACAGATGACAATATGCGGGCCAATTCCCAGGCTACCAGCCATTTAAAGGATGAGGCGGGGGAGATTTTGGCGCGAACAGGCCGAATTGTTGAAATATCGGATCAGTCAGCCAGTGCGCTGACAATGGCGGCAATGTTAAGCGAGGTTGAGTTGGCCAACCTTGAAGAACTTGAATTGAAGCTGGAAGTTTATCGGGTGTTTATGGGCCTTTCAAACGCGACCGAAGCCGATTTTCCGCCTGAAACCGATTGTCGGCTGGGGCAATGGTATTATGGGGGATCAGGGCAGGGACAATTTGCCAGCTTGCCCGACTTTGCCGCCATGGAAGAACCGCACCGGCAAGTGCATGAAAATGCCCGTATTGCCGTTGGGCAGTATCGCGCTGGAAACATCGAACCGGCACTGGCAGCATTAAGTGCGATGGAAAACAGTAATCGCGAGGTGATGCAGCGCCTGCGCCGCATGATTCGGGCGCAGCAGCAATAGCTAGTGGTTTGCTGTTTGAGGCTGGCCTATGCGAATTTGCCATATAACAAAGGGCAGCATCAATGTGATGCCGCCCTTTATTTATCAATATATGCCGGTTGGCATTGTGTGGCTAGTCAGCCTGGGTTTCAACCATCTGTTTGTTGAAATAAAGCGCAATCAACGTGCAGATCGCACCAGACAGCAAATAGGCACCGACCATGATCAGACCAAAGCGATCACACAGGAACAGGGCAACCAGCGGCGCAAAACCAGCCCCGATCAACCAGGCAAGGTCAGAGGTGATGGCCGACCCGGTATAGCGATATTGCTGGCGGAAGTTTGATGCCAGCGCCCCCGCTGCCTGACCAAAGGACAGGCCGAGAATGGCAAAACCGCCCAGCACAATGATGTCTTCGCCAATTGCGCCCGCTTCGTAAAGGAACGGAGCGGCAAAACTGCCAAGGCCAATAACAACGGCACAAATGCCCAGCAGCTTGCGGCGGCCAATACGGTCGGCAATAATACCCGATGCGGCAATGGTGCCCATACCGATAACCGCGCCAACAAGCTGAACAATCAGAAACCGCCCAACGGAATGGTCGGTATAAAGGCTGACCCAGCTTAGCGGAAACACGGTGACCAGATGGAACAGGGCATAGCTTGCCAGTGGCAGGAAGGCGCCGAGCAAAATGGTGCGGCCATGAACCTTGAACGTGTCGGTGACGCGTACGGCCTGAAGTTCGTTTTGATCAAGCAGATGACCAAATTCGGTGGTTGCCACCAGGCGCAGGCGGGCAAACAAAGCGACAACATTAATCGCAAAGGCGACAAAGAAGGCATAACGCCAGCCCCAGTCGATAAAATCGGCATCACTTAACGTCATCAGGAAGTAGGCAAACAGCCCGGCTGCCACAATAAAGCCCAGTGGCGCGCCCAGTTGAGGCATCATCGCGTACCAGCCCTTGCGGTTTTGTGGTGCGTTGAGTGCCAGAAGAGATGCCAGGCCATCCCATGCGCCGCCAAGGGCAAGACCCTGGGCAAAACGGAACGCGCAAAGCAGGTAAATACCCAATACGCCAGCGCTTTCATAACTGGGAATAAAGGCAATGGCGACGGTGGAACCACCAAGCAGGAACATTGCAACTGTGAGTTTCGCACCCCGGCCATAGCGCCGGTCAACCGCCATAAACAAAAGCGAGCCTGCCGGACGGGCAATAAAGGCGAGCGAAAAAATAGCGAAGGAATAAAGCGTCGCGGTAACCGGATCGTATGCCGGGAACAGTAGGCGGGGAAATACAATTACTGCTGCAATGCAATATGTGAAAAAGTCGAAAAATTCCGACGTGCGACCAATAATGACACCCAAAGCTATCTTGCCGGGGTCGACCTGGGTACGCGTTGAAAGCTGGCGAACATCACGCTCGAGTTGTGAGGAGGACGCCGCTGCGTAAGACTGACTGGGATAACTCATATACCCCTCCCTTTGTGTTTTATGACCTTTATGGTTGGGTCAAAGCCAGATTTGGAATTGGTCTTAGAACAACTATGAGCCTGTAAAGCATTGGTGTCAAATCGCCTCTTGATTGGGAATGTGACTTATGACGCAGAGGCATGGCAAATGTGGCGGAAAAGCTGGGGTGTCGGGGTTGACAAAATTGGCGGTCGGATGTAGCAATCCGGGCACTGGTTGGAATTTGACCAGCTTAATTTTCGTCAGACATGGCGGTATTTTACCGTCTTGTTTTTGAAACTGAATCCGGGAACGACAGGCAATTGACGTGATTGGGGCTCTTGGGGCGCAATGCGGATATTGCTGTTTTGTTTGCAAATGGTCTCGTCCTGAGACTGGTCAAAAGATCAAGCGTATGTCATCAAAACTTTCACGCGGCCTGCTGATTGCACCTCTTTTGCTTCTGTTAAACGGATGCAATCTGGTTGTGATGCACCCCTCGGGCGACGTTGCGGTGCAGCAACGCGACCTGATTATTGTCTCCAGCATTCTCATGCTCATCATCATCATTCCGGTGATGGCATTGACTGTGTTTTTTGCCTGGAAATACCGTCAGTCAAACAAAGACGCGGAATACGAACCCGATTGGCACCATTCCACCCGTCTTGAAGTGATTATTTGGTCCGCGCCGTTGCTTATTATTATTGCGTTGGGCGCGATCACCTGGGTTAGCACGCATGCGCTTGATCCGTATCGTCCTCTTGCCCGGCTTGATGAGGCGCGGCCTGTTACACAGGAAATGAAGCCGCTGACCGTTGAAGTCGTTTCGATGAACTGGAAATGGCTGTTCATCTATCCGGAACTGGGCATTGCGACAGTTAACGAGCTGGCAGCGCCGATTGACGTTCCGATCAACTTCAAAATCACGTCCTCGTCGATTATGAACTCGTTCTATATTCCTGCCCTTGCCGGTCAGATTTATTCGATGGCGGGCATGGAAACCAAGCTGCACGCCGTGATCAACAAGGAAGGCGTCTATAAGGGCTTCTCTGCAAACTATAGCGGGGCTGGCTTTTCGGACATGCATTTCAAGTTTCATGGCATGAAGCAGGCTGACTTTGACAACTGGGTTGCCAAGGTAAAGTCAGACGGGGAAGGCGACCTTGGTCGTGCGCAATATCTGGACCTGGCTAAGCCGACCACGGCGGAGCCGGTACATTATTATAGTCACGTCGACCCGGAATTGTTTAATGCTGTGGTTAACATGTGCGTTGATACGTCCAAGATGTGCATGAACGAGATGATGATGATCGATGCCAAGGGCGGCCATATGTCCCATGGTGAACATTCGGGCATGGAAGCGCCGATGGAGGGCATGTCCCACGATGCGATGTCGCACGGGGACCACGCTGCCGAAAGCGAACCGATGGCCGGAATGAACCATGACGGTCATGCTGCCCCGGGCGAGCCGATGGCGGATATGCCTGAAAATGGCAGTGACGCTGCGAAGCCCTGATCGAACCGCGATCCTAGTTTATCGGACCTTGTCGGCTGTGCCTGGCACAGCCGAATTGAAAAGAAGAGTAAACCGATGCCTTCAAATCCGGATCTGTTAAAGTTGATCTTTGGTCGGCTTTCCCTTGATTCATTCCCCTATCACGAACCAATTCTGGTCGTGACATTTATTGGTGTCGTGCTTGGCGGCCTGGCTGTTCTGGGCGCGATCACGTATTTCGGTAAATGGACCTATTTGTGGCAGGAATGGATTACCAGCGTTGATCATAAAAAGATCGGCGTGATGTATATCATTCTGGGCCTGATCATGCTGTTGCGCGGTTTTTCCGACGCACTGATGATGCGTGCGCAGCAAGCCATGGCGTTTGGCGACTCGCAAGGGTTTTTGCCGCCGCACCATTATGACCAGGTGTTTACCGCACATGGCGTGATTATGATTTTCTTTGCCGCGATGCCGTTCGTCACCGGTTTGATGAACTTTGTTGTGCCGCTGCAAATTGGTGCCCGCGACGTTTCCTTCCCGTATCTGAACAATTTCAGCTTCTGGATGACGGCTGCTGGCGCGATCATCATCATGATTTCGCTGTTTGTTGGTGAATTTGCAAAAACCGGCTGGCTGGCTTATCCGCCGCTATCCGATATTTCGCATAGCCCCGGCGTTGGCGTTGATTATTACATCTGGGGCTTGCAAATCGCCGGTCTGGGGACCCTGCTTTCCGGGGTTAACCTGATCGCGACGATTGTTAAAATGCGCGCGCCTGGCATGTCGATGATGAAAATGCCGGTTTTCACCTGGACCGCACTTTGCACCAACGTTCTGATCGTGGCCGCGTTCCCGGTTTTGACCGCTGTTCTGGTTCTGCTTTCCCTTGACCGTTATGTCGGCACCCATTTCTTTACCAATGATATGGGCGGCAACGTGATGATGTATATCAACCTGATCTGGATCTGGGGTCACCCCGAGGTGTACATTCTGATCCTGCCCTGCTTTGGTGTATTTTCAGAAATCGTTGCAACTTTCTGCGGCAAGCGTCTGTTTGGCTATAGCTCGATGGTCTATGCGACCGTGGTGATCACGATCCTGTCCTATCTGGTTTGGCTGCATCACTTCTTCACCATGGGTTCCGGGGCGAGCGTGAACTCGTTCTTTGGTATCACCACCATGATCATTTCGATCCCGACGGGCGCGAAAATGTTCAACTGGCTGTTTACCATGTATAAGGGCCGCATCCGGTTTGAAGTACCAATGCTGTGGACCATCGGCTTCATGCTTACCTTTGTGATCGGTGGCATGACCGGTGTTCTTCTGGCTGTTCCGCCGGCTGACTTTGTGTTGCACAACAGCCTGTTCCTGATTGCGCATTTCCATAACGTGATCATTGGTGGCGTGGTGTTCGGTGTTTTCGCCGGTATCACCTACTGGTTCCCGAAAGCGTTCGGTTTCAAACTTGATCCGTTCTGGGGCAAAATGTCGTTCTGGTTCTGGTTCATCGGCTTCTATTTCGCGTTCATGCCGCTTTATGTTCTGGGCCTGATGGGCGTTACCCGCCGCCTGAACCATTTCGATGATCCGTCATTGCAGATCTGGTTTGTTATTGCGGCCTTTGGTGCTGTGTTGATCGCCTGTGGCATTGGGTCTTTCGTTATTCAGCTGGTTGTCAGTGTCATGCGCCGCGACAAGTTGCGCGATGAAACCGGTGACCCCTGGCATGGCCGGACCCTTGAATGGTCAACTTCCTCGCCGCCGCCTGAATATAACTATGCTTTCACGCCTGTGGTTTATGACCATGATGCGTGGTGGGATATGAAACAGCGTGGCTTTGTCCGTCCGACCGAAGGCTTTAAATCCATCCACATGCCGAAAGGCACGGGGACGGGGGCCATTATTGCCGCCCTGGCTGTGGCACTTGGCTTTGGCATGGTCTGGCATATGTGGTGGCTTGCCATCCTGGCATTTGTCGGCATGATCGCTGTCGCCATCGGGCATTCGTTCAATTACGACCGTGACTTCCACATTCCTGCGGAAGAAGTGATCGAGACCGAAGAAGCACGTACCAAGCTTCTGGCAAAACAGGCGTGAGAACTCGATAATGGCTACGCAAACCGCCGTTCATGAAACGCAAACGCCGGTCTTCCTTGCCAAGGAAGAACCGCACGCGCCAAGCAGCACGATGCTTGGATTCTGGATCTATCTGATGAGCGATTGCCTCATCTTTGCGGTCCTGTTCGCAACCCACGGGGTGCTTGGTCGCAATTATGCGGCCGGGCCCGGCCCGCAGCAGCTATTTGATTTGCCGCTGGTCGCGATCAACACCTCGATGCTTCTGTTTTCGTCCATCACCTATGGCTTTGCCATGCTGGCGATGGAAAAGGACAAAAAGCAGGCAACACTGGTCTGGCTTGGTATTACCGGGCTGTTTGGTGCGGCTTTCGTCGGGCTCGAACTGTACGAGTTTTCGCACATGATTATGGAAGGGGCCGGCCCGCAGCGCAGCGCGTTCCTGTCGTCTTTCTTTACCCTGGTTGGCACCCACGGAACTCACGTAACGGTCGGTATTATCTGGTTGATTACGCTGATGGTTCAGGTTGGCAAATATGGCCTGGGTGCGGAAAACAAACGCCGCCTGATGTGCCTTAGCCTGTTCTGGCACTTCCTGGATGTGATCTGGATCGGGGTGTTTTCATTCGTCTATCTGATGGGAGTTCTGGGATGACCTCGCACGCAACTGAACATTCCCACGGGCATGACGGACATGATCATGGCCACGGCGAAACCGAAGGACATGGTTCGTTCAAGGGGTATATGACAGGGTTTATCCTGTCGGTTATCCTGACGGCGATTCCGTTCTGGCTGGTGATGGCCGATGTCCTGTCAAGCCCGACGGCAACCGCCCTTGCGGTGATGTTGCTGGCCGTGGTGCAGATTGTGGTTCACATGGTTTACTTCCTGCATATGAACAGCAAATCCGAAGGTGGCTGGACCATGTTGGCCCTGATCTTTACCATCGTGATTGTGGCGATTGCCATTAGCGGTTCCTTGTGGGTGATGTATCATTTGAATACCAACATGATGCCCGCCATGACCGAAGGCATGATGAAAACCATGCCTTAATCGGCACGGTTTTGAAATTCAAGGCGCGGCGGGGGAACCTGGCGCGCCTTTTTTGTTACGTTATCGGTTGCCAATTGAAAGTGTTGTCTGATGTCACAACCATCATCTTCCGTGTCTTCCGGGCCGTCGACGCAGCGGTCCTTAACCGCGCGGATCGTGATTGGGGTTATTGCCCTGATTCTGTTTTGCGGTTTTGTTGCCCTGGCGGTGTGGCAGGTTGAAAGACGGGCCTGGAAGCTGGACCTGATTGACCGGGTGACAACACGGGTGGCCGCCCCGGCACAAACGGCCCCCGGTCGGGCACAGTGGGCCGAAATTAATGCTGAAGACGACGAATATCGTCATGTTCGCGTAACCGGTCATTTCCTGAATGATCAGGAAACAGTTGTTTACGCAGCGACCGATTATGGTGCGGGATATTGGGTGATGACACCAATGGTGCGCGATGACAGCGGCACCATTGTTATGGTTAACCGGGGTTTTGTGCCAACAGACCGTAAGGATGCCGCAACACGCCAGCAAGGCCAACCGGACGGTGTTGTTACCGTAACCGGCCTGTTGCGAATGAACGAGGCCGGTGGAACCGCGCTGCGCGATAACGTGCCACAAGATAATCGCTGGTATTCGCGCGATGTGAAGGCCATGGCGCAGTTTCATGGTCTGGACCCGGCCAACGTTGCCCCGTATTTCATTGATGCCGATAACAGCAAAAACCCCGGCGGATTACCATTGGGCGGTTTGACGCAAATTACGTTTCATAACAGTCATCTGATTTATGCCATCACCTGGACTGTTCTGGCATTGATGGTGGCTGCGGGGGCTGTTTTTGCCCTGCGCGGGGGCAAAAAAAACAGTAACGATCACTGATTTCGGCATTGGCGGCGGTACCTGTCGATTGCAATCGGGTTTTCCAGGGTTTGCTACATCGGGATTGTAGCCTGTATGCATGTTTTGAACGTGCAAATGTGGTGCTGACTTGCTATAAAATGATGATCGTCATGAATAATGCGACGCGCATATTTGCCGGAGGATCCCATTTTGGCCAAAAAAGATCAAAGCGCTCCGGGTTTTTATCTGGAAGATTTGACCGTGGGACAGCGATTTTCAAGCGGCACTCATACCTTGGATGCCGATCAGATTATATCATTTGCTCGCCAGTTTGATCCGCAACCTTTTCACCTTGATGACGATGCTGCCAAAGGTACCCTGTTTGGTGGCCTGGCCGCCAGTGGCTGGCATACCGCGGCGTTGACAATGAAGCTGATTGTGCAATCAACGCCGTTTTCCAGTGGCGTCATAGGCAGCAATGCTGTGGTGAAATGGCCACGCCCCACCCGGCCTGACGATGTGCTGCATGTCGAAAGTGAAATTATGTCGCTTACACCGTCGAAAAGCCGCCCGGAACGCGGACGGGTGGTGATGAAAAGCCTGACCCTGAACGCAAAGGGCGACGTGTTGCAGGAACTTGAAGCCACGATTGTTGTGCCGCGCAAACCGTTAATGGAGGGCTGATCATGCGCGTAAGCCGGGAACAGGCCGCTGAAAACAGGGTCCGGATTTTGGAGGTCGCATCGCGCCTGTTTCGCGAGAAGGGCTTTGACGGGATTGGTTTGGTTGACATCATGAAAGCTGCCGGGCTGACGCATGGCGGGTTTTACGGCCATTTCAAATCGAAACTGGATCTTGAAGCCGAAGCCAGCCGGGCCGCGCTGGATAAAACCCGGCTTTACTGGCAAAAGCAGCTTGATAATAACCCGGATGATCCGTTTGGCACCCTGGTTGACCGTTATTTGACCGCATCCCAGCGCGATAACCCCGGTGCCGGTTGTGCCTTTGCTGCCCTTGCCCCCGATGCAACACGCCACGGAGAAGGGGTGCAAAGCGTCTTTTCCGAAGGGTTGGAGCAGTTGATTGATATGATTGCAAAGGTCATGCCCGAAGCGGACGAGGCAACCCGCCGGACCGAAGCATTATCGGCCATTTCTGAGATGATCGGCGCGCAAATTTTGGCCCGTATGGTAAGGGATGGCGACCTGTCGGATGACATTCTGGAAGCATCGAAGCTGAAATTGCGTGATCGGTGTGCGCCGTGAATGGCCGGGCGTGTTGACGGGTTAGCTGTTGAATTTATTGTCAAACATTGCTGGTCGGCATCCGTGTGACTGGTTAATGTGGGGAAACTGAATTTGGTTTGCCAGATGTTGCCGGCTTACGGGGGCATTGGCGGCCTGTCCCACATGCCAAGGTAGCCCCACATGCTTTTGTCCCTGTCTGATGCCCGCCAGTTGGTAATTGATACGCTTGTTCGCAATAATGTTTCCCCGTCTAATGCTGCGTCGGTGGCAACCGCGCTGGTCGCTGCCGAGGCCGCAGGGCAGGGTGGGCATGGCCTGCGCCGGGTTGAAGCATATAGCAAACAGGCCCGTGCCGGTAAAACCGACGGGCAGGTTACCCCGACTTTTTCACGCCCGGCACCGGGCATTCTGGCGATAGATGCCGCTTTTGGATTTGCCTATCCGGCACTTGACCTGGCCGTAGCCGAGTTACCCGAAATGGTGCGTACGCAAGGCATTGCCCTGGCGTCCATTCGCCGGTCGCACCATGCCGGGGTGATGGGGTTGACGGTTGAACGTTTTGCCCAGCAGGGGCTGGTGGCGATTATGGTTGCCAATGCCCCGGCGGCAATGGCCCCATGGGGTGGCTTGCGCCCGATGTATGGCACCAACCCGCTGGCTTTTGCCACCCCGGTTCCAGGTGGCGACCCGATTGTGGTTGACCTTGCCTTATCCAAGGTCGCACGCGGTAAAATTATGGCTGCCAAACAAAAGGGATCGGATATTCCCGAAGGCTGGGCGCTGGACCGTGATGGCAACCCCACCACCGATGCCAATGACGCCCTTGCCGGTACAATGGTGCCCGCAGGGGATGCCAAAGGGGCGGCTTTGGCGTTGATGGTTGAAATATTGTCAGCCGGGTTGACCGGGGCACATTTTTCCCACGAGGCATCGTCGCTGTTTGATGACAAGGGCGAACCGCCTGCGTTGGGACACATGATTATTGCCATAGACCCCAAGGCAACCGCACCTGGATTTAATCCACTGGAACGTATTGGTTATTTGGCCAGCGAAATTGCCAGCGACCCTGCCGTTCGCCTGCCTGGTCGCCGGGGGCAGGGCGCGCGTGCGCAGGCTGCACAAGACGGCATTGACGTTGAAGATGATGTGATTGCGCTGATCAAGACCTTGTAAAGATGGCAATATCCGCATGTACAGTTTTCTATTTGCGGTATGTACATCGGGCTAAATCGGGTTTAATCGTATGAGGAAATAAATAAAATTTCCAAAACACAATGGGCAGGTAAACGTGGCACCGTCGCACAATACGATATCCGACCAGCTTGAATGGATTGCTGTTGACTGGGGTACATCCAATTTGCGCCTGTGGGCAATGGACGGGGCCGGGGCAATTTTGGCGCGACGTGACTCTGATCTTGGCCTGAACAAAATAACCGATGGTGGCTTTGAAGCGGTGTTGCGGGATTTGGTTGCGCCGTGGATAGCGGATGCCAATGACGGCACCACAGCGGGCATTCCGGTGGTGATATGCGGCATGGCCGGGGCCAAACAGGGTTGGTGCGAGGCCCCTTATGCCAGCCTGCCTGCCCGGCCATCCTCGTTGGCGGGGGGGGCGGTGCAGCCGGCGTTAAGTAAAACCGGGCTGGCTGTTTATATTTTGCCGGGATTGAAACAGGTGGATGACCCCGATGTGATGCGCGGCGAGGAAACCCAGTTGGTGGGGTTTATGGCTGACAATCCCGATTTTACCGGCTGGGTCTGTTTGCCTGGTACGCATAGTAAATGGGCGCATATAACCAGCGGCAGCATCACTGCATTTCGTACCTATATGAGCGGCGAGGTTTTTGCCCTGTTGTCGCAACAGTCGATTTTGCGCCATTCGATGCAGGGCGACGAGGATGCCCAGGTCTTTGATAAAGCGGTAAAAGACGTTGCCGGGGCATCGGGCGACTTGTTGCACCGCTTGTTTACCATTCGTGCAGGCGGGCTTGTGGGGGCCACAGATGGTGCCAGTGGGGCGGCGCAATTGTCGGGGTATATTATTGGCAGTGAAATTGCCGACATTGTTGCAAGACTTACCAAAGGGGATAGCATTGCCCTGATCGGCGATGGAAAACTGGCCGCGCGATATCGCCAGGCATTATCCACCCATGATTTTGATGCTGCGATAATTGATGCGGAAGCCGCAACCCTTGGCGGGTTACGCCGGGCTTATGCCGTTCTGGTTAAATAAAAAGGCACGCCCGAATGGGAAAACGTTCTGATCGGAAAGGATCATGTGATGTCACATCGTAATCTGATTGCCATTTTGCGCGGGGTTCATTCCTCCGAGGCGGGCGACATTGCCCGTGCACTGGTCGATGCCGGAATTACCCTGATCGAAATTCCGTTAAACTCGCCCGACCCGTTCGAGGCTATTCCTGCCATGAAGGCGGCCGTGGGGGATGCCGCCAAAATTGGTGCCGGAACGGTTTTAACGGTCGAGGATGTTGACCGCTTGCAGAAAATTAATTCGCAATTTGTGGTTTCGCCCAATTGCGACATCGAAGTGATTAAACGCACCAAGGAATGCGGAATGGGGTCGTGGCCCGGGGTGATGACCCCGACGGAATGTTTTGCCGCGATCAAGGCCGGTGCCGATGGGCTTAAGATTTTCCCCGCAAGCCAGGTCGGCGCACAGGGTATTGGGGCGATGCGTGCCGTTTTGCCAAAGGATATGCCGGTTTTTGCCGTGGGCGGGGTAGAGCCAATTGATTTTTCCAATTTTGCCAAGGCCGGATGCAACGGTTTCGGGTTGGGATCGGGTATTTATAAACCGGGAATGAGTGCCGACGAGGTTGGCAAGCGGGCAATTGAGTATGTTTATACCTATGACGCGGTTTATCGCCATTGATCTTTGACGATGAGCGGGGAGACGGGCTATCTTCGCGTTATCGATCAAACTGATCAAGTCATGGGAGGATCCATTGGATCTTGGAATTAAGGGCCGTAAGGCCATTGTCTGTGCCTCGTCAAAGGGACTGGGGCGCGGCTGCGCCATTAAACTGGCCGAAGCTGGCGTCGATTTGACGCTTAATGCGCGCAGTGCAGGCCCGCTGGAAGAAACAGCACAATATATTCGCGACACATTTGGGGTGAATGTACAGACCGTTGCCGTCGATATCACCACCGAAGAAGGCCGCAACAAGGTGCTTGAAGCGTGCCCGGATGCCGATATTCTGGTCAATAACGCCGGTGGGCCGCCCCCTGGTGTCTGGTCAGACTGGGGCCAGGATGAATGGCAGGCTGCCATCCAGTCCAATATGCTGACGCCAATTTTGTTGGCAACAGCGGTTTTACCCGGCATGATTTCGCGCAAATGGGGCCGTATTGTTAATATTACATCGGGGTCGGTAAAGTCGCCGATTGCGCAGTTGGGGCTGTCCAATGCCGCGCGTGCGGGTTTAACCGGGTTTGTGGCCGGCACGGCACGCCAGGTGGCGAAAGACGGTGTTGTGATGAACAACCTGTTACCTGGCCAGCATGATACAGACCGCATTGGTGCCCTGATGGGCAACCGGGCCAAAACCGAAAATATTACGCTTGATGAAGCCCGCACCCGTGCGCAGGCGGCTTTGCCAACCGGTAAGTTTGGCGACCCGCTGGATTTTGGCGCGACCTGTGCGTTTATGTGCAGCGAACATGTGCGCTTCATGATCGGCCAGAATGTTCTTCTGGATGGTGGGGCCTTTAATTCCACCATGGGCTGAAGGCCCGATGGCTGACCGGACCTTTGTCTATGTGTTGCGCGAATTGGGGGTTGCCCGCCCGCGCACCTATGTGGGCTGGTCCACCGATGTTGAGGCCCGCCTTGCCGCCCATAACGGCGGCAAGGGGGCCAAAACCACCCGGGGGCGGCAATGGGAAGTGGTTTATATTGAACGCTTTCGCACCTTTGGGCAGGCCATGAGCCGCGAATGGCATTTAAAGCGGGATCGCAAGCTGCGCAAACAGCTTGCGACACCGTGATAATTGCAAATACGGGCTTGATGCCAAGGCGTGTTTGCGGCTAAGTCAGGCGATAAAACCCGTTCAACCTTTTTGCCAGGGACACAGCAATGCCGGTACAAAAAGCCAACCCCAAAAAACTGAATGCCTTGCAGGCCCGCACCCTTGCACTGGCACAGATTTTGGCCAAAGACCCCAATTCGGGCGTTATTGACGCCGAAACAGGCGAAGGGACGATCACCCGTGCGCCGCATGGCCATGGTGACCATGTGCATGTGGGCGAATTTGTTGTCGCAGCCCGCGACGCCAGCGGGTTTAGCAACCCGTCGGTCTGGGTGGCGCTGGCACGCAAGGGGCTGGTCCATGAAGGGTATCCGCAAACCGTGGTTCTGACGGCGGAAGGCATGACATACGATACCGGCCTTGCCGAACATTTTGTGAATACGTCCGATCATTAAACCGGATATGCAGCATGATTGGCGTTTTACGAAATGCCGGTCGGGCTTGGGCCGTATTTAAAATGACAAAACCCTGCCCCGTTATGTACGCGGGCAGGGTTTTGTTTTATCGGTTCGCCGGGGTGAACACGCCGTATGCTTTAGGCCTTTTCGGTATTGTCAGGTGCCGTATAGGGGCAAATCACCCGAAAGCACGTGCCTTCGCCCGGTGTGCTGGTGGCGGTAATACAGCCGCCCAATAGCGAGGTAACGGCGTTTGCGACGATTGATAAGCCAAGGCCGGTTCCGCCGGTTCCCATGCGGGTAGTGAAAAACGGATCAAAGATACGATCCAGCACGTCCTGTGGCATTCCTTTGCCGTTATCAATTATTTCCAGCAAAATAGCATCTTCGCGATCAGGCGCGTCGGCCATGTGAACCGTGACGGTGCCCGTTTGACCCGGTTCAAAGGCGTGGATTAGCGCATTGTCGATCAGGTTGGTTATGATCTGGCCAAATTCGCCGGGAAAGCTGTTTAATGTGACGTCGGTTTCAATGTGTTTTTCAATCGTCACGGGCTGGTTTTTTAAAGATGGCGTCAGCGTCAGGATCGTTTCATCAATGACCTCGCGGGCAGAAAACCGGCGCCGATGTGATGATGTGCGGTCAACTGCAACCTGTTTGAAGCTGCTCACCAAATCGCCCGCACGCATGATATTGCGTTCGATCATGGTGGTCAGGGTTTGCACCTGGGCCAGATAATCGTCGAGGTCGGATTTTCGCAAACCGTTTTGCAAGGTTTTACCAAAGGCAATGTTCTGGTCGGCCAGGGTGGTAACGGCCATGCGACTATTGCCTAAGGGGGTGTTTAGCTCGTGGGCAATGCCCGCAACCAGCCGGCCAAGTGCAGCCATTTTTTCCGATTGTATCAGTTCATCCTGGGTTAGCCCAAGCGCCTTTAGGGTTGATGATAGTTCGTTGTTGATATGTTCAAGTTCGGCGGTTCGTTCAAGAACGCGCAGTTCCAATCCGTCATTTAATCGGCCCAGTTCCTGCTGGCGGATGCGCACCGCCGTTGCCAGCCGGTCCAGATCGGATGACAGGCGGTTAAATTCGTAAACACCGCCTTTTTTACGCGGCGGCAGTGTTGCCCCGCGTGCCGTGCGCGAGGCATGGTCAACGATGCCATTTAACGGCGACACCATGATACGGGCCCATAAAGGCACCATAATCAGGCCAATGATCAATGAACCACCAAAACAGGCAACGACAATTTCGGTCAGGCTGCGAATTTCCGGATTGTCGAGGCCGGTGGTGACACGGGCGGTAAAATACCAGCCAAGGACGTTGGAATATTTAGAGGCGACATCATAATTAATGTCGTTTATCAGCACATGCCCCAGTTTGGATGGTGTACCTTTACCCTGCTGAATAATGCCTGAAACCTGTGGCATAAAAGTTTGGCGCTGGGCGTCAAGGTCGCTATCGGCGATAATTTCACCATTACTGTCCATGATGGAAAAACTGATGGAACGGTTGCTGGCGAAGCTGTGATCAAGGTTTATTTGCTGCCGAATGGATAGCTCGCCAATAATAACATCGCCGGTTTCCGAGGCCTTGATGGCGACGGCCTCGGTCATGCGGCCCGTAATAACGGACAGGTAACGGTCGCTCCAGACAGGGTGGCTGGAAACCGATGCTTGTTGAAACAGAATATTATGCGACAGATCCAGACCGGAAAGTTCGCGCCAGCGGTCCTGATCGGCACTGCGAATATAGGCCGCTGAAAGTTCACCATTTTGATGGATAATGTAAAACGCATCAAACCTGCCCTTGCGGGGATGGGAAATGGCTTTCTGAACGGCATCATGTGGCAATTGCGACAGGGCATGACTAACCAGATCAAGATCGGATTCCACAAAATTCAGCACGGTTTCGATGCGGTTGGTAATTTCCGTCGCGGCCTGACTGATGGCTGCCTGATGGCTGCTGCGAATTTGCGGAATTTTTACCAGCAAAATGACGCCGCCAACCACCAGAAAAGTGACTAACGACGTCGTAAACAGCAACAGGATTAACCATGTCCGAAAATGATAAGGCCTGATGATGTTCATTGGATAACAAACTGGCCATTTTGGATGATAACGTGAACGCTTTGGCCTTCTGAATCGCCGTATTCATTGAAAGTCAGTAAATGTTGTAATCCCTGAATTTCGCGCAGGCGCAATAATGCTTCCTTAAGTGGCGTTCCATCTTGTGCCTGATGTTTTAACCCGGCAAATAACATGGTGGCAGCGTCATGGGTGGCAATGCTGGCGTATCCCGGATGGACATTAAACCGTTGCTGATAGGTGGTCACAAAATTGCGAAAATGCGGAGCCTGATGGTTGCGGTCATAGCTTTCTAAAACTTCCATGCCTTCGACCGACTTTCCCCCCATCGCAATCAGTTCTTCCGAAGCGGCCCATTCTGCGGCAATGATGGGTAGCTTTGAACCGGATTTACGAATTTGCAGGGCCAGTTGTGCGCTGTCAAAGCCATTGGCAACCAACAACAAGGCATCCGCCCCGGACGTCAGAAGCTGACGTGCAGGATTGGAAAATCCTGTTTTTTCGTCGTCATTGAACGACACGCGGTTAACAACAATGCCTCCATCCTGTGCAAAAAACTGTTCAAATTCGTTGGCCCAGCTTTCGGTGAAGGCTGCGTTTGAACGATCCAGGGCAAGGGCAATTTTGCGGCGCCCCAAATCGTGCTGATGTTGTGCATAGGCGCGTGCGTTATCACGGTCCGTCGAACTCATCCGAAACAAATAGTCATCCTTGTTCGACAGTTCCATCGCTGAAACGGTTGGCGATATGGTGACAATTTTATGTTCGTTGATTGCCGGTAACATGCCCGATCCGACCGAACTTATGATAGGGCCAATGATGGCACTAACACCAAGTTCGTGAAATTCCTTCACGCGCTGGTACCCGACCGTGCCGCTTTTTTCGTCGTCGCGAATAATTAGTTCAACCGGGTGGCCATTGATGCCGCCGTGCTCGTTTACATCGTCAATCGCCATTATAAGGGCATTGCGCGCCGCCAGCCCGGTATCTGCACCCGCACCTGATAACCCTGCAATAAACCCTATTTTGACCGGTTCCGGGTCGCCGCAGCCGGTTAACATCAGGACAGCAAGCAGAACTATGATTTTTAAATATGTAAAACGGCTCATGAATTTGCCCCTGATGTTGCGAGGGGGGCGAAATTTTGAAGCCAAACCATTATGTCGGCTTCTGGCATGGGACGACCATAAAGAAAGCCCTGAGCAATATCGCACGACATATCGCGCAGTTTTTGCGCCTGCTTTTCGGTTTCAATGCCTTCTGCGACCACTTTCATGCCCAAACGATGGCCTAGCGGAATGATCAGTTCGGCAATTCGGCTGCCGTCGTTTTCGATATCAAGCGGGGTAACAAAACAGCGGTCGATTTTAAGTTTGTCAACGGGCAGGCGGTCAAGATAGGACAGGGACGAAAAGCCGGTGCCAAAATCGTCGATGGCAATGGAAACACCCAGGGCACGAATACGACCCAGCAACGTTTCAAGGTCGTTAATGCCAAGGTCGCAGGCGCTTTCGGTAATTTCAATTTCCACAAATTGCGGGGCAATTGTGGACTGGTTTAACTGGCGTTCAAGTTTCTCGATGAAATCGTCGGCAACCATCTGAACCTTGGAAACATTGATGGATACGCGCATGTCGGTGAAACCGGCGGCATGTACTTTACCAATCATGTCCATTGCTTCGCGCATAACCCAGTCCCCAATGGGGCGGATAAGGCCCGAATATTCCGCAAGGGGGATAAAATCGCACGGGGGAACAAGGTTGCCATCTTCACGGCGCCAGCGTAGCAGTGCTTCCATTCCGCAAGGTTTGCCGGTTTTGAAATCGATCAGGGGTTGATAATGGGCCTCCAACTGGTTCCGTTCGATAGCCATCTGCAAACCGCCCAGCCGTTTGGCGCGGTTACGGGTAATCTCGGCCAGTTGCGGATCATATTTGGTTACTTGCCCAAATCCGCTGGATTTTGCCCGCTTCAGGGCGATATAGGCCTGCTTCATGCAGTCCAGTGCGGTTTTTTGCCCGTCGGCTGTCAGTTCGGTTGACCCGGCGGCAACCCGAATGGGTAATTCAAAATGTTCGATGTTAAACGGTGCGGTGAAAATGGCGGACATTGAAATCTGGGTTAACATTTCACTGCGGCCAATAACGGCAAACAGGTCGGCTGCAATCCGCCCGACGATGCAATCAGGAAGAACAGTTGATAGGCGTTTTCCCACGGCACACAACAGACGGTCGCCATAGGAATGGCCTAACACGTCGTTGATTTCGGCAAATAACTGCAAATCGATCAGGATCAGCGAATTGGGCTGCGGGTTTGGGTCGTTTAGAACTGACGACATGGCGTCAAGGATGGCCGTGCGGTTGGCAAGATTGGTCAGTTCGTCAACATAGGCACGGCGTTTGAGTTTTTCGACCAGTTGTATGTTTTCCGCGCACAGGGTCAAATTGCCACAAAACACCGATAACAGGTGCTGGTCCAGGCTGTTGATGGGTTCTGGCGCGCCAATATAGGCAGCCAGCGCATAACCTTCGCGGACATAAAGATACAGGACGATACACCCAGGTAGAATAAGGGTTTTTTTCTGTGCCATGCAGTCGCGCAGGGCTGTCACAATGTCGTTGGAATGCAGTTCTTCAAGATCAAGGCCAATCATGTCGCTATAGCGCCCGGCGGCAGCGATGATCTGGATCTGGTCGGTACGGGAAGGTTGCTGATGATCAAGAAGGTCAAGGTGTTCGCCGCCGCCAATGGCGCACACCAGGCCCTCGGGTTGTACATCCATCAGGCCGGATAATTGTGTAATGACGCCTTCGGCAAAGTTACGTAAGCCGCGTCGTGACAGAAATTCATTGCTGGAAGCTATGATTTTTTCCAGACCGGCACGGTTGGCATCAAGTTTTTGCATGCGCTCGAACGAGCGCAACGCCGTGGTAATAGAGGTAAACAGCTTGTTTCGGGTAAGTTCGGTTTTGGTCTTGTAATCGTCAATATCGTATTTGGTAATTGCGTCCATTTCCGGGGCCAGGCCTGGCTGGCCGGTGCGCAGAATAATGCGCACATTTCGTAACCCCATATTCTGGCGGATATGACCAACCAGTTTTAAACCCGCGTCGCTTGTCTCCATTACAACGTCGAGCAAAATAATGGCGATGTCGGTTTCAGATGCAAGAATATGTGCCGCTTCGTGCGCACTGTAGGCATGCAAAAGTGTTGCCGGACGACCCAGAAAGGTCAGATCATACAGGGCCAGTTCGGTAATTTCATGAACATCAATATCATCATCGACAATCAGGATCCGCCACGGCGACAATGTACCGTGCTGTGTATTTTGCTCGCATGGCAAAGGTGCATTGTTGTCGTCGTCGAGAAAAATAAATTCGTCGTTGCCCAAGGACGGAAACCCTTCTGCTTTATCCCATTAACCAAACGGGTAGTTTTTTTCATCATAAAACGCTAATTATATACAAATGTATTAGGTGTCTCGTGATGATTACGTCAAGGTTGGGCAATCAGATTTCAAGCAGAGGAATAAATTTAAAATTTTGGCGTTTTGGGTTCCTGTTGTGCTTTTAGCCGAAATCCCGTGTGGCTTGTAATACGCGACCAAAGGTAGTGATCAGGCATAGTGCGCCAAAAACTGCAGCAATCGGGGCGAAATAGGCGGGGAAAATGCAAAATGCCAGCAGAACACCAATCGTCTCGCTGCCTTCGGTAATACCAGTCAGGTAATAGAAGCTTTTTTTACCCTGTTTGTCGTGGTTATCGCCGCGTTTGGCCGCAACAATGGCATAGGCCAAAAAACTGCTGCCGGTGCCGACAAAACAGAAAATCAGGAACGCTGCCATTAATGCATGTTCGGGGCGGCCGACGGCAAAGGCCAGCACCATGCCCGAATAAAACAGAAAGTCGGCAACAATATCGTAATAACCGCCAAGGTCGCTTTCCTGGGTTTTTGCATTGGGGTGGCGGCTGCGCGGGGCGGCATGGCGGGCAATGGCCCCGTCCATGCCATCGGCAAGGCGGCTAAGGATGATCAGGGTTGCGGCGGCATAATATTGTTCAATGACCAGTGCAAAGGCTGCCATCAAGCCGATCAGAAACCCAAGTGCCGTGACCATGTTGGGGGTAATGCCACTGCCCGACAGGCGGCGGGCCAGCGCATTTAACGGCGGGTCGATCAGGGGGCGCAGTCGGGCATCAAACATCGGGTACTCCGGTTTGTAAAACGATTATTAGCCGCCCTTATACCCTGCCTTTAATTCGTTGCATAATCACCAGAACGTCACAATGCCTGTCATAAAAAACGCCGCCCGGATGAAGGCGGCGTTTACGGTGGCGCGGCATGGGCCAGATTTAATGATTGGCAAGAGATTGCCGCAATTTTTGCAGGCTGTTAATTTGTTTGCCGTTGGCATCAAAATTTTGCGGGTCAAGCCAGGCTTCGAACGCGGCGCGTACAATTGGCCATTCCTGATCGGTGATGGAAAACCATGCTGTATCGCGGTTGCGGCCTTTATAAACCATGTGCTGGCGAAAGGTGCCTTCGTAAACAAAGCCATAACGGGCCGCCGCGGCACGCGATGGCAGGTTCTTATCGTCGCATTTCCATTCGTAGCGGCGATATCCCAGCTCGTCAAAGGCCCGTTTCATCATCAGATACATGGCCTCGGTGCCGGCAATGGTTTGCGACAGTGCCGGGGTATAGTTGATATTGCCGACTTCAATGAGGCCGTGCGCGGTGTCGATCCGCATGAAAGCAGCAACACCCACGGCCTTGCCCGATGCAAGGTCGATAATGGCATGCAACATCGGGTCTGGTCCGCGCATGGTTTCCAGCCATTTGAGATAGCTTTCAACATCGTCAAACGCTTCGGTTCCCAAATAAGTGAACCGTTCGCCATCGGCAGCAACGCGGTTACCTGAAAACAGGTCGGCAGCGTGTTTTTGTGGATCGATCGGTTCCACCTGGCAATGCTGCCCGGTCATTGCGGTTGCCGGGGGCAGGGCGCAGGCCTGCCAGTTTTCAACGGTAACGCCAATGGGTTGGTCAAATTTATTATGCGGTGGTGTCGTCATGGCGTGGATCCTGTTGATAAAATAATGGACCACAATTTGCGACAAAACTGGCCCCATGCGAAGGGCCAGTTCCAAAATAACGGTGGGACCATTTCAACGGTACGTGGTTAGGCTTCTGTTATTTCCACCTGCCTGGCGGACCAGTTGCCGGGCCATACCTCGGCATCACCTGCGCGCAACTGGCGAATTTTGCCAACCGGCACATTATGGGCCAGCAAAACCGGGCCATCGGCACCGTCGCCGCCATCCGGCGTGGTGATGGCGAAAATGCCGGTATGGCCCAAATCGGGTTCGCACGGGATGTAAACAGCACAGCCACTGTAATTGGTGGGGTTTTGCGTGGTGTTCACTGCCGTGCCAGTGGTGCCGCACGCCGCCACAACACACATTAGTTCCACTGCACGGGCCTTGGCACAGCTAAACACCCGATGATACCCTGAGGCCTTGCCGGTCATGGACGGGACCAGAACAAGGTCGACATTTTGTTTGGCCAGCAGGCAGGAAAGCGCGGGCATTTCAATATCAAGGCAAATAAGAATGGCAATGCGCAAGCCGCGCCATTTAATGATCGACAGTTTTTTGCCCGGCGTCAGGTTCCAGGTGTCGGGTTCCTGTTCGCCCGGCGTCAGGCTTAGTTTATCCTGCGCGATGATTTTGCCATTGGGCAAAAAGGCCAGGGCGCGGTTGGTTTGCCCGCGCCGCGGGTCATCGCCAATGTGCCAGGGCATGCTACCGGCAACCAGCATCATATCGTGACGGGTGGCAAGGTTGGTGGCGGCATCTTGCGCGGTCGGGGCCTGATCAGCCATCCAGGCAATTTCATCTTCCGGGCGCAGACCATCGGGTTTAAAGGCCATCCATTGTTCGCTGGCATATTCCGGCAGCATAAAAATATCGGCACCATCGGCACGGGCCTGTTTCATTTTGCGGTCAATATGGCTGATCCAGTCGTCAATCCCGGTCAGGGGCACACCCAGATTGGTGGCCCACAGGGCGATGTTTAAAGTGTCGGTCAAATCATGGGGCATGGGGACGTCCGCTATTTGAAGGCGGGGCACAGATGGCAGCCGGAACAGATATGTTCCGGCTGCCGGTTTGGATCTGGTGCCGCAGGGGCGGCGACGGCAACGGGTCAGGTTTTCAACTTGGTCCAGACGCGGTTGCGCAAATCACGCGCCTTGGGCGAACAGTTTTTGCCCGGAACCAGCCGGTCGGCATATTCCTCGGGCATGTTCACGGCCGGGTCGGCTTTTAGCGCATCGTCAAGAAACGCATCCGACCCCTTGATGCCGTTCATATAGCCGGCATAGTTCGAGGCGGCGGCAGCATTTTCGGGCTGCATCATCCAGTTAATAAAAGTTTTGGCATTCTCAAGGTCGGGCGCACCGGACGGAATAACAAAATGATCCGACCAGAAGGTAAGCCCTTCTTTGGGGTAAACAAAAACAGCACTGGGTAGACTTTCCCTGGTGCGGTGCGAAGCGCCGTTCCATTGCATGTGCATCGAAACTTCCTTGGCCGCCATGCGGTCAATCGTGCCTTCTGAACTGTAAACCGCGATATAGGGTTTCTGTTTTTGCAAAACATCAAGGATCTTTTGCGCTTCGGCCGGGTCTTCGGTGCATTTATCCACCCCGGCATAATAGGACGCAGCGGCATACATTTCGACTTCGTCATTCAGCGCGCCGATTTTACCCTGAAATTCCTCGCGCGGTTCAAAAAACTCTTTCCAGCTGTCATCAAGCTTTTCTTTGGCCACGTCTGAATCATAGGTAAAACCGGTAGTGCCCCACAAATAGGTAACGGAATATTTCCGTTCCGGGTCGTATTTCATGGTGTCGTGCGGTTTGGCGACATTCTTGAAGTTTTCAAGGCTTTTGGCATCAAATTCGGTTGCCAGCTTTTCCTTGATCATGACATCGACCATATAGTCCGACGCCACGACAATATCATAGCCCGATGCCCCGGCCTGGAGTTTTGCCAGCATGGTTTCATTGGAATCGTACACATCCAGCGTCACCTTGATGCCGGTTTCCTTTTCAAACTTTTCAAACAGTTCGGGCGGGAAATAGTTTGACCAGTTATAGAAAAACAGTTCGCCGTCGGCTTTGGCCGCGGTGGCGCCCATGCCAAGCATGGCAAAGGCGGATGCCCCTAAAAGGATAGAACGTAGTTTCATCTTAAAACTCCCTGATTGGACGGTATGATTTATGTTCTGGCATGCGGCCCGTCCCCCAACCACACGCGATTTAATTCGGGTAAATTGCCGGGGCAGATCGTTAATAGCGCACCCGGTCGATCAAAAACGAAATGCTGACAAAGACGATGGAGATGATCAGCATTAGTGCTGAAATGGCGTTGACCTCGGGCGTGATGCCAATGCGGATCATGCCGAAAATGTAAATTGGCAAGGTGGTGGATCCAGCCCCGCCAACAAAATACGAAATCACAAAATCATCTAGCGAAATGATGAAAGACAACATCGCGCCAGATAATATTCCCGGCCATAGCAACGGAAATGTGATGCGTTTGAAGGCCTGCCATTCATTGGCATAAAGGTCGTTGGCGGCCTCGATTAATGCCGGGTCCATGCCGTCCAGCCGTGCACGAATGGGCAGATAGGCAAACGGGATGCAAAAAACTGTGTGGGCGATGATAATGCTGAGCAGCCCCAGTTTGACGCCAATGACGATAAAAAACAGCAAGGTCGCAATGGCGGTGACAATTTCGGGCACCAGCAATGGCAGGGTTAGCATTGCCGCCACGCCACCTTCACCACGAAACCGGCCCCGTGCCATGCCCATCGCGGCAAGAGTGGCGGCAATGGTGGCAATAATGGTGGACGATAATGCAATAATCAGTGAGTTTTTGGCTGAGCGTAGCATGTCGTCATTGCCCAGAACGACGCTGTACCATTTGGTGGAAAAACCGGTCCAGATGGTAGCAAGGCGGTTTTCGTTAAAGGACAGAACCAGCAAAACAATGATGGGCAAATACAGATAGGCGAAAAAGAAAATCGCCATCGGTGTAATTCCGTGAAACCGCCAGAGCGGATTGGCGCGATCTATTTTCATGATGCGTCCTCGGGCAGTTTTTTGAATTTTAGCGAATAAACCAGCATGGCGAGTAGCACCATGGCGAGAAGAACAAAACCAAGTGCCGAGCCAAACGGCCAATTGCGCGCCGCCCCAAACTGGCTGCCGATCAGATTGGAAATCATCATGAATTTACCGCCGCCCAATAGTTCGGGCGTGACATAGGCCCCAAGGCAGGGAATGAAAACAAGAATGGCCCCTGCGACAATACCAGGGGTGGCGAGCGGTAAAATGATGCGCGTCATCGCTTTACGCTTGTTTGCACCCAGATCAAAGGCTGCCTCGATCAGGCGGTGGTCAAGCTTTTCCAGGCTGGCATAAATTGGCAGCACCATGAAAGGCAAATAGGTGTAGGTCAGCCCGATAGAGACGGCATAGGGCGTATAGAGAATATCAAGCCCGCCGGTTTGAATACCAACAGATGCAAGAAAATGGTCAATCAACCCGCCATTGCGCAAAAGCAGCATCCAGGCATAGTTGCGGACCAAAATGTTGGTCCAGAACGGGATGGTGACCAGAAAGATAAACATGTTGCGCCGTTTTTGCGGCTGCATGGCAATGTAGAAGGCGGTTGGAAAGCCCAAAATCAGGGCCAGCACCGTGGTAAGGGCGGATAAACCAAAGGATCGGAGGAAAATTTGCAGATAGTCGGTATTGACCATCAGATTGTCCATCAGATCGCGTTCAAAAATGAACGAAATATAGGAATCAAACGAGAAACTTCCCCAATTAACCCCGCCATTGGCCCCGCGTTCAAGGATTGAGACATAGGCCATTTGCACCAGCGGCAACCCCATGAAAAAGCCGATATAAATTACGGCAGGGGCAACCAGCCAAAAGCGTTTGTGACGTGTGAATATTTCCATTGCTTAATCCACCAGCACACGAATGGCACCCGCAGGCAGGCTGATGTCAACATCGTTACCTTTGGCATAGGCCATTGTGCTGCCGTCGCGGTTTTGCACCCGGGCGAGCAGGGCTGTCTGGTCGTCAATGGCGATGTGATAGGTGGTGTCGGTGCCAAAATAAACCACATCGGCAATTTTGCCGCGCAAGGCGCTGTCGCTGGTGCCGGCGGGATGAAGCATCAGGCGTTCGGGCCGAATGCCGATGGTGGCCGTTTGCGAAAGCCGGGTACCGGTGTCTACGTTGGCAAGGCTGACATTTTGCCCACCGGGCAGGGTCAGCACAGCATGGCTACCATTTTGTTTGATGTCGCCTTGCAAAAAGTTGCTATCGCCAATGAAGTCGGCAACAAAGCGATGGGTCGGGGTTTCGTAAATGTCGCGTGGAGTACCAATTTGCAGGATTTTGCCCGCTTTCATCACCGCGATCCGGTCCGACATCGCCAGGGCTTCTTCCTGGTCATGGGTGACAAAAACAAAGGTAATGCCGGTTTCGGTTTGCAGACGTTTAAGTTCGATCTGCATTTCCTTGCGCAATTTCAAATCAAGGGCGGATAACGGTTCGTCCAGCAATAATACCTTGGGCGCGGGGGCCAATGCGCGGGCCAAGGCGATGCGTTGTTGCTGCCCCCCGGAAAGCTGGCTGGGTTGTCGATCGCCAAATTGTGACAGGCGCACCAGTTCCAGCATTTCATCGGCCCGTTTGGCGGCATCCGGGCGCGAGATATTTTGCATTTCCAGGCCAAAGGTAATGTTTTGGCGCACGGTTAAATGCGGAAACAGGGCATAGGATTGAAAAACGGTGTTAATCGGCCGTTTGAACGGTGGCAAATCGTTTAAAACCTGGCCTTCCAGGGCAATTTCACCGGCCGTTGCCTGTTCAAACCCGCCAATCAGGCGCAGCAATGTGGTTTTGCCGCAGCCCGAAGGGCCGAGCATGGTGAAAAATTCGTTTTGAAAGATATCAACTGAAACATCGTCAAGTGCGTGGACGGCGTGCGTGCCACTGCCAAATCGCTTGCTGACCGAGCGGGCCGAAATCACCACTTCTGACATAAATATTTCCCTGATTTGTCGATTGTTGGGTGTATGAAATTCCCGCCATCTTGCACTTATTCCTGTCTGTCTGGTCAGTCAGGAATGTATGCAGGGTTCTTGCGACCACGGTCGGGCAAAGCAATACGTTAATAGAAACGCCGTAATTCGGAATTGGTTTCCAAAAAACATACGCTATAGCAAAGTTTTATTGCTGCCTATGAAATCTGTCTTTGCGATACAGATGTGGATGGGGCGATGGAAACAGCGGGACGGGATGTGATGCTGTGAGCACAAAATGATGCGATGGTCTGTCCGCGCGGTATATCGCAAAAGCCCCGAAACATGTTTTCATGTTCGGGGCTTTATGGTTTAGGCGGCAGATGGCGTTATTTTATGGAGTGCGGCGGTGATGTCGGTTTCAACATAAAGACCTGAGCGTTCCAGAATGCCCATGCCTGCCAGCACCTTTTGCGGTTGCTGGCGAAGCCCAACCAGAAACAGCCTTGTGCCGTGCCGGTTGCAGGTTGAAATGAAATGTTCGATGCGGGATGCGCCGCTGGCATCGATCATGGGTACATCATCCATGCATAGAATAAAGTCACGCGGGTAACCTGCCACACTGTCGATCACGTCGGTTAAACGGTTGGCGACACCAAAAAATAATGGGCCGGACAGACGGTAAATTTCCAGATTATCGGGGATGCCATCGCGGGAAATTGGACGGTCCGACGATGTGTCGGGCTGGTCCTGGCGAATGAGCACACCTGATGATCCCGCACGGGAACCGTCATCGCCGATGGCATTGCCGGCCGAAGTTTGTGAAATGATCACGCTTTCAGACATGCGATGCATGAACAGGATGGCTGCCAGCACCACACCGGCCTGAATGGCAACGGTTAAGTCGACCATCACGGTTAAGCCAAAGGTAACAATCAACACCAGCCGGTCGCCTATTGGACCACGCAGCAGGCGGGCGAAGCGGTCAATCTCGCTCATATTCCAGGCGACAACCATTAAAACAGCAGCAAGGGCAGCTAGCGGAATGTAATTGGCCAAAGGGGCCAGTAACAGCATGAAGATCAGCAAAAACACGGCATGCAGCATACCCGAAACAGGCGATTTCGCCCCTGAGCGAATATTGGTTGCCGTACGTGCAATGGCCCCGGTCGCAGGTAGGCCGCCAAACACACCTGATGCCAGATTTGCCAAACCCTGTGCCACCAGTTCGCAGTTTGACCGATGACGCCGCCCGGTCATGCCATCGGCGACCATGGCCGAAAGCAGGCTTTCGATTCCGGCGAGAAAGGCAATGGTGAAGGCGCTGGGCATTAGCTCCATGATGCGTGCCGTGGTGACGGTGGGCAGGTGAGGCAGGCCGATTTCGGCTGAAATGCCGCCAAAACGCGAACCAATGGTGTCAACCGGCAGGTTACCCACAGCAACGATAAGCGAGGCAATGCTTACCGCGATTAAAAAGCTGGGCAGTTTGGGGGCAGTTCGCCGGGCAAGGATGATTATGGCCAGTGCGCCAACGGCAATCGCCAGATTAACCGGGTCCAGGGTGTCGCGTGCCTGCCACATGGCTTCGATTTTGGCAATGAACTCGGCAGGCATTTCAGCCATTTTCAGCCCGAACAGATCCTTGATCTGGCTGGTAAAAATGATAACGGCAATACCCGAAGTAAACCCGGTGACCACCGGTTCGGGGATATATTTGATCCAGGTGCCAAACCGCGCCAACCCGGCAATAATCAGCATGACGCCTGCCATCAGGGTGGCAATGATCAAGCCGTCATAACCGTATTGGGCAATGACATTAAACACCACCACCACAAAGGCACCTGTTGGCCCGCCAATTTGAAAGCGGCTGCCGCCAAATGCTGAAATGAAAAAACCGGCAATAATAGCCGTGATCAGGCCTTTATCCGGGCTCGCCCCACTGGCAATGGCCAGCGCCATGGACAAAGGCAGGGCAACGACGGCAACGGTCAGGCCCGAAATTGCATCCTGGCGTAAATTTGCCAGTCCATAGCCTTCGCGAAAAACCGTGACCAGTTTGGGTAGAAATAAAGTCCAGCCCGAGTTTTTATTCGCAGAAGCAGGCGCGTGATGCATGGGAAAAGGTCCGATCTTGCAGGGGTGGGTTTGTCCACTAAAAATAGTGTGGTAGATTATCGTTCTACCGCATTTAAAATGTCAATCATCGGTGTAACAAAGAACCCATGTGCAATTGGCATGGATGTGGCCAGATGTTGCTTTTGATGAAAATTCTCGCTTATGCATTTTTATTAATTTCATAAGGACGGTTGTTGACGTGTGGCATTTTTTCGCGCTGAAATTGCCTGGAAGATTGTTTTGACGAATGGATATACCGACATGAGCAACGCCAACTTTGCCACCCGTAACCCTTTCGTTCATCAAGGCATTCGCCAGGTGGTGCGTGATATTACCCCATCGCAAATTCGCGAAGTTGCGCATTTGGGTATGGGCCGGGAAAATGTGGTGCCGTTATGGTTTGGTGAACCCGATCAGCCAACACCTGAGTTTATTCGCCAGGCTGCAATGGATGCGCTGGCGGCGGGCGACACATTTTATCAGCCCAATGCCGGAATTGCGCCGCTGCGCGACGCCCTGGCGGGCTATATGAACGGCCTGTATCAAACCATGTTAGGCCCGGATAACGTGATTGTCACCGTATCGGGCCTGAACGCCATTATGGTGACATTGCAGGCAGTTTTGGGGGCGGGTGACCATCTGGTGACCACGGCCCCGATTTGGCCCAACATTGTTGCCATTCCCCGGGTTTTGGGGGCTGATGTTAGAACGGTGCCCTTACGGGCCGATGGTGAAAAGGGTGGGTGGCAGCTTGATCTGGATGCATTGTTTGCTGCGTGTGGGGCGAATACAAAGGTGATCTTGCTTAATACGCCCAACAACCCGACCGGCTGGATGATGCCCGCCGATGATCAGGCGCGGCTGGTGGAATTTGCCGACAAACACGGCATATGGATTATCGCCGACGAGGTATATGCCCGGCTGGTGTATAACGGGCAAAACCATGCGCCATCCTTTGTACCGTTTATGACGGAAAACAGCCGCATCATGGTGATTAACAGTTTTTCCAAGGCCTGGGCGATGACGGGCTGGCGGCTGGGCTGGATTACAGCCCCCGCTGCCATTACCGGCGAGCTTGAAAAGCTGATGGAATTTAATGTGTCGTGCCCGGCCGGGTTTATTCAGCAGGCGGGTATTGTTGCGCTGCGCGATGGCGAGGATTTTGTGGTGTCATCGCGTAATCGTTATGCCCGGTCGCGCGATGTGCTGGTCGAACGATTATCCAGCATGCCGCGTATTATACTGCCCGAGGCAGAGGCGGCGTTTTACGCCTTTTTTAAGGTCGATGGTGTTTCTGATACTTTGGTATTTGCCAAAAACCTGTTGCTTGACGAAGGCATTGGGTTGGCCCCGGGCGAGGCATTTGGCCCGGAAGGGGCTGGTTATATTCGCGCCTGCTATGCCGTGTCGGAAGAACGGATTCATCGGGCAATGGATGGGTTGGAACGATTTTTGGTGCGAAGCTGATTTTGTCGCGCCTCATATATCTATGCGCGCGGTGCGCTGCGTATCGGGTTTAGAGTGGGCAAACAAACAATCCCCGGCACGGTATTGCGCCGGGGATTGTTTGTGAGGGTGTTACCCGATATTGCCGCTGCAGCAGGCTATGTGTCGGGTTATGTCGCCGGGACAGGAGCCACAGCCAGGCGGTTACCGACTGATGCCAGAAAATAATCGTAGGCACGGTCAATAATGTCGTCCAGCGATTTGGTTTTGGCAAACATTTGCCGGGCGGTTGCCATAAATTCATCGCGGCTGGGCAGGTGCGGCAAATGGAACCCGTCCAGTGCATCACTGGTACGGTTGCGGGCATTGGCCAGCGCCTGTTGCAGGTTTTGCAGTTCGGGCCCGTGCAAGGTGGCGCTAATCGCCTTGGCGATGCGGTCCGAATCAAAATGTGCGGCCAGCTGTTCGGCGGCACGGTTAATGACCTTGGTGCCAAGACGCTGTTCATTGCGCAAAACCTGTTTGGGCGGTTGTTTTAAATCGTAAACCAGCCCAACCCACGACAAAACACACAGCGCATAATAGGTCGGATCATATTCCCACCAGCGAAAACCCTGGCGCGCACTGCTTTGATAGGCGTGATGGTTATTGTGCCAGCCTTCGCCCAGGGTGAAAATCGCCAAAATCCAGTTATTGCGGGAATCATCGCCCGTCACATAACGTTTGCGCCCGCTTACATGGGCCAGCGAATTAATGCCGAATGTGCCATGGTAACAGGCAACCGTGCTCCAGAAAAAACCAACCACAAGACCGGACCAGCCAGCAATCAGGAAACAGGCAACCGCCAGAATAATCGCCGGGGCCGTTTCAAATTTATGCAGCCACATCAATTCGCGATAACGGGTTAAATCGCCTACCGCCGAAAGATCTGCATTGTCGTGTTTGCGGGCAAAGATCCAGCCAACATGACTATAGATAAAGCCGCGATGGCGCGGGGAATGCACATCATCGACGGTATCGGAATATTTGTGGTGATGGCGGTGTTTTGCCGCCCACCACAAAACGCTTTTTTGCGCACTGCTTTGTGCCAGAACGGCCAGAACAAACTGAAACACCCGATTGGTTGAAAAGGCGCGGTGTGAAAAATAGCGATGATACCCACCCGTAACGCCAAACATGCGAACGACATATAAGACCAGCCCCAAAATGGCGGCCTGCCAGGTAATGCCCGTCCAGATGGCGGCAAAACACGCCAGATGCACCAGTGTAAAGGGGATCAATGACGGGTAAATAATATCATCATGATGGTTTGGTGCGTCGGGTGCCGGGGCGGTGGTCGTCACAGGCATATTTGCGTTCCAGTTTTACCGTTCAGGGAAGGTTTGGGGTAATGGTAAACCCCGGTTCTGATACCGGCCTTTGCAATTCATCAGCACCGGTTAATGCAACATACATTGCAACGGTGAGTGGGCGACGAAACGCCCGTATAAGGCAAACAGCTATATTTAAAATTTTCTGTTCGCGATCCTGAATTTGCAGTTATGGACCCTGTCCAAAAGGCTTGGATAGAACATGGGGCTTATGGCGGGTTGATGCAATGGAAAACCTGATAAAACAACATTGGGCAGATGCGTTACTATGACCCATTTCACGCGGGAAACCGCGATTTTCAGGCTTGATGAATTTTTTGCGTCATGCTGTATCGTCTGCGCGTGAACTGGTTTGGCAATGAAACCTTTGGTTCTGTTGTGATATCCCGCATTCAAAATCGGTCAAACTGGCCTGCTGTATTTTTAGGCATGCCGACACGTTAAATGCTGTGTATGGTGCGTGCAGAAACGGCAAACAGAAAAAAGGTAGGCTTGATGGGCGCGCAGGAACTGACCCTTGAACAAATTGCGGCCCGTGCGGGCGAGGAAGCCCCGGTGGAGATCAATTTTCGCCAGAACAAGCTTTCCAAAACCTATCTGGCACCACATATCGACGCATTAAGGGCCGATCTTCAGCAAATGCGCACGGCTTTTGATAATAGTTATAAAAATTCGGCTGAAGTCCGCAATAATCCGCGCCGCACTTATCCCAAGGGATATTGTCTTGAGATTACCAAAGGTGTGCGCGACATGTTGCAAAATCAGATGCAAAACCCGACTACACCGGCGATGAAAGCCCTGCATGATTTTTGCGCCAATGGCGGCATTGCCAAACGAGTGTGGGGCAATTTGCGCAACAACTATTTCCAGAATGCCTTTCAGATGGGTAACCTGTATGTTGATGTTGCCAATGATACGGTTAATCCCAGCAAGCCCCAGATCGAGATTTTGCCTTGGGCGAAATCGGGGTTTTATGGCATCCGCGATTATAACATGTATGGCAAACTGGCGGAAAAATACTGGGGCGGGCAGGTTTATGCCAATCGTTGCCTGCCGGAACTGTCGGTGATGTTTCCGATTCTGTTTGTAAACCGGTACGGCGAGCTTGAAATGCACGCCAATTATCAAACCCTTTTATATCGCAATATGGAACAGAACTTTAAGCTGTCAGAACTCTATCTGCTTAATCGTAAAAACCGGCAGCAGCTGTTACCCGAAAAATATCAGGTGTTTTTACAGGAAAATTTTGGCGCCCTTGTTGAACCGGTTGGCGATAACGATTTGCGGGCGATTTTTGCCAATGCCCGTGATACCAACCTGCGCTTTGATATTTCGCGCTGTCAGCCCTTGCTCGATATCGCACTTGAGATTGGTAAAAAATCTAAAGCACAGGTTTAATCGGCAGCAGGCCACTTTGGTGACATGCCTGTTCTGTTAATATGCATGACCTTCTTCTGTGCCATCCGTTAAGTTTCGGCATTAATCATGGAATGCTCGATTTGAGAATTTTGCCAGTCGGCATAGGTTTCTCCTGTCGGCTTTATTCGCCAGGAAATTCGCCCATTGTCTGAGCGCCCTAAAATAACATTGGAAGCGGCACTGGGGCTGCTGAAACTATAATCCTCGGCAAAAATGCGGCGGTTCTCTCCGTTGTTGACAAGGATTTTATCGGCGACGAGTTGATCGTGCAGGGCTTCGTATCCTCCTTTAACGCCTTCCCATGTAAACCTCGCATCTGAGCCTGCCAGCACAACAAAATCGCCGTTGATTTGTTGTGCTGTTGCTTCAAGATCGTGTTTTTTGCTGCGAAGGACAAAAGTTGGCACAGCATCGTTCACATAGGTCATTAAAGTGTCAGAAGATGATTCTGGCTTTGGTGCTTCGCTTTTGGTTTTGTCACGCAGAAAATCGAGGCCTAATACAGGCAGAACAATTCGGATTTGTTCGATGAAGAATTCCATGTCGGCCAAATCAGATTCGGGAAGATACCCGTATTCGGGGGCGGTATTGTTGTCGAGTATTGCGCGTCCGGCATTTTGTATGATGTTAATCAGTCTGCTTTCCAGATAGCGTACGTGAGCTTTGGTCAGGTTTTGGTCTTTGCTGGAAATCACACAGGCTTTGTCCCAAAATGCTTTGCGAGGATCGTTGTTATGAGTGATCAGGCGGTTTGCGACATTGTCACTTTCCCCAACATAGACGCGGTTTTTATTTGGGGATATTTCATCCGGACCCGTGAGAAAATAAATGCCTGTTCGTCCTGTTTCAGCGCGTTTTACGAAATCAGGCAATCGTGTTCTGGGGGCAGATAATACATGTCCTGTCCAGTTCATGATTTCGGCGGTTAGTATGCCGTTCGGCGTTCCATCAACAAGGAAGAGACGGATACTGCGACCTGTTACCACCTGTTTGTCTCCTTGTTTCAAATGCTTGCGGCGAACTTAGATTATCGTGCAACCACAAATATTACAATTGAGACCTTATGTATAAAAAACACCCGGCAACAATGTGCCGGGTGTGATTGCGTCGGGATGTGTCTGGTGGTGTGTATTGTCAGATTTCCGGGAACCATGCGGCAAGAATGCCAAGATCTTCAAGCTGGTTCACAACCATTTCGGCGGCGTCCTCAGCACTTTGATCCGACGTGTTTACCGTAATTTCCGGGTTCTCCGGGGCCTCGTAGGGGCTGTCAATGCCGGTGAAATTGGCGATTTTGCCTTCACGGGCCTTTTTATAAAGGCCCTTTACATCGCGTTCTTCACAGACTTCAAGCGGGGTATTGATAAACACCTCGATAAATTCGCCATTTTCAAGCAGGCTGCGCGCCATTTGCCGTTCGCTTTTGAACGGTGAAATGAAGGAAACCAGCGTGATCAACCCGGCATCGACAAACAGCTTGGCGGTTTCGCCGACACGACGGATATTTTCCACCCGGTCGGCATCGGTAAAGCCAAGGTCCTTGTTTAAGCCATGACGCACATTGTCGCCATCAAGGCTGTAGGTATGTTTACCAAGGGCATTGAGCTTCTTTTCCACCAGATTGGCGATGGTGGATTTGCCCGCACCCGACAGACCGGTAAACCACAGCACAGCCGATTTCTGGCCTTTCTGGGTGGCGCGCGCCTGTTTGTTAACATCCATTTCCTGCCACTTGATATTGGTCGCGCGGCGTAATGAATGGTTGACCATCCCGGCGCCAACGGTGGCGTTGGTATAGCGGTCGATGATGATGAAACGCCCGGTATGGCGGTTATCGTCATAGGGGTCAAACGCCAGCGCACGGTCAGCCGCAATATTGGCAATACCGACTTCGTTTAGTTCCAGCGTTTTACCGGCCACATGTTCGAGCGTATTAACATTGACCTTGTATTTCAGGGTGCTGATTTGCGCCCCCGAAAGTTGCCCGCCCATCTTGATCAGATAGGGGCGGCCCGGCAGCATTTCGTCTTCGTGCATCCAGATGATTTTGGCTTCAAACTGGTCGGCATAATCGGTGCGGGCTTCGCTGGATGCCAAAACATCGCCGCGTGAAATGTCAATTTCGTCTTCCAGCGTCAGGGTAATGGCTTGCCCGGCAACGGCTTGGTCAAGATTGCCATCAAATGTCACGATTTCCTTGACCGTACTGGTTTGGCCCGATGACGAAACAACAATTTTATCACCCGGTTTGACAACACCCGACGATACCGTGCCCGAGAAACCGCGGAAATCGAGGTTGGGGCGGTTGACCCATTGAACGGGCAGGCGGAACGGTTTTTCAATCGCTTCCTGTTCAACCTGAACCGTTTCAAGATGGCCAAGCAGGCTGGGGCCATCGTACCAGCCGGTGTTGGGGCTGGGTTCGATAATGTTATCGCCGCGAAGGGCCGACATTGGAATAGCCTGGATCGACTTGTAATTCAGTTGCTGGGCAAATTCCCGATATTCGCCAACGATACGGTCAAAGGTGGCCTGGTCATAATCGACCAGGTCCATTTTATTGACCGCCAGTACCACATTGCGAATACCCAAAAGAGAGGTAATAAAGCTGTGGCGGCGGGTCTGGGTTAAAATGCCTTTGCGCGCATCAATCAAAATCACAGCGACATCGGCGGACGACGCACCGGTTGCCATGTTGCGGGTATATTGTTCGTGGCCCGGGGTGTCGGCGACGATGAATTTTCGCTTGTCGGTCGAAAAGAAACGATAGGCAACGTCAATCGTGATGCCCTGTTCGCGTTCGGCCTGAAGCCCGTCGAGCAGCAAGGCAAAATCAATTTCGCCGTTCTGGGTGCCAACCTTGCGGGAATCTACTTCTAACGCTGCCAACTGGTCTTCAAAAATCAGTTTTGAATCCCATAACAGGCGGCCAATCAGGGTGCTTTTGCCATCATCAACGCTGCCGCAGGTGATGAAACGCAACAGGCTTTTTTCTTCCTGGGCTTTAAGATAGCCAAGAATATCATCGGCAATCAGGTCGGATTTATGTGCCATCAGAAGTAGCCTTCCTGCTTTTTCTTTTCCATTGAACCGGCTTCGTCATGGTCAATCATGCGGCCCTGGCGTTCGCTGGACCGGGTCAGCAGCATTTCCTGAATGATCTCGGGCAGGGTTGCGGCCTCGGATTCAACGGCTCCGGTTAACGGATAGCAACCAAGGGTACGGAACCGGACGGATTTCATTTCCGGCACTTCACCATCGCGTAGCGGCATCCGGTCATCATCAACCATGATCAACGTGCCGTCACGTTCAACAATCGGGCGCTTGGCGGCGTAATACAGCGGAACGATGGGAATTTGTTCAAGATAGATATATTGCCAGATATCAAGTTCCGTCCAGTTCGAGATTGGAAAGGCACGGATGCTTTCGCCCTTGTTAATGCGGGAATTATAAATGTTCCACAATTCAGGGCGCTGGTTTTTCGGGTCCCAGCGATGGGTTTCGGTGCGGAAGGAAAATACGCGTTCCTTCGCACGGGCTTTTTCCTCGTCGCGGCGTGCACCGCCAAAGGCTGCATCGAACTTGTATTTGTTGAGCGCCTGTTTAAGCGACTGGGTTTTCATAACGTCTGTATGCACACTTGAACCATGGGTGAATGGGCCAACACCCTGTTTCACGCCTTCTTCATTGATATGCACAATCAGCTCGAAGCCATATTCCCTGGCAACTTTGTCGCGAAATTCGATCATTTCGCGAAACTTCCATGTCGTATCGACATGCATCAGGGGAAACGGCGGCGGAGCCGGATAAAAGGCCTTGCGCGCCAAATGCAGCAAAACCGATGAATCCTTGCCGATGGAATAAAGCATCACCGGGCGCTCAAAGGATGCCGCCACTTCGCGAATGATATGAATGCTCTCTGCCTCTAGCTGGCGGAGATGGGTCAGATTAGGCTGCATTGTCTTTCCTGACGGTAAATAACACATTTAAAGTGTTATTGAATTAATTTCACAACTACAAACCGGGTAATACGGATTGCGTCCCGATGCAAGCGCCATTTGACAATTCACAGTAAATTTGTTGTCTCTGTGGCGAATTCCAGTTTTAATTTGTGCAATTAAAGGGCTTGAATGCGGTAGGTGATTATTGTTTCGGGATATTAAACCGGAAAACCTTTAAATTCCTTGGTCTGGGCCAGGGCAACATGGCCGATGAATTTGGTAATGCCGAGGTTGCCGTAAATCATCTCTTCGGACAGGGAATGGTAGTGCTGCACATCGCGACACACCAGACACAGCATATAGTCATACGGGCCGGAAATGCGGTATCCGGCGACAACTTCGGGAATGTCGTGAATGGCATTGGCAAATTTTTTATAATCATCCACCCCTTTGCCTTCCAGCGTTACTTCGGCAAAAACGCGCACATGCGGGCATAGCTTTTCAATATTGATGACGGCGCGATACCGCTTGATCACCTTTTCCTTTTCCAGCTTCTTAACCCGGTCAAGGCAGGGGCTGGGGCTTAAACCGACCAGCTTTGACAGGGCAAGGTTGGTTAGCTTGGCATTGGCCTGCAAGGCGCGCAGGATTTTATGGTTAATCGCGTCTATTTTTATCATTTTGCCCAATCTCGTGTTGCGCGCGCATTGTAGCGGGGAACGACAGGGAACAAAAGAACCCCGGTTGCAAAAAGCAAACCGGGGCGATGTGTGGCTGTGAATAGCACTTGTATTTTGTCGGCCTAGGCGGCAAGGCCCTTGCGTTCGTCGCTGCTAAGCCCCCCAATCACCTGATCAAGCCCCTTGCGCAGGGCATCAACCATCTGGTCGGCCTCGTTCCGGGTCAGGCACAGGGGCGGCGAGAACGCCAGGCTGTCGGCGGTGGGAAGCGGGCGGTAAATCACACCCAGTTCACCAATCGCAGCAACGCAACGCGCAGCGATTTTGTGTTTCAGATCAAACCCGATTTTTGTGTCGCGGTCTGCCATAAGCTGGATTGCGCCGATCAGGCCGCGCCCGCGAATTTCGCCAATATGGGCGTGATCGCCCAGGGCCTGTGCCAGTGATCTATGCAAATAGGCGCCCACCTCGGCGGCATTGCCAATCAGGTTTTCGTTTTCAAGAATATCAAGGTTTGCCAGGGCGGCCGCACATCCAACCGGATGGCCGGAATAGGTAAAGCCATGGGCAAATGCGCCCAGTGTCGCCGACCCGTCGCGCAAAACATTCCAGATATCATCGCTGATGAACGCTGCTGATAGCGGAAAATAGCCGCTGGTAATGCCTTTGGCGGTGGCGATCATGTCTGGGCGAATGTCGTATACCCGGTGACCAAACCAGTCACCAAGGCGGCCAAACCCACAAACCACCTCGTCGCAAATAAACAGGATGTCGTGTTTCTTAAGGACCTTTTGAACTGCAGCAAAATAACCCTCGGGCGGGGTAATCACGCCGCCAGCACCCATAACCGGTTCGGCGATGAAGGCGCCGACAGTTTCCGGCCCTTCGGCGATGATCATTTCTTCAAGCTCGCACGCAAGGCGGTTGGAAAATTCCAGTTCGCTTTCGCTCGTTTTGGCCTCGCGGTAATAATGGGGCAGAGAGGTGTGTTTGACTTCCGCCAGTGGTAGGCCGAAATTGCGATGAAAGGATGCAAGGCCGGTTAAGCTGGCCGAGGCAATGGTGGTACCGTGATAGGCCTGCTTGCGCGAAATGATTTTGCGTTTTTCCGGTTTGCCGCGCAGGCCGTTATAATACCATACGATTTTCATCAGGCTGTCATTGGCATCCGACCCGGAACTGCCAAAAAACACCTTGTTGATATGGTCGGGCATTTTCGCTACCAGCCGTTCGGCCAGATCGATTTGGGCGGGGTTGGAATGCCCGGCAAAAGTGTGGAAATAGCCCAGCTGATCGGATGCCTTTTTCATGGCATCGCCAATTTCGGGGCGGCCATAACCGATATTCATGCACCAAAGCCCGCCAACGGCATCAAGCTGGCTTTTGCCATCGGTATCGGTAATGACGCATCCCTTGCCTTCGGCAATGATGCGCGGCCCTTTGGCCGCAACATCGGCAACAACGCTGGCAGGATGCAAAATATTGGCGGAATCCGCCTTTTTCAGGCGGTCGCTATCGTAAGAGGTGGGCATGGCGGGTCTCCCGGATGGGGTGGCGTTTTATTCTTCAACGCCATAGTGCCACGCCCGGTGCGGCATTAAATTTTGAAGCCATATCCCGGCACCGCAGGGAATGCGGCTTTAGGGTTTAGTCCCGCTGAAAATCGTAAATCGGCCCCAGACTTAACAATTGGGTCAACTCATCCAGTGCCGTGCGAACCTCGGTCAGCAATTGTGGATCGCGGAAATCATCGGCGGTGAGGTGGTCGCGGTAATGGCGGTTGACCCAGTTGGTAAGTTGGGTGAAACCGTTATCGTCCAGAAGCGTTTTAGGGTTGGTGGCGGCCAGTTCGGCTTCGGTCAGCGCGACGCGCAGGCGCAGGCAGGCCGGGCCGCCGCCATTTTGCATGCTTTGGCGCAGGTCAAAGAATTTGACCTGCTTGATGGGCGTGTTGCCCTTGCCGATCAGGTCGTAAACATAATCGCGGACGGAAATGGTGTCTTCTGCTTCGGTGGGCAGAACCAGCATCATGTCGCCATTTTCGGGCAGGCGCAAAAGCTGTGAATTAAACAGGTAGCTTTTGATCACATCCTCCAGCGGAACACGATCCCGTAGGACTTCGATGCTGGTGAAATCGGCGATGCCGGTTAGCTTGCGGCGGATTTCATCTAGCACCGCCGGGGTATCGACAAAGGCATCCTGATAATGAAACAGGGTATTGGCATTGCCGACCGCAATCACATCGTTATGAAAAACCCCGGCATCAATCAGGTGCGGGTTTTGCTGGGCATGGACAGTGCGGGCATCCGACAGGCCATGATGGCGGGCGATGGCGCTGCCTGCTTCAAATGTTTGCCGGGCCGGATACCTGCCGGGCTGAGTATGGCTACCCTGAAAGGCATAGCGGCCAAAAACGAAAAATTCGATGCCTGCTGTGCCGTAATCATCACAAAAACGGGTGTGGTTGGCGGCCCCTTCGTCGCCAAAATGGCTGACGGCGGGCAGGGCCGGGTGGTGGGTGAAATGGTCAGGATCGGGGAAGGTTGCGGCAAGGGCGCGACCGGTAACGTTATGTTCGATCGATCGATGAAACATGGCGCAGAGATTGGCCGGGGTGAAATGCACCTTGCCATCGGCAGTGTCGCCACTGGGCGATATGGTGGCGGCATTGGCCGTCCACATCGGTGAGGCCGATGCACTGGCAAGCACATAATTGGGGTTGGTCTGCCATGCCTTGGCAAGAATGTCGCCATCGGTGCCGGTAAAGCCAAAAACATCGCGAAGCGTCTTGATATGCGGGCGTTCGTGGGGCGGAAGAACCCCTTGCACAAAGCCCATATCGTGCAGGGCCTTCATTTTGGTCAGCCCCTGCAACGCGGCTGCTTTTGGGTTGGAGATGGCGGTGGCGTTGCGCGTCGAGGCGACATTGCCAAAACTTAGCCCGGCATAATTATGGGTCGGGCCGACCAGCCCGTCAAAATTGGCCTCGACACTGGTGGAAAAGGCAAAATCGCGGGTCATGGGCGAACTCCGTTGGGCAAGTTGGCCGGGGCAATAAGAGTTTCGCTTTCAAGCGAGGCCACCGGCCAGGCACAATAATCTGCCGCGTAATAGGCCGAGGGGCGATGATTGCCGCTGTCGCCAATGCCACCAAAGGGGGCGGCACTGGACGCCCCGGTAAGCTGTTTGTTCCAATTGACAATGCCCGCCCGGCTTTCGTGCAAAAAGCGCTGCCACAGCTTGGCATCATCGGATAGTAAACCAGCCGCGAGGCCAAAGCGGGTGTTGTTGGCCTCAACCATTGCAGCATCAAAATCATCGACCCGGATGACCTGTAAAAGCGGGCCGAAAAATTCGTCATCGCCGCGGTTGTTAACATTGGTAACATCGATGATGGCCGGGGTAACAAAGGGTAAGGCCGGATCGGGGCGGGTCATGGTGCGCAGGGCAATGCCGCCATTTTCGATCAGGTTATCCTGTGCCGCCATTAAGCCATCAGCCGCAGTATTTGAAATAACCGGCCCCATGAACGGTTCGGGATTATGGCCGGGGGCGGCGACGATTAATCGGTCTGTCAGGGCCAGAATGGCCTCAAGGATGGCATCACCCGCAGCCCCCTTTGGCACAATCAGTCGTCTTGCACAGGTGCACCGTTGCCCGGCGGTGATAAAGGCGGACATGACCGTATGGTGGGCAACGGCATTCAAATCGCTGGCATCCCAAATCACCAGCGGGTTGTTGCCACCCAGTTCAAGAGCAAGGATTTTTTGCGGTTGGTCGACAAAGGTGCGGGCAAGATGGCGCCCGGTTGCTGCACTGCCGGTAAAAAACAGCCCGTCAATTTGCGCATGATTGGCAAGGGTGATGCCGGTATCGCGTTCGCCCTGGGTCAGGTTTAAAACGCCTTTGGGCAACCCGGCACTGTGCCAGAGCTTCACCGTTTCCTCGGCCACGAGCGGGGTCAGTTCGGAGGGTTTAAACACCACGCAATTGCCCGCCAAAAGGGCCGGAACGATGTGGCCATTGGGCAAATGGCCGGGGAAATTATAGGGGCCAAATACGGCCACAACCCCGTGCGGTTTATGGCGCAAAACGGCGCGCCCGCCGCCGGGAACATCGGTGTTTTTAGTGCCGGTGCGTTCATGATAGGCGCGGATCGAAATGGCAATTTTACCCGTCATCGCGCCCGCCTCGGTCAAGGCTTCCCAATGCGGTTTGCCGGTTTCCGTGCTGATGGTGCGCGCAAGTGTATCTTTATGATCGTCCAGCAATTGGGCGAAGCGTTCCAGTATGTCAATGCGTTCGGATAACGGACGGGCAGACCAGTCGCCAAGGGCGGCACGGGCGGCACTAATTGCGTTGTCAATGTCACTTGCATTGGCGGCATTGCCGCGCCAGACAGTTTCGCCGGTTGCCGGGTTAAGCGATGCAAACTCCGCCCCGGCGGCATTGGCCCATGTGCCGTTAATGTAAAGACCGGAAGACATGGTGGACATAATGCGCCCTCCCTTATGCTGGTGCCCGACAAGACAGGGCCGTTTTGGTATGTTTTAATCGGTGACGTAGCGAATTTGATCGCCTGCCGAGATGCCCAGTTTTGCGGCTTCGCTGTGGTCAAGATCGACGGTGTCCCGATTAATCGGTTGCATGTGCAGCCAGCTTGACTGAAAACCTTTTAGCGCGATGGTGCAGGCGAGATGGCGGCGCGTGGATGTGTTGCGATCTACAAGGTTGCGCACCGTTGCCAGGCGTGAATGGCGAATGGTGCGAATATCTTCCAGGCGCACATCAACACACGGCCCGCCGTCAAACACATCAACGGCGTTGGAAAAGCGAAAGCCTTCCTTCTTGAGCAGATTCAGGGCCGGGCGGGTTTCGTCATGGGTTTTGCCAATCACGTCCTGTGCCGCCTTGGGCAGCAGTTCGATATAGATCGGGAATTTCGGCATCAGATCGGCGATGAACTGGTTGTTGCCTACGCCCGAAATATAATCGGCATCGGGGAAGGGCAACTGGAAGAAGTGCGAGCCCAGGGCCTCCCATAACGGGGATTTACCGTCCTTGTCCTGCCAGCCGCGCATTTCGGCCATGACAATTTCGGAAAAGCGCGATGCAAAACATCCCATCAGCAAATAGCGTGAGCGTGCCAGAAGCTGCCCATTGCCATCCTTGCGGTATTCCGGGTCCAGATACAGCGTGCCAACCTCGGTCGCACCCTGATAATCGTTGGCAAGGTTCAAAAGGTGCGATGTCGAGGTAACGTTAAGTTCGTGCGAATATTGGGTGATTTTCAGGATTTTATAGTTATAAAACGCCTTGGATAACCCGACCCCGGCATAGATGGCACAGGTACCCGCGACCTTGCCATTTTCGGTATCTTCCAGCACCATGAAATAGCTTTCGCCACCCGGGCCATCGACATCGCTTTCAAAGGCGATAATGGAATCGGCAATGCGGGTTTCAAGGATGCCACGATTGGCGGGCAGGGTGGTTAGCCCCTTTGACGCACCAGATGCCAAATCAACCAGCCGGTCCAGATCGGCCATTATTGCGGGGCGCACGCGCATCATGTGCTTAAATCTCCGTTTTACAAAACTGGCAGGCAATTCGCCGGCGCCGGCCTTCATTAAAATCAGGGCGGATAATTTGGCGCGTTCGATCAGGCTGTCGAGTTTCACAAATTCCTGATCGGAATGGATAAGGCCGCCGCGCACACCAAGGGTATCGATATTGGGCAATCCGGCTTCGGCCAGATTATTGCCATCACAACAGCCGCCAGTGGCTTTCCAGCTAATGTCGAGATCAAGATTGTTTCCAAGATCGCGGACCCATTCAAACAGGGCTTTGGTTTTGCCTGCCATTTCCTTGGGCGCACGGCCAAAGCGGCCATGCAGGTCGGCGGTTATGCCGTCCATGGCATTTAGCTGGTCGATAATGGCGCTCATGCCGGTTTCGGCACTGTGGCGTTCATCATGGGTGGCGACACGAACATTAAAGCGCACAATGGCGGTATCGGGCACAATATTAACTGGCCCGCCGCCATCAATTTTGCCGATGTTAAAGGTGGCATCGCCGGTTTTGCCGTTCAGGGCATCAAGGGCGGTAACACAGTGTGCGGCGGCCACCATGGCACTGCGCCCGGCGTAAAATTCGCGCCCGGCATGCGCGGCTTTGCCTTTGATGCGGATCGAAAAATTGCCCGATCCCTTGCGCGCCCCGGCAAGGGTGCCATCGGCCAGAGCGGGTTCGAATATCATGCCAAAATCGGCAGCACGCGCGCGCTCCGCCAATATCGGCGATGACCCTGCCGAACCGGTTTCTTCATCGGGGTTGAGGACCACATCCCAGCCTATGCCGTTGGCAAAGGGGCTGCGTTCCAACGCTGCCAGCGCATTAAGGATGGTTAGAATGCCGCCTTTGGCATCGGCCACACCGGGGCCGTTCAGCGTGGTGTCATTTATCAATCGCGGGGATTGAAAGGGGCTATCGGTGCCAAATACCGTGTCATAATGAATGCACAAAAGCGCACGCACCGGGGCCTGCGGGCGTTTGGAAAAATGCAAAACCTTGCCATAGCGCACCGGCAAAATATCGCCACCGGGCGACACAGCTTCGCCATCGGGGAGGTCGATGATGTTGGTTTCCGCGTCCAGCTCGGCAAAGGCGGGCAGGATGGCATCGACCATTTGTGCCAGGCCGTCGATATTGCCGGTGCCGGAATTAATGGCAGACCAGGTTTTCAGGCGATCCAGCGTTTGGACGTAACGCGGATCAAGCCAGTCCAGCCACGGCTGAAATTTTGCATGTTCGGTCATGATATCCTGTGGGACGGTTTGGCGTTTATGGGGTTTGTTGACAATAGAGTGCCAAAATCTGCCCGGCAGGTGGTGCGGGATGCGAGGTTGGAAACAGTATTACCTGCGGGTCGCGACAAGCCACTTGCGTAATTTTATTTCAAAAATTGGATCTGTTGAAAAATAAACTTGATTTAATGCCGGGTTGCTCGCTTGATAACGTCAGTAAAGCTGACCTAAATATAGAGAGTCGCCCATGACCATCCAATGGAATGACCTGATCGTTCGTGATGCCCGCGCCCTGACCGCATCTGAAATTCGCGATTTGCTGAAGGTGGCAGAGCGCCCGGAAATTACATCCTTTGCCGGGGGCGTGCCGGACCCGTCACTTTTTCCGTTGGGTGATTTTAACGGTGTTTACCGCGATTTGATGGACGATGATGTGGCGGGCCGCCGCAGCTTGCAATATTCGATCAGCGAAGGATTGCCAGCTTTGCGCCAGTGGATTGTCGATGATCTGGCATCAAGCGGGGCTGTGCGCGGTATTGATAACATCCTGATCACCTGTGGCGCACAGCAGGGGCTGGATATGCTGGCCCGGCTGCTGCTGGAGCCGGGACGGGAAATTGTTGTTGAAAAGCCGACCTATCTGGGGGCGATGCAGGCGTTTTCCATGCGCCGTCCGACCTATGTCGGTGTGGCTATGGATGCAGATGGCCCGGTGGTTGCCGACCTTGACGCTGCCTTTGCGGCGGGCGCGCGGATTGCCTATTTAGCACCGGATTTTCAAAATCCGACCGGGCGATCCTATAGTCTGGAACGCCGTTTGGCGGTGCTAGAGGTTGCGCGCAAATACGGCGCGGTTATTCTGGAGGACGCAGCATATTCCAAGCTGTCTTATGACGGCGATGTCGCCCCGTCGTTGTTGGCGCTTGATGAAACGCATGGCGATCAGAATGCCGGCACGGTCATTCAGTTGGGTACATTTTCAAAAACGCTGGCACCGGCCCTTCGCATTGGTTGGGTTTGTGCGCCGCGCCCGGCGATTGAACGGCTGGTATTGATGAAACAGGCCGGGGATTTGCATGTTTCAACCATCAATCAGGAAGTCGCCTTGCGGGCAGCGCACAAATTGTTCCCGGCCCATATTGACACCCTGCGCGATGCCTATCGCCATAAACGCGACACCATGCTGGCCGCGCTTGATGACTTTATGCCCGAAGGTGTGACCTATACCCGCCCGGAAGGGGGCATGTTTATCTGGCTGACCTTGCCAGAAAATATCGATAGTCGCCAGTTGCTGGAGCTGGCATTGGAGGAAGCAAAGGTTGCCTTCGTTCCTGGTCAGGCTTTTTTCTGTGATCACGGCGGGTGTAATACCGCAAGGCTTAGTTTCGCGACCGAAAAACCGCAGCGCATTCGTGCCGGGATCGAACGGTTGGCTGCGTTGATCCGGCGTGTGCATAATCAGTATTAACCTGTTTCGTACGGTGGTTGATGTGTTTGCGGTATCGGTGTCGCGGGTGGCTTGACCGGCGGGAACATTCGGATGATGGTTAAATTCTTTCTATCCCTGCGCAATAGTCAGGATGCCTTAACGTGTGAGCTTGTGGAGCAGGGGCAATATTCAAGAGCCAGTTTTGTGCTTTAACAGGGTGCAGGTGCGTTAGGAGGGGGAGTATATCCGTTTGAATATCTGCGCTAAATGCATGGCAGGGCGGCTTTTTTCGCGCTGCTGATTTAATTGACTGCGCGCAGAGCGGGTATATCGTCAAAAGATCATTTTTGGCGCCACCACGCCGTTTTGCCGAAAGCCCCACCCGATGACCCTTAACGCCAGGCTGTTTTTTGCCTCGATGTTTTCTGCCCGTTTGGGCGATCAGTTTTTGCTGTTTATTGTGCCTTTGGTCGTTTACCAGACGACCCAAAGTGTTGCCCTTTCCGGGCTGGCCTATGCGGTGGAAACCCTGCCGCGTACGCTGTGTTTTCCCTTTTGCGGTATTTTGTCGGATCGCGTTTCCCCCATTCGCCTAATTCGGATGACCCAGCTGGGCCGGGCCGTTATTGCCACAGCGGGGCTGGTTTGTTTTGCCTTTTACCCCAATCCGGTCTGGGTGGTGATGATTTCGGCCTTGTGCGGGGTGCTGGCAAGCCAGGGTTTTATGGCGCGCGAAGTGATGCTGCCGCAAATTTTTGCCACTGCCCGGTTTGACCGGGTGCAGTCTCTGGCGCAAACAGTGGATCAATGCTGCATCATTATTGGCCCGCTGGCGGCGGCTACCCTGTTTGGGGTGACCAACTGGCAGGTGGTTGTGGGCGGGGCTGTGGTTTTGTTTTTGCTGGGCGAAGCCGCAATGATGGTTTGGCGGCGGATCAATACCGTAGAGCTGATTGAACCCGAAGTCACCACAACGCCGTTTATGGCCCCGTTGCGGGTCGCGTTTCATCATGTGATGTATTTACCGGGCCTAAAGCGGCTGGTGATTTTAACCGCTGCGATCAACCTTGTTTTCGGGGCGACACTGGCAACCTCGGCGGCAATGGTAACCGGCCTGTTTGACTTGCCCGGCAATTATTATGCGCTTTTGCAAACGCTGGGAGCCCTGGCAACGGTTGCTGTGCTGTTGATTATTGCGGCAACGAATATGGGTATCGGGCGTATTGGTGCCATTGGTTATGTCATGGTTATTGTAGGAGGTATCATTACCGCGTTCAGCCCCAATTACTGGGTTTATGCGTTGGGTTTTGTCTTTATTTTGGGGTTTGACGGCATGTATGCGGTTTACATTCGTACGGCCCGCCAGCGCATTATTCCTGCCCGCGACCTTGGTAAAACCACCGGGGTGGTGATTTTGTTTAATAATCTTAGCCTGCCGCTTTCCGGGTTAATTGTGGGTTTGGCGGCAAGCCCGGCACAAACCGGCTGGGTAATTTTAGGGTTAAGCGCGTTAATGATTGTTGCCGGTTTGGCCGTGACAGTTGGTATTTGGGCACGCAAACCTGTTGCGACCGCCTGACGGGCAGGGTTTGCTGTTTTACTTTAGCCGAAATGAAAACGGGCCACCCTGAATGTTGGGTGGCCCGTTTGTTGTTTGACTTATACCAAGTTTGCGCTGATCGAAACCGATCAGTGCAGCCGTCAATCGGCGGGCGGGCTTCTCTGAAGCCCTTGCCAATCGCTCTTGGGCCGCGCGGCGCTGTCGCGCCTAACAAGTTCTCAATGAGTTTCACTTATAGAAAACTTGTATTAGTTAAGCCCCATCAGGGCACGCAGGCCATAGGCAACGATGGTCAGTGTGCCAAGCCCGGCCAGATAAAGCCCGACAAACCATAAAAGACGTTGTGTTTTGCTGTTTTGAACCTGCGCCATGATTAATGATACCCTGCATCGTCAATTTTGCCGCGAAACACGTAATAGGCATAGGCGGTATAACCCAGAATGATTGGCAGCAAGATGGCCGCCCCCACCAGCATGAAAGACAGGCTGTTGTCTGGCGATGCCGCATCGCGAAAGCTGATAACCGGCGGCACGATATGGGGAAACAGCGTGATGCCAAAGCCCAGATAGCTTAGGAAAAACACCGAAAGTGTAATGCCAAAAACGGTCTTTTCCCGCCGTTTCACCGCATGCCATAGCCAGAACATCAACCCTACCGTCACAATCGGGATCGGGGCGAGGTAATAAATGTTCGGTGTTGAAAACCAGCGTTCGCCATAGGCCGGGTTTAAATAGGTCGTCATTAGCGAAACAACGCCAAGATTGGCCGCCATCCAGATCACCGCGGGTTTGGCAATGGCGCGTAATTTGCCTTGCAAGGGGCCGTCGCATTTCATAATCAGCCAACCTGCGCCAAGCAGGGCATAGCCGACAACAACGGCCGTGGCACAGAACACTGAAAACGGGCTGATCCAGTCAAACGCGCCGCCAATAAAATGTCCGTCCTTGATGTTAATGCCTTCGATAAAGGCGCCGAGCATCGCCCCTTGCATAGCTGCGGCAAGAATGGAGCCCGTGGCAAAGGCAACATCCCAGTGGTTGGTATGGTTGCGGCTTTTAAAGCGAAATTCAAACGCCACCCCGCGAAACACCAATGCCAGCAACATAATAATGACGGGAATGTAAAAAGCCGTCATTAGCAAGGAATAGGCTGCCGGAAAGGTTGCATAAAGACCACCGCCGCCCAGTACCAGCCATGTTTCATTGCCATCCCAGATCGGGGCGATGGAATTCATCATTTTGCCCCGGTTTTCCGATTTCCTTTCAAACGGAAACAGAATGCCGATACCCAGATCAAAGCCATCAAGCGTGACATAGGCAAAGACGGAAAAAGCAATCAGCAGGACCCAGATAAGTTGATAATCCATAATCTTTCTCCTGCCGGTTAATGTTTCGATGTGTCGATATGATCGACAACATTGGCATGATCGGCGCGATAGATTTCGTGCGGATCAATATGGGCGTGGCGCGGGTCCTGGCGCATGGCGCGCAGGATATAGGCGGTACCAACACCAAAGACGATGGTATAGGCAACAAAGAACGCGGCAAGCGACCCGGCAATGGCCACCGGCGATATGGGCGATCCGGCATCGGCGGTGCGCATGATGCCGTATATCACCCAGGGCTGTCGGCCCACTTCGGTGGTGATCCATCCCGCCAGAATGGCAATAAAGCCGCTTGGCCCCATGATCAGGGCAAAACGATGCAGCCATTTGCAGTCAAACAATGTTTTGCGATAGCGCGCCCACAGGCTGCCAGCCGCGACCAGCAACATCAGGGTGCCAAGGCCGACCATGATGCGGAAGGACCAGAACAGAATGGGGGCGTTGGGCCGATCTTCGGGGGCAAATTCGTTTAATCCGCGAATTTCACCATCCAGCGTATGGGTTAAAATGATGGAGCCAAGATAGGGAATTTCAACGGCATATTTGGTTTCACCCGCCGCCATATCGGGCCAGCCAAACAGGATTAGCGGGGTGCCACCCTTGGTGGTTTCAAAATGGCCTTCCATGGCGGCGACTTTGGCGGGCTGGTGTTCAAGTGTATTAAGGCCATGCATGTCGCCCGCAATGATTTGCAAGGGGGCAAAAATCGTGATCAGCCACAGGGCCATGGAAAACATGATGCGTGCCGCATTGTTTTCGCGGTTGCGCAGCAAGTGCCACGCGCCCACGCCCGCCACAACAAAGGCGGTGGTCAGATAGGCCGCCAGCACCATATGGACCAGACGATAGGGAAAACTGGGATTAAAAATAACATCAAACCAGTTTTCAACAACAATGCGCCCGGTTTCAATGGCGTAGCCAGCCGGGGTTTGCATCCAGCTGTTGGCAGATAAAATCCAGAATGCCGAAAACAGCGTGCCGATGGCGACCATGGCGGTAGCGGTAATGTGCAGTTTTGGGCCAACCTTGTTAAGTCCAAACAGCATGACGCCGAGAAAACCGGCCTCAAGGAAAAATGCGGTTAGCACTTCATAGGCCATAAGCGGGCCAATAACCGGGCCGGAAAGTTTGGAAAACGGCCCCCAGTTGGTGCCAAACTGGTAGGACATAACAATGCCCGAAACCACCCCCATGCCAAAGGCCAGGGCAAAGATTTTTATCCAGAATTTATAAAGCGACAGATATGTATCATTGCCGGTGCGCAGCCACATCGCTTCAAGCACCAGAAGAAAACTGGCCAGCCCGATGGTCAGGGACGGGAAGATAATGTGAAATGCCATGGTAAAGGCAAATTGCACACGCGCCAGTATGTCAGGATCAAGCATTGCCTGGTTGTCCTTATGTTAAGCGAAGCTCCCTGTATTTGATGCCTCTGCCTGCGCAAAGACTGTTTTGCAGCCATTGGGCTAGTGATCAGGTAAAGGCGACACCCATCTCGATGGGGTGTTCTTGGGCGCCAGCCTACGCAACCTCGGGATCTGAAGGTCATCTTTACCGGCACCGATCTTTTGGTAAAGCACTTGCTTGAATGCTGCATTGCGAACGCGCAATTTTCATTGAAATAATTACAAAAAACTACATGTGCCAAAAACTACAGGAGCTTTCGTATGGGGGGACTGGGGCGATCCGTGATAATCATCGCGTGTAAAACTGGAGCAATTTTTTGTTTTGAAGTTGCATGAAGAGCCATTCTGCATGTTCAAGGAGTAGTACGAAGAAACTCAAGTTTCCTAAATTTGCATCCGTTTACTTGTTGTCAAATGCTTGAAATTCCTAGATCTCTGCGATGTTTAATATACTATATATTTTGATATTAGCATCCTCGTTGTCAGGCGAGATATTTTTCTAGTGGATTAGATAGGTAATTGGGGTTTCTTTTTAATCAGGGCGGGGGAAATGACTGAAATTGAACATAAGGAATTTGAGCAAAAATCATTGTGTCCAAAATTCGATCGTTGGGTTCTTGCCGATAGTTGGTCTGCATTTTTGGCGAATCTGCCGATAATAAGTGTTGTTTATGTGGGGCTTATTATTGTTACAGTTTTGAGTACGTATTTTGATTCGTCTCTTATCTCAGGCAGAGGAATGGATCTTTCTTGGTCGACCACTTTAATATCATATTTGTATGACATCCCTTTGGCAGTTCTGAGTGTTTTTATGATTTCGATTTTGATGTATGTTGTGCACTCTACTATTCTGGGTGGAAAGTCGTCCTGGGATGCACTTTTATCGGAGAAGAAGAAAAACGTAAAAAAATTCTCAAAGCGATTTCTGCTAATGTTTCTTGCCGTCTTTGGCTTAACGATGCTCATTCAAATTGTCGTTCTTCTCATGATTTTTGCTTTGGGTTCAAAGCCGCCGGCCATTAAACTCATGATTACTTTGGGGGCGATATGTTCTCTGGTTGTATGTGTTGTCGTTGCGTTGTCGGTGACCTGGCCAGCTTCGGCTGTTTGGTGTGAGGATAAAACTTGGAACCGTGCTCTTCTTCGTGGAAGAAAGAGCTTTTGGTATCTCGTAAGTCGCCATTTTTTTATTTTGCCGGTTTTTTTGGTGATGGCAGGTATTTTGTTTGCTGTCGTGCTGCCAATTTTAATTTCCAAGGTTGGAAATGGCGGGGTGCCTGTTGAACTTACTTTGGGAGTTCGTTTGTGGGGGAGCTTCCTTTTTAGTCTATTCGGCGGTGTGGTGTTTATTTTTTGGATAGTCGCGCAGACCGTAATTATTTCTCGTGCTTTGCTCATAGGCGAAGCACGATTGCCCGCTGTAGAAACGTACGAATAGTTTTATGCTGCCGATGCAGTACGGGAACCCGTTAAAATGTGATATTCAGTTTTGGGTGCGTTAAGTCTTTGCCCCGGCAATAGGACAACTTTAAAGAAAAATGGATCGGTAAAGGGACTGTTTTTGATACTTGGTCTATGAATGTTTGATCGGGGTGGACTTAGAGTTTAATTGTTCAGCGCAATATCGGCGAGCACGCTGGCCGCGCGGCTATGATGACGTTCCTTGTGATGCAGCATCATGAAAGACCGTTCGGGCAGGGTGATGTTTGCGGCAAATAATCGGCCCTGTTCGATGAAAGGCAGGGCGACGCTGCTGGAAACGACGGTGGCAGCGTTGCCGGCGGCTGCGGCCGAAATTACCGATTCATTTGAAGGTAATGTCAGCACGACATTAAGGTCATCGGCGTTTTGCCCGGCACGTTTCAGGGCATTTTCAAATTCGGATCGCGTACCTGACCCGGTTTCACGCAAAACCCAGCTGGTGTGTGTGACCAAATCATCGAAGGTTAAAGGTGCTGCTGATTTGGCCCAGATATGATCGGGGCCAACTACCACCATCAATGCGTCTTTGGCAATTTCGCGCATCATCAGGGCGGGTTCGTTTATTTTGCCTTCGATAAAGCCTAAATCGGCAGCGCCTTCGACAATAGCGTCGCTGACATTTTTGGTATTGCCAATCACAAGGTTAATTTCGATACGCGGGTATTGGTCGTGAAAGCACATTAACACTGGCGGTAGCCAGTAACTGGCGATGGTCTGGCTGGCCGATACATTTAACGTGCCGCGCTGTAATCCGCCCAGTTCGGTAAGGGTTAATTCGGCGGCACGGGCGCGGGCAAGGGTGGCGCGGGCCTCGACCAGAAAAATCCGCCCGGTATCGGTCAGTTCGATCCGCCGTCCGACGCGGTGAAACAGCTCCACCCCATAAAAAGTTTCCAGGTTTTTGATTGCGGCACTAACGGCAGATGGTGTGAGATTGATGATTTCGGCTGCCCGTGTCAGATGTTCGCGCTGGGCCACGGCAACAAAAATGCGCAATTGTTCGAATGTCATGGTGCGATGGCCTTGTTTAATCGTGCAGTAAAATCGAATGATTTATATCATTTTATTCGATGGAAACGAACTGTGTAAAATGTGAAATTCCGCCTGTATCAATTCTACAGGTGTCGCGATGTTAATTTTTGATCGTATCAAATTGCTTTTGCCCGGCCTTGCATTGACAGCAGTAATTTCACTGGTGGCGCAGATTGGCGAGAAGGTTGAATTAAGTTTGTTTGGGCATCCGTGGATTGAGGGGCTGGTACTGGCGATTTTGCTGGGTACGGCATGGCGCAGTATTTTTGGCTTACCGGATAAATTTGATGCCGGTGTTAACTTTAGTGCCAAAACCATCCTGGAAGTGGCGATTGTGCTGTTGGGGGCGTCGATCAGCATTGAAGCCTTGGCAGGAGCCGGATTTTACCTGGTGGGTGGTATTGTGCTGGTGGTGTGCCTGAGCCTGGCCGTTAGCTATATCATTGGCCGGGCATTGGGGTTGCCAGTGCGGCTGGCGATACTGGTAGCCTGTGGTAATTCGATTTGTGGCAATTCGGCAATTGCCGCTACCGCCCCGGTGATCGAAGCTGACGCCGAAGATGTGGCGGCGTCAATTGCCTTTACCGCCGTTTTAGGGGTGGTTTTTGTGCTGGTTTTGCCTTTTTTGCAGCATGCATTGGGAATGTCGGCAACGCAATACGGGGTTTTCGCCGGGTTAACGGTTTATGCCGTGCCCCAGGTGCTTGCGGCAACGGCCCCGGCAGGGCTGGTGGCAACGCAAATTGGCACTTTGGTTAAACTGGTGCGGGTTTTAATGCTTGGGCCTGTGATTTGTGCGTTAGGGCTGGGGGCGCGCCGCCAGATGGCGCGCAATAATGTGGCGCGGGCTGAAACCGTTTCTGTTTTGCCCGCCGGCGCAGGTGCAAGCGCGATGACGATGGTAAATGACGGCGATAGCGCGACGGCAGATGATCGGCAGAATGATGGTATGCAGGCCGTAAAGGCGGGACGCGGTGTGGGTCTGCCGATCAGCAAATTGTTGCCATGGTTTATTGTTGGTTTTCTTGCCATGATGACATTGCGATCAATGGGGCTGCTTCCTGACGCAGCGGTTATTCCGATGCAGCATGTCTCGTCGATCTTAACGGTGATGGCCATGGCCGCATTGGGGCTAAGTGTTGATGTGCGCAGTGTCATGAATGCCGGCGGGCGGGTTGTGTTTGCTGCCAAATTATCTCTTATCTGCTTGTCGTTGGCTGCGTTTGGGTTGCTGGCAGTATTGCAGATCGCCTGATTGATCACGAAGTTCGTATCGGAATTTATGCACTGCTCGAGACATGATGCCGATAATATTGACAAAATTTAATTGAATATATACGCCATATGTTGGTTTCAGGTGAGGAAGGAGGAGTGAACTGCTTCGTCCTCGTCGTTACTGCTACACGGCAAAAAAAGTCCGCCATCCCGTTGCGGGTGGCGGACAAGTTTGCAAGATAAAGCGTTGGCGCAACCGGGACCGTCCGGGGCGGGGTGGACAACTCGCATGGGACGGGAGGCAAGGTGTTTGCGCCACATAAACCAGATCGGGGTAAAGACCGGCTCCGTTTTATCTCGCTGTGTACAATGTGGTTTTGGGCTGGTCGCTAGTCAGCCGGGTTTTCAGGTTTTTGTTTGCTCTGTGTCCTTTAGTTTTGCCCATTCATCGTCGCTAAATACGCGTGATCGGGTTAAAAAGCGTTTTCCTTCGGGGCCTTCAAGCGAGAACATGCCGCCACGGCCATCAACCACATCAATGATCAGCTGGGTATGTCGCCAATATTCAAATTGTGCAGCCCCGATATAAAAAGGGCTTTCTTCAATTTCGCCCAGCAATACATCCTGCGCGCCGGTTTTGAAATCGCCCAGGGCGAAGCACATTGGCGCGCTGCCGTCACAACATCCACCTGATTGATGAAACATCACCGGACCGTGAATGTCTTTCAAGGTCCGTATCAGGGCGATTGCGGCATCGGTTGCGGTGACGCGGGGCGGAATATCGTTTGCAGTTTTGTCGTTTGTTGTTTCGCTGGAAGAAGGCGCTTTATCATTGGTCATTTCTGGCTCCTGTTCCGGGAATGTTGCCGGGCCACCCGGGAGGGAGACGGCCCGGCAACGCTCAGGAAGAAATCAGAAGAAGCCCATCGGTTTCGGATCGTAGCTGACCAGCAGATTTTTAGTTTGCTGATAATGGTTCAGCATCATCTTGTGGTTTTCACGACCGATACCCGACTGCTTGTAACCGCCAAAGGCAGCATGGGCCGGATAGAGGTGGTAACAGTTGGTCCAGACACGGCCAGCCTTGATGCCGCGCCCAAAGCGGTAAGCACGGTTGGCATCGCGGGTCCAGACACCGGCACCCAGACCATAAAGGGTGTCATTGGCAAGGTGCATGGCTTCGGCTTCGTCCTTGAAGGTGGTGACAGAGACCACCGGGCCAAAGATTTCTTCCTGGAAGATGCGCATCTTGTTGTGGCCCTTGAAAATGGTCGGCTGGATATAAAATCCGCCCGCCAGGTCGCCTTCAAGTTCGGCCCTGTTGCCACCACACAAAACTTCGGCTTTTTCCTGTTTGCCAATATCAAGATAGGACAGGATCTTTTCCATCTGTTCGGTGGATGCCTGTGCGCCGATCATGGTGTCGGTATCAAGCGGGTTGCCCTGTTTGATTTTGGCAACGCGCGAGAGAACGTTATCCATGAATTTGTCATAGATGCTTTCCTGGACCAGCGCACGCGACGGGCAGGTGCAAACTTCGCCCTGATTCAAGGCAAACATGGTTAGTCCTTCGGCGGCTTTCTGGCGGAAGTCATCGTCCTGTGCCATGACGTCGGCAAAGAAAATGTTGGGTGATTTGCCGCCGAGTTCCAGGGTGACCGGAATGATGTTTTCACTGGCATATTGCATGATCAGACGGCCAGTGGTGGTTTCGCCGGTAAAGGCGATTTTGGCGATGCGGTTGCTTTGTGCCAGCGGCTTGCCAGCTTCGACGCCAAAGCCCTGTACAACGTTCAATACACCGGCAGGTAGCAAGTCACCAATCAGGTCCAGTAACACACAGATGGATGCCGGGGTTTGTTCGGCCGGTTTTAAAACAACGCAGTTGCCAGCGGCCAGTGCCGGAGCCAGCTTCCAAACCGCCATCAGGATCGGGAAGTTCCAGGGAATGATCTGGCCAACAACGCCCAGCGGTTCATGGAAATGATAGGCAACGGTGTTGTCATCAATTTCGCCAAGGGAGCCTTCCTGTGCGCGGATGGCACCGGCAAAATAACGGAAATGGTCAATCGCCAGCGGAATGTCGGCTGCCAGTGTTTCGCGCACGGCCTTGCCATTGTCCCAGGTTTCGGCTACCGCCAGCATTTCCAGGTTCTGTTCCATGCGGTCGGCGATTTTATTGAGGATATTGGCGCGGTCCGTAACCGATGTTTTGCCCCATTTTTCGGCAACAGCCTGGGCAGCATCAATCGCCTTGTTAACGTCTTCTTCGCTGGAACGGGCAATTTCACAGAAAACCTTGCCATTTACCGGCGACACATTTTCAAAATAGCGGCCCTTTGCCGGGGCGACCCATTCGCCACCGATAAAGTTTTCATAACGTGATTTGAAAGAAACAAGGCTGTCGGAATCGCCAGGGTTTTTGTAGATCATTTGAACTTAACCTCCGTGATGAATGGCGTTTTGCCACTTTTTTAATTTCTCCATCTTCAGTCTGGCAAAGGCTGTGCCAAGTTGTGGCGAATGATACGAGACAGGTAAAATTTTATAACTTTCAAAGGGTTGCAGGATTTTTATGCTGAGGATGTTGTGTCCCGTTCTGGCGGGAGGACCGTGACAGTTGGGACAAAATGTTTCGTTTTTGACACATCTTTTATGCTTTGGTCGCAGGGTGACGAAACAGGTTGGTGCTTGTCGCGGGCTTTGTTAGGATTTGGCGGTGACCGGGTTGCTGTTCCTACGCAGTGCAGGCCAGAAAACAGGCCATGAAAACAACCGGCACAGGAAAAAGGAACGTCTGATGTCTGGAAGCCATGCCGGTGGACGGATCGAGGCTGCCTTGCAACTGAGCGGTGTTGCCCAGAACCGTGCTGTCCTTGATTCGTGGCAGCGATGCCACGACCAGTTCGGTCTTGTTCACGAAACAGCCCGACGCCCCGAAATTATATCTGAAAGCCAGACCCGCCAGCGCCGGGATCGTAGTGGCCGGTTGTTTCACCATGCCCATGAAATGGTGCGCACCCTGTATCGCAAGATCGATACGGCGGGGTATGCGGTTTTTCTAACCGACCGCGACGGGGTTATTCTTGATAGCGTCGCCGCCCATTCCATGCTGCCTTCTTTTCGTACCAACGGCCTTTTGCCAGGGGCGATCTGGAGCGAGGAACGCGAAGGGACCAATGGTATTGGTACCTGTCTGGTTGAAGGGCGGCCTATCACCATTCACAAGGACGAACATTTTTTAACCCAGCATGCCGGGCTGACCTGCACTGCGGCACCGGTGTTTGATCCGGATGGCAAAGTGTGTTCGGTGCTTGATGTTTCCGCCGTGCGCAATGACATTCGCCGTGAAGATTGCCTGCGGGTACGCAGCCTGGTGGCCGATTATGCCGACGCGCTGGAACGCATTTTGTTTTTTGATGAATGCGCTAACGATATTATCGTGCATTTGCACCCCGATGCCGAACATGTTGGCACCGCGCGCGACGCCCTGATCGCGGTGCGCCCGGACGGGGCGATTACCGGCAGCACGGCCCTTGCACGCAGGTTGCTTTCGGCGTTGGGCGGAGCGCAAAATATTCAGTCCCTGCTGGGCGCGGACCTGGACAGCTTAATGGCGCGGATGATGCCTGTAAACCCGGTTGCCACGAGCAATACCGGCACGCAGGCCGTGCCAATTGGCGGTGGCGGGGTGATGTTTGGCCAGTTAACCCTGCCCGAAAAACAGCGTCGCCGTTTTTATACCGCAAAACCACAGCCGGCAAAGCATCCGGCCAATGACAGCCATGATATTCCCGATCAGGACGGCGTCCTTCGTCGCTTGTTTCAGATGGGCAGCAAATTGCTGGCCAATGATATTCACCTGCTGATGTCGGGTGAAACCGGCAGCGGCAAGGAACATTTGGCGCGCGCCATTCACAATAGTGCCATGGGGGCGGGTAAACCGTTTGTTGCCATTAACTGTGCGGCCTTGCCCGAAAGCCTGATTGAAAGTGAATTGTTTGGTCATGCCAGCGGAGCCTTTACCGGGGCCGCGCGCGACGGGTTTGGCGGGCGCATTAAACAGGCCGACGGAGGTACACTGTTTCTGGATGAAATTGGCGATATGCCGGTGGGTATTCAGGGGCGGTTATTGCGGGTGCTGGAACAACGTTGTGTCGAGCCGTTGGGCAGTACCAAGTCGGTGCCGGTAAATTTTCGGCTGATTTGTGCATCCAATGTTGATTTGGCCCATGCGGTTGCCAACGGCAAGTTCCGCGAAGACCTGTTATATCGCATCAAGGGCGCGCGCCTGGCTTTGCCGCCGCTGCGCGAACGGGCAGATATGGCCGATCTGGTGGCGCGGTTGTTGGCGGGGTTTGCCAGAAATGGCCCGGTGCGCTGCGACGATAGTGTGATGGATCTGTTGCAGCGCCATAACTGGCCTGGCAATGTGCGCGAACTGGTTAATGTGTTGCAATATGCCTGTGTTTTTGCCGAAAACGGCGTCATCAAGGTGTCGCACCTGCCCGATGATTTGCAGGGATTGATCAAAACCGCCGATGCACCGGCGCCGAAGCAGACCAACGGCCATAACCCCCTGTGGCAGGCCGAGCGCGATGCCCTTGGCCAAGCCCTGAACGATCAGTGCTGGCATGTGAGCAAAACCGCAAAAATGCTGGGGATCAGCCGGAATACCCTTTATCGCAAAATGGAAAAATACGGCATCGAGCGTACCGGCCGCAACGGTATCGCCTGGTTTTAGAACATGAAAACGAGGGGCTATAAGCAGGGCCGGTTCCAGCACCGGGGCCGATAATGCAACTGGGTGTGCGTGCGCGGGTTAAAGGTTGTCCTGACCAGGTGCCGAGCGCGTATCTGGATGTGATGGTCAGCTATGGGTTTATCGATAGCCGCGTTATGAAAACCCCGGATTATCAAGGCAAACGACTGCCAAACATAGTGCGCCCTATCGGGGTGCTTTATGTGACCTGTGATTTTGAAAATGCCGTTTCTGGTGCCAACAGGTTCCGTGTGGGGACGGCATTCGTACCGTTGGCAAATGACCGGGGGATAACAATAGCAGCTATGATTGGCCGGGATACGCCACGGCCTATCTACTTTTGGTTTATATTGTCGATGCTGTGCAGCCAGTTATCGTTCAGCGACCTTAAGGCCATTTTGGATAAGGCTTCTGACACACCGAACGGATCGAACAACCTGTCTAATCCGATCTTTGAGGCGTTTAATGAGGTACTTAGTGGGAAGGTGGATTTCTAAATTCGGATGAATCCGAAACCTGAACAAATGGCTTTTGGGCTGTTTGTTGCGGCTGGTTTAATCGGACAGCACACCGCGCAACGGGGTGGGGGCAGTCAGGCTGTCGAGCGGGTAGCCCGCGAAACTTTTGGTGCGTTCCATAACGATATGGCCGCGAAAGGTTTCGATGCCGATGCTGTCTTTGATCAGCTTTTCCTTGATGCTGTTAAAATGCGGAATATCGCGGCAGATCATATCAAGGCTGTAATCGAATGGCCCGGCGATTTTGTAACATGAAATAACTTCGTCGACTTCGGCAATGGCGGCTTCAAACTGTTTGAAATCCTCCACCAGGTGGCTGCCCAGGGTGACTTCGGCCATTACATGCAAATTTGCACCGATCTTATCGAGGTCGATATCGGCAATATATTGCGAAATCATGCCGTTTTCTTCGAGTTTGCGCACCCGTTCCAGGCATGGTGATGGTGACAGGTTTACCGCCTCGGATAAATCGAGGTTCGATATCCGGCCATTGGTTTGCAAGATTTGCAAGATGCGAATGAAAATACGGTCAAGTTTCAGCATTCCATGCTTATGCCTTAACCCGGCATGAAAGAAAAGTTACTGATTTCCATTGTCGCGCGCGCCGGCGTTCGCTATTACCGGAGCAGATCCGGAAAGCGGCATTTATCGCGGGCGAATTGATCAGGGCAGCAGGGGCATTTTATGTGCGGTATTACCGGCCTGTGGATACCAAAGCAATCAGAACACGGCAGCCTTGGCGACACGGTTGCTGCCATGAACACTGCCTTGCTGCATCGCGGCCCCGATAGCGGTGATGTATGGATAGATGATGCCGCTGCAATTGCCCTGGGGCAACGGCGTTTGGCAATTATTGATTTGAGCGATGCCGGCAAACAGCCCATGCATTCCGCCGATGGCCGTTATGTAATGGTCTATAATGGCGAAGTTTATAATGCCGAGGATTTGCGCGCCAAACTGGCCCGCAACAATATTGCCTGGCGCGGCCATTCCGACAGCGAAGTGATATTGGAAGGTTTTGCCCATTGGGGCATTGCCGAAACCCTGAAATTGCTGATTGGCATGTTCGCCATTGTGTTGTGGGACCGGCAAAATCGTAAATTGACCATGATCCGCGACCGGCTGGGTATCAAGCCGTTATATTGGACGCATCATGACGGCAAATTTGGCTTTGCATCGGAATTAAAGGCACTGGTTGCGGGTGGCATATGCCCGCGTGATGTGGATAGCGGGGCGCTTGACGCTTATTTGCGCTTTGGTTATGTGCCGTCGGGCCAATCGATATATCGCAAAACACGGCAATTGCGCCCCGGTCATATGATTGAAATTGATAGCGACGGGCAAATTCGTGATTCCGTTTACTGGTCAATGGAAGATGTGGTTTTAAATGGCCGCAACAACCGCTGGGCCGGGGATGACGATAGCGCGATTGAAGCCCTGGAAGATTTGCTGCGTGATGCCGTGCAACGCCGAATGGTGGCCGATGTGCCCCTTGGTGCGTTTTTGTCGGGCGGAATTGATTCATCGACCATCGTTGCCCTGATGCAGTCGGTATCGGACCGCCCTGTCAAAACCTATTCCATCGGGTTCGAAGACGAGGCCTTTAACGAAGCCGCCTTTGCCGGTGCGGTGGCAAAACACTTGGGCACGGACCATACCGAGCTTTATGTAACCGCCGATGACGCCCTGAATATCGTGCCCAAACTGGCCGATATGTATGATGAACCGTTTTTTGACAGTTCGGGCATCCCCACGGCATTAATGTCGACTTTGACGCGCAAGGAAGTCACCGTGGCCCTGTCGGGCGATGGCGGGGATGAAACATTTGGCGGATATAATCGCTATTTATGGGCCAAAAACCTGGCAAAAACGGCAAAGTCCATTCCGTTTGGCGCACGGCAGATCGCCAGTGCCTTGACCCTGCTATCGCCGCGCCAGTGGGACCGTGTGTGTTCGGTTTTGCCGATTGGCGGTAAAGCGGGCACGATTGGTGATAAAATTCATAAGGTCGCGCCGCTTCTGGCGATTGGCAACGATATTGACCGTTATGTTGCCCTGCTGGAATTGTGGGACCCGGCGACCTTGCGTCCGGGTGGCCATGATGGAGAAAAGCCGGCACCTTTTCATGTGCCGGGCGAGAAATTTTCGCGCAATCGTAACCTTGATTATGTGTCGTCGATGCAGGTTATGGATACGATGATGTATATGGTCGACGATGTGCTGACCAAGGTTGACCGGGCATCAATGGCGGCCTCGCTTGAGGTGCGCGTGCCCCTGATTGATCATCGCGTGATTGAATTTGGCTGGCGTTTGCCAGTACATTTAAAGATTGATGACGGGGTAGGGAAAATCGCCCTGCGCCGAATATTGCACAAATACGTACCCGACGAGCTGATTAACCGGCCCAAAACCGGTTTTGGTGTGCCATTAGCCGCGTGGTTGCGCGGGCCATTGCGCGATTGGGCCAATGATTTACTGGCCCGGCCCGCCCTGTATGACGATTTTGGTCTTGATCGCAAAATAATCGACCGGGCAATGAAAGATCATCAAAGCGGGGCCACCAATAATGCCCATCGTTTATGGTCGATCCTGATGTTGTCGGCCTGGCAGCAACGCTGGCAATAGCGGGCAGGGTGGTTCTACCCTGCCGGATTGATATTTTCCTGCCTGTTTGATGCCGTATATGCGCGCAGATGTCCTTTGCGTGTGATGGTTTGCATCTCTCGAAAATATTTTCGAAATATTACATTTTGGTTGCGTTTTGGTAATCGGTGGCTTGCAGTTTGCCCTGCGTGCAAGAAGATAATTTCCTGATTTCAGTGTTTTATGCGTCCAAAATGTTGTGTTGCGAAGCTGTATGGCGACGATCCCACAGGGCGATATTCGGTGCTGACTTTCAAAATGTCATAATCTCCATCTTGAAAAATGTTCGTAAATGAAATAAATAACGTTCATTCAGAAAAATTATCAAGGTCAAGGCAATGTCAAGCGCGTCGCAGCAATCCGGTTCAGCACTTAAAACCCGGCCCGTCCCTGGCGGGGATTATGACCTTGTGGTTATTGGTGGTGGTATTAACGGCACCGGCATTGCGCGTGATGCCGCCGGGCGTGGTTTACGTGTTTTACTGTGCGAAATGAACGACCTTGCCAGTGCGACATCTTCGGCCAGTACCAAACTTATCCATGGCGGGTTGCGGTACCTGGAGCATTATGAATTTCGCCTGGTGCGCGAAGCATTGAAGGAACGCGAAGTTTTGTGGGGCAATGCGCCACATATTATTTGGCCTTTGCGCTTTGTGTTGCCCCATGTGCCGGGATTGCGCCCCACATGGATGATCCGGTTGGGGCTGTTTTTATATGATCATTTGGGCGGGCGTAAAAAACTGCCGGGCAGCGAAGGCATTAATCTGGCAACCCATGCTGCCGGGCAACCTTTAAAGGGGGAATTGCGCAAGGGGTTTGTTTATTCTGATTGTTGGGTTGATGATGCGCGTCTGGTCGTGCTGAATGCCATGGATGCGCGTGATCGCGGGGCCGAAATTTTAACCCGGACAGAATGTGTTGGCGCGGTGCGCCATGCAGATGGCTGGGACGTTACCTTGCGCGGCAAGGATGGCGGCGATGCCCGTGTTGTGCGCGGTAAAATGCTGGTGAATGCTGCGGGGCCGTGGTGTGCGTCGCTGATTGATCCGCAAAATGGTGTGGTGGATGCGCAAAAAACAGCATCAATTCGTTTGGTTAAAGGCAGCCACATTGTGGTGCCCAAACTGTTTGATCATGACAAATGCTATATTTTTCAAAACCCCGATGGTCGCATTGTTTTTGCCATCCCCTATCAGGGCGATTTTACCCTGATCGGCACCACCGATATTGACTATAAAGGCGATCCATCCAGGGTGAAAATCACCGAAGATGAAACAGCCTATTTGTGCGAACTGGCAACCAGCTATTTTAAAAAACCGGTTACACCGGACACGGTTGTCTGGGCCTATTCCGGGGTGCGGCCGCTGTATGGTGGTGAAAGCGAAAACGCATCGAAGGTATCGCGTGATTATACCCTGAAGCTGGATGACGGGCCGGGCCATGCGCCGCTTTTGAACATTTTTGGCGGCAAAATTACCACCTATCGAAAGCTGGCCGAGCACGCCTTGCAGATCATTTGCAAAAAACTTAACCGCGATGATGTTTCGTGGACGGAAAATGCCGTGTTGCCGGGTGGTGATTTACCCGGTGGTTTTGATGTTGCCCTTGATCATTACGGCCAGCGTTATCCCTGGTTGCCAAAAACCATGTTGCATCGTTTGTTGCGGGCTTATGGCAGTAAAATAACAGTTATCTTGGCGGATGCCGGAAGCCTGGATGATTTGGGCCAGCATTATGGGCAGGGTTTATACGAAGCCGAATTACAGTACCTGATCGGTCAGGAATGGGCGCATGATGTGGAAGATGTGATCTGGCGGCGGTCCAAACTTGGTTTGCGGTTAAGCGAAAACGAAATTTCCCGGCTGCGCGCACGACTGGCGCAGGATGGTAAGTTTGTTCGGGCCGCCCAATAACCGGTAATCTATGACCCGCAAGCTAACGCCACCCCGCAAGAATGCGGGGTGGTAAATATATTTCCTGTTGCATTTGATCTATTCCAAACGGAACGGCAAACCTGATCTATAGATTGAGGATCAGATTTTGTTTTGCGGGTGTTCCAAATGCGTTTCAAGCCAGCCACGTCGTCTGCCCGCCATTTGACTTGTGCGGCGTTATTTTTGCTGTGCGCCTTTATCCTGGTGCCATCGTTTGTTGCTGGCGCATGGGCGCAAATGGGGCCAGGTGCAGGTGTGGCGGAAAACGCCGGGGGCACCGCCAATACGGGGGGCGAAACCTTACGCAAGGGCTGGATGGTGGTTCAGCTTTTGGGGGGGCTGGCCCTGTTTTTATATGGCATGGACCATTTGGCCGGGGCGTTGCGTGTCCTGGCGGGTTCTAAGCTGCGATTGTTTTTGGGTAAAATGACCCGCAACAGGTTTGTTGCCGTGGTGTCGGGGGCGGTCATCACGGCACTTTTGCAATCATCATCGGTAACGACGGTGCTGGTGGTGGGATTTGTATCTGCCGGGTTAATGACCCTGCAACAATCCATCGCGGTTATTATGGGGGCCAATGTTGGCAGTACCCTGACGGCGCAAATTATTGCCTTTCAAATTAATGAAATTGCACCGGTTCTGATTGCAGTTGGTTTTGCGGCGATGTTTTTTATTCGCATTGAACGATGGGCGCAGCTGGGGCGCGCCATTTTGGGCCTTGGCCTGTTGTTTTTCGGGATGGGCATGATGGGCGAAGCAATGGAGCCATTGCGCCATTATCAGCCCTTTATTACCGTTATGGCGCAAATGACCAACCCGGTATTGGGCATTGCCATTGCCGCCCTGTTTACCGCCCTGGTGCAGTCCAGTGCCGCAACTACCGGTATTGTGATTGTGCTGGCCGGGCAAGGGTTGTTATCGCTTGATACTGGCATCGCATTGATATTTGGCGCAAACATTGGCACCTGCGTGACGGCCTTATTAGGTACTATTGGCAAAAACCGCGAGGCATTGCGCACGGCCATCGCCCATGTTGCTTTTAACGTGGTTGGTGTTTTAATCTGGTTGCCGCTTACTCCGCTGCTGGCCGATATTGTGCGCGATATTACACCAAGCCATGGCGGGGCCATTGCCAGTGGGGCCGGGCACGAAGACATCGCCCGGCAAATTGCCAATGCACATAGCATTTTCAATATTTTGAATGTTGTGCTTATGATTGGTGCCGTGCCCATGATGGCGCGATTAATCAAGCAAATTGTTCCAGATAATGCGGCATCTGGCCGTAGCCTGGATGCAAAACCAAAATACCTGAATAATGATATGATCCACACCCCGGCGGCGGCGTTGGCGGTGATGAAGCAGGAAGTTTTGCATATGGGCGATATTGTGCGCGACATGGCACAACAGGGCCGGCATTGCCTGTTGCATCGCGATCCCCGCCATTTGCAAGGCATTGCCGAGCAGGACGACGGCGTTGATGCCTTGCAGGAGGCAATCGTGGCCTATGCCGTGCGCCTGCGTCACGAAGATGCCGCCCCGGCCGACCGCGCCCGACTGGAAGAACTGGTTGCGGTTGCCAACAACCTTGAAGCCATCGGCGATATCGTTAGCGAGGAACTGGCAGACCTTTTAACCCGGTTAAGCCGGCTGGGGCGCGAACCTGATGGTGAAACCGCCGATGGCCTTATAACTTTGTTTCGCGATGCTGAAACCGCATTGCAATCAGCCCTTCATGCGCTGGCCGATGAAGATGGCCCCCGTGCCGAAGCCCTGATTGCCAGCAAGGCCGCTTTTAGCGCCCGGCTGGACCATATGCAGTTATTAATTGCGCAAAAGGTCGGCAATAGCGAGGAAGATGTGAAGCTGTACCGGTTGAAATTTCGGTGATTGAACGCATTCATCGGCTGTTTACCCGTACCCGACGCATTGCGCGCAACACCCTGCATTTGGCCGAAAATAAAAACAACCTATCGGAACCTGCATCCACCAGCAGTGCCGAGGCCGCCAAATAAAACAGGCTGACAAAAAGTGTCGCAAAAGATGTAAGGCAAAGGCTGACCGAGTGCCGTGGTGGGCACCTGGTAATTGTGGTGCGCCAGTTCGAGGGTACAGGCTATGTGTGGCGCAATGCCGAAACCTGCCTTCAGGAGGGTTTTGCATGTTGCCTGAGCCTGGCAACATAAAATAGCCGTATGGAAGCGTCGTGGTGACAGGTGATGCGGCTTTGTTGCCTGGCCGGATTATGCGTTAGGGCATAATCCGTAAGGTAACGTGATAATTGCGCCAGGCCAGTGATTATAAATCAGTTTTCGTTGATGGGCGGTTCAAACGGTGCACCGCGATCGGCCGGGGCCGTGTCGATGTCTTTTTGCATTACGGTAACATCCAGCGCCCGATAGCCAAGATGGCGGTAAAAATCCTGAACTTTGCCGTTTTCGGACCGCACCATAAGTTGCATCCGCCATACGCCATGTTCACGTAGCCAGTTTTCGCCCTGACGCATCAAACGGCGCCCCAGCCCGGTTTTTTGATAATCGGGGGCCACCGAAAGGTAATAAATCCAGCCGCGATGGCCATCATGGCCCATCATGACGGTGCCAATGATAACGCCATTTACATTTTCCCATACCAGCAGGGTTGCGTTATCGGAACTAATTGCAAAGGAAATATCCCACGCGGGCGGATTATAGGGGCGATACAGGTTTGTTTCCTGCCAAAGCGTTGTAATTGCGGGAATGTCGTCTAGCAGGGCGGTTCTGGGGTGGGCAGAAATTTCGGAAACAGTCATGGGGCGATCCTTCTAAAAAGAAAGAATTATCCGAAATACCGAAGGCGTCAATTATTCTTGTGCATGAGGGGTAAAAAGAATGGCCCTGCATAAAGCAGGGCCATCAGTTTGTCCGGTTTGACATATCGGTTGGGGTTGATACACCGGACGAAAAAGAGCCATGCACACCTTACGGGCAAAGCGGAGGGGGAGGTCCGGGTGAAGATTGGCAAGGTGTTGTCGCGGTTCTTTTTTATGAAAATCAAACTGCAGGATTACATCTTTTTCAGAGCGCCCTCAGAGCCAAATGCCGGGTGACCGTCGATCGGGCGAGCAGTAACGCGGCTAAGCTCAACTTCGCGCACAATGTCGCCGCCTTTGTTGGTAATGGTTGCGATATAGGTGCCACGGTCAGTTTCGGTCAATTTGCCCAGCACAAGGTCGCTCTTGCCGCGCATCAGGATCATGGCTTTGGTCAGGGTTTCCATCTGCTCGGTGCTATATTGGGTGTTAAAGCGGTCCTTGCGGTCAGGTTTGCCCATCATGTGACGCAATTCCCGAAACTCGCCCCGTTCCGGACGGCCGGTAAAGGCATCCAGCGTAATGTTTTTCACAATGTCGCCTTTGGCATTCACCAGTCCCAGCGTAATTTGCTTGCCGTCTTTGCTGGCGTCTACCTTGCCGGTTTTAAGGTCGGTATTGGCGTGGCGCAATAACATGGCGTCGATTAACAAACGGGCTTCGTCCACTGAAAGCGGGGTGTCGCGCTTCATGGCTTTCATCATGCCGTGATGGCCAGGGAACCCGCCTTTTTTCTGGTCAAAATCGCCATGATGAAATTTACCGCCCTGACAATCACCGCGCATGCCTTCGTGCATTTCGCTGCGCATATCATCGGGGCGGTTTTGCGCCAGCGCCGATGCCGTTGGGATTACACCCAGGGTGAAAGCAAGAACGGTGGCAGTCATCATCAGTTTACGGGTTGTGTTCATTTTATCCTCGTCACGTTGGGGGAACCGTTTGACGAAGCCATCTAACCTGACAAATGTCGCGAAATGATCCCGGTAAACGGGTAAAATGGTCGCAGACTGTCGCAATGCCCGGTTTTGCGACAGTCTGATACAAATTGATCGTTATCCCCGGCGGGATTACTGCGTTAAGTTTGCATGTAATGATACTTCACAGCAGGACAAAGCGGATGTCGGAGACAGCACATATTCTGGTCGTTGATGATCACCGCGATATTCGTGATCTGATTGGTCGTTATTTGCGCCAGCATGGTTATCGGGTGACGTTGGCTGCCGATGGCAAGGAAATGCGCAAATTACTGGCCGATGAAATTATGCCCGATCTGGTGGTGCTTGATTTGATGATGCCGGGCGAAGACGGGTTGAGCCTGTGCCGATGGCTGCGCGAAAGCCACGACATGCCAGTTGTTATGTTAACCGCCCTTGGCGAGGAAACCGACCGTATCATCGGCCTTGAAATGGGCGCGGATGATTATTTGGCCAAGCCGTTTAATCCGCGTGAATTGTTGGCCCGGATCAAGGCGGTGTTGCGCCGGGCGCAAAGCCTGCCGACGGGGCGCAAACGCCCGCTGGCTGGGGGCGAGGTGTGCTTTGATCGCTGGGTGCTGGACCGCAACCGCCATGAATTGCGCAATGACGATGACATGGTAATGCCCCTTAGTGCCGGAGAATTCGCCCTGCTTAATGCCTTTGTTGAACATCCACGCATGGTGTTAACCCGTGATCAGTTGCTGGATATTACCAAGGGCCGCGAAGCTGCGCCCTTTGATCGCAGTATTGACAATCAGGTAAGTCGTTTGCGCAAAAAGATTGAACCGGACCCCAAAAACCCGGTGATTATTAAAACTGTATGGGGTGGGGGATATATGCTGACAGTGGATGCCGTATCACAATGAAACGGGTTTTGTTTCGGTTGTGGCCGCGCACATTGGCGGCACAGTTAATTGCCCTGTTGTTAGGCGCGGTTATTTTGACCCATGTTGTTCTGGCAGTGTTACTGGCTGAAGAACGCCATGATGCCCTGTTGTCGGAACGGCGCGGCGGGGCATTGTCGCGGGTGGCCGCGATTTCGCGTATCCTGGCAACCACCCCGCGCGAAAACTGGCGCGATGTGTTGCGCGTGGCGCAAAGCCCGCAATTCCAGCTGCGTTTGCTAAGCAAGCCGGTAATCTATAGCGAAAAAACAGATGTGACCCGGCTGTTGTCCGAGCGGGTGAATGCGGCCCTTGGTAACCCGCCCATTGCTGCCCATGTCAGTTTTTTGTCGGAAAGCGATTGTCGCCAGGAACGTCATCGCGAACATCAACGCCTGCGTGAAGATGAAGAACGTTATGAAAAGTCCGACAAAAGCGAAAAAGACAAACACGAACACAAAAAACTGAAATTTCGGCGCTTTTTTAGTAATATTTCCTGCGATGGCCCACCGGTGATGGGGGTTGCCGTCCCGATTTTTGGCCTGCTTGACGGCGATGCGACAGGCATGGGAAATGACAATTCCGGTTCTGACGGCGGGGAGGATGCGGCATTGGATCTGGCACCGGCCAGTACCGGACGCTCCGCAGTACAAGGTGGTTTTCCTGGTAATAAACCCGATGTCAATGTTCATACCGATGATGATGATATTGTTTCTCAAACCACCATTGTCAGCCCGACCATTTGGCTTGACGCCCGGATCAATAATTTTTCGGCCCCGCCGTGGGTTGTGTTTCAAAGTATTGTGCGGGTTGCTTTATCGGCTGTTTTAATTGGGATTATTGCGTTTTTTGTTGCCCGGCGCATCACCCGGCCCTGGAAGGCGCTTGCCGTTGCAGCCGATCGGGTGGGGCGCGGTGATTTCCCCGAACCGGTTGCCGAAAAGGGACCACTGGAAATTCGTCATGCTGCGCGTGCCTTTAACCAGATGACGGCACGCCTTAAGCGTTTTGTCGAAGATCGCACCCGGATGTTGGCCGCGATTTCGCATGATTTGCGTACGCCGATTACCAGTTTGCGTTTACGTGCCGAATTTGTCGAAGACCTGGAAAACCGGCGCAAAATTATTGAAACCCTAAACGAGATGGAGCAAATGGTTGCTGCTGCCATGACATTTGCCCGTGAAGAAACTGCCGATGAAAAAACCCGTAAGATCGATCTGGTGGCGTTGGTCGAGGCATGTTGTGCTGATCTTGAAGAAACCGGCCATGCGGTGACATTTGAAACCGGGATTGAGCATTTTTCCTATGCCTGCCGTCCATTGTCGATCAAGCGGGCCCTGGGTAATTTGCTGGCAAACGGGTTGGCTTATGGGACCAATGTTTTTGTCTCTGTAGTTGGTGCGCAAGACGGCGGCCTGTGGATTAATGTATGTGATGATGGCCCCGGTATTCCGGCGGATCAACGTGAACGTGTCTTCGAGCCGTTTTTTCGGTTGGAGGAATCGCGCAATCAGGAAACCGGCGGGATTGGCCTGGGATTGGCAATTGCAAGAACGGCCGTTCGGGCGCATGGTGGTGAGATATATCTTGAAGATTCCAGTCAGGGTGGTTTGCGCGCCCGTATTTATTTGCCTGCTCCGGTAGGGGCGCAGGCCTGATCGGGTTGTTGCATCAGTTTGATGTGATCAGGCCGTTCCGGTTATGCATGGCTGCCATTCTTTTGTGGATTTGTGATTGCGCTTTTTGGTGTTTCGACCATTTAAGCGGTGTAACAAAAATGAAAACATGTAGGACGGAGCGTGCCGATGGCGCAGCAGAGCAAGCATTTTGGCAATGTGACATCGTTGCCGGGAACAAATTCGGCTCTTTCGGGCGGCGGGTTTGTGCGGTCTGTCAATGATTGGCTGATGGAAAGTGCATTACAGGATACCGATATCGACGAAGTGATTTCCGGTATGGTGTCGCGTCTTGTTGCTGCCGGGTTGCCGATAGACCGGGTTATGGTGGGCTTTAAAACCTTGCACCCCCTATATGAAGGGGTCAGTTATATCTGGTCAAAACCCACAGGTCAGGTTGAGCGCTCGTTTCATCTTGGTGTTCGTGAAAATAACCCGGACTGGGTTGAAAGCCCTATGAAATGGATGATCGATAATGGTGTTACGTTTTTACGCCGTCATTTGATCGGTCCTGGTGCCATTCTGGATTTTCCGGTTTTAAAATCTTTTCGTGAACTTAGCGGTACCGACTATCTGGCGCTGGTAACGCCTTTTACCACCGATCGCGACAGCGAACTGGGCGAAAACCGCATCTTTATGACCTACCTTACTAGCCGCCCAAGCGGGTTTACGGACGAAGATCTGGCGATCCTGTCGGCCATACAGCGCCGGTTCGCTGTGACCTGCAAAATGCGTATCATGCATGATGAAACCAAAACCATTCTTGAAACCTATTTGGGGTCTGATGCCGGTCATCGTGTTCGGGACGGGCAAATCAAACTGGGTGACAGCACCAAAACCCGCGCTGTGATCTGGTTTTCCGATATGCGCAATTCAACAGCGATGGCCGCCCATGTTGGCGATGACGCGTTTTTAGAGCAAATGAACAGCTTTTTTGCCGCAACGGCGGGTGCAGTTTTAGCGCATGGCGGACAGGTTTTACGTTATATCGGCGATGCGACATTGGCGATTTTCCCGATCCGTGATGATGAAGGCGACCTTGAACAGGCTTGTCATGCCGCCCTTTATGCTGCGGCTGAAGCCCAGATGAATATCGACAACCTCAATGTTGGCCGTGAAGATCAGGGCCTGCCGGAATTTGATTATGGTTTGGGTATGCATGTCGGGGATGTCGTATATGGCAATGTCGGGGTTAAGGAACGGGTTGATTTTACCGTTGTCGGGCGTGCGGCGAATGAAGCATCCCGGATTGAAAAACTGACGAAACAGCTTGGTAAGCGGGTATTGGTAAGTGCACCTGTTGCCAAATACATTTCCTGCCCGACCGAAAATATTGGCGAATATGAATTGCAGGGAACGGGAACGAAATTAACGTTGTTTGCTCCTGATTTTAAAGAAGCCTGTCAGCGTTTGGAACTGTTGCGCGCTGGATAATTCCACGTGCTTTATGTCTTCGGATAAATGACAAAAAGATATGGCGATGGATTGCTCCATCGCCATATGGCGTTTTAGGCCTGTTTTAGGAGATGTCGTTTGCTCGCGCATGTGCCGGCAGAGGCGCGATAATATTAATATCAGAAAAGTGCTTTAGCGAATTTCACATTCCCGCAACTGATCCCGGGCAAGTTGTACCCGTTTGCGAACGGCGCAGTTGCTTAGGCCCAAATGATTAGCGATTTCATCATAACTTTGATCCTGCACACATCGCATCAAAAGCGGACGACGCAATTTTTCCGGTAGTTCGGATAATGCCTTGTCCAGATTGGCAAACATTTCGCCGGTCAGGGCGTTTTGTTCCGGTGTGGTCATATTGCGATGGGAAATGACCGGCATGGCATCGTTAGCGGTGCTATGCGCGTCTTCATGATATTCGGCCTTGCGTTTGTTTTGGCGGTGCAAATCGATGCAGGCATTATGAACAATGCGCGACAGCCACGCCCGATGATTGCGAATTTCATCCATCGATTCTTCAAATTTAACCGATGCCTTGACCATGGCTTCCGACAGGGCGTCCTGGGCATCGTCCATATTCCCCGACATCAGCTTCAGGCATTGGCGCAACAGGCCGTCCTTTTGGTCAATCCACAGGGGCCAGAAATTAGGTGCCGTTGGCGGCAGGCCGGGATGTGCCGTGTGCAAAGATTGCGTGGATGGTGCGGATGGCTGAATATCGTCTGATATTCCGGGTGTGGCCGGTGTTTCCACTAATTTCGATATTGTTGGTTTAACTGCAATTGTAATTGCTGTTTCGGTGCGGGTGACATTAATTTGCGCGGCCTGGTCCTTGCCGTAACCAGCTGATTTTCGGGGCTCAATTGATGTCGGGCGTGTGGCATGTGGGCGGTCTGGCACTGCCGCAATATCGGAACCGGGGTGAGACGTGAAATCAACCGGTATCACCTCAACCGGCGTTGCAAGACCATATGCCCGCTCTGCTAAATGCTCGGCGTAACGATTGCCACGAACATATGGGCCTTCAGTCCCATTTTGAGGCGGAATGAGCGGTGTTGTGTCCGGTTGCATACGGGGGAAAAAAGGAGGCCGATCAAGGTCGTCAACGGCTGTTACCGGCGCGCAAGGGGGGATTGCTTCAATTGTAACCGGTTGCGTCACTATGCCTTGCGTCGAATGTGCTGTGCCGGGTGCTTTTTTGAAATGATTGTTGGCATGTGTGCTGACACCTGCGACAAAATCGCATGCTAATCGTTTGCGAACCGGTGGCGCAAGATGGGCCCAGATTGATGTTATTTTGTGTTCGCCGTGCCCCAGTGCTTTTGCCAGTGCATCTTGCAGCGCCTCGGCAAAGGCGGTTTCGTTCTCGGTTAAGGGTACAAGAAACTTGTTACGGTTAAGGTCACCCACCACGAAATCTCCCCTGATCTGAAATACAACTAAAAGTTGCTCGCTGTATTTGTTCTCAAGTATGACGGGCTACAATCTTAATTGTGATATTTTTTATATTTTACTCGTATAGGTTGTTTTTTGGCTGGTTTTCCGGTGTCTTTTCGGCGTTTGACCAACAAATTGTGGCTTAGGTTGCTAAGTGTTTCCTGTCAGATGTTTTTGAGGGCGAATCTATTTTGAGGTGATCAGCCCCACACGGATCAAAGTGGCTACATAGGGAATGGTACAACGCCGCAGCTACGGCTGTGTCCGTGTTCGTTGGATGCTGCTATTTATGTCGTGCCAGTCGACCCAGAAAGAGCTGCGAAAAAGTTTCCATTATTGACGCTGATCGCGCCAATTTGTGACATGGCCGTACAGGGGGCCATTATGCGTTAAACGCCCTTTACATTGGGGGGGCAGCTATGTCCCTGAGCATTATTTTTATTTAATGAGGTTGCTGCATTTTCGCGGGCCAGGGTGTTCGTGCTTCATTCGCTTGCCGGATAAAGAATGTCGATTGCGCACCATTTTTGCCAATCAGACAAAAAGAAACCCGCCAAAACGCAGGACTACTGCGTAAGGGCGGGTCTTTTGTTCAAAGTGGTGCTGGTGATAGGATTTGAACCTACGACCTACGCATTACGAATGCGCCGCTCTACCAGCTGAGCTACACCAGCACGACTCACTTTGTGGCGCGGAAAATACGGATAATATGGGTACATGGCAAGTGCTTTATTTGTGTTTTCTTCGTCAAAGGCGCAATTGTTGGTGCGATACACAATTGGGCTTCCCGCACATTGTTAGACGCTACGTCAATAACCTTGTGCGGAGCAGTCATATTCAGGCGAAAATTCCGATTTTGCCAAAAATTTGAAATTGAGCATCGCTATAATCATTGCAATAGAATTTGTAAGAATAACAACGAGTTCTCAAATATTTCGGGGGTGCTTAACGTGCAAAACTGATGATGGGAGTGTTGGCGCATTCTGTTGTTTTTTCAGAGAAAAACCTGCTAGATATTGACAGTCAAATTGGCGCGTTGACGTTCCCGGTTCCGCTTAGTTGTCGGTGGTATTGATGCAATGACGGAGTAGTCTGAAAGGTTTGGTTGCGGTGTAAGTGTTGTTGCGATCTGGAAAACCAGTGTAACCGTTTACGTTTCGGTGATGTTTTATGAATTCGCGTCTCAGTGATATCCACGTCGCGATATGATAACATGTCATGTTAATTGAATTATCAGCGTTATCGTGATGATGATCTGGTTCCAGAGAGAATTCCCGCCATTAAATGACATTGGTAATTCCCTTGAAATAGTAGACCTGTTTGATCTGTCGTGGATTGACGATGCACAAATTGTATATTGGTTTCGTTTAGGGGCCGGGAGGCGAGATTCGGGGGAAGATTGAAGTTGTTGAAAATGAGATTCTATTGTATGAGGAAAACGTTTTCAGCAAGAAAATTTTTTGACGCTAATTGTTTTGAATTTAATTTCATTTTAAATATTTTCTGGTGGAATTTTGGGTAAGTTTTTAAAGATTTCAGTTGTATTTTTCGCTGCTGCAATAATATTTATGTTTGTAGACGTTGAAAAATCTCTGACATATATGGCTAAAATTAATCTTTTATGGCTTTTTATTTCTTTAATTTTTGTCTTCTTGAATCAATTTTTGAGTAGTGTAAGATTTAAAGTATTTTTAGGTATGTTTGGCCAAAATATAGATTTACGACATGCACATGCAGTGAATGTCTATTCTATATTGGCTGGAATGGCGTTTTTTAATTTTTTTGGTCAGAGTGTGTCGAGAACTGTTCTTGTAAAAGGCATTGCTGATGCAGAGTCATCTGTTCTTGTAACTGCACTGGAGCGGGTTTTTTCGCTGGCCGTATTGGTTATTGCATCAATATCAGCGGCGTTCTTTGTTTTGGGTAGCATCAGTTTTGATTATGCTCCTGGTGTCATGCTTTTATCGATGCTTTTGTTCGTTGTTGTCAGCCTCGGTGGAGTATATGTTTTTTTTCTGACAAAACGTCAGAAAAATGAACTAAGGTTGGTCTTTTCGAGTGGATTTGGCCGTGGATTTCTTAAGATAATATTAATTATTATGCTGATGCATAGTTTTATGTTGGGGGCATACCTTGCATTAATAATTGGTATGGCAGGCTTGGATATTTTAACGGCCAAGGTCGTTTTTGCGGCTCTTTTGACGATGCTTGGGGCTTCTTTTCCGATCAGTTTTGGGGGATGGGGAGTCAGGGAAGTTTCGGCCGGGTTTGCATTTCGTGCGGCCAACATTTCTTCTGCACTTGGGGTCGGTGCCGGTATAGGCGTGGGCTTGCTGACTATTGTTTCTCTGGCATTGAATTTTTTCATTGTTTGGATTTTAAAACTTATAATTCCCGAAAAAAATGAAGGATTATCTAAGGGGCGCTCCGCTAGTGGTTATAGCCGGAGATTGATTTTATTTCTTGGATGGGTCGTCACGCCGGTTGTTCTTGTTTTGATGATGGTTCAGTTGCCTGTTCCAATATCTGCAGGGAAACTTACTGTTAATCTTGCAGACCCATTGGCAATTGTTGCAGGTATGACGTTTGTTTTTGTTATTATACAACGTGGAGCATGGCGTGATATCTGGTTTGATCCAAGAGTAAACTGGTGGCTTCTGGCGTCGGCCCTTGCGATAGTTATAAGCTATTTCATCGGGTATTTTCATTTCGGATATTTGGCATGGGCGCTGTATAATCGTCTTCTCGGGATAGGTATTTTATTCTCCTATATTGTGGTCGGCGCTTTTATGACTGCATTATGGGGTGAATTTGGGATCAGAACAGCGGCTAAGTCTTTAGTGTCGGCGGTTAGCTTTCTTTTTGTTCTTGAATATTTTTTAAGACTATACTTTGATGGCTCTGTTTTGGAAGCTTTGAATTGGAGTGGACCTCGTTGGTCCGGGTTTCTAGCTAATCCTAATAGTTATGCATTTTTCTTGCTTTCTGTGCTGCCATTGCCGTTTTTGTTTCTTGGAAATAAGGGGTCTGACGGTTATAAAGCCTGGAAAGATGCGATACCTTCCGGTGTGATTTTTGCTGTCATTTATTTGACGTCTTCCCGAGCAGCTTTTGGCGCGGCTATGGTTTTCATTTTAGCTTTTTTGGTCATAGATAGAAATAAAACTGTTCGCTCCCTTCTGTTTGGCGTTTTCTGCGTCTTTTTCTTGTATGGCATTACTCAGTTTTTATCTTTGATCGGCGATGGAAGCCTTATGTCTATCGCGCGTTCAAATGACTTTGTCGTCGTGCAAAGTGACCGCATTTTAAGCGTGGTTGAGGGCTGGAAGATGTTTCTTGCTCATCCGTTTTTCGGCGCGGGGTTGGGTGCGTTTTATAAAAGTCAGTCTGATTTGGCACTGCCGCTGGCGGAGCGGGCGCTTATAATTCATAATTCCTTTCTATGGATTTTAGCAGAAGCAGGACTATTTGGGTTTATCATTATATTTGTTCCACCGATTATGTGGGGTACGCGCACATTCATAGCGATGAAATGGCGTACTGATCCATACCTTTGCGGATTTTTGTTGGTGTTGGCAAATGCGTCCATTATGGGGATGGCGCATGAGCTAATGTATCAACGGGTATTTTGGTTGATGTTGGGAATTTTTCTCGCGCGTCCGTTTGTGATGCGTAAAAAAGTTAATCAATTATCGCATTCCTAATTATGGATCGCACAGGCGGTGGGAACTGGTTTGTATCTCGCCGGCAACTTCTTTCTGTCTTCACATGGCTGCCATGCATAGCACCATTGTTTTGAAGGGTTATAGAACATTGACCGCGCTGTAGTTTGACGGCATAGATAGGCACCTTATCCTGATAATACCGGGTAAAAATCGGGGAGAATAACTATATGTGCCGCTGGCTGAGCTATATCGGGGAACCTGTTTACCTCGACAGTCTGGTTTTTGAACCCAAACATTCCCTTGTGGCGCAAAGCCTGCATGCGGAGGAAGCCAAGACGCCAACCAACGGTGATGGTTTTGGTATTGGCTGGTACGGAGACCGTCAAACACCTGGCTTGTATCGTGAAATTTTACCCGCCTGGAACGACGCGAATTTGCAATCACTGGCGCATAATATTGAATCGGGCCTGTTCTTTGCGCATGTGCGCGCGTCGACGGGGACAGGCACCAGCCGGTCCAATTGTCATCCGTTTGCCTATGACAAATACCTGTTCATGCATAATGGGCAGATTGGCGATTACAAACTGGTTCGTCGCGAGCTCGAAGCCCTGATTGACGATAAATATTATTGTTCGCGCCAGGGCACGACCGATAGCGAACTGATTTTTTATTTGATGCTGAGTTTCGGGTTGGAGCTTGATGCCCACCGCGCTGTTCGCAAGGCAATTGAAATGGTGGAAAGCGCAATGCGCCGGCATGATATCGAAGCCCCGTTTCGCTTTACCGCCTGTTTAAGTGATGGCGAAAGCCTGTGTGCAGTTCGCTATGCCAGCGATGATAAACCTCCATCGCTTTATTACCGTAAACGGGGTAATCAGGTGATTGTGGTATCCGAGCCGCTAGATGCCGAAAGCGCCAGCTGGATTGCCCTGGATCGTAACCAAAGTCTGCATGTTACACGTGATCTGACCATTTCCAAGGATATGATGTTGGGAGCGTGTGCCTGATCCAGGCCCGGTTTTAGGTCCGGTGTAATCGATATTTCCCATCAGGACGCAACAATCAGGCTGGTGCGGTTTTGCACCAGCCTTGTTTGTAATATATCTGACGGGGCGGCATTTAAAATAACCGTGTCAAAATCGCTGGCATGGCCATCGCGGCACAGGGCCTTGCGGCCCATTTTGCGGTCATCAACCAGCAAAATCGCATGGTCGCAACACTGTACCAGTGCCCGCCTGGCGCGTACTTCGTCCATGTTGAAATCCATTAAATCGCCATCCGGGCTCATGCCGCCGACACTGACAATGCCAAAATCGGCGCGATAGCAGCCAAAAAACTCGGCACTGTCAGCACCGATCACATCAAGGTCGCGCGTACGGATGGTCCCCCCCGATAACCGCAAGGTGACGCCGGGCGCATTTTGCAGGGTCAGCACGACATGCAGATTGTTGGTTAACACCGTTAAGTTGCGGTGCCGGGCAAGGCTTGATGCCGCCAGTTCCGCGGTGGTGCCTGTTCCAATCGCAATGGTGCAGCCTTCGGGGATCATGCTGGTCAGTTTGGCGGCAAGGGCGCGTTTGCCATCGCGGTTCCAGACCTCGCGTTTTTCATAGCTGGTATTATCGGGCACCGGGGCGGGCCCGGCCTTGCCGTGGCGGCGAAAAATGCGGCCCTGTTCCTGCAAGTCGCGAAGGTCGGTGCGGATGGTTTGAACAGAAACGTCAAACCGGCGTGCCAGTTCCTCGACTGCCATGAAGCCACAGGATTTAACCAGCGACACGATGCGATCGCGGCGGTTTTCTATCGGCACGGGACGGGGCATTTAAAAACCTTTTCTATTTTCACACGAAAGTTTCCATTTCGTTTGCTCCCGATTATAGCGGCGCAAAAATTCGGCTGAGAACCCCGTAATTGCCGTTGAAACATTTAATTCTTTGCTTTGTCACACAACTGTTATGAAAATATCGGTAGCGTCCCCCTCACGTTGTTTTCGTACGAAACCTTCAAAAGTTTCAACTGGTCCAGGGGATGTTGATCATGCGTAAAGTTCTTCTTGCTGCCGTGGCGTCGGCCACAATGATGTTGCCAATCGTGGGGCAGGCTGCTGAAAAGCTGGTTCTTTATACCAGCCAGCCCAACCAGGATGCCCAAACCACTGTCGATGCCTTTAAGGCGGCGTATCCTGATATTGAAGTAGACTGGGTGCGCGATGGCACCACAAAATTGATGGCAAAACTGGGGGCCGAAATTGCCGCGGGTGACCCACGCCCCGACGTTTTGCTGATTGCCGATACCGTCACGCTCGAAGGCATGAAACAGCAAGGTCAGCTTCAGGCGTATAAATCGCCGCAAGCGGATGCCTATGACCCGGCCCTGTATGATGCCGACGGCTATTATTATTCGACCAAGCTGATCACGACCGGGATTGTCTATAATACCGGTGTGTCCAAAAAGCCGACTTCGTGGAAAGACCTAGCGGATCCGGCCCTTAAAAACCAGATTGCCATGCCCAGCCCGCTTTATTCAGGTGCGGCCCTGATCCATCTTTCCACACTGACCGAGAACCCCGATCTGGGTTGGGATTATTATCAGGCCCTGGCCGATAACAATGCCCGGGCGCAAGGTGGCAATGGCGGCACGTTCAAGGCTGTGGCATCGGGTGAAAAGCCTTATGGTGTTGTGGTGGACTTCCTTGCCCTGCGCGGCAAGGCCGCTGGCTCGCCGGTTGATTTTGTGTTCCCCAGCGAAGGCGTTACCTATGTGACCGAACCGGTGGCGATTTTGAAAACCGCCAAAAATGTTGAAACCGCACACAAGTTTGTCGACTTTGTTCTGTCGGGCAAAGGCCAGAAACTGGTGCAGGATATGGGGTATATCCCGGCGCGTAACGACATGGATTTGCCTGCCGGTTTCCCGGCGCGCAAGGATATCAAACTGATGGCATTTGATCCGGCTGTGGCCCTTAAAAATGCCGATGCGAACAAGAAGAAATTCGCAGAGATGTTCGGGGCAGAATAATGTCGGCTGTCGGACGCGCGAAAGCAGCATCCGGCCTGCAAATGGGAAGCAACCGGTTTTCGGGCCGGTTGCTGCCTTTGTTGTTTGTGCCGGTAATTATTATTTCGGTTTTACCCATGGTTCGCCTGGCGACCGAAGGCCTGTTTGTGCAAGGAACGCCCAGCCTGGATTATTTGCGCGATGTGGCGCAAAGCAGCCAGACATGGCAGGCAACGGCGCATAGTCTTTACACGGCGGCATTGGGAACTCTTATATCCTTGCTGATTGGCGGGGCGTTTGCCTTTTTGGTGGCCTTGACAGATATCCGCGCCAAGGCGGCTCTGGTTTTTTGTTTCATGATCCCGATGATGATCCCGCCGCAAATTACCGCCCTGGCCTGGGTGCAATTAACCGGGCCAAGCAGTGCACTTTTAAATGCCATTGGTATGGCCCCTGCAATGGGGTCGGCCCAGCCGCTTTATTCGGCCGAGGGGATTGCCCTGTTGTTGGGCATTCAGCATGCTTCAATTGTATTTTTAACCCTGCGGGCCAATTTGCGCCTGTTACCGCGCGAACAGGTCGAAGCCGCACGGCTGGCCGGGGCGCGGGGCGGGCGGCTGTGGTGGCAGGTGATTTTGCCGCTGACCAGCCCCGGCCTGATTGCGGGCACGGCCATGGCCTTTGTGACGGCACTGGGTAATTTCGGCATTCAGGCCATGCTGGGCATTCCGGGCAATTACATTACCTTGCCCACCCTTATTTATCGTAAACTTTCCAGTTTTGGCCCCTCGGCGCTGGGCGAGGTATCGGTGCTGGCCATGCTGATTGGTGTGATTGCGGTCGCCGGTGTGATTTTGCACCATCGCTTGCTGAGCAAACGCGATTATCGTTTGATGGGCGTGGTCGGCAGGCCATTAGACATCAAGCTGGGTCGCCGCCGCATTGTGATTGAAATTGTATTGTGGAGCGTTCTGGTTGCCATTTTGGTGGTGCCACTGATGGCGCTGGTGGCAACATCGCTGGTGCCTGCTTTTGGCGTGCGCCTTGGTCTGGATAATTTCAGTTTCGATGCCTTTTATCAGGTGCTGTTTGTGCAACCCGCTACCATGCGCGCCTTTCAAAACAGTCTGATGTTATCGGTGGGGGCGGCGATTGTGCTGGTTGGGGTGTGTTTGCCACTGGCCTATATTATTGTCCGCCGCCCGACACCGTTAACCCGCGTGATTAATTTGCTGGTCGAAATCCCCTATGCCTTGCCTGGCGTGGTGCTGGCCATCGCGTGCATTTTGCTGTTTATCCGCATTCCGGTTTTGAATGTCAGTTTGTATGGCACGCTGGCAATTATCTTTGTCGCCTATTTGGCGCGGTTTTTGGTAATTGCCTTGCGCCCGGTTATGAACAGCTTTTTACAGTTGGACCCCGCACTGGAAGAAGCCGCCCAGGCTTGTGGGGCCGGGGTGGGGCGGCGGTTACGCGATATTTTGTTGCCCCTTGCCGCACCTGCGGCTGCCGCAGGTGCATTGTTGGTATTTTTAACCGCGTTTAACGAACTGACTGTTTCGGCCCTTTTATGGTCGGCAGGCAATGAAACGCTGGGTGTTCTGATTTTCAATCTTGATGATAGTGGCGACAGCGTCATGGCATCGGCCGTGGCTGTGCTGGTCGTGAGCGTTGTTGTTGCCCTGATGACCGGGTTTCAACTGGCATCGCGTCATCTGCCCAAGGGAGTTATACCGTGGCAGACATAAATTTAAGCAATGTGACCAAAACATTTGGTGACTATCATGCCGTTAATAATGTGTCGCTAAACATTGCCGACGGTGAATTTGTGGCCCTGTTGGGGCCATCGGGCTGTGGCAAAACCACATTGTTGCGCCTGTTGGCCGGGTTCGAAGAACCCGATGGTGGTGTCATTTCGCTGGCCGGGCAGGCGGTCGCCAACCCCGCAGCAAATATTATGGTCGCGCCTGAAGATCGTAACCTGGGCATTGTGTTTCAGTCCTATGCGCTTTGGCCGCATATGTCGGTGGCACGTAATGTGGGGTATCCGCTTGAGGTGCGTAAATTATCGCGCGCGGATCGTGAAAAGCGCATTCGCGAGGCGTTGGCGATTGTGTCGCTGGGCGATTATGCGGATCGTTCCCCCACCGAACTGAGCGGCGGGCAACGCCAGCGTGTGGCCCTGGCTCGTTGCCTGGTGATGGAACCGCGTGCGGTGTTGTTAGATGAACCGCTGGCGAACCTGGATGTGCATTTGCGCGAAACCATGCAGCAGGCCTTTCTGGATTTTCATCGCCGGACTGGCGCCACCATGATTTACGTAACCCATGATCAGGCCGAAGCCATGGCGATGGCAGACCGGATTGCCGTGATGGATCGCGGGCATATCCGCCAGATGGCCGCCCCTGAAACCCTGTACCGTGAACCGAATGATCATATGGTTGCCGGTTTTGTTGGGGCCGGGGCAGTTTTGCCGGTGGGTGAGTTAAAGATGCAGGGCGAGGGCCGATGTGCCGTGCGTATCGGGAATGCCGATGTAATGGCTCGGATCAGTCATGCGGCAAGTCATCACTGTTTGGGCCAAGGCAATATCGACAGGCCGTCGAATGATGGTTTGGAGCCGGTTTTAGGCCTGTGTTTGCGCCCGGAAGATGTCAGTGTTGATACACAGGGTACGCTTGCCGGCATGGTGGATGACTGCGTTTACCTGGGCGGGCGGTTTCGCCTGATGGTCCGGCTGGACGGGCAGCATTCCGTGCCGGTTTATGCCGATCAACGGGCGCGCATTGGCGAACAAATTTCATTGTCGATCCGCGATGGTTGGGTCTTTTCACGCCAGGAGGCTGCATAATGGCGGCGGGTATTCGTGTGTTATCGGGCTTGGGCGAAAAAGCTCCGGCCTGTATCAGGCTGGATTTTTTAAACCGGCGCTGGCTGCTTGATTGTGGCGACGGGCTGGAAAATGAACCGGGGTTTGATCCGGCATGGCTGACCAAAGTTAACGCCGTTTTCATTTCACATGATCATGTGGACCATATCGGCGCTGCGCATTATGCCATCGAGGCCGGTTTACCAATTTATTGTACTGCTGTGACCGCCAAAGCCTTGCCTGTGGGGGCCGATGTGAACATTTTGCCTGCTTTTGGTGAAATTCAGGTCGATGGCGTTACCGTTACCACCGGGCGTACCGGCCATGCATTTGGCGGGGTGTGGCTGCATTTTGATGTGGGCGGCGGCGTGCTTTATACGGGCGATATTTGCACGGAATCCGACTATTTTTTGTATGATCAGGCCCCCGATGCAGCGACGATTTTGTGTGATGCATCTTATGGCATGGATAATGTATCGCAGCGTGATCGTATTGATGGTTTGTTAGGTGCCGTTGCCGGGTTTGACGGGCAAATTCTGTTTCCGGTTCCACCCAGTGGCCGGGCTGCTGAAATGGCCCTGTTGTTTGAACGTCACGGGCTGGCGGACTGGACGATGGACATGCGCTGTTATGGCCGGGTTCAGCAGGTTTTAACGCCGGGCGGGCAGGATTTTGTAAGTTCCGAAGCTATTGCCGATTTACGCCGCCTTAGCCTTAAGGCCCGCGAATTTAACCCCCAGGCCAAACTGTTATTGTGCCATTCGCCGTGTGGCACCAGGGGGGCATCGGGCGACATTACCCGCAAATGGCAGGAACAGGGGCGTTTGGGGCAGGATGCCAAGGTGATTTATACTGGCCACATGTCAGAAACGGCCCGCAGGATTGTCGCAGAAGGCAAGGGCGAGTTTCACCGCTGGAATGTTCATCCGCGTTTGCGTGATGTGGTTGAACTGGCCCAAAACTGCCATGCCTTACAGATCGTTCCATTATTTTGCACCCGTCCCGAGGAATTCGGCCTTGTCGAAGGATTTGAAGGCCGGTTACAGCTATCGGACCGGTTTTATCTGTAAGGTTTTCACATGATTTTTCCTTATTGGCACTATGACATGCCCACAGTGCCGTTTGTTTTTATGCGCCACGGCGAAACCGAAGCCAATCGCACCGGCATTATTGCCGGATCGACCGACGTGCCGTTAAATGCTACAGGCGAGGAACAGGCACGTTCCGTGGCCCCCGTGATGGCGCAGCATAAATGGCGGGCCGTATATGCCAGCACCCAGTCACGGGCGCAGCGTACTGCCGCCCTTGCCGTGCCCGGCCATCAGGCGGAAATCCTGAGTGGCTTGCGTGAACGCCATTGGGGCGACCTGGAGGGACGGCCGGTTACTGAAATATGCCCGCGTTTTGAAACCCCTCCAAATGGCGAGCCGTTTAACGATATGTGTAAACGGGTGTGTGAGGCGTTGAAAATTGCCCTTGCCGGGCATGATGATGCGCAAGGCTTAACCGTAATTGTCGGTCATTCCGGGGTGATGCGCTGTATTTTACATTTAACCGGGTTTGATGCCGATGGCCCGCGTATCATGAATGCGACGCCGGTTTTGTTCACGCCGCAAGATGGTCGCTGGACCTATAAGATTTTATCAGAACAGGCAAATGCCGCCAGACAGGATATGGAATGACCTTTGAAAACGATGCGCTGATGCCAGGAACTGCCAGTCAGCCACGCCCGGCGGTGGTTTTTGATGTAGACGGCACACTGGCCGAATTCGATGCCGATGCCCTTGGCCATCTGGTGCATGGCCCGGTTAAATATTGGGACGCATTTTTTGACGCGATGGATGTGACCGCGCCGGTGGCCGATATTGAACGGCTGTTGCGCATTTTGCATGGCACCGGACAGGCGATTGTCATTTGTACTGGCCGCCCCGAAGGCTGGCGGGATCGAACCGAAGCGTGGCTAAAGGCGCATGAAATTCCGTTTGACGGGGTTTATTTGCGTCCGGTCGACGCTGATCATCGCAGTGACGAGGATGTTAAGGAAGATTTGTTGCAGCAAATCCGTGCCGATGGCTTTGCCCCGTGGCTGGTGGTGGATGACCGGCAATCCGTAGTCGATAAATGGCGCGATCTCGGGCTGACCTGTTTGCAATGCGCGCCGGGTAATTTCTGACTTGATATTTTAAGCATGATGCAAAACCGGCGGCAGGGAATGCCGCCGGTTTTGTTATGGGGGCAATTAACCACACCATGGTGCACGTTTTGTTTTGCCATCATAGGCGCGTGCAAGGCCATTATTGATTAATTCCTGATCCAGCGCGCGGCCATCAATGCGCACCGATGCCACGACACGCCCGCCATAGCGGCCCCATTCAGGTTCGCAAAATTCGACCTTTTGCGCCTGTTTCAGGCTGTGCCGTGCATAATCGCGTGCCTTGTTGGCCAGTTCTTTTTCCATTGGGCATTTACCGCGAATTTCGGGGGTATCCACCCCGCGTACGCGCACCGACATTTTGGCAATTTCGTGCGGTAAACCGGGGATTAGCACATAAATTGTATCGCCGTCATAGGCATATTCGCCGCCGCGTTCACGCAAGGGCCAATCGTAACAGGTGGCATGTGTCGTCGCGGGTATCAGGCAGCCCGCCACAAGGGCCGCCGTAACGGCAGGACGATAGAAAGATGCAGGCATTGTTTGCTCGTATTCTGTTTTGTTGTTTTTTAATCACAGTTTTAACCGCGATAGTATTTGCGCGGCCCGTTGTTCGACCGGGCCTTTGCGTATTTCGATGGGGTCGTAGCCGCATTCAAGATAGGTGCGATACAGAACCACATAGGTTCTGACGGCTTCGCTGAAGTTTTGTGTGCGTGCAGTGTCGGTTTGATAAATTTCAGCCCAGGGCGGCAGGATGAAAACCGTGCGCCGGTAGCGATAGGTTTCAATCGCCCGCATCAGGGTCGGGTCATCGGGCAGTTTGGATAAACGGCGATGGGCCAATGTATCGGGCAGGCCACGGTCAAAAAACACGCTTAGCGGGTCTTGCTCCATGCCGTCCTGCCATGCGCGGATAGATCCGCGCATCATAAGGCCGCTATAGGCTTCATTGTCTTCCCACGGCAGGGCATTGCCGCCGCGTTCCTGCTGGTTTTCGATAACGTTTCGGGCTACCTCCCGGCTGGTTTCATAGCCAAGGTCATTTAAGTGATTGATCAGTGTGGTTTTGCCCGCACCGGGGCCACCTGTGATGACAATAAGGTTCGATGGATAAGGCAACTGCATTGATATTCGTATTCCCTGCTCAAGGCGGCACCATATGGCGGCGCTTTGCGGCAAGCTGATGGCGTAAACAAAGGATTTTATTGAGAAGGCGAAACCCGGCATGTAAAGAGAGGCCGGGCATTAATCGCAAGGACAAAGGCTGTCAATATGCTGATTGCAAAACCCGGTTTGGCGGACCCAAGCCGCCTGATCAGGTTATGGGAAAGTTCGGTGCGGGCCACGCACGGATTTTTGGACGAAGACGATATCGTCCGCCTGCGCGTGATGATCCACGATCAGTATTTTGACGCGGTTGACCTGTATTGTGCGGAGGATGAGAATGGTAATATTACCGGATTTATCGGCATTGCGGAAGGGCGCATTGAAATGCTTTTTGTGGACCCGCAATGGATGGGGCAGGGCATTGGCCGGGCTTTGGTCGAATATGCCATATCACGGCATAATATTACCGATGTCGATGTGAACGAACAAAACCCCGATGCCGCCGGTTTTTATCGTCACCTGGGGTTCGTTGACTTTGCCCGTTCCGAAAATGACGGTGAAGGTAACCCGTTTCCGATTTTACATATGCGACTGGGGCGCTAATGACCCTTTTGACAGGGCGTGTTGCACGGGCGGGTGGTTTACACGCCGTCGGGACCGTCAATTCGCGCCAGAATATGATCCGATATCAACTGTGCTGATGGCGACAGGCGATGCCCGGCTGCGGTTAGCAGGCTATAGGGTTTGATTTCGATTGCTTCGGTCAGGGGTAATTCGGCAATTGCGCCCCCCCGTGTGAGCAATGTGGTTACTTCTTCGGCCATCGGGGCAACGGCGTCGCTGTCGCTGATGGATGCAAGGGTTACCAGCAAAGATGCAGTGTTTAACCCTGAGCGCGGTAACGGCAGGTTTTGGGCGATAAAAACATCCTCGATTGTACGCCGCATCAGGTTTCCCGGTGGTGGCAATATCCATTCATATTGCGCCAGTTGGGCCATTGTAACCGGGTTATGCGCCAATAGCGGATGCCCGTTACGCACCAGAAGGCGGATTTTTTCGCTGCGGATCTGGCGAATATGAAACAGGCGCGGGTCCACATCCTGTGGCACCCGGCCAATGATAAAGTCATATTCCCCCGCCAGCAGGCTTTTGATCAGGACGTGGGACGGGCCAATTGCAACCTGCGCCTCGAACCTTGCATTGTGCGACTGAATATCGCGAACTACAGGCACCACCAGGTCAACGGCGGCGGCGGTAACCGCGCCGATAAATACCGTGCCGCCACCGTTTTTAATATCTTCAATTTCGCGTTCGGCTTCGCGCATTTCAATAAGCATGGTGCGTGCGCGCTGGGCCAGTGCCCGGCCAGCATTGCTCATTTCTACTCCGCGTGCGCCACGTTCGCACAGGCGGGTTCCCAGCATATCTTCCATTTCCGATAATAACCGCGACGCGGCAGGTTGCGATGTTTTTAACATGGTGGCGGCCAGGCTGATCTGGCCGGTTTCTTCCATGGCAACAATCATGCGTAAATGGCTGATTTTTAACCCGCGCTTAAACAGGTTTCCCGACCCTGTTAACAGGGTTTGTGCCGGTGTCATAATGCTGGGCGGGGAAGTCTGAACCATAAAGCAGCTGCTACTGTTAACGCGTTTCGGATATTGATTTTAATAGCATATCGTTTTTGATATGCAATGTTCAGTTTTCATTATTTGAATGTTATGGCGAAGCAACGGAATATTGCGCCGTCGGCGTCATTAAAAAATGGCAGTCGCTACGTAAAATAACGCCACACAGCAAGGACGGGCACCCGGTGCCTTAACCAAACAGGCAAATGCCGGAAATTGTTGTGTCATTAGGGAGAAAATATAATGAAACGTCTGAGTGCTGTATTGGCCGGCATTGCCTTTGGCGCGGCCGCGACCTTTGCCCCCTCCATGCCGGGTGGCTTCGGGATGAGTGCCGCCCACGCTGCTGACAAGGGCTATGTCGGGATCGCCATGCCGACCAAATCTTCTGCACGCTGGATTTCGGATGGCGATTCGATGGTCAAGCAGTTTGAAGAAGCCGGTTATAAAACCGACCTTCAATATGCCGAAGACGATATTCCCAATCAGCTTTCCCAGATTGAAAACATGATTGTGAAGGGCGTTGATGTGCTGGTGATTGCCGCCATTGACGGATCAACCCTTTCCAATGCCCTGGCAAATGCCAAGGCCGCCGGGATCAAGGTTTTCGCCTATGACCGCCTGATCCGCGATAGCGGCGATGTCGATTATTATTCGACGTTTGATAATTTCAAGGTTGGCGTTCTTCAGGCATCTTCATTGATGGATGGCCTCGCGTCACGCGGCGATGGCCCGTACAATGTTGAATTGTTTGGTGGTTCGCCGGACGATAACAATGCCTATTTCTTCTATAATGGCGCGATGTCGGTTTTGCAGCCGCTGATTGATAATGGCACTGTTGTTATTAAATCCGGCCAGATGGGCATGGACAAGGTTGGTACCCTGCGTTGGGATGGTGCGGTTGCCCAGGCCCGTATGGATAACCTGTTGTCGGCTTATTACACCGACGAAAAGGTCGATGGTGTGCTGTCGCCCTATGACGGGTTGTCAATTGGTATTCTGTCCTCGCTTAAGGGCGTTGGTTATGGTTCGGGCGACATGAAAATGCCGATCGTTACCGGGCAGGACGCCGAATTGCCGTCGATCAAATCGATCCTTGCCGGTGAACAGTATTCAACCGTTTTCAAAGACACCCGCGAACTGGCCCGTGTGACGGTTAGCATGGTGAACGATGTGCTGGCCGGTAAGGAACCGACAGTGAACGACACCAAAACCTATGACAATGGCGTCAAGGTTGTTCCGTCCTATTTGCTGGAACCGGTTCTGGTCGATAAATCCAACTGGGAAGGCATTATCATTGGGTCGGGTTATTATACCGCTGATCAGGTTAAATAAGCACGGTTTTGCATGAAAATCGAAACGGGCGGTGAACCATCGCCGCCCGTTTTTGTGCCAAGCCGAAAGCCGCCGGATCAAACCAGGTGGCGGTCGGTCCGGTGTTGAAAGGCAGACGGGCCGTTTTGCAAAAGGGAGCCGGCAGAACTGCCGGAATTCGGGAGGACCGGATGGATACCATCCTGGAGATGCGCAATATCACCAAGACTTTCCCCGGTGTGAAGGCGCTTGATGATGTTAACCTTAAAGTACGACGGGGCGAAATTCATGCCCTGTGCGGCGAAAATGGCGCTGGAAAATCAACATTGATGAAGGTTCTTAGCGGGGTTTATCCGCATGGAACCTATGAAGGCGACATTCTGTTTGATGACAACATTCAGTCATTCAGGGATATTCGCGATAGCGAAGCGCGCGGCATTATCATCATCCATCAGGAGCTGGCCCTGGTGCCGTTACTATCGATTGCCGAAAATATTTTTCTGGGCAACGAGCTTTCTGAAAACGGGGTGATTAACTGGCCCAAGACCTTTGCCCGCACAACCGAGCTTTTGGGCAAGGTTGGCCTGCGCGAGGCCCCCAATACGCTGGTGACCAATATTGGGGTCGGCAAACAGCAACTGGTGGAAATAGCCAAGGCTCTGTCCAAGGAAGTCAAACTTCTTATTCTGGACGAACCAACGTCAAGTTTGCAGGAAAATGATAGCCAGAAATTGCTGGATCTGCTGATCGAGTTTCGCAATCAGGGCATTACCTCGATCCTGATTTCGCACAAGTTAAATGAAATCAGCCGTGTTGCCGACCGGATTACGGTTATTCGGGATGGCAGGGCCGTTTCGACGCTGGATTGTCTTGATGGGCAGATCAGCGAGGATGATATTGTCAAGGATATGGTCGGGCGTGATATGGCGCATCGCTATCCTGAACGGATCCCCAATATTGGCGCAACCATGATGGAAGTGCGCAACTGGACCTGTTATCACCCGCTGCATCCCACCCAAAAGCTGATCAAGGATGTTAATATTGATGTGGCCGCCGGCGAGGTGGTTGGTATTGCCGGTTTGATGGGAGCCGGACGCACCGAACTTGCCATGAGCATTTTTGGCAAGTCATATGGCCATAATATCAGCGGCGAGGTTTTGATGCATGGCAAACCGGTGGATGTTTCCACCGTGCAGCGTGCCATTGCCTCGGGACTTGCCTATGTGACCGAGGATCGCAAGGAAATGGGGCTGATCCTTGACGAAAGTATTACCACCAACATTACGCTGGCCAACCTGCCCGGTGTTTCGGAACGCGGGGTCTTAAACGACGGGGCCGAACGGGGTGTCGCCGAGGAATACCGCCAGAAGATCAATATTCGCACACCCAATGTCGGCCAGAAGGTGGTTAACCTTTCGGGTGGTAACCAGCAAAAGGTTGTGTTGTCCAAATGGCTGTTTGCCGGGCCGGAAGTATTGATCCTGGACGAGCCAACCCGCGGCATTGATGTGGGTGCCAAATACGAGATTTATTCAATTATCAATCAGCTGGCAGCCGATGGCAAAGGGGTCATTATGATCTCGTCGGAGATGCCGGAACTTCTGGGAATGTGCGACCGCATTTATGTGATGAATGAGGGCGAAATCAAAGGGCAGCTGGCCGCAAGCGATGCCAGCCAGGAAAAGATCATGCACATGATCCTGAAGGGGTGAGGACAGACCAATGAGTGATACTTCAAGCAAAAATATCAGCTACTACCTGCGCACCCATATGCGTGAATATGGCATGGTTCTGGCCCTGATTGCGATCATGGCGTTTTTTCAGTATTTGACCGATGGCGTGTTGATGAAGCCGGTCAATCTGACCAACCTTTTCCTGCAAAACAGCTATGTCATCATCATGGCTGTCGGCATGTTGCTTGTTATTGTGGGCGGTAATATCGATCTTTCGGTGGGCTCTGTTGTTGGCTTTATTGGCGCATTGGCGGCAGTTATGGCCGTTCAGTGGGATTTGCCGACATTTGTGGTCATTCCGGTTTGTCTGGTTGTTGGCGGTTTGATTGGCTGTGCCCAGGGCTATTGGGTGGCCTATTGGCGCATTCCATCCTTTATCGTGACCCTGGCCGGGATGCTGGTTTTTCGCGGTTTGACGCTGGCCCTGCTGGGCGGCGCATCTGTGGGGCCATTTCCGTCAAACTTTCAGTTAATGTCATCGGGTTTCATTCCCGACCTTATGGGCGGGTTGATCGACGGCCGGTTTAACGTTTTTTCCATGACGCTGGGTGTTCTCGTTGCGCTTTTGCTGCCGGCCCTTGGTTTGCGGTCGCGGGCAAAACAGGCGCGGTTTGCCGTTGTAGAAGAGCCAATGGCCTTTTTTGCCGCCAAACATGCGCTTGCCGGTTTTGCGATTTTGTATATCGCCTATCTGCTTTCGACCTATCGTGGCCTGCCTAATGTGCTAATCGTCATGGCCTTGCTGATTGCGATTTTTACCTTTGTTACCAATAGCACAACAATTGGTCGTCGCATTTATGCGATGGGGGGCAATGAAAAGGCCGCCCTGCTTTCGGGCATCAATACCCGCAAACTGGCATTTTTGACCTTTGCCAATATGGGTATGCTGGCCGCATTGGCCGGGCTGGTTTTTGCCGCCCGTTTGAATACCGCAACCCCGAAAGCCGGGATTGCCTTTGAACTTGACGTGATCGCAGCCGTCTTTATCGGTGGCGCGTCCATGTCTGGTGGCGTTGGTAAAATTATCGGCGCTGTCGTTGGCGCCCTGATCATGGGCGTTATGAATAACGGGATGTCGATTGTTGGTGTCGGGATTGACTGGCAACAGGTGATTAAAGGCCTGGTGTTGCTCGCCGCCGTGATTTTCGATGTCTATAACAAAAACAAGGCCTAAAGAATTGACCAAACAACAAAACGGACCGGAAACCGGGGCGATGTCGATATGTGAAAGCACATTTCGTTTTTGCAGCCCTGTGTCTTTGCACCGTTTGAATATCTATCCGGGCGCGTTTTGCGCCCGGGGCGCGCGCGATGAAAACAGCGCGTTTAACATAAACTCAGGAGACCGGGCATGAGCAGCTTTAAACCCGCAGCCTGGCCGCGCACGTTGCGCTCGCAAGGATGGTTTGGTGGTACGAGCAAGGATAATATCTATCACCGCAGCTGGATGAAAAACCAGGGCCTGCCTGCCGACCTGTTCGACGGCCGCCCGGTGATTGGTATTTGTAATACCTGGTCGCAATTAACCCCGTGCAACGCGCATTTGCGCGACCTTGCCGAGCGGGTCAAACACGGCATTTACGAAGCTGGCGGCCTGCCGCTGGAATTTCCGGTGTTTTCACCTGGCGAAAGCACGTTGCGCCCCACAGCCATGATGTTCCGTAACCTGTGCGCGATGGATGTGGAAGAAGCCCTGCGTGGAACCCCGCTGGATGGTGTGGTGCTGATGGTGGGCTGCGATAAAACCACCCCGGCGTTGCTGATGGGGGCATCCAGTGTTGATATTCCTGCCATTGTTGTAACCGGCGGGCCGATGCTGAATGGCAAATGGCGCGGGCAGGATATTGGTTCGGGCACTTCGCTGTGGCAATTGTCCGAAGACCGCAAGGCAGGCAAAATCAGCACCGAGGATTTCCTGGATGCCGAAATGGCGATGTCGCGTTCGCCGGGGTCATGCAACACCATGGGCACGGCATCAAGTATGGCCAGCATGGCCGAGGCGCTGGGTATGGCGCTGTCGGGCAATGCCGCCATTCCCGCTGTTGATAGTCGCCGCCGGGTGATGGCCCATTTGACCGGGCGTCGCATTGTGCAGATGGTTAAGGACGACCTTAAACCGTCTGATGTGATGACCAAGGATGCCTTTGAAAACGCCATTCGTGTTAATGGCGCGATTGGCGGCTCGACCAATGCGGTTATTCACCTTCTGGCGATTGCCGGGCGCTTGGGCGTTGATCTGACGCTGGATGACTGGGACCGTCTGGGACGCGATATTCCGACCATCGTTAATTTGCAGCCATCGGGCAAATACCTGATGGAGGAATTCTTCTATGCCGGTGGCTTGCCGGTGGTGATTAAGGCGCTGGCTGAAAGCGGGCAGATCCATAAAGACGCCATCACGGTTTCGGGCGAAACCATGTGGGACCAGGTTGCCGAGGTGCGCAACTGGAACGACGATGTTATTTTGCCATTCGAAAAAGCCCTGACCCAGCATGGCGGCATCGCCGTGGTCAAGGGCAACCTTGCCCCCAATGGCGCGGTGCTGAAGCCATCTGCGGCGTCAGAACATTTGATGACCCACCGTGGCCGCGCCGTGGTGTTTGAAGATATCGACGATTACAAGGCCAAGATTAACGACGAAAGCCTTGATATTGACGAAAACTGCATCATGGTTTTGAAAAACTGCGGTCCCAAGGGCTATCCCGGCATGGCCGAGGTTGGCAATATGGGCCTGCCGCCCAAGGTTTTGCGCAAAGGTATTACCGACATGGTGCGTATTTCCGACGCCCGCATGAGCGGCACGGCATATGGCACCGTTGTTTTGCACACATCCCCCGAAGCCGCCGCCGGTGGCCCGCTGGCGATTGTGCAAAATGGCGATATGATCGAACTTGATGTGCCCAACCGTCGCTTGCATCTTGACGTACCCGACGATGAAATCGCCAGCCGCCTTGCCGCCTGGGAAACCATTGTTCCGGTTCCTGCCAGTGGTTATGCGTCGCTTTATTACAGCCATGTCATTGGCGCGGATAAAGGGGCCGATTTCGACTTCCTGTTAGGTGGTCGTGGTAAGGAAATTCCCAAGGATAGTCATTAAAGCCTGTGTCCAAATGCTATTTTGCAGCATTTTAAATTGATATTAGACCTCTGATCTTTTTGCTCAGGGGTCTTTTTTTTCGAGTTCAAATTCTTTAATGAGGAGTTCCAGTGCGTCGTTGTTGTATACGGAAGTGATTGATTTTGGTAGTATTCCAGTTTCTTTGTATTTTTGTTCTGATTTTTTATTTATAAAAATATAAGTTGAATATCTCTTGTCGTGTTTTATTCTTGTTTCGGATATTTTTTTATTTAAATCTTTGTTTTTGATTTCAGGAAATTTTTTGTGAACTTCATTTGATAGGTCAGTCCATGAAAATGGGTACATTTTTAGTGTGTCTTCGGTGATCTTTTTTTCGATTGTTTCCATGTTTTTTACTTCTCCAATCAATTTTAGTGTAGGTTTACCCGAGGTCTCCTTGAATTCACCTTCTTTTATAAATGATATTTGCGGAAGCAGTTTTTCATCAAGATAAAAATTGCCGGACTTTCCTTCAACTGTTCCTGTTTTAAGGTCCATAATTGCTGAGTTTTCTATACCAATTCGAAGTATATTTGCTAAGTGTTTTGAGAGAGTTGTTTGAGAGCTTTTTCGAACTCTTTCATCAATGATATTTTGCAGATCAAGCGGAGTAATAAGCCTGTCTTCGCCCGCATATCGATAATAAATATGGCCTTCATGCGCGTCATCAATGTTTTTGCTAAAAATAACAGGTTTTGTATGCGCTTCAGAAATATGAAAAATTGCAATTTTTTTGTCGGCATATTGAAGGACTTTGTGGGAAAACTCAATTTCGATTCCCAGTGTGGATATTACACGTTGATTCCATTTGTTGTAATCAAAGTCAGATAGTTTCCTGTCCGAAATTCCTTTGATTTCCCATGTTTTGTCTTTGACTCCAAGTAAAATGTAGCCCCCTTTGTTGTTTGCAAAGGCGGCAATAGTCTTCATTGGAAGATTGAATCCCTCTTTGCATTCAATGATGTTTGTTTCTTTGATATCGAGTTGCTCAGGATTTTCTTTTTTTGTCGGTATCAAGGTGGCAAGTTTCAATTCACTCAAAGGGTCGGGCTCGTTGTTTAAATGAATTGTGTTTCTCAGAAATTCTTCAGTTGTTTGAAGCGATGCGGCAGGTATCGGAACATATTTTGCAATTTGGTTGTTTTTGATATTTGATATCCGGCCAGTGCTTATGTCTTTTGATGCGTCCCCTCGGCTTCGGTTTATTAGTCCAGATATTTTCTGATTGGAGAAGTCGTGGTTTATCAGTAGACTTTTAATTATTCCAACTTCAAAATCAGTTAAGGTGTTTCTTTTTGCCATGCTTTCAACTCCCTGAAGGTGGGATGAAATTATAGCTTCAGAACTAATTTCAGCAAGTGTACTGGTAAGTACGTGACGTACTTCTTTGGACTTGCCTTAGTTGATTTTGATTTGGAAAATGGTGGGCGTAACAAGATTCGAACTTGTGACCTCTCCCGTGTGAAGGGAACGCTCTAACCAACTGAGCTATACGCCCGAAACGGGGAAACAGTGCTTAGATAACTGTTTCGTATTCCGTCGGTGGCGCGGGTTATAAGGGCCTGCGCCGGGGGTGTCAAGCCGCGTTTTCAGGCAATTTTTTCCAATGCGTCAGGCAGTTGGGCAAAGCGGGTTAAAACGGCATCCGCACCCAGTGTCCGGGTCTTGGCATCATCCACTTCAAAGGCAACGGCGATGGCAGCAATGCCAATGGCGCGTGCCGCGTTTATGTCATTGGCGTGATCACCAACCATAACGGCGGTATCGTCCGCATCGCGCTTATACCCCATGCCTTCCAGGGCAAAGGCCAAATGCCCGCCATCGGGTTTACGTACATCGGTTGCGTCACCGCCGGCAATGGTCGTAAACAAATCGTCGATCCCCAGCAATGACAGGATTTCGCGGCAGGGCCGGGTGGGTTTGTTTGAAGCCAGACCAATTTTCCAGCCCTTTTCATGCAGGCAGCGCAATGTGGTTTCGGCATCCTGATACAAATATGTATCGCGATAGCCTGTTGCCTCGTACAGCGATACAAATTTGTCATAGGCCGCAGACAGGGCATTTTCGTCCAAACCGGAATTTCGGGCGGCAAAGGCACGTTTGGTTAACATGCGCGCGCCATCGCCCAGCATGGGTTCAAGTTCGTGCCGGGTCAGCGGGGGAAGGGTATGTTCGGCCAGCAGGTGATTCATCGCCACCACAAGGTCCTCAACCCCGTCAATCAATGTACCGTCAAGATCAAACAGGATGAAGTTGGTCATGGGGCTGCCTTTTGTCATGATAAGAACACAGAAATGTATCAGTTGAACTTATCAGTATGGATGCCAATAACAAGCGCATTCACAATCTGTAACATCTGCTAACATCAGGTTACAAAACGTGATTCAGCAGGGCTTTTGCATCGTACCGATTTACGGTAGGAGTGCGGATGTTAATGTGGTTTCGGTTTGGCGGGCCGCGCTTTGATGTCACGATGCGTTCGGGAATAAAGGATTTTAAATGTCTAGATCATTAAGTGTTGTTGTTCTGGCGGCCGGTATGGGAACGCGAATGAAAAGCGCGCAGCCCAAGGTTTTGCACAAGGTCGCAGGCAAACCAATGGTCAACCACGTGATCGACGCCGCCCGGTTCCTGCACGCAGAGCAAACCCTGATTGTGGTTGGCCCGGATATGGCAGCCCTTGAGCAGGCCGTGGCCCCGCATCCGACATTCGAGCAAACAGATCGGCTTGGCACGGCCCATGCCGTTTTGGCGGCGCGTAACGCCCTGGAAAACGCCAGGGGTGATGTGCTGGTGTTATATGGCGATAGCCCGCTTTTTACCTCCGCCACGCTGGAACGCCTGATTGCGGCGCGCAAGGAAGGCCCGCATGCGGTGGCGGTGCTGGGCTTTACCCCCGATGACCCGGCCGGGTATGGTCGACTGGCGACAGACCCGTTCACCGGCGAATTGCAGGCAATTATTGAAGATAAGGAATGCACCGATGCCGAACGCCGGATCGGGTTTTGCAATTCCGGTGTGATGTGCTTTGCTGCCGAGGGTATGGTTGATTTGCTTGATGCAATTAACAACAACAATGCCAAAGGCGAATATTACCTGACCGATGCGGTCGCTGTGGCCCGTGATCAGGGCCGGACCTGTGTTGCCGTGGAAGTAGCGGAAGAAGAAACCCTTGGCGTTAATTCGCGTGCCCAGTTGGCGATTGCCGAACAACTGATGCAAAGCCGCCTGCGCAATGCCGCCATGGATAATGGCGCAACGCTGGTGGACCCGGCATCGGTGTTTTTATGTGCCGATACTGAAATTGGCAGGGATGTGGTGATTGAACCCAATGTGGTGTTTGGGCCGGGGGTTAAAATTGGTGACAACGTAACGGTTAAGGCATTTAGCCACCTTGAAGGCTGCATTATTGCCAATAACGCCGATATTGGCCCCTATGCCCGGTTGCGGCCCGGTGCCGACATTGGCGCGGGCGCACGGGTTGGCAATTTTGTTGAAATAAAAAAAGCCACCCTGGAAACCGGCGCGAAGGTTAATCATTTGTCCTATATCGGTGATGCGCGCATTGGGGCAAAGGCCAATATCGGGGCCGGCACCATTACGTGCAATTACGACGGTTTCCAGAAATATAAAACCGACATTGGTGTTGGGGCATTTATCGGCTCCAACACGGCATTGGTTGCGCCGGTAACCGTGGGCGATGGCGCATTTGTTGGCGCGGGCAGCACGTTAAGCGGCGATGTTGCCGCCGACACGCTGGTGCTGGTGCGTGCGGAACGAACCGAAAGGGCGGGCTGGGCTGCGCGGTTTCGTGAAAAAATGCGTGCTTTGACGGGCAAGGATTAAGGCAGACGGCCTGTTTGCAGGTTCCATTACAATGCCGGTTTTGGCGTTTGATATTTTGTGCAGTCTGGCCCGATGATGGCCGGCGGCAAGGGTAAATTTGGGGAAAGACACAGCATATGTGCGGCATTATCGGCATTATCGGCAAAGACAGTGTAAGTGAACGCATTCTGGAAGGGTTAAAACGCCTGGAATATCGCGGGTATGATTCCGCCGGTATTGCGACCCTGATTAATGGCAATATCGAACGACGCCGCGCCGAAGGCAAACTGGTGAATTTAAGCCAACGTCTTAAGGAACAGCCATTGGGCGGGGATGTTGGCATTGGTCACACCCGCTGGGCAACGCATGGCGTACCCACCGAAAATAACGCGCATCCGCACACCGACGGCAAGGTTGCCGTTGTTCACAATGGCATTATCGAAAATTTCCGCGACCTTAAAGCCGAGCTGACCGCCAGAGGCCGTGTTTTTGAATCCGATACCGATACCGAGGTGATTGTACATTTGGTGTCGGACTTTCTCGATCAGGGTAAATCCCCGCGTGACGCGGTACAGGCAACCTTGCACCGGATTGAAGGGGCCTTTGCCCTTGTGATCGTTGTTGCCGGTCATCACGATGTGATTTTTGGCGCGCGGCGCGGCACACCGCTGGCGGTGGGCCTTGGCGAGGGCGAGATGTATCTGGGGTCCGACGCGATGGCCCTGTCGCACCTGACCAATCGATTGATCTACCTGGAAGAAGGCGACTGGGTGGAAATGACCCGCGATCATGTTCAGGTTCGTGATGAGCATGACAATGATGTCACCCGCGAGATCAAGCTTTCGGCGGTTTCCGGTGCCATGATGGGCAAGGGCAACTATAACCATTTCATGCAAAAGGAAATTTTTGAACAGCCTGCCGTGATCGGCGATACGCTGCATTCCTTTATCAACCCGGCAACCCGCACCATCAAGCTGCCCGATATGCCGTTTAACATTGGCGAGGCCACCCGCTTAACGATTGTTGCCTGTGGGACCTCGTTTTATGCGGGCTTGGTGGCAAAACACTGGATCGAACGCTATGCGGGCCTTGGCGTGGATGTAGATGTTGCATCGGAATTTCGCTATCGCTGCCCGCCGCTTCCCAAGGGCGGCATAGCGTTGTTTATTTCACAATCCGGTGAAACGCTGGATACGTTGGCAGCCCTTCGGTATGCGAAGTCGAAAGGGCAAAAGATTTTATCCATTGTTAACGTCGCCGAAAGCACGATTGCGCGCGAAAGCGACGTTGTGTTGCAAACTTATGCCGGGCCGGAAATTGGCGTGGCATCAACCAAGGCTTTCACAACCCAGCTTACCGTTCTGGCCTGCCTTGCGGTGACCATCGGTCGTGAAAACGGCACGCTCGGCAAGGATGCTGAAGCCGCCATCGTCAATGCCCTGACTGAACTGCCCAAGCAGGCGGCCGAAGTGCTGCATCATGACGAAGAAATTCGCCAACTCGCGCTTAACATCGCGGATGCCCGGGATGTTTTGTATCTGGGGCGCGGCCTTGGTTATCCGATTGCGATGGAAGGGGCGTTAAAGCTTAAGGAAATTTCCTATATCCATGCCGAAGGCTATGCCGCGGGTGAAATGAAACACGGGCCGATTGCCCTGATTGACCAGTCGGTGCCGATTATCGTGATTGCGCCGTCGGACGAGTTGTTTGAAAAAACCGCATCGAATATGCAGGAAGCTGCCGCACGCGGTGGCCGGGTGATTTTCCTGTCTGACGCGCAAGGGTTGGCAATGGTAGGCGATATGGCATCGGCCACGGTGGAACTGCCCAAGGTCGCCGATTTTGTCGCACCCATCCTCTATACCATTCCGGTGCAAATGTTGGCCTATCACGTGGCGGTACATAAGGGCACGGATGTGGACCAGCCCCGTAACCTGGCAAAATCGGTGACAGTGGAATAGGTGTTTCGCCCCAACCTGTTTTATTAATTCTAAAAGTTTGATCGCGTTATAGCGCCCCGCAGCCGGTTTGGTTGCGGGGCGCTGCGCTTGTGACAGGGCGTTTTATTCGGGCAAGATGAAATGCCACGACACCGATGTTTTAGTTAACAGCGGGGAAGTCAACCACAGTGTCGTTGATGCGGTTAAACACATTGGTGAAAGTAATGATGGCGATGGTCAGGCTGATATCAACCAATTGCACATCGCTGTACCCTGCTGCCTTGATTGCATCGAATTCGGCCTGGATGATGGTGCCGGGGGTGTCTTGCAGGGTGCGAACAAAACGGATCAGCGCATCCCGTTTCGGGTCGTTTGTTGCTTCACCCTGGCGGATGCTTTTCAGGGTTCCCTGGTCGATGCCGCTTAACTTTCCAACCAGGCTGTGTGCGGCAACACAATAATCGCAACCGGCAACTGTGCTGATTTGCAATTTGATAATTTCCTGGTCCTGTTTGCTTAGCGTGCTTTTTGCCAAAACGGCATCGGCGGCCAAAACGGATTGTAACGCCTGTGGATTCAGCGAGCCGATTGCCGCGTAAGCGTTGGGAACAGTGCCAACAGATTTTTTGATCCCGGCAAAAAGATCGGCGGTGGCACCGGTGGCAGATTCAACGGCAGGTACGGAAATGCGTGACATAATGTCGTCTCCTTGATGAAGGGTGTGTGGTGTCTATGTCTGCACTTTACGGGCCAGGATTGAGTTTGTTAATGTCATTAAGTTTCTAAAACATGCTAATTAATCTCAATTTCGGGGTTTATGGTGATGGATTGGCTTAGTCAGCTGTTTGATTTGATGCCGGTGCGCGGCAGCCTTGATATTCGCTGTTCATTTGGCGCCCCGTGGAATGTGGTTGAAGGGCAGGCGGCCAAAGGCGAAATTCCCTATCATATCATCGTGCAGGGCAAGGCGACGCTCGATGACCCGGCGGGGCGTGAAGTTGTTCGATTATCGGCGGGAGATATTTTGTTACTGCCCGGTGGGGCGGCGCATTTCCTTCATGACGGCAGCGGCAAGCCACCGTCGATAATGACGGTTCGTCATGGCATGAATCTTGTGCTCAATGAAAACAGCGGCGCTGGCGATCGTTTGGATATGCTGTGCGGGCGATTTAAGATGGCATCATTTCATGCAAGGGTTTTAGCACGGTATCTGCCTGACAGGCTTATTGTGCGAACGGCAAATATGCCTATCGCGTCGGCACATTCATCCCGGGCGGGTGTGGCGGGTGGCGGTGCATTTGATATGCCGTGCGGAACCGGAACAGAAAACCGTATGACCACCCTGATTAATTTGATGCGGGCCGAAGCGGATAACGATGCCCTGGGCGGCCGGGCGATGTTAAATGCCTATTCTGCTGCATTGTTTACCCTGGCATTGCGGTTGGCCAGTGAAACTGCAGATGCGCCTGTCGGGATTTTGGCGCTGGCGGGGCATCCGCGTTTGGCACCGGCATTAAATGCCATGCTGGATAATCCCGGAGATGACTGGACATTGCCGCGGCTGGCCCGGCTTTGCAATATGTCACGGGCAACGCTGGTGCGCCATTTTCAGGAATTACTGGGATATTCGGCAACGGATCTGTTGCTGGAAATCAGAATGATGCTGGCGGCGAATAACCTTGCCCATAATGATATGTCGACAGGGGCGGTTGCCGATCTTGTTGGCTATCAGTCCGAGGCCGCATTTCAACGTGCCTTTAAAAAACATATGGGAATGACGCCAGCGCAATGGCGCCGTAAAGACAGGGTTTCCCTGACCTGATTATTCAACGGCACGATGGCTGCATAAGGCGGGGTGTCACCGTCATACAAATCAGGCTGCATGACGCAGAACGGCAATGTTTGTGAACCAATTTTAGCGAAAGATTAAATTTATTTCAAATTTATCAATTATAGGTTGATGGTAATTTTACCGGCCCTTACACTTTTTAATGGAGCTGGCTGGCAGGGGTGCCGCCGGGGACAGGGAGAGAGAGGGCCATGTCATATTGGGGAAGGCTGCGGGCCATTGTGCTTGCGGGGATGGCAAGTTGTGTTGCCACAGTTGCCATCGCACAAACATGTGAAACAGCATTGCGCGATACACCAATGGTGCCAACGGATCTGGCACTGTGCCAGTCATTAAGTGATACGGTGCGCCATCCCGGTGCGTTGCCGTTAAACGAATATGAAGCGGCATTATCGCAATTTTTTAATAACTGGTGTCATCGTGATACCCAATCGGGCTGGGTGCGTGACAAATATGTGCGCGATACCGGCCCTTATACGGCGGCGCGTGTCGCCGGGCAAAAAGGTGCCCCGTGGGACGGCACCTATCACGGTACGCATTCGCCGGTCGTGATCTGGTATTCGCCCGATATGGTGTCGTGGCTGGAGAAAAACCGGCCCACTGGCAAACCCCACCCTGATCCGCAACAAGCCATTCCCGATGGTGCGATTATGGTGAAGGAAATGTATCCTGAACCAGCATCGGCCTGTGCGAAATATGACCCGGACCATCTGTTTCCAACCAGCGGTGCCGCAATTATGGTGCGTGATGCCCAAGGGTCCAAAGATGGCTGGTTTTGGGGCTGGTATGGCTGGCCCGGTGAAGGCTGGGTACCTGATTGGCCCGCAAGTGCCAGCAATGGTCCTCCCAATATGGGGTTTGGGCAATATTGCGTAAATTGCCATGGGTCCGCCCATGATCTGACTTTCGCTGAAGAACGCAATTTACAAGGCCATCCTGGCCAGCCCGAAGTATTTTTATCGCAGGACTTTTTTGCCAATCAGTATCTTGGTGGGGCGGCATCGCTAACCGCAACCACGGCCCGGACAACAATGGCGACCGGCACCACCCAGATGGCGGCAACCGCCCCCGACGATTTGGGCGATGATATTCATGCGTTGCGCGCACATATGGAAAAAAAGCCGGTGCCCCATGGGCAGCCACGTATCAAGCCGCTGGAAGATTTGCTGGCCTTTGTCGCCAGGGCCGACCGGTTTGGCGCCGTGCCCGAGCATGGCTTTATCATGCCATCGCAAACCTATGACAATGTGTGGATGCCTGCGGCCGGGCCGTCGCCCGAAAGCCAGTATTTAACCAGCGATCAATGCACAGGCTGCCACGATGCGGGCAGTACCGGGTTGCAGTTTGATATGACAATGCCCGACCCGCAAAGCGACAAGCTGCTAAACCTGTCGCCTTATGCAACATGGCGGTCCTCGCCAATGGGCCTTGCCGGGCGGGACCCGATTTTCTTTGCCCAGATGGCCAGTGAAACCCAGACCTTTCATCATGATCAGGCTGATCTGGTGCAAACCACCTGTCTTGGTTGCCATGGTATTTTGGGCCAGCGGCAGTTCCAGATTGATCATGCGGCCGTGAATGACGGCGATTGCGGTGTATTTGAGCGCGATATTGTTAATGCGGTGCCTTATCCGCCGGGCAATCCGACGGCTTCCCATGCATCCTATGGGGCGCTGGCGCGTGACGGTATTTCGTGCATGTCCTGCCACCAGATGGTACTGGGCAAGGACGCCACCGAAAAATATGCCGATGACCCGCAAAATGCCTGTGTGTTGAAACGTCAGAAACAGCTAAACGCGCAAAATACCGGTTTTGGCAAAACCTTTACCGGCAGTTTTCTGGTGGGGCCTGCGGGCAAGTTGTTTGGGCCATTTGACAAACCCAAAACCCACCCGATGGATTATACATTGGGGATAAAACCTGAAAAAGGTGATGTCATTTCCACATCGGAAATGTGTGGCACCTGCCACACCGTACATTTGCCGGTATTGCATGAAGGCAAAACCATTGCCCATGTTTATGAACAAACGACCTATGCCGAATGGGCATTCAGTTCGTATCGTACTGGCACCACAATTGACGGGCCATTGCCCGGCGGGGCAGGGGATATGCCGCAAACCTGCCAGGATTGCCACATGCCATCACGCGATGCCGGCGGCGAGTTCAAAAGCAAAATCGCCAGCATTCAGGAATATTCAAACTTTCCGGCGGCGGCCAATACCTTTGACCCCAAAGACATCGACCTTGAACCCCGCGAAGGTTTTGCCCGCCATACGCTGGTGGGGTTGAACCTGTTTTTGGTCAAAATGTTCCAGCAGTTCCCAGATATTATGGGGGTTCCAACCGCCGATCCGATGATGAATTCAAAAAAGGCGATTGATCCGCTGGAATTTACGGCACGTGCCATTACCGAACAGGCGGAAAATGACACCGTTACCATCAGCCTTGCTGATGACCCGGTGATTGCCGATGGCAAACTTAGCGCATCGGTTAAAATCGCCAGCCATACCGGGCATAAATTTCCATCCGGGGTCGGGTTTCGGCGTGCGTTTGTTCAGTTTGAAGTGCTGGATGCCAAAGACAAGGTATTGTGGGCATCAGGCCGGGTGAACAAAGCCGGTGTTCTGGTCGATCAACATGACAAACCGCTAAAAGGCGAGCTGTGGTGGGATGATAAATGTACCCACCGGATCGAGCCGGAAAAACGCCTGCATCAGCCCCATTTCGAGGTGATCACGTCGCAGGACCAAACCCAGATTTATCAGGAACTGGTCAGCACGCCTCCTTTGGATGGCTCGCAGTTTTCCTGTGGTCATAATGTGCGCCCGCAAGGGGAATTGACCACCAGTTTTCTGTCAATCTGTGCTGAGGTAAAAGATAACCGCCTGCCACCACCGGGTTATCTGGCGCTGGAACAGCGCGAAGCGATTTCAAAGGTGCTGGGTGCTGGAAGCGAACTTGCCGAGGATGCTGGCTTTACTGCGGTTGGGACCGACCCGGATTATTTGGGACCAACCCAAAGCGGGGGCGATAGCTTGCGTTATGAAGTGAAGCTGGCCGATATTCACGGCAAACCGGCCAAGGTGCAGGCCCGGCTTTATTATCAGGCAACGCCGCCATTTTACCTGCAAGACCGTTTTTGTACGGCCAAGGGTGACGATACTGATCGGCTGGCCTATCTGGCGCAGTATCTGAACCTTGATGATACGGCTGCAGAAAACTGGGCCTTGAAACTGGTGGATACCGGCAAGGTGGAGATTGCCCGCCAGTAAACCGGATGTGAAAAGCATGACAGGGAACCGGTGCTGCATTTACAGCATCGGTTCCCTGCTGTTTATGAAAGGTGCAAGATAAAAATTATTTAAATCATGCATATAGGCCGCGAAAGCGGTTTTCAATCTGTGGGTGGTGGCCTAAAACAGGGGCTGGATGGTTAGGTTTGGAAGCTGGACAGGGCAGGTGAAATGAAATTTGGCGAAGCAATCCGCTCAGGATTTCACAATTACTTCAATTTTCGAGATCGTGCCTCGCGGTCTGCTTTTTGGTGGTGGCAACTATTTGTTCTGTCGGTTTCTATTGTGTTGTCGATTATCGATGGGCAATTTTTTGGCAATCACCGCGATATCGGTTTTCTCGAGGGTATTTTTAACCTGATCACGTTTTTCCCCGGTTTGGCGGTATCTGTGCGCCGCCTGCATGATACTGATCGTTCCGGCTGGTGGGTGCTGATCAGTCTTGTGCCATTGATTGGACTTATTATCCTGATTGTTTGGTGGTGCAAGCCAACCCAGTTGGGCCCAAACCGGTTTGGGCCAATGCCCTATGATTATTTTCGTCAGGACAATGACGGGGATGTTGTTTTTTAAGGGCAGCGCGCCGGGGGCGGAGAGGTTTCAGGGGCCGTTACGGTGCTTTTGGAAACCGGCGGAAAATATGACTTTTTTGCGACTTGCTCCATTGGGCTATTGACAATTTTCGACCGTTACCTTACTTGCTGTTAGCACTCACTTGGGGTGAGTGCTAACGTGGGCTCATCCCGGTTAGTGTTTTAAACAATCGAGCCCTAGATTTTTACACGGAGTTGTCGAAAATGAAGTTCCGTCCGTTACATGATCGTGTACTGGTACGTCGTGTCGAATCCGACCAGAAGACTGCTGGTGGCATCATTATTCCCGATACCGCAAAAGAAAAGCCGCAGGAAGGCGAAGTTATCGCTGTTGGCACCGGTATCCGCAAAGACGACGGCTCGCTCGTCGCGCTTGACGTTAAAGCTGGCGACAAGGTTCTGTTCGGCAAATGGTCGGGCACCGAAGTCAAGGTTGATGGCGAAGAGCTGCTGATCATGAAAGAATCCGACATTATGGGTATTCTGGCCTAAATCAGCCCATTTGGGTGATTTTGGTTTGATGTTCATCCGTCTCATAGAGAGGAAAGAATAGAATGGCTAAAGAAGTAAAATTTTCGACAGAAGCACGTGCAAAAATGCTGCGCGGCGTAGACATCCTTGCTGATGCTGTCAAAGTGACCCTCGGCCCGAAAGGCCGTAACGTTGTTATCGAAAAATCCTTTGGCGCACCGCGCGTCACCAAGGACGGCGTTTCTGTTGCCAAGGAAATCGAACTTTCAGACAAGTTCGAAAACATGGGCGCACAGATGCTGCGTGAAGTTGCCTCGAAAACTGCCGACATGGCAGGCGATGGCACCACGACTGCAACCGTTCTGGCACAGGCCATCGTTCGTGAAGGCAACAAATCTGTTGCTGCCGGCATGAACCCGATGGACCTTAAGCGCGGTATCGATCTGGCGTCGGCCAAAGTGATCGAAGCCATCCAGGCCCGTGCACGCAAGGTTTCGGGTAAAGACGAAATCGCACAGGTTGGTAACATTTCGGCTAACGGTGACCGTGAAGTTGGCGATATGATCGCTGAAGCCATGGAAAAAGTTGGCAACGAAGGTGTTATCACCGTCGAAGAAGCCAAAGGCCTGCACACTGAACTCGACGTTGTCGAAGGCATGCAGTTTGACCGTGGTTACCTGTCGCCCTATTTCGTAACCAACCCTGAAAAGATGGTTGCTGAACTGGACGCACCTTACGTCCTGCTGTTCGACAAAAAGGTTTCCTCGCTCCAGCCGATGCTGCCGCTTCTCGAAGCTGTTGTTCAGTCCGGCAAGCCGCTTCTGATCATTGCAGAAGACGTTGAAGGCGAAGCCCTGGCAACCCTGGTTGTCAACAAGCTGCGTGGCGGCCTGAAAATTGCTGCTGTTAAAGCTCCGGGCTTTGGTGATCGTCGTAAAGCCATGCTTGAAGACATCGCCATCCTGACCGGTGGCCAGGTTGTTTCCGAAGATCTCGGTATCAAGCTTGAAAGCGTTACGCTTGACATGCTTGGCACCGCGAAATCGATCACCATCACCAAAGAAGAAACCACCATCGTTGATGGTGCCGGTGAGAAAGCACAGATCGAAGCCCGCGTTGGCCAGATCCGTGCGCAGATCGAAGAAACCACCTCTGATTACGATCGCGAAAAACTGCAGGAACGTCTGGCGAAACTCGCTGGCGGTGTTGCTGTGATCAAGATCGGTGGGGCTTCGGAAATCGAAGTTAAAGAACGTAAAGACCGCGTTGACGATGCCCTGCATGCAACCCGTGCAGCTGTTGAAGAAGGCATTGTTGCTGGTGGTGGTACGGCTCTGCTGTACGCAACCCGCGCGCTTGAAGGTCTTGAAGGTGCAAACCACGACCAGACCATCGGTGTCGACATCGTTCGTCGTGCGCTTCAGGCTCCGGTTCGTCAGATCGCGCAGAATGCCGGTGTTGACGGTGCTGTTGTTGCTGGCAAGCTGCTCGAACAGGATGACGTCGAATTTGGTTTCGACGCCCAGAAAGGCGAATACACCAACCTCGTTAAAGCTGGCATCATCGATCCGGCCAAGGTTGTTCGTACCGCCCTTCAGGATGCCGCATCGGTTGCTGGTCTGCTGATCACCACCGAATGCATGATCGCTGAAAAGCCGGAAGACAAGTCTTCAGGCGGCGGCGCACCCGACATGGGTGGCATGGGCGGTATGGGTGGCATGGGCGGTATGGGCTTCTAAGCCAAACCAACCAAGCGACCTTACAGTTAGGAAGGGGGCCTCGCAGCAATGCGGGGCCCTTTTTCGTTGTGTGAGGCAAAACGAGCGTCGGATTGAAAATTCGATATTGCGTAAGAAAAAAATTACATGTAAATTTTTGGTTACGTAAAAGGACGATACCGAATGAATGATGCCGAAAAAATGCTGCTGCAACTACAAGCACTTTCCCATCCGGTGCGGTTGTGGATTGTGGCAGCCTTGACGCGTGAGAGGGCCTTATATGTAAGCCATCTTGCGCGGGAGGCCGGGATCAGCCGCCCCTTGATGAAAATGCATTTGCGCAAGCTGGAAAATGCGGGCCTGGTTGCCAGTGCAACCGGGCAGGCGGACAACGGCAAGATGGCGAATTTTTACCGGGTAACGTCCTTTAATTTGGCATTGTCGCCGGAAACAATTGCACAGGTCGGGCCGCTGCCCGAAACCTTGTCCGTCAGGGGAGACAGTAATGTCTGAAGCGCCACCCTTTGTGATGCTAACCATTTTAATGCTTGTGACTGTTTTGCTGATTTTTGCGATGAAATACGCAGCACAGGCCATGCGTGCGCGCAGTGATGCCGCGCAGGCAGCGCAAGCCAGTGCAGAGCTGATTGCGATACGCGATGAGTTAAAGGCGATGGACGGGCGTTTAACCCGGATTGAATCCCTGTTGCGCGAGGTGGAATAATGCCGGGGCGGATGTTGCGATTTGGGGCTATGGCCGAGGCCACCACATTGCTGGTGCTTGTGTTGATTGCCGTGCCGTTAAAATATGGTTTGGGGCTGGATAATGCCACCCGCATCATGGGTCCCGTACATGGCGTCGCCTTTTTGTTTTTTACCTGGTTGGTGATACGAGCTTATTTCGAGGGGCTGATTGACCAGCGCAATATTGCGCGATTGATGCTTGGGGCGGTGGTACCTTTCGGTGGTTTTGTGAATGAACGCTGGTTGCGGTCCCGCCTGATTGGACGAAGGGCATCTTGATGCTTTATCTGGTGATAAAATCTGCCCATTTGTTGGCGGTAATGACGTGGATTTCCGGAATGGTCGCGGTGGCGCTGTTTTTGATCCGGCCAAGCCCGGCTGCCATAAGTGCCTTTCGACAATGGGACCAATACGTAACCGCGCCAGCAATGCTGGTGGCGTGGGTTTTGGGGCTAACGCTTGCCTATATGGGGGGCTGGTTTGGGGATGCGTGGCTGTGGGCCAAACTGGTGCTGGTGGTTGTTCTTTCGGGGATGCATGGTGCGCTGGCGGGCCGCTTGCGGCGGGTAAGTGCGACGCGGGCTTTGCCCCGCCATGAGTCATATCGCTGGCTGGGGCTGATGTTTTGTGCGCTTGCCGGGGTCATTTTTCTGGTAATGGCCAAACCGTTCTAACGGATTGTTTCTGCCGGCAAAATTCCATGCCTTTTTGAATTTTACCGATCGTTGATCGCTCAACAAAGAATAAAGCCCGGTGGAATCCGTTTCCCCCGGGCTTTAATTTAGACAAACAGTTTTTTATATGCGCGCGGCTGGCAGCGCAAATACTGGTTTGGTGCCTTGACCGAGGCACCAAGGGTGGCTGCCGCATGCCACGGCCAGCGCGGGTCATAAAGAATGCCGCGGGCGAGGGCGATGGCGTCAGCCTGGCCGGTGCCAATGATGGCTTCGGCTTGTTCTGCTTCGGTTATCAGGCCAACGGCGATGGTGGTAAGTCCGGTTTGGGCCTTGATGCGGTCGGCAAAGGGAACCTGATAATTCGGGCCAACCGGAATTTGCTGTGCAGCATGAAGCCCGCCAGATGAAACATGGATAAAGTCGCAACCACGTTCCTTAAAAGCCTGTGCCAGAACCAGACTTTGTTCAAGGTCCCAGCCGCCTTCTACCCAGTCGCTGGCGGAAATGCGAATGCCAACCGGTTTATCGGCGCTAAATTCGGCACGGACGGCATCGTAAATTTCCAGCGCAAAGCGCATGCGATTTTCGAGGCTGCCACCATATTCGTCGGTACGCTGATTTGACAACGGCGACAGGAACTGGTGGATCAGATAGCCATGTGCGCCGTGCAGTTCGATTGCGTCAATACCCAGCCGATCCGCCCGTTTTGCCCCATCGGCAAAGCGTGTAATGATTTCGGCAATACGCTCCTTGCTCAGGGCTTCGGGCACGGGGTTGCCATCAAGAAACGGAATGGCAGAGGGGGCTGAAACCTGCCAGCCATTTTCATCATTCGGGGCAATGGCATGGCCGCCATCCCAGGGTTTGGCCGTGCTGGCCTTGCGCCCGGCATGGCCTAGTTGAATGCCAATTGGCATGTCAGAATTGGCACGGACGGCTTTTAAGGTGCGCGCCAGGGCCTGTTCCGTTTCGTCGTTCCACAGGCCAAGGTCGGCATAGGTGATGCGGCCTTCGGGTTCAACGGCTGTTGCCTCAAGGATCAGCAGGCTTGCTCCCGACAGGGAAAGGTTGCCCAGATGGATGGTATGCCAATCGGTCGCTTTGCCATTGTCGGCAGAATACTGGCACATTGGCGCGATGATGATACGGTTATTAAGCGCCAGCTTGCCCAGGGCAAGCGGGGTGAAAAGTTGACTCATGGGATTTTGGTCCAGTTCAAAGGTGGGGGCACGACATGTGGCGTGCCTGCATATGGTATGATCCTAGCGTTGGGGCGCGCCAATTGCCAATGTGAATTGTGCAACGCGGAACAGATGCCAAAAAATTCAAAAAAAATGTGTCACGCCCTTGCGGCTGTCTAAAGGCGTATTATCTTCTGGTTTGAAAGGGCCATGGTGGCCTTGATCGCGCAAAGGTTGCAGCCTCGCTGGACCAAAAAGCGCAAGAATGCTCGTCTTGTATGGAGAGTTATTATGACCGGTTTTTCACATGTAAACGGTGCTTCCCGTCGTATTGCCAATGTTCCGGCATTTGGTGATCCCTTTGGTGTGTTTTCGCGCGATATTGACCGTGTTTTAGGGTCGTTCCTTGGCCGCGGTGCGTTACGCCCGACACAGGCGCAAGGGGATGCAGAAGCAACCGATACTACCAAAACCCTTAATCCCCGCATCGATGTTCATGAAAGTGACGACGCAATTGAATTAAGCGCCGAGCTTCCCGGTGTTGAACAGGATGATGTGGATGTTTCCGTTCTTGAAGGTGTTTTAACCGTCAAGGGCGAAAAGAAGTCGACCCGCGAAAGTAATGAAGGTGCCCGTGTTGTCGAGCGCAGCTATGGCAGCTTTACCCGGTCGTTCCGCCTGCCTGAAAATGTTGATGCCGATAATATTTCGGCCACATTCAAGAATGGCGTTCTGACGCTTTCACTGCCAAAAGTTGTGGAGCAAAAGCCGGAGCCACGCAAGATTTCGGTCGCGGGCGCACAATAGAAAATTGATGATGGCATCATAACGAAACGGGCGGGGTTTTCCCCGCCCGTTTTTGTTTGTGTGGTATTGTCGGCTGATCGCTTTGGAAATGCAGGTGGCCGGTTTTATGCGCTGTGCCGGTCCAGTTTCACATCAAAAATGCCAGTCTGGTCGAACTTTTCCAGGGCCGCGTGCCAAGGGGCAAGATCAATGCCCTGATCGGCAATCCATTGCGGATTATAATAGGTGTCGCTATAGCGATCACCGCTGTCGCACAGCAATGTTACAACCGATCCACTTTCGCCAGCCTGTTTCATTTCACTGATCAAAGCCAGTGTTGCGATCAGATTGGTGCCGGTTGACCCCCCGCAGCGACGCCCGAGATGTTTTTCCAGATAATGCAGTGCTGCAAAGCTGCCTGCATCGGGAATGCGCATCATGTGATCAACAACGGTAGGGTTAAAGCTGGGTTCAACACGGGGGCGACCAATGCCCTCGACCCGGGAACCACATGTGCCGGTAATGCTGTAATCGCCTGTGGCATAGGCATCGTAAAATACCGAATTTTCAGGGTCGGCCACGCATAGTTCGCAACCGTTAGCCAGAACCTTGCCATAACGAATAAAGCGGCCAATGGTTGACGATGTTCCACCCGTACCTGCCCCGACAACGATCCAGCGTGGGGTGGGGTGGGGTTCGCGGCCCAACTGTTCAAAAATGCTTTCGGCAATATTGTTGTTGCCGCGCCAGTCGGTCGCGCGTTCGGCATAGGTGAACTGGTCCATGTAATGGCCGTTTAGTTCGCGCGCCAGACGGTGGGATTCGTCGTAAATCATGCTGCCATTATCAACGAGATGGCATTCACCACCATAAAAGGTGATTTTTGCAATTTTTTGCGGCGACGTGGTTTTAGGCATGACAGCGATAAAGCGCAGGCCGAGCAGGCGGGCAAAATAAGCCTCGGAAACGGCGGTAGAGCCGCTGGATGCCTCGATAATCGGGGTGTTTTTTGTGATCCAGCCATTACACAGGCCATATAGAAACAACGAACGGGCGAGGCGGTGCTTCAGGCTGCCGCTGGGATGGGTGCTTTCATCTTTCAGATACAGCCCAATATCGCCCAGTTGCGGCAGATCCAGCTGGATCAGGTGCGTGTCGGCGGAGCGGGTGAAGTCGGCTTCGATCCGGGCGATGGCATCGGCCACCCATTGGCGATCCTGCGGCATGGTTATCCTGTATCTTTTATAAAGGGCTGTGTGCTGGCAACTGTATGGGGTTCCGTTTAGTGCAAAATTATACAAAAATCCACCGTAGTTTTGAAAACTGTTTGCTAACCAAATCTTCAGCGCTAGGGTATAATATTAATGCAATCGGTATTCTTTACGCGCCCAGATTTTCAGGAATGGTTTTCAGACATGGCCGATAACGACAAAGACCATTACGAAAAACGCCACGGCGAAAGCGAAATTGGCGCGGCATATGATATTCCGGTGCGGGTTTCGACCGTGATCGGGAAAAGCCAGATTCAGGTTGCGCAATTGATGCGGCTGACACGCGGTGCTGTATTGGAACTTGACCGCAAGGTTGGCGAGCCGGTGGATATTTATGTTAATAACCGGCTGGTCGCCCGTGGCGAGCTTGTGGTTGTTGACGACCGGCTTGGTGTAACCATTACCGAAGTGATCAAATCGGGCATGGTTATTGAAACTCACCATTAAACGCCCTGATCTGGCCTGCTTCTGGCGGGATGTTTTGCCTGCGGTTTTTCACCCTCCCTTATGTTTCATCCCGTTTGGTCAGGGTTAATGTCTCTGTGTCGCGGGTTGTTGCTTTGAGGTGGCGCCTATATTGCGTTTACTGATCCGCTTTGCGGCACTGTGTCGTGTCTGTGGTGGCATTAAGGGGCGGATGTGAAAATGATGTGTTCTTTGTGGAACCTGATGCCCGGGTTCGCGTTTTACATTAAATGAATTCCACATTTCATCTGTTACGGGTGGTGTTCGGCCTTTTGGGTTGGGTGCTGGCGTGATTGTGCTGGCTTTCGGCCGAAGGGATAACAGGCCCGAAACGTTCCGGTCAGGGCATGAAAGCGTAACAGACGGTGTGGCCGGATATGATTTTGCAGTGGCTGATCATGGCCGGAAACCTCGATTTGCGCGGTATATTGGCCTTCGGATGCGTTTTTTCTGATCTTGTTTGATCTTAAAGGTGCTGTCTGACGGTCTGTCTTCATGGACGGATAAACAATATGCCGTGTGTTCGCAAAACGAAATGGAACAGATAGATGGTTAATCTGCTGAGCGTTGTCGTCTTTGCGCTGATTGGTCTTGCACTTGCTGCTGGCGGTGTGTGGCTAATGGCGTTGGGCGGCAGCTGGTATTATGCCATTGCTGGCGCTGTCTTTTTGATCGCCGCATGGCTGTTGCACCGTCGTAAACCGGTTGTCCTATGGTTTTACGCAGCCTTTCTGATTGCAAGTCTTGCCTGGGCTTTGTGGGAAGTTGGCTTCGACTGGTGGCAGCTTGCACCGCGCGGGGGTATTCCCGTGTTGTTGGGCTTGTGGTTATTAACGCCATGGGTGCGGCGTGGCCTTGGTCATGGCAGTCACAGCACCGGTCGTGACGGAAAAACACAGTATCCCGGCGGTATTGGTTTAAGCATGGCAGTGGTGATTACCGTTGTTGTTGCCGTTGGTTCCATGGTCAATGATCCCAATGCCGTTACCGGCCGTTTAAACGACAAGGTCGTGACGCAGAACCCGGATATGGGCAATTCCATCCCTGATGGGGACTGGCACCAATATGGCCGAACCCAGTATGGGCAACGTTATTCGCCATTAAGCCAGATTACGGCAAAAAATGTTGATCAACTGACGGAAGCATGGCGTTACGAAACCGGTGATGTTCGTCAGTCCAGCGATGTGCCGGAAACCACCTATCAGGTAACCCCGTTAAAAGTTGGCGATTCCCTGTATTTATGCACGCCGCACAGTTGGGCCATTGCCATTGATGCGAAAACCGGTAAGGAAAAATGGAAGTTTGACCCCAAGGTGGGGGCAAATACCGACCGTCAGCATCAAACCTGCCGGGGTGTAACCTATTATGCTGACCCGCAAGCCAAAACAGGTGACCATTGTGCCGAGCGGGTTTACCTGCCGACATCTGACGCTCGCCTGATTGCACTTGATGCCAAAGACGGCAGTGTGTGCGACAGCTTTGCCGAAAATGGTACGCTGCACCTTGAACAGAAAATGCCGCATAATCCGTCGGGTTATTATTATTCGACATCGCCCCCGGTTGCCGTTGACGGCAAAATTATTATTGGGGGGGCGGTAAACGATAACTATTCAACACAGGAACAGTCGGGCGTTATTCGTGCCTTTGACATTCATAGTGGTGAATTGTTGTGGAATTGGGATTCCGGCAATCCGACCGAAACCGAGCCGTTGGCGGAAGGTGAAACCTACACCACCAATTCCCCTAATAGCTGGTCGGTTTTTTCGGTCGATGAAAAGCTGGGCATGGTTTATATCCCGCTGGGAAACCAGGTGCCTGATCAGTTGGGAATGAACCGCAGCGAGAATGTCGAGAAATATTCGTCTTCCATCGTTGCGCTAAATATCGAGACCGGCAAGGTTCAATGGGTCCGTCAGACGGTTCACCATGATTTGTGGGATATGGATGTTCCTGCGCAGCCTGTTTTGACCAATATTTCCGATGAAATGGGCAATGAAACGCCGGCCTTGGTCGGTGCAACCAAACAGGGTGATATCTATGTGCTCGATCGTCGCACCGGCGAACCCCTGATCAATGTCCGCGAAGTTGCCGCACCGGGCGGCACCATTCCCGAAGATCATAGTGCGCCGACCCAGCCGGTATCGGATTTAACCTTTATGCCCGAAAAGCTGACGGGCAAGGATATGTGGGGCATAACGCTGTTTGATCAGCTGGCCTGCCGCATTGAATTTCATCAGTTGAAATATGAAGGTCGCTATACCCCGCCATCCTTGCAGGGATCGCTGATTTACCCTGGTAATTTTGGCACTTTTAACTGGGGTAGTGTTGCGGTTGATCCGAAACGCCAGGTGATGTTTGGGATGCCGACTTATCTGGCATTTACATCCAAACTGATCCCGCGCGACGAAGTGCCGCCGCAGGGTTCCAAAAAAGCCAGTGAAATGGGCATTAATCAGAATACCGGCGCTCCTTATGCCGTAAGCATGGGGCCGTTCCTGTCGCCGATTAAGGTGCCGTGTCAGGCGCCGCCCTGGGGCTATGTCGCCGGGGCCGATTTACGCACCGGTGATATCGCCTATAAGCATAAAAATGGTACGGTCTACGATATGACACCGCTGCCGTTGCCAATTAAACTGGGGGTTCCCGGTATTGGCGGGCCGATTATCACCGCTGGTGGCGTTGCTTTCCTTGGGGCCGCCGTGGATGACTATTTCCGCGCCTATGACCTGACAACGGGCAAGCAGATTTGGGAGGCACGGTTGCCTGCAGGTGGCCAGTCCACCCCGATGACCTATACTACCGATGATGGCACGCAATATGTTGTGATTGTTGCCGGTGGTCATGGTTCCGTTGGCACCAAACCGGGCGATTATGTAATGGCCTATAAACTGCCAGATCAAAGCCGGTAAACCGGCAAAAGGGTAAGGCGCCATATGATGACCTGTTTTAAAGGGTCTATTATATGGCGTTGCCTGTTGGCAGATTTTTTAAAAAGCTCCCTTTACGGGGGCTTTTTTTGGAAGGTGGGTGTAAAGTTTTCTTTACGTTATGGTGATGGATCTGACTGCAAAAAAATAATATCGGGTTAAATTTTTGCACGTTGGCAGAACTGCGACGCCGACGCCGACGGGGGCGGTCGCGGGCCGAGTTGGCCGCATTGATTGATGTGTTACGCCAAACTGTAAATGCGAGCGAAAAGCAGTGTTATGATCCTGGTTTGCCGCTGGCTTTTAAAATGGGCCGTATTTTTGATTGTCGAATCGAAGATGTTTTTTGCAACAACGATTGACAGGTTTGGTCCGGCTTTATCCCTTTGGTTGCGAGCTTTGGCCTTTTTCGTTGAGCTACGTGTACGAAACAGGGCCGTCGATTTTTTGATGTTTTTCTTGACCGTTCAAACGGCAGGGAACCAATCATCTGCGAATCACTGGTTATCCGGGCTTGTAACGGTTCTGATACAATCAATGGATAAAATTTTATCGCCAAACACCAGATATAGTGTTTTCAAACCTGTCTAGAACAGGCATAAACTTCCCTCATAAAGAAAATGGGACACGGGAACACACCCGTAAGACACAACCAGATCTGATATCGGAACATGGCATCTGCGGCATTGGCTGGCGGATACAGGCTTGTTTTGTGCGCAGTTCAAGGCAGTGCGGTGTGGCCCGTCGCGATTGGTTTTAGCGACGTATCGGCGATGGGCCGGTGAACGTCCAGTTTGAAGGATAGCAGCATGAAAATGCTAGATGTCGTGCAGCATGAAAAAGGCGCGCGGGTTATTGTTGACCGTACCCGTGATGACTTGCTGACTGATTTTGGCAAAGCGGTTCTTACCGACCGTTACTTGATGCCCGGTGAAAGCTATCAGGACCTGTTTGCCCGGGTTGCCAGCTATTATGGCGACAATGCCGATCACGCCCAGCGCATTTACGACTATATGTCCAAACACTGGTTTATGCCGGCAACGCCGATCCTGTCAAACGGGGGCACCACGCGTGGTTTGCCTATTTCGTGCTTTTTGAACGAAGCTGACGATAACCTGTCTGGCATTGTTGATTTGTGGACCGAAAATGTCTGGCTGGCAGCGCGCGGCGGTGGCATTGGGTCTTATTGGGGTAATTTGCGCTCGATTGGTGAAAAAGTCGGTAAAAACGGCAAAACATCCGGGGTCGTGCCGTTTATCCGCGTGATGGACAGCCTGACGCTGGCAATTAGCCAGGGGTCGCTGCGGCGCGGGTCTGCTGCGGTTTATTTGCCCGTCAGCCACCCGGAAATTGAAGAATTTTCCGAAATGCGCCGCCCGACCGGTGGCGACCCCAACCGTAAAACGCCCAACCTGCATCAGGGGGTGTCGGTATCGGATGCCTTTATGCGCGCGGTGGAAAATGACGAAGAATGGGCATTAACGTCGCCCAAGGACGGTCATGTGGTACGCAAGGTTAGTGCGCGGTCCCTGTGGATCCGTCTTCTGACGTCGCGGGTCGAAACCGGCGAACCCTATATGCTGTTTATCGATACGGTAAACCGGGCGGTGCCGCAGCATCACAAAATGGCGGGCCTGAGTGTCAAGACATCCAATCTGTGTGCGGAAATTACCCTGCCGACCGGGCGTGACCAGCACGGCGGCGACCGCACTGCAGTTTGCTGCCTGTCCTCGCTTAATCTGGAGCATTACCAGACCTGGAAGGAAGAACCGCAATTTATCGAAGACATTTTGCGCTTCCTTGATAACGTTCTGGAAGACTTTATTAAAAACGCCCCGGACAGCATGGCGCGCGCCAAATATTCGGCCATGCGCGAACGTTCTGTTGGCCTGGGGGTTATGGGGTTCCATTCCTTCCTGCAATCAATGGGCATTCCGCTTGAAGGTGTGATGAGCAAGGTTTGGAACAACCAGATTTTTGATCATGTGCAAAAGCATGCTGATGCGGCATCGGAAAAGCTGGCCGATGAACGTGGTTCGTGCCCGGATGCGGCCGAATATGGCATGAAGGCGCGTTTTTCCAATAAAACCGCCATTGCACCGACAGCATCAATTTCCATCATTTGCGGCGGCGCTTCGCCAGGGATCGAGCCGACAGCAGCCAATTCCTATACCCATAAAACCCTGTCGGGGTCTTTTAACGTGCGCAACAAATACCTTGCGCAGTTGCTCGAGGAAAAAGGCCAGAATAACGAACAGGTCTGGACCTCGATCACGGTGAATGAAGGCTCGGTTCAGCATCTGGACTTCCTGTCTGATCTGGAAAAGGATGTGTTTAAAACTGCTTTTGAAATTGATCAGCGCTGGTTGATCGAACTGGCAGGTGACCGTGCGCCGAAAATTGATCAGGCCCAGTCGCTTAACATCTTCCTGCCCTCGAACGTGCATAAGCGCGATTTGCACCAGATCCATTTTCAGGCATGGAAGAAAGGTGTCAAAAGCCTTTATTACTGCCGGTCGAAATCGATCCAGCGGGCTGAAGTCGTCGCGAATGTGCCGCGCAAGGAAAAAGTAGCCGATCTTGATATCGAAGCCGTACTGGCCGCTGCCCGTGCCGCAGGCAACGCTGTCGCCTCACAGGACAGCACCCAGACCGAATATGAAGAATGCCTGGCGTGCCAATAAGGCCCGGGCGGGAAAGAGATTGATATGACCGACGAAAAAACCATGGACCTTTTAACCGAAAACCCGGTTTACAAGCCGTTTCGCTACCCCTGGGCTTATGAAGCATGGTTAACCCAGCAGCAAATTCACTGGTTGCCTGAAGAAGTGCCGTTGGCCGACGATGTGAAAGACTGGAATCATACGATTACCGATGCAGAACGGAACCTGTTAACCCAGATTTTCCGTTTTTTCACCCAGTCCGATATCGAGGTGAATAACTGCTATATGCGTCACTACACCCGGGTGTTTAAACCCACCGAAGTGCAGATGATGCTGGCGGCCTTTTCCAACATGGAAACCATCCATGTCGCGGCCTATTCGCATTTGCTTGATACCATCGGCATGCCCGAAACCGAATATGAGGCCTTCTTTCAGTATAAGGAAATGAAGGACAAATACGATTATATGCAGATTTGGGGTATTGACGCCGAAGATGAATATATCGATGAACGCGGGGATTTGCGCCTGACCGAAGACGGGATGCGCAAAATGGCAAAAACCCTGGCGGTATTTGGTGCTTTCACCGAAGGTTTGCAGCTGTTTGCGTCTTTCGCGATGTTAATGAACTTCCCGCGCTTTAACAAAATGAAGGGCATGGGGCAGATCGTGACATGGTCGGTGCGCGATGAAAGCCTGCATTGCGAAAGCGTTATTCGCCTGTTTAAAACCTTTACCCGCGAAAACCCGCAAATCTGGGACGATGCAATGCGGGCCGATTTGCTGGAAGCCTGCGAAACCATTGTGGTGCATGAAGATGCCTTTATCGATCTTGCGTTCGAGGCAGGCGCGGTCGAGGGCTTAACGCCGAAGGATATCAAGCTGTATATCCGCTATATTGCTGATCGCCGTTTGACCCAGTTGGGGCTGGACCCGATTTATCACATTGAAAACAATCCGCTGCCGTGGATGGATGCGATGTTAAACGCGGTCGAGCATACCAATTTCTTTGAAAACCGGGCCACCGAATATTCAAAGGCTGCAACCCGTGGCACCTGGGGCGAGGCATTTGACTGATTTGGTCGATGTCCACCTGTTCGCCGTAATATGATGAAGGCCGCCCGGTTTGGGGCGGCCTTTTATTTTATGTAGTATTATTCGGGGTTGAATGTCGTATCGCTACGTATGGCATAGGGCCTTGAAGATATCGCAGGCTAAAATGTTTTGAACGTGACTAGCGAATTGCCGTACCCAGCCGGTCCTCGACATGGCGTATTTCTTCGGGGCGCAATTTTTGTTCAAGCTGGGCAATGGCTTTGCCAGGGTCGGCCTCCAGCTCGGTGCCAGGCGGGGTATTGATCGGCTTTAGGGCTGACAGGCGCAGCCAGTAATAGGCCTCTGCCAGGTCCGGGTCCACGCCCCAGCCACGTTCATACATGGCCCCGATCATATATTGCCCGGCGGGCAGGCCTGCTTGCGCCGCCTTTAGGTAATAGTGTGCAGCATCGACATAGTTTTGCATGGCGCCCCGGCCATGCATATATTGTTCACCCAGTAAAAAGGCGGCATCGGCGTTTTTGCCATTGGCAATAAAGGCCCGTTTTAAAAAATCGGTGGCTTTGAACTGGTCATAGTTTACCCCCCAACCGTTTAAATATAGCAGACCCATGTAATAAAGGGCATTGGGGTGGTTGGCACGTGCCGCAACCGAAAACCATTTTGCCGCATTCTCGTAATCCTCGCCACCCAGTTTGCCGCGGTAATAAAGCAGGCCAAGCGCATAGGCCGCCCGTGGGTCGGTTGATGCGGCATCCTGCCATTCCTGTTGGGCATTACGGAAATTCCCGGCTTTGTAGGCGAGATATCCTGCCTTGTAATCGGCATGGGCATTTTGGGAAAAGCCAAGGCATAACACCACGAGCAACGGCGCTGCCAACACTATGGTGCTGCGGGTTTTACCCGAAAGGCGGGACGGGCGGGTAAGGGGAAACAGGCAATTTTGCAACATTGATCAGACCGGTTGGAGTTAGCGGTTTTTAAACAGCGGAACAACCTTGCGGGCACGTTTTTCGATGGCCTCAAGGACGGTTTCAAGTTGCGAACTTTGTTTGATTTTCACGCCGCTATGAAGGGCAAGATATTGACCGGCATTTTTCTGGTCTGGCGGAAGTTTGATGACAGCAAATAATGGATTTTCATGGGTGGCGCGAAACATGGAAAACATTGCCATGCCGTCAAGCTGGTCTATCGCGTAGTCGCGCCAAGCCCCACCGGCGACTTGTCTGGAATAGATATTCATCAATTTTTGTAGTTCAGCCCGATTGAAGTGAACAAATGTTTTGCTTTTACGATATTGCACCAGATTAAGAAGTGTTCCCATGCCGGGCTCCGGGCTGTGGAAATGGCTGATTGTCATCTAACATTTACAATCGACCAATACGGTAGCGCGGATCTGGCAGCCTCTCAAGTCGCAATGGCAGGTTTTCAGGCAAATTTCTGCCAGCCACCTGATAGAGTCAGATGTGACTTTGGGATCATTCCAGAAAGGCGCACTGCAAAATTGTGCAGGGGCTATGGGCTACAGGCTTCGGCCACGGGTTGGCGGCCAGTCGATGGTGCGTTTGCCTGTGCTATAGGGGTCGGGGGTCGCATAGCAGGTTACAGCGGCAAGTGTGCGGTAACAATAAAGTGGGGGTTCGGGGATCGGGTCTGTCTTGCAATAGGGTTCACCCATGCTTGATCGTACGGTTGAACAATCGCGACCGGTCGACATTGATACAATGTGATCAACGATGGTTTTATCGGTATTAATGATCGAGACGACATCAAGGGCGATATACCACTGGGTTGCTGTCAAAAGTTCTGTGCCGGTGGCGCTTGCAACCGTATTATCCAGGCTCGAGCAACCGCCAAGCCCGGCAAAAAGGGTAACTAACCCGCATGCAGCGACGATGGGGCGACAATAACGCGTCACCGAGCTTAACGCACTTTTTTGCCGGGTTTGTGGCCGGGCAGAGGGGGTATATATGCCGGTCATGCGGTTTATCCCTTTGCAAACCGGCCAAATTTGCCGGGTTACGGTTGTTATGGTCTGATCCCCAAGATCTTCTATTTCGATAAAGCAAGTTTTATGCCGGTTAAACCGTTATATCCAGCAAGGCCTTTATTGTGGCAGCCGCTTGCCCGTCTTGTGACTGCTTTGTACCTGTGGTTTCGAAGGACGGGCGATATATTATGTATCTTATATCGGTGTCAGGAGTCCTGCTTGCGACGGGGTGCTTTGCTTTGATGGGGGGCAGGCGCGATATTGCGGATGCAGGGTGAAAATTTTGCCGGGATGGGTGTGTTTTACCGGCCAAATCGGATGAATAAGCCGAAATTGGCGTGTGGTGCGTTTAAAATGCACCCGAATCACGCAGCACCCTTGACCCCTTGGGTCGTGGCGCGTTAAATCCTTGCCGTTATTTTATTCTGACGGGCGGGCATGTGGCCCGCTTTATTTTGATCGAATTGGAGCGGGTTTCGTGGTCGATATTTTCCAGGAAGTCGAAGAAGACCTTAAGCGCGAGCGCACTGAGCGCCTGTGGCGCAAATATGGTAAGGTCGTCATCGCAGTGGCTGCCGTTGTTGTTCTTGGCGTGGCAGGCCGTGAAGGCTGGAAAAGTTATGAACATTCCACCCGTCTTGAAAACGGTACGCGTTTTGCCAACGCGCTGGAACTGGTGAATGCCGGCCCGGATAAAAGCCAGGCCGCCCTTGATGCGTTTGACACGATTATTGCCAAGGGCAATGACGGTTTTGTTGCGCTGGGCCATTTCCAGAAAGCCCGGATTTACCTAAGCCAGAATGACACTGAAAACGCCGTCAAGGAACTGGAAGCCATTGCGGCAGATAGTGATGTTGACAAGGTTTATCGTGATTTGGCCGTTGTGCAGATTGCCATGAATACCGGCAGTGCCGACAATGCCGATGCCTTGATCGCCCGCCTGAAGCCGATCGCGGTGCCGGAAAACCCGTGGTATCACTCGGCACGTGAAATGATGGCTGTTTTAAACATTGCTGCTGGTAAAACCGATGAAGCCAAATCGCTTTTGACTGAACTGGCCGATGACAAAACAGCACCGTCTGACATGCGCGGCCGTGCGAGCGAGCTTTTGAAGGCGATCAAGGCCTGATTGTCGATAAGGGGTGTCCTTTCAGGATGCCGTCGGGACAGGATTAAAGGATATGGTTTTGCAATTACACCGTCTGGACCGTTTAAAATCCGTTTTATGCGTATTGGGCTTCGCCGTTCTGGTTTCGGGTTGCTCAAGCTGGATGGGGGAATCTGAAGATCCGCCCTTGCCTGGCGAACGGCTGGCGGTTTTGTCGCTGCAAAGCACGCTGGTACCTGATCCCGGCCTGACCGATCAGAAAGTTGTTTTGCCACAGCCGCAGGTACAGGAAGACTGGACCCAGAATGGCGGTGTCCCCAGCCATTCATTGCAGCACCTGGCGTTTGACAACGAAACGATGACAAAACAGTGGTCCAGCAGCATTGGCACCGGGTCACTGGACGAAGACTTGTTGCTAAACCAGCCTGTCATTGCCAAGGGTGTTGTGTTTACCATTGATGCCGATGCCGAAGTGCGTGCCTTTAGTGCAAAAACCGGCAAGCAGATTTGGGATGTGGATATTGCCCCGGATCAGGAAGATGACAGTACCCTTCTGGGGTCTGGTCTGGCATATGCCGATGGCATGGTTTATGCCACCACCGGTTTTGCTGAAGTGGTTGCCATTGATGCCGCAAGTGCGGAAGTAAAGTGGCGCACCACCTTGACCGCTCCAATGCGTGCCGCCCCTACCGTTCGTGGTGGCCGGGTGTTTGTGATAACGGTCGATAACCAGACTGTTGCCCTGAATGCCTATAGTGGCGAAGTTTTGTGGAGCCATCGTGGTGCTAGCGAAGGTGCCACCTTTATTGGTGGTGCCAGCCCGGCAGTTGACCAGGGTGTGGTGATTTCAGCCTATAGCACCGGCGAACTTTACGCCCTTCGTGTTGAAAACGGCCAGGTTATCTGGTCCGATACCCTGGCGTCGGCCGGTCGGACAGATGCTGTTTCGGCTATTGCCGATATTCGGGGCTTGCCGGTGATTGATAATGACCTTGTCATTGCGACCAGTAATTCCGGTTTGACGGTCGCGATTGACCTTCGGACCGGTGTTCGTTTGTGGGAAGTGGAAGAAGGTGGTATCCAGTCTCCGTGGGTGGCCGGCAATTATGTATTCCTGCTATCGAATACTAACGACCTGATTGCCTTGCAGCGGCGCTCGGGACGGGTTAAATGGGTGTCAGCATTACCGCGTTATGTTGATCCGGAAGATCAAAGCGAAGCCATGGTATGGACCGGGCCGGTTTTGGCGGGTGACCGTTTGATCGTCGGGAACGAGCAAGGTGACGTTGAAACGATTTCGCCTTATGATGGAACAGTCATCGGGACCGATACGTTGCCAGGGCCGTTAACATTGCCGCCAATCGTTGCCGGAGATACATTGTATTTCCTTACGGCAAATGCGTCGCTGGTCGCCTATCGTTAAACGTCGATCAGAATAAGTTTTGAAGGGCTTTGCCTTTCCCTGTTTTTTGCGAGTGCGCCACCGATATATGTATCGTGGCGCACATCGCCGTTTTTATAAAGAGTCTGAAGTCAGATGACCTTGAAAGTTGCCATTATCGGTCGCCCGAATGTCGGGAAATCGACCCTGTTTAATCGCCTGGTGGGCAAGAAGCTAGCGCTTGTCGATGACCAGCCCGGCGTTACGCGTGATCGTCGATATGGCAAGGCACGGCTTGGCCATTTGACCTTTACCGTTATCGACACTGCCGGTCTTGAAGAAGCCTTTGACGGCTCGATCGAAGGCAAGATGCGCCAGCAAAGCGAGATCGCATTTGAAGATTGCGATGTTGCCCTGTTTTTAATTGATGCGCGCGCCGGTCTGTCACCGCTCGATAACCATTTTGCCGACTGGTTGCGTAAACGCAAAAAGCCGGTTCACGTTATTGCCAACAAGCATGAAGGCAGGGCGCAGGACCCGGGCTTGTACGAAGCCTATGGCCTTGGTCTGGGCGATGTGGCACCGATTTCGTCGGAACACGGCCAGGGCATGGAATTGCTGATCGATATTCTTTTGCCGTATTGGGAAGATGACCGCCAGAAAGAACGCGACGCCCGCAAGGCTGCCCGCGCTGATCTGGTGCGCAGCACCCCGACCGACGACGATAGCAACGACGATATCGAAAACGATGCGGACGCCGATTTCGGCCCTGATTTTGACGGCGATGACGACATTGATATCGACCTGGATAGCGACGATTTTCCGAACGGTTTGGGGGGAACCCTGAAGTCGGTTGAAGAAAACGGCGAATTTGACGAAGAAGACGACGAAGAAGATGCTGATGATTTGCCGCGGGACAAAGGCAAAATTCAGTTGGCGATTATTGGTCGTCCCAATGTTGGTAAATCAACCCTGATGAACCAGCTTTTGAATGAAAACCGTGTCATGACCGGGCCGCAGGCAGGCCTGACCCGCGATGCGATTGCGGTTGACTGGAACTTTAACGGTCGCGAGATCAGGCTGGTTGATACCGCCGGGATGCGCCGTAAAAAGAAAATCGATGATCGGGTCGAGAAACTGTCGGTCAGCGACACGTTGCGCGTTATTCGCTATGCACAAGTCGCGGTTTTAATGATTGATGCGACCAACACCATCGATAAACAGGACCTGACGATTGCACGTATGGTGCTTGAAGAAGGCCGTGCGTTGATCATCGGGGTGAATAAATGGGATCTGGTCGATGATAAATCGGCCTATATGAAGCATCTCAGTGATACGCTTGAAAGCTCGTTTGCACAGGCACGCGGTATTCCTGTCGTAACGCTTTCAGCCCTTACTGGGCGTGGTTCCGAACGGATCATGCCAACTGTTCTTGATATTTATGATATCTGGAGCCGCCGTATTCCGACATCCCAACTGAACCGCTGGCTTGAAGAAACAACCGAGCGTCATTTGCCGCCGGTGATCAGCGGCCGTCGTATTCGTCTGCGTTATATGACCCAGGCGAAATCGCGTCCGCCAAGTTTCTTTATTAACTGTTCCAAGGCCGCAGAATTACCGGAAAGCTATACCCGTTACCTGATTAACGGCTTGCGCGATGATTTTGACATGCCGGGCGTTCCGATCCGCATTTATTTGCGGAGCAGCGACAACCCGTTTGCCAAAAAGAAAAAGCGGTAATCGTTACATGTGAAAAAAGGGTCGTTTCATGAACGACCCTTTTTTATTTGTGTGTCTTGTCCTGAAATATGTTGTCATCCGGAGGGTGGACGCATGACACGCATCGATACAGAGGACTGAAGCAACCCCCACCACCGCCTTGATTGTAAACGGCATTTAACCACACCCGTTCGCCAGATATAGGCGCCATACGTTATTTAAAGAAAGCAGCAATCAAAATGGCGGCGCAACCATCAGCTGTTATGTTTGCTGGTGGCAGGGTGCAGGAGATTATCGTTGCCGTTTCTGTTTATGGAAATAATGGCGGGTTCAGTCGCGCGAAACCTTCCTGAATATGATAGGGATAATGCGGATAGGGTGGTTGGCATTTACTGACAGCATCTAGTTGTTCGATGTGATTTGCGCTTAATGCCCATCCTACCGCGCCAAGGTTGTCACGCAACTGTTGTTCATTGCGTGCGCCGATGATGACCGATGATACGGTTGGACGTTGCAATAACCAGTTAAGGGCAATTTGCGGCACAGATTTTCCGGTTTCTGCCGCGATTTGGTCCAGTACGTCGACAATGTCATAAAGGACATTCTCGTCAACCGGCGGGCCATATTGTGCGGTTTCATGCAAACGGCTGCCGGCTGGAACGGGCGTGCTACGCCGGATTTTACCGGTTAGTCGCCCCCAGCCAAGCGGGCTCCAGACGATGGCGCCAATCCCTTGATCCTGTGCCATTGGCATTAAATCCCATTCGTAATCCCGGCCTACCAGCGAATAATAAACCTGAAGGGCGACATGCCGGCCATAGCCCTGCGCCTGCGCAACTGCCTGTGATTTCATTATTTGCCAACTGGCGAAGTTTGAAACGCCGCTATAGCGGATTTTCCCTGCCTGCCTAAGGGTATCAAGTGTTTCCATGACTTCATCTACCGGTGTGTAGGCATCAAATGCATGAAGTTGCAAAAGATCGATATAGTCTGTGTTCAGCCGCTTTAACGCGGCCTCGGTCGCACCAATCAGGCGATGGCGTGACGTGCCATAGTCATTGGGGCCGTCGCCCATAGGCAGCGCCAGCTTGGTTGATATAATTGTTTTATCCCGGCGTCCTTTGATCGCCTCGCCCAGTATTTGTTCGGCGGCCCCGTTTGAATAAACATCGGCACTATCAAACATGTTCAGACCGGCATCCAGGCAGATATCGATCAAACGGGTCGCTTCGCGAACATCCGAGGAGCCCCAGGCGGAAAAAAGCGGTCCTTGCCCGCCAAAGGTGCCGGTACCAAAGCTGAGAGCGGGGATACGCAGGCCGGATTGGCCCAGTTGCCTGTATTCCATTGAAGTCTCCTGTCATAAAAATGTGATTGACGGGAATATGGACAGCAACTGAATTTTCAACTATTGGGAAAATAGGAAAATTATTTGTGAGTTGAATTCACATGTCGCGACTTGATACCAACCGATCCGGTGAAATGGAAGTTTTCATCCGGGTGGTGGAAAGGGATGGTTTTTCCGCAGCCGCCCGGGATTTTAATATGACGCCATCGGCGATCAGTAAACTGGTTGGCCGGCTGGAAGACAGGTTAAGGGTGCGGCTGTTTAACCGTTCAACCCGGAAATTGCAGCTTACGCCGGAAGGGCAGCGGTTTTATCAACGTGCTGTATCCGTCATTGCCGATCTTGATGATGCCGAACAGGAGGCCGCCGTTGCCTTATGTCCGCGTGGGCATTTGCGAATTAGCATTAATATGCCGGTTGGACTGCATCGATTGTTGCCGCTGGTGCCGGCATTTCGTCGGGCTTATCCGCAAATTACCCTGGATGTTACGGTTAGCGAGAAGATGGTAGATTTGTATGAAGAGCGGGCTGACATTGCCATTCGCAGCGGTCCACTACAATCCTCGGGCCTTATTGCCCGTAAGCTGGGTGTATGCCGAATGGCGATTGCGGCCTCGCCGGATTATCTGGCCCGATATGGAACGCCACAAACGGTGGCAGACCTGCGGGATCATGTCCTGATCGGATACAATTTTGTTCGGGCGAAAGCTGAATGGCCGTTCAAGGTAGATGGTGAAATTGTAACGGTTCTGCCAGGCGGGACGATTGATGTTGGTGATGCCGAAAGTGCCCGTCATTTGGCAATTGCGGGGGGCGGTATTGTTCGCCTTGGCAAGTTTCATATTGAACAGGATGTCAAAGCGGGCCGGTTGATCGAAATTCTGGACGCTTATTACCCCGGAAATGGTAGGGGCGGCGTGGAAATCAATGCCGTATATATTGGTGGTGGGGGACATTTACCCGCGCGTGTGCGGGCCTTTCTGGATTTCTGTGGCGAAAACCTGCATCTGAAATGAAAAAGCCGGACCTCACAATCGGGGTCCGGCCTTGATGTTTTAAGGTGCGGCGTTGTCAGCTTGCGGTGACGATTTCACCGTGTTTGGCACAGTCTTCTGCAGCCAGATCCACGAAAACATCCATGATGCTTTCGGGGGTGCGCAGTGTTTCCGGGTCTTCACCGGGAAAAGCCGCAGCGCGCATAGTGGTGCGGATGGGGCCGGGGTTAACCAGGTTGACCTTTACGGTGCTGTCATCCATTTCCTGGGCATAGGACAGAACCATTGCTTCAAGGGCGGCCTTGGTGGCAGCATAAAGGCCCCAATAGGCGCGGCCCTTGGCCGATACACCCGATGTGACGAAAATGGCGCGTCCGGCATCAGCCAGGCGCAGTAATTTATCGACACTGCGGATCAGGCGGAAATTGGCCGTAACATTAACCGCAAGGGTATTTTCAAACATTTGCGTGTCAATATGGCCGACCGGGGCCAGTTCACCCAAAACGGCGGCATTACCAACGACGATATCAAGTTTGCCGAACCGTTCATAAATCGACGCGCCCATGGCATCGATTTTTTCATACATGGTTAAATCCAGCGGCAACAAAACGGCCTTGCCGCCTTCGGCCCGGATTTCATCGTCAAGTTCTTCAAGGGCACCAACATTGCGACCAAGGGCGATGACTTCGGCCCCTTCGGCGGCAAACCGTTTGGCAATCGCACGGCCAATGCCGTGCGATGCCCCGGTTACCAGTGCAACTTTGCCCTCAAGGCGTTTTTGCACACTCATGCGGACTGCCTTTCGACCAACTGCGATAATTTCCGATCCTTGTTTTCAGCCTGGTGGTCAACCAGACGGATGGGATAGTCGCCGGTAAAGCAGGCATCACAAAATGCCGGGCTTTCGGCATCGCGGCCGGGCAGGCCGGTGGCACGATACAAACCATCGATGCTGACAAAGGCCAGACTGTCGACGCCAATCATTTTCGCCATTGTTTCAATGTCGTAATTGGCAGCCATCAGCTTTTCTTTTGACGGGGTATCAACACCGTAAAAACACGGGTTTGCCGTGGGCGGGCTGGTGATGCGCATATGCACTTCGGCAGCACCTGCCTGGCGAACCAGTTCGACGATTTTGGTCGATGTGGTGCCACGTACAATTGAATCATCAACCAGAATAACGCGTTTGCCCTTTAGCTTGCCGGGGTTGGCGTTATGTTTCAGCTTTACGCCAAGGTGGCGGATCTGATCGGTCGGCTCAATAAAGGTCCGGCCCACATAATGGTTGCGGATAATGCCCAGTTCAAACGGAATACCGGATTCTTCGGCATAGCCCAGTGCCGGTGGCACGCCCGAGTCGGGAATGGGCACAACCACATCGGCCTCGACCGAACTTTCGCGTGCCAGTTCGCGGCCAATATTTTTACGTACGTCATACACGCTGGAACCTTCGACAATGCTGTCGGGGCGGGCGAAATAGACATGTTCAAAAATACAAAAGCGCGATTTGACCGGCTTGAACGGTTTGGTCGAGCGAATACCGGAATCGGTGATTTCAACAATTTCGCCCGGTTCAACATCACGAATGAACTCGGCCCCGACAATATCAAGACCAACTGTTTCAGACGAAAAGATGTACGAGTCGTTGAGTTTTCCCAGCACCAGTGGACGTACGCCTAGCGGGTCACGCACGCCGATCAGTTTTTTCTGGGTCATGACGACCAGGCTATATGCGCCTTCAACCTGACGCAGGGCATCAACCAGGCGATCGACGATCTTTTCATACAGGCTGGTAGCGATCAGGTGAATAAACACCTCGGTATCGGCGGTGGACTGAAAAATAGAGCCACGACGGACCAGACGGTCACGCACGGCAAGGGCGTTGGTCAGGTTGCCGTTATGGGCAATGGCCAGGCCGCCAAATTCAAAATCGGCAAATAGCGGCTGAACATTGCGAAGGCCTTTGCCCCCTGCAGTGGAATAGCGCACATGGCCGACGGCCCGGTGGCCCGGCAGGCTCTGGATAACATCCTGTGATCCGAAAATGTCACCAACCTGGCCTGAAGCCCGGTGGGCGGGAAAATCAGACCCGTCGTAAGCAACGATACCCGCTGCTTCCTGCCCGCGATGCTGAAGAGCATGCAAGCCAAGGGCGGTTAAGGCTGCCGCATCGGGCGAACCAAAAACGCCAAAAACGCCACACTCTTCGCGTAGCTTGTCGTCATCGAATGGATTGGTGGTCAGCATGAGTGGGTTCCGCTCTCTCGCCGGTGGCGCCTGTTGGATGCCGCACGCGTTAACGAAATCCCGACGCCTCACTCGTTGGGGATCGCCACCAGGGGCAATCCATATCTTCGCGCGTGGGCGTTTTATAACGCTTTTGAGGTTTTGGTCCAGAACCTTTTGTGGTTCTGCGGCATCACGATGACGTTTAAAATAATTTTATATGTAGCACAGACCGGGTGTGGTCTTCCATCATTGCTGGGTAACAGCATCAATCAGACGGTTTTTCGCGTCGATTTCTTCCTGGGTATAACCTTCTATCTGCGTGGATTCCTTACGTTTTGGCGTAGGGCCTAACAATTTGCGATAGGTTTGGTCACGCGCATCGGCTTCGCGCTGGGTGCGGGCAATTTCTTCGGCGGTGTTGTCAAACAGCGCATCGGGCATGGCAGCCTTGAGCAAATAGGCACCCTCTTGCAGAACGGGGCGGGTGCGGGCGGTTTGCACCCACATCGGTTGCTGGCTTGGCGGCATTAACCACGACAGGGCGATATAGGCGATGCAAACGACCAGCCCGCCCCGAACCAGACCAAAAACAAACCCCAGTGTGCTATCCAGGCTGTCGAGGCCGGAATTTTGCACCGCTTTGGCAATGCGTCCGCTAATGAACGAAAAAATCAGAAACGCGATCAGAAACAGGCCTATACCCGTTGCAAGATCGGCGATCAGTTGCGAAGGGATCAATTCGCGGACATAGGGGCGCGCAACGGGATAGCCATAAAGGGCTGTAACACCAGCACCCACCCAGCCCAGCATTGACAGGCTTTCATGAACAAAGCCGCGAAAAAATGCGAACAGGCCGGACAGCAGCACAATGGCAACCACCACCAGATCAAAAATGTCTCTGGCCCCCAATTCGGAAAGGAAGGAAAAATCCATTCTGTGTCGGTCCTGTTATGGCTTTGCGCGGAATATACCAGCGCCGAAGAATCGGAATAGGGCTTGTTGTCGTGTAAGGCAAGCCTGATATGGGTGTATGCGGAAGCGGGAATTAATACATGCCTTCGCGGGGACGTACTTTTTCCCGCACATCCTGACCGAATAAATTTACCAAATCCTGAAGATGGCTAATTTCGATCTGTTTCAAACCCTTGATGGTCAGCTTCTTTTTGGCTGTTTGTCCCTGTTTGGGGACATAACCATTAACGAAGCCGAGTTTGGCCGCTTCTTTCAGGCGGGCCTCGGTCTGGCCGACCGGGCGAACTTCGCCCGACAGGCCAATTTCACCAACAATAACGGTTTCAGCAGGTACAGGACTGTCTGCAACTGCGGAAATAAGGGCCGCGGCAACCGCAAGGTCGGCGGCCGGCTCGCCCACACGCAGGCCACCTGCGACGTTCAGGTAAACGTCAAACTGGCTAAGGGGCAGGCCACAACGGGCATCAAGCACGGCTAAAATCATGTTCATGCGGGCAGAATCCCAGCCGACCACGGCGCGGCGCGGGGTTGCCAGGGCCGATTGTGCGACGAGAGCCTGAATTTCCACCAGCATCGGGCGGGTTCCCTCCAGCCCGGCGAAAACGGCGGTGCCGCTAACCGGGGCATCACGGTCAGCCAGAAACAGGGCAGACGGATTGGGGACTTCGACCAGCCCGGCATCGCCCATTTCAAACACGCCAATTTCGTCGGTCGCGCCAAAGCGGTTTTTTACCGCACGCAGAATGCGGAACTGGTGGCCACGTTCGCCTTCAAAATAAAGGACGGTATCGACCATATGTTCCAGCACGCGGGGACCGGCGATCTGGCCTTCTTTGGTAACGTGCCCCACCAGGATGACGGCAAATCCCTTGCGTTTGGCAAGGCGGATCAGCTCCAGCGCACAGGCGCGCACCTGGGAAACCGTTCCTGGCGCACTATCAAGGGTGTCGGCATACATCGTCTGAATAGAATCGATGACCACAACTTCGTGGTTGCTTTGATCCAGGGTGGCGATGATATCGCGCAGGCTGGTGGCGGCGGCGAAATCGACCTTTGATTTTTCCAGCCCCAGCCGTGCCGCACGCATCCGTACCTGATCAACCGCTTCCTCGCCCGAGATATAGGCGCATTTATGCCGGGCGGCGAGAACGCCAACCGCCTGTAACAAAATAGTGGATTTGCCAATGCCGGGGTCGCCGCCAACCAGCAGGGCGGACCCGGGAACCAGGCCGCCGCCACAGGCACGGTCAAGTTCGGCTATGCCGGTTATAATGCGGGGCGGGCGCGCACTTTGGCCTTCAAGGGCCACAAAATCCAGCGGTTTGCCGCGGGGGCCGGTGGTGATGCCGCCGGTGGCTTTGGGGCCGGCTTCAATGCGTTCTTCCTCGATGGTGTTCCAGGAATCACAGGCATCACAATGCCCGGTCCATTTCCGGTATTCGGCTCCGCAATTCTGGCAGATAAATCGGCTTTGGGTTTTTGCCACAAAAAGCTCCGTTGGAAAAGGACCGGGGCGGGCTGGTTTCGAGCCCGGTATCAGGACCATAAGCCTGATCATAAATCAAAGGGTTGGCCGGATTAAAGATGCTTTAAATCCAGATCAAGCGGACCTTCGGTGTTGCCCGATATGAATTGCGCCAGATAGGGGTTGTCGCTGTGTTCAACATCGGCAACCGGGCCATCCCAGATGATTTTTCCCTGATAGAGAAAAGCAATGCGGTCGGCAATTTTGCGCGCACTGGCCATATCATGGGTGATGGTCAGGGCACAGGCACCAAGTTCACGCGTACATTTGACGATCAGGTCGTTAATCACATCGCCCATGATCGGGTCAATGCCGGTGGTGGGTTCATCAAAAAACAGAATTTCGGGTCGGGTGGCGATGGCACGTGCAAGACCAACGCGCTTTTGCATGCCGCCAGAAAGTGATGCAGGCGACAAATCTGCCATTTCGGCCCCCAAACCAACATCGGCAAGGCGGGCGATGGCAATGTCATAGGCTTTTTTGCGGTCAATGCCCTGGCCTTCGATCAGGCCAAAGGCAACATTTTCCCATACCGGCAATGAGTCAAACAGGGCTGCCCCCTGAAACAGCATGCCGGTTTTTGCCAGCATGGCGTCCTGGGCTTTCCGGTCCGCGCCAACCATTTCAACGCCGTCAATTTTGATCGACCCGCTATCGGGGGTAAGCAACCCCAATACACATTTCAGGGTTACCGATTTACCGGTGCCCGATCCGCCAATGATGGCAACCGATTCCCCGGCTGCCACATCAAGATTAATACCTTGCAGGACTTTTTTGGCACCAAACCCTTTGTGAAGGTCGGTCAGACTGATTTTCGGGCTGTTTGACATAAATTTGCGGCCCTGAATTAGCGAACAAAAAACAGTTCGGTCACGATGTAATTGGCAATCAGGATCAGGATGGAACTGGAAACCACGGCATTGGTCGTTGCCTGGCCAACGCCTTGGGCACCGCCGCGCGAATAATAACCCTGATAGCAGCCCATCAATGTGATGATGAAACCAAACGCTGCTGCCTTGACCAGCCCTGAAACCACATCAAGTGTTTCAAGATACTGAAAGGTGTTCTGGATATAGGAACCGGAATTGAACGACAGTTTGTTCACGCCGACCATATAACCGCCCATCACCCCGATGATGTCGCCAACAAAAACCAGTATTGGCAAGGTGACCAGGCCCGCGATAACCCGCGGAACCACCAGATATTTGAACGGATTGGTTGAAAGGGTTACCAGTGCGTCGATTTGTTCGGTGACACGCATGGTACCAATTTCGGCGGCAATGGCGGCACCTACACGTCCCGCCACCATCAACCCGGCCAGAACCGGGCCCAGTTCGCGGGTCATGGAAATGACAACCACCGTGGCAACCGCACTTTCGGCTGAAAACCGCGAAAACCCCGAATAACTTTGCAGGGCCAGAACCATGCCGGCAAACAGCGTGGTCATGGCGACAACCGGCAGCGAAAAATAGCCGATTTCGCACATTTGCTTAAAGATCAGCCGGAAATAGAAACGCGGCGTCACACAATGCAAAAGTGTTTTGGCGGCAAAAACCGTAACCCGGCCGACAACAGCCAGAAATGCAAGAAATATCCGGCCTACCGGCGCTAAGATCGGCATCTGGGGCGTTATTCCCTTGTTTTGGCAATGTCTGTCTTGGGCAAAATCGCCACAAACAGATCAGCCTTCGGTGTAAACCCGCTGATAACGATGACCAAGCGAGGTCAGGATTTCATAGCCAATAGTACCGGACATCGTGCCGATATCATCAACTGTGCAGTCTTTGCCAAGCAGGGTTACATCGTCGCCAGCTTTCAGCTTTCCTTCAGGCAGGTCCGTAACATCAATGCCAAAGGCATCCATTGAAACACGACCAACCATTGGCGTCTGAATGCCGCCGATTTTCAGTTTCCCGGCGTTGGAAAGGTGGCGCAACCAGCCATCGGCATAACCTGCGGCAATGGTTGCAATTCTGGAGGGCCGTTCAGCCCGCCAGGACGCACCGTATCCGACCGACTCTCCGGTGTCAATCTGACGCAATTGCAAGACCTTGGCTGTTAACGTGACCACAGATCGCATCGGGTTGGCTTTTTCCGGCGTCGGGTTGCCACCCCACAGGGCATAACCCGGGCGGCAAAATTCCAGGTGGTAGTCCTTATGGCGGAAAATGGCCGATGAATTGCAAAATCCGCGCGGTGCGGGCGGTAAACGCCGATACCATTTCATGAACAGATTATATTGTTCGCGGGTGATCGGGTTTTCGGCTTCGTCGGCGGCGACCGGGTGGGTCATATAGCCAGCCTTTTCAAAGCCATACAGCAATTGCGAATGCCGTTCGATTAATTCCTGCATATCACGCGGCGACAGGCCGGTGCGGTTCATGCCGGTGTCAAGGTGAATGAAAGCCGGTGCCGGGCGTTCATATTCGCGGCACAAATTGGACCAGCGTTCAATCTGGCCCAGGTCATTAAGAACCGGGATAACGTCGTTTTCGATGAAAAATTCTTCATCGCCGGGCATCAGTCCGTTAAAAACGGCAATGCGCCCGCCGCCCCGCAAAAGCGGAAAAAGATCGGCGGCTTCATTGGCATGGGCGACGAAAAACAGGCGGCAGCCCTGTTTTTTCAAAACCGGTACAATCGCCTTGGCACCCAGCCCGTACGCGTCTGCCTTTACAACGGCACCCATGGTACGGCCGGTATAGGTTTTTTGCAGACGCTGATAGTTTTCAGCAATTGCTCTCAGGTTAATTTCCAGCTGTGCGCAATCGGCTGCACGGCCAGGGGCGGGTAGGACGCTCATTGGCTAAACCCCGTTATATGCATAGTGGGTTATTCGTCGAATTCTTCGGCGACATGATCAAGATCGCCAAATTTGGTAAAGTTGCCGTCGAAAAACAGCCGGACGTTGCCAACCGGGCCATGTCGCTGCTTGGCCACAATGACTTCGGCGGTGTTGTAAACCTGGTTTAGGCGTTCCTGCCATTGGGAATAACGCTCGCCGAATTTATCTGTTGATTCTTCGGGCTTTTGTGCAGGTTCAGCCCGTTCCAGATAATATTGTTCGCGGTAAATAAACATCACCACGTCGGCGTCCTGCTCGATCGAGCCGGATTCACGCAAATCCGACAATTGCGGGCGTTTGTCGTCGCGCTGTTCAACCGCACGTGAAAGCTGGGACAGGGCCAGAACCGGGCAGCCCAGTTCCTTGGCAATTGCTTTGAGCGAGCGGGTAATTTCCGAGACTTCCTGCACACGTCCGTCGCCGCGAAAGTTGGTTGGCGGGGCCAGAAGCTGAAGGTAATCGACGACAATCATGGCAAGGCCGTGCTGGCGTTTTAGCCTGCGGCAACGGGTGCGCAAGGTTGACACCGGCAGGGCCGGTGTATCGTCGATATACAGCGGAACCGTATTTAATTCGCGCGACGCAATGACCAGACGTTCAAAATCGTCCTCGTTCAAATCACCACGGCGCATGTTATCGCCCGAAACCTCGGCAGCCTGCGACAAAAGACGCCCGGCAAGCTGTTCGGCCGCCATTTCAAGCGAGAAAACGGCAATGGCACCGGTGCGCAATTCGTCAAACTGGTCTTCGCCGCTGGCACGGGTTTTGTGCGAAGAAATGGCGGCGTTAAACGCCACGTTCATGGCCAGGGCTGTTTTACCCATTGACGGGCGCCCGGCCAAAATCAAAAGGTCGGAAGGGTGCAGGCCGCCCAGTTTGCGGTCGATATCGCGAAGGCCGGTGGTAACACCAACAACCTTGCCCGCATTTTTATAGGCATGTTCAACGTTTTCAACCGCACGCGTCAGGGCCGGGCCAAAGGCGACAAAACCCGATTCCGCTGCCCCGGCAGTCGCCAGGGAAAACAGGCGTTGTTCGGCATTTTCAATCTGGTTGGCCGCGTCGGCGTCCAGTTCGTATTGATAGGCTTCGTTGACAACAGATTCGCCAATTTCGATTAATTCGCGGCGCAAATACAGGTCGTAAACCAGCTTTCCATAGTCACCCGCATTAATGACCGAAACCATGTTATTGGATAATTCGGCCAGATATTGCGCGCCACCAATTTCGGCCAGATGTTCATCCTGGCGAAAAAAGGCTGAAAGGGTAACCGGGTTGGCCAACTGGCCGCGTTCGATCAGTTTGCCGCAGGCTTCGTAAATGCGGCCGTGGCGGGCATCGGCAAAATGTTCGGGGCGTAAAATATCCGAAACGCGCTCATAGGCAGCGTTGTTGTTCAGGATCGCACCCAAAAGCGCGGCCTCCGCCTCAAAGTTGTGAGGCGGCATACGCTCAAGCGGAAGATGGTGGTTAGCACCGTCGTCTGCATCCATGGGCGCAAACAGGGCATCAAGCTGGGGATCATTCATGATGGCGGAGCCTACCAGTCATCCTGTTGAGCTGAAAGTGGAAAACCAACGTGGTCATAGCGGGTATACCGTAACCGCAATGGTCAGGATACATGGTGTTTTTTCACAGGGCGGAATATTTTCCGTTCAAACAGGTGTTTGGGTAAAAAGAAAACGGCGTACCCGCGAAGGATACGCCGTTTTTTGAAAAAACGTCAGGCAACACCAGATCAGGCGTTGGCTTCTGCTGCTTCTTCTTCGCCTTCAGCTTCCAGTTCTTCTTCGGATGCTTCTTCGGCAAGTGCTTCTTCTTCTTCCATCTCGTCGATGGTGCCAAGAACAGCCGCACCTTTACGAAGCTGCTCGGCGGCATCTTCTTCGGTACGGGCGACGTTGGCGGTAACCGTGATCAGGACTTCCGGGTGCAGCGCGACGACAACGTCATGCAGACCCAGGGACTTGATCGGGGCTTCCAGGCGAACCTGACCACGCGAAATGGTGCAACCTGCATCGGTAACAGCAGCGGCGATGTCGCGTGCGGTAACCGAGCCATACAGATGCCCGACGTCAGATGCCTGGCGAACCAGGGTCACTGCCAGATCGCCAAGGCTTTCAGCGACTTTCTGGGCTTCCGAACGGCGTTCCAGATTGTCAGCTTCGAGCTGTGCTTTCTGTGCTTCGAAAACAGCAAGATTTGCCTTGTTTGCACGCAGGGCCATACCCTGGGGCAGCAGGCGGTTGCGGGCGTGGCCCGGCTTTACGGTGACAACGTCACCCATCTGGCCGAGTTTTTCTACCCGCTGGAGCAGAATAACTTCCATCACCGATCCTCCTCATTGCTACGGGTCATCGGTTGGTTCCCCCGCAGCCTGATTAAATGCTCAACAATTCCAAGTCCGCAGATCGCGATGAACGACCAGCTGGACAGAACCGTGACGATATAAAACACCGTCAATATCATACGCTTTTGCGGCCATCGGGCTGCCTGCCCGTGTACCAGCGCCAATCCCTGAAACAGGAACGGCACTGCCAGTACAACCGCGACGTTGCGCGCTATATAGGCCAGGTTGCCATCGCTAAACGCGATGGATGCCCCGGCCAGGGCAAACGCAAAAAGTGACCAACCGGGCAAAGCCAGCGACGCCAGCGATGGCGTCGGGCGCAGGTTTTTGCCTGCGCGCACCAGAATTGCCTGTGCAATCATGACATTGACCAGCACCATCAGGTACCAGGACAATGCCGCAATCGCCGGGAAATATGTCTGGAACATCACAATGATCTGTTGAACATCCGGCGTTAGCGGAACACCCATTTCAGAATACATTGTCGAGAGGAAGTGAGCGATCACTCCCTGAATATCCAGACCATCCGCCGCGACAGTTGCAAGGATGACAATCATCATCACGGCAACGGCCAGGGCCATGGCGGCTAAAATGATACCGGGCTGAATAAACGCCGGTTTCCCGGAGTCGTCAGCCCGCATTATCAGCGCCACGCGGGTCAACATCGTCGCTGGTCCGGCGATCACGACCAGAAAGACCGTGAACGGCAATGGGCCACCCAAAAGAAGCAGGGCCGCACATGCCGCAATTGCCGCAACCAGCAGGCTTTTGGGTCCGCGCCACAATCCGATAACGAAAAGTGGCAGGTGCCCGAAATAGGAAAGCAGCAGCGCTAGCGGATTTCCGGTCAATACCAGCAAAAACAAGAGCGCACTGCCCAGTCCTGCACCGATTGACGATAGGGTATCACGCGAAGACATCAGCTACTCCGTTGGCCGAGACCGCAAAACAAAGTCTCTTGCCGACTGCCTCAGACCTGGTCTGAGTAGGGCAGCAGCGCCAGGAAACGAGCGCGTTTGATGGCTTTTGAAAGCTCACGCTGTTTCTTGGCCGAAACGGCCGTGATACGGCTCGGAACGATCTTGCCGCGTTCGGAAACGAAACGCTGCAACAGTTTGACATCTTTATAGTCGATCTTCGGCGCATCCGCACCCGAGAACGGGCAGGTTTTGCGGCGACGGAAAAACAGACGACGTCCAGCCATGGTATATCCTCCTCGTTAATCGATTACTGGCGCGGGCCGCTGCGGCGCGGGCCACGGCTGCCACGTTCTTCGCGGTTACGCAGAATGGCTGACTGTTCTTCTTCGAACTCGTCAACTTTTACGGTCATCTGACGCAGCACGTCTTCATTGAAGCGCATCTGACGTTCATATTCCGCAATCGCGTCCTTGTCGGCTTCGATCTGAAAGAGGGTATAATGACCCTTGCGGTTTTTCTTGACCCGGTAGGTCAGGGAACGCAGGCCCCAGTATTCGGTCTTGGCAACAGTTGCGCCGAGGCCTACGAGGGTTTCGTTCAGTTTTTCGTTCAGGGCTTCGACCTGTGCAGTCGAGAAGTCCTGACGTGCAATATACACGCTTTCGTACTTGCTCATAATTCTCCTAATCACCCCTTGTGGCTTGTCTCTTCCTGAACGACCTCATGTCGAGCAGGCATAGCCGGGCATTCCCGGCAAGGAGCCGTGAGCCGGGCAATATACACTTTTCGCCATCAGGTGCAACGGCAAATACCGGCTTGTTCAAACGATTCGACCTGCCCGTTTTTGCAATGCTGGTTTGCACAATTCTTCAACGGTACGCCAGGCGGGAAATTTTGTCATAAAAGCGTTGCACTTTTCTAAGAGCCGCTATGCAAAGCCCGATATTCCCTTGATTTGCAAAGGGTGTGCAGGTAGTTCTTAATGCCATTCGTCGAACCGGTCGACCTCTCTTCATTGCACATTTTCCCGGCCACCCCCCACTGACAACAAAAATAGCGGGGCTGGGGATTTATGTTATCGGGCGCTAGACCGGGCTATACTCAGAATGTACATGGTTTGGTGATGGTTGAATCCCAGGTTGAAGGCGCGTCTCCCCGGCGCGCGACACTGCTTACTTTATGTTTCTTTTCCCTAGTCGTCGGTATCATTACCGGTTATGGCGCAGTCGCGTTTCGCGCCTTGGTCGCGATTATTCATAATCTGGCGTTTTATGGCACTTTTACGCTGGAATATGATGCCAATATGCTGACCGAGCCGTCGTCATGGGGGCCTCTTATTATTCTTGTTCCCGTTCTTGGCGGGATGCTGGTTGTTTTTCTGGTTAATAATTTCGCACCCGAAGCCAAAGGTCACGGTGTGCCGGAAGTGATGAATGCCATCTATTTTAATCAGGGTCGTATTCGGCCGCTGGTGGCAGTGATCAAGTCCGTTGCATCGGCCCTGTCAATTGGTACCGGGGCCGCAGTTGGCCGTGAAGGACCAATCATTCAGATCGGCTCGTCGCTGGGTTCCAGTATTGCGCAGCTTCGCAACCTTCCGACCGGACAGCGTATTACGTTGCTGGCGGCCGGGGCCGGGGCTGGTATTGCGGCAACGTTTAACACCCCGCTGGGGGCTGTGTTGTTCGCGATTGAACTGATGATGCCTGAAGTGTCGACGCGCACGTTTTTGCCGGTGGTCATTGCGACGGGTGCTGCAACCTATATCGGGCGTATTTCCTTTGGTCTGGCACCGGCATTTGAAGTGCCGCTGGCCGCCATCCCACAGGTTTCAGCAATCGATATTGAAGCCCTTATCATTTATGTCGTGCTGGGTGTTCTGAGCGGCGTTGCAGCCTGGATGCTGATCCGTTCGATGCTGATCACGGACAAGTTTTTCAAAAAGATGCCCGGTAATGATTATACCCGCCATGCGGTCGGTATGCTGTCGGTCGGCATTTTGATGTATGTCCTGTTCCTGACGGCAGGCAATTATTATGTTGATGGCGTTGGTTACGGCACCATTCAGGCCATCCTGCGTGGCGGGATGACATCGTTGCCGTTGCTGGTGATCCTGTTTTTTGCCAAAATGTATGCAACGTCGGTCAGTATCGGTTCCGGCGCATCGGGGGGCGTATTTTCGCCGTCACTGTTTGTCGGGGCGACCATGGGCGGCGCTGTTGGTGTTATTGGCACCATGATTTTCCCCAATGCAGGCATTAATCCGGCTGAATTTGCGCTTGTTGGTATGGGCGGCGTGGTTGCGGCCGGTACCGGCGCGGCGATGACCGCGATCATCATGATTTTTGAAATGACCCGCGATTATAACATTGTCGTGCCACTGGTGGTGGCCGTGGCAATTGCGCTGGGTGTACGTCGCATGTTGATCAGCGAAACCATCTATACATCGAAACTGGTGTTGCGCGGGTTGCACATTCCCAAGGAACGCCACAGCAATATGTTCATGGTTCATCCGGCCCACGAGGTAATGGACCGTGTCCCGATTTTCCTTGATGCCGCAATGCGGGTTAGCGAAGCGGTTGAAAAAATTGGTGCAAAGCCGAAAGTTGCATCGATTGTGGTGGTTGCCGGTGACCGGATTGTCGGGGTTGTTCCCGATGTGGACCACCTCTATGCCGTTGCCAATGAAAAGGCGAATGCAACATTAAGTGACCTGGTTGACGAGGATTTTGTGGTTGTTGTTGATAAAACCACATTGTTTGATGTGATCAAGCGTATGCATCGCCGTAATGCACGGGCCGCCGTGGTTGTGCAGCCTTGTCGCGGTTTGCCGCGTCAGTCCGATGTGCGCGGCGTCATTACCAAATCGCATATTTCGGACAGTGTTGTTTCAAGCATGCAGAACTATCTTGAATAGGCACGGGTTGGGGCCGCAGGACCGTTTTGGTACTTGATTGGCTGAAACCCTGGAAAGATAAGAAGGCAGTGGGTAAATCATGATACCTGCTGCCTTTTTTCTTGCAATCGTGTAATTCTACGCCACCTTTGAGGGCAAAGCAGGTTTTTTCCTGACCAGCGCGGTGGTGTCCGGTCTTGACAGGACGGGCGGGCGCGTTATCAAGGGGGCCTTTATAAAAGCCGGGTCGGGCTGCCCGAACGGCATAAACGCAGACAAGGGTGCTATATCAATAATGACACGCGCATTTGTATTTCCCGGTCAGGGATCGCAGGCCGTTGGTATGGGCAAGGAACTGGCCGAGGCCTTTCCGTTGGCTCGTGAAGTGTTTCAGGAAGTCGATGATGCGCTTTCACAAAAGCTCAGCACATTGATGTTTGAAGGCCCGGAAGGCGATTTGACGCTGACGGAAAATGCGCAGCCTGCCCTGATGGCCGTAAGCCTGGCTGTTACCCGTGTTCTGGAAAATCAGGGCGGTTTTACCCTGACGGATAAGTGTGACCTGGTTGCCGGTCATTCACTGGGCGAATATTCGGCCCTGGCGGCGGCAGGCACATTTAGTATTTCCGATGCGGCACGTTTGCTTAAAATTCGCGGGCAGGCCATGCAGGCCGCTGTGCCGGTGGGTGTTGGTGCCATGGCGGCCCTTTTGGGCCTGGATTACGCCGATGCAGCCGCCGTTGCCGAATTGGCAGCACAGGGTGATGTTTGCACCGCTGCCAATGACAATGCCAATGGTCAGGTCGTTGTATCGGGCCATAAGGCCGCAGTGGAACGCGCCATTGAAATTGCCAAGGAAAAAGGTGCCAAGCGCGCGTTGTTGTTGCCGGTATCTGCCCCGTTCCATTGTGCCCTGATGCAACCTGCGGCGGACCGCATGGCCGAAGCCCTGGGCGATGTTACAATGAATGTGCCGCGTGTGCCGCTGGTTGCCAATGTAACGGCGCAAAAGGTTCAGGATGCCGATGCGATCCGTGATTTGCTTGTCAAACAGGTTTGCGGCACAGTGCGCTGGCGCGAATCAGTTCTTTATATGAAAGAACAGGGTATCGACACGCTGGTTGAAATTGGTGCGGGAAAAGTTCTGAGCGGAATGGTGCGCCGTATTGACCGCGATATGACAGGGACCGCAATTAATGGTCCGGCCGATATTGAAGCCTTTCTGGGCGCGTTGTAACGCTGCACCGGTTTAAATTGCGACAGGGAAGAAACATATATGTTTGATCTGACAGGTAAAACAGCACTGGTTACGGGTGCAACCGGCGGCATTGGCGGTGAAATTGCCAGGGTTCTGGCGCAGGCCGGGGCAAAGGTTGCACTTTCGGGCACCCGTGCTGAACGGCTTGAAGCTGTTGCTGCCGAAATTGGCGAAAATGCTGTGGTTGTTCCGGGTAATCTTTCGGATGCAGCATCGGTTGACGGTTTGATCAAGCAGGCGGAAGAAGCCCTTGGCGGGCAGCTTGATATTCTGGTTAATAATGCCGGTATCACGCGTGACCAGCTTGCAATGCGCCTGAAGGATGAAGACTGGCAGGCCGTGCTTGATGTGAACCTGACAGCAGCATTCAAACTGGCACGTAATTCCTTGCGTGGCATGATGAAGCGTCGTTTTGGCCGTATTATTAATATTACCTCGATCGTTGGTGTAACGGGGAATCCGGGGCAAACCAACTATGCGGCAGCCAAAGCAGGTATGATTGGCTGGTCCAAATCACTGGCGCAGGAAGTTGCTGTGCGAGGTATTACTGTAAACTGTGTTGCCCCTGGTTTTATCACCACGGCAATGACCGACGAGCTTGGCGATACGCAGAAAGAAAAGCTGTTAGGCGCTATTCCTGCCGGTCGTATGGGGGAAAGTGCAGAAATCGCAGCAGCGGTTTTGTACCTTGCCAGTAGCGAGGCTGGATATGTCACAGGTCAGACCTTGCATGTAAATGGCGGAATGGCGATGATTTAACCCGTTGCGGGTTGCTTGCTTTTCTGTTTAAAAGAGGCCGCTATACCAAATCACCGGAACCGGCAATTGCGGTCGCCGGTTTCACGGTCCCCGTTCGTACCTTGAAAGGGCGGATTTCGGGACAAGATAAACTAACTGACAAAGAACCTATTGAAGGATTTAAGCTATGAGTGATGTCGCAGATCGCGTGAAGAAGATCGTTGTCGAACACCTCGGTGTTGAAGAAGACAAGGTCACGGAAAACGCCAGCTTCATCGACGATCTGGGCGCCGACAGCCTGGACACCGTCGAGCTGGTTATGGCGTTTGAAGAAGAATTCGGCGTTGAAATTCCTGACGATGCCGCTGAAAAAATTCTGACCGTCAAAGACGCGATTGACTTCATCGAAAAGGCAAACGGCTAATTTTGCTGTTTGACGCGGGCGCCAGAGGCATCCTCGGGCGCCCTTTTCGTCTTTGCAATTTTCATAAAATAAAGGCGTAAAGCGGGATGAGACGCGTAGTTGTAACCGGTATTGGCGCAGTCACGCCTGTCGCAAACGGTGCCCAGGCCACATGGCAGGGGCTGCTGGACGGAAAATCAGGTATCAGAACCATCGATAATTTTGATGTTACTGATATCCCCGCAAAGATTGCGGGTATGGTTCCGCGTGGAACGGGCGCTGGCCTGTTTAATGCCGAAGACCATGTTTCTGTCAAAGACATGAAAAAGATGGACGAGTTTATCATCTTTGGTATCGCTGCTGCTGATCAGGCGCTGGCTGATTCCGGCTGGGTTCCGGAAACGGAAGAAGACCAGGAAGCGACCGGGGTGATGATTGGTTCGGGGATTGGCGGGTTGCCGCGTATTGCCGAATCTGCACAGCTGATTGCCGATGGCAAAATTCGCCGTGTCAGTCCTTTCTTTATTCCTTCCTGCCTGATCAACCTGGTTTCTGGCCAGGTTTCAATCAAGCACGGGCTTAAAGGCCCGAACCATGCTGTTGTTACCGCATGTTCGACCGGCGCGCACGCCATTGGTGATGCATCGCGCATGATCATGCTGGGTGATGCCGATGTTATGGTCGCTGGCGGTGCCGAAGCTGCTGTTTGCCGTTTGGGCATGGCCGGTTTTGCCGCTGCCCGTGCGCTGTCGACCGGTTATAACGATACACCGACCGAAGCATCCCGCCCGTGGGATCAGGGCCGTGACGGCTTTGTTATGGGTGAAGGTGCCGGCTGTGTCGTGCTGGAAGAATATGAACATGCCAAGGCACGCGGCGCACGCATTTATGCGGAAGTTGTCGGTTATGGCATGTCGGGTGATGCCTATCACATTACGGCTCCGGCTTCGGATGGTAATGGTGGTTTCCGCTCGATGCGCAATGCCTTGCGCAATGCCGGTGTCACGCCCGAGCAGGTTGATTATGTCAACGCGCACGGGACATCGACGCCGCTGGGTGACGAAATTGAACTGGGCGCGGTTAAACGCCTGTTTGGGGACGCCATCAACAATGTGTCGATGTCGTCGACCAAATCGGCAACCGGGCACCTGTTAGGGGCTGCCGGCGCGATTGAAGCTGTGTTCTCGGTTCTGGCGATCCACGAAAGTGTGGTGCCGCCGACCCTGAACTTGCACAATCCGTCCGAGGCTTGCCTTGGTATTGATCTGGTGCCGCTGGAAGCCAAACAGCGCAAGGTCAATTACGCATTGTCGAATTCGTTCGGCTTCGGGGGCACCAACGCATCGCTGGTGTTCAAATCGGTCTAACAAGTCAGTAGGGGAACGCATTGCGGCGTTTTCTGCTCTTACTTGGTACTTTATGCATCACCGCTGCGTTCGTTTTTGGGGGCGCGGCGGTGTATGTGTATGTTGCCTATACATCACCCAGCCGCCTTGCACAGGGGATTGACCTTGTTATTCCGCAAGGGACCGGCGTGCGCCAGATCGGGACTATTCTGACCCGGCAAAAAATTGTGGCTGATCCGCTTATTTTTCTGGCGGGTGTGCGGGCGTCGCAGCTGGATCATTCCTTGCAGGCTGGCGAATATCATTTCCCCGCCCGGGTTAGTCCGCGGCAGGCTGCCGAAATTCTGGCATCCGGGGAAACCGTTAAACGGTTTGTGACCATTCCCGAAGGTTTACGCAGCGTCGAGATTGTAAAGCGGCTGGCACGTGTTGACGGCCTGGTTGGCACCATTGACACCGTGCCTGATGACGGCACCCTTTTGCCCGAAACCTATCAGTTTTCCTATGGGGACAGTAAACAGGGTATTCTTGACCGGATGACCCAGGCACAAACTGACCTTGTTGAAAAACTTTGGCCCAAACGTGCCGCCGATTTACCGTTTGATACCCGGTTGCAGGCATTAACCCTGGCGTCCATTGTAGAGCGTGAAACCGGTGTTGCTGCGGAGCGCGCCCGCGTTGCTGGGGTTTTTGTTAACCGCCTGCGTCAAAATATGCGATTGCAGTCGGACCCGACAGTGGCCTACGCGGTAAGCCCTGACTTGCCACTTGACCGGGCCTTAAGCCGTGCTGACCTTAAGTTTGAAAGCCCGTATAACACATACGTTGTAACCGGGCTTCCGCCTGCACCGATTACGAATCCCGGTCGCGAAGCCATTTATGCTGTGCTGCATCCTGCGGCAACCGACGAAGTTTATTTTGTTGCCGATGGCACCGGCGGGCATGCTTTTGCCAGGACGCTGGATGAACATAACCGCAATGTTGCGCGCTGGCGTAAATTGCGCGCCGATAATAACGATAATTAGGCGTTATGCGCGGTTACAAGCGACCAGTTATGTGTCGCAAGGGTAATTTACCGGTTTGGGATTATCCGGTTTTTTGCCCAGTGGCGGATGCCCGCCTGGGCCGTGCCAAATTCCGGTGCCGGTGCTTACGGTCTTTCTTTGTTAAACTAACGCGAGACGGTGCCGGGTGGGCGGCAGCGCGGCTCTGTGGTCCGCTTTCCATGCCAGTTTGGGCGACCAGGTCTCACCCCAAACGCATCTGCTTATCAGGCGTTTGGGGGGTAATATGTTTATTTGGCTTGCGAATTTTGCCGACGGGCAGGTTTATTGGGTAGCCGGGCAACGACGCGGTCAAATATGGCGGATGGCAAATGTTTTAACATGCTGGTTAGCATGTTCATTTGCCAGGGAAAGGCAATCGTCGCTTTGTTACGGGTGAGGCCACGATCAATGATCCTGGCGGCTTTTGATGCTTTCATCAAAAATGGCATGCGAAAATTATTGGCATCGGTGATCCGGCTTTTTACAAAGCCGGGGCAGATAACATTTACCCGTATTCTGTCGCGTACAAGGCTGCCTCGCAGGGCCTCGCCGTAAATGCGAACAGCAGCCTTGCTGGCGCAGTAAGCCGGCGCTGTGGGCAGGCCGCGCCATGATGCCTGCGACGACATGATGGCAATTTGACCACGTTGTTGTTGTTTCATAACGGCGACAGCCGGATCAATGGTATTTAATACACCGTCAACATTTGTCGCCATGATATGGCGGACCTGATCTGGCGTTTCGCCGTCATCGCCGCTTCCCGCGGAAATACCGGCATTTGCGATGACCAGGCTTAAGGGCATGATGCTGTGGCATTTGCTAACATAATCGGCCATCATGTTCTTGTCGGTGACATCCAGAATATCGGCAAAAACATTGGCGCCGGCGTCCCGGCAGTCATTTTCAACCAGCTTCAGGCGCGCCTGGTTGCGTCCGCTAATGAACAGCGTAACACCGGCGCAGGCATAATATCGTGCCAAAGCTGCACCAATACCCGAACTGGCACCAGTGATTAGAATTGCGTTATATTGCAAAGACATACGTGGACGTATTCCATTTTGTTTGGATGGCTTTATCAGGCTTTTTTACCTTGCCGCGACCATGACGGATGATTGGGGCATCAATATGGATGACCTTTATATTCGCAATTTTGAAAATACCGCGAGTATTCCTTGGCGGGATCGCCGGGCGACGTTATAAAACCTCACATATTATAACAGGATGGACAGCAACATGACCGTTTCAAGCATGACCGGGTTTGGCCGCGCCGAAGGGGCGGGTAATGGATTTGGCTGGGTCTGGGAACTTCGCAGTGTGAATGGTAAGGGGCTTGACGTGCGGGCGCGCCTTAACGGGGCAGAACGCCTTGAAGCCCCGGTACGCGACGCTGTTTCCAAAACCTTCAAGCGCGGCAATATCGGCATTACCTTAACCGTGACGCGGCCGGGTGAAGAATCCAGTTATCGTATCAATCGTGAATTGCTGGCTGATCTGATCGGGTTGGCAGAAGAATTTCACGGGATCAGTCAGCTTGATGTTGGCAGTATTGCCGATTTGTTGAATGTGCGCGGGGTTTTGGAAACTGTTGAACATACTGAAGATGATGCGGCACGTGAGGCCCGCGAAAACAGTATGATGGCGACCTTGAGTAACGCGATTGCCCAATTGGCAGAAAATCGTGATGCGGAAGGTGTCAAGCTGCATGAAATGATGGTTGGCCATATTGACCGGATCGAACAGACGGTTGCGCAGGCAGAAAACTGTGCCGGTGCCCGTGCGGAAGCTATTCGGGCCAGGTTACAGCGCCAGATTGGTGATTTGATGGATGCCGGTCAATTTGATGCCGACCGTTTGCATCAGGAAGCAGCCTTGCTGGCGACCAAAGTTGACGTGCGTGAAGAAATCGACCGTTTGAAAGCTCATATCGCAGCAGCACGCAGCATGATTGCCAAGGGTGGCGCGATTGGCCGTAAGCTGGATTTCCTGTGTCAGGAATTCAACCGCGAGGCCAATACATTGTGTTCTAAAGCGAATGACATAGACCTGACCAGTTGCGGCATGGACTTGAAAGTGATCATCGATCAGCTGCGCGAACAGGTTCAAAATGTTGAATAACTGCGTGTTATAAAGGACGGACCCATGATTGATTCTCATAAACGTCGTGGTGTAATGCTGGTGTTTTGTGCGCCTTCCGGGGCGGGAAAAACAACTATCACGCGGCAATTGCTGGCAACGGATAACCAGATTTCGCTGTCTGTTTCGGCCACGACACGCGACGCCCGGCCGGGTGAAGAAGAAGCCATTCACTATTTTTTCAAATCGGTGGACGGTTTTAAACACATGATCGCCGATGACGAACTGCTCGAATGGGCCGAGGTTTTTGGCAATTATTACGGCACCCCGCGCCAGCCTGTTGAACAGGCATTGTCCGAAGGGCGCGATGTGTTGTTTGATATTGATTGGCAGGGCGCACGCCAGCTACGCGAAAAAGGCGGCGATGATGTGGTTTCAATTTTTGTGTTGCCGCCATCTTCAGCTGAACTTGAACGCCGTTTGCGTGATCGCGGGCAGGATGCCGATGATGTGATTATGAAACGCATGGCCAAGGCAGGGGCTGAAATTAGCCACTGGGAGGAGTTCGACTATGTTTTGGTCAATGATGACCTGGAACAGTGTTTGGCCTCTGTGCAGCATATTATCGGGGCGGAGCGCGTGAAGCGTGAGCGCCAGATGGAATTAAATGCGTTTGTAAAAAAACTGCTGACCGATTGATTGGAAATCCCCGACGATCAAAGGGGATTTGTGGGGATCAAACCAGTTCTCTATAAGGTTTATATGGAGAACTGGTTCGCACAACGGGTTATGTAATTTTCGTAGCAGCGGAGCCAATGTTGAAGAACCTCGCCAACCAGGAAATTCAGGGGTGGGCCGGGACTGGCAGGGTTTATCTTGCGTCGTAAAGCTGTGTCAGGCGTACAAATGCGTTAACATCAAGCTCTTCAGCCCGTGATGTTTCGGCAATGCCTGCTTTTTCCAGCAATTCCAGTACATTGACATTCAGGCTTTTTAAACTGGCACGCAACATTTTGCGGCGTTGACCAAAGGCTGCCTGTGTCACCTTTGCCAGGCTTTGCAGGCTGATTTCGGTACCACGGTCAGCTTTGGGAACAAGCTGAACGACAGCCGATGTTACCTTTGGCGGCGGGGTAAATGCGCTGCGATGGACATCAAACAGAATATCGCAATCACATAGATACTGGCACAGCACAGATAACCGGCCATAGGCCTTGGTTTTTGGTTTTGCCACGACCCGTTCAGCAACCTCTTTTTGAAACATCAATGTCAAACTGGCGAAATCGTCGATTTTCTCCAGCCAGCCGATCAATAATAACGTTCCGATATTATAAGGAAGATTGGCAACGATTTTGCGCGGGGCTGCACCCAAAGTTGTTACATCGACCTCAAGGGCATCACCGTCTATGACGTGAAGGCAGCCGGGATAATGTGCGCTTATTTGGGCAAGGACAGGTTGGCATCGCGGGTCGCGTTCAATCACCGTCAGATTTTTTGCACCATTAAACAGCAATGCACGGGTCAGGCCGCCGGGACCGGGGCCGATTTCGATCACGGTTGCATTATCAAGCGGGGCCGCCGCCCGGGCAATACGGCCCGTCAGGTTCAGGTCAAACAGAAAGTTCTGACCAAATTTCTTTTTTGCCGAAAGGTCGTGCTGCGCAATGACCTCGCGAAGGGGCGGCAGGCCATCATTGGCCATTTTGCCAGTTTCATTTTCGGCGGAGGGGGATGCTTCACTCATGTGATGGAGTTTCTTCCGGTGAAAGTCGGTTATAGGCCATTTGACCCGCCATTTTCAGGGCGGCAAGCAAGCTATCCACGCGTGCAACACCTTGGCCGGCAATGTTTAAGGCAGTGCCATGGTCCGGTGATGTGCGAATGAAGGGCAAGCCCAGCGTTACATTAACGCCACCGTGAAAATCCAGTGTTTTGACCGGAATCAAAGCCTGGTCATGATAGGGGCATAAGGCAACATCATAAGCTGCGCGGGCTTCTTCGTGAAACATGGTGTCAGCGGGCAACGGGCCTGTAACGTCGTAGCCTTCGGCCTTTAACCGGGCAATGGCGGGGGCAATAATGGTCTGTTCCTCGCTTCCCATGGTGCCATCTTCGCCCGCGTGGGGGTTTAGGCCGGCAATGGCAAGGCGGGGGCGAAGCAGGCCAAAATCGCGGGTCAGGGCTGCGGCTGTGATTTTGCAAAGGGTAACAATTAGATCCGGTGTCAGTTCGCTTTCGACGCGTGACAGCGCAATATGGATGGTCAACGGCACCACGCGTAATTTGCTGTTTGCCAGCATCATGACGGGGGTTGTTCCCGGACCTGCAAGTTCTGCCAGAAATTCGGTATGGCCCGGATGAGGGAAACCAGCCTGATAAAGCGCACTTTTCTGGATCGGGTTGGTAACAACAGCCGAGGTAATGCCCTGTCGTGTTAATTGAACGGCAGTTTCGATACTGTTGATAACCATGGGCGCGGTTGCTGCGGCGGCGACGCCAGGAATGACTGGTGCGTCATTATCGGCAATTTCGAAAACAGGCAAAGCACGGGCAAAAACAGAACTGGCCATTGCCGCGTTCTCAACCTGGACAATGGGGACTGGCAGGCCCAGTTGCGTGGCATATTGTGCCATAATACGCGAAGGTCCGATCAGGCAAAAGGGCAGCATGTTGCTGCCCTGTTTTCTGGTGCCGGTTGCGGATGCTGTTTGTGCCAGCCAGGCTTTCAGGGCCAGTTCCGGGCCAATGCCGCCGGGGTCGCCGATGGTCATTGCCAGTGGGTGTGGCTGTTGGTTTGCCATCGGCAATCTCACATGTTGTTGGCAGCGATTGATCAGATACGAATATCGATAAAGGCTTCGCGGCGCAGTTCGCGCAATTTGCGACGGGCGGTAATTTCCAACCGGTCCATTGTCAGGCGGTTCCGAATGGTTTCACGGTCAGGAAGGGTGCTTTGTACGGTTTGACCGCACAACATGACGACCAGTGCGCCGCCATCAACCTTGATGACATTGGTGGTCTGGCCTTCCTGTATCTGGCTAACTGCGTTCGCAACGGTGGGCGACAGTTCTTGCGGTGACACACCTTTGGTGCGTCCGCTCAGGTCCGATCCCAGGTCAACCGCGATGTTGGCCATATCCTGACAGCTTTTTGCCGTTGCCCGCGCATTTTGCAAAATGCCGACTTTGGTTTTGATTTCGTCCTGACTGGCGTTTTCGGCAATCGGAATATAAAGCTGGTACAGGTCCAGCTTTATATCGCGTTCGGCATTGGCGTCACCCTGCGCACGATCCAGCAATTTCAAAATATAGAACCCGCGGATGGTTCGGATGGGGGAGCTGATTTGCCCCGGAGACATGTTGCTAAGGGCATCTTCCAGGGGTTTATCCATTTCGCCTGACGACATCCAGCCAAGGTCGCCGCCATTGGCAGCACTGGCATTGGCGGAAAACTGGCGAGCGAGCCCTTCGAAACTTGCACCATTACGCAGGGCCCCAACAATTTTGCGGGCATCGTCAAGAACCTTGTTTTCTTCCTGGGGATTATCGATGGGAAGAAAAATTTCCTGGGCCTTCGTGCGGGGCTTGTCCTGGTTGCGCTTGATGCGTTCGAGAACATCGTCAATTTCGCTTTCGGAAATTTCGATATCACGACGCATGGAACCAAGGATTTTTTGCCATGCAATTTGCGGACGAAGCTGGTCCTGAAGGGTTTCAATCGGAATGTGGCTTTGTTGCAAATACCGTTCAAGGCCACCTGGTGGCATACCGGAATTTTGCTCAACGGCGGCGGTGGCCCGCGCCATGTCATTATCAGACACGGTAAAGCCACGACGTTTGGCTTCCTGCATTTGCAGGGTTTCGTCAATGAGCTGCCGCAGAATTTGCGGGATCATTTCACGGCGCCGGTCATCCGTTAACTGGATGTTGGATGTGGCAGCCACAAGATTAAGGCGGTCAATCACGTCAACCACAGAAATTGGCTGGTCGTTAACGACCGCAGCAAGACCAATGGTTGTTGATTGGGCGCGGGCGGTGCCGCTCGACAAGGTCAACAGAACAATGCCAACAAGCATGACGCAAAGCCGAAACGGTCTGGAAATGTAAGGTCTCATATTCTGTTAAAGTCCTGCTTGCGAGGCAAATTCGCCCAATGTCTTAAAGACGAGACGGAAGATGATTTCGTCGGATTGTCCAAGATCCTGATCCTGGTAAAATGTCCGGCGGACACGTCCGTCAAAGAGAAAGCACTCGTCTTCGTACTCAAAGCCGATGCCGTATTCAAGGGGGTCGGCATCCTGATCCATGTCGAAACGCCCATAAGCATTGCCTGACCAATGGTCGTCAAAGCGATGCTGTGCGTTGAAATACAGCTCTTCACGGTCGTTAAATTCGTCGGATCCGGCATTTTCAGATAACTGCAAATAACTAAGGTCAAGGCGAAGAATGCGTTCTTCACCCACCCCGGCAGCCAACTGATTGCGGCGCGGTGAAAAGTCATTATTGTCGAGCCGAAAGCGATAGGTCAGGTCTACATACTGGTTCGGCGCGACCGTGATGCGACCGACATAGTCTGAAAGATGTTTATCAAGGCCGGAACCTTCCGCAAAGGTACCATTATCAGCCAGACGATAGCTTTGACCGAACAGGGCATTGGTATAGCCACCATTTGCGCCATACACCCCCCATTCCAGCCCATAACTTGCACGTAGCCCGTCTTCGGTTTTATCCAGTCCACCATAACGGTCATGGGAAAACAGATTAATGTCGTCAAATTCAAACGACTGGGAATCTTCGTTGGGAATTTCGTCCGGGTTGCCACCATTGGGTGACCATGCAACCATTGCAATCGGTTTGATGACCTGATGGTAGCCACCTTCGTCGCGGACAAAGGGCATATTCCAGTCAATCGCGGCGAGGGGAACGGTCCGCCCGACATAGCCGGTGTAATCGGATTGGCCGTCGCGGGTGACGTTGTTTACCATGTAGCTGTCACCCCGCATGGACAGGGTTAGTTTGGTAACATCGCCATACGTGCCAATATGTGGAAGTTCCCAGCCAACTTTGCCCGACAGACGATTGGAATCGGCCCCGGTTCGCCGTGATAGGGACAGGGCATCCAGATCAAAAGTGGTATAGGAACCATTGGGGTTGGTATCACCACGACCATGATACTGGGCATGAGGCAAGACAAGCGGGCTGGTGGCACGATTGTCTTCTTCTTTTAAGCCCTGGAAATAATATCCGTCGATACGTCCATAGTTCTGACCTGAAAAACGTTCGCCAAACAAATTCGAGGTTAGAACCGACGGTGAGCCAAAGCCGTAGCGTGACATATATGTTTTGCTTGATGCCTGTTCAGCATCAAAACCCCAGCGCCAGTTATTGTCGATATCAAAACGACCCCTGGCATCAATATGCCCTTGCCAGCCATCGTCACCACCTTCGGTGATACTGTCGAGAATGTCCAGATTGCCGGTATCGAACTTGCGGCGATACTGGGATGCAAGCACGGGGCCCTTATCTGTTGTGATAATGGGACGCAATGTCAGATCGCTGGATTTATCAATCGCCCAGTAATAGGGCAGTTCAAAACGGCTGCCGACATAACTGGTGCTGCCAAATGTGGGGGCCAATATACCGGACCGGCGTTTAACGGTCGGGTCAGGATGGCTGAAATAGGGGCTGTATAAAATAGGTATGCCTTCAAATTCGAGACGGGCATCCTGATATTCGATATTTTGCCCCTGTTGGTCATGAATGACACGGGCAGCGCGAATGCGCCATAAAGGCGGCTTTTCGGGATCATCAGCACAGACATTGCACGGCGAATAAACGGCTTTTGCCAGTTCGGTGAAATTGCCTTCACTACGGCGCGCACCTACACCAGCCAAACGGGTATGGTCATCGATCAGGATATAAATATCCTTGATGATGCCTTCCTTGAAATCGCCGGTCAGTTCAACATAATTGGCAAACATAACCTCGCCGGTTGGTTCAAGCAGTTTGACATTCCCACTGGCTGAAACCACGTCATTGGTCATGTCATAGCTGACCGTGTCGGCCATTAAAACCCGGTTGTCGCGCGAGATTTCAACATTGCCGCGCGCCGTAACCGTTTTTAAATCGTCGCTGTAATCAACCTCGTCGGCCGAAAAAAGCAACTGGTTTTCTTTTTCTGCCGCCGCATCTGTTTTGTCACCCGTGCTACTATCCCGGGTGCTGGTTTTTACGGTTGGCTTCGCTGCGTCTGTGCCCTGAGCGTATGTGATAACAGGCGTGGTCATTGTAATAATGCCCCCGATCATGCCCCATACAGCCAGTGCTTTCAGACTTCCCCCTGACAAGTCCGCCATCTAGTTAGCCATCCTCCAGATGTAACAATGTTGATATTCCCAGCAATGCAGAAATACCAGCTGGTGCCCAAGCTGCCAGGGCCGGAGGCAAGCCACCCGAAACACCCAGTGCAGAAGCAACGTCGGTAAAGAAATACAACAGAAATCCCGTGGTAACACCACCACCGATAACAAGAGAGACCCTGCGCCGTCGAGAAAATTTAAGACAAAATGCTGCCGCGATCAAAACCATGGCGCATAATAAAAGCGGTCGGGATAGCAGGCTGTTGAAGTGGATGCGATGCCGTTTGGCATTGAAACCGGCGCGTTCAAGCAAATTGATGAACGGCTTTAGGTCCCAGAACGACATGGTATCGGGCGAGGCAAAACTGTCCTGGATTTTACGCGCGGTCAGATTGGTCGGCAGTTCCATGTCTTTGGTAAAAGTGCTTTTTTGTCCCGGCACAAAGCTCCAGGCATCATAGAAATGCCACAAGCCGGGTTCCAGAACGGCCCGGGCTGCATCAATGCGTGATGTGAAATCATCCAGATTTTCAAACCGGAAGACAGTTACTTCGCGTAAATCGATGCGCTCTTCTTCCTGGGACTGAACCGTCCGGGCAAAAATAACAGCCTGGCCTTTTTGTGTGCCCTGGCGTAGCCACAACCCGCTAGATGACAGGTTCATCACACTCGTCACACCTTTGAGATAGCGGGCATCGAGTTTTTCGTATTTTTGGAGCAGAATGGATGAAAGCGGGTTCAGTGCGGTCATCTGGATGGTGCCGAGCAAGAAAGCACACATAAGGGGCGGGAGCAAAAACTGCCATGCCGAAACCCCGGCGGCCCGGGTTACAACCAGTTCCTGATTGCCGGTCAGTTTCCAGAATGAATACATCGACCCGAAGAGCACGCCAAACGGCAAAACCTTTTCGGTCATGAATGGAATGCGGGCCGTGGCCATTTGCAAAATGATGGTCATGGTGGCATCGGGACGACTGCTGGCACGGCGCAAAAGTTCGATCACATCGCCAATAAAAATCAAACCGACCAGCAAAACCAGAATGGCAAGAATGGAAAATAGCACATGGCGACCGAAATACCACGTTAGAATGGGAGAGACCCTCATGCGCGGGATCCTTCTTCGTGGTCTTCCGGTCCTTTGTTATCTTTGCGTGCCAATGTAATTTTAGGCCCCCTGAAGGTCCAGTACAGGCCGCCGACAATAGGTAGCAGCACGTTTATATACATCAACACAATGAAGGCCGGGTTCTTAGCGGCAATGTTCTTAAGCGCAATCGACATGGCTTCGCAGCCAACCATCATGGCAATGGCAATGAGCAAGCGCGAATGTTGCGTGCGGCGGGAAAAACTCCCCGATACCAGAACAGCAAGTGCCAGTGATGCAAAGCCCAGGGCGTAAAGCGGCGAAATAAGCCGTTCATGCCCTTCTGCGCGGTATTTTCTGATGTCCTGGGGCTGGATATCGGGCGGGTCGGCGGTCAGCAAGTTGCCAACACTGCGCTCGCGTGCCTCAAGATATCGCAGAGACGGATCATCAATATTTTCGGCAATATCAACGGCATAACGGTCAAAATACAGGATGGACATCGTGCCGTCCGTGGTGTTGACTTCCTGACGGTTGCCATCCAGCAGCACAATGCGCGGGCCTTTATCGGTGCGAACCAGCGCACCATTTTTGGCCATCATGGTGCTTTGCGCGTTGGGATTACGGGCATCATGAACAAGAATGCCCATCAATTCGTTATCCTGCCCGACTTCGCGCACATAAATCGTTAACCCGTCAATATCGGTAAAGCTACCTTCCTGCAACAGCACCGAGGAATAGTCATTTCGGATGGTATATTGCAGTTCCTTGAATTGACGATAACTGTAGGGAAGATAATAGAGCGTTAAAAAATAACCTACTGCTGCCACGCCAATCGCCAGAAAAATAGCAGGTTTTGCCAGCGCCCACTGGCTAAGCCCGGCCGAACGCATGACGATCAGCTCACGATCCTGAATAAGTTTGTTGTAGGTAAAAACCACAACAAAAAACAGGGCGATCGGTAAAATGATCGTCAGGAAGCTGGGCAGCAAAAGCGAGGTTAAATGCAAAAAGACCGAAATCGACAGACCCCGGTTTACAATCATTTCAACAAAACGCAGGCTTTGCGACAGCCAGATGACACAGAGCAAACCCAGTGTCACAAAAACCATCATGATAAGCTGCTGTTTGAGCATATATCGGGTTAAGCGATTCATCGGGCGGATTATAGAGAAGCCGATAAAAACAGAAACAGGAAATTGGCCGAAAATTTCCGTATTTTTTTGGTTTTACGCAATTGAAGGCTTGCTTGCCGGTTTCGGGCTGTTTTGCCGGGCGTTACAATGTGATTTTGAGGGCAAGGTTATTGTTCTCCGCCACGAAGATGCCATGATCCGGGGATCGGGCAATTTCGTGGCGGGGGATTGTTTGGGTGCTAGTTGGCAAAGCTGACTTCAGGATCGACCATGCTGGCGCGAAAGACTGAGGTAAATGCGGGATCAAGGCAGTTCTCAACCTGGGCGGCCAGCATCGCGCATTCGGGCATGATCTGGGTCAGGTAAAAACCGGTTGATGCCGTTTTTTGTGTCAGAAAGGCAGATGAGAAACCTTGTGGTTGGCTCAGGGCCGTTGCGTGCGATTTGCACATTAACCAGCCACCACAAATAGTGGCAAAAAGTCGCAAATAGGGACTGGCGACGGCTTGAGCCATGTCGGGTGCATTTGCACATTGGTTCAGAATGTTTCTGGTGCAGGCTTCAAGTTGTTTAATCGCCTGTTGAAACCCTGAAAGGGCAAATGCCATATCCGGTGTTGCGGCAGCAATATTTTCGCAGTCATTTTTTATGTCGTTAATCAGTTGCGTGGCGGTTTGGCCCTGGTCACGCAGGAGTTTCCTGCCAATCAGGTCGAGGGCCTGAATGCCGTTGGTACCTTCATAAATTGGCGCGATCCGGGCGTCGCGTAAATGTTGGGCCGCGCCGGTTTCCTCAATAAAACCCATGCCGCCGTGGACCTGAATACCAAGCGAGGCGTTTTCAACACCGAGGTCGGTGGACCATGCCTTAACCATCGGAATTAGCAGATCGGCACGATTCTGGGCATTTTTCTGGTGTTCAGGGTCCGGGTGATGATGGGCGATGTCCATCTGGCTTGCTGTATACAGGGCCAGTATTCGTGCGGCTTCGGTACTGGCACGCATCCGTAGAAGCATCCTTGAAACATCAGGATGATGAAGGATAGGGCAAGGGGTTCCGGTGTTGGTATCACGTCCCTGAATTCGGGTTCGTGCGTAATCAAGTGCTTGCTGATAGGCGCGCTCGCCAATGGCAATGCCCTGTTGCCCGACGGCAAGGCGCGCATTGTTCATCATGGTGAACATGGCAGCAAGGCCCTTGCCTTCTGCGCCTACCATCTGGCCAATCGCGCCGTCGGTGTCACCAAAAGACAATACCGCTGTCGGGCTGGCATGAATCCCCAGCTTGTGTTCAAGCGAGACAGTATGGATATCGTTACGCGCGCCAATAGCCCCCTGATCGTCGGTTAGAAATTTGGGCACAATGAACAGGGAAATGCCGCGCACACCTTCGGGTGCGTCGGGGGTGCGCGCCAGAACCAGATGAACGATATTTTCCGTCAGGTCGTGGTCGCCATATGTGATGAATATTTTTTGTCCATGAATGCGCCAGTTACCGTCATCATCAGGAACAGCACGGGTTCGCACCTGGGCAAGGTCGGACCCTGCCTGGGGTTCGGTCAGGTTCATGGTGCCAGTCCATTCCCCTGATATAAGGCGGGTAAGATATAAGTCCTTTTGGCCCCCGGACCCATGGGTGGTGAGCAGTTCGATCGCACCAGCGGTTAACATCGGGCACAGGGCGAACGCCATATTCGCGGAATGCCAGAATTCGGCAACGCTGGCCCCCACCACCAAGGGCAGCCCCATGCCACCATGCTTCGGGTTTGCTGCAATACCTTGCCAGCCGCCTTCCTGAAACAGGCGATAGGCATCTTTCCAGCCATCGGCCGTTTTTACCGTGCCATCGGCCAAAATTTGGGCGCCCTGCAAATCGCCAACACGATTAAGCGGGGCCAGGTGACTGGCGGCAAGTTTGCCTGCCTCGTCAAGAATGGCATCAATTGTATCGGCTGTGGCCTCGGCAAAGGCGGGCAAGGCCGAAATTTCTTCAAGACCGATAACATGATGAAGAATGAAACGGATATCGTCTATTGGCGGCGAATAGTCAGTCATGAAAAATGACGTCTCCTGAAAATGTGAGCCGCCCGCTCGGATGTGCTGTGGTCTTTTGTGCCCCAGCATCAATTGTTATTTACAGCATAATAAAGCCCGAACAGGATTTCGAGTCCATATTGTAGTTTGGTACGCCTGCACGATGAAAAGTACCAGCCTGATACTGTGTCCGTGCAATTAAGTGCCCATATAAGGCCATCGATATATTGCCATGCCGCAATTAGGATATATTTGTCTTTAAAATATCAGGTTCCGGGTCGCGTTTATGCGATGAAGGATATAATGTCTGATTAAGTTTGAATTTAAGTACAAGGAGCAGGCGGTGCTGCGAAAGGGAATTTTACCAATCGTTTTCGGGATTATCATTGCATTTGCCGGAACGCGATTGGTGGCCTGTGCCGGTCCGGTTTGGGCCAATCAGGATGAGCAACGCTTCCTTGATGCCTATCGTGACTATGTTGACGAGAACGCAACAGAAGATCAGCTGGATCGGGCAGATAGCCTGTTTATCGAAACGGTACAGGTGTTGCGTGAAACATATGTTTTTGATGTCGATACGGCCAAATTTGTTGATGACGCGATAGCATCTCTGCCCAAACTGGAAACCAAGGACCACTCGCCAGATAATATTGTGGGTGAAGCCCTTGATCAAAGCCTGCATGACCTTGACCCGCATAGCGCCTATATGTCGGAAGATATGTTCAAGCGTTTGCAGGAAAGCACGGAAGGCAGCTTTGCCGGTGTCGGCATTGTTATTGCCCAGGATGAAGACAAACAGATCCGCATTGTTTCGCCAATTGATGATACGCCTGCCGCACGTGCAGGATTGCAGCCAAATGATCGCATTACCCGGATTGACGACCATGACATGAAAGGCCAACCGATTGCCGAGGCCGTTCGGCTTATGCGGGGCCGGGTTGGCGAGCCGGTAAAACTGGGCATTTTGCGCAAGGAAAAGACGTTTGATGTCACGATCAGGCGTGCCAAAATCGAGGTGCCCTCTGTCACTGCATCTATTATCGATAATGACATTCCCTATGTGCGGGTGTCGCGGTTTGATGCCAATACGCTCGAGCAAACCCAGGATTATTTGCAGGAATTAAAAGATAAAGTCCGTAATCCGCGCGGCATCATTGTTGATTTGCGCCGTAATCCTGGTGGCTTGCTGGATTCTGCTGCCGACCTGGCCGACCAGTTTTTGACCAAGGGCCTGATTGTTGCGACAGAAGGCCGTGGTGAGCGCAAAATGCGCACCTACGAAGCGGACCGCAGCAGTTATTTTGACGGTACGCCGATGGTGATTTTGCTCGACCGCGGTTCGGCATCCGGTGCGGAACTGATGGCGGCTGCCCTGCGTGAAAACGGGCGCGGTATAATTATTGGCGAACGGTCGTTTGGGAAAGGGTCGATGCAGCGGATTATGCCGCTTTCGGGGGGCGGTGGTGTTAAAATCACCACCGGATACTATACCACCCCGGAAGATCACATTGTGCAAGGCAATGGCGTGGTGCCAGATATTGAAGTGCAGTTAAAAGACGCTGAAGAATTTGACCGCGAAATTGACCTTGCCCATGCCCTGCCGCCGCGTCGTCGGGACCCGCGTAAAACAATTACCACGGTGCAGGCCGATAAATGTGCTGCCAATATCGAAATCGAACGGTTGGGTAATGCCGGTTTCCACCCGGAAGACCAGGCCCCGAACCCGCAAACCGACGAAATCGAACCACAAGATGGCGATAAAACGACAGATAACGCCGAAGCAGACAAGGCTGAAACGCCGCATGACGAGGTTCTTGAATGTGCCGTTGGCTATTTCAATAATGGTATGTTGGCCCAGTATCGTGCCCAGGTGGAACCCCTGTTACGCGCTGGCCTGTAAAAGATTTGCCGGAAAGAAATCGGTAATGTCATGAAAAATGGCGGCATTTTCGGATGCCGCCATTTTTGTGGTCAGATTGCATTTAACGGGTGAGGCCGCCGGGGAGACCGGCCGTGATCAGGGTTTTGCCAGAAGGTCGATCAGGCTGGAGGTATCCCAGCGGTTGCCGCCACGCCCCTGGACCTGGGCGTAAAACTGGTCGACAAGGGCCGTGACGGGCAAACGGGCACCATTGCGACCGGCTTCATCCAGGCAAATTCCCAGATCCTTGCGCATCCAGTCTACAGCGAAACCAAAATCAAATTTGCCATCTACCATCGTCTGGCCGCGATTTTCCATTTGCCAGCTTCCGGCGGCCCCTTTGGAAATCACATCAATTACCCTGGTCATATCAAGGCCGGCCTTGTTGCCAAAATTCATGGCTTCGGACAAGCCCTGCACCAGGCCGGCAATACAGATCTGATTGACCATTTTAGTCAATTGTCCGCTGCCGGTTTCGCCCATCAGTTTACAGGACCGGGCAAAGGCATCAATGACGGGGGCGGCCTTGTCAAACGCAGTCTGGTCGCCGCCGCACATTACGGTCAAAACACCGTTTTCGGCACCGGCCTGTCCACCGGAAACAGGCGCGTCGATCATTGAAACATCCTGCCGGGCAGCCAGTTGGTAAAGTTCGCGCGCAACATTGGCCGATGCCGTGGTGTGATCCACCAATATCGTTCCGGCAGACATACCTGCCAGTGCGCCATCGGGACCGGTAATAACGCTGCGCAAATCGTCGTCATTGCCAACGCAGCAAAATACAAATTCTGCATCTTTCGCAGCTTTGGCCGGGGTTGCGGCAAGCGTGCCGCCAAATTCTGCAGCCCATTTTTCGGCCTTGGCGGTGGTGCGGTTATAGACCGTTACGCTGTGGCCCGATTTCTGAAGATGCCCGGCCATTGGGTATCCCATAACACCCAAGCCGATAAATGCACATTTGGCCATGATACAGCCTCCCGTTTTAAGGTTTTTCCTGTGCCTTATAAAGGCCGGGGGGCGGGGCCTTGTCAATCGGTGGCTGTTTGTACCCGCTGTTTGGTTGACAGAGATAAGCAAGTTTCCGGCAGCAAAGCGTCAACTCAACAGGGGTCAGGATATCATGTGTAGAAATGGTTCGCCGGGTCAGGGGCAGTTTGACACAACCCCTGACCGTCAAAAAATTATATTGTTCAGTCGTCGATGCCCAGTTCCTGGTCAACATTGCGAACAATGCGCGGATCATAGTGCAAAATGTCGGGCAGTTTTCCCTGATAATCGAATTGGGACAGGAAATAGCGAATGGCATTAATGCGGGCGCGCTTTTTATCGTCCGATTTAATGATTACCCATGGGCAGGCCTGGGTTGATGTGGCGTAAAACATTTCCTCCTTGGCCTGGGTATATTCATCCCACAGGTTTTGCGAAGCCAGATCAACCGGGCTGAGTTTCCATTGTTTTAGCGGGTCTTCCTGGCGCTGGGCAAAACGGCGTGCCTGTTCATCCTTGCTAACCGAAAAATAGAATTTGGTCATCGAGGTGTGCGAGCGCAGCAACATGCGCTCCAGTTCGGGAACGGACTGCAAAAATTCGCTAACTTCAAAGCGGGTGCAAAAGCCCATTACCCGTTCGACCATTGCCCGGTTATACCACGACCGATCAAACAGCACGATTTCACCGCCTGAAGGTAAATGTTGCATATATCGCTGAAAATACCATTGCGTCACTTCGCGATCATTGGGTTTGTCCAGCGCAACAACACGGGCACCACGCGGGTTCAGATGTTCGGTAAAGCGTTTGATGGTGCCACCTTTTCCGGCGGCGTCGCGGCCTTCAAAAATGATCAGTGCCTTGACCTTTTCACTTTTGACCCAGTTTTGAAATTTCAGAAGCTCTATATGTAGCGGCGCGATCAGTTCCAGATATTGTTTGGTTTTGATTTTTTCCAAAGGTTCATCCGGAGAAGCTGGCAGGTCAGGGGGCACACTCACGTTTTTATGAACAATATGTACCGCACGCTTTTCCACCGTAGAGACTTCTTTTTCATGTTTCTTGGTGTCTTTACGGGCCATTTCTACGTCATTCTTTCTTTGGTTTTCGGCATCCCGGGCGGATTTGGTCTTTGGTTTTTGGGCATGATGGTGATCGGGTTTGCCATCATCAAGCTGTTCCATGGTCAGGCTTTCGGCATCCAGCAACATGTGATCGCGGGTTTCGCTATCAAGGTCGCGTAAATCCGGGTTCAGGTTCGCATGGCTACGGCTATGCTGTGTTTTGTGAAGCGCGCGTTCCAGCTGGGGGGCGCCATGGTCTTTGGCCTTTGGCGTTTTTTCCGGCGTCGGCTTTTGCTTTTTCGCCATGTTCAATCCTTTTCCCGGGGCACAGGACAGGCGGGCAAGAAGGTGGTGTTGCCCGCCTGATGTGAATGTCTTGTTACAGGATACGTATTGTTTCCACGTAACCGCAAGGAGACAGATCAATTCTTCAAATGAATGTGCCAATGATATGATTTTTCATATTCATTGTTGATATCCGATTGATGCAAACCGATATCGGCCAACTGATAATCGGTCATATATTCGGGCTGCAGCGGTTGTCGTTTATCGGGCCACTTTTGTGCAAGATACAGTGACAGGCGGTGGAAAAAGCGGTTCACACTGTCAAGAAAATCAGCGTTATTATGATTTCCCAGGGTTGTTTTGTCGTTGGGTTTGGCGTTGTGGGCGGTAGCATGGCTAATGAGTGATCTTCGCATCATGGCGAAAACCTCCTGTTCCTTTGGTCGCCAATTGTTGGCGTTGAAATTGGTGTGATTTAATTTTTCGACCAAAAAACAGCAGGTGACAAATCATACATTCTCAGCCTAAGTATTAGTTTGGCTAATGATGAATTTTAGATGTCTAGTGAACGTGGCGGTGTTTGGACATGTTCATGCCTGTTTTGTTAAAGTGAGAGCCCGACCATGAGATTGCCCCCGTTGCAGGCCCTGCGTGCGTTTGATGCCGCCGCCCGGCATTTAAACTTTACCCGCGCCGCCGAGGAGCTTTTTGTGACCCAGGGTGCGGTCAGCCAGCAAATTCGCCAGTTGGAAGAATATTTGGGATTTCGGCTGTTTTTTCGCTTGCCGCGCCGCTTGCAGTTAACCGATGAAGGGGAGCGGCTGGCACGTGCCACCAGCGAAGGTTTTACCCGCATTGCTGGCGAAATTGAAAGCCTTCTGGCAGTGGAAGAAGCCGGGGTGGTGACGGTAAGTGTGCTGCAATCCTTTGCTGTGAAATGGCTGATCCCGCGTCTGGGGCATTTTCGCGCGGAACATCCCGATATTGATGTGCGTATTCACGCCGATGACCGGTTGGTTGATTTTCGCACTGAAGGGATTGATTTGGCCGTGCGCTTTGGCCGGGGGCATTATCCCAATCTGCATACAGAACGTTTAATGCGCGACGAGGTTTTCCCCGTTTGCAGTCCCGATTATCTGGCCAATAGCCCGATATTGCATGTACCGCAAGATATTGCAGGGCACCAGTTGCTGCATGATGCAACCTCGGATCCGAGCCTGCCGCGTGCTGCCGACTGGCAGTTTTGGCTGGATGGGGTTGGGGTGACCGGCATTGATTTACGTCGCGGGTTGCGGTTTAACAGCGGCGATATGGTGATTCAGGCTGCCTTGATGGGGCAGGGGGTTGGGGTTGCGCGCACATCTTTGGCCGCACAGGATTTGAAGGCGGGGTTGCTGGTGCGGCCATTTCCACAAAAAGTGGTATCAAGTTATGCCTATTATGTGACCTGCCCGGAAGAAAACCTGAACCGTCCTCGTGTGATGGCGTTTATTCGTTGGCTTAAAAAGGAAGTTGAAGCCACCCTGAAAGATATTGAGGAAAACCAGCCGGGCTTGTCGGCCGGACAAAAGCTGGTCCCCGGAGTGATTTCGCAGGATTAGCTTTTATCAGGCCCGTTGCACCATAGCGTTTCCGTGTCAAATCAGGCCCAGATCGCGCAATTCCATTGCCATATCTTCGGGCAGGGCGTCTGTATTGCCACCGGCTTTGGCATCGGGCGGGGTTTTATCTTCGGCCAGATAACGCCAGCCCTGAAAAGCCCGATGCGGATAGGCCGCGGTTTCGATCAGGTTGTCGTCCAGAACAATGCGGCAATGTTTAATGCCGGCTTCATCGGTAAATTCTTCGAGATCAATGACGCGTTGACGGCACCGGATGGCCCCTTTGATAACCCAATAAATGGACCCTCCGTCTAGAACATCGTCGCGGCGCTTGGGCGTCATGCGGGTGGTATGATAAATGCGCCCATAGGTTTGGCGCATATATTCCTGCCATTGGCGCAGGGTTTCCGGGCTTTCAGTGCCAACACTTAGCTTGATAAGGTTCTGGGGCATGGTTCGATCTGCTGTTATTTGCAGCTGTTGACCTAGCGGAGGGCGGGGTGATCGTCAAGTTTCTCGAAAAATAACAAATAATAAATGTTATTTAAGGTATTTAACAAAAAAACTTGACCAATAACGCCCGATCAGCCAAATTCCACATAACAAAAGCCCGGTTCAATGCGGGCACCCATGAGAGATTTACTGTCTGAGAGAACCCAATGTCCTTGCAAGTTGTTACGGCAAACCGGCTTGATGATGGCCTGGCGGTCTTTATGACCGCTGATGACGGATGGAGCACCGACCTCCGTGATGCTGTTTGCGCAGAAGATGCCCCGCAAGCGGAAGCCTTGATGGCGCGCGCCGATACCGAAAAGCAGCAAGTAACGGTTGTTGGCCCGTATCTAATTGATGTTGCGCAGGAAGATGGTGTGTTGGTGCCCACCAAATATCGTGAAGTGTTGCGCACATTAGGGCCAAGTGTTCGGACCGATCTTGGTTATCAGGCGGGATAAGGAGGGTACATTATGTATCGTTATGACGATTTTGACCGCCAGCTTCTTGCGGAACGCACTGCGCAGTTTCGCGACCAGGTTGCCCGGCGTATTTCAGGCGAACTGACCGAAGATCAGTTCAAACCCTTGCGCCTGATGAATGGTGTTTATTTGCAGTTGCATGCCTATATGCTGCGTGTTGCCGTGCCTTATGGCACCATGAACGGCGAACAGATGCGCAAGCTGGGCTATATTGCGCGCACATATGACAAGGGTTATGGCCATTTCACCACCCGGCAGAATATCCAGTATAACTGGCCAAAACTAAACGAAATTCCCGATGCGCTGGCCGATCTGGCAACGGTTGAAATGCATGCCATTCAAACGTCGGGCAACTGCATTCGCAACACAACGACCGATCAATATGCCGGTGCCGCCGCCGACGAGATTGAAGATCCGCGCCCTTATTGCGAACTGATCCGTCAATGGTCGACCTTCCACCCGGAATTTACCTATTTGCCGCGCAAGTTTAAAATTGCGGTTACCGGCTCGCCAAATGATCGTGCCGCGGTGCGCGTGCATGACATTGGCCTGCGGATGCACAAAAACGATGCTGGTGAAACCGGGTTTGAAGTAATCGTGGGCGGCGGATTGGGCCGGACACCATTTGTTGGTAAAACCGTTCGCGATTTTATCGGCAAGAACGATTTGTTTTCGTATCTGGAAGCCATTTTGCGGGTTTATAACCGTTTTGGCCGCCGCGATAACAAATACAAGGCACGTATCAAAATTTTGGTTCATGAAGTTGGCGTTGATGAAATTCGCCGTCTTGTTGAAGAAGAATGGTCAAAAATCAGGGACGGTTCCTTGCGTGTAAGCGACGACGAAATTGCGCAATATATTGCCCAGTTCGCACCGCCCGCGTTTGAGGAATTGCAAGCCAACGATCCCGAATTTGAACGCCGCAAACAAGCCCACCCCGATTTTGCTGCCTGGGTGCGGTCCAATGTGATTGCGCACAAACAGCCCGGTTACGCGATTGCCAATATTTCGCTTAAACCGATTGGCGGTATTCCCGGTGATGCCACGGCCGACCAGATGGAACTGGTGGGCGATCTTGCCGATCAATACAGCTTTGGCGACGTGCGTGTGACCCATGAACAAAACCTTGTTTTGCCGCACGTTAAAAAGGCCGATCTATTTGCCCTGTGGGCTGAATTGAATAGTGCCTTATTGGCAACGGCCAATCTGGGTTTTGTCACCGATATTATTGCCTGCCCGGGGCTCGATTATTGCGCCCTGGCAACCGCACGGTCGATTCCGTTGTCGCAGCGTATTTCCGAACGGTTTGGCGACCTGGAACGTCAATATGATATTGGCGAGTTGAAAATCAAAATTTCGGGCTGCATTAATGCCTGTGGGCATCATCACGTTGGGCATATCGGTATTTTGGGTCTCGATAAACGCGGCAAGGAATTTTACCAGATCACACTGGGCGGTGATGCCAGCCAGGATGCCTCTATTGGCAAGATTGCCGGTGCCGGTTTTTCCGAGGCCGAAGTTGTTGACGCGATTGAAGCGCTAATTACCCGTTACATTGACATTCGCACGGTTGGCGAACGTTTCATCGATACCTATCGCCGTGTTGGCATGGACCCGTTCAAGGAGGTGCTTTATGGCGATCGTTAAAAATGACAGCGTGATCGAAAATGAATGGGTCACGCTGGATGATGAAAGTTCCATTCCCGAAAGTGGCACCAATGTTCTGGTTAGTCTGGGCCGCTTTAAGGCCGAACGTGACAGCCTGATTGCGCGCAATGGCGGACTGGGTGTGTTGCTGGTACCCGGTGACGCACCGGAAGATCTGGCCGAGGATATTGATCGTTTTTCGCTGATTGCAGTTAAATTCCCGGCCTATACCGATGGGCGCGGATATTCCTATGGCCGCGTTTTGCGTGAGCGTTATGGCTATGCCGGGGAAATGCGGGCCGTTGGTGATGTGCTGCGCGATCAGATTTTGTATATGCATCGTTGTGGTTTTGATGCCTATGAACTGTCTGACGACGATGAAACTGCCCTTGAAAAAGTGCGTGCAGCCCTGCGGGATATGACGGTTTATTACCAGCCGACCGGTGATGGTCGCGCGACGGCAGGGTCTTTGCGTGATCGTCGTCGGGCTGTTCTTGACGATGCGACGTCGTAAGATATTCGATATAAACTGCCGACTGAACCTTGAATGGGCACCTTTTGGTGTCCATTTTTTTATATACCCCCAAATAAAAATGCACCCTTCAAGGATGCATTTTTTCGTGGATTTGGGATGAGAAATGCGTGGTCGTCTGCCCGATATTATGTCTGCGATAAAGGCCTGCGGGCCAGAAACGCGCAGGACAAACCGCCCAGAACCAGCCAGAAAGCCGCGCTGGTTATAATTGACGCTATGGCAAATTCGGCGGCGAGTTCAGCGGGCAGGGCACCGCCAAGGGCTTCCTCGACATGTGGTGCCCCATATATATGGGGGGTGATAATGGCGACCAGGCCAATCAGCTTATAAACCCAGCCTTTGCCAAACGCGATCAGGGCCAATCCTGCTGCACCGCCAATGGCAGCACTTAACCACCATATCTGACGTGCTTCAAGCGGGGCCGCCACCGAACCGGGCAATTCGGGCGGAAGACCCAGAGCTGGAAAAAGTGAAAAAGCCATAAAACCGCCCATTCCCCATATCATGCCCTGGCGAATGGTGATGTCTTTACCGCGCAATACAATACCGGCACATAACAACAGGGCATAACCGACACCAATTACGATATTGGCGAGCAAAGTATAGGAAACCCGTTCAAACCCGTCTTGTGGTGCCCAGGCATTTTCATCGTGATGATGCTCGCTCGCTGTTGTTGCGGCGTGATCATGGTCGGTATTGTCTGTGGTGCCAGCATGGTCATGAGTATGGTCATGACCTGCGATGGATATATCATGGGGGGCAGATGCCGGTTCCGGTGTTGCTGCGCCGGCGTCCATTTCCTCGTAGGTTTCAGCCTCAAGGATAAGAGGGGTGACTTTTAAATGCTGGGCAGCGGAAATAAACACACCACCAAGCACGCCCGCGAAAATCGCAGCGAACAGGATACGTTGGATCATGTCAAAGACCTTTTGGGAAGGTGTGCCTTAGTGGCAGGGAAACGCAAAAGCATGGCGCCCGTCGTGGGCGGCATTATGCAAGGTATTGGCACTGGCAAAACCGGCCCCATACAACAAAACCCCGCCCAGTACCATTGCCACGGCGGCAGCGGCAATACGCTGGCTTATTCCCAAAGATACTGTTTTGGTTGCTGTCGTCATTTTCAGAAAACTCCCTCCGAGTTTTTGTATGTCCCGAATGGCTAAACAATTTCACGCCATCGTCCGTGCGGGCAGGTTTCCTGGCTCGTACGTCGTCGCTGAAAACAGCCTTCCCGATCCTGTTTGTCCGGATCAGTGACCATTCCCGTTTCCAACTCGTCACTCACAGTTGCGGGGGCAGCCCGGGCGCAAAGAACGCAATTAAAAGTTGTGAATTGCGTCTTCTCCCGTGTTCCCTTGGCCAAACCGGCCAAACCCGACACAGGAGTCGACTATGCCAAACTATCGCTTCAGGGGAAAGTTAAAACCGGGGCTGATGGTGCTTGCTCAAAAGAACAGTTCCCAAAGTGTGGATTTATTTGGCAAATAAAAAATAACCCATACTTATGGATGATGAAAATTCTATGGTGTGACCTAAATCACTGTTGTTCAAGGCAAAATCAGGGACAGTTCTATACAATGATATAGATTCAGGTGACATTTGCGGCCTGTGTTTTGCCGGGGGCGATATGCTTAAAAATATCAATATTCCAACAAAAATATTTGGCGGGTTCGGCATTATCATAGCACTTCTGCTGGTGATTGCCGTTGTTTCGGGGGTTTCGTTGCGGGCAGCGGATGATAATTTTAAAAGTTATCGCCACCTGGCATTGCAGACCAACCTTGCAGGGCGGGTGCAGGCCAATCTTTTGGAAGCACGTTTGGGGGTGAAGGATTTTCTTCTGACCAAATCGGAAAATTCCGGAAATACAGCAAAAACGCGTGCTTCAAAGACGCTGGAATTAAATCAGCAACTTGCGGCTTCAAATAAGAATGAAGACGTCCGCGCTATGCTTTTGACGGTTGATGAGGAACTTAAAACCTACATTAGTACATTTGACGAAGTTATTGTGCTGAGCCGAGAGGATGACCCGGTGTCACTAACACGTCGGGATGATTTGGTGCGTAATACACTTGATGTCATTGGGCCGAAGGTTGCTGCGGCAATGGAACAATTGAAACTCAAGTTGAAAGCCGAACAGGACGAACTTGGCCCGCGCGCAAGCAATGCGACCGAAATGGCTGTTATAACGTCGGTTGTGGTTTCGGTGGTTGCGCTGATTTTGGGCATAGGGGCGGCGATTGTCGTTGGACGGGGAATTTCCTCTCCGATTCTGGCAATTACCGACGCCATGCGAACATTGGCCGAAGGCGATAAATCGGTGGAAATTCCCGGTCAGGATCATAAGGACGAGATCGGCAATATGGCTGATGCGGTACTGATTTTTAAGGAAAACATGATCAAGGCGGCGGAGCTTGCCGAAAATGAACAGCAAGCCCAGAAACGCCGGCAACGACGTACCGAGATGATTGATAAGCTGACAACCGATTTTGATGCCGATGTTAGCGCTGTATTGAAAACAGTTGCGTCGGCCGCGACGGAAATGCAGGCAACCGCGCAATCGATGACCGCGACAGCCGAGGAAACCAGCCGTCAGTCGACTGCCGTGGCGGCGGCATCGGATCAGGCGTCCAATAATGTGCAAACCGTCGCCAGTGCAGCCGAGGAATTAAGCGCGTCGATTAATGAAATCAGCCATCAGGTTAGCCAATCAGCCCGGATTTCAACCAAGGCGGTTAACGATGCTGAACATACAAATGCCCAGGTACAGGGCCTTGCGCAGGCCGCACACAAAATTGGCGAAGTCGTTAATCTGATTAACGATATTGCCAATCAAACCAACCTTTTGGCGTTAAATGCCACGATTGAGGCCGCCCGTGCTGGCGAAGCAGGCAAAGGGTTTGCCGTTGTTGCCGCCGAGGTGAAAAACCTGGCTTCGGCAACGGCGCGCGCCACAGATGAAATCACCAGCCAGATTACCGGTATTCAAAATGAAACCCGTGATGCTGTGACGGCTATTCAATCGATTGGGGGCACAATTGCCCAAATCAATGAAATAGCGTCAAATATTGCCAGCGCGGTTGAGCAACAAGGGGCAGCGACACAGGAAATCACCCGAAATGTTCAGCAGGCATCGTCGGGGACCAGCGAAGTTTCACAGAATATTTCCGGTGTCACCGAGGCCGCATCCTCGACCGGTGCTGCTGCGGAACAGGTACTGGCGGCGTCTGGCGAGCTTTCAGAACAATCGGAGGTCTTGCGCAGTCGGGTTGAACAGTTCCTGCTTGCGGTAAAAGCGGCCTGATGACAGGCGGCTAAATCAACTGTTGAAAATTTATGCCCCGCAGATGGAGCTTGCTGCGGGGCTTTCTGTGTTTGGGCGGTGACGACGTACCTTGTTTGCCAGGTACATGTTGCTTTGACATTGGGTTACTGGTGGAGAAACCGCCCTTCCCGGGAAAGCAGATAACGCATGGCTTTTCTGCCTGGCATTCTTCGCGTTGTACCAAAAGGTTTTAGGGGCTGTTGTGGTCTCCATGACTTTATACCAGCTTTATAAAAGTGCGGCTTGCATAAGGAACAAAAGATTGGCGGTTTCGGGCGTGTTTCCTTTTTGCTTTTCGGTTGCCAGCATTTGATAACCTAGCGCGATGATGCGGGCGATTTGCTCGTTGCTCCAGGCTGGGCAGTTTTGTGCGCGAAATTTTTCCAATTCATTGACGGTAAGTTTTAGTAAGTCATGGTCTAGGACAGGCTGCGTATTTTGGGGGGTTGGTGTTGTCATGTCGCCTTTTCCCGTCAGCAGCCAATTGCCATCAATTCCATGTTCTACCAACATGGCCAAAGATATTGCGCGTGGTTCATTTTTGTCCAGTTCATAGCGTTCCCAGGATTTTCGCGTCAGCCCTGTAAGGTCTGCTGCCTGTGATGCGCTTAATCCCAAGTATTTTCTCGCGGCCCGGATGCGGTCGCTAAGGCGACTGTTCATAGGGAATTCACCCGGCCTTCATCAAAATATGGTATATTTTTATACCATTTTTGACCAATGAGTTTCTTTTTCCGCTTGAAAAAGGGTACTTTATGTTCCATTGTTTGGGGTGTCCAAAATTTGGATGTCTTTCCGGCTATGGGGGTTCGTAAAAGAGCTAGGATTTGCAATCGGCAGAAATATTCAGGGGTTACAAAATCTCGGTTAACTGGTCTTCACGAAAATGTATGTGCTCTTCATGGTGCGAACGATCAATTCACGCCATGTCATTTAAGTGAGGGGTCGTTCATTTGATTCAAGGTTGCAGGTAGCACTTTGTTCCAGGGTGCTCGGTATTTGTACCTACTTCACCGAAGATACACATTCCAAACTTAATGATACCTCCTGATTGATCTTGAGTCACGTTCGAGAACGCGTCTTTTCCAGTGGTTTAGCTGGAAGAGTTTCTTCGTGCCTGATCATTATCCTTTTGGTTTGTCTCGTTTTTTTGCCAGTTACGCATAGCGAGCGATGGCGATGTATGGAGTTTTGTGCCTGGGGAAAAGGAACATGCGTCATCACGTGCGTTAATCAGGGGGAGTATCAAATGATGAATTTTCTAAAAAAAATTACGGTCCGGCAAAAAGTGTTCGGCGGCTTTGGAATTGTGCTGGTTTTGTTGTTGATGGTTGCCTTTGTGGGTGTGTTTTCGCTGCGATCGGCAGATGAAAATTTCACCAGATATCGTCAAATTGCATTGCAGTCACTTCAGGCTGGTCGGGTGCAGGCTAATTTGCTTGAGGCGCGTCTCGCCGTGTTTGAATATGTGAAAAATGGTTCGCCTGAAGCTGCGGAGCATGTGCGCGAGCGGTTAAAATCGACACACGAATATAGTGTCGAGTTAGCAGGGCTTTTGATCAAGCCTGCGAGGCAAGCTGTTGCAAAGGAGAGCAGTGATGCAATCAGGATGTATACCGAGAATTTTGCCAAGCTGATCGGAACATCAGATGCTATTGATCGGGATCGGCTTTTTGCGGAAAAAATGAGTGCCACCGGATCAAAGATTGCTGCGGATATGGAGCAACTGAAGCTTGATATCAAATCCGAGCAGGATGCGCTCGGTCCGCATGCCGAGAAGGCGATAGGCAATGCAGTTATCTGGGTTTCGATTATTGCGGTTGCCGCGCTGGTGGCCGGTATTTCGGCTGCATCGATTATAGGTATCGGGATTTCCAGGCCTATTTTATTTATTACAGATGCAATGAGGGTTCTTGCTGGCGGGGATAAATCGGTTGATATCCCCGGGCAGGATTATCGTGATGAAATCGGCGATATGGCGCAGGCTGTACTTGTTTTTAAGGAAAATATGATCAAGGCAGATGAAATGGCCGAACATGAAAAAGAGCAAGCCCGGTTACGACAACACCGTACCGATTTGATCGAGCGTTTGACCAGGGGGTTTGACCAGGATGTGGCGGATGTTTTGGATGGTCTTGCCTCGGCTGCAACTGAAATGCAAGTGACAGCGCAGTCAATGACAGCAACGGCCGAACAAACCAGTCGGCAGTCAACGGCGGTTGCCGCGGCAGCGGATGAAGCCTCGGCAAATGTGCAGACAGTTGCCAGTGCCACCGAAGAGCTTAGTTCGTCAATTGGTGAAATTAGCAATCAGGTTAGTCATTCGGCCAAAATTGCGTCCAAGGCAGCGGAGGATGCCCTCCTTACCAATAAACAGGTACAGGGACTGGCCGATGCAGCGCAGAAAATCGGAGACGTCGTTAACATGATTAATGATGTCGCCAATCAGACCAATCTTCTGGCACTTAATGCAACGATCGAAGCGGCACGCGCCGGAGAAGCAGGCAAGGGTTTCGCCGTTGTGGCGGCAGAGGTTAAAAATCTGGCATCTGCTACCGCGCGTGCAACGGACGAAATTACCAACCAGATCAGTGCAATCCAGAATGAAACCCGCGGTGCGGTTTCTGCCATTCAGGGGATTGGGGCAACGATTGACGAAATCAACGAAATTGCGGCGAACATTGCCAGTGCTGTTGAACAGCAAGGGGCGGCAACAGGCGAAATTACGCGCAATATCCAGCAGGCATCAGACGGTACCAGCGATGTTTCCCACAATATTTTTGGGGTAACAGAGGCAGCCGCAACAACAGGTGCTGCTGCCGAGCAGGTATTGGCGGCGTCTGGCGAACTTTCAAAGGAATCCGAAGTCTTGCGGGGCCGGGTTGAGGAATTCCTGCGCGCAGTAAGGTCTGCCTGATCATTACATTGCGCAGGTATGACGACAGAGAAAACGCCGCAGCATGGGACTATGCTGCGGCGTTGTTTTATGTGATGCTTGCACATAAGAACCCATTGACGAACGTCATGAACGTTACATCCAGTGGGCAGATATCGCCAGTTGTGCCTTTGAGGCCGACGGGCGGCCCGCGCGGCTGCAAATCCAGTGGCCGGTGGCGACCAGTTTTTCCAGATCAACACCGTTTTTAATGCCAAGTCCGTTAAGCATATAAACAACATCTTCGGTGGCAACATTGCCGCTGGCCCCCTGGGCATAGGGGCATCCGCCCAGTCCGGCCACCGAACTGTCGATGGTGGCTATGCCCATTTGCAGGGCTGCCAGCAAATTAGCCAGCGCCTGCCCATAGGTATCGTGGAAATGGGCGGCCAGTTTTTCAATCGGGATATTTTGTGATACGGCGGCAATCATATCTTGCACCTTTGCGGGGGTGCCCGTGCCAATAGTGTCACCGAGGCTGACTTCGTAGCAGCCCATAGTGTAAAGTTCCTGTGCCACTTCGGCGACTTTTTCCGGGGCAACATCGCCTTCATAGGGGCAACCCAGCACGCACGAAACATATCCCCGTACGGCAATATTGTTTTTGCGGGCCTTGTCAATCACCGGACGAAATCGTTTCAGGCTGTCTTTGATCGAACAATTGATGTTTTTTTGTGAAAAACTTTCCGATGCTGATCCGAAAATGGCGATTTCGGTCACACCTGCTGCAAGGGCGGCTTCCAACCCTTTCAGATTGGGGACCAAAACCGGATAGATCACGCCGTCTTTGCGGTTAATCTGGGTCATCACATCATGAGCATCGCCCATTTGTGGCACCCATTTGGGGCTGACAAAGGCGGTAGCCTCGATAACGGAAAGTCCGGCTTCGCCCAATTGATGGATCAACTCGATTTTGGTGGCGGTGGAAACCATCGCCTTTTCGTTCTGCAGACCGTCACGCGGGCCGACTTCGACAATCTTTACCTGCTTGGGCAAATGTCCCAGCGTGCGTCGTGGCATGGTCAGGCCTCCTCGATTGCGATCAATTCATCACCGTCGCCCACCTGGTCGCCGACGGCAAAATACACCTCCCGGACGGTTCCTGAAACGGGGGCCGAAATGGTATGTTCCATCTTCATGGCCTCCATAATCACCAGTTTGTCACCAGCTGTGACAGCATCGCCGGTTTTTGCCATCACTGCAATGATCTTGCCGGGCATCGGGGCATTAAGGTTGCCGCCACCGCCGGCATTGGCACCGGCATTTTCGGCCGGATCAAAAATTTCCAGCCGGTCCATCTTGCCGGTGCGAAAAATTGTCAGACTGTTGGCAACCCGGCGCACATCGGCGCGTTTGCGAATGCCATCCAGTGTTGCGCTGATTTTACCATCTTCATGCACGGCTTGTTCAATGCGCACGGTGCCGCCGTCTGGCAGGTCGCAAATATAGCCAAAATCGCGATAGTGAACCTTGACGGTCAGATCATCCTCATTGTGACGCAGAATAATATTGTGGTGGTTGTCATCATTCATGCGCCAGCCATTGGTGCTGTGCCACGGCGACCACGGGTCGGTGCTGGTGTTGGCATAGAGGCGTGATTCGCAATCACGTTGGTACAAAATTTCAAGCGCGGCAAAGCACAATGCTTCATTATCGGGTTGGGTTGCGGTCGGGATCAGGTCGGTCAGATATGTCGGAATAAACCCGGTTTCAACCTCGGCACGTTCAAAGGCAGGGTGGCGGGCGATATTTGCCAGAAAGCCGGTATTGGTGGTGACGCCCACAATTTGTACATCATCCAGTGCGCGCGACAAACGCCGCAAGGCCGATGTCCGGTCCTGATCCCAGACAATCAGTTTGGCGATCATGGGGTCGTAATGGATTGAAACCACACCGCCCTGATAAACCCCGGTGTCAATGCGGACATGCGGGCTGGCAGCAGGCATGTGCATATGAACCAGTTTGCCGGTGGCGGGCAGGAAATCATTGTGCGGGTCTTCGGCATACAGACGGACTTCAAAGGCATGACCGTTGATTTTTAACTGGTCCTGCGTTTTAGGCAGGGTTTCGCCATCTGCCACGCGCAATTGCCATTCCACCAAATCTTCACCCGTGATCATTTCGGTCACCGGATGTTCGACTTGCAGGCGGGTGTTCATTTCCATGAAATAAAAGTCGCCCGACGCATCAAGCAAAAATTCCACCGTGCCCGCCCCCTGATAGCCAATGGCACGTGCGGCATCGACGGCGGCCTTGCCCATGCGGGTACGAAGGTCCTCGGGCATATTCGGGGCGGGGGCTTCTTCGATCACTTTTTGGTGGCGACGTTGCAACGAACAATCGCGTTCAAAAAGGTAAACGGCATTGCCATGGGCATCGGCGAAAACCTGAATTTCCACATGGCGGGGATGCAAGATGAGCTTTTCAATCAGGCAATGATCGTCGCCAAAGCTGGACCGGGCTTCGCGTTTGCAACTGATCAACGCATCGGCAAAATCGGCGGCGCTTTCAACAGCGCGCATCCCTTTGCCGCCACCCCCGGCAGAGGCCTTGATCAGCACCGGATAACCGATTTTGTCGGCCTCGGTGGCCAGCAGTGCAACATCCTGATCGGCACCATGATAGCCCGGCACCAGCGGTACACCCGCCTTTGCCATGATCTTTTTTGCTTCGGATTTTGATCCCATCGCCCGGATGGCATTGGCAGGTGGGCCAACAAAAACCGCACCGGAGGCGGCAACGGCATCTGCAAATTCAGCATTTTCGGATAAAAATCCATATCCGGGATGCACGGCATCGGCACCGGATTTTACTACAACGTCAAGCAAGCGGTCGCTGCGCAAATAGCTGTCTGCCGGGGCGGGGCCGCCAATGTGCCAAGCCTCGTCGGCCTGTTGCACATGCAGGGCATTGGCATCGGCGTCGGAATAAACGGCAATGGTGGTTATGCCTATGCGTTTGGCGGTGGCAATGACCCGGCAGGCAATTTCACCGCGATTGGCGATCAGGAGTTTACGCAGCATGTGTTTATTCCTTAATCCAGAAGGCGGATCGTTTTTCAAGAAAGGCGCTAACCCCTTCGCGGCCTTCACGACTGGCGCGTTGATCGGCGATGCGGACGGCCGTTTCTTCTATGATGGCGTCATCAATCGGATGGTCGGCGATGGCGTAAATCAGGTCCTTGGCGGCAGCCATGGCGCCAGGGCTGTTTTGCAATAACAACTGTGCCATTTCGTCACCTTTGGCGATTAGACCATCGGCATCGGTGATTTCATGGACCAGGCCAATCTTTTGTGCGGTTGCGGCGTCAAACCGTTCGGCGCTGATAAAATATCGCCGGGCCTGTGCGGTACCGATGGCCTCGATCACGTAGGGCGAAATGACGGCGGGGATCAGCCCCAAACGGGTTTCTGACAGGCAAAATTTTGCCCGGTCCGATGCAATCACAATGTCGCAGCAGGCCGCCAGGCCAACACCGCCGCCAAATGCGGTCCCGTTAACCATGGCAATGGTGGGCTTGCCCATGAAATTAAGGGTTTTCATCAGCGTTGCCAAATGGCGTGAATCTGCCAGGTTTTCGGCATGGCTATAGTCTGCCATGCGTTTCATCCAGTTAAGGTCGGCCCCGGCTGAAAAACTTTTTCCCGCCCCGGTAAGCTGCACCACACGCACGGCGGTATCGGCATTCAGGGTGGTCAGCGTGGCGGTTAAATCGCGGATCAGGGCATCGTCAAAGGCATTGTGAATATCGGGGCGGTTCAGCGTGACCCGGGCAATACCGTTTTGATCAATGGTGCAGATCAGGGCATTGTTATCGTCGTTAACTTTTGACATGTTATTTCCCCTGCATCACATGCGGAAAACGCCAAACCGGGTATCTTCCGCCGGTTTGTTTAATGCCGCCGACAGGCCAAGGCCCAGCACCATGCGGGTATCGGCCGGATCAATCACGCCATCATCCCACAACCGGGCAGAGGCATAATAGGGGTGGCCCTGTTCTTCGTATTGATCGCGAATGGGGGCCTTAAAGGCATCCTGTTCGGTTTGCGGCCAGGTTTCGCCGCGTTTTTCAAGCGCGTCGGCCTTAATCTGGGTTAGCACATTGGCGGCCTGTTCCCCGCCCATCACCGAAATGCGGGCATTCGGCCACATCCATAAAAAGCGCGGGCTATAGGCGCGGCCACACATGCCATAATTGCCCGCCCCAAATGATCCGCCAATAAGGACGGTAAATTTGGGTACCTTGGCGGTGGCAACAGCGGTGACAAGTTTCGCACCGTCCTTGGCTATGCCGCCGCTTTCGTATTTTTGGCCAATCATAAAACCGGTAATGTTTTGCAAAAACACCAACGGAATGCCGCGTTGGGCACATAGTTCAATAAAATGCGCGCCTTTAAGTGCACTTTCAGAAAACAAAATGCCGTTATTGGCAATAATGCCCACCGGATAGCCAAAAATTCGCGCAAAGCCGGTGACCAATGTGGTGCCATACAGGGCTTTAAATTCGTCAAAGTCGGAACCATCTACAATGCGGGCGATGATTTCGCGCACGTCATAGGGTTTTTTGGCATCTGCCGGGATGACGCCGTAAATCTCGCGCGGGTCATAGGCTGGTGCTGCGGGTTCATGCAGCGTGATGCCGGGGTTTTTGGTCCAGTTCAGGTTTTTAACAATGGTACGCGCAATCGACAGGGCATGGGCATCGTCCTGGGCATAATGGTCGGTCACGCCAGATGTTTTGCAATGCACATCCGCCCCGCCCAAATCCTCGGCGGAGACAACTTCGCCGGTTGCGGCCTTCACCAAAGGCGGCCCGCCTAAAAAGATCGTGCCCTGATTGCGGACAATAATGCTTTCATCCGACATGGCGGGCACATAGGCCCCGCCAGCGGTGCAAGACCCCATAACCACGGCAATTTGCGGAATGCCCTTGGCCGATAAATTGGCCTGGTTAAAAAAGATGCGGCCAAAATGATCGCGGTCGGGAAAAACATCGTCCTGTCGGGGCAGGTTGGCCCCGCCGCTATCAACCAGATAAACACAGGGCAGGTGGTTTTCGAGGGCAATTTCCTGGGCGCGCAAATGCTTTTTAACCGTCATCGGATAATAGGACCCACCCTTGACCGTGGCATCGTTGGCGACAATGACGCATTCAACGCCCGAAATGCGACCAATACCGGTAATGATGCCCGCCGCTGGCACGTCTTCGTCATCATACATACCCCACGCGGCCAGTTGCGATAGCTCTAAAAAGGGAGATCCTACATCTAACAATTGGCGAATGCGTTCGCGGGGTAACAATTTGCCCCGGCCAGTATGACGGTCACGTGCACGTTCGCCGCCACCCAGTTTGATTTTGCTGATCTGATCGCGCAAATCGGCAACCAGTTTTTCCATCTGGTCGGCATTGCTGCGAAAGTCTTCGGCGCGGATATTGATGGTGGATTTTATCTGCATGTCCCGTCCTGCTGGGTCGAAACCAAACCGTTCCGGGCCAGCCAAGCGGCAGGCGGCGCGGCCCACGTAAATGTTGTTTTGGCCGACTGGCCCTGTGCCTGTTATGGCGGAAGTTTACGTAAACGGCAAGCATAAATTGGTATTTCAGTACCGAATATACGTATATGCCTTGGCGGAGGGACGTTTTTATTCACCGTTGGCGGGTGTTATTCTGTAGTGGACTGTTTTTGATCATAAATTTTGGCAGGGTCACCTCGCATCAAGGGCTTGGTCGGGCTGTTCTTATGTGGCGCAGGCGGGTGTGGAAGGTAATTCTGTGGTCATATAACCACGGGGCTTTACCGTTGTTATGGTCGTTATTTTGCTATGGGGTTTATGCGGTTCTTTGCACGGGCAAAAGAACGGGCAGCGTTGTGTGCTGCCCGTTTGGTGTCGTCAGGCCTGGCTTTTGATCCACTGTTCAAGCTGATCCATGCGGTCATTGCCGAAAAAAGGTTCGTCCCTGTAAAAAAAGAACGGCGAGCCAAAGGCGCCACGGGCGATGGCTTGATCGATTACCTCGCGCAAGTGCTGTTTCCATTTTTGATCGGAGATGGCATTGCGAAGTGCGCCGGCGTCAATTTCGTGGCGGGTGGCGGTGGCAATCACGGTTTCGGGGTTGCTCATATCCAGGCCGTCGGCGAAATAGCCACGGTAAATGTCGTGGGCAAATTTTTGTGCCAATTTGGTATCAAAACTGTCGATCCAATAGAAGGCCCGGCTTGGAGCCACTGCGGCGTAGGGGAATTTGGCCGGTAGTTTAAAGGGGGTCCCTTGCAGCCGTGCGCAGCGTTCCATGTCATGACGGAAATAATCGCCGCGAATCGGCTGGCTGATAAGGGGGCTTTGCCCGGTTTGTTTGAATGCCGCGCCGATCAGAAACGGTCGCCAGTGCACTGTAACGCCACAACGCGCTGCAAAATCGTCGATGCGTTCGCTGGCGAGATAGCCATAGGGAGATGAAAAATCAAAGTAAAAATCCAATTCTGACATTGGTTACCGTCCCTGTTGATCCGTTTGTTTTCCCTGATCGTTACGGATTTGCGGGCAAATATGCTAGCTTAAAATCACAAGCAAATAATTTGACCGGTGTCAGTCTGGCTGGCATCGTCGGGAATGCCGGTTATAGAATTGTAATTCCCGGACGGACCTTTACTTCTTCCATCACCACATATGTGTGGGTCTGGCTGACCCCTTCGATGGATGAAAGGCGTTCAAGAAATTCGCGATAGGCATACATGTCAGATACCCGCGATTTCATTAAATAATCGAAACCACCGGCCACCATATGACATTCTTCGACTTCAGAGAGTTTGCGCACTGCAGAGGAAAATTTATCGAATACATCGGGGGTGGTGCGGTCCAGCGTGATTTCGACAAAAACCACCAGTGACTGGTCGAGCTTTCGCGGGTCCAGTCGCGCCATATAGCCGATGATAAAGCCCTGTTGTTCAAGCCGGCGGACACGTTCAAGGCAGGGGGTAGGGCTTAGATTGACGCGCCGTGACAGTTCGACATTAGACATTCTGCCATCATGTTGCAGTTCGCGCAGGATTTGCTTGTCGATCTTATCCAGGTTCTTGACATTCTTCTGCATTTATTGCGTCCAGCCAGTGTTTAAAACTGCAATTTAGAAGTTAATGTGGATGATATATCGCAATTTGAGTAAAATTGGCAGCACATTTTTCTAAACCAACATTATTCTGGAGCCATTATAGAGGCCCGTGCGTTTCAACCTTGTCGGGAAAATGCGGATGATAACCGCCCCGTTTGATTGATGCGCCTGATTGCGGGCTGCACCACAGTAAACAGGGAGTTTTTTGCGTGATGTTTCGTTCCCCCTTGCCAGCAACTGACAAATTGCGCGACCAGATCCGCGCCACATACCGGTGTGATGAAGAAGCCGTTGTTAATAATCTGATCGCGCAGGCGACATTATCGTCGGATGACAAGGCAAGGGTGCAGGAAAAGGCCTATCAGCTGGTTGCCAATGTGCGCGCCGCCGATACGGGCAAAACCGGCATTGACGCGTTGCTGCATGAATACGAACTGACCAGCAAGGAAGGCGTTATTCTGATGTGCCTGGCCGAAGCTTTGCTTCGCGTGCCAGACGCGGTTACCGCCGACAAGCTTATCCAGGACAAATTGTTTGATGCCGACTGGAACAGCCATCTGGGCCATAGCGGCAGCTTTTTTGTCAATGCATCGACCTGGGGCCTGATGCTGACCGGGCGGGTGATCCGTTTTGGCCGCGAAGAACGTGCTAATCCCGGTGCCTTGATCAAACGCATGATTGCCCGTTCGGGCGAACCGGTTATCAGGCGGGCCTTTAATCAGGCGATGCGCGTGATGGGGCGGCAGTTTGTGATGGGGCGTACCATTGCCGAGGCCGCCGAACGCGCCCGCGCCAACGAAGAAAAAGGCTATCGTTATTCCTATGACATGCTGGGCGAAGCCGCCCGCACCATGGAAGATGCGGATCGTTATTTTAAATCCTATGAAGATGCCATTGCTGAAATTGGCAAGGTTGCCAAAGGGCGCGGCCCCATTGATAGCCCGGGTATTTCGGTAAAACTGTCGGCCATTCACCCGCGCTATGATTTTGCCAATCGCGACCGGGTGATGGATGAACTTGTCCCGCGCCTGAAGGCGCTGGTGATGATGGCGAAAAAACACGATATCGGCTTTACCGTCGATGCCGAGGAAGCCAACCGGTTGGACCTGTCGCTTGATGTGATCGAAGCCGTTTTTGCCGATCCCGATCTTGATGGTTGGGAAGGCTTTGGCCTGGCGGTGCAGGCCTATCAGAAACGCGCCTATCATGTGCTGGAATGGCTGGCCGAATTGTCAACCCGGGTGGGTCGCAAGATGATGGTGCGGCTGGTGAAGGGCGCGTATTGGGATACCGAAATTAAAAACAGCCAGGAAAACGGCTTTGAAGGGTACCCGGTCTTTACCCGCAAGGCGGCGACCGATGTTTCCTATATGGCGTGTGCGCGCTTGATGTTATCGCGCCGTGATGCGTTTTATTGCCAGTTTGCCAGCCATAATGCCCACACCGTTGCCGCCATTCTGGCGATGGCGGGCAATGACCGCAGTTTTGAATTTCAGCGCCTGCATGGCATGGGCGAGGCCCTGTATGAGCAGATTGTGGGTAAAAACGGCGAAAACATTCCCTGTCGTGTTTATGCCCCGGTCGGCACCCATGAAGATCTGCTGGCTTATCTGGTGCGCCGCCTGCTTGAAAACGGCGCCAATACCAGCTTTGTAAACCGTATTCAGGACGATCAACTGCCGATCGAGGAAATGATTACCGATCCGGTTGAAAAAATGGCCGCCTTGCCGCGCAAGGCACATCCGAAAATTCCGGCTCCGATTGATTTGTACGGGGCGGGGCGCATCAATTCACGCGGGATGGATTTAACCGATCCGACCAAACTGGTGCCGCTTGCCGATCATATGAAAGATTTGGCGAAAAACGACTGGCGCGCTGCCCCGCTGATTGATGGTGATTGGCAGGATGGCGAAAGCCACGACGTGATGAGCCCGGTGGATCGCAGTGAAAAGGTTGGTACTGTGATTATGGCCGGGGCGGAACAGGTTGAAGCCGCCCTTGTTGCGGCCAGTGCCGGGTATCCCGCCTGGAATGCCACACCAGCTGGCGAACGGGCAGCCTGCCTGCGTCGCCTTGGCGATTTGCTGGAAGACAACCTGGATGCGTTTATTTTGCTGTGCCAGCGCGAAGCCGGAAAATTGTATTCCGACGGGGTTGCCGAAGTACGCGAGGCGGTGGATTTTTGCCGGTATTACGCCAATCGGTGCGAAGAATTGTATCGCGAAGGCAGCATGATGGAAGGGCGCGGGGTGTTTGTTTGCATCAGCCCGTGGAACTTCCCGCTGGCTATTTTCCTTGGTCAGGTTACTGCGGCCCTTGCCGCCGGAAATGCGGTTATTGCCAAACCCGCCGAACAAACATCGCTGATTGCGGCAAAGGCCGCAGAATTGATTTTGGCTGCCGGTGTGCCGGGCAGTGCGTTTCAGTTGCTGCCGGGGTCGGGCCGTAAACTTGGCGATATTCTGATTAATGATCGTCGGGTGGCCGGTGTCGCCTTTACCGGGTCAACCGAAACCGCCCAGGTGATCAACCGTAACCTTGCCAAACGCCCCGGTGTACCGATTCCGCTGATTGCGGAAACCGGTGGTCAGAACGCCATGATTGTCGATTCAACCGCCCTTCCCGAACAGGTGGTTCAGGATGTGGTGATGTCGGGTTTCCAGTCTGCCGGGCAGCGTTGTTCGGCCTTGCGGGTGTTGTTTGTGCAGGAAGATATTGCCGACAAATTATGCCACATGCTGGTTGGTGCGATGAAGGAATTGCGCGTCGGCGACCCGGCCTATCTTGATATTGATGTCGGGCCGGTGATTGACGACAAGGCGCAGGCAATGTTGCAAAAACATGCCGATCGCATGAAACGCGAGGCAAAATTGTTATATGCCTGCGAGGTGTTGCCAGAAACCGACAAGGGTACTTTCTTTGCCCCGCATTGTGTGGAAATTTCCAGCCTGGATGTGCTGGAACGCGAAGTGTTCGGGCCGATTGTGCATGTCGTACGATTTAAGGCGCGCGAGTTGGACAAGGTGTTGGACCAGATCAACGATGCCGGTTATGGCCTAACGTTGGGTGTGCATTCGCGCATTGATGGGACTGCACGGCATATTGCCCGCAAATTGCGGGTGGGTAACTGCTATATCAATCGTAATATGATTGGCGCGGTTGTCGGTGTGCAACCCTTTGGCGGGCAGGGTAAATCCGGTACCGGGCCCAAGGCGGGCGGGCCGCACTATGTTGCCCGTTTTGCCAAACCGGTTGTCGATCAGGGCAAAGTGGCTGTTGGCGATGCCTCGTTGGCGGATGATCGCGAAACGATTTTTGTAAATACGCCGGTCCCGGCAACTGAAATCTCCACGCTAAGCAAAGGGCAGATCGAGTGGCAGAATATGCCAGGTGAGATGCGCATGAAGCAGCTTGAAAAGCTTGCCGCTGAACTTGCGAGCGAGGGTAGCGAGGAACTGGCGCAGGGTGCGCAGCATTTTGCTGATTTTGCGGCGATTTCGCAAAATGGCTTTTTGGCGCCGGTGCGTTTGCCGGGGCCGACGGGTGAAACCAATGACTTGGAGCTTCTGGGGCGCGGTGTTTATCTGGTACAGGCGGACCGCGGGGCGGAACCCGGCCGGGTTTTGCGCCATGTTGCCGCGGCCCTGGCGGCGGGCAATAGCGTGCTGCTAGCTGGCAATGATAAATGGCTGGCCCGGGTGGAAAAACTGGTTGCAAGCCTTGATTTCCCCAAGGCGATGGTCAAGGCGGTGAATGATGAAGCCGGGCTTGCGACCATGAATGGCGGTGCTGTTGCCGGTGTTTCCTGTGTCGCCCCGTTGCAGCGGGTAACCGTGTTTAAACAGGTCCTGGCCCGCCGTGATGGTGCCATCCTGTCGCTGATTTCCGATAGCGGGATCGAGGATGACGGTGCGTTGCCGGGTGAATTGTTCATGCACCGTTTTGCGACCGAAAAAACCGTGACCATCAATACCACGGCAGCGGGCGGCAATGCCTCGCTGATGTCGATGGAAGAGGCGTAAACCCCGTCAGCTTAAACACCTAACGAAAAACGGCCAGCCCCCACCAGGACTGGCCGTTTTTTGTGTCTTGTGATCAGTCTTCGCTATCGTCGCTGGCTGTGTATTCCAGAAGGTCACCAGGTTGGCATTCCAGTGCCTTGCAAATGGCGGCAAGGGTTTCAAACCTTACGCCCCGGACCTTGCCCGATTTTAACAGCGACAGATTTTGTTCGCTAATGCCAATCCGGGTTGCAAGCTCCTTGGATTTCATTTTGCGTTTGGCCAGCATCACATCAAGGCGAACGGTAATCGGCATCAGACGAAGCTCCGGTTTTCGTCATGCAGACTGACGGCTTCACCCAGTACCCAGGAAATAATCAGGAACAGCCCGCCGAGGAAAAGGCTGGTGGCTTCGATATTGCTTAATCCTATCGATATGGCGCGTTCACCTTCGGGGCGGGTGATGGTGACAAACAAGGACGTTAACGTACCCGCAAGCGGCGAAAGCAGCGTTTGCGACAACAGGGCGATGCTGAAGATTTTGAGATGACGGATTGTGCCATGTTCAAAAATGGCGTTGCGGGCAAAGCATAAAAACATTTTGCGCAAGTGCCACAGGCCAAACACAAGCACCAGAGAAGGCACCATCAGCGTGATGAACACCACGGCAAGCTGCACACCGGCAAGGGATTGAAGATCATTAAGCGGGATGGGAATGAGGCTGTCGGAATAGGAAACGGCATCGCGGGCGAAATCAGGGGTGAGCCAGATCAGCGGGACAAAGCAGAGCTCACAGATAATCGCGATCAGGCACAACCAGCTTAGGATCAGGCTGACAATGCGTATTCTGGTGACAGTCGGGCTCATTTCCACGCTCCTGTTGTTTTAAGGTCATTAATTATCGTAAAACATGAATAAATTAATGAAATGAGTCAATGCCAATTTTGATGGGCGCATGTGCGGCGAGAAAATTTCATGCAGGTCGAGCCTTGTGGGCACGTGATGCGTTAATTTGGTGGGTGTTTTGAACGATTTTTTATCTTTGCCATAATTATGGTGCCGATTTTGTCACAATCCGCCTGTAAGGATTTGAGGTAAATGTGCTGTTGTTTCCGGGGAGTGTGTGCCTTTTTGTGCCGCAGGCCTTTGGGTCGAAATAACGAAATCGATTTAGGAGTAGCCGAATGATACATATGTCTCGCGGTTTGAAACGGACATTGCAGGTCGTTGCGCTGGGAATTGTCTTTAGTGCCCCACTGGCCGCTTGCGGACCATTGCAAATGCCGGTTGAGAACCGGGCGGGTGATGATCAATGGCTTGATACCAAAATTAAAACCGGAATTTTGAGTGAATTCGCTGAAACGGATCACAGTTATCTGATTGATGTAAACGTCGATATCTGGAAACAGCAGGTCATGGTGACCGGCATGGTTGATTCCAAGGGCAAATATTATGACGTGATGTCAATCATTCGCCAGGATAAGCGCATCAAGAAGATTTATGATCATCTTCAGATTGCCGATGCACAGACGGTGGCTGAATATCGTGATGCTGAATCGAAGTATGGTGAAGAGAATGCCGTACCTGCCGATTCGGCAAAACAATCGGTTTCGGATGCCTGGATCGAAAGCCAGATCAAAGCCTTGTTGTTGGCCGAAAAGGGCGTGCGCTCGGTTAATTACCGGTGGCAGTCGGTCGGCAATATTGTCTACATCATGGGCGAATCTGCCAATAAAACAGAATATGACAAGGTGCTCAGTATCGTGCGTCGCATTAAAGGCGTGACCAAAGTGGTCAGCCATGTGTCGGTTATTGGATGACCTTATAAATAAACGATAATTCCAGAAAGTGATCCGCAGCCTGGTTTGGGCTGCGGATTTTTTTTGTCATGAAACATGAAATTCGTACGAAAACGTTTGAAACCTATTCGCATTTGCACTATTGAAATCGTGTGTAACTAATAACTGATTGCATTTGCATTTATGTTTGTTTGTGTTTGTAATGCCCTTAATCAGGGCGATGTAAAACGTGCAGCAACGCAGGGCAATGCCACGCGCCCGGCGGAGGTTTTCCGTTTTCATGGCTGCCAGCCGCAATGTGGCAAATGTGCCTGCCACATGCGGGCAGAGCTGAGCCAGCATTGCTGTTCGGGTGACAATGGGAATGACCGTATTGTTGCCAATGTCGCCGCTGATCAGGCGATTGCGGCAGAATAGGCAGCTTTGGCAAAGCAAACAAAGATAAGAGGAGTACTGAATACTCCTTCGATGCTGGCAGATATCAGAAATTAAAAAGGCGAAGCCATCGGGGCCTCGCCTTTGTTGTTTTCAGGTGCAGGCACGATCTGCAATATGTTAAGCGGCCTTGCCAAACCGTTCTTCGGCCAATCGGTCGGCGACAAAACCGGTTGATTTGTTTTCACGTGCTGCGCGGGTAAAAATTTCACGCACGGTTTCACCAATGCTTTCGATATGGCGTTTGGTTTCGGCCACCGGGCGTCCCTGACGGCAATAGTGGACTTCGACCACGCCGCCTGCATTGATCACGTAATCAGGGGCGTAAAGTACCCCCATATCGCGCAACATTTCGCCGTGACGGTCGGCTTCAAGCTGGTTGTTGGCCGCACCGGCAATGATCCCCGCTTTCAGTTTGCCAATCGAGATATCGTTGATGACCCCGCCCAGCGCACACGGCGCAAGAATATCGGCATTAACTGACAGGATTTCATCGATCGACACAGCCGTTGCGCCCAGTTCGGTGGTTGCGCGTTCGACCGCTGCGGGGTTGATATCGGCAACAATTAATTCTGCACCGGCATTGTGCAGCATTGCACATAAATGAAAGCCGACATTGCCCAATCCCTGTACGGCAACGCGCATACCGGTTAAATCGTCGTTGCCCTGCCTGAATTTGACGGCTTCTTTCAAACCGATAAATACACCATAGGCAGTAAAGGGCGAGGGATCGCCAGTGCGTTCGGCATCCTTGCCATCATTGATGCCGCCTACATGGCGGGTCTGACGGGCAATTTCCTGCATATCAGCTGGCGTCGTGCCGACATCCTCGGCCACAATGTAACGGCCGTTCAGGCGTTCAACCGCACGGCCAACGGCTTGAAACAGGGCAGGGCTTTTATCGCTGCGCGGGTTGCCAATGATAACCGATTTGCCCCCACCCAGCGGCAAATTGACCAGGGCGGATTTATAGGTCATGCCACGCGACAGGCGCAATACATCGTGAATGGCTTCCTGTTCGCTGGCATAGGGCCACATGCGGCACCCGCCAAGCGAGGGACCCAGATTGGTATTATGAACCGCGATGATGGCTTTAAGGCCGGTTTCAGGGTCGCTGGCGAAAACAACCTGTTCGTGGTTGTCAAAGGCAGAATCGGAAAAAATAGTCATCCTGGTGCAGCCTCCCGGGCTGTTTTGTTATGATGGGGCAAAGAAAATTGTTTCCTCCCTTTGAATGTTTGTTGTGATCGGCCTTTGAGCAAATGGAAAATCGCGCGTGAATTAAAAAAGACCGTTTCGAAGAAAAGCCCACGGTTGTGCGGAATTTAATGTCTGGCACAGAGCGGTTTTGTAATTTTATTTCGTGCAATTATTGCAAGGCGACCATGCAAAACCGGCGCGCTGTGGTTTTACATGTTTCAATTAAATTACGAATCAGGCTGAATGATTTACGGCTCGTTAAACTACTGGTCGCAGACTTGTGGTTGATATTTCATTTTTATGAGAAATATCATCAGGACATATCAAAGCGTCTGGTCGGACGCTGACAGCAAAAGGAGTTTCGGGGGATGTCAGCTTTTACAGACCACCGGAAGCGCGTTTATCAAGTTGGGTTACACAATCAAATCGTGCGTGAATGCGTAAAAGAAAACCGTTCTCACGCCTTGTATGACGATCGTTGGGCTGATGTTCAGACCCACGAAGTTGCAGCACAGACCAAAACAAAGGCACTTGCCCTGATCGAAAAGAATTATCCGTCTTGTGACGGGTTTGTTGTCGATCACGTCAAACGCCACGATTGATATTTGGCTGTGATTGTGTGCTGTAAATGGGTGGCACCTGATCGCAGTTCTGTCGCAGATAGTTCATGGGAAAAGGGCGGAAACCACCTCCGCCCTTTTCTTTAGATGCTGCCTGCTGAAACAGGGTGTCGTTGGTTATGGTAATGTAACCGGCGGTCAGTCTTGTAATGCCAGCGCGCGGTCGACAAAATCCAGCCTGTCTTGTCCCCAGAACATTTCCGTGCCGATAAAATAGGTTGGCACGCCAAAAATATTGGCAGTTTTGGCATCCTCGGTATAGGCGTCATAGGTATCAAGCACGGCATCGTCCTGTGCCAGTTCCAGATATTGCGACGACAAACCATTCGTGGTCAGGGCTTCGGCCAATACATCGGGTGACGACGCATCACGCTGGTTGACCCAGATATCGCGCATAATGGTGGTGATCAGCCCTGAAACGTCCTGGCCATCAAGTTTGGCAGCGATGATGGTACCTGCTGCAAGCGATTCGTTTACCGGGAAAAAATCAGGATTTTCATTAAGCGGAATGTCGAGATAGGCGCGCCAGCGCTTTAATTCCACCATGCGATATTCCTGGCGGGGCAGGGGGCGCTGTTTAAGAGGAACGCCGCCACCATGTTTGAATATTTCGCCGGATTTGACAGGCCGGTGGTCAATTTCGGCATTGTGGCGGGCGGCAATTTCCATAGCGCGTTCAATGCCAAGGAACGCCCAGGGCGACTGGACGAAAAAATAGTGGGTAATAATCTTGGGCACGGCCCTCTCCTGTAGGCTGGGCGATAAAACGCCATTTTTTAATGACGTTATAGCGCCCTATTTACGCCTATTGGTCAACCCACCAGCGATAGTCATCGATGCCATCCATGACAATGCCGTCAAACCCCATTTGCATCAGCCCGGCAACATAACTGTTGGCATTGCCAAAAATGATGTTCTGCCATTGTGGTTCCCAGTAATAGACATGGTTTTCCTGTCCCCAGCGGCCCGTATTGCTTGCGCTGCTGATAAAATCGGGTGATCCGGCACGCCAGTCACTGCGCCAGTAATAACGATAGGTTTGTGCGGTGCCGACATCGATATAAGCGAGCAGCAAACGCGGTGTTCCGATTTTTTTGTAACGCAGTTTGCGCATGTCATCGAAGGAAAGCGGGGTTGTGCCGCGATGAAAGGCATCCAGGACCAGAATGTCGTAATTGGTGTTGGCAAGGGCATCTACATAGGCATCCTTGTTGCCGTATGGCGCACTATCAACCACCATCGCATAATTGCGGGCTTTCTGGAGTGTATCGATCACAAACGGGTTTTCGTTAAACGGCGTTGAAGGAACCTTCGCTAACGCCGCCAATTGCATGTCCGGTGGTGGGGCTGCGTAATAAAGTGGGTCCATTTTACTGGTTTTTGCGCGCGATTTGCGGATGTTTTCCAGCTTGTCGGTGTAATCAAGCATGAAAAACCGCATACCGGTATCTGACAGGCGTTCCAGATATTGCTGGTCGTATTTTACCTCGCCTTCGCCTGTTTCCTTGTTATATCCGTCGCGGCCATAATTGGGGGCCTCTATCAGCATTCCATCAAGCGCCCGGATGAAATTACGCGCCGGTTTGGCATCGGATTTGGTCACAAACAGGCCCGGCTCAATAAATGTCGTCAGGTCCAGCCCGTTCATGGCAATGACGGAAAAATCACTGCGCTGGTTTTTTGCCCAACGGCTAAGCGAGATAACCATTTTACGCATTTCGTCGGCGAAATCGCGCTTGGGTTTGCCGTCGTCTTCGCTCTCCTGGTCCAGTTTCGGCCCGTTAGACAGGCTGTTGGCGGGCGGGATAAACGGTTCCAGGTTTTGCCCCATTGCGGTTTGCGGCAGGCTAATTGTGGCTATTCCCGCAGTCATAACCATGGCAAGGAATGCAAAAGCCGATGCACGTATCCCAAGTCCCGGGCGAACCGGAAAATTGGTCAGATGGCGAAACCGGAATGGGCGGGCATGAACCATAATCAGGATGCTACTTTTTTTGCCAAAGATGAGGTTAATTGCGCACAAACATAGTCGCCAATAGCCATTGATGCCGTTAAGCCCGGCGATTCGATTCCGTAAAGGGCGATCAACCCGTTAAGGCCGTGGATGTCCGGCCCGGCAATCATGAAGTCGCGGGCGGCTTCGCCCTGTGCCTGGATTTTCGGACGAATACCGGCATAGCCGGGCTGCAGGGCTGTTTCATCAAGGTCCGGGTAATATCGGCGAATGGCGTTGGCAAAAACAGTACGCCGGTTTTCATCCACACTATAGTCGGGGTGGTCGACCCATGTCACATCCGGCCCGAAACGGGCTTGCCCACCCAGATCCAGCGTCAGATGAATACCCAGTCCGGCCTGTTCCGGCGCCGGGTAGATCAGGGTGGAAAACGGGCTTTTGCCGCTTAGGGTAAAATAAATGCCCCTTGCGTAATTTTGTGGTGGAATTGTCGCAGGTTCTAAGCCCGAAAGCGCATGGGCCAGTGTTTGCGTATGCAGGCCCCCGGCAATAACCAGCTCCTTGCATGAAATTTGCAATTCTTCACCGCTGGTATCAACGGTATCAAGAATATATATGCCATCGCGGTGGCTGCCGGATCGAACATTGGTGTGTAAAGCCAGTGTCGCTCCGGCAATTTCAGCATCCCCTAGCAATGACAACATCAATTCATGGGAATCGATGATACCCGTTGACGGGCTTTCAAGGGCCGCAACACCCCGAAGGGCAGGTTCGCGCATTTTGATGTCGTCGCTATTGCGCCATATCAGATCGGTGACACCATTGCTCACGGCGTGTTGTTCGATCTGGCGCAATGCGTCAATCTGGCTGTCGTCTGTGGCGACAATCAGTTTTCCGGTGCGACGGTGATTAACCCCGCGAAGCGCACAATATTCATACAGGGCTTTTTTTCCGGCAAGGCATAGCCGGGCTTTCAGACTACCTTTCGGGTAATATAACCCGGCATGAATCACTTCGCTGTTGCGCGAACTGGTTTCTGTTCCGATGGCATCATGACGTTCAATGATCATGACCTCGCGCCCGGACAGCGCCAGGGCACGTGCGCAGGCAAGGCCAACCACACCTGCCCCGACAACAATTGTTTCAATATCATGGGTCATAAAGTTTATTGTCCTGCCTGACGAAAAAGGACTGGCTGTCCGGTGTTGTCTTGCCCGTCCCCTTTGACCTGCGACGGGCTGCTGCTGGTGTAGGTTCCCCGCGCTGATGTGCCGTCAGTACAAAAAATAGCCCAGTTGCCAAAGGGAAGTGTTGCGGAGTTGTAACGACCATCCTTGTGCTGCCAGTAACCTTCGCAATGGCGATTGGCATCATCAATGATCATTGTGCCTTCACCTGCCGGTTTGTCAAATTTCAGTGCCCCGCGGCCTTCGATATTGTTCCAGCGTGTCATAATGCCAATTCCCTCGTCAGGGGAAATGGTTGTGTTGGTTGGATCACCCGTGATGATTGTGGTTTGCGGTGCGGTTTCGGGTGATGATATGTCGTCAGTGATGGCTGCCGTTGGGGCAGTTGCATTCGGGTTGGTCGGGACGGCGGGAACGCCAACAGGCACCTGGCCATCTGTAACCGGTGCGCCGATATCACCGGGCAAATTAATTTCAAATCGTAAAAAGAAGCTGGCGGCAAAATCACGCGCCGCGGCCGGGTCCATTTGTTGTGCCGGGGCTTGATGTTTGGGGGCGGTTTGCACGGCTATCGGTTCGCAGAAATATCCCAGAAGCTGGCTGCCGCGCTGATCGGCGCGGGTTGGTTCCCAACGGCCTGAAAAACTGATGCATTGGGCATTGTCGCGCGCAAAGGGCAAAACCATGATGGGGCCACTGGGGGTTTGATAGCTAAAACTTTCACCGTTTTGACGGCTTTGGTTTTGAAGTGTTTCAAACATTCCCAGCAATTTTGCCGGTGGGGTATCTGTGCGAAAGGCAAAGCCGGGGCTGGTTTCGGAAAAAACCGATTCGATATAAATCTGGTTGGACGTATGCCCTTCGTCGCTTTGATCCAGCCAGCGCGCAACCGATACAGTGCTGCTGGTGCGGACTTGACGTAGATATACCGCCTGGGCGTTAAAGGGCGGATGATAATGAACCGGGCTTTCCGCGGCTGAGACTTTCAGAAACCCGCCGTCACTTTGGGCATGGGCACTGCCGCTGCCTGCCATAGCAGCAATACTTGCGCCCAGAAGGCCCGTTATCAAATTTCGCTGAAAGGTCACAAACTTTTCCCCCGTTGAGCCTGCTGTCTTTGCTGCATCAATTATTCTATGTTTAGCGTCAAGACAGGAAATTGGCTAGGGTCAGGGCTTATTAATAGCTATTGACCGTAAGGGAGAGCTGATTTGCCCCGTGACATCTGCGTCTTTATGCTTGATTTTTGATGGCAAAGGCGTTCATTCACGAGCGATGGGGACTTTTGGTTTTCAGAACGAAATGACGGAGCAGCGCGTAATGACGGGGGACGCAACCGCCACCATGACCGAAATCAAGGGCCAGGGCGATGCCAGTACAACAGGCGGCCGCAGCAAACGTGCGCATGTTATTGTAATTGGCAATGAAAAGGGTGGGTCGGGTAAATCAACGACGGCCATGCATTTGATCGTTGCCTTGTTGAAAATGGATTTTTCTGTTGGCTCGCTTGATATCGACGCACGGCAGGGAACTCTGACCCGCTATGTCGAGAACCGCGAGGCGTTTAATACCGCCCGCAGTCTTTCGTTAAAAATGCCGGTTCATTATCCAATCTATCGCAGCGAAGATGGCGATGCGATGGCCGCCAAGCACGATGAACGCGAACGTTTTACCCGTGCTCTTGGCGAATTGGTTGTTAATCACGATTTTGTCGTCATGGATTGCCCGGGCAGTGACAATTATCTTTCGCGTTTGGCCCATGCCTGTGCCGATACGCTGATTACGCCGATTAATGACAGCTATATCGACCTTGATATGCTGGCCCGTATTGACCCCGAAACCCTCGATGTGAAAGGCCCCAGCCTTTATGCCGAAATGGTTTGGGATGCGCGTAAGCGCCGGGCGGCGGTCGATGGTGGAACCATCGACTGGATCGTGATGCGGAATCGGTTGTCGCATCTTGACGCACGTAACAAACGCGATATTGCCGAAATCCTCGACAAACTGGCAACCCGGGTTCATTTCCGTGTGGCGCCGGGTTTTGGCGAACGCGTGATCTATCGCGAATTGTTCCTTAACGGATTGACGCTTCTTGATTTGCGCGAAAAAGGCATTGGTATTACTTTAAGTATGTCGCATATGGCCGCCCGCCAGGAAGTGCGGCAGTTACTTGAAGTTATCGGCTTTACCCCGAGCGATGGCGAAGAACTGCCAATCTGATAACGGGTGCAATCCAGGTTCTGAAATTACGGATCGGCAGGATAATGGCGGACAAGGACAAGGCCGTTTCAACCGTGTCAACGGATCAGGATATTGCCAGCTTTGTCAGGCAGGTGCAGTCTGTTGCCGGTAGTGCGCCGGCGTCGGGGCCGGCGCAAGGGCGAATTGTATTCGCAATGGATGCAACTGCCAGCCGCCAGCCCCATTGGGATATGGCTGCGCACCTTCAATCCGAGATGTTTGATGCGGTGGCGCAGATGGGCGCGCTTGATATTCAATTGGTGTTTTTTCGCGGTTTTGGCGAATGCAAGGCCAGCGGCTGGTGCCGGGACGCGGGCCAGTTGCGGGCTAAAATGAATGCGGTGCAATGTCGTGCGGGTCAAACCCAGATCGGCCGGGTTTTGCACCATGTTCTTAATCAGAACAAAAAACAGCCCGACCACCCGGTTAATGCCCTGGTTTATGTTGGTGACTGTGTTGAGGAAGCGGCGGATGATCTGGCGCATCTGGCTGGTCAACTTGGCATTTCCGGCACACGGGTCTTTGTTTTTCAGGATGGCCGTGACAACGATGCAACAAAAGTTTTTCGTGATATGGCCCGTCTGGGGAATGGTGCCTTTGCCCGTCTTGACGGCAGTGCAGCATCTGTTTTGCGCGATTTCCTTGGCGGGGTTGCGTCCTTTATTCTGGGTGGGTTTGATGCGCTAAACGATTATAATAAAACGAAATCATCGTCTGATATTCATTTCCTGACCGATCAATTGCGACGGAAACGCTGATGCAGTGGCTTTTGCTTGGTATTGGTCTTTTTGTCGCCACAGGGTTTGTTTTGCGCTGGTTGGCAAACGCAAAACCGGCCGATATCCGGCAATTGGGCTTTGGGTTGATTGCAACTGTTCTGGTGCTCGTGGGGCTTTGGCTGCTGCTGACTGGCAAACTGGCAGCCATGGTTGCGGCCCTTGTTGCCGCCATACCATTTCTTTTTCGTGTCCTCAAAATTGGCTTATTGTGGCCATTTTTCAAGAAGATGTTCGCTGGTGCCCATGGTTGGGGCCGGGGAGCGAACCCGCAAGGTGCTGATGATGACGGTACCGGCACGGGCCGCTTTTCTGAAATCAGGACACAGCTTCTGGTGATGCAGCTTGAGCATGGCTCGGGTCGGCTGGGGGGACAGGTCATTGCCGGGAAATTTGCCGGATGCGACCTTGACCGCCTGAGACTTGACGAACTGCAACTTTTATATGTTGAATGTTGCGATGCACAAGATCAAAGCCGGACAGTGTTTGAGACATATCTGGATCGTCGCAGTGATTGTCAGGGCTGGCGACAGTGGGACGATGCAGAGCGAACGGAAGACCGTTCGTCGCAGCAGGAACAAAATGGAGGCACTCGCGGATTTCGCTCAGAAGGGATGGATGTCACGGAAGCCTGTAAAATTCTGGGTTTGGGAAAAAATCCGGACCGCGCCGAGATCAATCGTGCCTATCAAACGTTAATTAAGGCGGTACACCCTGATCATGGCGGATCGGACTATCTGGCATCCCGGGTCAATGCAGCACGGCACGTGTTATTACAAAATTGTGGCGATTGATGTAATCCCCCGGAAGGGCAGCTTGATCAATGATCTGAAATTGTGGCAAAAGCGATAGATACTTGCTGCAAATTGAGAGATTTAGCGCATCCGTCGCCGCCAAAAACAAAGGAATAAAAGATGACCAAACGTATTAAAAAGGCGGTTTTCCCGGTGGCGGGCATGGGGACGCGGTTTTTGCCAGCAACCAAGGCTATGCCGAAGGAAATGCTGCCTGTTGTTGACAAACCCCTGATCCAGTATGCGGTGGAAGAAGCAATTGCTGCCGGTATTGAAGAATTCATTTTTGTTACCGGTCGTGGGAAAACCGCGATCGAAGACCATTTTGACCGTTCAGCCGAACTTGAAGCGATCCTGATGGAGCGCGGCAAACATGATGCCCTTGAAACGGCATTGGCGATGATCCCCGAAAATGGCCGGGTGACTTATACCCGGCAGGGTAACCCGCTTGGTCTGGGACATGCTGTTTTATGTGCGAAATCCCTGGTCGGGGACGAACCATTTGTTGTGCTTCTGGCTGATGACCTTATTCAGTCCAAAACGCCATGTATGAAGCAGATGGTTGAAAGCTATGGCCGCACGGGCGGGAATATGGTTGCGGTTATGGATGTGCCGCGTGAAGAAACCAAACGCTATGGCGTTCTGGAAGTCGAGGGTACGAATGGCCGCCTTGTCAGTGCGTGTGGCATGGTCGAAAAACCGGACCCGAAAGACGCGCCGTCCACGCTGTCGGCGATTGGTCGTTATATTCTCGATCCGGGTATTTTTGATGTGCTGGAATCGATTCCGCGCGGGGCAGGAAATGAAATTCAGCTGACCGATGCGCTGGCTGCCATGATCGGCAAGGTGCCGTTCTATGGTTATCGGTTTGAAGGGCAACGGTTTGATTGCGGTAACAAGGTTGGCTTTTTGAAAGCAACACTGGCCTTCGCGCTTGAGCGACCGGATCTGCGTGATGATATGCGCACCCTGATCAAGGAATTCGCCGAACTTGAAGCCGCGAAATAACAGATTTTATTGAATGTCCGGGGGCACAGACCCCCGGTCAGTGTTTTAATGGGGTAAAACATCCATGCATGTTGCAATGATTGGCACCGGCTATGTCGGTTTGGTTTCCGGGGCCTGCTTTTCGGAATTCGGTACGGACGTTATTTGTGTAGACAAAGACGTCAGCAAAATCGAACGCCTTGAGCAAGGCATCATGCCAATTTACGAGCCGGGCCTTGATGTTCTGGTTGAGAATAACGTCAAGTCGGGCCGGTTGCATTTTACCACCGACCTGAAAAAAGGTGTTAAGGATGCCGATGTTGTTTTCATTGCGGTTGGCACGCCGACGCGCCGTGGCGATGGCCATGCCGATCTAAGCTATGTCTATGCTGCGGCGGAAGAAATTGCCGAAGCAATGGAAGGTTTTACCGTAATCGTGACCAAATCGACCGTTCCGGTGGGAACGGGGCGCGAAGTGGAACGGATTATTCGGGAAAAACGGCCTGATGCGGAATTTGCCGTTGTTTCCAACCCCGAATTCCTGCGTGAAGGATCGGCAATTGGCGACTTCATGCGCCCGGACCGGGTGGTTATTGGCACCAGCAATGAACGTGCGCGCACGGTTATGTCTGATCTGTATCGCCCGCTTTATCTGATCGAAACGCCAATTGTTTTTACCACGCGTGAAACGTCGGAAATGATCAAATATGCGGCCAATACATTTTTGGCAGCTAAAATTACCTTCATCAACGAAATCGCCGATTTGTGCGAAAAAGTGGGTGCTGACGTGCATGATGTTGCCCGCGGCATTGGCCTTGATGGCCGCATTGGCAAAAAGTTTTTGCACCCGGGGCCTGGTTATGGCGGGTCATGCTTCCCCAAGGATACTTTGGCGCTTGTGCGGACAGCACAGGAACATAATTCGCCGCTGCGCATTATTGAAACGGTGGTTGCTGTTAATAACGACCGCAAAAAAGCAATGGCGGACCGGGTTATTGCGGCTTGTGGTGGTTCTGTTGCGGGAAAAACCATTGGTATTCTGGGCTTGGCATTTAAACCCAATACCGACGATATGCGCGATTCTCCCAGTCTGGATGTTGTCCCGGCGCTGATTGCGGCAGGGGCCAATGTGCGGGCATATGACCCCGAGGCAATGGAAGAAGCTGCAAAACTTCTTGAGGGGCTGACCTATTGCGAAACGGCCTTTGAAACCATCGAAGGTGCGGACGCCATGGTGGTCCTGACGGAATGGAATGAATTCCGCGGATTGAATTTGAAACGCGTAAAAGCTGCTTTGAAATCACCTGTGGTGGTGGATCTGCGAAATGTGTATGAGCCGCGCGAGATGAAAGAACATGGCTTTGAATATAGCTGTGTTGGTCGCGGCACAATTGGAGGCAATTGACCTATGACCGCTTCGGATGGCCATAAATTTGATCCCTCGATGCTGCGCGAATATGATGTGCGCGGCGTTGTAGGCAAAACCCTTCATGAGGAAGACGCCCATGCGTTGGGTCGTGCGTTTGGGACAATGGTTCGCCGCAGCGGCGGCACCCGTGTCGCCGTTGGCCGCGATGGCCGGTTAAGCTCGCCAGATCTGGCTGATGCCCTGATCAAGGGTATTCGTACCACCGGTTGCGATGTGCTGCGTATTGGCCGTGGCCCGACGCCGATGCTGTATTTTACGGTATATAATCAGAAAACTGATGCCGGCATTATGGTGACCGGTTCGCACAATCCGCCGGATTATAATGGCTTTAAAATGCTGAATGCCGGAAAATCGGTGTTTGGGGCTGCCATTCAGGAATTGGGCCGGATTGCCGAACAGGGTGATTTTGAAGTTGGTGCCGGCGGCCTTGATGATATCGATATCGAGGATCGTTATGTTGATCGCCTTGTCGATGAACTCGACATTGACGTTGCCAAGCCAATGACCATTGTGTGGGACTGTGGCAACGGTGCTTCGGGGGATGTCGTGCGTAAGCTGACGGCAAAATTGCCCGGCACCCATCATTTATTATTTGATGACATTGATGGCACCTTCCCCAATCATCATCCGGACCCGACTGTTGAAGCCAACCTGGTCGATTTAAAAGCCGCCGTTGCCAAACATAATGCGGACTGGGGCGTTGCTTTTGATGGCGACGGTGACCGCATCGGCGTGGTCGACGGTCAGGGTCGTGTTTTGTGGGGCGACCAGCTGTTGCAAATTTATGCAGCCGATGTTCTGGAGCGCGTTCCGGGTGGTGCAATTATCGCCGACGTCAAAGCCAGTCAGACACTGTTTGACGAAGTGACCCGACTTGGTGGCAATGCCATTATGTGGAAAACCGGTCATTCCCTGATCAAAACCAAAATGATCGAGGAAAAGGCCCCGATTGCGGGTGAAATGAGTGGCCATATTTTCTTTGCTGAACGGTATTACGGCTATGACGATGCGACTTATGCTGCCGTTCGTCTGTATCGTATTCTGGTGCAAAGTGGCAAAAGCCTTGATGTCTGGCGTGATGCAATGCCGGTTGCCGTTAACACGCCGGAAACCCGTATTGAATGCCCTGATGATCGCAAGTTCGCATTGATCGAGGAAGTTCGTGATCGCTTGGCCGGGACGGATGCCGAAGTAAACGGCATTGATGGTGTGCGCGTGCGTACCGAAGATGGTTGGTGGCTGCTTCGGGCATCCAATACCCAACCTGCGATCGTTGCGCGGTGCGAGGCTGCTGATGATGCCGGGCTTGAACGCCTTAAAGGGCAGGTAACTGCTCAATTACAGAAAAGCGGACTTGAAAGTGCCGATTTCTTTGCCCCGGGTGGCGGCCATTAAGGCGAGTTTTTGATCTGAAATTTGGCTGGATCCGGTTGAGCCCGAAGGTATTTTACCTTCGGGCTCAATTTTTTTCCGAACGTTATTTATAGAAGGATAACCAGTTCAGGATGGTGTCGCCGGTAGGTCATGGTTTGCGATAAAGGAAATGATTTCTGTCAGTCCGAGCATCTCACGAGATACGTCGTGCCGGATGCCTCAAACTTACGCCTGCATAATGTACGGTCGATATAACCCGTAATGGGGCGTTGTTTGATGCGGGCTTATTAACTTGGCTTGGGACGTAACAGCCATCTTACGGTGGTAAGGAGGGCGGAAGGTTTTAGTTCCGTTCTTTGTTCCGCGGGTTACGCCAAAGATTAAGGGCTGCCAATTTGGCAGCCCTGATCAAAAATGCTTGTGATATTCGGGTCGTGCTTATCCGGCGTCGTCAGGTGTGACGACAGGAATGCAGGCCATGTTCTGGCGTTGCAAGGCCGCACAGGCACTGCGTGCGTCTTCCTCGGCACCAAACCCAATCAGCCGTGCCCGATAGACAACGCCACTGTCTGATTCCTGTTGCTCAACGGCAGCACGGGTTAGGCGTAAAATTTCAGGGGCACTGCGCGCAGCGGTCAAGACGGCTTCCTGGGCGCGGCGCTGGTCGCTAAAGGCACCAACCTGAATGCCCCAGCCGCCTTGTGTTGGCTTTATGCGGGTGACGATGGTGTCAGTATCGATATGACCGGGAATTTGCCCCTCGTTGGCGTTATTCAGCTTGGCGATCAGCAATTGCGTGTCTGCAGGAAGAATTTTGTCTTCCGGGCTGATGCGCGGCCGCGGCGGAATAATTTCACCATCTTTTTTTAGTTCGACATAGGCTTTATCAAGCAGTTTTTTCATTTGGTCATCGCGCGAACGGGCGGTGCGGCCACCAAATACGGCCCCGATCAGGCGTTTGCCATCGCGTTTGACCGATGCGACCAGGTTAAAACCCGATGCGTTGATGAAACCGGTTTTGATGCCATCTGTGCCATAGTACGACGCCAGAAGATTATTATGGTTGCCATAAGTGCGGTTGCCATAAGTAAATTTCTGCGTTGAAAAGAAGTGATAATAGTCACCAAAATCATTGCGCAGGCGCAAGGCGAGACGAACCATATCGCGCGCCGTGGTCATCTGCCCCCGGTTGGGCAGGCCCGATGCATTGCGAAAAGTTGTGCTTTTCATGCCGATTCTGCGCGCGGTCGACGTCATCATCTGGGCAAACTTGGTTTCCGTGCCCCCCAGATATTCGCCAATCACAACGGCAACATCATTGGCCGATTTGGTGACCAGCGCCAGAATGGCATCCTTGACCGCGATGGTGTCACCGGGTTGAACGCCAAGTTTTGACGGTGCCTGGCCCCACGCCCGTTTGGAAACCGGCATGCGGGTTGCCAGCGTGACCTTGCCGCTATCAAGTGCGTCAAACAGCATATAAAGCGTCATGATTTTGGTCAGTGACGCAGGATAAACCTTTTGATCCGCACGATATTCATGCAGCACCTGGCCGCTTTCGGCATCAATGATTAATGCGGTATAGGTCCTCGCGACGGCAGGCGCACTTATCATCGGGAGCGCAAGCAAGGCGAACAAAACCATGCCCATCACGCATAAAAGCCTTCGGCCCGTCATGCGTGATGGCGAAAAGTCAGCGGAGTCTGGTTGTCTGGTCGGCATGGCAGGGCCGACGCGGAACAGAGAAATCATAAACAATGTCCGGTTAACGAGTATCCCCAAGACGGTTGAGGCCAGCATGCCAGTTCCGACTAAAAAAATGCTTAACGGAATGAAGAATACTGACAGGTCAATGTGCCTTGCCGATGCCCCAATTGCACGTAAGTTTATGACTTGTGATCGAGTCTGTCAAAACAGAGGTAAAAATGCCCACAGAAATACATAGACCGCACAATGATATAGCGTCAAAGCGGGCTGGATTCCTGAAGTTTGTTTCCGCGGTGTCTGCAGCCGCAATTTTGGCCGGTTGCAGCTATACCGCGACCAGTGACATTGCGAATCCGGTTGTGCGCAAGGCAAGCTGGTTTTCATATTTGAATGGCGATGATCTGCGAACTGCCTGTTCAGCGGGCGAGGCCGAAGGGCGGATTCGCATTGTTTATAATGCCGATTATTATAAGGATGTGCGGACATTTGATGTTACGCCGCAAACGGGAACCGATAACTTCACAATGGTTTCGCATATGTTTGGTCCCCTTGATGTAAGTGAAATGAATGTGTCTGTACGATCACCACTTGGCGCTTTCAGCGGTGAACCTGTGCGCCAGACATTGACGCGCCAGCAATATCTGACATTGACTGACGCGATGCAGGAAGATGGTTTTGGCACCCAGAATCGGGACGGTCTTCGTTTGCATTCGGAAAACTATTATTGGGTAGCGTTGGGCTGTTCGCAAAAACAAATAACCCTGGCAGCCTGGGCCAATGGTGATGATGATTTAAGAGACCTGCATTTCCCGATTGTTCTGCAAAAGGTTGCGGGACAGGTGGACCCGTTACCACCGGCACCGGACCCGGACGTGGCATTAAGCCCGGATCCAACCATCGGACATGACCGTGACGAGCAGGATCGTAATTTTTATCGGACTGTTCGGGGAAATACTCTTCAATAAAACAGAATATAAACGGGTTGGCATTTGCCAGCCCGTTTGTTTTTCAACGGTATTTCCCGGGCGGGTTGTTTTGTGAATTCAATGTCACGAAAGTATCCTTGACGTTTTACGCGTTTCCATCTAAGGTTTTGCTGCATTGCAACATCGATATGGCTATCCTGAAACTCGTAAATGGAGGACGGCACAATGGTGACGACCCCGAAAAAGGTGCCTGCTAAATCCGATAAACCGTCAGCATCCAGCGCAAAAGCAACTGCGTCGGCTGCGGCTCCTGACTCATCTGCGAAAACAGTGACAGCCGGTGCTGCATCTGCGAAGAACTCGTCTGGCGCTTCTGTGCAGGCCGCGTCAAAAACGCCTTCCGGTAGCGCTTCGGGCAGCAAGACTGCGCCAGCGGCAACCGCAAGCAAACCTGCTGCTTCCGCGGCGAGGAAAACTCCGGCTTCGTCTGCAAAGACACCAGCAAAGGCAGCATCGCGACCGCAACGTGCCGCTGCTGCCGGGGCAAGCAAGCCTGCTGAAAAATCGGCAAATGTTACTGCCGCCAAAGAGACTGGGGCGGCATCCGATAGCGTGGCAAAATCCGCTGAAACCGTGAAGTCGGCAACTGCGAAGCAGGCCGAGGTTGCAAAGGCAACCGCAACCAGCGCAACGCAGGCCGCAACAGCGGCGGTAAACAAGGCTGCCGAACAGGCGCCCAAGGCCCCTGAAATTATTGCGCCGGTAACCGCCGAAATGGTGACGCCGGTGAGCAAGGTAGAAGTAAGTCTTGATGATTCTGCCGCGAACGACACGGTAAAGGTTACTCAAAAGGTCGAAGCTGAAATTCCTGTGCCTTTGGTTCCGGTGTCGCAGCTTTTTGAAGCCTGGCAGTCTGATGATGTTGTTAAAATGATCACATCGGCACAAGAAGCCGCAAACGAAGCATTTGCCAGTTTGGTTGATGCCGTATCAGACCAGACCGACCTTTATTCTGATGCCGGTTCACATTTTACCAGCCAGTATGAAGACTTGTTCCAGTCACATTTCGCCAACTGGGACGGCATGATGCAGGCATCGTCAAAAATGGTGGAAACCGGTGGACTTCTGAGTAAGGAGTGGATGGCCTGGATGCAGCGCGAGCTTGATGCCGCGCAGTCGGATGTCGAGGCTCTTTCCAAAGTAGAAAAAATTGAAGATGTGCAGGAAGTCAATTCCCGTATCGTCAAGCGGATGGTCGATGGTGCCCTTGAAGAACATTCCCGTATTCAGGAAATCTGGCTGGGTATGTGGAATGATGGTGTGTCATTGATCGGGAAAAGCTGGGAAAACAAAGCTGCCGGCTGACACGGCATTTGCCACGAAATAATATACCGCGCACAGCTGGTTTCATGCTGTGCGGAAAAGATGTCTAACAGGGCGGGTGCGGTCGATGATCGCGCCCGTTTTATGCATTTGGGCCAGAACGCAGCGTTCACAATTTGGTGTTGCTTCGGGCGGCCAAGTTTCACTTCTGCATCTTGCGTCGCCGCATTCGCACCTTACATGACATGTAAATGAGTAATGTTTTCGTGGACTGAGTTTACGGGGCTTTGAAACAGAGGCATGTTGACCTATCATGTTTTACAAAGCGCAACAAAAAGGATTCCGGTTAGCAGGTTATGAGTGATCAGGGCAATCAGGGTGACGGCCTCCCGACCACGGGAGTGGTAACTAAGACACGGCCGAAAACCAAAAAACCGGCAATGTACAAGGTGTTGTTGCTCAATGATGACTACACGCCGATGGAATTTGTCGTTCTCGTCCTGGAACAATTCTTTGGAAAGGGACGGGAAGAAGCGACGGCAATCATGTTGCAGGTTCATCGCAAGGGCGTAGGGATTTGTGGCGTGTTTACCTATGAAATCGCTGAAACCAAGGTCAATCAGGTGATGGACCTGGCACGCCAGAACCAGCACCCGTTGCAGTGCACGATAGAGAAGGAGTAGTCATACATGCTCTCGCGTAATCTGGAAGAAAGCCTGCACCGTGCGCTTGCATATGCATCCGAACGGCGACACGAATATGCAACGCTGGAACATTTGCTGCTATCGCTGACCGAAGATCAGGATGCGATCGCTGTGTTCAAGGCATGCCGGGTTGATGTTGACCGGTTGCGCAATGAATTGCGTGATTTCGCCGACAGCGAACTTTCGGGCCTGATCAGCGCCCGTCTGGTTGACCCCAAGCCGACAGCCGGTTTTCAACGTGTTATTCAGCGTGCTGCCATTCACGTTCAGTCTTCGGGCCGCGAAGAGGTAACGGGTGCCAATGTTCTGGTTGCCCTGTTTTCCGAACGTGAATCCCATGCGGTGTATTACCTGCAATTGCAGGATATGACGCGGCTGGATGCGGTGAACTATATTTCGCATGGCATTGCCAAAACGCCTGAGCTTAATGAACGTCGTATTCCGCGCGGCGCCGAAGAAGACCTGGGTGCCACTGGCGCACAGGATGCCGACGAGCCAGGTGCGGCCAAGGAAGGCGAAGCGCTAAAGGCTTATTGCGTTAATTTGAATGTTAAGGCGCAAAAAGGCAAAATTGATCCGCTGATTGGCCGGCAGAGCGAAATTGACCGCACCATTCAGGTTTTGTGCCGCAGAACCAAAAATAATCCGCTTTATGTTGGTGACCCGGGGGTTGGTAAAACCGCCATTGCTGAAGGGCTTGCCAAACGTATTGTTGATGGTGATGTGCCGGAAGTTTTGTTGGGTGCGACGATCTTTGCCCTTGATATGGGTTCGCTTTTGGCAGGTACGCGCTATCGCGGGGATTTTGAAGAACGGCTGAAGGCTGTCGTCAAGGAGCTGGACGAGCATGATAATGCCGTGCTGTTCATTGACGAAATTCATACTGTGATTGGGGCCGGTGCCACATCAGGCGGGGCGATGGATGCGTCCAACCTTTTGAAACCTGCCCTTGCCAGTGGCGCATTGCGGTGCATCGGGTCGACGACTTACAAGGAATTCCGGGGTCATTTTGAAAAAGACCGCGCCCTTGTGCGTCGTTTTCAGAAAATAGATGTTGATGAACCATCGCTGGAAGATACCATCAAGATTCTCAAGGGTCTGAAGCCTTATTACGAAGAACATCATCACGTAAAATACACCAACGAAGCTATTCGGTCGGCGGTTGAGCTGGCGTCACGCTATATTAACGACCGCAAGCGCCCTGATAGTGCGATTGATGTAATTGACGAGGTTGGTGCATCGCGGATGCTGGTGGCCCCCAGCAAGCGCAAACGCACGATCAGCAAGCGTGATGTCGAGGAAATTGTTGCCAAAATCGCCCGTATTCCGGCCAAGTCGGTATCAAGTGATGACCGCAAGGCATTGCAAAATATTGAACGTGACCTGAAAACGGTGGTGTTTGGTCAGGATAAAGCCATCGAGGCCCTTTCAAGCGCGATCAAGCTGGCCCGTGCCGGTTTGCGCGAGCCTGAAAAGCCGATTGGGTCTTATCTGTTTTCCGGCCCGACCGGGGTTGGTAAAACCGAAGTTACCAAACAGCTGGCCCATGTTATGGGGATCGAGTTTGTGCGGTTCGACATGTCCGAATATATGGAACGCCATAGTGTCTCGCGTCTGATTGGCGCGCCTCCTGGGTATGTCGGCTTTGATCAGGGTGGTCTTTTAACTGATGCCGTCGATCAGCATCCCCATGCGGTGGTGCTGCTTGATGAAATTGAAAAAGCCCATCCCGACCTGTTCAATATCCTGCTGCAGGTAATGGATCACGGCAAGCTGACGGATAATAACGGTAAGACTGTTGATTTCCGTAATATTGTGCTGGTGATGACCACCAATGCCGGTGCATCGGATATGGCGAAACCCGCCATCGGATTTATGCGGGACCAGCGTATTGGCGAGGATGAAGAGGCGATCAAGCGTACCTTTAGCCCTGAATTCCGCAACCGTCTGGATGCGGTTATTCCGTTCACCCATCTGCAAGCAGACGTTGTCAAGATGGTCGTGGATAAGTTCATTTTGCAGCTTGAAGTTCAGCTGGCGGATCGCAATGTCTCTATCGAGCTGACAGAGGCTGCGCGCACTTGGCTTGCTGATCGTGGCTATGATCCGGCGTTTGGTGCCCGTCCCCTTGGTCGGGTTATCCAGGAGCATGTTAAAAAGCCGCTGGCCGAAGAGTTGCTGTTTGGCAAACTTGAAAAGGGTGGTTCTGTTCTGGTCGATATCGAGAATGACGGTGTTGTTTTTCGGTTCCCCGATTATCAGTCAGGTAAAAGTGAAACCCGTGACCCGGAAATGGTTGAATAGGATTTGAGCCTGATTTCAAAGGGTTTAACTGTTCAGGCTTGCTATCGGGCCATAGCATAGTATCTTGGGATGCATCCGGTCTTTCGTTTGGGCCGGATGCATTTTCAATTAAGGATTGTTCCGGCAGTTTATGAATTCATCGACACAAAAACAAAAAACTAAAGAGGTCGAGCATTTTCTGTCGCAGTTGGAAAAGCGCGGGCGCATTTTAGTGTCGATTGCAGCTGAGCTCGAGGTAATGGCCGATGCAACAGACGTTACCCGTTATCGCCCGTTTCGCGAACAGGTCGATAATTTTAAGGCATTGTCATTGATTCTTTCTGAACGGCTGGCGGCCCTTGATGCGCATCCCCGAAAGGATGAACTGGAATCGCAGTTTCATAAATTGCAGGTTCTGATGTTGCGACTGGTGATTAAAACCAGCCTTAAGTTCTTTTTTGTGATGAGCGCCAAGGCGTTTTTGCCTTTGGGGTCACGTGAGCTGTTCCAGAGCGAGCTTCGGACATTGTATGAAGCTGAAAAAATGCTCTCTGATCCGCGTTACAAAAGTGACCTTGATGAAAGTGCCCAGGATGATCTGGATATGGCCAAGGATATCCTTGAGGAAATCATCCAGCACGCGCCGACACTTTTGAATTTTGGCAAAAAATCATCGACGGCTAAAAAGAAGAAGTTTCGTTAATTTGTACGCTATCTTGTAAGTATTCCAATCCGATCGTGTGGGGTGGGGTATGGCTTAGCCTATACCAGATATAGGCGGTTTTTTTAGGTGATAACGCAATATCCGCAGAATGCGAATTTAATTTGAAAGATCAAAGACAGTAGCGAGTTGCTGTTTTCGCGTGCTTTGGTGGGGATTTTCATCGCGTTAGAAGAGTGTCGTTGAGAATTTTCGCAAAATGGGGAAGTGAATTTCGCAAATTGCAAAGATTTTTTTTCAAATTGCGAATCTGGACCATATCCTCCGAAGGTATTACTACTCTATACCGCTAAAATCAGCGAAATTTTAATTTTCCAAAACTGGCACGGCACCTGCATAGGTTATAGCGGACAGTTGTTCTGTGCAGGGGCGCGCTACGGTGCGCCTGGAACAACGTAATCTTCTGCAGTTTGCTCGTGTCCCAACCAAAACTTAGCGGCGATTTCGTATCGCCGCTTTTTTCTTGCCCGAAATTAGGGCGGGCAGACACAACGGCACGATATTTTCCCCATCATAATAGAGCACTCCCCAAATTAGGATGTTACGGCATTATTCTTTTCGTATAGGTTGCTGCTATACCAAATGGCAATTTTTATGCGAGTTGCCCTGTTAATTTTGCGCTTGAACCCAAGTTATAAAGAGATGGCGCGTCAAAGAATGGCAAAGGAAGTGCGATGAAGCGATTTAGTAAGTCCCATTGGGCGCTGGCGGCAGGCGCGACAGCGTTGCTTATAGCGAATGGTGCTTTGGCCAAGCAGGCCTCGCCGGGCGCGCCGGAGCAACTAATTGATGCAACTGTTATTTCAGCCGTACGCGAGTGGCTTACCAATCCGGTGGTCGAAATATCGGTGAAGGGCCAGAACAAGCGCAACCAAAACCTGTCACAGGTCGATATTGATGCCGCCGACAAGGAATGGCGCACCGAGCGCGAAGCCGAAGACCAGCCGATTATTGCGGCGGTCTTGACTAATCCTTTATCGGGATACCTGACCCAGATTCAGGCGCGCTCTGGCGGACTTTATAGCGAAATATTCGTTATGGATGCACACGGTCTTAATGTCGGGCAAAGCGCTATCACGTCGGATTTCTGGCAAGGTGATGAAGCGAAATTTCAAAAAACCTATCCGCAGGGGGCGACGGCGGTTTTTATCGACGAAGCCGAATATAACGAGGCCGCCGATAACTGGCGCTCGCAGCTTAATATGACGCTGGCAGATAGTGCCGGTGTGCCGATGGGGGCTGTGACAATCGAAATCAATCTTACCGAACTTGCGCGCCGCAAGGGCCTTTAAGGGATCAAGTGTTATGATGTACATAAAGAATATGCTTATTCCAACCAAACTTGCGGCATGTTTTGCGGTAATTATTGCCGTTATTTTATGTGTCGGCGGGGCAGGATTAAATGCGATGCGCCTGGTGCAGAATGCAAGCAAAGGCACGGCGCAACTGACAAGTATCGAAGAAAATTTCACCGATATTGATCGTTATTATCGAACTGCCCGGCAGGAAATGACCTATTTTCTGACCACAGGTGACAGAAGCGGATTGACGGCCTATCGCGAAGCAGTTGATTTGACCGACAAAAGTGTGGCGCAGTTGATGGAAACCGCCACCAGTGATACCGAAATTCGCCGGCTGGCCAGCGAAATGGAAGCTGCGATTGATGGCTGGGAAGAAATTGCCAATCGTCAGGCGCAACTGATGCGTCAGTATCTTACAGTAAACCATGCCCGCGCAATTGAAGCATCAGGTGAACCCCGTGCGTTGGCCCTTAAAGCCACCGAGGCCGCCCATCAACTGGAAGATTATATCGACCAGTCACGTGATGGGCTGGAGCAAAACCAGAACGACGCCATGAGAGCATTTGTGATCACCCTCGTTGTTGGTGTGATTGCCCTGGTGACGATTGCGGTTTTGTTTGCAACGATATTGTCGCGCATGATTGCAACGCCGATCCGCGATATGACAGCTGCCATGGGTAAACTTGCCGCTGGCGACGTTAATGTTCAAATTGCAAAAATGAAACGTACCGATGAGGTAGGTGATATGTCGCGGGCATTGCAGGTGTTTCGTGAAAATGCTGCCGAGCGACTGCGTCTTTCTGAACAGGAACGTATCGAAGCGCAACGTCAGCTGGAGCGGAGCCGCAAGATGGGTGAACTTTCCGACCAGTTTGATCGCCAGATCAGCGAAGTCCTTAACACTGTAACAATGGCCCTTGGTGAAGTACGTGGTGCATCCGAGCAGTTGTCAGATCATTCTGCACGCGCCAACGACCATGCCCAAAGTGTTGCCGAGCAGGCCGAGGAATCAACTGCAAATATCGAAACTGTGGCAACAGCAACGACACAGCTTTCGTCCTCGATTAACGAAATTTCGCATCAGATTTCACAGGTTACCGGTATTGCCCAGAAAGCCGTACGTGATACCGAGCAAACCAACCAGCGCGTATTACAGCTTAACGAAGCTGCGCAAAGTGTTGGCGAAGTGGTGAACCTGATTAGCGATATTGCCAATCAAACCAACCTTTTGGCTTTGAACGCAACCATTGAGTCAGCCCGCGCCGGAGAAGCCGGAAAGGGATTTGCCGTGGTTGCAGGCGAGGTTAAAAATCTGGCGGCACAAACTGCACGTGCGACCGAACAGATTACGATCAAGATTACGGAAATGCAGTCTGAAACCGGTGCGGCAGCAGCGGCAGTTCGTACCTTTGCCGAGACCATTCGCAATATCGAGGGGTTGATGGCCGTGGTTGCCAGCGCGGTTGAGGAACAGGGTGCTGCAACTCACGAAATTTCACGCAGCGTCGATGGCGTTGCTAATGGTAACCAGCAAATCAACAGTGCGGTAAGCAGTGTGGCACGGTCTGCTACCCAAAGCGGTGAACTTTCAAACGGGCAGCTTGGCTGTGTGGGGCGTTTGTCAGCTGCGAACGATCAGTTGCTGGAGCATGTTCAGGGCTTTCTTGATGAAGTGCGCAAAGTCTAGTGTGGCTGTTCGTTGAGGATGCCGGGACTCTTTGATTGAAACCGGTCAATCCGGTCTTGGAAACAGATGTCATGACGATAAAGGACCGGGGTGAAGTGCCCTGGTCCTTTTTACGTGTGGTACCCGTCGTTTGTGTTAATTGTCTTGCCGGTAGGGGCTGTGTTCGTCCTTGATAAACAGGCTGTCCTGTTCGATCCCGGCACGTTCCTGATCCAGAAATTGCGCAATGGCTGCGCGTAGCCCTTCATGACGCAAAAAATGGGCAGAATGGGTTAGTACCGGTTCATAGCCACGCTGAATTTTATGTTCGCCCTGGGCGCCAGCTTCAACGGTTTCAAGTTTGCGCTCAATTGCAAGGTCGATGGCCTGATAATAACAGGTTTCAAAATGCAGCATGGGTGTGCGGTCAATGCTGCCCCAATTGCGTCCATAGAGTGTTTTCTCGCCGATCAGGTTTAACGCCCCGGCAACAATGTTGCCATCGTGTGAAGCGGTGACAAGTACGACATTGTCGCGTAGCCGGTCGTGTAGCAGGTCGAAAAAGTCGCGGGTTAGATAGGCTTCACCCCATTTTCGATCTGTTGTGTCACGGTAAAATTCAAAAAAACGGTCCCAGTGAACGGTTTTCAAATCGTCACCGGACAGGGCCGCAAAGCTGTATCCCGCTTCGACAACCTGGCGGCGTTCTTTGCGAATGTTTTTGCGCTTGCGCGAGTTTAGGGCACCTAGAAAGTCGTCAAAACTTTCATATCCACGGTTTTTCCAGTGATATTGAATGCCGACACGCGGCAAAAACCCGTTCTCAGCCATGATCCGGCTTTCATCTTCACTGCAAAAGGTAACATGAACACCCGAAAGCCCCAGTTGCGCGGGCAGGGCGGCAAGACCTTGCGCAAGGGCCTTGCGAATGTCGTTGGGGGCAGGGTGGTCTGCCCGTACCAGCAGGCGAGGGCCCGGCACCGGAGAAAAAGGCACTGCCGATTGCAGTTTGGGGTAATATTTGCCGCCGGCCCGCTGAAAGGCATCGGCCCAGGCCCAGTCAAACACATATTCACCGTATGAATGACCTTTGACATAAAGGGGGGCGACCCCGACAATCGTGCCATCATCGTCGGTGCAGATAATATGAAACGGCTGCCACCCGGTATCGGCATGGGCCGATTGGCTGTCTTCCATGGCAGATAAAAACGCAAAGCTGACAAACGGATTGGCCGACCCTGCACAGGCATCCCATGCCTCGGCCCCGATCTGATGGATATCGGTGGCGGTTTTTAACTCTATTGGCAATTTTTTCCCCATTGGCAGACGGCAGGCTGACCCGTATGGAACCTACGCAGAACCCGGTATATGCGTTCAAAAGATAGGCGCAATGCGTATATGTGCAAGGGAAAGCCTTTGACCTCGCGGCAAGTTGGTCCTATTTCATGAACGGCTTGGGAAAAACCCCAGCATATTCTTCGAAGAAAAGGATGGTACGCCGTGATCAGCAAGCTTTCGTTGGAGAAGGACAAAATTAAAATTGTTCTGCTCGAAGGTATCCATGAAAATGCTGTTAAAATGTTTCGGGAGGCCGGCTATTCAAATGTCGACCTGTATCCCGCGGCTCTTGACGCTGACGAACTGAAATCTGTCGTCTCCGAGGCGCATTTTCTTGGTATACGATCCCGCACCAAACTGACGGAAGAAATTATTGATGCCGCGCCGAAACTGACATCGATCGGTTGTTTTTGTATCGGTACCAATCAGGTTAATCTGACGGCCGCCGCCATGCGTGGCATTCCGGTATTTAACGCACCCTATTCCAATACCCGTTCGGTCGCGGAACTGGTGCTGGGCCAGATTATTATGCTGATGCGCGGTATTCCGCAGCGCAATGCATCGGCTCATGCCGGTGGCTGGCTTAAAAATGCCAAAGGCTCGTTCGAGGCGCGCGGCAAAACGTTGGGCATCATCGGATATGGTCATATTGGATCGCAGCTTTCAGTGCTGGCCGAATCGCTGGGGATGAATGTTGTTTATTATGACGTGATCAACAAGCTGGCGATGGGCAATGCAACCTCATGTGTCAGCATGGACGATCTTTTGGCACGTTCGGATGTTGTTTCGCTGCATGTTCCGGCAAACGATCAGACCAAAAACATGATTACGTCGGTTGAACTGGGCAAAATGAAGCCTGGGGCCCATTTCATTAATGCTGCACGCGGGAATGTTGTTGTCATTGAAGATCTGGCCGCTGCCCTTGAAAGTGGTCATCTGGCCGGTGCCGCGATTGATGTCTTCCCGGTGGAGCCGGCAGGCAAGGATGAACAGTTTGAAAGCCCGCTTCGCGGGATGACCAACGTGATCCTGACCCCGCATATCGGTGGTTCAACCCAGGAAGCGCAGGAAAATATCGGTATCGAAGTGGCCGACAAGCTGATTACCTATTCCGATAACGGTTCCACCCTTGGTGCGGTTAACTTCCCCGAAGTGGCCTTGCCGGTTAAAAACCGTAATCATACCCGTTTCATGCATATCCATCGTAACGTTCCGGGCGTTTTGTCGAAAATCAACGATGTGTTTGCCACCCGTGGCATGAACATTTCCGGGCAGTATTTGCGCTCTGAAGGCGGGGTTGGTTATGTTGTCGTCGAAGTTGACGACGAAATTAAACCGGGCCTTGGGATTCGCAAGGAACTTGAAGCCATCAATGGCACCTTGCGTGTCCGCTTCCTGATCTAGGACTCCGGAAATTAAATTGATAATAAGGGGCGGGGCCATTTGGTTTCGCCCCTTTCTTTTTAACCAGGCAAAGTCAGTGGACTTGTTAAATGGCTTCAGAATAATACCAGTTGATACCACATTCGGAGTTCGGTCAGAAAAATCTAATATTTGGTATTCAAAAGGTATTTCTTTTGTGCTTCTGTTTTGATGTGTGAATTGGACATGTCAAACAACAGGGTACAAAAATGAACCTAAAAAAAGCAATCAGGGTTGGGCTTGCCGCGATGATGTTGGCGGGCATTCCGTTTTCGTCGGTACTGGCCGCCGGGCAAACCGATGCTGCGCGCATTCGCGAGCTGGTTGATACCGGCATGCATTATTACTGGTCAGGCGGTGACGTTAAAAAAGCCGAGGCCGAGGTGTTTAAGGGAATTACCCTTCATGGCCGTTATGATGTGGTTGAACAGGCCTTTGCCGAGGCCTCAGCCTTGTCACCCGAGCGGCTTGACTTTCGCTATGCTGTTGCTTCGGCGCGTATTCTTCAAAAGAATATCGATGGCGCGATTGAAACCTATACCGGTATTACCCGCGTCGATCCGAACGCCTTTAATGCCTATGCGTGGCTTGCCGCCCTTGCGCATATTCGCAATGATGATGCTGCCTATCATAATTACATGGATGCGTTGGCGGGTATTAACCGGGAAAAGGCAAATGCTTTTCGCAAACGTTTTGATCGCGCCGATACCATAATGTCTATGGCCCCCAATCAGGATGTGCCAGCATTGGCGCATCATACGACCATCGTGATTTTGGGATATGCACTGGCCGAGGATGGCAGCATGCGTCCGCCTTTGATGCAACGGCTTGAAATGGGGCTGGCCGCGGCCAAAAGGAACCCTGATGCTTATGTGATGGTTACCGGTGGTCAACCGCAGGCCGGAGTTACCGAAGGTGACATGATGATGCGCTGGCTGGTGGACCAGGGTGTTGCCCGTGGCCGGATTATTCTGGAAGACAAATCCAAGGATACCGTTGGCAATATGTTGAATATTGCCAACCTGTTACATCGTCATACGGCCGATGATGTGATTTTGGTGACCAGTGCCAGCCATATGCGGCGCGCACAAACTGTACTGGAAGATGCCCTGGCGCAATATGACATCGATGCACCGGTACATCCGCTTATCGCTCTTGATTTCGATAGTATGGAAGAGGCAGCAAAAGTTAGCGATAGTGAAAAGCTGGTTGTTTATCGGGATTTGCTGCGTGTTGCAGGCATTTGGGCATTTCCGGGTTTGCAGCAGTAATTTTGCGTGACAGCCGATAAATTAGTGACGGTAACGGATTTTAACTTTCCGGCCATGTCTGTGGACATGGCCGGGGTTATGTCGTCGGGTAAGGTTTTTCGCACAATACGGCTTCAAGCGCTTCCTGATCGGCCTGGAAGGGCAGGCTGGACCGCCCGGTCAGTGCATTGGCAAGTTTGGTGCGGTATTTTTCCCGTGAAATTTCAACAACGCCAAACTGTTTTAAGTGATCATTCACAAATTGGGTATCAAGCAATTGATAACCGCCCTGGCGCATCAAGGCGACCAGATGTACCAGTGCCACCTTGGATGCATTGGTTGCGCGCGAAAACATGCTTTCGCCAAAAAAGGCCTGGCCGAGACTAACCCCGTATAATCCGCCGACCAGTTCACCGTCTTTCCAGGCTTCAATCGAATGGGCGCATCCCATTTCGTGCAGGTGGCAATAGGCCTCGCGGATACTGGCATTGATCCATGTTTCTTCGCGTGTATTTGTCGTTGCGGCACAGGCGGCAATGGTTCCTGAAAAATTGGCATCAACACGTATGGTAAAATCACCCCGCCTAACAACCTTTCGCAGGCTGCGGGGGACGTGAAAACCATCTAGCGGAATTACCCCGCGCCATTCCGGATCAATCCAGTACAGGGTTGGGTCATCGTGGCTTTCAGCCATGGGAAACAACCCCACAGAATAGGCGCGGATCAAAAGTTCTGGTGTCAGATGATTAGACATGATCGCCGAAATGATCGCATATCCTGATTTCGCGGGCAGGCGGATCCTGCCAGTCGCATATTTTCATATGTGTATCGAGCTTACCGTAACAAGCGCAAGGCCGATCTCTATCTATATAGGTCGATTGTCTGACCCGGGATGAAACAAACTTTAAACACGGATTGTTGGTGACAGGGTATCGTGGCTGGTAAGCTGAAACCCTCATCTGCCCACCATTGTCAGTTTTGGTAGAAAGTAAGCATCCATTTTTTTATTTCAGATTGTTGGTTTTCTGATTTAAGCGTACAATAATGTTAAATTGTATTTATATATTGAGGGGTTGATATGAAACTTTTGCAGTCGTTCGGTGTTGCCGTTCTGGTTGCTTCGGCGTTTGTTGGTGTTTATCGACCAACCTTGGCGCAGGCACAGATTGCGCCGGTAAACGCACAGTTTCCGCCTGCGTTGCGTGCAGCTATTTTGTCAGGCAATAGCGATGCCATTGTTGCTGCAATAAATACTTTAAGTGCGGGTAATCCCACTTTGGCGGCAAACCTGGCCGCGCAAACGGCCAGCTTTGCCGAAAGCATGGTTGCAACCAACCCCCAGGCTGCACTTGCGACAACGCAAGCTGCCCTGTCGGTTGCCTCTCGTGCCGATGTTCAAGCGGCGGCACCACAACAAGCAATGAACATTGCATCCGTGTCTTCGCGCATTGTGGCTAATCCTGCTGTTCAGTTCGCCAGCCCGTCAGGGGTTGCGACGGCAACAATGGTAATGGTGCGTATTGTTTCCATTCCTTCCGTTTTTGCAACCTCACGCACGGCAGGCGTCGCAATTGTTAAGTCGTCGCTTGATGTGGCAAAGGCGCTGCCATCTACAAATGCCACGCAGGTGGGTGAAGTCCGTCAGTCCGTTCAGGATTTGTTTAACAACACCGAGATTATGTTGAGTTCACCGGAATTGATGCAGTTATCGGCAGATGAAGCTGCTCGTAATGATACATTGTCAGTGAACACGAACGGTTTGGGGAGCAATCTTGTGGGGCCATTTCAGGGAACGACTGACAGTCAAGCGCCTGAACCCGAGTCTGAAGCACAAAATAATGCCTCGCCGACTTGAACATGGGTTTCATATTGTTGAAAGTCGGCGGTTTAATTTAGCTTGATGTAAAAAAAACGGGGACCAATGGGTCCCCG
>NZ_JFJZ01000049.1 GCF_002115825.1 Thalassospira sp. MCCC 1A01428 | reverse complement strand
TAATGAGTCCTGAGCCTAGGGCTTTGCCCGCCAATTTCGCCCCCACCACGTTTTAACGTTTGAAAACAAAGTCGCCCCCATGCCCCAGGAACGTAAATTAATGATCGCGGTCTTTATGACCGTTTTGTTCGGCTTTGCCGGGTTCAGCCTGCCTTACCCGGTATTCGGACCAATGTTTTTAAAACCCGAACTGGGCTTTCTGGACCCGTCCATTCCGGTTGAATTTCGCCCGTTTTTGCTGGGTATTGCCATTGCCCTTTATCCGGTCGGGCAGTTTATTGGTGCGCCGTGGCTGGGCCGCTGGTCAGACCGGATCGGGCGGCGTCCGGTTTTGTTAGGGTCGCTTGTGGGGGCGGCAGGGGGCTATCTGGTAACCGCCGTTGGTGTTGCCATTGCCAGTTTGCCGTTATTGCTGGCCGGGCGGTTTTTGTCGGGCCTGTGCGAAGGCAACATGGCAATTGCGCAGTCTATTACATCCGATATCAGCACACCCAAAACCAAGGTCCGCAATTTCGGCCTCATTACGGTGGCCATTAATGTTGGGTGGATCATTGGCCCGTTGCTGGGCGGTTTTTTATCCGATCCCGATATTTATGCCGGTTTTAACGTGTCCTGGCCGTTTTTCTTTGCTGCGGGCATGTTTGGCGTCAATCTGGTTGTGGTGTTTTTTACCCTGCGCATTCCCGATTATGCCCGTCGCCGCGCCGTCGATGAAAAATCCGGCCCTGTTGGCATGGAAGATGGTTCATCTTTGCCCGCCCTTGCGGTGGAATTATCGGCCAATGCTGATGCGGTGGTGCCTGATCAGCACGAAGACCCGGCATTTAAGCCCCGCACGGTTTGGCAAACGGTGTGTGACAAAAAGCTGCTGCCGGGTTTTGTCATTTCATTTTTCAGCTATGTCGCGGTTTATGTCTTTTTTGCTTTTTTCGGCGTTTACCTGGTGCAGACGCACGATGTCAGCAGTTCGTTCCTGGGGACTTGTTCTGCGATTATCTCGGTGCCGCTGATTGCGGCAGGCTTGCTGGTGGAACCGGCACGTAAACGTATCGGCCTTGCCGGGGTGAGTGTGGTGGCCCATGTGTTTTTGGGTGTTGGCATGATTACGTTTTTGCTGCCCGACGGGCTGGTCTGGATTTTTGTGCCGATGTCGCTGGCGGCGTTTGGCATTGCCTGGTGCGAGGTGACAACCAGCCTGTTTATTTCCGATGCCGCAGGGCCACACGAGCAGGGGCAGGCATTGGGTGTTTATCGTTCCGCCCATGTCATGGCCGAGGCGGTGGCGGTATTGGCAGGTGGGTTGTTATCGGGGCAATCGCCGCAATCGCCGTTTTTCATGGGCTTTGTTGCCGCAATGGTTTGTGTGGCCGGTATCATGGCATGGAAACGTGCTGTACCGGGGCTGGGTCATAATGCTGGCGATGTGACAGCCCCTTAAGCATTCACGGGCACGGCTGTTTTGCGAGATGTGTAAAACATGCAATCGGGCAAAACGGGCCGTGCCCTGGTCCTTAAACGATGGTCGACATTGTAAGCGCCCCCGCTGCCAGATACTGGCGCTGCCCGGCATCGTCTGTGTTGGCTTTGGCGGCAAGCAAGCCTTCGGAAAGTTCATAAAGTTGCGAAATGGCGGCGGTGCGTACCCCGTCTTGCGGGGCGTCGGCATCGGCTTGCAGGGCGTCGTCCCATGCCGGTTTGGCGCGATCTTCGCCCAGAACGGTCAAGGCAATGGCACGGTTGGCAAGCGCGGTGGCCGATTTAGGGTTGGCTTGCAGGGCGCGATCAAAATATTCCAGGGCGCAATGATAATCGCCGTCCAGCATTTCCAGCCGGCCCAAATCATTCAGGCAGGCCAGTGAATGGGGCGTCATGCGCAAAAGCTGTTCAAGCGCGCGGCGTTCGCCGTCGCTGTCTTTTGCTGCCCGGTAACATAGGGCGATCATATGGTGGATCATGCCGTCACCGGGGCGCAGGCGCGATGCACTGTGAAAATCGGCAAGTGCTGTGTGATGGCGGCCCAGTTCAAGCTGCGCCATGCCATGTGCGGTTAACAAATCCGGATCACCGGGGTTGCTGCGTAGCGCAATATCAAGGTTGTTTAACGCTTCGCGGGGTTTGCCCGACAGCAAATATACCTCGGCCAATTGTTGCAGCGCTCGTTGGTGGTTGGGGTCGGCGCGCAAAACACTGCGATATTCATAAATCGATTCGGTTAAATTTCCCCGCCGGTGCAGGGCTTCGGCCAGACCAAATCGGGCGGGCAGGTCGTCCTGGTTCCGCCCCAGGGTTTGGCGCAACATATTGATCGCGGCGTCATAATGCCCTTGTGAGAGGGCTTCCAAACCCATTTTGGTAAAATCAGCCGTGGTCATATGCAGTGTCCTGTTTGATTGGGCGGTTTTGGGGGTGGCTTTGGGTCTGCTTTGGCGGGGGTGATCAGGTGCGCTGGTAAATACGATACGCGCATCGCCGTGCCCCTGCCAGAATATGATCTGTTCGCTCCACAATAACGGTGTTGCCCAAAACGGACTGAAACACATCAAGTTCCTTTGCACATAGCGACCGGCACGCGGATGCGGCAGAACAAATCGGGCAATGGTTTTCCACCAGAAGAAGTGTGCCGTCTTCCTCGTACAGGGTGGTGGCCATATATCCTTCGGCGTCACGTGCAGCGGCCAGTGCCCGAACCCGGGACTCCAGGTCGGGGGCGCAGCTTTGCAGGCGGGTCTGGTAAATCATTTTTTGTTGTTCGGCGCGGGCGTCTACAATGCGGGCCAGTCCTTCTGCGCCAAAACTGTCGCGCATACAGTCAATTAACGACACCGCCAGTTCCTGATGCCCGTCGGGGAAGGCCGTGTTTGAATGTGCGGTCAGTGCCCATAATTTTGCCGGGCGCCCCTTGGGCGAGGCAATTTGTTGTTCGTCGACCATACCCTGATCCATCAACATTTTTAAATGCTGACGCACCGCCATCGATGACACCCCAAGGGATGTTGCCATATGGTCGGCACGCGACGGACCGTTCTTTTTTAATATATCAAGGATGGCGCGGCGGGTTTCCCCGTCGGCTGCTTTGGGATTTCGTTTTGTCATGTGGTATTTATAAAGAAAATTCTATTGAAAAGGCAAGCAAAGCGCCGTAGCTTGTTTTTTGAAAGAATAATCTTTATAAAAGAGGCCGCCATGTCATCGTCTGTCCAGCCGGGAAAACAACCCGCCACAACACCGTCTCAAAACCCTTCTTTTGACCCGACCTCGACGGGTTTGGTTTCGTCTGATGTTGCAAAACATGCCACATCAGACGGCGATTGGCAGGCCGCCACAACCCTGGCCGATCTTTCGCAAAACGGGCGGAAACTTGTGCGCATCAATGGTCGCCAGGTTGCGATCTTTCAAACCGAAAACGGTCTTTATGCCTGCAACAACCGCTGCCCGCATGAAGGTTTCCCGTTAATGGAAGGCACTATGGCGCAGGGCTGTGTGCTGACATGCAACTGGCATAACTGGAAGTTCGACCTTGAAAGCGGCGATACCCTGGTCGGCGGCGATAAACTCCGCCGTTATCCGGTGCGTGTTACCGATGATGGCGTTGTGGAGCTTGACATGACCGACCCGCCGCAAAACCAGCAACGTGCTGAAATTCTGGCAAATCTTGATGTTGCCTTGCACGAACATGATTATGACCGACTGTGCCGTGAAATGGCACGTTTGGAGCAGATCGGTGTGGACCCGCTTGCGGCCATTAAAACGGCCTTTTCCCTGCGCATGGACCGGTTTGAATATGGCACCACCCACGCCATGCCGGGCGCGGCGGACTGGCTGGCGTATCGTGACGAACTGACAGACGATACCGAACGTTTGGCCAGCCTTGCTGAAACCATCGGACATATCGCCTGGGATAGCAGCTATCGACCGGTTTATCCGTTTACATCGGACGTGGCGGATTGGTCCGAACCCGAATTTTCCCGTGCGGTCGAGGCCGAAGATGAAAATACCGCAGTGGCCCTGGTGCGCGGGGCCATGGCGGCGGGCCTGACATGGGATAATCTGCGCCCGGCTTTTGCCCGTTGCGCCATGCGCCATTATGCCGGGTTTGGTCATTCGGTAATTTATGTCTCCAAGGTCGCCCCGTTACTGGCGGTATTGGGTGCCGATGCGCTGGAAAGCCTGCTTTTGCCGTTAACCCGGCATTTATGCACCGTGACCCGCGAAGATTTGATCCCCGAATTTCGGGCGTTTCATGTTGTGCGCAAGGATTGGGACAGCCTTGTTGGCAGTGATCCGGTGACAAAGGATGATTTTCTGGGGTTGCCTGTTTCGCGGGTATTGGCGCGTGTGCGCCGTTCGGCCGGGGACGTACAAGGGTGTTATCATGCCTTGCTGGGGGCGGCAGCCTGGCAGGTACGCCATTTTGATCAAAGCGTTATGTATCGCACCAACATGCCGATTGGCACGAATGTAAACTGGCTGGATGTTACCCACGCCCTGACAACCGCGCAGGCGGTGCGTGAACTGGCAACCGAAATGCCCGAATTATGGGGCGATGGCCTGTTGCAAATCGGCTGTTTCATTGGTCGCAATGTTAAATACATTAACACCGACCCGGACCAGCCCGATTATGCTGCCAGTGCGGGCATTGACGGGCATCAGGATGGCGAAACCATCTTGCAGGGGCTGTTGCGTGACCGTGTGCTGAACCATGGGTGCAGCGATTATATTGAACCCGTGCATCGCCTGAAAACCATCATGATGGCCCGTGCCGAACTGGCCGCTTTTCCCGATGCCCCGTGGCGTCAAGATTTGCTTGTTGCGGTGCATCGTTATGTAAACGGGGAATTTCCCCGGCGGCGTGCCGTTCGTGTTGCTTATCAATCCCAAAGTTTTGTTGGTCGGGAATAGGCGGTCTCCCCCCGCGTTCCCTCACGCCCGTCTTCCTGGCTAACAAATCACCCCCGTTCCGGCTTTCGGGCTGGAACGGGGGTGAATATTTGGCTTTGATCCTGCGTATTGTCAGCTCGAATAGGGCAGATCAGGCGATGGTATCGACCACACCACCATCAACCCGTAAGGCAGCACCCGTTGTTGCCGATGATAGCGGCGATGCCACATACACCACCAGGTTCGCAACTTCCTCGACCGTGGCGGCGCGCTGAATGATCGATGTCGGGCGGGCCGACATAACAAAATCGGCGGCGACGTCTTCAACCGGCTTGCCGGTCTTTTTCACATCGTCAGCCAGCATCGTAACCACCCCTTCCGACAGGGTCGGTCCGGGCAGGATTGCGTTAACGGTGACCCCTGTGCCGGCCATGCGCTTGGCAAGGCCACGTGACAGCGACAGATAGGCTGTTTTGGTAACCCCGTAATGGATCATGTCCGCGGGGATATTAAGGCCGGATTCAGATGACAGGAACAAGACCCGTCCCCAACCCTTTTTTTCCATGCCCGGCAAATAGGCCCGCGACAGACGGACACCGGACATGACATTAACATCCATAAATTTCTGCCAGTCGCTATCTGGTGTTTCAAAAAAGTCCTGCGGGCCGAAAATACCCACATTGTTTACCAGCACATCCACATGCGGCACGGCTTTAACCAGCTTGTCACATCCTTCGGCTGTTTCCAGATCGGCAGCAACACCGTGAATGGTGGCATCAGTGAACTGCGCTTTCAGCTTTTCAACGGCTTTGGCCGTTTTGTCATCCTTGCGGCCATTAACGATAACTTCGGCACCCGCGCTGATCAGCCCCGCAGCAATGGCAAAGCCAATACCTTCGGTTGATCCGGTAACAAGGGCGGTTTTTCCTGTCAGGTCAATTTTCATATCGTGGTCCTTTACGGGGTAAGACGTTGTATCAACATAATTTTTAAATTGGCTCAGGCAAGGGCTGTTTCGGGCATGGGGCTGAACGCCTGGTCATTAACCTTGGGGTGCCGGGCAAGGCTCCTGCCTGGTTGGGGACATATCAGGCGATGACGCCGCCGCCATCCACCCGGACCGTTGATCCGGTGGCGAAAGGCGTAATCATTAAATAATGGATGGCATTGGCAATATCCCCTGGCTCGCCCACCCGCTGTACCGGCAGGCTTTCTGCCGTTTTGGCAAAGATCGCATCACGCTCCTCGCGCGTGCCAACCCGGTCCCAAAGTGGGGTTATAATCATGCCAGGTGACACTGCATTAACCCGGATCGGGGCGAGTTCCAACGCCAACCCCCGGGTTAAACCCTCAAGCGCTGCATTAATCGCCCCTTGTAAAACAGACTTGGGCGATGGTCGTTCGGCCAGAAAACCCGAAACAAAAGTTAAACTGGCAGCCGGGGCAAAGCGGGCGGCGCGTGCCACACGGTAAGCCCCCCAGAATTTACTTTCCATGGCGGTTTTGGCATCTTCAAGGGCCAGTTCACGCACGGGTCCACCCGGTGTTTGCGCCGCTGAAATTACAATATGATCCCATGGGGCGTTGGCGGCAAAAAAGCTGATAACGGCGTCGTTGTCACCTGTATCAAGTACGGCAATCCCAAGGGACTTCTGCGTATTTAAGTCTTTCTGCAAGTCGGATCGGGCGGCGTCCAGTTTGGTTTTGCTGCGCGACGCAATAGTCACATTGGCACCGGCGGCAAGGGCTGTTTTTGCGCTTGCCAGACCAATACCGGAACTTCCACCGATAATCAGGACGTTTTTGTTTTCAAGGTTTTGCATGGCGACACCTGTGTGCTGGTCATGTGTTTGACTGTATGGCGATATTCTATATTTGTCTGTCATGCGAAAGAATGATTAAATTCAAACAGAGTTTATTGCAAAAAATGAAAGAATAACACGTGGCTGATAACCTGCACGATATGACGATTTTTGTGCGTGTGGTTGAGAATGGCAGTCTGTCGGCGGCTGCGCGGTCGTTGAACATGACATTGCCTGTTGTCAGCCGCAGGCTCGCCCGGCTTGAAAGCCGGCTGGGGGTGCGTTTGCTTAACCGGACCACCCGCACACTTGCCCTGACCGACGAGGGAGAGCGGTTTTATCGCCGTTGTGTGCAAATTCTGGCAGACCTTGCCGAAGCCGAAACCGAGGCAGCACAAGGCAGCCATACGGTTCGTGGCCGGTTGCGCATAACGGCAACCGTGGCTTTCGGGCGCAAACGGCTGGCCCCCATTTTGCGTGCGTTCCAGATGCAACATCCCGATTTGCATGTGCATTTTGATGCCAGCGATGCAGTGGTAAACATTGTTGATGCGGGGTATGACCTTGCCATTCGTTTTGGTGCGCTTCAGGATTCTGCCCTGATCGCCCGCCAGATTGCGCCTAATTATCGGGTAATTGTCGGTGCGCCGGGGTATTTACGCGACCGGGGGCGGCCCAAAACCCTTGCCGATCTGGCAGGGCATGACGCCATTTTGCTTGGCACTGCCGCCGATGATCACTGGCATTTTGCCGACGGGCAGGTCGTGCGTGTTGCCAGCAAGCTATCGTGTAACGATGGTGAAATTGCCCATGACTGGGCTGTGCAAGGGGCGGGGCTGGTGATTAAATCGATCTGGGATGTGATCGAGGATATTGAAGCTGGTAAACTTGAAATAGTGCTGCCTGATATCGCCCTTCCGGCATCGCCTATTCACGCGGTTTTCCCCCATCGTCGTCATGTTGCCGCCAAGGTACGGCTGTGTGTAGACTTCATTGCCCAGCGCTTGCGCGATCAAATGATCTTTACGCCCTGAGCGGCGCATATTGGTTATGATACCAGCCAGGCCGAGACATGGTTGGTAAGTTGTTACCACAGCCCTTGCTCAATGCTTGCCAGCAGCGTAGGTTAACGTAAACGTCAACTTATGTTGCAGGGCAGAACGATATGAAGTTTCAGGGCACGGAAAATTACGTTGCGACCGAGGATCTGATGGTTGCGGTTAATGCCGCCATCACCTTGCAGCGACCGCTTTTGGTTAAGGGCGAGCCGGGCACGGGCAAAACCGTCCTGGCCGAGGAAATTGCCAAATCGCTGGGCAAAAAGCTGATCACCTGGTCGATCAAATCCACCACCCGCGCCCAGCAGGGCCTGTATGAATATGATGCCGTTTCCCGCCTGCGCGACAGCCAGTTGGGGGACGAACGGGTGCATGACATTGCCAATTACATCGTCAAAGGCAAATTGTGGGAAGGGTTCGAGGCCGATGACGCGCCGGTTCTGCTGATCGATGAAATTGACAAGGCCGATATCGAGTTCCCCAACGATTTGCTTCAGGAACTCGACCGGATGGAATTTTACGTTTACGAAACGCAAAAGATGGTCACAGCCACCAACCGGCCGATTGTGATTATTACCTCAAACAATGAAAAAGAACTGCCCGACGCCTTTTTACGGCGCTGTTTCTTTCATTATATCCGCTTTCCCGATGCCGAAACGATGGCGCAAATTGTCGATGTGCATTTTCCCAATATCCAGAAACGGCTGGTCAGCGAGGCCCTGAACCTGTTTTACGACATGCGCGATGTCGCCGGGCTTAAGAAAAAACCCTCAACCTCCGAATTGCTCGACTGGCTAAAACTTCTCATGGCCGAAGACCTCCCGCCCGAAGCTTTGCGCGCCAAAGACGCCAAATCTTCGGTGCCACCACTTCATGGCGCCCTTTTGAAAAACGAACAGGATGTGCATCTGTTTGAACGCCTGGCCTTCATGGCGCGGCGCGAAGGACGTTAAGAAAACGGGACGGCGACGCTAAAGTCTGGTTTTTAGGCCATGATTTTGGCGCGAGCCTGTAAGAACGCATCCTTCAGGCCCTTATGACGATGACTAAGGCCCTCGAGGCAATAGGGGTTCAGAAATTGCCGCCCGGCAAACAGGGTGCGATCAACCGGCGACAGTTGAGCTGTTTGACAAATAGCGTCCCATTGCGCGGCGATGGCGGTTATCTGCCTTTCAAGGATGGATGCGGCTTCCTCTTCGCGCAAGTGATAGTCGGGCGCGGCGGCAAGGCAGCTTGCCAGCGTGCTGGCCCGGTTGTCATTTTTGATCAACATGGCCTGTGTGGCCTCGTTGCCAGTGCGCCCCTGTGGGCAAATGTCATAGGCCGGGGTGAGATGCAGCATATTGCCGTCCCAAAAGGCCGCATGGTTGCGGGCGTGATCGTCCGTATTGCCGCACAGGATGTTAAAACTTATCCGGCCATAAAGCTCTTTGAGGGTTTCTTTGGGGGCTGCAAAACGATGACGGATGATTTCAGCCAAATCCTCATAGGAGGTATATCGTGCCATCATTTCATCAAGGCCCAGCAGCGTAAGGGCAGAAACCATTGCGCGTCGCGTCCAGCCTTGCTGGCTTTTTACGCGATCAAACCGTTCGATCAGTAAAACATCTTTGTTGGCTGCCCGCGTCAGGGTGACGGGTGCAACATTCAGTGCGCAATGTTTGGCCAGGCGCATGGCGATGAACTCGGCTTTTACGACGCTATAAAGGTCTGAGCTGGCTGAAAATTTGGCGACAAATTTTCGCGCTCCATCCTCGATCAGGGCCTTGGGGCGGGCGCCTCCAATCGACGTGCCGTGATTTATCGCCTGGTCCAGAGCCGGGGGGAGGGGCAGGCCTTTTTCGATATGCTCTGCTGCGGCCTGTAAGTCATCCAGTGTTGCTTCTGCGGCCAGTCTGGGCTGGTAGTGCGTTGCCGATGTTTGAAAATCCAGTGCACCGATCCGGTCGGAACCTGATTGCAATAAAAAGGTCAGTTCGCTGAAATGTGCGATATGGCTCGCATCTGGTTTGTAGCGTGTCAATTGGTTCATGATCACACGTCTTCCCCAGGCATCGGGCGAAGCATCGCGCAGGCTGCCTGCCATTGAGAGGCCGGTTAAGGGGGCGATTGTTCCCTGGCGAAGTGGCAGTTCCGGTTCGTAAATTGCGATGGCGTTTTGTCGGCTGCGATAATTTGCCCCATAGGTGAAAACCAATCGCTCTCCGTCTTGTGTTATGCGACCGGCAACCACGGGCTCCGTTTTGCCGGGCAACCAAATCCAGACATAGGCTTCCCTGGCATCGCTTACATCAGAAGTCATCATCGACCTCCTGTGTCACCGGGCGCACTGCTTTTGGCATAAGTGTCAGTTTTTCACGCAGTCGGGCATCTTGCAGGGCCAAAACCCGGTTATCTGTATCGAATAAGGGCACACCAACAAGGCAGGCGACCTCAAATACCGTACCGATTTCGGGGCCCGGCGCACCTTTTTCAATATTGTGCAAGGTGGTGCGGCTAATGCCTGCGCGATCTGCCAATTCCTGCGCTGTCATGTTGCGTTCGGTGCGGCCAATGCGGATCATGCTGCCCAAAATAGACAGCGCGTGATGCGTGGCGCGTGAATAGCTTCTTTTGCGTTTCATGGTTGTTTATTGTGTTCATTAAATTAGTCATTAACGGTATTGTGTATAATTTAATGAACATTAAATACCAATTGGTTGTGCTGGTCAAGTGCCCGTACGCCAAGTTGGGATGTGAACTCACATACTGCTATTCTTATAGAGCGACGAAAAATCGTTAAAGTCACACAGATTGCTGTGATGATCCCCAAGGCGAGGAATTATCTAAATTTTCAAGAATAATTTGGAAGATCTCGCGCATATTTTCGGCGGCTTGTAACAGCTTACGTGAACGCTCTGCAGGCCACGGATCATGGAATAGCCCCGGGTATTTCTCAAGAAGTTGTGCTAACTCATCGTTAGGGTGCCGAATAGCTGTATGGAGTTCATACACAAACTTCGCATTTTCAAATGTAGCTCTATCTTCACGATACAGGATTTTGTCTACATATTCCTCGAATTCAGGAGGTGAATTAGGGACAAAATTTTCTATCCACTCATCATCTTTTTGTACGCCGTTACGGTTTTTTCTGAGAACTTGCCATGACATATCTAGAAGAACGATCAATGAAATGGCTAAATGAAAACCATGATTTTTGCTAAAGAAGTGAATGTTTGCATCTATCTGCGGTATTATGTCATCCAGTAAGGCATGAATTTTGGTGATTTTCTCGGGTGAGTCTTTGTGTCTTGCTCGAATTTCTGACGCAAGGCTTTCCGCCAGTTCGATCATGACTGCGCTCCTGTTGTTGGATAACTTTTGGTTGGGGTGAGTATACGATGTTCACCGGCTTTTTCTATAAGCTCAAAGAGGCTCGCGTCCCGGTTAGTTTGCGGGAATATCTGACGCTGCTTGAGGCGGTGGAGAAGGGCGTTGCCGGATATTCGGTGGAGGATTTTTATTATCTTTCCCGGGCGTCGCTGGTGAAGGATGAACGCAACCTTGATAAGTTCGATCAGGTATTTGGTGTGCATTTTAAGGGGCTTGCCAGTCTGGCGGATGCGGGGGATGAAATTTCGGCGGAAATCCCCGAGGAATGGTTGCGCAAACTGGCCGAGAAATATTTAAGCGAGGAAGAAAAAGCGCAAATCCAGTCGCTGGGCGGCTGGGACAAGCTGATGGAGACCTTAAAGCAGCGCGTGGAAGAACAGCAAAAGCGCCATCAGGGCGGTAATAAATGGATCGGCACGGCGGGTACATCGCCCTTTGGGGCCTATGGTTATAATCCCGAAGGGGTGCGCATTGGTCAGGATAAATCGCGCCATCGCCGTGCGGTTAAGGTGTGGGACAAGCGAGAATTTAAAAACCTGGATGACAGCGTTGAAATTGGCACCCGCAACATCAAGGTTGCCTTGCGCAAGCTCCGCAAATGGGCACGTACCGGGGCGGCCGACGAACTTGATTTGCCCGGCACCATCCGCTCAACCGCCCGGCAGGGCTGGCTCGATGTGCAAATGCGGCCCGAACGGCATAATGCGGTTAAAGTCTTGATGCTGTTTGATATCGGCGGTTCGATGGATGATTATATCCGCGTGTGTGAAGAACTGTTTTCGGCGGTCAAAACCGAGTTCAAACATCTGGAATATTATTATTTCCACAACTGCCCCTATGAAGGATTGTGGAAAGACAATGCCCGCCGCCGAAGCGAACAGGTGTCAACGCTTGATGTGATCAATACCTATTCCAGCGATTACAAACTGGTGTTTGTTGGTGATGCTACTATGAGCCCCTATGAAATCACCTATCCCGGTGGCTCGGTCGAACACTGGAATGCCGAGGCCGGGCAGGTCTGGATGCAACGTTTACTGGATCATTTTCAACATGCCGCCTGGATCAATCCGCAACCGGAAAAATGGTGGCATTACACCCCGTCGATCCAGCTTTTGCATAAGATGATGGAAGGGCGGATGTATCCGCTTACCCTTGAGGGGCTGGACCGGATGACAGGCGAGTTGAACCGCTAGAGCGATCACGTTTTTTCGGGCTTTTAACCGTCTTTCCCCAAATAGACCTGTGATGTCTGGCGAGAGGACGGCGTTTCGCCATGTAGTCTTAAGCGGACGGCGCGAATTATTTGCCAGAGAAGTTTTTTGCTCATATAGTTGTATAATGCAACCATATGAGGGCGAGATGGCAGAAATATCCGACGCAATAATTGATCCCATTCGTGATGCGTCGCGCCGCATGGTACGCGAGCTTGGCTTTATGAAACCAACCCTTGCCCAAACCGATTTGTCACCGTCTGCCGTTCACAGTCTGATTGAAATTGGCCGTCATGGTGCGTTACAGGCTTCGGATCTTGCGGCCATATTGGGGCTTGATAAATCGAGCGTCAGTCGACTGGTTCAAAAATTGATCCGGGCTGGTGAGTTGACGGGAAAAACCCATTCCGGGGATGGAAGGGCAAAGGTTTTGCACCTGACCGATCAGGGACGTGAAACGTTAAGCCGTATCAATCATTATGGTCGCAATCAGGTTTACGCAGCCCTTTCACATTTGCCCAAACAGGCCCATGAAACCGTGCGGAAAGGGTTGGTTGCCTATGCCGAAGGCCTTGCTGCCAGCCGACAAAATGATGACAAAGCTGACGCAGGCGACATCCAGATCATGCCCGGTTATCAGCCCGGTCTGATTGGCAAGGTGACGGAAATGCACGGGCGTTTTTATGCCCGAACCGAGGGTTTCGGTGCCTTTTTCGAGGCCAGGGTTGCATCGGGCCTGGCAGAGTTTTTCGGAAGGCTTGATATGCCATGTAACCAGATTTGGGCTGCGATGGAAGGGGGGCGTATCGCAGGGTCGATTGCCATTGATGGCGCGGATTTAGGCGACAATACCGCCCATCTTCGCTGGTTCATGATGGACGATGCCCTGCGCGGCAGAGGGGCCGGGCGGCAATTGTTGCAAACAGCACTTCGGTTTTGTGATGATACCGGGTTTGAAAATACCCGTCTGTGGACATTCCGTGGTTTGGATGCGGCACGGAGGCTTTATGAATCTTTTGGTTTTGTGCTGGAAGACGAATGGCCGGGGACGCAATGGGGGCGTGAAGTTCTGGAACAGAAATTTGTGCGTCGTAAACCTGCCTGACCGGTGTTTTGCCGTGCTAAAAAATCACGCAGGCCCCAAAAACAAATAGGTTTCGGTTTTGGCAATACCGTCCATGCTGCGGATATGGGTAACGATGCGGTTAAATTCCGGCAGGCTGCCCACTTCGACTTCGGCAATCAAGTCCCATTCACCATTGGTGGTGTGCAGGGCGCGAAAGCCCAGCGTTTTACGCAATGTTGCCACCAGGGCCTTCACGTTACGGCCTGAGAGTTCCATCATCATTACCCCGCGAATGGTGCCGTCGCTGGCATCTTCGCGCAATCGCACGGTGTAACCGGCAATGACGCCGGTTTCTTCCAGTCGGGTCATGCGTGCTTTTACCGTGCCCGGTGCCACGCCCAAAAGGTCGGCCAGTTTGGGCACGGAGGCGCGGGCATTGATGCGCAATTCGGCAATCAGGCGGCGGTCCAGATCGTCCATTTTTGGGGTCCGTTGCTGTTTTCGGCAATTTATCAGCTGATTTACGCAGTTTGTATCCTGAAATTGTACAAAATTGACGTTTTTATTGATCTGATGACAGGGTAATTTGACTTAACCAATACCAACAAATCAGGGCAGCGCATCGTCATGACGACCATATTTTCCCCTTGGGCCCCCGAAGCTCGCACCCGCGAAATTGCCGAACGCCTGACCCGTTGGCCTAGTGTGACCGGCAGCAAGGACGAGGCCGATTTTGCTGACAGGCTGGTGGGGCTGCTGCGCGAAATTCCCTATTTTCAGGAAAACCCTGACGATATTGCGGTGATTGACAGTCACCTTGTGGCCAATGGCACGGCGATGGCGAAAAATGTGGTGGCGCTGGTACGCGGGCAGGGGCGCAAAACCTTGGCGATGGCAGGCCATTTTGATGTGGTGTCGATTGAAAATTACCACGACTTGCAAGACCTCGCCTTTTCACCAGATGAACTCTGCACAGCCCTGATCAAGGATTTATCGGCGCGTAACGATCTGACGGCCAAGGAAAAACTGGCGTTAAAAGATTTGCAAAGCGGCGATTTTATTCCCGGTCGTGGCTTGTTGGACATGAAAAGTGGCGATGCCGCCGGGATTGCTTTTCTGGAGCATTTTTCGCAACAGGCAGATCGCACCGGCAATGTGGTGTTGTTTTTAACCCCGGATGAAGAACGCAATAGCTGCGGGATGCGCAGCCTGCGCAATGCGCTGCCCGATTTGGTGCGCCGGTGGAATATTGATATTGTGGGGGGCATTAACCTGGATGCCAGCAGCGATTACGAAAATGGTGACATCGGCCGGGCGATTTTTCACGGTTCCATCGGTAAAATAATGCCCTTTGCCATGATTGTGGGCCAGCCCACCCATGTGGGATACCCGTTTGATGGTATTAGCGCCCATGTCATCAGTGCCGAAATTATGCAGATGATTGAGGGAAATACCGATCTTTCCGACATGGCCCGCAATGTTATGGCCCCGCCGCCGGTATGCCTTGAATGCCGTGATTTGCGTGAAAATTACGAAGTCACCACGCCTGAACATGTATGGATGGCGTTTAACTGGCTGATACAAGGCAGAACATCCACCGACGTTTTGACCGAGTTTGGCGAGATTGTTGAGGGTGCCGCCAACCGGGCGCTGACCCGGCTGTTTGAACGGGCAAAAATCCATGCACAGGCCAATGGTGAACCCGGCCCGATGGCCTATCGCCCGTTGGCAGTTGTTTCCTATGCGCGCTTAATTGAAATGGCCCGCGATGTGGGCGGCGATGCGGCCCTTGCCCGTATTGGCGCGGTGGAAGAAGAATATCGTTATAGCAATAATCCACTTTTGCGTTCGCGCGTGCTGGTGCAAGCCGCAATGGCGGAGGCTCGCCTTTTGGCCCCGGCAATTGTAATCGGTAATGCCAGCCTGCATTACCCTGCCGTACATCTTGATACCACCCGGTCGCTTGATCGCGAATTTATCGATGCCATTCACGAAGCCCGGCAGGTGATTGAAGCCCGCCATGATACCAAAATCATTGATCGGGGCTATTTTGGCGGTATTTCTGATATGTCGTTTTTCGGAAAGTGTCCAGAAAGTGACGAATCGAAAGCTCTTGCCGAAAACACCCCTGTGGGCGAACTGGTCGATCATCCGGTGGCCGATGCGCTGGAATATCCGGTGGTTAATATTGGCCCGTGGGGACGAGAATATCATCAGCGCCTGGAACGGTTGTATGCCCCCTATTGTTATAAGGTTTTACCCGATTTTCTGAGCGAAATTGCCGCAAAATTGCTGGTGTAACGGAGGAACGCACAGATTATCGGGCAAATGCGCAGTTTTGTCCGGTAATTGCTGTTCATTTCGTTGTCCCGACAACCGGGCTTAATGGCCTGAGCCGGAAGGTGCCATACCATAAACAGTGAACAATGCCATCGAACTGCCTTGATCCTGCCGCTTGGGCGCGTCAGTATCGCGCAAAATCGTTTCGGGATTAAGGAGTTGCAGATGTTTAAGGTAATGGCGCTGGCAGCCGGACTATTTTGTGCGGCCCTGTTGCCCGTGTCGGGGGCCAGGGCACAGGCCATAACCGATGATCATGTTGTGATCGCGCATCGTGGCGCGTCGGGGTATTTGCCGGAGCATACCTTGCCCGCGGTGGCATTGGCCTATGGCATGGACCCGGATTTTATCGAACAGGATGTGGTGATGTCCAAGGACGGTGTGCCGGTGGTGATGCACGATATTCACCTTGATACCACCACCGATGTCGCCAAAAAATACCCCAAACGGCACCGCAAGGATGGCCGGTTTTATGCGATTGATTTTACCCTGGCCGAATTGAAAACCCTTAATGTGCACGAACGGGTTGATGCCAAAACCGGCAAGCAGGTTTATGGCGCGCGTTTTCCCCTGGAATATGGCATTTTCAAAATTCCCACCTTTGAAGAAGAAATCAAACTGATCCAGGGTTTAAACAAGTCCACTGATCGCGATATTGGCGTTTATGCCGAGATTAAAGACCCGGCCTGGCACCGTTCCGAAGGGCAGGATATTTCCAAAGCCGTGATCAAGGTGATGGAAAAATGGGGCTACGGCACGCGCGAATCCAATGGATATATCCAGTGTTTTGACTGGAACGAAACCAAACGTATTCGCAACGAGCTTAAATATCAGGGCCGTATGGTTCAGCTTTTGGGTGAAAATAGCTGGAAAATTGCCCCGAATGTTGATTTCGATTTCCTGAAAACCGATGAGGGTGTCGGCGAAATGGCCAAGGTGGTGGATGCCATTGGCCCCTCGCTTGACCAGGTGATATCGGGCTTAAGCGAGGATGGCCATGCGGTGATGACACCCACCCTTGTTGCCGCCCAGCGCCGCCATTTGCCCGTGCATGTTTATACCCTGCGCGCCGATCAGCTGCCGGCATGGGCCGGGGACTTTCGCATTGTCATGACTGCGGTATTTGATGATGCCGGGATCGACGGTGTTTTCACCGACTTCCCCGATCAGGTGGTGGATTATCTGGCGGCGACCCCGGAATAAACTTTTTGCTGGCAAGCAGGGAATTGGTATTAAAACCAAAGGGCCGGGACAGAAATGTTCCGGCCCTTGCGCTATTTTGTAGCGAAATACACTGTTTCCAATCACGCTCTTTTTGTTGGTCGTCAAACAGCCCATCATACCTGCGACATGATCAGAAACTGGTCGCAACCTTTAAACAGGAGTCGTGGAATGGCAAAAGTATTGGTGCTGTATTATTCGATGTACGGGCATATCGAAACAATGGCAAAGGCCATTGCCGAAGGGGCTGGCGGTGTGGCTGGCACCACGGTTGATGTCAAACGGGTGCCTGAAACCATGCCCGAAGACGTTGCCAAGGGGGCAGGTGCCAAACTTGATCAGGATGCGCCGGTGGCAACCGTTGCCGAACTGGCCGATTATGACGCGATTATTTTTGGTGTACCTACCCGTTTTGGCAATATGTGCAGCCAGATGCGGGCTTTCCTTGACCAGACCGGCGGCCTTTGGGCGCAGGGCAAGCTGGTTGGCAAAATCGGTTCCGTCTTCGCCTCCACCGGCACCCAGCATGGGGGGCAGGAAACGACCATTACCTCAACCCACACCACACTTTTGCATCACGGCATGGTCATTGTCGGTGTGCCATATAGCTGTTCTGGCCTGACCAATATGGACGAAATTACCGGTGGTTCCCCGTATGGTGCAACAACCCTGGCCGGGGCCGATGGTTCGCGCCAGCCTTCGGAAAACGAACTTGAAATTGCACGTTTCCAAGGCAAACATGTTGCTGAACTTGCTGCCAAATTGGCAAGCTAGAACGGGTTTGATACGAATATAACCCTACGTTTTTATATTTTGTCGCAGGCTGCCCTTTGGAAATACGGGGCAGCCTGCTGTGTTTCCGGTCTTTCGATGCATTTTGCTGCAGCCAGGTTGTTATTGTTCGTAACGGGAAACAATCCGGTGCTGCATCGGGCCTTGTTAATTGTGCCGATCAGGCCGATTTTAAGGGCAGAAAACAGTGCCAATTGACCGCACCGATGATGCCATTGGTGCCGGTCCCGGACACGGAGAATGAAAAATGACTGATACCCTTGAACGTCGCAAGGTTGCCCGTATTATCCGCGCGATGGATACATCTGACGGGGCCGGTGTGCGCCTGAAACGCTCGGTCGGGTCGCCCGCTCTTGATATGCTTGACCCGTTTCTGATGCTTGATTCCATTTCCAGCGATAAGGCCGATGATTATATCGCCGGTTTCCCCGAACACCCGCATCGCGGTTTTGAAACCGTAACCTATATGGTCGAAGGGGCGATGCGCCATAATGACAGTATTGGGTCCGAAGGTGTCTTGCGTTCGGGCGGGGTACAATGGATGACAGCAGGCAGCGGGATTATCCATTCCGAAACACCTGAGCAGGAAGACGGCCTTTTGCAGGGCTTCCAGCTGTGGATTAACTTGCCAGCCAAAGACAAAATGCGCCGTCCGCGTTATCAAAACCTTGAAGCCGACCAGGTTGTGGAAATCAGCCCGGATCGGGGCGTTGATATTCGCCTGGTCGCAGGCAAGGCATTTGGCAAAACCGGCCCGGTTTCGGGCATTGCCACCAGGCCTGTCTTTATGGATGTGAAACTGGCGCCAGGTGCGGAGGTTACGTTGCCAGTGCCAGATGGTCATGCCGCATTTGTTTATGTGTTTATCGGTGACGCCGAAGTTGCCGGTCGTGCGGTTGCCACCCATCATTTGGCAGTTTTAAAAGACGGCAATTTGGTTTTGTTAAAGGGAGGCGCCAAAGGCGGGCGGATGTTGCTGATTGCGGCTGCCCCGATCAATGAACCGGTCGCTCGGCATGGCCCGTTTGTAATGAATACCCGGCAAGAACTGATGCAGGCTTTTGAAGATTTTCAAAAAGGCCGGTTTGTACAGGCCAAAGCAACAGGTTGAACCCGCGCACTGGTTTAAGCACCTTTGCGGAAAATATGCCTTAAATGAAATAACGGGCGCAGATTTAAATCTGCGCCCGTTATTTTTATGGCTGTTTGTCTGAAATGCGATTTGCATTACAGGTTTTGGTGGGCGGCCAACGGCTCAGGCCCTAAATCCACGGACGAGCCGGGGAACAGGCGATACACTGTTTGCCAGCCTTCCTTGGGGTCGCGGCATGCGCGGCCAAAAAAAGTAATCGGTTTATCCTGGCCCAAATCAATGTCGGCGCGATATTCGCGGCAAAATCGGCCCTGAAGCTGAAAGGTACGCAGTGGCTCGATGGTGGTCTTGCCGATTTTTTCCGAATTGGTGGCAAGTGCGGCATATTTGATTTGTCCGCTTTGCGTGGTTTCCAGCGTTTCATTAATCAGCATATCCAGCCCGGCATTATCCACCTTGGTATCGCTGTTATTGGCTGCAATTACCGGGTCAATCGGCGATGTTGTGCGCCCATACCAGCCGCCTGCAACAAAAGCCACGGCAATGGCGGCTGCAATGCCGGCACCAGCCCACCAGTGTGGTGTTTTTGCGCCAGTGTTTCGTGTTTTACCATAATTTACGTTCGGTCTGGTTGCTATTTGCCGGCCAACTTTATGTGACTGACCGGATTGGGGATGCGCGATGAAACGTGCCAATTGCCCATTTTCGCGTCGCACCAGCGATTGCGGTGTCGCATCGTCGTTGTTTACGTCATCCGTCTCGTCGTTCTGCATTTCGGGTGCCGAAAGCATCGTGATGTCGCGCAGATCGGTGTCGTGTTTTTCCGGTGTCACATTGCTGCCCGGGCGCGCTGATATATCGGCCGATGATGCCTGCATACCAAAGGCAGTGTCGAGGATGGTATTGATGCGGTTTTGAAGTTGCAACGGTACCGTGTCGTCGGCCGGGTTTTCCAGAATATCAGCCTGAAGCGCCATAATTTCCAGGCGCTCGCGCAGGGCTTTGTCTGTGTCCAGACGTTGTTCCAGTTCAAGCCGGGCTGGCGGGTCCAATTCGTCGTCAAGCCAGGCCGATATTAGCAAATCGTCGTTTGGCGTAAGGGTTGTTGTCATGGAGTCCCCCGTTTTATATCGCGCGGTGGCACAGCGTGATCGGCGTCATGTAAATCAACCAGCGCACGGCGGGCGCGGGCGACGCGGCTCATCACGGTGCCATCGGGCACTTTCAATATCTCGGCAGCTTCGCGGTAGCTATACCCTTCAATCAGTACCAGCGTCAGCGCCGATCGCTGATCTGCTGGCAGGGTCGCCAGGGCTGCGCGCAAAAATACGCGATCATTTCCCCCGTGGCCCTGAACCGGCATTCCTGCCTCGCGCGCATCCTGAAGCGAAATAACGTTTCCCGCCCGCTGTGCGCGCCGTTTTTCATCTATCCACGTGTTTTGCACAATTTTAAACATCCAGCTATCCAGCCGGGTGCCGGGTGTGAATTGCGCAAGGCTTTCAACGGCCTTCATATAGGCGTTTTGCACCAGGTCTTCTGCGGTTGCAGCATCGCGGGTCAGGGACCGGGCAAAACGAAGTATGCGAGGCAACAGGCGGGACATTTCGTCACGCAGTGCCGGGTCGAACCTATCTGTCTGCATGGCATCCATATAAGTCGGTTAATGGGACAACGTACCGGGTCGAATTTTTATTCCGCATATTTTTTAAAAAGTTTTTGGAAGAATTAGGGCAACGTGAACGTTGTTCCCTCAAGAGCAGACAAAATCAGGGTTTCGCATCGGGAGAAAGCGGATGGCCCAGGGACAGATGGCGCTGCTTGAATGGTTATTGCAAGGCACAGTTAGCTGCGTTGCAACGATTGTTTTGGCGGTAACGCCCTTGTCGGCCCATACGGCGCGTGATGGCTTTTGGCCAATCGCCACGCAGACGGCGGGAACGGCAAGGCACAAGGAAATTTGCGCGCTTCATATTCTGGCGGGGGCCGGGACATGTGCGGGCAGTACGGAAAGGTCGGATGCAGGTGCTTCTTTTGATACTGCATGTGGCCCGTCTCCCAATGGGGACGACACGGTTGGTGCGCCAGACAATGGTTCATTGCCGAAAAGTGACACGGTGGCAAGCGGGCATGCCGGGTCCCGATACAATGATCAGGGCGCAAACGCGTTAGGCGATTTGCCGCCCGGTATTCGGGATATTCCAGGCATGGCGGGGGAACTGCCCCATGTCATATGGCACGTTTTTGGCGCACCGGCCGGGTCGGACATTGGTTTGGAACAGGAACGCAAGTTTATCAGGGACGGTTGGCAAACACCGCCGCAAAAAACCGGGCATAAAAATGACCTGGTGGCGAATGAGCCAGCAACGAAATTATGCAATGACGGGAAATGCCCCGCCATTGTCGCGCCGCAAGGCGTAAACGGTGTCACGGGAAGCACGACCGGGACCAGCGGCACCTGACGGCTCGAAACGTGTGATTCTGTCGTTTCTGAGCCCTGCCGCTCGTTGGGACACGTGCAAACTAATACCCCGCCAGACGTAATCTGGCGGGGTTTTTTTTTGATCGGGCCGGATGGATTACAGGGCAAGCATATTTGTCTGCGCTGTGCGGATAGTTATCAGCCTTGGCGGAATGTATTTTAACGTCCGGGCGACAAAAGATTGGCGTTGCTGGTGCTAAATGCGGGGCCGTTTTGCCGGTGTTCCTGCCAGTATCGCCGGGGCGACGTGCCAAATGCGCGTTTGAATGCATTGCCAAATGCACTTTCCGACCCATAGCCAAGCCGGGTGGCGATATCGATAACGGGTGTTTGTGGATTGCGCAGTTCGGTACGTGCAACCTGCATGCGCCACATGCCAATATATGCCAGCGGGGCTTCCCCCACCAATGTTTTGAACCGCAAGGCAAACCCGGACCGCGACATGCCTGCAATGTTTGCCATATCGCCTAATGTCCAGTGACGGGCAATGTCGTTATGAATTTGAAACAGCACCTTGCCAATATGGCGATCAGCCAGCGCGCCAATCCAGCCCGCTATTTTTGCACCAGCCTGTTGTTTGCTATAGGCCCGTAACCCTTGCACCAGTAAAATATCGGCCAGCCGTCGCGTCATAACCGATGCCCCCATCTGGCCCGGGTGCAGACTTAGTTCCTGGTCCAGCATCCCCAACGTAGTACGCAATATCTCCGCCATTTCCTGCTGTGCGGGAATATGCATAAACGCCGGCAGAATATGCCGCAGAAATTGTGTGTCGCTATCGGCAAAAATAAAACCGCCGCCGATCAAAACTGTTTCATCCCCGCCAAAGCGCAAAATATTGGGCGGTTCCTGTAACAATACCGGGGCTGCTTCCTGCGCGGTTAGATCTGGCGCGCTTGAAAGCACAAATTGCGGTGCATCTGTCATTAAAAAGGTATCGCCGCAACGCAGTTTTATTGGGGGTGCGTCAGGGATTTTGATCCAGCAACTGCCGCGCAAAACAGCGTTGAATTTCAAATATGGCTTGGCCGGAAATTGTAATGCCCAGTCGCCCCCGGCCTCGAAACGGGCAGTGGCGACGGACCGAACCTCGAACAGGGCGAATATTTGCGATAAAGGATCCACGATATTTTAGACGATCAATATAAAAAACTGGATGTTGATGCATAGATCATCTGATCGTGATCGGCAATATGTGCTGTTCCCTTTGCAAATATGAAATCGACCGTGAAAGGAACTGCCATGTTATCGGGGATTGAAGGAAAAGTTATTGTTTTAACCGGGGCAAGCAGCGGTATCGGGGCGGCAACCGCACGCTTGCTGGCGCAACGCGGTGCGAAGCTTGTTTTGGGCGCCCGCGGGCAGGGCCGACTGGACCAGCTTAACCATGAAATTACGGCTGCGGGCGGCAACAGTCTGTGCCAGACGGTGGATGTGCGTGATGCAAAACAGGTGGCTTCGCTGGTGGATCTGGCCCTGGCATCTTTTGGCCGGGTTGACGTTTTAATCAATAATGCCGGTGTGATGCCGATTTCACCACTGGATCATCTGAAAGTCGATGATTGGGATGCAATGGTCGATATTAATCTGAAAGGGGTGCTTTACGGTATTGCAGCGGTTTTACCGATATTTCGGCGTCAGAAATCGGGTCATGTTATTAATACGGCGTCAACGGCAGCGCATAAAACCGTTGCTGTGCAATCGGTTTATTCGGCCACCAAATTTGCCGTGCGCGCCCTGTCCGAAGGGGTACGGCAAGAAGCGGGTAAGGATTTTCGCGTTACCGTTATTTCACCGGGCATGACCCAAACCGCCTTTGCCAGCCATATTCCCGATATGGCCTTGCGTGACAGCGCAACCCAGGCGGGAAAAGATTTTGGTATGTCACCCGATGCGGTGGCGCGCGCCATGGCCTTTGCCATTGAACAACCCGATGATGTCGATGTTGGTGAAATTATTATTCGTTCTACGGCCCAACCCTGAACATTGGGGCAGCGAGCATTGAGGCCACCTGAAGAAAAGCCCGCGTTGTAAAACAAAACCCCGCCAGAAATTAATCTGGCGGGGTTTATCAGTTGGGCAAAACTGCCGGGCAATTACAGGCCCATCGCAGCTTTCAAACCTTCATCCAGTTTGTCGAGGAACTGGGTGGTGGTCAGCCATTTCTGGTTCGGACCGATCAGCAATGCCAGATCCTTGGTCATGAAGCCGGCTTCGACGGTGTCGACGCAGACTTTTTCCAGGGTTTCGGCAAATTTGACGACTTCCGGGGTACCATCAAACTCACCACGATATTTAAGGCCCTGCGACCAGGCAAAGATCGACGCAATCGGGTTGGTCGAGGTTTCTTTGCCCTGCTGGTGCTGGCGATAGTGGCGGGTCACGGTGCCATGTGCAGCTTCTGCTTCGACGGTCTGCCCATCCGGGGTCATCAAAACAGAGGTCATCAGACCCAGCGAGCCAAAGCCCTGTGCCACGGTGTCGGACTGAACGTCACCGTCATAGTTTTTACAAGCCCAGACGAAACCGCCATTCCATTTCATCGCACAGGCGACCATGTCGTCGATCAGGCGGTGTTCATAGGTAATGCCGGCAGCCTTGAACTTGTCGGCGAATTCTTCGTCGAAAACTTCCTGGAACAGGTCTTTGAAACGGCCATCATAGGCTTTCATGATGGTGTTCTTGGTTGACAGGTAAACCGGCCAGCCAAGGTTAAGGCCGTAATTCAGGCTGGCACGTGCAAAGCCCTTGATGCTGTCATCAAGGTTATACATCGACATCGCAACGCCCGAAGACGGGAAATCAAACACTTCATGTTCAATGGCTTCGCCGCCATCAGCAGGCTGGAACTTGATGGTCAGTTTACCGGCACCCGGGACTTTGAAGTCGGTCGCACGATACTGGTCACCAAAAGCATGACGGCCAATAACGATCGGCTGGGTCCAACCCGGAACCAGGCGCGGCACGTTCGAGCAAATGATCGGCTGGCGGAAAACGGTACCGCCAATGATGTTGCGGATGGTGCCGTTCGGCGACTTCCACATTTTTTTCAGGCCGAATTCTTCAACGCGCTGTTCATCAGGGGTGATAGTGGCGCATTTAACACCAACGCGATGTTCCTTGATGGCATTTGCGGCATCAATGGTGATCTGGTCGTTGGTTTCATCACGTTTCTGAACCGACAGATCGTAATATTTCAGATCAATATCAAGATAGGGCAGGATCAGTTTGTTTTTAATGAAATCCCAGATGATCCGGGTCATTTCGTCGCCGTCAAGCTCGACGACCGGGTTCTTAACTTGAATCTTGCTCATAGAATACTCCCTTTCTGGCCGCGGCCAGGTATCAGCGCGGCTGCCATTTGACAAGGTGGGTCAAACTTCATCCGGCGCGCGAGGGAGCGCCCTGGCCGCGTCGGGAGAACGCAACATACAGGATGCGAACGCAAAATCAAATAGGCTGCCTTAACTTCCCTCGCAAGTTCTTTTCGTCGCCATATACGTTAAATTGCCCTGGCCATTTACGTGCCCGGTATCCAGGGGCGTAACGCTTTGGAATTTGGTGGTTCCGGTGTTATCGCCAATATAATTTCGCCCCTGATTTTGCCGGGTCAGTTTTGCGATAAGTTTGCGTCATGGGGGCTTAAAAGCGAGGATGGGGCAGTGCCCGGGTCAATCGGTGCGCCCAACCCGTAACCGGCCAGGAACATATCGACAGCAATTGTCACATGCTGTTTTAAATCGGGCACGCGCGGTTCCCAGCCAATGAACGCCATTTGCCGAATATCGTAATCGGCCTTGATCAGGCTGATCAGAAAGCTTGCGGCCAGTTCCGGGTTGCCTTTGGGAAAGGTGCCTTGTTGCATTTGCTGTTCAAAATAGTTCGACATCAGGCGACGACCGGTCATCAGGCCGGTTTCATAAAATACCCGGCCCAGATGGGGGAAGCGCGGAACTTCGGCTAGAAACATGCGCATATAACGCAGCGTGTCGGACTGGGTTAAAACCGACATCAGGGTTTCACCAAATATTATCAGCGTTTCGCGCAGGGGCTGCTGCGAAATTGGCAGGTCGCGCATAATTTTGGTGATGCGGCCTGTGCAATTGCGAATCACCGCTTCAAACACGCCGTCCTTGTTGCCAAACAATTCATAGATCGTTCGTCTGGAGCCTCCGGCTTCAGCTGTGATCATTTCCAGTGTTGTGCCAGCCAGACCGTGTTCGCAAAAAAGTTCACGTGCGGCTTCAACGATTGCTTCGCGCCGTTTCTCGGTACGCGGATCGATTTTTTTGTTTTCGGACAAGGTGCCATTCCATTTTTGATCAATTTAATTCTTGACCGGGGTACTGAGCAGTACCATATTGCAGCAAATGGTACTAATCAATACCAAAAGGAATGATGCTTCAAAATGAACGTTAAAAAAATCCTGCTGCCGGTTATTGCGATAGCTGCAATTGGCGGGGCTGCCTATTACGGTTTCTATTGGGTGACCGAGGGGCGCTATCACGAAGAAACCGACAATGCCTATTTACATGCCGACCAGGTGGCAATTTCGCCCAAGGTTTCGGGCTATATCGACCGGTTGCTGGTGGAAAATAACCAGACCGTCAAAAAGGGCGACCTTTTGATGGTGATTGGCGATGAAGATTATCAGGCCAAGTACAATCAGGCCAAGGCTGCGTTTGAATCGCGCATGGCCGCCCTTGATACAATGGACAAACAAATTGCCCTGCAGCAGGCCTCTATTGATCAGGCTGCAGCAAATGTCGCCATTTCAAAGGTTGATCTGAACACAACCGGCGAAGATTTTGACCGCTATAAAGACCTGGTTAAAAAAGGCGCGGCCAGCCGCCAGAAATATGATTACGCCGTTGCCGACCGGAACAAGGCCATCGCCCAGGTAAATGCCGCCAAGGCAACCCTTGCTGTGCAGCAGGGCCAGCTTGAAGTTCTGAAAGCGCAAAAAATTGAAGCTGAACGTGCGGTATCCGAAGCTAGCGCCGATCTTGATCTGGCACAGCAATCGCTGGACGATACCCGTATTGCCGCCCCGTTTGATGGTGTAATCGGCAACCGGTCGGTGCAGTTGGGGGCTTTGGTGCAGCCGGGGCAGCAATTGCTGGTTCTGGTGCCGTTGCCCGGTGTTTACGCCGTTGCCAATTTCAAGGAAACGCAGATCGGCCATATGGCGCCAGGGCAAAAAGTGACGCTGGAAGTTGATGCCTTTCCTGACTCGGAAATTACCGGTGTCATCGAAAGTTTTGCCCCGGGTACTGGCGCACAGTTCAGTCTGTTACCGCCAGAAAATGCCACGGGTAACTTCACCAAAATTACCCAGCGTGTTCCTGTTCGTATCAAACTGGATTCCAGCCCCGTGGCCGACGTCCTGCGTCCAGGTCTGTCGGTGGTGGTGAATGTTGATGTGCGCGACGCATCGGGCGAAATGCATGCTGCGGGTACCGGGCTTGCACCCTCCAAGGCCCAGGTTCGTGAAGTATCGGAGTTGCAATAATGGCCGATGACACGCGTGATCAGGACGATGGCCTGCGTGCCAGTGCAACAGACCGGTCCGTGATCAGTTCTGCCCCGTCAACGCGCTCGCATGCCGACATTCCGGCGCAAGCAGGCAATGACCAACAGGTGGTAAAATCACAGTCCGAATCGTCGCTACCTGTGACGTCATCTTCCTCGTCATCGTCATCGTCCCGGGCAACGTCTCCGTCTGTATCTGGCGGTGCCGGGGGATCCGGCGGCGCGGGCGGTGGTGCCAAGGTTGGCGGCGGTGCCCCGCAAGGCCCTGATCATGTTGACCCGCTGCATTTTATCGGCTGGATCGCGATGGTCATTGGCATGTTCATGGCAATTCTCGATATTCAGATTGTCGCAAGCTCGCTTGAAGATATTCAGGCCGGGTTGTCGGCCAGCCCCGATGAAATTGGCTGGGTGCAGACATCCTATCTGATCGCTGAAGTTGTCATGATTCCGCTGTCGGGCTTTTTGTCGCGCCTGATTTCGACGCGCTGGCTGTTTGTGCTGTCCGCTGCCGGTTTCACGATCATGAGCGTGTTTAGCGCCATGGCGTGGTCCATCAACAGCATGATCCTGTTTCGGGCGTTGCAGGGCTTCCTTGGCGGCGCGATGATTCCAACGGTTTTTGCCACCACCTATATTATTTTCCCCAAATCCCGCCAAAACGGTGCCAGCGTGATCATTGGTTTGATCGCAACCATGGCCCCCACTGTTGGCCCGACCTTGGGGGGATATCTTACCCAGTCGCTTTCGTGGCACTGGCTGTTCCTGATCAATGTTGTACCCGGTCTTCTGGTTGGTGCCGTTGTTGCAATGACCCTGCGCATCGATAAAGGGGATCGCTCCTTGCTGAAAGGCTTTGATATCGAAGGCCTGGTGGCGATGGCGGCGTTTCTGGGCAGTCTGGAATATGTGCTTGATGAAGGACCGCGAAATGACTGGTTCGATGACCGGGCCATTACGTATGGCGCGGTGATCTGTACCCTGTCGGGGCTGTATTTCCTGTGGCGGATGTTCACCTATGAAAAGCCGATTGTCGATCTAAGCTCGTTTACGGATCGCAACTTTTCCATGGGGTGTATTTTCAGCTTTACGCTGGGGATCGGTTTATATGGCAGTGTGTATATTTTGCCGCTTGAACTGGCGCGGGTACGTGGTTTTGACAGCTTGCAAATCGGCACCATTATGGCGGTAACGGGAATATGCCAGTTCCTGTCCGCGCCGATTGCCGGGCGACTGATGCGGGTTTTACCACCGCGGGTGTTGCTGGGTTTCGGGTTGGCGCTGTTTGCGTTGGGTGTTGGTTTAAACGGTTTTCAAAACAGCCAGCTGGGCTTTGATGAATTGCTGGTTCCCCAGGCCGTGCGTGGCTTTGCCTTGATGTTTTGTATGTTGCCAATTACCAATCTGGCATTGGGAACTTTACCGCATGATAAAATCAAGAACGCATCAGGCCTGTTTAATCTGACACGTAACCTTGGCGGGGCCATTGGGCTGGCCTGTATCAACACATTGCTTGATAACCGGTCCGACCTGCACTGGACGCATCTGGCCGAATATATCAATCCGTCCAACCCGGTTTATCAGCATTACCTAAATACCCTTACCACACGGTATCAGTCGCTGGGGGTGGCCGAACCCGCGGCGGCAGCCATGAAATCAATTGGCAATATTCTGACCCGTGAATCGACCATGATCGCCTTTAACGATGTGCATCTGGTAATGGCGGCGGCTTTTGTGGTCGCGCTGATTTTGTTGCCATTGGCGAAAAAACCAAAAACACCGGGGGCTGCCGCACCCGCACACTAATATCCCCTTTGGTCCGTTTCCCAACAGGTTCGGACCTGACGACAAAACCGCGCAAGGTCTTCCCCCCCGACCCCGCCTGTGCGGTTTGCCATGCCCCCGAATTACCCGGCTTGTCCGGTGTGGTTCGGGGGTTTTGGTTTTGGGGCCGGGGTAATGTCAAACCGGTATTTGCGCTGTACTGTCGGCTTGCTTGTGAGCCAGCCAACGCGCCCTGGTGAATTATTGGGTGCTGGCAGCCAGGCGCGCAGTCCGTAGTTTGGCCCCGCGCCGTTTGCTTAGCGTGATCAGGGCAATGCCACTTACTACCAGTGCGGCACAGACCCAGAAAACACCATCGGGTTTGGGGCTGGGGGTGGTGGTAAAGCGTGCGGCGACGGCCTCGATGGCCAATAAAATAAAGGGCAAAAAGCTGGTGGCCAGAATATAGGTTTCAATGCCGGCCAGCTTGATAGATCGAAGTGTTAACACCATAGCCGGACCACGCAGCAAAACCCCGATTACCAGTCCGCACAAAACAGTTTGAAGGCCAAAGAAATTTTCCAGGGACAGCGACGGCAGGTCGATGGGTGATACGATGCCGATCAAGGGCGGAAAAATCAAAAACATGGCAGACGTGATCAGCAGTAAAACCCCGGTAAAGCGTAAATGTGCCCAACTGTCGGTGACCTGGTTATGGGGGTGTTTTTCCGCCACCACCGATGATGAAATGGCGGTTACCTCGCTTGCCAGCATCAACCACACCGCGGGGTTGGTGAAACCACCGGGTAAGTGAAATGCCATCCATCCGGCGCCGATCAATAATACAGCATGGCCAAACCATTCGCTTTTGTGGGGTGGGCGCCCCAAAATAAAGGTTGCGGCCAGTGCGGCCATCGGCATCCCGGTTTGCGATAAAATACCGCTTTGTGGCGATGAAATGTAAATAAGGGCCGCCGTCCAGCTGACGCCGGTCAGGACACGTAAAAATCCGTAAAACCAGTTTACCGGCAAGGCAAATTGACGCCAGGGAATGGGACGTCCCGGTGATAAAACAATCAGCGCCAACCCGCCAAAAGCCAGTTGCCAGCATGTCATCGCATAGGCATCGGCATGAAATTGCAGCAATGCTACGCGATTGGCGACCAAAAGGCTCGCCCAGGTGACGGTGGTTAATATAAGCAATAAGACAACAGGCATATGAAAAATCTCAAATTTGTATGATTATGCCCAGTGTTGCCGTTTCAGAAATGAATATCTATGCTTGTATTTTTGATGTGGCTATTCATTTTTGTATCACTTTACCCGATATGGGCCAGGGCGAATTTGCCTGATATAAACGGGGCAGGCCGACAGTGTATAAACCCATAAATCAAACGGGGCAGGACCAGGATGCAGGCAGGAAAAACACCGGACTGGGACCATATTCGCATGTTTCTGGGCATTGCCCGTGCCGGAAGCCTGCGCGCGGCATCGCTGGAAATGGGCATTAGCCAGCCCACTGTTGGCCGTCACTTAACTGCACTTGAGGCCGACCTTGCCGTTACGTTGTTTGACCGTTTACCCGAAGGATTACGCCTGACCGATGCCGGGCGCGATTTAATGCCGCGGGCCGAAGCGATGGAAACAGCAGCTTTGGCATTTCACCGGCACGGCGACGCCATTTCCGGTGTGCGTGATCGGCAGGTTCGCCTGACAGCAAGCCCGTGGTCGGCCTTGTTCTTGGCGGGTGAAATCGGCCAGCGGCCCGAGGGTTTGTTTTTGGAAATTCGCCAGTCTGACGATACCCAGCTGTTAACCAAACGCGAGGCGGATTTTGCTGTACGCCATGGTTTGCCCTTAACCGGCGATTTTGTCACAAGGCGTTTGGGATCAATCGGCTGTGCGGTTTACGCAGCCCCCGCCCTTGCGGCACAAATGCTGGCAATGACCAAAGACCGCATTTTTATCGATGCCCCCTGGGCCTGTTTTGCCGAAGAATTTGACTTATATGAAAGCCAGCGCTGGATTTTGGGACATCTGGGCGATGCCAAACCGGTTTTTCGCGCCGGAACAACGCCCATGCTGCAACACGCCGTGCGAAGTGGGGTAGGGGCGGGCATTTTGCCCTGTTTTTTGGGCGATAAAGACCCGGGGCTGGTGCGTGTTTCACAACCGATTGCAGTGTTAAATTCCGACATCTGGCTGATTGTGCATCGCGATTTACGCAAGGCCGAAGGTATTCGTATTGCCGGAGACTGGGTGGCCGAACAGTTTAAAGCACGGCAATTGTTGTTAAACGGGGCAGCAGGCCATGCCAGCCATCAATGTAGCCTGGCATAGCCTGCGGATAACGCGGCTTAAAGGTTTGTCAGCGGTTATTTTGCGTGTGTCAGCCGGGGAAACAGCGACAGGGCATTATCGCGGTTAATTGCTGTTTTTGTTTGATCTGACAAGGTGGTGTTTTCATCAAGCTGGTTGGCAAACGATTGCCCGATACGGGCCGGGGCATAGGGAAAATCACTGCCAAACAGGATGTGTTCGGGTTTTGCAAATGCCGTTAGGCTGGGCAGGGCATATTGGCTGGATGACAGGGCCGTATCAAAATAAAACCGGCGAAATTCCTCCAGGATAGCGGCCGGGTCGGTAATGTCGCTGCGAAAGGCAGTTGCCAGTTCAGCAAAGCGCTGGGCGGCATAGGGTAAAAATCCTCCGGCATGGGACAGAATGATTTTTACATCGCGATAGCGGCGGGTTACGCCGTTAAACACCAGTTGTGCCGCCAGCCGGGTGGTGTCGAACGGATAATCAAGCGTGGGGGCGGGAATACCGGTAATCACATCAAGGCCAAAGGGTTTGGTTGGATGGACAAAGACAACAGCCTTGCGGGCATTAAGGGCGGCCCAAACCGGGTCAAACCTGGCATCGCCGGGATATTCGCCGTCATAATTGGTAAGTAAAACAACGCCGTCCGCCGCTAAACTGTCAAAGCCACGGTCAATTTCGTGCAGGGTGCCGTCAATATCGGGCAAGGGCAAGGTGATGAAATTGCCAAATCGGGCCGGTTGCGTGGACACCAGTTCAGCACTGTAATCATTGACCCGTGCCGCCATATCGCGGCGTTCCTGCCCGTGCCAACCGGCAACACCGGGCGCGGTGAGTGACAGAATACCGGTTTGAATATGCAAACGATCCATAAATTCAATCGCCTGCGCTGGGGACCAGTCAGGCATATGCCACCCCGATGGATCGCCGCCATGTTTGCCCAGGGCCTGTGCCCAAACAGGGGGAATAACATGTTTAGTCCCGGCATTTGAT
>NZ_JFJZ01000048.1 GCF_002115825.1 Thalassospira sp. MCCC 1A01428 | reverse complement strand
GGCCCCCAATGCTATTGCCACGTTGCTGGGCCTTGCTGGCCGTCATGATGCCGATATGGTACATGGGAAATGGCACAAAACTGCCGATCCAATTGATCAGATACAGGCAGGCACTATTATGCCCGACGGGGCGGAAAAGGTTTTTCAAGATCCGCTGGGCCGGGTATTGGGCCGGGGGATCGTCCGCATGACGTGGCTTGTCGAACGAGCCCTTTTTTTGCGTGCTGGCGGGTGCGATGAACAGGTATTTGTGCAGGATGAATCGCTGCCATTAAGGTTGGCGGCCCATGCCCGTTGTCTTGTTGACAGTTCGGCAGTTGTCACCTGGGTGCCCGCAGCGGGAAGCCATTTGTCGGACAACAAAATTCAGCAACATCACGACCGCTTCATGACGTTCTATCATTTTTTGCGTCAGCATCCTGATTTGCCGGCCAGTAGCCGAATGAAACTGGCTCGGAAATGTGTTTCTGCAGCGCGCAAGGCCGCACGCGATGGCGCGGCGCTGCCGGGATTAAAAGTTCAGTTTGCCTATTTTGCCGCCAAGGCAGGTTTGCTATCCCCCGACAGCAAAATGATAGATATGTTCCATGATGCGTTTGCCCAAATCCCCGCAATTCGGAGGCCCGACCGCCCGTGACCAGATTTGCCGTTGCACTGCCTTATAGTGATAAAATCGAACGTCGCCTGCATATGGCGGCGTTGGTCTTTTTGTGCCTGATCCCGACTTTTTTGCTGTTTGCGCGCGGGGCTGCCGATGTATCGCTGGTGTTGGTGGCAGTATTGTTTCTGGTGCGCAGTACCTTGCGCCGTGATTGGGCATGGGCGCGGCAGATCGATGTTGCGGTTTTGCTGCTGGCATTGCTGATGCTGGTAGTTGTGGTCGCCCCTTTTGGCGAATATCCGGGGAAAAATTTTGCCCGTGGGCTGATCTGGGTGCGGTTTGTGGTGTTTTATGCCGCAGTCACCCGCTGGGTTCTGGTCGATAAGGCGGCGATCCGTGCGGTGTGTTATGCAACTTTTGCCGCCCTGTTTGTTGCCGCTCTTGATGCGTTTTATCAGTTTTTTGCGGGTTATTCGCTGCTGGGTGGGCAGGGAATGGTCTCAAACGGAGATCGCCTGACCGGGCCGCTTGATCGCCCAAATATTGGCAGCTACCTGTCAAAACTGGCATTCGGTATTATGGCTCTGGCGTTTGTGGCGCGCGAACAGCTTGGGGAAAAACGTCTGTTTTTGATCGGTGCCTGGGTGATGGTGCCGGTGCTGGCTGTTATTTTCCTCAGTGGGGAACGTACTGCCAGTGTTTTAACCCTGATGGGGCTGGTTGCGATTGTGATTGGCTTGTTTATCAGCGGTGGTCGCGCCCGGGTGCTATCGGTGTTTTTAGGCGCAGTTGGGGTTGTGGGCCTTGGGCTTTTGTTGTCCTTTAGCGACCGTATCGCCGGGCGTGTGGTTGCGTTAGGGTCCGTTGTCTCTGATTACGCAGACTCGATTTATGGCAAGCTGGTTTTGATGGGCTGGCGCTTTTTTACCGAAAACCCCTTAACCGGTATTGGCATGGGCAGCTTTGAAAAAGTTTGCCGCGCACAGCAACCACCTGAAGCGCTGGGATTTGGCTGTTATCCGCACCCTCATAATATTTATGCCGAATGGCTGGCCAGTAGTGGCCTTGCCGGAACATTGCCGTGGCTGGTTTTTGTCGGAATTGTTATTTGGGCCGGGGTGCGGTTGATCCGTGCCGGGCATACACAAACGGTGCTGGTTGCCTTCTATCTGGCAACGTTGAATGCATCTTTCTTTCCCTTTGCTGCAACACAAAGTGCCTTTTCAAACTGGCCGGCCATTCTTGCCTGGATGTCAATTGGCTGTGCGGTGGCGGCGTTGAATGTTTTTAAGCGGTCGTCCCATGTTACGGGTTAGGGGGCCTGTTTTGTGCCGTGTGGTCCAAATGCCCGGATTTTGCCGATTTTAAGCATATTATCCGCAAATTAGAGATGTCTTTTGCGTCGCGGGCACGCCTTTGCTGTGTTAAGACAGGGCCAAACTTTCAGACCGGAGAATCGCGATGACAAATTACCTCCATCACGGAGATTTGCCCGACGGGCTTGATCTTGGCAAAATTGTTGCGATCGACAGCGAAACGATGGGGTTAAACCCGCATCGTGACCGTTTGTGTGTGGTACAATTATCGTCTGGTGATGGCGATGCCCATTTGGTCAAATTTGATGGCGCTGATTACAGCGCGCCCAATTTGAAAAAAATGCTGGCGGACCCGGATGTATTGAAATTGTTCCATTTTGGCCGTTTCGATATTGCCGTCATGGATGCGTATCTTGGTGTACGTTGCGCCCCGGTTTATTGCACCAAAATCGCTTCAAAACTGATCCGGACCTATACCGACCGCCACGGTTTGAAAGACCTGGTGCGCGAGCTGGTGGGTGTTGAAATTTCCAAACAGCAGCAAAGCTCGGACTGGGGTGCCGCCGAGCTAAGCGCCGAGCAAATCGCCTATGCTGCCAGCGACGTGTTGTATCTTCACAAGATGAAAGAAGAGCTTGATCGTCGCCTGGTTCGTGAAGGTCGCATGGAAATTGCCCAGTCCTGTTTTGATTTCCTGCCGACCCGCGCCAGCCTGGACCTTGCAGGATGGGCCGAAACAGACATCTTTGCCCATTAGGACCGGTTTATCTCCCGTTACCCGTTAGGGTGATGGGCCAAACGTCCGTGTTGTTGACACATTTTTACGCCAGTGAACCCCGGTTGTAGATTAAATCGCAATCGGGCCGGTGGTGGACCGATGACATTAAAGAAGCCCATGACAGTTACCGAAGCCGAAAAAAACGATCTCGCTGTTGCCCGCAAGGTTCTGGGTATTGAGGCGGCTGCGCTTGAAGAACTGGCACAGTCGCTTAATGGTGATTTCTGCCGGGCCATTACCCTGATTGAAGGGTTAAAGGGCCGGCTGGTGATAACAGGCATGGGCAAAAGCGGTCATATTGCCAAAAAGGTGGCCGCAACCTTTGCGTCCACCGGCACGCCTTCGTTTTTTGTTCATCCTGCCGAAGCCAGCCATGGCGACCTAGGCATGATCGGGCAGGATGACGCCGTGCTGGCGATGTCCAATTCGGGTGAAACACCGGAATTATCCGATATTATTGCCTATACAAGGCGTTTTCATATCCCGTTAATCGGTATGACCCGCCGCGCCGAAAGCTCGCTCGGCAGCCAGTGTGATTTTCCGCTGGTGTTACCCAACAGTCTTGAAGCCTGCCCCAACCGCCAGGCACCGACGACATCGACCACCGCGATGCTGGCCCTTGGCGATGCCCTTGCCGTTGCCCTGATGGAACGGCGCGGGTTTAGCGCCGATGATTTCCGCACTTTTCATCCCGGTGGCAAGCTGGGCCAGCGTTTGTTGCGGGTACGCGAAGTCATGCATGGTGCCGATCAGTTGCCAACCATTTCGATACAGGCCCGTATGGCCGATGCCCTGATGGAAATGACGGGCAAATCATTTGGTTGTGTTGGCGTGGTGGACGATGCCGGTAAACTTGCCGGGATCGTAACGGATGGTGATTTGCGTCGTCACATGGCTGATGATCTGGTTTTGCGCCCGGTTGAAACCGTGATGACCCGCAACCCAAAGGCCATAACGGCCGAATTGCTGGCGGTTGAAGCGCTGGCGATCATGAATGATCGCAGCATCACGTCGCTGTTTGTCGTTAATGATCAGGGTGCTCCGTGCGGTCTTGTGCATATTCATGATTTGCTGCGCCTGGGAGTTGCCTGATCATGAGCGCTGAAAAGTCCGATATTCCCGGTGGCGAGACGCATAATCCGCAGTCGCGCGACCGGCTGTCGTCGACACGGCGCAATGTTGAAATCAATCCGGTTCGCCGCAGCATTGTTTTAATGCTAAAGTTAATTCTGCCAATGGTTGCGGCGGCATTGCTGGCTTTGGTGGTATTGTGGCCGCAGATCGAACAGATACAGGAAAGCGGGTTTCGTCTTGGTTTTTCCAGTTCACCCGATGATCTGATGGAAAATGTCGCCATGAGCAATCCACGGTTTTTTGGCGTGGATGGTAATCGCCAGCCTTTTACCGTAACGGCGACAGAGGCAATCGAGCAGCGCAAGGACGGCGAAAGTGCAATGGAACATGTTCTGTTGGAGCGCCCGCAGGCCGATATGACACTGACCGATGGCACCTGGGTCGCCTTGACGGCGGATAAAGGGTTCTATACCGAAAGTAAAAGCAGGCTGGATTTGAATGGTGCTGTTAATATGTATCACGACAAGGGGTTCGAGATTCATACCGAAAGTGCCAAAATCAGGTTAAAACAGGGGAATGCCAGCGGGACTGACCCGGTTGACGGGCAGGGGCCGTTTGGAACAATTAAGTCCGATTCAGGATTTGAGCTGGAAGATAAGGGGTCTGTTATACATTTTCTGGGCAAATCGAAACTGACGGTTTTTGACAAGGCAATGAAAGGGAAATCATGATCAGAACGCCGCGCGGGGGTGGGGTTTTATTTGCGGCGACGCTTGTGGTTGGGCTTGCCTGCGGTGCAGGGATCAGCCCGGTTCATGCGGCATCGCTGGGTTTGACCCAGCAAGGTGCCGGCGGCCTTGATGTTGAATCCGATAATGGTATTGAATGGCGCCGTAATGACAATGTGTTGATCGCACGGGGCAATGCATTTGCCCGCCGTGGCGATTCACAGGTCAATAGCGATGAATTGCGCGCTTTCTATCGTGAAGCTGATACCGGAACCGAAATTTACCGGTTGGAAGCACATGGCCATGTAAAATTGTCGACCAGCACCGATGTCGCAACGGGCGACCTGGCCATTTATGATATTGACCAGGCGGTGGTGGTTTTGACGGGCAAAAACCTTAAATACAAGACCCCGACCGAAACCCTGACCGCAAAAGACAGCCTGGAATACTGGGAAGCCAAACATATGGCGGTGGCGCGCGGCAATGCTGTTGCTATATCTGAAGGGCGTCAATTGAGTGCCGATGTGCTAAGTGCCCGGTTTGTTCAGTCTGCCAAGGGCGATAACGAACTTGAACGTATTGACGGTTATGGTCATGTTACCATTGAAACAGCCACAGATTTTGTTGTGGGGGATCAAGGGGTTTATGACGCAAAAACGGGTATCGCGACTTTAACCGGATCGGTTAAGATCACGCGCGGCAAAAACCAGTTAAACGGGGATCGCGCCGTTGTTGACCTTAAGACCGGAATTAGCCGTCTGATGGCAGATGGCAAGGGAGACGGGAAATCACGGGTTCGTGGTTTGCTGGTGCCTGACAAGGAAAAGAAACCCGAAGCCGCTGCCAAACCAGCCGGCAAAACAAACTGACGAAGGGTCGGAAAGACAGTGTTCTGGTCTCGCAAAAGCACAAATACTCCGGGCGCGGATGCGTCTATTGCCCTGCCTGACGCCGAAAGTGCGGGCGGGCCGCGACTGGTGAGTGCAAATAAGGGGCTGGTGGCACATAATTTGGGCAAAAGTTTTAAAAAGCGCCCGGTTTTAAAGGACGTTTCCATATCTGTACAGCGCGGCGAGGCGGTTGGCCTGCTTGGGCCGAACGGGGCGGGTAAAACCACCAGCTTTTACATTATCACCGGCCTGATATCGCCAGACAGGGGCACGATATCGCTGGATGGCCGCGATATTACGATGATGCCGATGTATCAGCGTGCGCGCATGGGAATTGGTTACTTACCACAGGAAGCCTCGATTTTTCGGGGCATGACGGTAGAACAGAACATCATGGCTGTTCTTGAAGTCATCGAAGGTGACCGGATCAAGCGCGAGCAAAACCTTGAAGATTTGCTGGCCGAATTTGCGATTGAGCATTTGCGCCGCACGCCTGCGCTGGCTCTTTCGGGTGGGGAACGTCGCCGCTGTGAAATTGCCCGCGCGCTGGCAGCGCATCCCAATTTCGTGTTGCTTGATGAACCGCTTGCCGGGATTGACCCGATTGCGGTTGGCGATATTCGCGATCTGGTACGGCATTTGAAAGATCGTGGTATCGGGGTTTTGATTACCGACCATAACGTGCGTGAAACCCTCGACATCATTGACCGGGCCTATATTCTGCATGATGGTCGGGTCTTGATGGAAGGCGGCCCGGACGAGATTGTTCGCAATGTCGATGTGCGCCGTGTTTATCTGGGTGACCGGTTCAGTCTTTAAAACAATTTAGGGTCCTGGCTCTAATATTTGGCTGTCCCTGTCTTTTTCGGACTGATAACAATTGACTGGATTGTTTACCGTGTGCCTGTAAGGGTGCGGCGCGGCAGAGTTGTTCTGCCGGTGAAATTTAATAAACTCATACCGCGTCATCAAAAGAAACGCGGACGGGTTACAAAGGCAAGGCAAGGAAATGGGGGAAAGCGGATTGATACGGGGTAGGTACTGATATGGCCCTGAAGGCAAGGCTTGATCTTCGTCAGTCACAGTCTCTTGTCATGACGCCGCAATTGCAGCAGGCGATTAAGCTGTTGCAATTTAACAATATCGAGCTTTCCAATTTTATTGATAGCGAGCTTCTGGAAAACCCGTTGCTGGAACGGGCCGAACCGGGGCAAACCTTTGCGCAAACCGGCGATGAAGCGGTTGGCAACGGTGAGCAGGGGATGGATGCGCGCGCGATTGACGATTTTCGCGACCGCGAGGATATGCGCGGCACCGACCGCCTTGCCAGCAGTGACAGTATGGGGAGTGAGGCCAGTAGCCCGCTTGATTGTGCAGCAGACGCCCTTTTTGACGGTGAAGGTGAAATCACATCCAATGGTGCGCCCGCAGGGGCCAACCATGACTATTCGCAGCCCTATGCCGGGGGTGGCGGGTCAATGTCCGGGGGGGATAGTGATGACCTGCCGGGGCTGGAACAGACCCTTGCCGATACCGTTAGCCTGCGTCAAAGCCTTGATGATCAGCTTAATCTGGCTTTTTCCACGGCTGTGGAGCGTATGATCGGCAGTTATCTGATCGATATGCTTGATGATAACGGTTATGTCAGTGGCGACCTGGCTGAAGTTTGCGAGTCTCTTGGTTGTGAAATGGCGCAGGTTCGTTCTGTGCTGAGCCGGATGCAGGGGTTTGAGCCGGTCGGGGTATTCGCCCGCAATCTTGCCGAATGTCTGGAGTTGCAATTGCGCGACCGGAACCGGTTTGATCCGGCGATGGCGGCATTGCTTAATAATCTGGAGCTACTGGCCCGTCGCGAATTTGACCGGCTGCGCCGTATTTGCGGTGTGGATGGTGACGATCTGGCCGATATGATTGCCGAAATCAGAACGCTGGACCCGCGACCAGGCCGAACCAGTGACGGTGAACCGGCAACACCGGTTATTCCCGACGTGCTGGTGCGTGCAGGCAATGCGGGTAACTGGATGATTGAACTTAACAACGATGCCTTGCCGCGTGTTCTGGTGAACGAAGAATATGCTGCAGTCATCAGCACAGGGATTCGCGGCCGGGAAGAAAAAAGTTTCGTCAACGAGCGGCTGCAAACGGCAAATTGGCTGGTTAAGGCCCTGCATCAGCGTGCCACAACGATTCTCAAGGTCGCCTCCGAGATTATTCGCCAGCAGGATGGATTCTTTAATCACGGGGTTTCGCACCTGCGCCCGTTGATTTTACGCGATATAGCCGAAGCCATTTCGATGCATGAAAGCACGGTGTCGCGGGTGACAAATGGCAAGTTCATGGCGACCCCTCGTGGCATATTCGAGCTGAAATACTTCTTCACCACGGCTATTTCATCTTCTGATGGTGGAGATTCCTATTCATCCGAATCGGTACGGCATCGGATCAAGTCATTGATAGATGGGGAAAATCCGAAAAAAATTCTATCGGATGATAAACTTGTCGAACTTCTGCAAAAGGAAGGGATCGACATTGCCCGGCGAACAGTGGCAAAATACCGGGAGGCAATGCGGATTCCGTCGTCCGTCCAAAGGCGGCGCGAGAAAAAAGCACAGGCCCGATAACGGCCTGATGCCAATAAACAATGCTTAAGGTATTGAAACATATTGGTGAATACCCAAATGTTGACTTGGCATTGGCGACGGAATATGGTGCCGCCACCTGATTGAAGGGCACCATTGTTCGCAGATGTACTGGAAGTCACTCAACTGGGGATAGGCGATCCATGCAGATTACAGTAATTGGCAAGCAACTTGACGTTGGCAGCGCTCTACGTGAACACGTCGTCGAGACCTTGGACCTTGCGGTAGAGAAATATTTCGATCATGCGATCGAGGCCACGGTAACGATTACCAAACAGGCTCATCTTTATCACACACAGATTTCGGTCCATGTCGGAAAGGGCATGCTGGTTCAGGCAAAAGCATCGGCAAATGAGGTATATCCTGCCTTTGATGCAGCTTGTGAGAAGGTGGCGAAACGGTTGCGCCGTTATAAACGGCGTTTGCGTGATCACCATACGAACCGTGATCAGTATGAAGATGCCTTGATGGATGCGCGTCATTACGTGATCCAGCAGGAAAATGAAGATCATTCTGATGACGATCATGTAAACGGCTTTGATCCGTTGATCGTTGCAGAAACACCCGATCGCATTGATACGCTCTCTGTTGGTGAGGCGGTCATGCGTCTCGATTTGGGGGATATTCCGGCGCTTATGTTCCGGAATGGCAAACATGGCGGATTGAACGTCGTGTATCGTCGGGCCGATGGCAACATTGGCTGGCTTGATCCGGCTGATGAAAAAGCCGGGGCAGCCTGACGAACGCGACCTCTGGTCCAAACAACGCAACGCGAAAGATGGACATTTCAACAATTCTCTCCCCGTCAGGGGTTATTCCGGCATTGCGTTCCGGTGCCAAGAAGGCTGTTCTCGAAGAACTCGCAGAAAAAGCCGCCGAGGTAACCGGACGTGACGCAGGGCAGATTTTCTCTGTTTTGCTTGACCGTGAAAAGCTGGGCAGCACCGGCGTTGGTGGTGGCGTGGCGATTCCGCATGGAAAGCTGGGCGATCTGGACCGGCTTTACATGGTATTTGCCCGTGCGCAAAATCCGATTGAATTTGATGCTGTCGATGAACAGCCTGTCGATCTGTTTTGTATGCTGGTAGCCCCTGAAGAGGCCGGTGCCGATCACTTGAAAGCTTTGGCACGTATTTCCCGGTTGCTGCGCAATCAGGGTATGTGTGAAAAGCTGCGTGGGGCTGCATCGGCTGATGCAATCTATGCATTGCTGACCCAGGACGAGGCCGAACAGGCCGCCTGAAAAATATAGCTTTGACCGGGCCCGGATAAATCGGGTTTGGCAACGAAAAACCCCCGCTTTGAAAAAAGCGGGGGTTTTGTTTTTCAAAGACGGTGCGAAAGGCGCCTATACCAGCGTGGGCCTTGTTGGGGGCGCGAAATTGACCGTGCTGTAGGAAAACAGCACAGGCCCGGGGTTTTGTTACCGGGCTGTTGTTTTGGCGGTTCCGGATTTCGGGTTTTCAACATCGGTCAGGCGGCCTGCCAGCACGACCAGAAGTAAAACCGGTAATCCCAGAATGGCCGTACCAATGAAAAAGGCCTGGTAACCAACCGCATCAACCGCCGTTCCGGAAAACCCGGCAATGACCTTGGGAAACAGGGTCATGATGGAACTGAAAATGGCATATTGCATGGCGGTAAAGGAAATGTTGGTCAGCCCGGACAAATAGGCGATGAAAGCAGCCGTTGCCAGGCCACCCGACAGATTATCGGCCATGATCACCACGGCAAACATTACTGTATTGGCGGGAATTTGCGCCATGACGGCAAACAGGATGTTGGTGATGGCTGATAGCAAGGCACCCAGAAACAATACTTTGATCACACCGTAGCGCACCGACAGGACCCCCCCCAGGAAACTGCCGGCAATGGTCATGAACAGGCCAAATGTTTTTGATACAGCTGCGATCTCTTCCTTGGAAAAGCCGATATCGGTGTAAAACACATTGGCCATGACCCCCATAACAATATCGGCAATGCGATAAAACCCGATCAATGCCAGAACAACGATGGCGACCTTGCCATAGCGGTCGATGAAATCCTTGATCGGGGCGACATAGGTTTCACGCACCATCTCGCGCGGGGTTATCCCCGCCAGGGTGGTCGCCCAGGCAACGGCAATTGCCAATATCACCGCGACAGCCAGTTGCAAGGTACCGGTTAGAAAACCGGCCAGTTCTTTGGTCATGCCGCCGTTAACCATCGCCGTTTTCATCGGTTCAACCGCATCGCCAACATAGATATTTGCCGCAATGAAGGTGATGATGGTCAGCGCGAACATCAGCAGGAAGCGGATATAGTCGCTGGTGTGGTGGAAATATTTGCTGTCCTTGCGCACCACCGTGGGTTCACTGACCAGCAAGGTTGTCAATACCCCCACACACATCGCCAGCGCCATGCAGCCATAGGCCACACGCCACGCCAGGGGCTGGTAGGTGCCTTCCCCTTCGATCAGTGCGGCGATGGTCAGCGCGCCTGCACCGGCCACAATCATGCCAATGCGATATCCGGCGATATAGGCTGAACTCATCATGGCCTGCAAATCGGTATCGACAGCCTCGATACGATAGGCATCAATGACAATATCCTGTGTTGCCGAGGCAAAACCAAGGGCCACGGCCGCAAAGGCCATCATGGTCAGATTGTGGGCCGGGTCGGTCAGGCCCATCCATAATATGGCGCCAATGATGGCGGTTTGCGCAACAATCAGCCAACTGCGACGTCGGCCCAGGGTGGTGTGAAGGATCGGCAGGGGGAGACGGTCGATTAAAGGTGCCCAGACGAACTTGAAGGAATACCCCAGGGCCGCCCAGCTGAAATAGGTAACCGTCGCACGTTCCACCCCGGCTTCGCGTAGCCAGATCGACAGCGTAGAGAAAATCAGCAAAATGGGAATTCCGGCGGAAAACCCCAGAAACAGCATCGTAATAACCCGCGGGTTGGTCAGGGCGCGAAACGCCTCACCCCAGCTGCGTTTGGTGTGGCTATTCATTTTTCCCCCTGAATATCCGGCTGCCTTTTGCAGACCATATGGTGCCATCAGTTAAAGAATGCCCAAAGCGTCGCAAGATCGTAGTTAAAATATGACAGTTATTCGCGGGCAGGAATGCAACAAGGCCGGTCCAATAGGGACCGGCCTTGTCAGAAGAACGAATGAAACGTCGTTTAAGCGGCGTTTAGTCTTTCTTGCGGCTTTCGCGCTTGCGGATATTCGGATCAAGGTGCAGCTTGCGAATACGGATGCTTTGCGGGGTCACTTCGACCAGTTCGTCGGTCTGAATGTAAGCAAGGGCTTCTTCCAGGCTCATCTGGCGCGGCGGGGTCAGGGTGATCGCATCATCCTTGCCCGATGCCCGAACGTTGGTCAGCTTTTTGCCCTTCAGGATGTTTACTTCCAGGTCGTTGTCACGGTTGTGTTCACCAATGACCATGCCCTGATAGACGCGTGCGCCCGGCTCAATAAACATCATGCCGCGATCTTCAAGACCCCAAAGCGCATAGGCAACCGCATCGCCCTGATCATTCGAGATCAGAACGCCGTTACGACGCCCGGCAATGGCACCCTTGACCGGGCCATAGGAATGGAAAACACGGTTCATAACGCCGGTACCACGGGTATCGGTCAGGAATTCACCATGATAGCCGATCAGGCCACGTGACGGGGCCAGGAACAGAATACGGGTCTTGCCACCACCCGATGACCGCATGTCGGTCATTTCGGCTTTGCGCAGGCTCATTTTTTCAACGACGGAACCGGCATATTCTTCGTCAACGTCAACCTGAACTTCTTCAAACGGTTCAGATAGAACGCCGTCGATTTCCTTGATCAGAACGCGCGGACGCGAGATCGACAGTTCATAGCCTTCGCGGCGCATGGTTTCGATCAGAACGCCCAGCTGCAATTCGCCACGACCGGCAACTTCGAAGGCATCCTTGTCTTCGGTTTCGGTCAGCTGAATGGCAATGTTGCCTTCAACTTCGCGTTCGAGACGCGAACGGATCATACGCGAGGTAACCTTGTCGCCTTCCTGGCCGGCCAGCGGCGAGTTGTTGACCGAGAAGGTCATCGCCAGGGTCGGCGGATCGATCGGCTGGCTTTTGATCGCAACTTTAACGTCGGCAGCACAGATGGTGTCGGCCACGGTGGCGTCGGTCAAACCGGCAATGGCGATAATGTCGCCTGCTTCGGCTTCTTCCTGCGGCACACGATCCAGACCCCGGAAACCCATCAGTTTCGAAAGGCGCCCGGTTTCAACGGTGCCGTCACCGCGCAGAACCTTAACCGGCATGTTCAGTTTGGCACGGCCCTGTGCAATACGGCCGGTCAGAATACGACCCAGGAAGTTATCGGCATGAAGCATGGTGGCGATCATGGCGAACGGGGCGTCCACTTCGGCTTTCGGGGCCGGAACATAGCTAAGAACCAGATCCATCAGCGGGGTCAGGTTTTCTTTCGGGCCTTCGGGGTTTTCAGCAGCCCAGCCATCACGGCCGGATGCATACAGAACCGGGAAGTCCAGCTGTTCGTCATTGGCTTCAAGCGAAACGAACAGATCGAAAATTTCGTCAAGCACTTCTTCAGCGCGCTGGTCCGGACGGTCGATCTTGTTGATGATCACGATTGGCTTCAGGCCAAGTTTCAGGGCTTTACCCAGAACGAACTTGGTCTGCGGCATCGGGCCTTCGGCCGAGTCGACCAGCAGAACAACACCATCAACCATCGACAGAATACGTTCGACTTCACCACCGAAATCGGCGTGGCCAGGGGTATCGACGATGTTAATGCGGGTTTCCCCCCACTGAATCGCGGTCGGCTTTGCCATAATGGTAATGCCGCGTTCACGTTCCAGATCGTTGCTGTCCATCGCGCGTTCATCAACGCGCTGGTTGTCACGATAGACGCCGGACTGGCGGAACATGGAGTCAACCAGGGTTGTTTTACCGTGGTCAACGTGGGCGATAATGGCGATATTGCGCAGCTTCATGGGCGCGGACTCCGTATAACATGCCGCGCGCCGGTCGTGCCAAGCGCATCGGTCAGAAACAAGATTGGGCGATATATATTGTGAAGGCGGAGTGCTGCTCGCTTACGTCGCGGCGCATCACCTGCCTTGCAAATGCCAGAGTGCTTGATTTGTTAAAAATACAACACAGACGCCGGGTACATGCGCCATTGGCCGCAGATTGTCAATGCTTTGCAACTGCGAAATGACGGGCATGTGCGGATTAGCGGCGTATTTCTGCGGGACGGCGCGTTTGTTGCCGTCCCGTGAAATTTTGTATTTGCAGTTGCTTAGGCCGGAATGGCCCCCTGGCACAGGGTTTTAAGGTCTGCGTCCGGGCGTGCCCCCATATGCGAAATGATCTCGGCTGCACAGATCGATCCCAGACGCCCGCAGGTGGCCAGATCGAAACCCTGTGTATAGCCGTAAAGGAATCCCGATGCAAAAAGGTCACCGGCGCCGGTGGTGTCAACGACCTTGATTACCGGTTCGGCCGCAACCTCGATAACGGAATCGCCCGAAACAATAACCGAGCCTTTTTCACTGCGGGTCAGGGCGGCCACCTTGCAGTGGCGACGGACTTCAATCAGGGCTTCGTCGAAGGTGTCGACTTCATAAAGCGATTTAATTTCGTCTTCATTGGCGAAAAGAATATCGACATGGTTATGAACCAGATCGCGGAATGAATCGCGGTGACGATCAACACAAAAAGAATCTGACAGCGTGATCGAAACCTGGCGGTTGGCTTCATGGGCAATTTTTGCGGCCAGAACGAAGGCTTCCTTGGCTTCGTCGCGGTCCCACAAATACCCTTCCATATATGTGACCTTTGCCGACTTGATCAGCTCGGCATCAATGTCGTTCGGTCCCAGTTCGGTGCAGGCGCCCAAAAAGGTGTTCATGGTGCGATGACCGTCCGGGGTCACAAAAATAAGGCAGCGCGCAGTTGACGACCCGTCACTGGCAGCGGCTGTATCAAAGCTGACGCCCATGGCGCGAATGTCGTGGCGAAATACCGACCCCAGTTGATCATCACGGACTTTGCCAATATAGGCACCTTTGCCCCCCAGGGCTGCAATCCCGGCCAGCGTGTTACCCGCCGACCCGCCAGACATTTCGATGCCCGGCCCCATTTCCGTATAAAGCGCATCGGCGGTGTCGGTGTCGATCAGGGTCATCGCGTTTTTAACCAGCTTCAGACGGGTCAGGTCGTCTTCGGTGCAATGGGTCAAAACATCGACGATGGCGTTGCCAATTCCGACAACATCAACTGTGGGTGCGCTCATCTATGGTTCCTGCTGGTTGGGTAATGGGGCCGGTAAGATCGCCCGGTAATTTGCGCGGCAGTATAATGGTTCGGACCCGACGTGCAAGTTTTGCGACCGTTGCGCAGCCGTTTGTTTTAAGGGATGTCCTTAAAAACAAAACTTCATATGTTGTTTTTCAGGCGCCAAACCGGTTCGACAGCGGATCGGTTTTGGCATCTTTTCGCGCGATGCTGCAATGACCGGTGTGGTCTTTATCAAAAGTGATGATGGCTTTGAGTGCGCAAAATATCGTCGGGCGCCAGGCAAAACCCCGCAGAAATCCTAATGTTCATGTGACTGCATTAAGTACTGTATTTTTTTTGTTAAATCCCATAATTTGCACCAAAAACATATTGATTAAGCATTTTGAAGATAATCTGATCCCAAATATCAGGCCATTTCTCGGCTGTTTGGTGTCATTCCCAACTAATACCGACTGTTTTGTACGTCTTTAGGATTAATCAGATAACTATAAAATATATCGATATAGAGTTATTTAACAAATTCTATATCGATAAAAATCCAATTTTGCGTCTGGCACATGGCACATCTGGCTTGACAGGAAATTAGATGATATAAAATTAGATGATATATCATCTAATGAGGATGGCATTGTGGTTTCCAATCCGGATTTACCCAAAACCAGTTTTGGCCCCATGCTGGCACAGGCTGCCCGGCAATGGCGACGGGCCGTTGACATGGGCTTGCAACCCTTTGGCCTGACCGAGGCAACATGGTTACCGCTTGTGCATTTGGCGCGCGCGCCCGAACCCTTGCGGCAAAAACAACTGGCCGAAGGATTGATGCTTGATGGGTCAGCGGTCGTGCGGCTGCTGGATTGCCTGCAAAAAGATGGCCTGATTGATCGGCAGGAAGAGGCCGGTGACCGCCGTGCCAAAACCATAACAATTACCGGGGCAGGACGTGCGATGGTCGAAAAAGTCGAAATGGCCGCGGCCAATGTCCGTGAACATGCCCTAAGCGGTGTCAGCCCCGATGATATCGCCACAACTTTGCGTGTGTTGGCCCATGTTGCGCGCCAAACCAAAGGTGGGGCCGCGTAGAATGGACAGGATTTCGTTAAGCTCTGACGGCGACCCGGCCGACTGTCCCGAAGTGTGTTCTAAACATTCTGATATCGAAACAATAAATCGAAATTCGGATGCCGGTATCGCCTGGCAAGATAATGTACAACCTGTTGGCGCGAAAAACGGTCAACGCAGCGTCCAAAATACACAACGGCACGGAGATGAAAAATACACAGGGGGTGTCGCGCAGGCCAAACAGGGGTTGAAAACCCGGGCCGCACCACTTTGGCTGCTTGCTCTGGTAACGTTTAGCGGCACACTTGCGATGCATATCTTTGTTCCGGCATTGCCATTGGCCGCGGCTGACCTTGGTGCCGATGCCGGTGCCATGCAAATGACGATCAGCATTTATATTTTGGGGCTGGCAGTTGGCCAGCTGATTTACGGGCCGGTATCGGACCGGTTCGGGCGTAAGCCGACTTTGTTGGTCGGGCTTGCATTATATACTGTTGCAGGTGTCGGGGCGCTTTTGGCACCGGAAGTCCATTGGCTTATTGCAGCGCGGTTGTTTCAGGCGCTGGGCGGGTGTGCGGGCCTGGTCCTGGGGCGTGCCATCGTGCGCGATACCTGCGCGCCCAAAGAAGCAACCCGGCGGCTGGCCCTGATGAATTTGATGGTTACATTGGGTCCCGGGTTTGCACCATTGCTTGGTGGTTTGATGGCCGGCGATCTTGGCTGGCGCTCGGTGCTGCTATTTTTATGCGGGCTCGGGGTGATCAACGTTGTTCTAACCTGGCGGCTTTTGCCGGAAACCGGCGGGAATGCCATGGCGAGCGAAGGGCTGGCTGTGGTGCGCAATTATTTCAGCTTACTGCGTTCACCTGCTTTTTTGGGCTATGCCATTGGCGGGGGCTGCGCCACCACGGCGATGTACGCCTTTATTGGTGCCGCACCGTTTATCTTCGTGCATCAGCTTAACCGGCCGACCAGCGAAATTGGACCATATCTGGCAGTTTTGATTTTGGGCGTCTGGTTTGGCAGTTTGCTGGCAGGTCGGCTGATCCGCCATGTGCCCTTGCGCCGGTTGCTGGTGGTGGCAAATCTGGTAAGCGTTGCCGCGGCTTTTTCGCTGCTGGCGGTCGTTTTAACGGGCAATCTGACAGTGATTAATGCCATCGGTTTAATGTTTTTGTTCACTCTGGGCGCTGGAACGGCATCGCCCGCCGCCCTGACCGAAGCCATAAGCGTTAATCCGCAGGTTATTGGCTCGGCGTCCGGCCTTTATGGCAGCACCCAAATGGCGGTTGGCGCAATTTGTACCGCTCTTGCCGGGCTTGGTGATAATCCGGCGCTGGCGGCGGCGCTTGTTCTGTCCGCGGCGGGCGTTGTGTCGCAAGTGTCATTCTGGATTGCGCTGCGCCGTTCGGCATTACCTCAGCCGGAATAGTTTGAAGTTTTAACAGGACGGGCTGGCGCGAAAGACCGGTTTGTATTCGCGTAAAGGCGCGAATTTCTGGTGTTTTCAACTGGCTAACGATCCTTGCCTTAATGCCGAATTTTCGGAACGAACATTTTGCCAAATATAAATTAGGAAATTTTATTTAATGCTATTTTGCTTTAATTTGAGTTATTTTTAATAATTAAATTCTTATAGATTATGTCTGATGATCTTGGTGAGATATGTGAATAATTGTTAAAGGCCGTTTCATGCCTGCAAAATATTTGCTAATGCCGCGATGTGTTTCTGACGCAGAATCAACCAGCTACGCTGGCGAAGGGTCATCAGGTGTTTTGTCCGCCGATGGTTTTGTCGGATGAAACTGTATAACGGTTTCGTCGGCATCGGGGGACGATGAGGTTTCTGCGTGTGTGTCGTCGGGTTTTATGCCGGCAATTCTGTCGCGCAATTCGGCTGCAAGGCTGCGGATGCGCTGGTGATGGCGCTGATCATGGTTAAGGGCCAGAAATTTCTCGAAGGCGGCCAGTGCCTTTTCATCATTGTTAAGGCGGGCGTGAAGTGTTCCGGCCTGATGCCATAACCCGGCTTCATCCGGGGCAATGATCAGGCAGCGTTCAAGAATGGTTGTGGCATAGGCAAGGTCACCACTGCGAAGGGCCCGGACCTTGATGTTATTTTGCAGGCGCAACAAAATCGTTCTTTCGTTCGCCTCGCGGTAATGTTCGGGCTGTAGTTCGGCATCCAGTCCCTGAAAGGCTTTCAAAAGTTCACGCAGTTCGGCGGCACCTAAAACAATACCATTGTGAAACGGGTCAATCAGTACCCGTTCCCCGTGGGCTTCAAGGCGCAACAGGAAATGACCGGGAAAATCGATGCCGGTCATATCAAGGCCGCAACGCGTTGCCGCATGTAAATACAACAGTGCCAGTGCCACAGGCAGGCCACGTTTGCGGTCAATCACGCTCATCAGGTTGGCGTTGTCGGTATCGTCGTAATTTTCCTCGTCGCCCTGATACCCATGATATCCGGGAATGACATGTTGCAGGGCAATTGCCAGGTCCATCACGCGCGGCGAACTGCCGCCTGCTCCGGCGGCATCGGCAATGCTGCGCTCCAGGTCGGCACAAATGTCATCAAGCCGGGCCAGATAAGGCGAAATATCACGGTCGGTCTTGTCCAGACTGGCAAAATGCAACGCTGCCTCGGCCGCTGTCGCGTCAGGATATTGTCCTTGCGCATACGATTCCAGCCACCGCAAAGCCGATTTCTGACGATCTGTTTCCGGGATGACGCCTGTGATTTTCAAGTCCTCTTGCGTGTAGGGTCGTCTTTTAAACGAACGAAACTGACAACCTTTTTAACATAACTCGTCGCACGCACATGCGAAATAACCCGATCAAGCTCGTCCTTGTTCTGGGCGATCCCCATCAGGTAAACAGTGCCGTCAACGGTTTCTATATTGTAGTTAATCGCATAAACGCGGCTGTCAAACATCAGCGCGGTTTTTATGCGCGTACTGATCAAAAGATCGTTGGCCGCATCAATCAGGCCAACTTCCTTGCCAACCTTTAATTGGTTGATCACGCGTTTTACACCATCGGTTTGCCACGCGGTTTTTACAGCTGTCATTTCGACATCGGCAGTGGGAACGTATCCCGCCAGCAATACTTCGCCTTCGACCACTTCAATTTCGATATCGACAAACATCTGCTTGTCGATTTCCAGATATTTGCGCCATAAATTGGCGTTGATGGCGTTATCACTGACCGAGTTTTTAAAGCCCCGTTCCTGCATCGCAGCGACACCGGCAGTGGCACCGGCCCCTACCACCAGCGATGTGCAGCCGCCATTTGCCAGCAAGGCAGCGCCCAGCAAAAGGCAAGCGCCCAGACGTGCAGGAAATTTGTGCCTGTTATATTTTTGTCCCGGGTCATGATGATTGCCCGGTTTGGAAATAGACGTCATTGAACTACCTGTCCGCCCCATTGCAACGCTTACTATGGGCCACGGATGTTAAGGAGTTTTAAAAAAGCAGGGTATTGCAGGGGGTGTTGATGCTGTTTGGCGGGTTTTTTGGCCTAAAAACAGTCTTTTGATGGTTAATTCCACCACTTTTAAGCTGGCCTTGCCTGTTTTCGGGTGGCGACGGGTGACGATGAAATAATACGCCTTGATCCTTGCCTGATCCTACGGAGCCCATTGCCAGCAACCGCATCACGGTTATGTTTAGTGCATCTTTCGTGTCCGTGTGTGGATCTGCCCGGGGCGCTACCGTGTGGTAAGTTGCCTGTTCGGGGCTGGTTTTAAAACCGCGGCACTCTTTCTTCCCCGCTTAAGAAAGGACCGAACCGTTGCAATATAACAAACTTGGTCAAACCGGGCTTTTTGTCTCGGAACTGTGCCTGGGCACCATGACCTTTGGCGGCCAGGGCGAGATGTGGCAAAAAATCGGCAAGGTTCAGCAAGGTGATGCTGATCAGCTGGTGAAAACCGCCCTTGATGCCGGAATCAATTTTATTGATACCGCCAATGTCTATGCAGAAGGCAAATCGGAAGAAATTACCGGTCAGGCCCTGAAAAACCTGGGGGTGGCGCGCGAAGATGTGGTGGTTGCCACCAAGGTTTTTGGTCGTATGGGGGCTAATGTCAATTCCACCGGGGCCTCGCGCCATCACATCATGGATCAGGCCAGGGCCAGCTTGAAACGGTTGCAGCTCGACCATATCGACCTGTATCAGATTCACGGGTTTGATACCGCAACACCCATTGAAGAAACGCTGGATGCGTTGGATACCCTGGTGAAACACGGGCATGTTCGCTATATCGGCGTGTCAAACTGGGCTGCGTGGCAAATTGTAAAGGCACTGGGCATTTCCGAACGCCATCACCTGGCACGGTTTGCGTCACTGCAGGCTTATTACACATTGGCTGGGCGTGACCTGGAACGCGAAATTGTACCGATGTTAAAGTCGGAAAATGTGGGTCTTATGGTCTGGAGCCCGCTTGCCGGGGGATTGCTGAGCGGCAAATATGACCGCGATAACGAAACCGATGGCGAAGGCCGCCGGGCCAGTTTCGATTTTCCGCCGGTAAACCGCGACCGCGCCTATGACTGTATCGACACAATGCGGGTTGTTGCCCGGGCGCATGATTGCAGTGTGGCGCAAATTGCTCTGGCGTGGTTGCTGCATCAGCAAGCGGTGACCAGCGTTATTGTCGGGGCAAAACGCACCGAACAGCTTGAAGATAATATCAAGGCAACCGGCATCAAACTGACCGGCGCCGACCTTGAAGCCCTGAACGCTGTCAGTGCCTTGCCGGTAGAATATCCGGGCTGGATGCTGGAACGTCAGAGTGGGTATCGCAAGGGCTGATGTGCCTGATTGCAGATAAATCTATTCTGTTTACAGTCGGCGGGCAGCAATGCCTGCCGATTTTGTTTCAGGGTAATATCTGGGGTCATATTACGGGGCAATCAGCGGCATGGACGGGCTTTGGTGTGGTCGGATCATATCGGCCCAACGGCCCGGTGTAATGCCAAAGGCCTGTTTGAAATGGCGGTTGAGGTGGCTTTGATCGGCAAAACCGGTTTCAGCCGCAATACCGGCCAATGGTTCGCCTTGCGCGATCAGGGTTTTGGCGCGCTGTAACCGCCGCATGACCAGAAACCGGTGCGGGGTGGTGGCAAAACAGGCCTTGAACTGCCGGATCAGGGTATAGCGATCCAGCCCGGTAACGTCTTCAAGTTCCGCCGAGGTAACGACATCATTGATGTTGGCTTCCAGGAACTGGCGCGCACGTTCCATGCGGGTGGTTGCAAGGTTTTTGCTGCGGCGAATCGGCTGTTTCGCGTGGCGCGACAGCCCTTCGGCGATTCCGCATACCAGTTGATCAATCAGCAATTCATCAAGGTCGCTGTCAAGATGGGCCAGCATTTCAAGCAAGGTAGCAGACAGGGCCGGGTCCGAAAAAACCGGCTGGGCGACAAAGGGTAAACTACCGGCATTTTCACCCAGCCCGCGCCGTAATAATGACGGTTCCAGATAGAGCATCCGATAACGCAAACCGGCTTCGGTGCCGGCCCCGCCATCGTGGATTTCATCGGGGTGCAGGACGATGATATTGCCTGGCTGGCTAAATTGTTTGGCCCCTCGATACGAAAATGTTTGCACCCCGTGCAAGGTTACCCCCAGCGCATAGGTATCGTGGCGATGCGGGGAAAACATATCGCCGTAAAACTGTGCTTCTATCCGTTCAATGCCGGGCAGGGCCGGGGCGGTTAAAAAACGTTCGCGGGTGGAAAGATTGCACAAACGTTCAATACCGGCGCTATCGGGGGAGGTTACAAGCGAAGTCATCTTTTCCCCTTTCATTAGCTATGCGGATTATGACGTTCATGTTTGATACCAAAGTTGCCATTGTATTGCGAAACGACCTTGAAAGCTGGCAGTCGCTAAATGTGACAGCCTTTTTGATGAGCGGTATTATCGCAAAATTTCCCGAAATCATCGGCGAAGATTATGTGGATCGCAACGGCAATAAATACAATCCCATGTCGGTGCAACCCGCCATCGTGCTGGCAGCCGACCAGGCAACATTGGGTAAAATCCACAATCGCATCATTGATCGTGGCGTTCCGGCCTCGCTTTATATCGAGGAAATGTTTTCAACCGGCCATGACGCCGCCAACCGCGAGGTTTTTGCGCAATTTGCCCCGGATGATGCCAAAGTGGTTGGCATTGCATTGCGGGCGGAAAAACGGGTGGCGGATAAAATTGTCAAAGGGGCCAAAATGCACCCCTGACCCTGACATCCTGTTCTGCGATTATCGCCTGCACGTATTTATGACCCCATCCAGACATTGATATGATGGCGGATGCGGCACCATGGTTGCACCGTCATCACATCAATGCGCATGTCGCCATCATGGCCGTTTCGGGCGGCAAATCCTTGCAGGCTGCGGGCAATGCGGCTTTGTTGGCGCGGGGTAACCGCAAACAGGGCCGCATTTTCAGAGGTGCGGTGTTTGACCTCAATGGCAACTAGAATGCCTGATTTTTGCGCGATGATGTCAATTTCGCCGCCCATACCGCGATAGCGCCGTGCCAGAATGCGGTATCCCTTGATCGATAACCACAAACAACACAGGCTTTCGGCCCGGCGACCGGCCTTTTCGGCAAGGGCTCGGGATGATCTTTGGTCCGGGTTGCGGGTTTGGCGCCGAGGGGATTGGCCCATGGCGCCTAGCTATCCTGCCCCAGTTCCAGGGCGCGGTTATAAAGATCGCGTTTTTTAAGGCCGGTTTCGCGCGCCAGAATATCGGCTGCATCCTTGGTCCGGTTGCTTTGCAACAGCACCCGCAACCGGTCGTCGACTTCATCGGCCGAGGGCTCATTTGATCCTGCCGGTGCCGGGCCAACCACAATTACGACTTCGCCTTTGGGCGCACCGGCCTCGTCATAGTGCGCGGCCAGGTCTGCCAGTGTGCCGGGCCGGACTTCCTCGAACAGTTTGGTCAGTTCGCGGGTAACGGCAGCGGGGCGACTTTCCCCCAGGCAATCGGCCATGTCACGCAGGCAGGCCGCCAGGCGTTTGGGGCTTTCAAGAAAAATCAGCGAGCCGGGAATGGGGGCAAAGCGGGTCAGTTCTTTTTGCCGCGCCATCGATTTGGGCGGTAAAAAACCGCCATAAAAGAAATGGTCGCTGGGCAGGCCCGATAAAATCAGCGCGACAATCGGGGAACAAGCCCCGGGGGCCGTCGTTACCGTATGGCCTGTCGCCTGACAGTCACGCACCAGTTTGTAACCCGGATCATTGATCAGCGGGGTTCCGGCATCGGAAATCAGGGCAATGGCCTGGCCTTTGCCAAGCCTGTCCATGATTTCGGGGCGCATTTTTTCGGCGTTGTGTTCGTGATAGGCAATGCGTTTGGTCTTTATGCCGAAACGTGACAAAAGCTTGCCTGATGTGCGGGTGTCCTCGCACAAAATAATTTCGGCCCGTTTAAGGATATCGACCGCACGAAACGTAATATCGCCCAAATTTCCAATTGGAGTAGCAACCAGATAAAGCCCGGCCGATAATGGCAAGGTTTTGTCATTCCTTGTTTGATCCGGTTTACTTGCCGGATCGCCCGCATTACCCTGCGAAGAAATAACGCCATTGGGAGGTGAAGAGAGTGGGTTTTCCGAAACTTCATCCGTCTGCGACGAGGAACGGGAATTCGGCGTGGCGCCGGTTTGCGTGCCGGACGGCATCTGTGTTGGTCCTTTCGCTGGGGCTGGGCGCGTGCAGTTCGAACCTGACTAGCACGGATTCACAGCGTGAGCCAGCGCCTGTTGTTACCAATAATGGCCCTGATACGGCCACGCGTGCGCCCAATCAGGGGCTGATTGGTGAACCCAGCCCGTTTGACGGCATGCCCGGTGACGGGCAGGTTCTGTCGGGTCTTTATAATGATGAAGCCGCCACCACCGATAAACGGGTGGCCTTGCTTTTGCCATTGTCGGGCCCCCACGGCGATTTGGGGCGGGCGATGCGCCACGCTGCCGAACTGGCCTTGTTTGATGCTGCTGCTGACGACTTTGTGTTGATGCCAATCGATACCGAAGCCAGTTACGATGGCGGACGACTGGCGGCACAAAAGGCGATCAATGCCGGAGCCAAACTGATTTTGGGTCCGTTATTTTCCGACTCGGTCCGCGGTGCCGGTGAAATCGCCAAACAGGCCAATGTGCCGGTTTTGTCGTTTTCCAATAATATCCGCGCCGCCGAACCCGGTGTGTGGGTAAACGGCCTGTCGCCCGAAGACCAGATCAAACGTGCTGCGGCCTATTCCATTAGTCAGGGCAAATACCGTTTTGCTGCCCTGTTGCCGCAAAATGAATATGGCCGTCAGATTTCGGCTTCGCTTGACCAGATCATTACCAGTGCCGGTGGCACCATGGGCCAGGTGGCTTTCTATCAGCCTGGCAGCGATGCGATGGAACAGACGGTTAAGAATTTTGCCCAGTATGATCAGCGCCACGGGGCTTTGCTGGCGCGTAAACGCGAACTGGGTGCGGCTGGCGACAGTGCGTCCCAGCGGGCCCTGCAGCGGCTTGGCGGGCTGGATACTTTAGGAGATCCGAATTTTAATGCCTTGATCCTGCCGGCAACCGGTGGCGATTTGCGTCAGGTATCGGCCCTTTTGGCTTATTACGATGTTGATCCGGCTAATGTGCAATATATCGGCACCTTTGGCTGGAATGATTCCAGCCTGTTTGCCGAACCGGCCTTGAATGGCGGGATTTTTGCTGCACCTGAACCGGGCAACTGGAATGCCTTTTCCAGCCGTTATCGTAAAACCTTTGGGGTTGAACCACCACGTATTGCCAGCCTGTCATATGACAGCACGGCACTGGCCGCTGTTTTGGCCGGGTCGGATAGCGGTATTACAATGGCGGGCTTAACCAATGTTACCGGCTTTTCAGGTATTGACGGTGTCTTTCGCCTGAATGCCGATGGCCGAACCCAGCGCGGTTATGCCGTGATGCAAATTTCGCGTAGCGGTGTGAAAATGATCAGCCCGGCCCCGGCATCCTTTGATGCGGTATTCTGATTTGAAAATGGCCGACGCGCCCTAATCACCTGAATGACTGATAAACACCCGCCCGGTTATTCCGTGGCGGGTGTTTTTTCTTTGAAGTTGCACAGATCGCTGACTATGCAGTCAGGGCAGCGCGGGCTACGAGCCTTGCAAATATAACGGCCATGCAAAATCATCCAGTGGTGCGAATGCTGTAAAAACCGTTTGGGAATTTTCTTTTCCAGCGCCTTTTCCACAGCCAGCGGGGTTTTGCCCTTGGCCATGCCCGTTCGGTTGCCCAGGCGGAATATGTGGGTATCGACGGCAATGGTCGGTTCGCCAAAGGCAATATTGCGCACCACATTGGCCGTTTTGCGACCGACACCGGGCAGTTCTTCCAGCGCGTCCTGATCATTGGGCACAACACCGCCGTGTTTTTCGACCAGAATTTGCGCTGCCGCCATAATGTTTTTGGCTTTGCCTCGATACAGGCCAATCGTGCGCACATGGCTGATCAGGGCTTCTTCGCCCAGATCGAGCATATCTTGCGGGGTGGCAACAATTTCAAACAGCTTTTTGGTGGCCTTGTTCACCCCGACATCGGTGGCCTGTGCTGATAAGGCCACAGCGACCAGCAATGTATAAACATTGGTGTAATCCAGTTCGCCCTTTGGTTCCGGGTCGGCATCGGACAGGCGCTGGAAAAATTCTTCTATGGCGGCTTTGCTCATCGGGCGGGACGTCGGAAGGGACATGGCTTTCTGCTTTTTAATGGCGTTATGGCAACGGGCGGGGCAGCCTTGGTATGGGACTATTTATAGGATGTGCACACGGGAAGGTCGAATTTTGTTTGCGATCAGGCTGGAGTGATTCCAGAATTCACGGCATCATATTAGGTGCTGCCTGATTTACATAAGGTTGTTGGGCTGGTGTCAGGCTGAAAATAGCAACCACCAAACCGGAACAGGGCCGGGCCCCGTCGTAACCCGCCGGGCTGCCATGCCGCTGGCTGCATCCGGGCGCAGGACGTTAAATAATGCCGCGCATACCGCGTATCGAAAAACCGGTTTTTAAAACCGATCTTCACCCCCGGCGTTCCCTGACGCGGCGCGGGGCACGCAGGCTTGTCTGGTGTGTTGGGGGTGTTACATCATCTTTGGGGGTGTTGTTCTGGTCGATGGGGGCATGGCCGATTGCCGGTTTTATGGGAATTGACGTTGCGCTTTTGTCTTTTGCTTTCCATTTGAACTTTCAGTCGGCCCGGTGCGGCGAAATGATTGAACTGCGCCGCAATGTTTTACGGCTGACACGAATATCGGCCCGTGGCGTGCGCGAGGAATTTGATTTTCAGACCTACTGGTTACAGGTGGTGATGAAACCCGGCGATGCGACGCGCAGTATTCTGGTATTACGCAGCCATGGCCGTGATACGGAAATTGCCCCGTTTTTGCCTGAAGATGCCAAACAGGAACTGGCAAACACCCTGCGCGAAAAACTTTTGATCTGTCGGGGCGGGCTGCCAGTTTGACGACGGTGTGAAAAAAGGACGATGGCGTGTTGTATGGGGAAATCGCACAAACCGGCCCGAAATGCCGGGAAATGCTGTTGTCTGGCGGTGCTTTATGGCCAGTTATGGGCAGACTGCGGCGGTTTAAGACGAAAAAACCCTAAAGAATCCCCATTTTCACGGCTTGCGACTTTGTTTTGACTTTCATATATAGGTGCGCGGGGTGATTGCCCCGTGGACAAAACGCTATTACAACCATTGGTCCCAGGAGGTCCTGCGCGGCGCTTCAAGGCGAAGGCTGCGGGACGGGCCGGCCGCTAAAAGAGGAACGAATTATGGGCAAGATTATCGGTATTGACCTAGGCACCACCAACTCCTGCGTTGCAGTGATGGATGGTAAGGAAGGCCGGGTTATTGAAAACAGCGAAGGCGCACGTACAACGCCGTCGATGGTCGCTTTCACCAATGATGGTGAGCGCCTTGTCGGTCAGCCGGCAAAACGCCAGGCTGTGACCAACCCGGAAAACACCCTGTTTGCGATCAAGCGCCTGATCGGCCGTCGCATGGGCGACCCGGAAGTCGAAAAAGATAAAGATCTGGTACCGTACAAAATTGTTGGCGGTGAAAACGGCGACGCATGGGTCGAAGTTAACGGCGAGAAAATGGCCCCGAGCCAGATTTCCGCGATGATCCTGCAGAAAATGAAAGAAACCGCCGAAGCCCATCTGGGCGAGCCGGTAACCGAAGCGGTGATTACCGTTCCGGCATATTTCAACGATTCGCAGCGTCAGGCCACCAAGGATGCCGGTAAAATTGCCGGTCTTGAAGTCAAGCGTATCATCAACGAACCGACCGCTGCTGCCCTGGCTTATGGCCTGGACAAAAAAGAAGGCGGCACGGTTGTTGTTTATGACCTTGGCGGTGGTACCTTTGACGTCTCGGTTCTGGAAATCGGCGATGGCGTTTTTGAAGTTAAATCAACCAATGGCGATACCTTCCTGGGTGGTGAAGACTTCGACAAACAGATCATTGATTATCTGGCTGACGAGTTCAAAAAAGAACAGCAGATCGACCTCCGCAAGGACCGTTTGGCCCTGCAGCGCCTGAAAGAAGCTGCTGAAAAAGCCAAGATCGAACTGTCATCTTCGATGCAGACCGAAGTTAACCTGCCGTTCATCACGGCTGACCAGTCCGGTCCGAAGCACCTGAATGTCAAGCTTAGCCGTGCGAAACTTGAAGCACTGGTTGGGGACCTGATTGATCGCACCATCACGCCGTGTAAAGCCGCGTTGAAGGATGCCGGTATTTCGGCTGGTGAAATTGATGACGTGATCCTGGTTGGCGGCATGACCCGTATGCCGAAGGTTCAGGAACGCGTTAAGGAATTCTTTGGTCGTGAACCGCACAAGGGTGTGAACCCGGATGAAGTTGTGGCCCTTGGTGCTGCCATTCAGGGTGGTGTCTTGCAGGGTGACGTCAAAGACGTTCTGCTGCTGGACGTAACCCCGCTGTCGCTGGGTATTGAAACCCTTGGCGGTGTGTTCACCCGCCTGATCGACCGTAACACCACCATCCCGACCCGCAAGTCGCAGACCTTCTCGACCGCGGAAGACAACCAGACCGCTGTGACCATTCGTGTGTTCCAGGGTGAACGCGAAATGGCCGCTGATAACAAGATGCTGGGGCAGTTCGACCTGGTTGGCCTGCCGACCGCGCCGCGTGGCGTACCGCAGATCGAAGTCACCTTTGACATCGATGCCAACGGTATCGTCAACGTTTCGGCCAAGGACAAGGCGACCAACAAGGAACAGCAGATTCGTATTCAGGCATCTGGCGGTTTGTCGGATGATGAAATCGAAAAAATGGTCAAGGATGCCGAGTCTAACGCGGACAGCGACAAAAAGCGCAAAGCGCTGGTCGAAGCCCGCAACCAGGCGGAAGCCCTTGTTCATTCGACCGAGAAGAACATTGCTGAACATGGTGACAAGGTTGACGCCAACACCAAGTCCATGATCGAGGATGCCCTGGCGGCCCTTAAGGAAGCCAAGGACGGTGAAGATCCCGAACTGATCACCACCAAGATCAATGAACTTCAGCAAGCCGCCATGAAACTTGGCGAAGCCATGTATCAGGCCCAGCAGGCAGAAGAAGGCGGTGCAGATGCATCGGATTCTGCTCAGAAGGCTGACGATGGCGTTGTTGATGCCGACTTTGAAGAAGTCGACGACAACAAAAAAGACAAGTAAGGCGACCGGTGCGGTCGTCTAGGCACGCCGCCCTGTAACTCGTGACGGGCCGTTCAGCGCAGCAGAAAAATGTGCGGACGGCCCGCCCGTATTTCCGGAGTAACGGATGGCGAAACAGGATTATTACGAGCTTTTGGGCGTGAGCAAGGATGCCAGCGCCGCCGAGCTCAAAAGCGCATATCGTAAAATGGCAGTGAAGTTCCACCCGGATAAAAACCCGGGTGATACCGCTGCGGAAGCAAAATTTAAAGAAGTCAGCGAAGCCTACGACGTGTTGAAGGACGCCGATAAACGCGCGGCCTATGACCGGTTCGGCCATGCAGCCTTTGAACAGGGCGGTGCAGGTGGCGGTGGCCCGTTTGGCGGCGGCGGCTTTGGTGGTTTCGGCGGTGGCGGCGGCGGATTTGCCGACGTATTCGACGAAATTTTCGGGGCCATGGGCGGCGGTGGCCGTCGGGGTGCTTCGCCCAATCGCGGGGCGGACCTGCGCTATAACATGGCGATTTCGCTGGAAGATGCCTTTAATGGCAAAAAGTCCGAAATCACCATTCCTGGTTCAGTTCAGTGCGATGCCTGTGATGGTAGTGGTGCTGAATCCGGGTCGCAGCCGGTAACCTGCCCGACCTGTAACGGGCATGGCAAGGTGCGCGCCCAGCAGGGCTTCTTTACCATCGAACGCACCTGTCCGTCCTGTCATGGCCAGGGCAAGATCGTTAAAAACCCGTGCAAGGTTTGCCACGGGGCAGGTCGTGTTGAAAAACAGAAAAACCTGCAAGTCACGATCCCGGCCGGGGTCGAGGATGGCACGCGTATTCGTCTGGCGGGGGAAGGTGAAGCCGGGGCGCATAATGCACCTTCGGGCGATCTGTATATCTTCCTTGATATTCAGCCGCATCGCTTTTTCCAGCGCGAAGGGGCAAATCTGCTGTGCCGGATTCCGATCCCGATGACCAAGGCTGCCCTTGGCGGAACGATTGAAGTTCCGACCATTGAAGGCACGCGCACGCGCATCAATATCCCGGCAGGGACCCAGTCCGGTCAGCAATTGCGGTTGCGCGGCAAGGGGATGACGGTGCTGCGTTCGCAGGCGCGCGGTGACATGTTTGTCGAGGTCAGCGTGGAAACGCCGGTTCATTTGTCGGAACGGCAAAAAGAATTGCTGCACGAATTTGACGATATTTCCCGTGAAGAAGGCAGCCACCCGGAATCCGAAGGGTTCTTTTCCAAGATGAAAGAAATCTGGAAAGACCTGACGGACTGATCGGGCTGATGATCAGATTAATAAAACAACCCCCGACACAGCAATGTGCGGGGGTTGTTTTTTGCCTGTTTTGCAGGCTTACGCCACGGCATTATCCCAAAAAATCAGGGCGTGATGGGCGGCGGCACCGGCGCGGACCCCGTTGCCAACGGCCAACCCGACCGATCCAGCCCCGACAGCGGCATCACCACAGGCAAAAACACCGGGGATGGTTGTTTCCATCATGGCATCGATTTTGATGAATGGCCCCAGTGGCCCCTCCTCAAAGGCGCACCCCAACTGGTGCGCAAGCGGGCTGGTGATTTCGGTACGGGTTTGAATTAACAAACCCGCCAGATCAATTTTGCGGCCATCTTCAAGAATGACAGTCGCATTATCGCCCGTAATTCCGGCGATGCCGGTGCGTTCAAGCGTGACATTGCGCCGTGCCAGTTGTGCCAGCTGGGTTTCATCAGGATCAAATGCATGGTTAAGAAAAAGGGTGGTTGGCCCCCAGTCGGGCAGCATCAATGCCTGATGCATGGCGAGGCCGGAGCTGGCAAGAACCCCCATGGGTTGCCGGTTTAGTTCATAACCATGACAATAGGGGCAGTGAAAAACCGCCTTGCCCCAGCGTTGGGCAAGACCGGGTATATCGGGCAAGGTATCTTTGACGCCTGTGGCAAGGATCAGGGTCCGGCTGGAAAATGTGTCGCCGTTTCCGGTCGTGATTTCAATAAGACGGTCTGTGCGCCGGGCCGTAACCGCAAGCTCATTTTTCCAGGTAAGGGTCTCATATTTCATAAGCTGGGCGCGGGAATCGGCGATGATGTCGTCAGGGGCGCGGCCATCCTGGCCCAGAAAACCATGCGAATGGCTGGCAAAACGGTTGCGGCGCAAATTGCCATCCAGCACCAGAACATTTTGCCGGGCGCGAACCAGTTGCAAGGTGGCGGACATCCCGGCGAAGCTGCCGCCGACGACAATAACATCGAAATCATGTTCCATGATGTGTCCTTTCAAAGTGGAAAATACGGGAAAGCGGCCCGCAAGTTTTACGTAACTTATGAAGTTTCATAATTGGAAAAATGAAAGCACGTCAAGAAATTTTGTAACTTTGTTTGTTACATGTGGCGAAATTTGCTAAGAAAACGTGCAACGCCGTAGGAGATTTGGCCAATGAGACAGGACCATCGTTTGTCGCGAATGTTGCATGTGCTGATCCATCTCGATCGTCACCGCAAACACGCAACATCCGAAGAAATTGCCGAAATGTTGCGCACCAACCCCGTTGTTGTGCGCCGGACTTTGGCGGGCTTGCGCAAGGCTGGTTTGGTGGCGTCGGAAAAAGGCCATGGCGGCGGCTGGCGGCTGGCGCGCGGGCTGGGTGAAATTACGCTGCGCGATATTTATACGGCCTTGGGGGAACCACCCTTATTTGCCATCGGCAACGCACAGGATAACCCTGTTTGCTTGGTGGAAAAGGCGGTTAACAGCGCGATTGATCATACCCTGGAACAGGCGCAGGCCCTGATGATGGACCGGTTTGCGACCATTACATTGGCCGATATCGCCGCTGATTTTGATAAAAGATTACTCGATTACCCGGTCGAAGCGCGCCGGTTCGGGCATGTTCGCGACCATGATAAAACCGGTTCCTGACCCGACATCGTGTCGATATTGATACCCGTATCAGCAACGGGATTTATGACTTTGCGGGTCTTGCCGGTCGCGATGATGCAGGCCATGCCCGGACAAAATCGATAAAGGCGCGTAACGGGGAGGGCACCAGTCGCCGCCCGGGATAATATAGTTTGGGACCGGGAAAAGACGGCCACCAGTCTGGCAAAACCGCAACCAGTGTCCCGTCATCGAAATAAGGCTGAAGCCAGTCTTCGAACAGGTAAATGATCCCGATGCCTGCTTTGGCCACCTCTACTGCCAGGTCGGTGCCGCCACCGGGCCGCATGATGAAGGGTCCGTTTACCGCAATTTCAATCGATTCGCCGTCTTTTTCAAATTCCCACGCAAACATGGCACCACTGGCAAAGCGACCGCGAATACAGGCATGATCCAGCATATCCTGCGGGTGTTGCGGGGTGCCATACCGGGCCAGATAGGACGGGGCGGCAGCCGCGGCAAAGCGCTGTTTACGTGGCCCGATGGGCACAGCGATCATGTCCTGTTCCAGCCGTTCGTCGTACCGAATACCGGCATCGCAATTTTCCGCCATCAGATCGACAAAGCTTTCCTCGGTGATGATCTCAAGCTGGATTTCGGGATAGCGGGCCAGAAAGGCCGGGACGATTTCGGGCAGGGCCAGCCGGGCGGCACTGACGGGAATGTTTAACCGCAAGGTGCCTGCGGGGCGATCCCGATAGCCATTCACCACATCCAGCGCATTGGCAACTTCGCCCAATGCCGGTTCCAGCCGGGCCAGCAGGCCATTGCCCGCCGCTGTCAGGGCGACACTGCGTGTGGTGCGGTTAAACAACCGAACCCCCAGGCGTGTTTCCAGGCGTCGAATAGCATCGCTTAAGGCCGATGCACTGCCGCCACTGAGCCGTGCGCCTTCGCGAAAGCCGCCCGCCCGTGCAACGGTAATAAAAGCGTTTAAGTCGCCCAGATCCACATTCATTGTTCGATTTTCCGTACAAGTTGTTCTGATTGTGCCTGATTGAAGATCAGTGTTGCAAGCACTAGGTGTTTAGTCCCGGC
>NZ_JFJZ01000047.1 GCF_002115825.1 Thalassospira sp. MCCC 1A01428 | reverse complement strand
TTGCAATGATGGTAATCGCACCGGTACCCGACGAGATAACGTCAGAAAGGCCATTGCTGAAAGACACATCATTGTCGCCGGTGATCTCAATCGTCGCATCCGACGTTTTGATGAAGTCATTGGCAACAACGTCACCACCCTGTGCCGTAATGGCAATGGCCGAGGTTGTCGTCTGAACCTGATCAAGCGTAATTTTCTTGCCCGCCGTCAGGGTGACTTTACCGGTACCACCATCAATGGTGCTTTCATCTTCCTGATACAGATCGCCTGCCGTTGCGGTGATGCTCACATCACCCGAACCGGTCGAGGTCACATCAGCTTCACCATTAAACAGCGTCACATTCTGTGCCGCCGTAATGCCGATATTGGCATTACTGGTCATGATGAAGTCTTTCGCAGTAACCGAGCCATTCTGCGCCGTAATCGCGATATCCGCACCGCTTGTCTTGACCTGATCGAGCGTCTGACTATCACCTGCGGTCAACGTGACCTTGTCGCTGCCACCGTCAATCGTCGAGCCATCAGCTTGCGTGATTGAGCCTTTGGTCGCGATGACGGTTACATCACCGGTGTCTGTCGAGGTCACATCCGAAAGGCCATTGCTGAAGGACACATCATTGTCGCCAGTGATATCAATTGTCGCATCCGACGTTTTAATGAAGTCATTGGCAACAACGTCACCACCCTGTGCCGTAATGGCGATGGCTGATGTCGTCGTCTGAACCTGATCGAGCGTGACTTTATTGCCCGCCGTCAGGGTGACTTTACCAGTACCACCATCAATGGTGCTTTCATCTTCCTGATACAGATCACCCGCCGTGGCGGTAATCGTCACATCACCCGAACCGGTCGAGGTCACATCAGCTTCACCATTAAACAGCGTCACATTCTGTGCCGCCATAATGCCGATATTGGCATTACTGGTCATGATGAAGTCTTTCGCAGTAACCGAGCCATTCTGCGCCGTAATCGCGATATCCGCACCGCTTGTCTTGACCTGATCGAGCGTCTGACTATCACCTGCGGTCAACGTGACCTTGTCGCTGCCACCGTCAATCGTCGAGCCATCAGCTTGCGTGATTGAGCCTTTGGTCGCGATGACGGTTACATCACCGGTGTCTGTCGAGGTCACATCCGAAAGGCCATTGCTGAAGGACACATCATTGTCGCCAGTGATATCAATTGTCGCATCCGACGTTTTAATGAAGTCATTGGCAACAACGTCACCACCCTGTGCCGTAATGGCGATGGCTGATGTCGTCGTCTGAACCTGATCGAGCGTGACTTTATTGCCCGCCGTCAGGGTGACTTTACCAGTACCACCATCAATGGTGCTTTCATCTTCCTGATACAGATCACCCGCCGTGGCGGTAATCGTCACATCACCCGAACCGGTCGAGGTCACATCAGCTTCACCATTAAACAGCGTCACATTCTGTGCCGCCATAATGCCGATATTGGCATTGCTGGTGGTAATGAAGTCTTTCGCAGTAACCGAGCCATTTTGAGCGGTAATCGCAATATCCGCACCGGTCGTTTTCACCTGATCCAGCGTCTGGCTATCACCTGCCGTCAGCGTAACCTTGTCGCTGCCACCATCAATCGTCGAACCATCCGCCTGCGTGATCGACCCTTTGGTCGCGATGACGGTTACGGCACCGTTGCCCGTGGAAGTTACATCCGACAGGCCGTTGGTGAAGGAAACATCATTATCGCCAGTGATTTCGATACTGGCGTCAGAGGTTTTAATAAAATCATTGGCAACAACATCACCACCCTGTGCGGTAATCTGGATGGCAGACGTCGTGGTCTGAACCCGATCAAGGGTCACCTTTTTCCCGGCAGTCAACGTGACCTTGCCGGTTCCACCGTCAATGGTGCTTTCATCTTCCTGATAAAGATCGCCTGCCGTCGCTGTGATGGTCACATCACCGGAACCGGTCGAGGTAACGTCAGCTTCATCGTTAAACAGCGTCACACTCTGTGCCGCCGAGATATCGATGTTTGCTGTATCGGTCGTGATATAATCCCTGGCAACGATAGAAGCAGAACGCGACGTAATCACGATTGCGGCATTCGTCGTTTGGACCTGATCAAGCGTCACATCCTGATCGGCAGCCAATGTGACTTTACCCGAACCGCCGTCAATCGTGCTGCCATCGGTCTGGGTAAGGGAACCGGTGCGTGAATTGATTGATATTGCACCGGAGCCCGATGCCGTAATATCGGCTTGCGCACTGTTCAGATGAACATCGTTTTCAGCGACAAGCGTTATATCCGCCGCCGAGGTTGTGATGAAATCATTGGCTTCGAGATAACCGCCATCTGCGGTTATTTCGATGGCTGCATCGCTGGTTTGCACCTGATCGAGGGTGACGTTGCCGCCAGCAAACAGAGTAACTGCACCGGTCCCGCCATCGATACGGGATCCGTCGTTTTGTAAAATGTTTCCCGAAGTGGCGGTAATACTGACGGTGCCACCATTGGCAGACGTAACATCGGAATTTGCATTAAACAAATTAACCGCAGTTGCCGCCTTGATGATGATATTGCCGCCATCGGTGCTAACCGCATTGTTCAGGGCAATAGCGTTGGTCTGCGCGGTAAGGGAAATACCAGCATTGCCGGTTTTAACTTCATTAAGCACCAGCGCCTGATTGGCAAGCAAAGTAACATTGCCGGTACCGCCATCAATAGTACCATCATATTGCATAAGGCTATCGCCAAGCGATGTAATTTCAACATCACCGCTGCCAGACGAAACGATATTTGTGTTGCTATTATGCAGCGTGACTTTTTTGGCGGCCTTAATGGCGATTTTGCCATTTTCAGTCTGAATGAAATCATAGGCATCAAGCGTGTCGCCTTGTGCCTCAAGTGTGATATCGGCATTGCTGGTCCTGATCTGGTCAAGAACCAGATTTTGTCCGGCAGTAAGCGTTACATTTGCCACCCCGCCATCAATAGTCGAACCGTCTTTTTGTTCGATGGAACCGGCCGTTGCGATAACCGTAACGGCACCCGAACCGGTCGAGGTTACATCAGCTTCGCCATTATCAAAGATTACATTCTGTGCTGCTGTAATGTCGATTTTGGCAGCACTGGTGGTGATGAAATCCTTTGCCGTTACCAAACCGGTCTGCGCGGTAATGGCGATATCGGCGCTGTCCGTTTTAACCTGATCCAATGTCAGGCTATCTCCGGCTGTCAGGGTTACCTTGCCGCTGCCGCCATCAATGGTGGAACCGTCTTTTTGTTCGATGGAACCTTCCGTTGCGATAACCGTAACGGCCCCCGAACCGGTCGAGGTTACATCTGCTTCGCCATTATCAAAGGTGACATTCTGTGCTGCTGTAATGTCAATTTTGGCAGCACTGGTGGTGATGAAATCCTTTGCCGTAACAGACCCGTTTTTTGCGGTAATAACGATATCTGCACCGGTGGTTTTAACCTGGTCAAGTGTCAGGCTGCCAGATACAACCAGCAAGACCTTGCCCGTCCCGCCGTCAATGGTGGAACCATCGGTCTGGGAGATTGAGCCATCCAGTACGCTTAGCGACACCATACCAGCGTTTTGCGATGTCACATCAGCCAGCGCATCATTTAGATCAATGAGTTTTGCCGCTTGTAGCTCGATGTCACCATTTGTGGTGGCAATGGCATCGGAAACGGTAATCACGCTCTCTAGCGCATTGGCTTTCAGGGTAATATTACCAACATTTGCCGAAATGCCGCCCTTGGCGTTGGCAACCGATATGCTGCCGCTCGCATTAATATCGATGCCGGATTTATTGGCATCAGTTGTTTGTTGCGACACACGGTTAATGTTCAGGTTCTGAGTGTTTTCAAGTGTCAATTTGCCATCACGGATGATGACATTATCCAGCGTTGACACCGTGGTAACCAGATTAACATTGCCACCCGCATCAAGGTTAAGCGAAGCTGCTGTGATGCTGTTGGTGAATTTATCAACAATGTCGCCTGCAGTGGTGTTAAGGGACACCGCACCCGGCGCCGTGATTTCATGGATCACAAGACCCGTGCCACCGGTAACGGTAACCGCACCATTTGCGGCCTGCTGGGTAATTTTGGTTACGTTCAGCGTATCGGTTTCGTTCAGTGCCACCGCGCCACTGGTAGTGTTGGTGGCCGTAACGGAAGCCAGATTTGTTTCTATCGCATTGTCCGCACCAATACCGGTGGCGCTGTTGATTGTCACACCGGCACCAACGGCGTTGGCAACAAGGTCGATGTTGGAATCACCGCTATCTGTGATACCGCCATGCGCCGTTGTAAGAACAATCGCATCAAGCGTGGCATTATTGGAGACAAGATTGGCAAGCCCGATATCGCCATCGGCCACCAGGGTTGCCTTTCCGGTGCCAACATTAATGGACGCCCCATCGGTCTGACGGATATAGCCGCCATTTTCACCGGCCTTGGCCGCCGTCAATGACAGATCACCATTGCCTGTCATCGCAATAGAACCAAGGGCACCGAAAGTAATGTTTTTATCTGCCACCAACGTTGCCGCACCAGCAGATGACGTCCACACGCCATCAATTGCCAGCGACCCGTTATTTTGTGCGGTCAGGAAAGTTAAGCCATTCGTTTCAAGCATACCACTTGATGCCAGGGTTAAATCGCCCCGGGTAATGACTGTCGTATCCGTCGCACTGGTAATTGCCACAGTTTGCAAAACAAGACTGTCTTTTTCCGCAATGTTGATTTTGCCGCTGTCGCTGTTGGCAAGGCTTAGCCGGGTCACATTGGTATCAATTGCGTTGGCACGGCCAATGCCTTCATCTGCTGTCAGGCTTACAATACCATTGTCATTGCTGCTGGTAATGTCGTCATCGGTATCCCCCCCATCGATAATCTGACCTCCGGCATCAACGGATATGGCACTGGAACTGGCATTACTGGTCACCAGCGATGCCAGGGTAATGTCACCCGCGGCTGTTAGACTGATTGTCCCGGAACCGGCATTGATTTTAGAGCCATCAGCCTGGGTAATATCAGTTGTGGTGGCGGTCATGGAAACAGCACCACCGCCCGATGAAATGCTGCTGGCCGCGAGCATCACGATATCGCTGGCGGACTGATAGGTTTGGGCGTTGCCATGACTGTTTACGCTGGAACGCAGCGTAATGCCATTATCGGCATTAAGGTTCAAAACACCGTTCACATCGACAGCGCCAAGAGCCAAAAACCGCCCCGGACCGGACAGATAAGCCCCCCCATCAGCAGTGGTAAGAATCAGGCTGCCATCGGCACTGTTGATACCAACATCAAGCGCCCCACCGGTTGCCGTGCTGCCAATGCTTTTGGACGCCGAGAGGGTAATGGATTGGGCCACGATATCGGCGATGGCGTCATTCGCACCATCAAGAATACTGCCATTATCTGCCGACAGATTGACATTGTGGCTGGAGAACAGGCCATCAACATAAATATTGCCGCTGATTTCGTGCATATAAATATCGTCTGCTGCACGCGCAGTAAGCAAGCTACCGTCGGTCTGGTTAATCATGATCGGGGCAGATGCCGTGCCAATATGGCCGTCACCAGCTTCAAAAATCATGCGGCCGCCCTCAAAGTTGGCACCGTCACCATCACGGCCATTGGTAATGCTGCCGCCAATTTTAACGCGGATTTCCTGGCCCGACGCATTAAACACGTTCAAATCATTTTCCGAGCCGAGGAACAGATCCCCACCAGCCTTGATCGTGGTTGTTCCTGTCGCGTCGATGTCAAAATCTTCGCGCTGAACAATGGTCAGGGTGTGGTTGGTATCATCGCGGATGATATCGTCGCGCTCAGCGGCCGCCATTGCCACTTTAACTTCATCGGTCAGGTCGTTTGATTTCGTCAGATCCAGAACAATATCGCCATTATGGCTGCCCATATTGCCTTTAACATCAATCGTTACATTGCGCGCCGAGACATTGGCCGTTTCAACAACCGTGGTCGTATCTGTCGTTTCCTTGAACGCAAAGGAAGGCAACAGGTTGGTCAGTTCTTTTTGCGTCCATTTGTACCCATCGGTTACTGCCGCAATTTCGTCGCTGGTGGCAGTATAGCTGTAGTCGGCGTTATAGGTAACATCGCCAAATTTATCATAGGCCGTCCGATAACGTTCGGTCTGACGATCTGCATAAGACTGAATGGCATCACTATCCAGTCCGGCATCGGTCAGGCTGCTGCGTTCCTGATCACTAACAACATAGGTGTAATCAGCATCAACGGCATCGGCAACATAGTTGCCGTCGCCATCCTTATGAAGGTTACGCAGGGTGAAATAATCATCGTAAAGCGTTTCCTGTTCATTTTCATACGCCTTAACCTGCGCATCCTTTTTCGCATCGGCATCCGCACCAGTCAGATCCAGGCTGTCAAACAGGGCCAGCAACTGGTCCGTCGTGTCGGTGTCTTCGGTTTCGTCGATATTGCCATCAATCAGATTGCCATCTGAAACCTTGATCGACACATCACCAACGGTTTCGATCCGGTTAACGATCAGATCACCGCTGACTTCCTCGACATTAATATCACCGCGCGCGGCCTTGGCGGTTAATTTGCCGCCATTTGCGGCATCGGTGTCAACTTTCAGAACGCCATCGCTGGTGCCAATTTTGCCATTACGCGCAATCAGTTCAACATCGCGGCCCTTAATCACGCCACTGCCCGATGTGATAATATCAAAATCGGCCCGCAACCCGATAGAACCGCTACCTGCCGTCAGGTTGCTAAGAACCAGGCTGCCACCCGGAGCATCAAGATAAATGTTTTTACCCGACGTAACCGAAACCAGATCGCCCGATTTTTGCACCAGGTTAAGGTAATTATCTGCCCGGCCAACCGACCCGTTGGCCGCCGAAAGAACCAGATTCCCCGACTGAACCGCGCCGCCATTGCTGTAAATGTCACCGGCGGTTGACGTTAGCGTGGTTGCCCCGCCAACGTTCTGCAAACTGCCACCAAGGGCAATGCTGCCCTTTGATGTTACATCAACTGCGCCGCTATCATAGCCGATAAAGGCGATGTCTATTGGTTTGTCTGCCGCGACCGAGTGGTAATAATAGGTGTTGGTACCGGTTTCGGTGATGGTTGTACGTTTGAATTCGTATGTGCGCGAGAAACAAACAAACCACGCACAATCACTGCCCCAGCTGCGTTCAGAATCACCCTGATAAATCTGTTTGTTCGATGTTTCTTCATCCGCCGAGTTAAACGTATAATCCGCAAGACCGCCATGCTGGGCGACATAATCGCCTTCGGGTAAATCTGCCTGGCTAAGATCGTGCGATTGGGGATACCCGGAAACAAGGTTAGAATCTGAAAACTCCCGTTCGGAAATCGGAATAAACCCGAACAGGCTTTTCTGCTGCTTGCTATATGCTTTTGTCGTTTGAGTGGTGGTTGATTTACCCGCCATCCAGTAATAACGCATGTCATCTTGCATGGCATAGGTGGATGTACGCCCGTTATTTGATGACTGTAATTTGGTAGCCTGCGCGCTGTCTGTGCCCGCGTTGCTGTAAACCTTCAGGCTGTCGCCAATGCGTTCATACCGCGTGATAAGGGCACGGCCAGTACCATTATCCTTGCTTTTATCAATTAGCGTGATCTGGCCTTCGATGCCGCCGGTATCGACGTCATCAAGCAGCACGGTATTGGTACTGTTATTATTGATGGTAATCTGGCCATAGCCATCAATTACGTTGATTTTGCCGTTGCCGGTTGAAACCAGACGACCACTAAGCAGGACGGTGCCACCTTCAACCTTGGCATCGAGAATGCGAATTTCACCGGTAACCCGGTCAAGTTCCGCCTTGATGCCGCCCACACCAACCCGGCCCGATCCCATGCTGATGCCAACATTTTTGACTTCAACATAGCGTGCACCGCTGCTATTGCCTGCCGCATAAGCCGCATCAACGTCAGACTGGTTGATGGTAATTTCCTTGTCCGCAATACCGGACTGGATCACACCATTGATGTTGATGGTATCTGCATTGATGAAAACATTGTTCGCCGCAATGGTCGAACTGCTGTCATCTGCGGCCTGCGATACGTTATTGGCGCTGCCACTGGTTGCACTGCCATTTTCATACTGGTTGACCAGAGATCCGAACCCGGCATCGGGATGCGCCCCGATATTGAGCAGGGTTTCAGGAGAATCAAAGACAAAGTCGCCGCCGGTGGAAATTTCAACGGTTTCCCCGCGCATACTGGCAACAGAATAGATCGAACCCTGGTCACTTGTAACCTTGATCAGACCATTAATATTATTGATTTGCCCGGCCAGAATAACATCGGGTGCGGCAATATTAAGTTTATTGCCAAGGTTATAAACCCCTGAATCCGGGTCAAAGTTATTTTCAATAATGATTTTCGGGGCATCCGAGGAAACCGAACTGACCATTTCCATCGTCGCCGTACCATCGGCATTGGAATTACGGGCATTAATATCTGTCGCGGTTAACACCGACTGACCATTAAACAGAATTTGACCACCCAGTTCATCGGGAATAGTCATTTCGGCGATGCGGATCGGCATCGGCGAGTTGTTAATGATCTTGATTTCAGCATCGCCAGGGCTGTTGATTTTACCCGAGCCAACAACATAATCGGAATACAGTTCAACATTCCCGGTGGCGGCTTCAGTTGGGTCCACCTGGATAACATCGACATATTCATCAGATTTACGGCTGGCAATGGCCGCACGCAAAATGGTCAGGCGGCTTTCAATATCGGATTTGATTTGAACACTGTTGGCATCGGTGGAACTGCCATACCGCAACAGGACATTTTCCAGACGGGCAACTTCGGTTTGCAGGCTTTGGCCCAAATTCTGATCAGCCAGAATGCTAAAGCCCATACCTTCACTGATTTCTTCGGGCGTAAAGACCTTGATGATTTTGGGAACACCGGGGTTATCCGGGTCTTCGGTGGCCAAAACCCACTGGTCATTGTCGGTATCATAACTGGGGTAATACCGAACCATATTGCCATCGGAATCAGCGACATAAGAACTGAAACTGGTGCCAAAGGTAATATAACGCTTATTGCGAATACCGGTACGAAGTTCACCGTCAACCTTGATACCACCAACACCTTCGTTTTTGCTGGTACCGCCCACAACTTCAAGCGAGCCTTCGGTATCTGCGCCAAACACATCGCCAATTGCCTCAAGCGCCTTTTTGGCAAGGTCGGTTGCACGTCCCACACCATTGGCAAACAAATGGCCTTCGGTAGCCTGAACCCGCAAATCCTTGGCCGATGCAACAAGGCTGCCACTGCCGATGGTGACCTTGCTGTTATGAATTGCCGACGCATCGGCAGTTGGCGGGGTGGGAATGGAAATAGCTGTTTTGTTAAACAGGCGCGTATCAGCCTTGGCTTCGATAATACCCAGGCCGGTTGCGTCGGCACCTGCATAAATCTCAACATCACCAACCCCGACAAGATTGGTGTTTGATCCCACTGTCACCGCATCGTTGGCCGTAACCGATGCCTTGGAAACACCGCCTGCCGCCCCGGCAAAACCATAGGTAACGGAGCGGGCACGCGCGCTCATTTTCGCATCGCTGCGTGCCGCAACGCTAAGGTCGCCGGCCTGGGTTTGCAGGGAGGCATTATCCCCCATCGTAACGTTGCTCGAAAGATTGGCCGTTTGAATTGTGCTTGCAATTGGCGCGCTGATCAAACCACCGCTATCAAAACTGCTTTCGTCATCGACGGTAACATTGGTTTTTGCCTGAACCGATGCGACACCCTGATTTTGCGATGTGCCAAACACATACACATTGGAATTTGCCCCAACCGAGATATTGGTGCTGGCATTCATCGTGCCACTGGAAACACCAACCGCCATGTTAAACCCGCCACCCTGGCTGGTTTTAAAGTTGGCATCCGAAACCAGATCCTTGCTGAGTTCATTTAAAGCCAAAAGCGACAATTGATGGGTGCGAAGGCCGGTTTTTGCCCCAAACCCGGCCCAGACATCGCTGGTGCCATTCACCACCAGCGCCCCGGCCGCGGCCTGTGCCAATGCGGCCCCGGTCGTATCAATTTTGCCATCATATTTGCCACTTGATGTGGCGCTAATGGTGGTTGTGCCATCCGCACTTAACGTTGTCAGGGCCGAATTATCCCGCGTGCCCGCCTTGACCATACTATCAAGGTCCACCTTGGTAAGGCCAGCTTGCACCACACCAACACCACCCGCACCGGAAATCGTATCACCATAGGCATGTTCCGCCCCAACAGCCGTAATCGACAAATCGGCCATCGTGATGGCGTTTGTACCGGCGCCCAGCAAGGCATTGCTGGTTGTTGTCACATCAACAACCGCGCTGTGGGCCCCCACCGCAATCGCCCCTGCAGTAACACCAATCGCGCGGGCTTCTGCCGCAGATTCATTACGCGTATTTAACGAAATACCGTGGTCTGCAACCGCCGTCGTTACGTTGTTTTCATCGGTTTGGGTACGTTCAATCCCCAAAAGTTTAACGTTATTACCGGTGGATGCGCTTACGTCGCCGTCCAGCGTTGTGACTGCCGACGAACCAGCCGCCCCGACCAGCAAACCACCACTGCCTGCCGTGGCCGTGGCATCGGCATTATTGGCTGCCCCCTTAAGCAATTTGGCATCAAGGGTAATGGTATCGCCGGTGACACTGGCGTTATCGTCAACAAGGGCCGCAACATTGCGATCCACCAGGGCCTGAGAGATGGAAACACCCAGGCTGTAACCCGCACTTAGCGATGCACCAATGGCCTGTGCCTTGGCATGAGGTTCGTCGCTGGCGGCAACAAGAACATCACCGTCGCTATATAGGGTGGCACCGGTGCCAATTTTTGCTGTGGTATCCCCGTCAAGGTCAACAGTGGCATCTGCCCCGGCACCTGAACCGACCAACCCCAATGACGCGCCAACAGAATAGGCATCAAAACTGCCCCCGTTAGTGGCAGAAACCGTTATGGACCCGGCCGGGTCACCTTTTTTACCAATCCTGGCATTGGCACCGACCTCGGATTTTACGTCATCGTCAGAGCTGGTAACTGCAACCGAAATCCCCGCAGCCGCAAAACCCGCCGCCCCGGCAATCGCCCGGGATTGTCCGCCCGAACTGTTTTGTGCCGTAATCGACACGGCGTTATCGGCAAAAATATTTGCCCCGCTGCCAACCAGTGACTGGGTAGTTGTTGAGCGATCCAGCACCGCAATTGTTGCCGCAACACCCACCACACCGGCCGACGCGCCATAGGCTTCGACCTTGGAACGGTCGGTTTTATCAAGCAGATCGGACGAAATTGTAATCGTGTCGCCAGCATCAAGATCGGCATTCTGGCCAATCAACGCCTGGGCAGTTGTGCCCATACTGGCAACAGCAACCCAGCCGCCAACCCCAACAGCACCAACCGCAGCACCACCGGCAAAGGCCCGAACACGGCTTTCATCCTTGGCGGTCACATTAATATTGCCGCCAGCTTTAACCGTCGCGTTCTGATCGATAACGGCGGAAACACCATCGTCAAATGTGCCATTGCTGGAATCCAGCGCCCCCATAACGTTCCGGGTTTTGGATTTTGCCGTGGTGCGATCGCTGTTGGCATCCCCAGCCTGCGAATGTGCGAGTTTACCGGCATCCGAACTGGTAAGGTCGGCACTGCGATCTGTTCCCGCGTCACTATTGACCTGATCGGTGATGCTTCCGTTGTCCGACGTCAGCTGATCGGTGCCCCGGCTGTCGGCATCGCCACCCAATATGGCAATGGCAACGGACCCGGCAACGCCTGCCCCCAGCCCGCCTGCACCGGCAATACCAGTTGCAGAAATATCTTTTTGCGCGTGTGCCGTAACCGATACATCGTCTGTGGCTGAAACCAGCGTGTTTTGCCCGATACGGGCCGCAGTTGAATTACGGGCAACGGCAATGTCCATGCCAAAGCCAACACCGGCGACACCGCCAACGGCACCTGCACCGGTGACACCGCCAACAGTAAGGCTGTTGTTGGCGGAAACCAGAACCGCCTGGTCATCATCGGCGGTAACGCTGGTCTGGTTGATTTTGGCGCCATCGCCAATTTCGGCCAGTGTTTTAACCGTGGCTGTGCGCACACTAATCGCGCCCTGCAATGCCAACCCGGCAGATGCCCCCCCGGCAACAGTGTGCTGGGTCATGGTTTGCGCAGAATTTGCCGCTACCGATGTGGTGCCATCAGCGTTGGTAACGGCGTTTTTGCCAATCCGGGCGGTTACATCGGACGACGCAACAGCCACCCCGATGGCACCACCCGCCGCCGTTACACCGCCAACCGATGCTGAACCAATGGTTTGGCTAAAATCGGTGTTTTCCGTGGCACGAATACCAAGGTCATCGCCAGATGTAACAATGGCACTATCGGACAATTCGGCAAGAACCGTATTATCGACAACATCTACCCCCAGCGACACATTATGTCCGGCCAGCGCACTTACCGCGCCATTTGCCGAAACACTGTCGAGGTCCTGATCCGAAACAGCCAAAACCGTAATGTCATCTTTGGCTGATACCGTGCCACCCATTTTGGCCGACAGGGTTTTGGCAATAACATTGGTCGCAGCCGCAGCACTAACCGCCGGGCCTGTCCCGGTAACAGCAACCGTAACCGGAACCGTCGAAAGATCGGTACTATCATAGGCAGCAACCAGCACATCCTGATTATCGGACGCACCGGCATTAACAGCATTAATCACTGCACTGGTGCCAATTTGTGCCAATGTTGACCCGGCAATAACATTAACCGTTGCAACACCCGACAACGCCCCGGCGGCACTGGCCCCGGCGCTAATCGGAAGGGCTGTCACATCCTGATCGGACCGGGCAACAACCGCCAGACCGGTAATGGTTTCCGAATTGCGCGTCAGGGTCGAACGGTCCACATCAATCGCAGATACCGTCAGGGTGCTGTCATCGTCATTGGTCTGGGTGGTTTTGGCCAGTGCGGTTTCTGTGCTGTCGCTCCGCGATCCACCGGCGGCCGCAATGTTAATACCGCTGCCATTACCCAGAATATTAAGTTTGGCACCATCGGCAATAGTCGCCTCGGTTGTGGCAGAAACGGTATTAACCGAAACAACCCCGCCCAGGGCAGCCCCGCCAACCGCTACCGATGTTGAAATATCGTCAAGTTCGGCATCATTCAGGGCCTGTACCCGCATGCTGCCCGTGGCGTTAATGGCGGCACCTTCAAGAACCCTGGCCGCGGTATCTGATACAATCGTATTGATTGCTGCCGTACCACCGGCACCGACAAGCCCGCCCTGCACACTAACAGTCACAGCAACCAGGTTGTCGTCCGATGTCGCATCAAGGGTAATATTACGGGCAGCATCGACCTTTGCATTTTTACCAATCCAGGCGTTGGTTTGCTTGGCAATTGTCGTCACGTTTGCCGCGGCACCGATACCGACAATGGCACCACCAGCGGCACCACTAACCGTAACGACATTGCTGTCGCTTTTGGCATCAATTACAACATCCTGGCTGCTACCATCGGTAACGTCATCGTCCTGATTGACCTTGGCATTATCCCCGATATAAGCCGTTGCATCAGACAGCAAGGTCGTAATCGCCACCGAACCATTGATGGCCGTGTACAATGCCCCACCGCCAGCAGCCGCAGCATTTATAACGCTATCATGGCTGGCCGCCTTGATTGAAATAGCACGCGTTGCATCGACCGAGGCCAGATTGCCAATATAGGATTGGGCCGAACTATCGACCGTGGTGATGGTAATGCCACCGCCAACAGACACACCACCACTGCCGGCCACTGCCAGCGTACCGGCAATGACCTTTGATGTATCAGCCGAAGTAATGGAAACATCCTGCCCTGCAATCAGCGTTGCACCCTGCCCGACAAAGGCCTTGGTATCATTGCGTGATGCCTCGGCTGTGGCGTTAAAATCATCCGTGATCTGATTTTTACTGCGTTGCGCACCGGCGGCATTATTCGCGGTGGTGGCTTCCTCGCGGTCGCCCAGGGCATTGCCGATCAGGTTTTTGTTGGTGGCTTCATCGGCAGCCGACCATGTATCACCGCTATTGTCCTCGTCACTGCTCGAAAGATGTGATTTGGCGTCATCATCAATAATCCCGCCAACAAAGGCCACGGTTAACGCCCCGGCCACACCGACCTGGCCGCCTGCGGCCCCGGCCACGCCAAGCTGCAGCAACTGTTTTTCCGACGTGGCGGAAATTGAAATGTCATCATGCGCAGAAACAACGCTGCCGCCGGAAACAAAGGCATTTGAATTATTGCGCAAAACAATAACATCAGCCGCGGCACCAATACCTGCCACGCCACCACCGCCAAGCCCGCCGGTAACGCTCACCACGCGCACAAAGCTGTCAGCATCGATATGAACGTTTTGGCCACTGAGCGAATAATCGGCGTTCTGGTTAACCTTGCCTGCGACATAGGCCTGTGTGGTTGATGTATGCACACCGACACGCACCGAACCGGCCACACCGGCACTGCCGCCACCTGCACCGGCAACAACTGCCGCATATTCCTGTTCCTTGCCGCTGGCAGAAACGGTGGTTTTGCCTTTGACATTGGTTTGGCCGTGGGTGTCAATATAGGCAGTTGTGGTGTTATCTTGCACCGATACACCCAACGCCCCGCCAACCCCGGCACTGCCACCTGCGCTGATCTGACCAGCGACCTGAACAAAAGTGGTATCGCTGTCGGCATCAAGGGTGATGTCGCCATCCGTGGTAACAAACCCGTCAATATAGGCTGTTGTCACATTGGAAGCGACCAGCACCGAAAGCGATGCCCCCACACCGGCATTGCCCGCCACCGCAACATTGGCGGCAACCGAAATGGCATGGGTCGCCTGATCGGCGGCCACGACCACATCATCGCTCGCCCCCACCACGGCATTCTGCCCGATATAGGCACTGGTGGTTTTGCTCAGGGTAAGACTGTCAATCGAACCGCCAATACCATTACTGCCGCCAATAGCAACGCCGCCCGCCACATCAATAGACAGGGTATCGCCCTGTGCCTGCACGGTAACCGTTTGGGCGGTACCAGCCGCGCCGGCGGCCTGGTTAATTTTGGCGCCATTATCGATATAGGCCTTTGTCGTATCAGAAACGACACCAACAGCCACAGCACCGGCCACTGCGGTGCCGCCACCCGCCGCCCCTGTTGCCGAAATATTGGCAATATCCTGGTCGGAATAGGCAGTAACCGATAGCCCCTTGCGTTTTTCCGTCGTCAGCGTTTTTTTGAATGCACCATCTTTCAGCTCATCAATGCTGGACGACTTGAGCGCCAGTGCGTCATCGGACGTTGTTTGCAGTTTTGACCCGGCAGTATCGGTATCCAGGGTCGAAAGACCGTTAAACAGGGCACTTGAAAGAGTTGCCCCGCCCGTCATCACATCAAGACCGGTGGCATTACCACGTGCCGTAACATTGGCATTGCGGCCAATATAGGCGGTTGTTTCGCCAATAAAGGTTGAAACACCAAGCGACGCCCCACCGGCATTGCCACCACCCCCGGCGCCCGAACCGGTCAAAATCAGGGCATCGGTTTCATCGCTGGCATGGATGGCCACATTGCCATCACTAATAACAGTGGCACGCGATACGCTAACGGCATCGTTTTCGGCCAATTCACCAATCACAGCAGTGGTGGTGTTATCAATCAGGGCCAAGGCACCCGAACCGGTGATCGCCGTACCACCAACCACAGCAACACCAAGAGACAGCGCCGTAATATTTTGTTCGCTGGTTGCCGTGACATTCACATTGGTATCAGCAGTGGCAGTACCGTTCAAAACGGCCTTGGTATTTTTGGCAATGGCATTGCTGGCAAGCACGCCACCAACCCCGGTTCCCGTGCCAAACGCCCCGGAACCAATGATATTACCAATGTCGGTTTTGTCCTTTGCCGTAACCGAAATGCTGCGCGACCCGGCAGTATTTCCGCTATTTAGTTTGGCATCATTTCCAACACTGGCGGTCGTGTCACTTTTAACCGTATTGGCCCCTAACGAAACGGCAACTGTTGTACCACCGCTTGATACGGCCGCACTTACCGTTGCGGCGGAAATATCCTCGCTGGCATCGGCATTAACGGCAATGGTATTGGCCGCATCAATTTCGGCGTTATCGCCAATACCGGCACGGGTCTTGGCCAAAATAAGGTTGGTGGCAATCCCGGCACCAACACCGGTTTGCCCCGAAACTGCCAATCCACCAACAAAGCTGGTAATGCCGGTTTTGCTGGTCGCCGCAACATCAACGCCGCCTTTTGAAGAAATGGCTGAATGCGACGAAACAAGCGCGTTTGCTTCGGTTTCAATAACATTGATCCCGACCGAGCCACTGACGGCTGTTCCGCTGCCGCCAACGGAACCCGCCACCAGTATTGACCCAAGGTCCTGTTCGGCCTTGGCGGTGATGGCAACATCGCCGCTTGCGGTCAGGCTGGCACCCGACGCACTGCCGGTTTTGCCAAGCTGTGCCGAAACCGTATCGGCCAAAACCATGGCATTAAGCGTAACGCCGACCCCGGTTTTCTTCGACGCACTAATCGCGCCGCCCAAGGTGCGGGCATTCTGGCGGTTTTCGGCTTCCAGCGTGATATCTTTGGCGCTGGCCGTTGCCGTGTCGGCAATACTGGCGGTGGTTTCGTTCTGCGTAACTGTTACCGAAAATGACCCGGCAAGGGCCGTATTCCCGGTGGATGCGGCACCGGCCAGGGCTTCGGTATAATAGTTTGATGTCTGGAAAACCGATGTCGGGTTTAACAGCGAATAATCACCGTCAAAGCCAAAGCTGCTTTCTGACTGGCGCAGGTTTTTGGCCGAAACGGTCAAATCACCAGTTGTTAAGATTTTAGAACCTTCATCGACAAGGGCCTTGTTGGTATTCCCTGCATTAATCAAGGCAAAGGTGGCACCAACACCGGCTTTTGCTTCGGCCCCGGCACTTATGGTGGCGGCAATGGCCCGGGCGACGATGTGGTTTTTCTCGGTCGAGGTAATATTGACCGCACCAGTTGAGGTAACATCGACATTTTTGCCAAACGATGCACCGGTATCGTTATCAGTGTTGATCACACTAAGCGCACCGGCCACACCGGTTTTTTTGGCACCCGCGCCCGCAACGGCCTCGGCCATCAGTTTATTCGCAAAATCAGCCGACTGGTTTTGTGTGGCCTGTGCCGTAACATTCACACCGGTAGATGCGGTGATTTTCGTGTAATCGCCCAGTTTGGCCGTTGTTTCATGGTCTGTTGCCGTTACGGCAACGCCAACCGCAATGGCTGTGTCGGTCAACACAGCGGCACCTACACCTTGCGTTTGGGCATTGGCATCGTTCTTTGCCGTAACATCAATTTTGCCGCCCGATGACAGGCTATACGCCCCGGTCGAGGTGCTGTCATCAACACTGGCACTGCTTTTACGGCTGTTGACACCAACACCGACAGCAGCGGCAATGCTGATCGATTTACCGCTTTTTGAACTGTCTGTTTTGCCCGTTTCATCCACCGAACTGGTTTTGTTATTCCCAGACGTTTTCTGATCTGTCAGGGCCTGGGCACTACGCGGTTTTTTATCGCCACCATCTTCATTGCCAAAATCACCGGCCAACAACAATTCATCGGTCGCGCCAACAAATTTGTTTTTATAGCTTTCAAGCAACGTTCCGCGCGCCGTTGCCAGGGCCAGCGTTGTATCCTTGCTAAGGGCTGTCGACGAAACCGTAATCGCCCCTTGTGCCGCAACCGAACGTGCCAATGATGCGCTGGTTGTACTGTTGGTAATGCCCAGCGCCAGCGACGCTCCGGCGGCAGCCTTGTCGCCTGCGGCTTCGCCGTCTGCCTGCACCAGTATTTTGGAATCCGAATTTGCGGTAACGTTTACCTTACCATCCGATGTCAGGGTATCCTGATCCGTGCCAATACGGCCTTCGGTGGTTTCATTGTTCACCGCAATGGCCACCGCCGCATCCAGCGAATAGGCCGATGTATCGCTTTTTTCTTCAAGGTTTAAAAGATCGGTCGAAGGCGCACTGGCCGCTTCGGCATGGGTTGTCTGTTCAACAGCAGACGTGGCACTAACCACAACATCACCGGTGTCGGTGGTGGTCACTTTTGCGCCGTCACTGATGCGCGCGCGGGTAACGGTATTATCCACCGTAATGGCAAACGACGCCCCTATACCCAGTTTGCCGCTTCCGCCGCCGCTATCACCCGTGCTGTCATTGCCCGATCCGCTATCGGAATCAGATTTGCCGGCTTCAATTTTTTCACCAAGCGATGTCAGCTTGCCATTAATTCGGGCCGTCATACCGCCAAGTGTTGTGTAACGATCTTTAAATTCGTCCAGGGTTGGCGTTTTTTCCCCAACCGCCCCCGACGACATCGTTTCTATGATGCGGCTGGACGCAGCATTAATCGCCGCACCACTTGCCCCAACAGTAATGTCGGCATTGGCACCAATATCGGTTGTTGTTGTCTGATCAATCAGGGAGATGGCAACCGCCCCGGCCAATGACAAATTGCCTACGCCAGCCCCCGCCACTGCGGATGTGACATATTTATTGGCATCATCCACAACATCGTTGTCATCCTCATCCTTAACAGCATTGCCGTCTTCATCCAGCACAGTAAAGCTGTTGGTTAAGGCCGACAGGGTTAGCCCCGTACCGGTTACCTTGGTGCTGGAGCCAATTGTGGCGCTGTTGCTGACATTGGCGATGTTCAACGCCACTGCCGCCCCGATATTATTGTCCGCTTCGGCGGCACTGCCATCGGCAGCGGCCTGGCTATCGGTGTTATCAGCCGCTGTAACCTTGATATTTGCGCCCGAAACGGTCCGCGACGCCGCAATTCCAGCACTGGTACTGGTGTCGGCAACTGTCAGCCCCAGGGCCGCAGCGGCCGAAATCTTGCCACCTTCGTCCGCATCATCGCCCTTGTCTGCCGAAACATTGGCCTTGCTGGCCGTTTTATCGCCATCCACCTTGTCCTTGTCGGCGGAATAAAGGTTCCCAAAGGCGGCGGCCTGTTTGATGGTTCCCAGAACATCGCTTTTTGCTGAATCGCTGGAATCTTCGTCCTCGGTCCCGGTATCGCCCGGGTCGGTATTTGTACCGGCAGCCGCCCCTGTGCGAATATCGCGTGCGGATTTTGCCGAAATGGTCAAATCGCCCGTGGTTGTCAAATCGCGGTCCAGCATCGCAGTTGCATCAGCGTTAACCGTGCTAATGCCAACGGTCAGACCAATTGCAACTTTTGACGCATCATCAGCATCGCCGCTTGCGGCCTTGCCAACCGACAACACTGCCAGATTTTGCTCAGCCTTTACCGATACGGCACCGGCCAGCGACAAAGCCGCATCCGATGTTTCAATACCTGCCGTTACATGATCATTCGCAACAGAAAGCGCCAGAACCGGGACAAGCGCCACACCACCGGCCCCTGCCGAATTAGCCGTTGTTTTAACCGACCCGTTCGACACCGCCGATACCGTCAACCCCGACGCATTGGTTAAGGTGGCACCGCCGCGCAATGCCGCATCAACCGTGCTATTGGAAATGTTAATGGCGATGGCCGCACCAATGCCGACGCTGGGCGATGCGTCCTCGTCTTCTTCGGTTTCGGTATAGGTTTCATAGGCCTCGAACAAGGCACCAATAACCGTTTCATCATCGGGCGCACCATCGGCGACCACACCGGCGTCTGCGCCGCCGGTTGCAACAATTTCAATGGATCCGGCTTTACCATCCACGGCAACGTTATCGCCAATTTCCGCAAGGGAACTGTTGGAATTAACAATCAGCAGACCCAGGGCCCCGGCGAAACCAACGTCTTCGGCTTCCTGTCCGGCAAAGGCTTGCACGCCAAACGAATTGCCATCTTCATCGGTAATATCTGTATCGATGCTTTTGGTGGTTGCGTTCACCGCAACACCCTTGGCATTAACTGTTAGCGTTTTGGTGTTATCAGCCGCAATGCTTGCCAGTAATTTGTTATCCACCGTCTGGATGGCAACACCAGCCCCCCCACCGGCTTTGCCGCCTGCCGTAATTCCGCTGGCAAGGGTATTGGTACGCGCGATGGCCTCGGCATTAACGGCAAGCGCCCCTGTCAGCGACAGCGTTTTATCGGCGTTCGACGAAATCAGGGCCTGCGTGTCAAAATTACTTGAAACATAGGAAAGCGCCCCGGCAACCTGCGCGCCGCCACTGCCTTCTTCTCCTTCTTTGGGTTTTTCCGACAGCTTGTCGGTTATCTGGCCCAAAACACCGTCAAACAGGGCTGAAAGCTCGCCTTTTTCAGTGTCGCCCAGCCCGGTTTTGTCCAGCGCATCGCCAAAAAGGCCTGACGCCGTACCGGCCCCGTCTGCCACACCGGCACGGGACGCGGTATTCTGGGTTGTTACATTTTGTGCATTCACCGTCAGGCTGCTAGCACCCGAAACAGTGGCACCTTCGCCAATTTCGGCAATCGCTGTGGCGCTGACATCGGAAATTGCCACACCGATGGACGCGCCGGAACCGCCGTTTTCAACGGTGGCAGCATCAGCAATGGTATCAACCTGTGTTTTGCCCGTCGCCCTGACGGTTACGGCATTCGCCTGCGTGATTTTGGCGGCCCCCATCATGCGGGTAGTGGCGCTGTTATCAATCACGGAAACAGCCGTGGTCACACCAACGGCTGCTGCCACCGATTTGGCAACGGCTGTTGAGTCTGTAATTGCGGTTGATGTCACATCAACATCACCGCCAGCGGCCAGTGTTGCCGAACCTGTCAGCAAAGTTGATGCCGTGCTGTCTGTCACCGCAACCGATGCGTTGATCGGGCTTACCAGCAACGCCCCGATGACTTCGCTGGTTATTTTGCTTGAAGATGCAAGGCTGATATTGCCTCCCGCAGTGATTGAACCATTGGTCATGGTTAGGCTGGCAGTGGCACTGCGGGCGTCAAACACTTGTCCGGTAAGGGTTGGCAGGCCCTGCTCGGCCTTTGCCAACACCGTCACATTGCCTGATGCATTGATAACAGTATTGGTCAGGGTGACGGTTGCCGAAACATCGGATAGCGGGTTAAGGACCAGATCCCCGTCATTGGCTATGGCCGTGGCCGTAATCGAAACATTCGCACCCGTCAGCGACGCGCCTGTCATGGAAATGGAATGGCTGGTAGAACCTGCGGCCTTGATGGTGATGTCACCCGCCCCATGGTTTTCGCCGCCATCACCGGCATCAAGGGTCGACCTATCACCCAAGAAGATATTACGGGCAGTCAAAGTGATATTGCCCGACTTTGACGTTACTGTTTTCGTCGAGACCGTCACATCATCTGCAAGCGTAATCGTATCATCCGCTTCAAAGACATAGTTGGTCCCGTCATTCCTGGCGAGATCCGACGAAATCGTCAGATTTTCCGGGTCAATCAGGACAGTGCCCGCCGTGCCATTAACAGCACCACCGGCAAACGTTCCACCATTCAACGCAACTGATTTTAGGGCACTAAATTCGGCAAAACCACCATCGCCCGAAACGTCACCACCCGATATATCGATATGTGCGCCGGTTTCAAAACTTGCATTCTGATCGGCGAAAATCGTGATATTCCCACCGCTGGAATCTGCGCCAACGCCGTGGGCAGAGATATCTGCCCCGGCACGCACCGAAATATCGCCCGTCGCGCGCACATCGATCGTACCGGCATTTTGCCCGTCGGCCCCGTTAGCCGCCAGAACACCCGAAATATCAACGCCCGAAAGCCCGCCTTTGATTTCGATATAGCCACTCTCATCAACAACGGCTTCCTGCCCGGCGTCAAGGCCTTCGACATTAACCACATCGGAAAAGGCAATCTGATTCAAGGCCTGGGCACCAACGACAACGTTGCCCGCCACCTGCACACCATTGGCGATCAGGGCGGCCTTGCGGGTGGCACGAACCGACCCGTCAATCGTGATCAACCCATTTTCCGATAACGGCACCTTACCGGCCAGAAGCTGCTGTAACGCGCCTTCATTGGCATGGCCCGGTGCATCAAAAAATGCGCCGCTAAATTCCTCGCTCGGTGCCATGATCGTCAGGCTACCGACATTTAACTGTCCCTGCGCACCAATCGCCACCCCGTTAGGGTTCAGCAAATAAACCTGGCCGCCGATCTGACCATTTTTGATTGAATTCAATATGCCATCAATATGGGACCTGGGGCCATTGACCATATTGATCAAATGATCTGCCTGGCCCGGCACAAACAGGTTTACCGTATTGCCCTGATAGACATCGAATTTGCTAAACGAGTTTAACGCGCTGTTGCCCTGAATGGTTGATGTAGTGACATCCGTTACCGACCCGTGGACATTGAGGTTGGTGGCGGTTTGCCCGTCGGTCACAATCTGGGGGGTGGCACTTGCCATAACAGGGGCAAGAAACGTTGTCGTAGTTAACGCATAAGCAAAGGCCCGTTTGATAACCTTGTGCTTGTTTTCCCGAACGACCGCCAACATCTTGTCATGCTCCCCAAGCCTGCCACCACCCATGTGTGACAAGAATTTCAATATCTGTACTCAGCCAGACGGCACACACTAACGTGCAACTGCCCTTATCATTCCCGTCGTGCAATACATGCACTCTTCCTGTAAAACCCGGCGGGTTTTACCAATCGATATATGGAACAAGCTGATTGCAGGGCGGGAACCGGATCGCATGGCAACATCCCTGGCGATATCCTTTCGGATAGCCGATATGTTTCTGCGTCCCTGTCTCCCTACAGCCTACCTGCCTGTAATAATCCAGTCTTCCTGACTGGCCCCTGGCCCCGCGAGAAGCCCTTTTTGCCGCATTTACGGCCAAAAATATCCGTTCATCCGACAGTACAGCACCCGTTAAAACCCGACCCTGCGATTGGATCTGGTTGTTGTGCTGTTATACCCTGTATGCACATTCCCCATCTTTTCAATACCAATTTACTAATACAATGTTCTTTTAAGATTGAAAAACATATGGGACGTATTGTTAGAAAAATTTCAAATTTCACCCGTTTCTTACCAACAAAAAATCATTTGCGGGCACATGGTGTTCTTTAAATTTTCCCGACCTTTAGACGCAGCACGAACATCGAACATTTCACCCGGCGGCAATGACAGTCGCAGTTCATTCATTGCCGCCCAATCGGTAAACAATTTGCGAAATATTTTGTTTTCAGGGAACGGGCGAAGAAGAAAATCTATCAAGGCTGCCTATTCGGCCAATCTGGCGCAGCCATTGTTCGTATTCTCGTCCTTCCTCGCAAGGCAGGGATGCATCAGATTTGCTATGACGCGCCTGTGTGGCCCGCAGGTCACGGGGCGTCATCCCGAAACGGCGACGAAAAGCACGACTGAAATCGTTGGCATGGCTAAACCCGTTCGCACGCGCGATACTGGACACCTGGGTTTCAGAATAAAACAATAATTCCCGCATGGCCTTGCCAAGCCGTTGTTCCCGTAAAAAATGGCGCACACCACCTTCTTCCCGAAAAAGCCGATAAAGTGCACTGCGTGAAATTCCGCATTCATCGCAAATCCGGTTCACATCCAAATCGGCATCAGCCATGTTTTGCTGAATAAACGATCGAATACGCACATCAATCAGATCGTCAACAACAGCCAATCCATCCTGTCGTCTCGCCGCCCCTGCTGGCCCGGCAGTATTAAGGCAAGCAGCCACCATTGAAATGACTGCGGGCATCAAATCAATGGCGCACCCGTCTTCCAGCGTTGGCAGGTTACGATTGAGCAGCACGATATAATCGGCCAGCATCCGGGTTAACGGCAAGGAAGAAGGCAATAATTGCATATGATGATGATCAGGATGATCAAGCACCGGCACCAGTCTGGATCGGGGTATAATTAGCGACAGATGGTTAAAATCACTGGTCTGGCTTTGCATTTCGCGCGCCAGATCAAACACCACCAGGTCGCCGGGCCCTGCCGTTTGGTCACCATACGGGGTCGTCCAGGTCATATTTCCACTAACGAAAAGCTGAACCATAAAATGATCCAGTCCGTCGCGGGCAATTTCCAGCGGGCGTCGCTTCCAGCACTGGGCGACAGTGGCCGTTTCCGCCAGCATCAGGTTGCCAACGCGCAATGCCCTTATAACAGCATTAAAGCGCCGCGGATCACGCAGCTCCTTTGGGGCATCAACACTAAAAATACACGAAATACTTTCGCGCCAAACGTCATAGCGCAACCGTTCTTCGATACTTCCTGTATCGAATACCGATTTTTCAATCACTTGTGCTGGCATAGGCCCCTTCCGTCAAAACTGTTAAACTACACAGTCTGATCGCTTCAACCTGTCACACACCTACTTGGTCTGGTGACTTATTATTTGTTACCTTTTCTACCATTATCGGCCAATTTCCGGCAACCATTTATCAAGTCCCGGCATCGTTGATGGCCCGCTCTATCCTTAAAAATCCGCGATGCATACGGAAGAATAAATCAGCATACTGAACTGCCGCCGTCGCGCACAATAGAACAATCCTGTCTTAGGCGGCATACTATCGAGACATTAACGACATCGTTCATAATCAGGGCTTTACCTTTGCTGTGGGCGAACCTGAAACAACGGTGCCACCGCAACTGATTGCACAGCCAACATAGGCAATGGGTTTGCCGTTATCCATCGACTGGCTGGAACCCTGGGTAATGCTCCCGCCGCAACTGCATTTATCGCCAACCCGGGCAACCGGCTTGCCATCAACAATAGATTGACCGCCTGCCGTAATTGTACCGCTGCCATGTTTGGAGCAATCAACCTTGTCGCCAACGCGAGCAACCGGTTTCATCTGTTATTCCTCCGCTGCTTTTTTGGCACATTCCTCACAAATCGGCAGACCTTCGTTGGCTGCCATCGACAGGGTGGGAACCTGGGCCGAGCCGGAACCACCCATTGAAACAGCCCCCTTAAGGTTAATTTTGGCCGCCTCCAGCGTAATACCCGATGAATCAATCACGATCTTGCCCCCCGGCCCCTTAATGACAAATTTCTCAAATGCCATCAGGGTATGAGTGCCCGTATTGGTGGTAATGGTTTTACCGACATCCAGCTTATACGCCCCGGAAACAGAACCTTCATAATTACGGCCGGTTTCATATAAATGATCCGCATAAATCGATTGTTTATGAATGTTTCCAACCGTATGGATATGGTCCTTGCCGTATTTTTCCTGTTGGTTGCGCCCCACCGAATAGGTCATATCATTGCCGATATTCTCGGTATGGTCGTTTTTGACCGTAATGGTTTTGTCATTACCAACGCTTTCGCTTTGGTCATGCGCCACCGTTTTGGACCGGTCATTGCCGATTTGATGGGTTTCGTTATTTTCAATAATGGTGTTGTGGTCTTTTTGCGCATGCATAAAGACTTCTTCGCGGTCGGCTTCATCTTCAAAACGAAATTCGTTATAGCCCTCGCCCTTATGGGTTTGGGATTTTATCGTCATCCGGGTTTTGTTTTCGGGCAAGCCATAGGGCGGGCGGTTGGTGGCATGATAGGTTCGCCCCGTTACAATCGGCTGATCGGGGTCCCCCTCCAGATAGTCAACAATGACCTCATGACCAATACGCGGAATGGCCATGTGGCCCCATGCACCACCGGCCCAGTTCTGGCTAACGCGGATCCAGCACGATGAATTTTCATTTTTCTCGCCGTAGCGATCCCATGGAAACCAGACCTTGATGCGCCCAAATTCATCACAGTAAATTTCCTCGCCTTCCGGACCGGTCACATGGGCAATTTGCGGGCCATCGACCAAAGGTTTTTGCGCCAGCGGCGGGCGATAGGGCAAATGCCCCGGCATGGTGGTGAAACTGGCCTTGTAGGTTGTCGCCCCCCCGCCCGCATCTTCTTCCAGGGCTGCCGATTGTGTACCACTATGCTGGACAGAAAGAATGCGATGGCGGCTGTTTGCACCACCATCATCATGCCCGGTCAGTTCAAAATGAAAGCCGGGGCAAAGCTGAATATTATTGGTTTCACCGTGGCCGGTGGTTGCGTCTACCCGTACACTTTCGATCCGATGTTTGGTAAAAGGTGCCCCCACACGCGGGTCCTTGTAGCGCCCCGGATAATCATACAGGGCGTAATCGCCTTGCAGCCCGTTATTTTCCTGTGCAGCCTGGTTGCGACGCTGATTGGCAGGCGGGTTTTTAAAAGTATAATCGTTCATTTCATAGGTAGATGAACGCAATTTTTCCCGCTGGGAAAAAGCACTGATCCAGCTACCGCGATTTTGCCCGCCGGTGCGCGGGTTATATTCAATCTTCGGTGCCGCCGGCAACATGGGGGCTGCCAATGGCGCATCCGTCAAAATCAGCTTGTGGCTGCTGTCACTATGTTCAAAATAATAAAGAATGCCCTCTTCGGACAAAAGCCGTTCGATAAAAGCCCGATGGGTCTCACGGTATTGCGTACAATATTCACGCGGCGCATGTTGACCATTAAGGCGCCATTCAACATCCGTAATCCCGTAATCCTTGAAAACTTCTGATACGATATCGGGTACAGTTTTTGCCTGCCAGATCCGGCTGTCCGACCCATGGTCTAACCGGCTTAGGGTCGGGCGCAACGTCACAGAATAAAATGTCCGGCGGATACCACTGTCACCGCGCTCAACCTCGGTGACGATGCCATGCAGATATCGCACTTCGTCATATTTATTATAAATGCCAAGACAGGCAGGGGCATCGATCAGGGCATGAAGGTCTATTGAAGGGTCACCCGACGCCAAATGAATAGAAATTTCAAACGGTGCATTGATGGTTTCGCGCGCGTCAAAGCCCACCACAGAAAAGTCCCCGGTCGCGCCACTAAAGGCGAATGCCAGATCCTGATCTTGCGATAAAAACCGTTTTGCCAGTCCCGACAGGGTTTCTTCCGATATGATATGGTTCATGGTGCGCCTCTTGCTGCAAACGCGATAACACTAATAACGACAAATCCTGCCAAACGACCTGAAAGACATAAGCCCGCTTCCCTGTTGCCGCCCCACGCCCGCAACTTTGACGTGTAGAAATGGCAAAAACGTGACAAATTCCTTCAATTCTACCCCCTATGGAACAAAGCAGTACAAACGAAGGAAGCCGGACCCGATAAACAGGTCCGGCAGGTCTGGTTGGGAGAGACAGACCTTAAGCCTGGACGGGCGCGCGCCAGTCGTCGGAACCGGATGTACCAGCAACCACGTGTTCCCACATGATTTTACGATAGGTCATTTTAATATCGACCAGCTGGGTATAATCCTTGGCATCCGGATCTTTGGCATGCGGCATTGCGCAGTTGATATCAACGATCAGCGCTTCTTCAAACGAGGTGGTGAAGAAATGGACCTGTTCAGATGCCTGGGTGCGGTACCATTTCAGCTCAACCTTCGGAAGCAGCTCACCGGTTACAAGAGCGTTATACATCAGCGGCACGGCCTTGTTCAGCGTGCAGGTAAATGTTACCGGCTGATGAATACGGGTACCGGTCGGATTGCCAGACTGCGGATCACGCGGGGTGATCACGGAATGATCAAAGGCCTGAACCATGATTTCATCTTCATGGCCGGCCTGCCACTCGTTGGTGATGCTGTCAAAGGTGGTCGCGCCCTGCGTGATCAGGCCCTGGGTTTCACCTTCAATCGTCAGATATGCTGGCATCGGCATGGGAAAATCTCCATTAAACAGATTGGAAAAATTGGTTCACCGTTTTGGTGTGAAAGAACCATGCCCCAACCTGTTGAGCAGCGTCTGCGTGAAAAATGACAAAAATTCATTTTTCTCACAAACAGGCTAACTATCTGGGAAAAAACTATAAATTCGATATTTAGCAAACATGTTTTAAAAAACATCAGGCGACTTTCCGCCCATCCGGGCGAAGTTTCGCCTGCAACCCTGCGCTGAATACAAAAACACGGCTCGTCCTGGAATTTTGTTTGTGGCAAAGAGTCGCGATGCGCAAAATCCAAGTACAAACAAAAAGGGCCTGCTCGAAATTGAGCAAGCCTAGGTACCGCAACAACCTGTTGAGGCGATATAATTTCTACACTTGCTGCGCCGTCCACTTCGCGGCGCGTTCATGGATATCTTCCAGCAATTTCTTACGACCCAAAAGTGAACGTTCCCACCAACGATAGGAAGTAGCTGGCCGAACATAAGAAGTTTCCATATTTTTAACATGGGTATGGAAAAACACCCATTTGCTATCCGCAGTTGCGCCGGCCCACAGATATTTACTGAACTTAAAGTCAGCACGAATATAGCCATCCGTATTTTCCGGAACGTAAGTTCCGTTAACGTCTCTGCTATTTGTATCAAATCGAAAAATATGCCAATTGCCGTGTCCCTGATTATCCGTCGGGGCTCCATCCTCCCGAGGATCTTCCACATAAATATAGACAAAACCACGCCGCAACGTCCGCACCGGATATGACCCGGGATTATCAATAGATGTCGGTTTGACAACATTATCGAGATCATAGGGCAACAACGAAAAGCGAACCGGAAGAATGGGTATGGTTGCCCGTTCGCACAGGAGGACTGTTTCTTAGGCATCGACCGTGGCAAAAAATCACCGTAATTCACGGTCCATCCCTTTGATCATCTGTTCGTTTGCTTTTGCCAACTTCGGCGCGGCGAGCGAGATCCCCGGTCAGGCCTTTACAAAGCCCTGAAATTTACCGTGTTCGGCCAGCCAGTCGATGGCTTTCGCGTCGATATCTTCGGGGAGGCGCGCGGCACCAAACAGGGAAGCCTGCCACCATTTCAGCGGCGCTTGGCCAGGGGCATTCGCGATAATTTCGCCTGTACCTGAACGCTCGAGAAAATTCTTCAGTGCGCGGCCAAGCTGTTCGCCATATGCATCATGGCCTGGCGGATAAGCCCCCAGACAAAACACACGCTTACGCTGTGGCTTACGCGCATTAACAAGTCTGATCCGCATGGGGCCGCTGTTAAAAAACCTGCCAGAAAGCAGATCGAATTCACCCTTATAACTATAGTCAAAATCTGATGCTGGCAAAATCCATAACTTGCCGTCGTGAGTGCCATAAATCGCGCCAATATCGCGGTTAAAGCGCACGGGCGCGGGCCTGCGAATGAAGAACCAGGCAAATGCGCAAATTACCAGCAGACCAAGCCCGACTAGCGGAACGATATAAGATTTAGGATCTGCATGAAATTGCAGAGCAATGTATTCAAAAGGGGTCGTATCTGCGGAGCAGCCATAGTAGTTTTTTGAAAGACATTCCCGGTTATAAGACTGTGCCCAGCCGGGATCTTCCCCCCACAAATATCCCCGTCCCAGTTTACCCAGCAAATGGTCAATTGGCGTTGCCTGCCCGGTCATAACCGGTATAAATAGCCACCAGATGGCCGCGACCCAACTTCCCAGTGCAGCCAACCCCGCAACCATTTTAAGGCGTCCAAATGAATATTGGGCAACTTCAACCACATCCTTGCGTGGATGGGTAATGCCTTCAAGCCGGATTGCCGGAGTATCAGGCCGCTGCGCCATTACAGATTTCCTTTACCGCTGAGATGTGCAGAAAAGGTCTGGCCGGTTTCACCACGGGTATATTCTGCACTGACATAATCGCCGGTATCGACAGGCATATAATAATAACCCGTCATCGGTGTCATGCGTTGCTGGCCGCGGTCCTTTGCCGGGTCAATTTTCACGACAATGGTAGAGGACCCCGCCATGGCATTGACGTGGACCTGTCCACTATCATCGCCGCTGATCTGTCTGGTCGAAAGATCGTAGCTAAGCTCCCAGGAACGGCCATAAAGCTCGCGAATACGCAATTCCAGGGTACCAGGTGTTTCCTCGGTAAAGGCCGGGCTTTCGATTACAAACATCCCGTCATCCTCGGTCTTGTTTTCAATCGTCATCGACCACAGCAAATCTTCGAACCAGTGGATTTCCTCTTCGAGGTGCTGTTTCCACTGCCCTGGCAGATTACGGGTTTCTTCAATCAATTCATTGGAAGACGGCCGTACCTGTAATTCCCAATAAGGAGATTGCCGCCCCCAGAAGCATTTGCGCACCACATCTTCGGTGTCTGAATAACTTAAAAATGTGATGCCCAGACCAACCAGCAAAACAATGGCCCCAATCCAGGCCGTCGCGGGGAAAAGCATCATGATTGTGCCAACCAGCAATGCTGTATTGCCAATAATTTCCGCCGGGTCATCGCGCTCAATCCCGCGATAAATTCCGCCTGCCGACATCACCATCCCCAGCAGGATCGAAACCCTTGGCAACCAGGTTGTCACAACGCGACCAATACCGGCAGACGACGCCAGGCGTGGTGCATAGATCAAATTATCTGCCCCTTGGGGAATAGCCTTTTTATAGAGAACTTCCAGCGCACTTTGCGAAATTTGTTCTGATGAAGCAAACATCTTCATGGTTTTGGAACCAAGACCCATCGCCGCATCGGCAACACCAATTGCAGTTGCCGTTAATGTAAACGATTTCCCGGTAATGATGGATGTTGCCACCCCCTTTTCAAACAGTTCATTGGCCTTTTCATGAGCTTTTGCTGTTTCAAGCAAGGCCCATGCCCCCAGCAAAACACCAATTCCCGCCGTACCAGCTTCAATCGACCGAATGGTGCGGTCTGCACGTAATCCGCCCATTAGTTCGACCTTGCCGTTCATTTCGACAGCCGGCATATCAACTGTCGGCATTCGCGTATCGAGCGACGACATATGCATTTGTCCTGACGGGCTGATCCCGGCGATCAAATCCTCGACCTGACCATCATTAAACGCCCCTTGCAGGAATTTAACCGCATCAACATAGGAAACGGTACGCTTTGTCATCATGACGGTGCCAGTGGCAGACCGGCGATAGCCATTAGAAATCGCATTCCGTAGTTCCGGCCCATCAAGAAGTTTGCGTTCGGCTGCAATCTCCAATGCAATCGCTTCGAGTGTAATATCAAAAGAAAACTGCCAGCGGTGAATACGCTCGAATACACCGGGGCTAAATCCGCTCCAGGCTTTCATAAACAGGCGCAGCGGTTTAATAAGCGAAGAACCCTTGTTAATATCAGCATTGGCAATGCCTTCGGCACCGCCCAGTCCTTTGCGAATGGCAATATGCCCACGTGCCGTAGCCCCCAGACCAGCCAGGGCGCGGCCCAGCAAAAGGGACGCGTAACCCACCGCATCCGGATCATTTTCCTGACCAAAACCAAGCGCAAGATGCTTGCCCAGATGATGATCGCTTTCATTGCCGATATGGGTATTAATCCCGGTAATCAGTTCATCAAGCGTACTGTCAATGCTGGTGATGATGGAGGCAAGGTTGTCGTATGAAATTTCCCAGTTTTCGGCAAAGGCCGGGTCCTGCATCTGGTACCATTCATCGCGTTTAGGCACCTGTTCCTTAATTACCTTACAAAAACGGCCAATCGTTAACGGATAGACATTCGCCTTGGAAAAATTCTGTTTGTGGTCAATCTTTGCCGCATAACGAAACTGCATTTCCAGAATATCGCCCAGCGGGTCATGTAACGCGGCCAGCACCGCACATTCGTCAGAAATTTGTGGCGGTGTTGCTATGGCAAACTTGGTTTGCGACAGCGCAAGTCGCGCTTCCAGGGTAGGGTCAACCCGGCTCGGAGATGGCTTGAATTCCTCGACCAGTTCCTCGGCCTTGCCAATATAGGCCGCCCACTGGTTGCTGCCGCGCAAGTTAACCGGCTGCATGATCTGTTTGCGAAAGCTTTCCTCATGGCCCTGACGGAAAAATGCAGGCGGCCAGCGATATTCACTATAGGCCAGCCACACTTTGCTGGCCCATTTGGGCACCCAGATGGTTTTGCTGGCCGGGGTCGAGCTGTCATAGCGCCAGGTATCGGCACCATAATTATCGGTCCATTCATATTTGGTAAAACTGTAATCCGCCCGGTGGTAACTGTCTGTTCCACTTGGCACAAAATCACCATTAATGTCCTGGCCCTTGGTATCATACCGAAACACATACCACGAACCGGGCCCGTGCCGGTCGCTGGCATCACCAGGTTCTTGCGGATTTTCGACATAAACATAAACAAAGCCACGCCGCAGCGTGCGGATAATACGCGACCCCGGGCTTCCGATCGATGAAGGCTCCTGTGCGCTTTCCAGGTCATAGGGCAGTTGCGAAAACCGCACCGGCAAAATGGGAATGCTGCTGCGCTGGCAGGGGAAAAATGTTTCTTCTGAATCTGCGTTGGCAGAAAAATCACCATATTCCATTTCGTTTGCTCGCTTTTTTGTGTGTTCCAACACGGTATTTTCTTCGCACAGTATAGCCTGCGCTTCTATTGTTCCCAGACCGTCACAACTGTCATCCCCACCAGTTTGCGGGCATGACACGTAATTGTTCAGGGCGTTGTCTTCTTTTGCGACTGCAACCACTGTTCCGCACGCTGATCAATATCGCCCGGCAGTTTCTTCCGACCCAGCAAAGACCTTTGCCACCAGGGATATTTCAGATTTTTCGGCCAGCTATGGTCACTATCCCCGTAAGAATCCCGCATAAATTCCTGT
>NZ_JFJZ01000046.1 GCF_002115825.1 Thalassospira sp. MCCC 1A01428 | reverse complement strand
TGATGGCGGTGCCGGAAATGACCAGCTAGACGGTGGCGACGGTGCTGATACCTTGCTTGGTGGAAGCGGCGACGACGTTCTGGGCGGTGGCGACGGGAACGACCTGCTTTCAGGCGGGGAAGGTGCCGATACGCTGCTGGGCGGGGCAGGCGATGATGTGATTGACGGTGGCGATGGCAATGATCTGCTGTTGGGTGGCGAAGGGGCTGATACCCTGATCGCGGGTGCCGGTGATGATATTGTCGATGGCGGGGCCGGGGCTGATACCCTGATTTTTGCCAATGGCAGCGACCACGATGTGGTACGCGGATTTAGCCTGACCGAGGACCACGTTTCCCTGCCGGACCTTAACATTGGTAGCTGGTCCGAACTTAAAGGCATGATTGCTGACGATGTGAACGGCAATGCGGTGATTTCATTGCCGCAGGGTGGAACGATTACGTTTGAGGGTATTTCGGCATCGCAACTGGGGCCGGATCAGTTTAACGGCATCGAAAATGTCGCCAGTGCGTTTGACGATACTCTGAGCGGAACCGTTGGCAATGACGTGATCGACGCCCTTGGCGGTGATGACAGTGTTGCGGCCGGGGCCGGGGATGACACCTTACTGGGCAATAGCGGTAACGATGTGCTTGATGGGGGGGCCGGTAACGACACCCTTGCAGGTGGCACCGGCACCGATACGCTGATTGGCGGCGCGGGCGATGATGTGTTGCAGTTTGCCGGTGACCATACCGGTACGACCCATGATGATACCGACCATACCGGTACGACCCATGATGATACCGACCATGCCGGAAGCCCTGATATAGATGGTACCGGCATTGGCGTGTCGCTGGATGGCAAGGAACTGTCGGACGATGTATTTGCCGGCGGCGATGGCGTTGATACCCTGGCCGGTACAGATGGCAACGATGCCATTATCCTTGATGCGGACCATATCGATGGCACGGCACAAGCCGGTATTTCGGGCATTGAAGTGATCAATGCCGGGGCGGGCGACGATGTGGTTGATCTCACCAGTTCGCAATATGGCTATGACGATGTTGTGGTCGATGGCGGCAGTGGCAATGATGTTTTGTGGACCAATGCGGGCAACGACACCATTTTGGGTGGCGACGGCAACGACATAACCCATGATGGCGCTGGCAATGATGTGGTCGATGCCGGGGCGGGCGATGATACCCTGATGGGCAGTGCCGGTGCCGACACCCTGATGGGTGGCGACGGTATTGATACGGTTGATTACAGCCATTCCGCCCAGGGTGTGGAAGCCTATCTTGGCGGCACGGACGGCAATGCCCGCAACCCGTGGGCAGCGAATGAAGGGCTGACCGGCGATGCTGCAGGCGACGTTTTGTCGGGCATTGAACGGGTTATTGCCTCGGCCCATGACGATTACATTTACGGCAACAGCCAGGACAATGTGGTTGATCTGGGCGATGGCAACGATGTGTTTGATAATATCGAGGCCGATGTCAGCACCGATACCATTGATGGCGGCCTTGGCAATGACACCATATGGGTGGGCAATGGCGACGATATCGTTCATGGCGGCGCAGGCAATGACGTTTTGTATGGCGAATTGGGCAACGATACCCTCTATGGCGATGCCGGACGCGATATTCTAAATGGCGGCGGCGGCAATGACAGCCTTGATGGCGGTTCTGGCGATGACACGATTCAGACCGGTTCCGGGGCTGACCATGTAATTGTGACCAGCACAGAAGGTCATAAGCTGGTAACCGATTTTAATACCAGCGAAGACAAGGTGTCGCTGGCCGGGGTTGGCATTACCGAGTGGTCCGATCTGGCCCCGCGCCTGTCCGAGGTTAATGGCAACCTGGTAATTGACCTGGGTGAAAATGGCTCGCTGACCCTTAAGGGCGTGCATTTGCGCGATATTGGTGCCGATACATTTGAAGATGTTGACGGCTTTGTCGGGGCCACGCCGTATGACGACGTTTTGTCGGGCACAACCGCGGGCGATTATATTGATGCACTGGCCGGGGACGACGTTGTTGAAGGCGGTGCCGGTGATGACACCCTGATCGGCAATGACGGCAATGACCAGATTTCCGGCGGGTCGGGTGATGACACCATTCTGGGTGGTAATCAGGATGACGTGCTGGATGGCGGTTCAGGCGATGACTGGATCGATGGTGAAGACGGCGAAGATGTTATTTCCGGTGGTGATGGCAACGATTCCCTGTTTGGCGGGGCTGGCGACGACGTAATCGACGGTGAAGGCGGGCAGGATTACATTGATGGCAAGGACGGCGACGACCATTTGATTGGCGGGGCCGAAACCGACACCATTTTCGGTTCCGGCGGCAATGACTGGATTGAAGCAGGCGACGGCAATGACGTGGTTTCGGGTGGCGACAACGAAGATTTGATCTTTGGCGGTGCCGGCAACGATACCCTGTCGGGCGATAGCGGCAACGACACCATTGAAGGCGGTGCGGGCAACGACATTATAACCGGTGGTGATGGTAACGACCTTTTGGCCGGTGACTGGAACAATGGTGGCGGGGATGACACCCTTTCAGGCGGGAATGGCGACGATACCCTGTGGGGTGGCGATGGTAACGACACCCTGAGCGGCGATGCCGGAAATGATTACCTGCTGGGTGGCGATGGCAATGACACGCTGGAGGGTGGTGCAGGCAACGACACCTTTACCGGCGGGGCTGGCGACGACACCATTGTTGTTTCCAACAATGCCGGGAACAAGGTTGTCACCGATTTTGCCATCGGACAGGACAAAATCTCGCTCGTGGCGATGGGCATTACCGACTGGTCGGACCTTGCCAGCCACATGTCGCAGGTTGGCAATGATGTTGTCATTTTCCTGAATGGCGAAGGCACGCTGACACTTGAAGATGTCCGCCTTGAAAACCTGAGTGCGGATTCCTTTGTCGGTGTGACCGGCAGCAGCGGCCCAACCGAATATCGCGACGTGCTGTATGGCACCAGCAACAATGATTCTATCGCCGCCCTTGCCGGTGATGACACGGTCATGGGCCTTGGCGGGCAGGATACCCTGCGCGGTATGGATGGTAACGACACCCTTTACGGCGATGACGGTGACGACCGCCTTTATGGTGATCAGGGCAATGACCGTCTTGAAGGCGGTAGCGGCCAGGATCGCCTTGAAGGGGGCGATGGCAATGATGTGCTGTTGGGCAATGATGGCGATGACAGCCTGCTGGGTGGCACCGGCGATGACACGCTTGATGGCGGCCAGGGCCAGGATCGTCTGTTTGGCGAGGATGGTAACGACACCATCCTTGGCGGTTCGGGCGATGATTCGATCAAGGGGGGTACCGGCCATGACGTTCTGAACGGTCAGGATAATAACGACCGTATCTGGGGTGACGACGGCAACGATACCCTGTTTGGTGAAAACGGTGATGACTCGCTTTATGGCGGCACCGGCAATGACGTGATCGATGGCGGTGCCAACAATGACCGCCTGTGGGGCCAGGATGGCAACGACACCCTGTATGGTCAAAGCGGTGATGACAGCCTGAACGGTGATAACGGTAACGATATTCTTGATGGCGGTGATGGTAATGACCGCCTGTGGGGCGGTAATGGCAACGATACGCTAAGCGGTGGTGCGGGGAATGACAGCCTTGATGGCGGGTCGGGCCGTGATACCGCAAGCTATGCCAATGCAGGTGCGACAGTGGCTGCTGATCTTTCGGTGCATACGGCATCGGGCGGGGCAGGTCAGGACTTCCTTAATTCGATCGAGGATTTGATTGGGTCAAACTTTGCCGATGCCCTGTTTGGCGATGACGGGGCGAACCTGCTTTCGGGCCTTAATGGTGATGATTTGCTATCGGGCGGGGCGGGCAACGATGACCTGCTGGGCGGTGCCGGAAACGATACTTTGTGGGGCGGCAACGGCAATGACTACCTTGCGGGCGGTGACGGCAATGACACCCTGTGGGGTGGTGCCGGGCAGGACCAGCTTGATGGCGGTGACGGCAATGACACCCTGTGGGGTGGTGCCGGGCAGGACCAACTTGATGGCGGTGCCGGTAATGACGTGTTGCAATATCACGATGATGCCAACTGGTCTTCTGCCAATGCCGTGCGCGACATGGGCGATCCGGGCGCCGATGGCAGCAACGTTCAGGTCAATCTGAACGGCTATCACCAGTCGAACGACATTTTTAACGGTGGCGAAGGCCATGACACGCTGGTGATGTCTTCGGGTAATGATGCCCTGATCCTGCATGACGACCTTTCAGCACCGGGGACAACGCCACGCATTTCCGGGGTCGAGGTGATTGATGCCGGGAACGGTAACGATATTGTTGATCTGACCAGTTCAACCAACAGCTACGGCGATGTCACGATTGATGGTGGCACGGGCGACGATATTTTGTGGTCCAATGCCGGGGACGATGTGCTGATCGGCGGGGATGGTAACGACACCCTGCATGGGGGCAGCGGTAATGACCTGCTTTCGGGTGGTTCCGGCCAGGATGTGCTGGATGGTGGTGCTGGCGATGATGTGCTGCAATATAACGCCGATGGTCAGTGGAACAATCAGTGGTATGCCCATAATGACGGGGCACCGGGTGCTGACAGCCACAACAACACCGGCGGTTGGGGGCATTTCTTCCATCATGGTAATGGCTATGGTCACGGTGATGGTGGTGACAGCGGCACCGGCGATATGGTCAATCTGGATGGCTACAACCAGTCCAACGACATTTTCGAAGGTGGCGACGGGCACGATACCCTGCAAATGACTGATGGCAACGATGTCCTGTTCCTTGACGATACGACAAGTGATCCGGGCACATCACCGCGTATTTCCGGGATTGAAGTGATTGATGCCGGTGACGGGGACGATATTGTTGATCTGACCAGCCAGAATGAAAGTTACGGCGATGTCACGATTAATGGTGGCAATGGCAATGATGTGATCTGGTCGAATGCCGGGGACGATGTTCTGAGCGGTGGAGCAGGCAACGACACGCTTTATGGTGGTTTGGGCGATGATACGTTGTCGGGCGGTGCGGGCTGGGATCAGTTTGTGGCGGGTGATGTAACCGGCCATGATGTGATTACCGATTTCACCGAAGGCGAAGACATCATTGATCTAAGCGAGTGGAACTATAACAACTTTAACCAGATCGAAGCCGATATGCACCTTGATGCCAGTGGGCAAAACCTGGTGATTGACCTGGGCCATGACGCATCGATTACGTTGATGGGCATTGACCATAATCTTAAGGCCGATGATTTTAATTTCCACGGCTAGGCCGTAATAAACCGGTTGCTAAAACAAACCCGCAAATGCCCGGCATTTGCGGGTTTTGTGGTTTGGTTGGGGGGTGTCGGCCATGTTTGTAATGCTGACTATGCTGTCCCGGTCTGTACTGTCCCCCCTTTCCTTACTCACACGTGTATTTGATCAATATGCGCAAACTTACAGACGAAACGTCGCAAACTTCCCGTTTTTAGCTTTGGGGTTCTGTTAGGGTAATTCCAAATGAACCTTTGGGTTTTCCATCGCACGTCTTTCAGGCTGTCTTTTCCTACAGGGGCCGTTTGAAAGGGATGAAGCATAATCAATAGTGTGAAGTCATCGTTTTGGTGCTTTGCCCGGCAAATTCAAATAATCGACACCGGATTTGCGAGTTGCTCCGGCAGCAGGTGAATGACGCAAAACAGGGTATTTTGGGTTTTGTGTCGCTTCTCCAGGTTTTGTGCTTCTTCAGGACTTGTTCAGCGCCCTTTTGATCGGGGGCGTTATAGGTACTTCGCCCCGAAGTGCCGGCCGTGTACCTGCGCGGTGACCAGGGCCATCAAAAGAAAACAATCAAAGCCCCGGAATGTCCGAAGGCTTTATATCAGCGGAGGAAGCAAATGAGCGCGAACAGAGGTGTTGTTTATGTTGGTCCGGGCAAAGTGGAAGTCCGGAATATTCTGGACCCGGTAATGTCATCGCCAGATGGTCGCAAGATCGACCATGCTGTTATTTTAAAGGTGATATCGACCAATATTTGCGGGTCTGACCAGCATATGGTGCGCGGGCGCACAACGGCCGAGCCCGGCCTTGTGTTGGGCCATGAAATAACCGGGCAGGTTATTGAAAAGGGCAGCGATGTTGAACAGCTTGAAATTGGCGATATCGTATCGGTTCCGTTTAATGTCGCTTGTGGCCGGTGCCGGTGCTGCAAATCGCAAGATACCGGTGTATGCCTGACGGTTAATCCGTCCCGTGCTGGTGGGGCGTATGGTTATGTCGATATGGGCGGCTGGATTGGCGGGCAGGCCCATTATGTGATGGTGCCTTATGCCGACTTTAACTTGCTGAAATTCCCTGATCGGGATCAGGCGATGGAAAAAATCCGCGATCTGACCATGTTGTCCGATATTTTGCCGACTGGCTTTCATGGCGCGGTGCAGGCCGGTGTTGGTGTTGGTTCCATTGTGTATGTGGCAGGTGCAGGCCCGGTGGGGCTGGCGGCGGCGGCATCGGCCCGTATTTTGGGTGCGGCCGTTGTAATGGTTGGCGATTTCAACAAGGAACGTCTGGCCCATGCGGCAAAAATGGGGTTTGAGCCTGTCGATTTATCACAAAGCGACCGGTTGGGCGAGATGATTGCCGAAATCACCGGCAGCCCCGAAGTAGACAGCGCCATTGATGCCGTGGGCTTCGAGGCGCGTGGGCATAGCGGCGGCGAACAGCCGGCGATTGTGCTTAACCAGATGATGGAAATCACCCGGGCGGCAGGTTCCATCGGTATTCCCGGCCTGTATGTAACCGAAGATCCGGGTGCTGTGGATGATGCCGCCAAACAGGGCAGCCTGTCGCTGCGCTTCGGCCTGGGCTGGGCCAAGGCACAATCCTTCCATACCGGGCAGACCCCGGTGATTAAATATAACCGGCAACTGATGCAAGCCATTTTGCATGGCCGACTGAACATTGCCGATATCGTTAATGCACAGGTTATTTCGCTGGAAGATGCCGCACAGGGCTATGAAAGCTTTGATCAGGGGGCAGCCAAGAAATTTGTCCTCGACCCGCACGGGATGCTGGCCAAGGCAAGCTAGGATTTGCAGGATTAGACCTGCTGAGTTTAACGAAAATCCCCGTCAGGTCGTCTGGCGGGGATTTTCACGTTTTGGTTCACGGAAATAGCCCGGATTTATTGCGGTTGGCGGTCCCGTCGCATGCGGATCAGCTCAAAGGGGCGTCCATCAACATCCTTGGCGCGGCGGGAGATTTCGTGAAAGCCCAATTTGCGATAAAAGGGCGGTGCCAAGGGGTTGGCAGCATAAACCTCGAGTTCCAGCCACGGTTTAAACGGGCTGACATGTTCCACCAGGGACCGGCCAATATTCATGCCATGAAAGGCCGGGGCCACAAAAAGCCCGCCAATAAAACAATCCAGCAAACCAATGAAGCCCACCGGAATGTGACCAACGAGGGCAACGTGGTTTTCCGCCTGCGGCAAATAGACATCGCGCACGATGAGCTGTTGTTGTAACAGCGTCTTTTCCCCCAAAAAGGCATGCCCAAGGCGCGATGCCGCAAGCCAGATTGCGAGAAGATCGTCGCAATCCTGCGGATCATAGGGGCGTATGGTCAGATCGGAAAGGGGCATGGCGACGTCCATAACCGGAGGCGTTTGGTGGCTTTGAGGCTTTTTTTAAGCCGCGATCCGTTTGTCTTGCTGCCGGTTTTCAGGCTTTTCGCGGTCTTCGCTTAATTTGGTGCGTAGCTCGTGAATATCGCGAATGCGTTTGATCTCGTCAAAGCAGGTGGCAGCGGTGCTGTGGCCTTTGCGCATCATCGATACCCATTGTTTGATGCGCCCGGCCTGGTGGTTTTCAGTGGCACCGTCCTGTGCCAGAAGGTCGATATAGGCCAGCAGAATGCCCAAAACATCGGCCCAGCTTTGTTTTGCTGGTGCTTCGCTAGTTTCCATCGCCTTGATGCGTGCAGCAAGGTCCGGGCAGGCAATGGCACCGCGCCCCAGCATAAAGGACGTGCAGCCGGAAATATCGCGGCAGCGGATATAATCCTCGAGGGTCCAGATTTCGCCATTGGCTGTCATGGGGATGGAAATGGCCTCGCGGATGCGGGCCAGATATTCCCAATGTGCGGGCGGCTTGTAACCTTCCAGTTTGGTGCGGGCATGAACAGTTAAATGTTGCACGCCACCTTCTTCAACCGCACGGGCATTTTCCAGAAACAGGGTTTTATCGGCATATCCCAGGCGGATTTTGGCACTAACTGCGATATGGCCCGGAACAGCGGCGCGCACGGCACGGACAATGTTAAACAGGTTTTCCGGGCATTTTAACAAAGACGCGCCTGCTTCGCGTTTATTGACGGTTTTGGACGGGCAGCCAAAATTGATGTCAATGCCCGGTGCGCCCAGTTCAACGGCAAAGGCGGCATTTTCGCCCAATAATTGCGGGTCATGGCCCATCAGCTGGACCAGAACAGGCTGCCCGCTGGCGGTTTTGCCGCCCTGATGCAATTCGGGGCAATAACGATAAAAGACATGCGCCGGGAACAGGGTTTGCGACACGCGGATAAATTCGGTAACGCATTGGTCAAAGCCACCAACCGCACTTAGCAATTGCCGAACGCGCCAGTCCACAAGCCCTTCCATTGGTGCTAACACCAATTGCGTCATCGTCTTTTATTCCCTATCGCGGATTGCGAATTTCGATCAGGTTTTCGGCCGGACCGTAAATATAAACTGACCGAAGCGGGCCGGTAGCACCGGTTCGTCCGATCTGGCCTTCGATAATTTTCTGTCCGTGCTTGTGCAGATGTTCAATTACGGCGTCAAGCGGTGTTTGGGTTAAAAATACAAATCGGCGGAACCGGGCAGGGGGCGATGTACGTTATCATCAGGAATGGTGTTTGCGGGGTGTAAATTGGTTTTGACCCCCAAAATGCGGGGCGGCACGGCCATTACCAAAATCCTTACGGTTCATGTCTAAAATGGTTTGATAAAATTCAACAGGGCCTGCAATGCTTTTCACGGTCAAAACCAGGTGATCAAGTCTGGTTATTTTCATTGGAAATCCCTATTTATCTGGTAGCCCCAACAGGATAAAAGACATCTGCACTCCGCAGGAATTAAGGGGTGTTGACGATTGGTTTGATTATAAAATACATCATAAACGACGAACTGGAGGATCCCAACGATGCTGTATATTGTGCAAAAGGCATTGGACGAGCTTGAAGCCATGCCGCGTGACAAACGCGAAAGCTACTCCCACGTGGATCGCGAGATTTCCGAGGCGGTCGCCAAACTTCAGGAACTTAAAGACAAGCTCGAAGCTGACGAAAAGAAATAACGCTGGCTTGTCTGGCGTTTGATACCTGATTTTGACGAGCGCATCAGACGCAATGCGGTGTGATATGCCTTGGCGCGGCCTATATGATAGGTCAGGGGCATTTTACATTTCCCGCAGGTTATCGTCCCTGGTAGCCGGTTGCGATGGTTAATTGCGTTCATTGGATATTGGGATAAAGGGCTGCGGTTTCGTAGCCCTTTTGTTTTTTCGCTATTTTTGCGCCATCATCGTCAAAAGTTCTTCGACCGCCTGTGTCGGGTTTATGGAACCCGATAATACGTTTTGTTCCAGGTCTGGCAGGGCGCTGCGAACATCATCGCGCCGGGTAAAGGTTTCCAGCAGCCGGTCACGCAGCATGGTCCACATCCATTCATGTTGCTGGCGGGCACGTTTGGCGGCAAATTCGCCTTCTTTTTCCATGATCTGGCGGTGTTGTTTGATCAGGTCCCATGCCTCGTCCAGCCCCTCGCGGGTCAGGGAGGACACCATCATGGATTGCGGGCGCCAGTGATGGCTGGTGGGCTGTAAAATGCGCAGGGCCGATGAATATTCCCGTTTGGCTTCGCGGGCTTTGGCCGGGTCGGCATCGCATTTGTTAACCGCAATCAGATCGGCAATTTCCAGCACACCCTTTTTAATGCCCTGCAATTCATCGCCCGCCCCAGGCAACATCAGCACCAAAAAGAAATCGGTCATTTGTGCGACCATGGTTTCGCTTTGCCCGGCCCCCACGGTTTCGACCAGCACCACGTCAAAGCCTGCGGCCTCGCACAGCAAGATGGTTTCGCGCGTCATGCGGTTGACGCCGCCTAAATACCCGCTGCTGGGCGAGGGGCGAATATAGGCGTTGGGGTCGATCGACAGGTCGTTCATCCGGGTTTTATCCCCCAGAATCGATCCACCAGATCGCGCACTGGTCGGGTCCACGGCCAAAACGGCCACTTTATGCCCCGCTTTGGTGAGTTTGGTGCCAAACGTCTCGATAAAGGTCGATTTGCCAACGCCAGGAACCCCGGTAATGCCAATACGGTGTGATCCGCCGGTATGGGGCATTAGCTGTTCCAGCACCTGTTGCGCCTGAGTGAAATGTTCGGGTTTGCGGCTTTCAACCAGCGTAATGGCTCGCGACAATATCGTGCGATTGCCCGCCAGAACACCCTCGACTATCTCGGTGGTTTCCAGCACCCGTCTGCGCACCCGGGGGCGCGGGTTGGTGGTGGCGTTTTTACCCGGAATGGTGCGCAACGTTTCCTTCACCAGATATCCTTTGTCATGCCGTCAGGTTTCAAACAGGGCGTTTCGCCATGGTTTTTTGCGCTACCTTTTACCCCGTCCTGTCGATCATACTGCTTGCACCATCGCACGGGCAAGGTTGGTGCCACTTGTTGCCCTGTATTCACGGGCTATCGATCCGCCTGTGGCGGGGCCAAATTGATGAAGGCGTAAATGGTAAAATAAACCGGGCACTGACTGTGCTTTGGATACCGATGCCCGGTTCAGCGTTTTGGTTCTAGGCCGCGTTTGATGTTTCGCCGTCCAGCAATTTTTCCAGTAATTCGCTGGCGGCTTCGGCAATGACCGTCCCGGGCGGAAAAATGGCCTCGGCGCCGGCGGCAAACAGTTTGTCAAAATCCTGCGGCGGAATAACCCCGCCAGCCACAATCATAATGTCCTCGCGGCCGAGTTTATCCAGCTCGGTGCGCAATTGCGGCACCAGGGTTAAATGCCCGGCAGCAAGGGAGCTTGCGCCGACGATATGCACGTCGTTTTCAGCAGCCTGGCGGGCGGCTTCTTCTGGCGTCTGGAACAGTGGGCCAATATCGACGTCAAATCCCAAATCGGCAAAGGCTGTTGCAATCACCTTTTGCCCGCGGTCATGCCCGTCCTGCCCCATTTTGGCAATCAGGATGCGCGGGCGGCGGCCTTCGGCCTCGGCAAAGGCATCGACCAGGCGTGCCACTTTTTCAAGGGCAGCGTTATTGGCGCCGACCTCGGTTTTATAAACCCCGGCGATGGAACGGATAACAGCCTGATGACGACCATAAACCTTTTCCAGCGCATCGGAAATTTCGCCCACGGTGCATTTTGCCCGTGCGGCCTGCACGGCCAGTTCCAGCAAATTGCCCGATTTTTCACCCGCCGCATTGGTCAGTGCGGTAAGCGCACTTTCAACGGCGCTATCGTCGCGTTCGGCCCGCAAACGTTCCAGCTTGGCAATTTGCTGGCGGCGAACTTCGGCATTATCAACCTGCAACACATCTACCGGGCGGTCATCTGTCACGCGGTATTTGTTAACCCCGACCAGGGTTTGGCGGCCACTATCGATACGGGCCTGGGTGCGCGCGGCGGCTTCCTCGATCCGCATTTTGGGAATGCCGGCTTCAATCGCCTTGGCCATGCCGCCCTGTTCTTCGACTTCGGCAATATGGGCCCAGGCCTTTTCGGCCAGATCGCGGGTAAGACGTTCGACATAATAACTGCCGCCCCACGGGTCGATCACATTGGTGGTGCCGCTTTCCTGCTGCAAAAACAGCTGGGTATTGCGGGCAATGCGGGCGGAAAAATCGGTCGGCAGGGCCAGGGCTTCGTCCAGCGCATTGGTGTGCAGCGACTGGGTATGGCCCTGGGTGGAGGCCATGGCCTCGACACAGGTGCGGATCACATTATTGAACACATCCTGCGCGGTTAGCGACCAGCCCGATGTCTGGCTGTGCGTGCGCAGCGACAGCGATTTGTTGCTTTGCGGATCAAACTGTTTGATCAGCTTGGCCCAGATCATACGGGCGGCGCGCATTTTGGCAATTTCCATAAAGAAATTCATGCCAATCGCCCAGAAAAACGACAGGCGCGGGGCGAATTTATCAATATCCAGGCCGGCTTCCATACCGGCACGGGCATATTCCACCCCATCGGCCAGGGTATAGGCCAGTTCCAGGTCCGCCGTCGCCCCGGCTTCCTGCATGTGATAGCCGGAAATGGAAATGGAATTGAATTTCGGCATGTTTTGCGAGGTAAAGGCAAAAATGTCGGAAATGATCCGCATCGATGGTTTGGGCGGATAGATATAGGTGTTGCGCACCATGAATTCTTTGAGAATGTCGTTCTGAATGGTGCCCGAAAGCTGGGCGTGTTTAACGCCCTGTTCCTCGGCCGCGGCAATATACAGCGCCATCACCGGCAACACCGCACCATTCATGGTCATGGAAACCGACATTTGATCAAGCGGGATGCCATCAAACAGGGTGCGCATGTCATAGATGCTGTCAATCGCCACACCGGCCATGCCGACATCGCCAGCCACCCGGGGGTGGTCGCTATCATAGCCGCGATGGGTGGCCAGGTCGAAGGCAATCGACAGGCCCTTTTGCCCGGCGGCAAGGTTGCGGCGGTAAAAGGCGTTGGATTCCTCGGCGGTGGAAAAACCGGCATATTGGCGGATCGTCCACGGGCGTTGCACATACATGGTGGGGTAGGGGCCGCGCAAAAAGGGCGGTATGCCCGGCATGGTATGCAAATGGTCCAGTCCGGCAATATCATCGGTGCCGTAAACAGGTTTTACGTCAATGCCTTCGGGCGTATGCCATGGCACGCCCGATGACGGGGCGGTGGGCGTGTTTGCCTTTGTATCAAATAAGGGCAGATCGGAAAAATCAGGGATCCGGGTCATGGTTATTTCACTCCCAGATGGTCAAGGATGGTGGTGGTCGTTGCGATCACATCCGATCCGACAAAAATGAAATCAGTAATTCCGGCGGCTTCAAAAGCCCCCCGGTTATCACCGGGATGCCCGGCCAGATAAATTTTGCGAGCACCTGCTGCGTTTAGCGATTTTGCCATTTCAGCGGCATGTTCGGCATATTGTGTATCCGATCCGCAAATGATGGCAATTTTTGCCCCGCTTTGCTTAAAGGCAATGTCCGCATCATGGCCGTTGGCAAAGCCGTTATTGGGAATGGCTTCAATGCCGCCAGCACCAAAAAAGTTACGTGCAAACATTGCCCGTGCCGTATGGTCGGCAACCTTGCCTATATTGCACAGGAAAATTTGTGGTGCCGTACCGGTTTCCATTTTATGTGCCGATGCACGGCGGCGGTTGGCTTCAAACGCCTCGGACAAACGATGTTGTGGCAGTGGGGGCATGCGGCTTGCCAATGACGGGTCACCATACAAGGCATTAAACAATTGTTCGATACTGGCCCCTTTGGCTGCGGCGGTGACCAGATCGCTAAAATCATTGCCAATTTTTACATCAGGCGGCGTAGCCCTGCTTTGGGCCGCCGTACGCAAAACCGTAATATCGGGTGTTTCGCAATGCACGGCGGCTTCGTCGATATTGGGGAATTCGGAAACACCGGTTAACGGGTCGCGCCGGGTTGCAAGGCGGGATTCACGTTTTTGCCAAAGATCGGTAATTTCAGCAACGAGACTGCCGTTTTCAACGGCATTGATAATGCCGCCATTGTCTTCGATTGACTGAAATTTTTGCCAGGCATTAAGTGCCAGATCACGGGTCAGGTTTTCAATGAACCACGAACCGCCTGCCGGATCGATGACACGGTGAACATTGCTTTCTTCCTGTAAAATCAGCTGGGTATTACGGGCAATACGGCGTGAAAAACCGTCGGGCAAGCCAATGGCATGGTCGTAGGGCAGGCACACAACACTATCTGCCCCGCCGAGCCCGGCGGCAAAACTGGTGACAGTGGTGCGCAGCATATTTACCCACGGGTCCACTTTGCTGATGATTTGTTCGGCCGATATGGCATTGATGGTGATGGCGCAGCCTTCAATGCCTGATGCCTGCAAAATACGCCGCCACATCAGGCGCAGGGCGCGTAATTTGGCAATGCCGGCAAAAAAATCGGTGCCAATGGCCGTGGTAAAAGTAATGCTGGTGGCAGCCTTTGCGCCCTCCATACCGGCATCAACCATGGCACGGAAATAGGCAAGGCCGGTTGCCAGTGAAATGGCAAGTTCCATGCTGTCGGTTGCCCCGGCATTATACCACGGCGTGCTGTTTACCGTTATCGCTGTGGCATTGGGGAATTTGCCAGCCATCGTTCGGGCAAAACTGCCGGCCTGTTTTAATGCGGTTGTCAGGTCGGTTGGGCAGTACCCCTCGGCAACATATGTGCTTATCGGGTCCAAATTAAAGGCAGGTGCGGCGTCGGAAATATCGTCTTCACGGGCCATGCGGGCGGCCAGCAAGGCTGCGCAGGGTATGGTTGCTGCCCCGGCATCCAGTGCGATTGGTGCCAGATTGGTATAAACGCCGTTCAGTGTGTGGTTGAGGTCATCCAGATTATAAACCATGACGCCACCCAGCCCCGCATCATCCCCACGGGCACCCCGACCAAACCTTGCGGCATGATCAAAACGCAGCAAAATGGATGTAACACCACTTTCCAGATCTTCCAGAATGGCATCATTCACCGCTTTGGGTGATGGATGGGCATGGAGCTGGCGAATATCCCAACCGGTTGCGGCAGGCTTTGCGCCGGTATTTGTTGTTTTTTCGTCCGCGTTGGGTGCCGCGGCAAGCTGGCTGTTGGTCGCGATCAGGGAGGGGTGAATTTGGGCGATGTCACCATCAAGATCATCGGCTGTGTAAATGGGCTGAACATCAAAACCGTCGCGCAGATGCGTTACCAGTTTTTTGTCAAACGGCGCGCCGTTCAGGGCGGCTTCGGCCAGTTTGCGCCATGCTGCATAATCGGCAGGCGGAAATTCAGATGCCAGTTTCAAGCTCTGATCGGTCATGGTTGCTCCCGGTCGCGGTCGATACGAAGTACCGCGCACTGGCGTGGCACCATTGGTTCCCATCGCCCGGTACACCCCGCCCGGCCCCTGTCAGAGAGCGAAACAATCCCGGTAATCTGACTTGTTCCCGGTGTCACAGGCTGCATTGGCGCCCCTGACGTTACGGAACCAACAGTTGCGGGGGCAGTTTCGGATTTGGCAGGTGCCGCACCGAATTCCCGGAAAATGTTCCATGTCCCCTTGCGGGGACGGTCCTGTTTATAGCACCCCCGCCCAATTCAGTAAATAGGCATGGAAATACCTATTTATTCGAAAGGTAGAACCCGGTTAAAATAAAAATCGATGAAAAATAGTGCAAATTCAATTGATAAGGAAAAATTTTGCATGTGTCTGATGGTGTCGAAAAGGCCGTTTGGCGATGTGGGCGCATCAGACTTTGGTGCTATGATGAACAACAGGACACCCGGGAACGGCAAAGAACCATGCCGCGTTTCGGGATTCGAAGACGGGCAGGTTCCCACAAACCAGAGCGATCAACAGCGGTTTCCTTATTGTGCTTAACGGGGGTTTTTGCTGCTGGGCGATACAGGAGCGCTTTATCGCACCAGTATTGCAGGCCATAGGATTGCCCGGGTTATGGAAGTTGGTCGTCTGCATTTCACGGGCAGAAATGCGTTAACAGAATTGTTCCCGGACTGGGGCGAAGAAATTTTCCCCGCCCATGTTTATCACCCTTCGCGCCACCATCCACCGGCCAAAACCCGTGCATTTCTGGCGTTTGTCGCATCCTTGCGGGAGAAAGCCGTTTAAATGCGGCAAAATTTCGACATTTAACCAATTCGACATTTTCAGCCTCTATGGTCGGGCTGTCCTGAAATTCGGAGAGAAGCCATTCATGAACGCGCTAAGCGCCATGCCGCCTTATCCCAGCCTGTCTGGTCTGGTGGCCTTTGCCGACGACAGCCCCAGTGCCAAAGCCGCCCTTGAGACGGTTTTGCGGCGTGCGGGATATGCTGTTGCAGGGTTTGATTGCGCCGATGATTTGATCGATTCGCTAGATGGTATGGCACCTCGCGCCATTATTCTGGATCTGGAAATGCCCGGTATGAGCGGCTTTGAAGCTTTTTGCGAAATTCGCCGCCGGTTTCCCAGTTCAAATGATGTCCCGGTTTTGTTTTTTTCCGCCCATTACGATGCCGATACTCGCGCCCAGGCTGAAGCCCTTGGGGCGGCTGATTTTATCAGCAAGGATTCCAGCCCGATGGTTGTTATCGCGCAGTTGAACCGCGTTTTGGAAAACGTTCTTAGCCATTAATTCGTCGATATTTGCTGCACGCCCGCGTTAGACCGCTATTGCCAATGGTGCGGTAACGGGAGTGGCGGCAAAATAAACCCGCCGGTCGCATCGCAACCGGCGGGCAAGCTCCCTTGTCCAGGCACCCGGTGTTAGCCAGTGCCATCGAAGGCGTATCCTTCGTTACCGAAGTGATACACGCGGTCTGAATCCAGAACGCCTGCTGGTGGAATAACGGGCAGACTGGCAAGACGCGTATAGAGATTTTCAAAATCCTGTAACGTCGCCTCGAACAGCTGTTGATAGCTCTCAAGAACGAAGTAGGTTTTTTGAAAATCGTCGATCTTGTAGTCTGTTCGCATCACACGTTCCAGTGCAAATCCGATGCGATTTGGTCGTGGGTCGCTAAGGCAATATAAAGTCTCGCTTTTTGACGATAACATTCCTGCGCCATAGGCACGCAAACCGTCTGTAGTTTTGATCAGGCCAAATTCCACCATGTACCAGTACAGCCGGGCGAGCTGCTTTAGTGATCCGTGTTCGATCGCTTCCGGGCCTTTGGCACCATAGGCCGCCAGATAATCGGCAAATACCGGATCAAACAGCATGGGCACATGGCCAAAAAAATCGTGGAAGACATCCGGTTCGACCAGATAATCGATCTCTTCGGGTTTGCGCAGCCACACCGTTACCGGAAAACGGCGATTGGCAAGATGATTAAAAAACGCATCATCGGGCACAAGGCCGGGCACGGCGACCAGCCGCCAGCCGGTGGCAGTAAAAAGCTGTCCGCTGATTTTATCGAATTTTGGAATGCCATCCTGCGCGTTCATCCGTGCCAGATTGGCAATAAAATCGTCGGCGGCCATGCCGGGTAAAATTGCACTTTGGCGCTGATACAATTCGCGCCACAAGGCATGTTCGGCGGCGCTGTACTTTTCCCAGTTTTGATCGACTGTGTAATCGTCATGGGTGTGGCTGTAATCTCCGCGCAGGTTAGGGGCCGGGGCCTTTGGCGCACAAGAGGGCGCTAATTGGGCGCTATCATTGCCGTTTTGCCTTTCTGCCGGGCTAAAATGCGGATCGGTGACAAGGGAAGGTGTTTTTTCGGCCTGAAACCTGTTCATGACGTTCCTCACTGACGAATAAGTCTCCGGCATTCTGGTGGCCGGTTTCGGGTATTTGTGAAGATTGTATTTTACAGTAATTCCAGCGTCATTTCCGGGCGATATGGGTGCGTTTTTATGGTTTGTATGTCATTATGTGACTGATTATTGAGATTTTGGGGTTAAAAATGACGGATGTTCAGCTTTCGGCAACGGATGTGAAAATTTTAAATGTCCTGCAAAAGGATGCCAGCATAAGCAATGTTGCCCTGGCTGAAATTGTGGGTATGTCACCATCGCCCTGTTTGCGCCGGGTGAAACAGCTAGAGGCATCGGGAATGATCCGTAAAACCGTCGCCCTGCTGGATCGCAAAAAAGCAGGGTTGGGGGTTTTGGCAACGGTTCAGGTCCGTTTGCAGCGCCATACCGAAGCCGGCGCCGAAGATTTTGCCCGTGCGATGAATGATTTGCCCGAGATTTTGTCGTGCTGGGCCATGACCGGGCGGCAGGACTTTTTGTTAATGGCACTGGCACAAGACATTGAAAGTTTTGGTGATTTTGTGACCCATAAATTGCTGTCGATGCCCAATGTACGCGATGTGCAATCCAGTTTGGTGCTTAAGGAATATAAAAACGAAACCGCCATTCCGATCAGGGCGGATACGTCGGCACGGATATAGATGTAAGGCACGATGCAAGGCAACGAGCAGGCAGGTTCGTGACAGCAGATGTGCCAGGTGCAATGGCCCCCAAAAACCGGCAAGGAAGGGGCTTTACACCGCCTTCCTGCCAGATCGTTTGTTATTGTGTAGCCTGTTGGTCATTGGCAATTTTGAAAAACGGGTCGCAACAGGTGCCTTCGGGCGTGCAACCATATGCCGGGGTGTCATCAGGTGTGAAATCGTCCTGTTTCCATTGTTTGTAATGGGCAGGCGTATAGTATATCCGGTTGTTGACGTAATCGTAAACGATGCGCCCGTCAGCCGCGGCAAAGGCATATTGGTCGTCCCACTGGTCTTCCATTTGGGTAAATTCGACATAGCCCGTTAGCGGAATGTTTTCCTGCCCTACTTTTGAAAAACGCGCCGCGTAATAGTTCCATCGCTGGCTGTTGGTCATTCCCCCGGTTTGATTAAGGGTATTCATAACTTCGGCGCGGTTTTGTGTTTTGAGCACTTCGGTCATATGAATTTCGTTGTCAAACCCGGAAATATCAAGGACTGGCAGGTGGTCAAGAGCATTGCCATGCGGGGACCGGGCAGCATTTTGCCAATAGGCGGGGTTAAGGGCAAAGGGACCGTCAATATCGTCGGGCGGATAAAAATGCCCGGCTTCGAGCGTGGCTAAATCATAGGCCAGCAGGGATTTGGCCATTTGTTGCAGGCCAGTGGTCAGGATCGCACGGTTAACACCCACCGTGGGAATAACCAGCCCGGACAAGGTGTCGGTTGATGCCGTCTGAACATCTTCAGGCAAGGCTCCCCAATTATTGCATTGATCAACCGGCCATTCTTTTCCCTGCCCGACAGGGGAGCGGCCCGACCATAGCTGCGAGATCGCATCCTGGGGGTTAAGCCACTTGTTTTCGGCCACGGCGGGTGACGCAAGGCTGTTCAATATGACGATGCTGCAAAGGGCGAACAAGGCTCGTTTCATGACGGGATACTCCTGATAATGTTACACGGGGTGATTGAAACACACCCTGTTATCGGGATGTTACCGGGGCGTGGGAACGGGACTGGTTCCCCTGTAAAGGATGGTGAAAAGCAAATTGTAACCGGTTTTAGGGTGCAGTCCATGCCGTGAACGGTTCTTGCCTTTTGCCTGTGATTTCAGGCATAGGAAAGATTAGTATTCGATGACCGATATAACCCGTCCCCCATATGCGGAGCCCGTCATGACCAATAGTGCCAACCCGATCCTTGTTGAAGCCACCCGTGGAACCATGGTCGAAAGTTTTCATCGCGGGCGTTATGTGGTGATGAAAGCCGATGGCACTGTAATTGAGCAGGGCGGCGATATTGATGCGTTGATGTATCCGCGTTCCGCCATAAAGCCATTATTGGCAATTCCGATGGTTGAAAGCGGTGCGGCCGATGCGTTTGAATTGGAAGACCAGCATATTGCGCTGGCCTGTTCGTCGCATAACGGTGAGGAACGCCACGCCCATACTGTGGCGGCATGGCTTGAAAAACTGGGTTTGTCGGTTGATACGCTGGAATGTGCGCCGCATTATTCGCTGCGACTGGCATCGGCGATTGAACAGGCGGTGGACCATGTACAACTGACCAGGGCGCACAATAACTGTTCAGGTAAACATTCGGGCTTTTTGACAACGGCGGTGCATTTGGGCGAAGACCCGACGGGGTATATCAACGAAGCCCACCCGGTGCAGCAACGCCTGATTCGCATTTTGGAAGAAATGGGCGATTGTGATTTGTCATCCGCGCCACGCGGTATTGATGGTTGCGGAATTCCGGTTATTGGCATGCGGTTGCGCGATTTGGGGCTGGCAATGGCACGTATGGCCGATACCAGTGGCCTGGCCCCGGCACGCGCAAAGGCAATTGCGCGGATTCGCAAGGGCTGTGCGGCTGACCCGTTCATGGTGGCAGGCACCGGGCGTTTTTGCACCAAGGTGATGGAAGTCTGCGGTACCGATGCTTTGGTCAAGGTCGGTGCCGAAGGCGTTTATTGCGCAGCATTTCCCCAGCAAGGATTGGGCGTGGCCCTTAAAATTGATGACGGTGCCCAACGTGGTGCCGAGGTGGCAATGGGGGCATTGCTGCGTCGTCATGGCGTGATTGATGATGCTCGTGCGGCAACTTTGAAAGATTATCTGACGCCGGTTCTAACCAACTGGGCGGGCAAATATGCCGGTGATATGCGCCCCGCCTTTTAAGGGCAGGATCGCACAAGGCTTTTAGGGCTGTTTACCACTATAAATGCCATCCCGGTCAGTATGCGAATGGCGGCCATATTGGTATTCTTGCCGCTACCATCGCCGCTAACGCGGGGACAAACCGTAATATTTGGGGCTGTTAGCCAGGTGTCCTGCAATGATCGATGTCGCGTAAGGCAAATGACGTGGCATTGATGGTGCTGTGGTACCCCGTTTTCGGTATTTCGAAATATCAGGGCGTGAAGAGGCTGTTGTGTCACTGTTGTTTTATATCGCTGCCGCGACTGCCGAAATAGCCGGATGTTATGCATTTTGGGCGTGGTTGCGAAACGATAAATCGCCGTGGTGGACTGCCCCGGGAATGATTGCCCTGGTGATTTTTGCGGTTGTGCTGACCCGCGTTGATACCGCATTTGCCGGGCGGGCGTTTGCGGCCTATGGCGGGGTTTATATCGCGGTATCGCTGCTATGGTTATGGCTGGTCGAAGGAATGCGCCCTGACCGCTGGGATATGGTCGGGGCTGGTATGTGTGTGGCCGGGGCAATGGTCATTTTGTTTGCCCCGCGTTAGGGCGCGTAACCTGCCTTGGTTAGCTGTTAGGGGCGTTCCCCGTACCAGTGCGATCTTCGCCCGGTAACAAAACATGAAATGTGGTGCCTTTTCCGATTTCAGTTTCAAACCAGATCCGACCGCCATGTTTGACCTGCACAATATCGTGCGTAATTGCCAAGCCCTGGCCCGTTCCTTTGCCAACCTCTTTGGTGGTGAAAAACGGATTAAAGATTTTCGATCTGTTTTCCTTGGCAATGCCCGAATCATTATCGGTAATGCTGACCAGAATCTGATCATCAAGGGCTGTGGTTTTGATATGAATATGGCCTTCTTCCACGCTGCGCCCTGATGATTCAATCGCCTGGGCCGCATTGACAATCAGGTTCAGAAACACCTGATTTATTTCATTGATAAAACAAGGAATATGCGGCAGTTCCGGGTCCAGTTCCTCGGTCAGTTCGGCGCTGTGTTTCCACTCGTTACGCGAAATCACAATAACGTTGGACAGAATCCGGTTGATGTCGGTTGCGGTCTTTTCGCTGCTGCCGGGATGGGAAAATTCCTTCATCGACAGTACGATGCGTGCCACTTGATTAATCCCGTCCAGCGATTGCTGGGTGGCATGGGGGATTTCATCTAGCAAAAATTCCAGATCGGCATCGCGCATTTGTTTGGAAAACTCGCGAAAGGTGCCTTCGGGCAGGCTGTCACGGTGTTTCCATAATGTTTGAAGGGCGGTCCCCAACAACCGCGACAACGACCCGTATCCGTCATTGAGGAATTTCAGGTTGTCGCGAATATATTGGCTGGGTGTGTTAATCTCGTGGGCAATGCCCCCGGCAAGATGGCCAATTGCTTCAAGTTTTAAGGCTTCGCGCAGTTCGCCTTCCAGCTTCTTTTGTGATTCTTCGGCTTTTTTGCGTCGGGTGATATCGCGAAAAATGTATAAAAAGCTGTTTTCACCCATGAAATGCGCGGGGCTGACGATAACTTCCATCGGAAAACTGTCGCCGTCGCGCCGCTGGCCCATGGTTTCGGTATAGTCATAGCGCAAAATGCCGCTGCTGATATTAATGCAGCGATTAAGCAATTTGTGACGCACGGTGTTTTTGCGGTCGATAAACATTTCGTCCGCGCCTGATTCTGTCAGATCCTCCCGGTCGGATCGCAACAGAACACATGCCGATTTGTTGCAGTCCTGAATGCGGCCAACCCTGTCGACAATCAAAATACCTTCAACAACGCTATCAAGAATGGTTTGCAGGCGTTGCGAGGATTCCCGGTGGCGTTTTTTTTGCGCCTCGATCAGCATTTCAACGCGCGCTGCCATTTCGTCGGGCAGGCCCAGTTCGCGCACCGCAGCGATCAGGTCAAAATCGGCCTTGTCGTTGGGGCTAAGAATTACGGTTTCTCTGGTGGACGGGTCAAAGGCGGTTTCTTTTGGCACGGCGGAAACACTCATAATGTCAGGCCTTTGGTTCTTGCGGCGGGGACGATGTCGCAGGAGCGTTCGCAGCGGCTTTGTCAGATGCCGGTGAAGATGTTACGGCCCGGCCCCGCTTTAATGATTGCCCGCCACGGCGGACTTCAATGGGTTCGCGAAACTTGTGGAGCCGTTCAAATATTCTAAGCCGTTGCAGCTGTACCTCGGAAATGAAATTTCCATGGGTCAGTAAAACCCGGTCTTCCATGGTTTCAAGGTCGGTTAACAGATAATCGCCAACCCGCAATTCCTTGATATTGATCGCAAGTTCCTGACCATCGGGATAAACGGTTTCGTCATAGACATCATCAACAACCGCCAGCAGTGACCGCAAACGCGCCAGCAGGTCCAGGTCATAGCGTTCCTTGTGATACAGTAATTCGTCAAAATCCTGGGGCAGGGGGGCATCACCACGGGCGCGTTCGGCCAGATGGTTTAAAATGCGCAATACCCGTGCGCCCAGCGGAATATTTTCCCCCACCGGCCCCTTGTCGGGGAAGCCGGTACCGTCGTAATTGCGGTTCTGCATGCTAACGATTTCGGCAACATGTTCGAGACGCGGAATATTGCCAACCAGTTTGGCAGCAACCTCGGGGGTGCGTTTGACAATATCGCGTTCAAGGGGTTGTAATGGTTTGTCACCCGACATCCGGCTTAGCAAATCGGGTGGGAGTGATACCATGCCAATCGGGCACAGCAAGGCAGCCAGCCCCAGTTCCCAGGGTTGCGGATATTGAATGTCGCCCGCAATCTTGTCGCACCAGGTTTTTACCCGCATGGCGCGACCGAAAATGGTGGGGTTAAGTTGCGCCAGAACGTCGGTCAGGACCTTGATGCTGCCCGCCAGCGACTGTTCGATCAGGTTGCGCTCGGCGGTTATTAACTGGTGCTGGCGCAGGGCGGCACGAATGCCGGCTTCAAGAATTTCATCATCGCAGGGTTTGTTGAAAAAACGAAAAATGCTGCCCCGGTTAATGGCATCAATGGCTGTTGCCTGGTCAGCATTGCCGGTCAGCATGATGCCGACGGTTTCCGGGTACTTTTTTGCAACGGTTTCAAGCAGTTCAACCCCGGTCATGCCGGGCATTCGCATATCGGCGATGCAGACGGCAAACGGGCCTTCCTCGGCCAGGATTTCAAGTGCCTGTGCACCACCAACCGCAATCGACAAATCGAATTTTCCCCGCATGGTGCGACGAACACCGCGCAGCAAATTTTCATCATCATCGACAAAAAGAACCTTGTTCGTTTCCATTACACCCTCCTTGATGGATTACCTGGTCAGGGTTTTATATTGGTCATTTACCTTGATGGCGATTTGTCGCCAGGTTTCAAGCCGGTCGGTTTTGCCAAGTTCCTCCAGATAGGTCATGTCGATTTGATCGGCGTAAGGCTTGGTTCTTTTGTCGTTATTTATGTCACGGCACAGCATTTGCGCAAAATAAAGCGCCGAAAGCGGTGTCATTGCCCGTTCGGGTACGTCGGCCGGGCGATGGTGAAAGGCGACAGCCTGGACAAGCGGCCCGGGGAAGCCCCACAACCCTAGCAAATAGGCCCCGATTTCAGGGTGGGCCGCACCAAATACTTCTTCCTCGGCCGCAATGATCGAGATGTTTTTTGTGTCAACACGTGCCATCACGTCTTCCATTTCTTCGGTTCGGTTCATCAATAAAACCAGACTTCCGATATGGCTAAGCATGCCTGCCGAGGGCACCATCATGGAAATTTGTTTGCCCAGATTTTCGGCCTCGGCGATCAGGGCTGCAGTAATGCCAATTTGCTGGCTGCGATGACATAACAGATACAGCCGCCGGGTCACGTGTGACGGGCCTTTGAACCCCTGAAACAGTCCAACAAACAGGGCCAGTGATTTCAGGGTATCCATGCCGATCATCCGCACGGCATGGGACACGGAACTGATTTTTTGCGTAATGGCAAAATAGGCCGAATTGGTCAGTTTCAGGACTTCGGCTGTCAGGGCGATGTCGGCCGATACAATGGCGACGATGCGGTCATTTCCTGTCAACGGGTCTTCCAGCGCCTTGACCAGGCGCATATAGGTATCGGGCGGGGAGGCAATTGCATCAATTCCTGACATCAGGGCGCGCAGGGCCGGGCGTTGCAGCGTGTCTTTGAGTTCCAGCGCATTTTCAATGGTATCAATCAGCAAACTTTCTTCGCACGGTTTTGCCAGATATTGATGGGCCGGGCCGACGGTGCGCAAAATGGCTTCGTCTTCGGCAAAGCCGGACAGAATGATGCGCGTGCTTTCGGGATGGGCCAGACGGATTTTTTCCAGCAAAGAAGATCCATCCATGCCCGGCATCCGCATGTCGCTTACGACAACATCCATGCTTGTGGCTTCGCAAAGTTCCAATGCCATTTTGCCGCTGGTGGCAAAATGGGTACGCCATTTGGGCCGTTTTGCGTGCAAACGGCGTCGAAGCCCATTGAGTATGTTTTCGTCATCATCGACGAACAGAACTTCATTCATTAAAAATCCCTGCCGAGCAAAGCACCTTGTCAGTTTTATTTGGGGGTTCGGCACACGAATATAAAGGCGAAGACATACGAAATACTGTTTTCCCGATTATACGCCAGGTTTCACGTTTTGGGTGTATTTACCTTTAACTTTATAATCCCCGGTTGGGATTTAAGGCATGTGTAAAGGATGAAACCGGCAGGGGGGATAAAAAGATGAAGCCTTAACCAGAGGGTTCGTGTGCGCGTTGGAAAAAGAGTGCTCGGCGAAGCCGTGTTAACCTTCCTTTAACATTGTCGAAAATTAATTCTATTGTATAGTTTTATGAAGGTTAAAAAGGGGCATTGCAGCACAAGTGCCAGTGCCCGGAGCGCGGCGATACAATGCGTTAAAAAAATAAAAACCGGTTTTTTGTGGTGCGGGGGGAATATTGGTGACAACGCGCGAGGAGCTATATGAAGCCATTCGTCTTCATCAGGCGTTTGTCGCGCGAAAACCGGGCGGTAAGCGGTTGCAAGTGCGCAATGCCAATTTGTCGCGCCTTAAGGTGCGACGCATAACGCTGGCTGATGCCGTGTTGCCGGGAACCAACTTTATTCAGGCTGTAATGCATGATGTCCGGTTTGATTTCGCCGATCTTTTTGCCAGTAATTTTGTCGAGGCTGACCTGGAAGGGTCGTTTTTTAACCGTGCCGATATGCGCGGCGTTAATATGGCGCGTTGCCGGTTATGCGACACCGACTTTACCGAGGCCGACCTTCGGGCAGGATCGATTATTATCCTTGATGCCGGGCACGAAAAGTCTGTCAGCCGTCGTAGTGACCTGAGCGGTGCTGATTTGTCGGGGGCCAAGATGTGGGGTGCCAACCTGGCAAATACCAACATGAGCGGTACCAAACTGCACAATGTTGATATGAGCGAAGCCAACATGTTTGCCGTTAATCTGGAGGGCGCAGACCTGAGCGGGTGTCGCCTGACCGGGGCCAAGTTAAAGAATGCGAACCTGAAAGGCGCGCGCCTTAAATATACCGACCTTACCGGTGCCGATTTAAGCGGGGTTAACCTGCGCAATGTCGATTTGTCGCAGGTAGATTTAAGTCGCTGCAACACCAGTGGGGCCATTGGCGTTAAAAGAGGCCCCAAATTGCCCGATTCCATCCAGGAACGTATTGATCGGCATGCCGCCTGGATTAGCAGCGAAGGGCAAACCGGAAGCCCGTTAAATGTAGCGGGCGAGGATTTATCAGGCATTGATTTATCGGGCAGTGATCTGACCGGAGCCTGTTTTGATAATTGCACGTTGCGTGAAACAAAGTTTATGGATGCAGTGCTTATTTTGGCATCTTTTCGTAATGCCAACCTTGAAGGGGCGAAATTTACCGGGGCACATTGTTCGGGGATTCGCATGATGGGGGCGAAGCTGGATCGTGCTGTGTTGATGGGCGTGCATATGGGGCCCGTTGCCCAGCGCGATGCCACCGGAAGTGCTACCGGCGAAAGCTGGAAGGCGGATTTAAGCGATGCCAGCTTGCTTCAGTGCGATTTGCGCAATGTAAAATTTGCCGAAGTGCGGCTGCGAAACACCCTGTTGAATGGGGCAAATGTTTCCGGGGCGACCTTTAAATCATGCGATGTTGACGGGGCTGATTTTGAAGGGTGCAACATGCAGGCGGCACTGACACCTGTTATGGGAAAGTCACTGGATAAAGCCTGACCCTGACGCAGAATTGCCCGTTTCCTTTGGCAAGATGAATATTATGCTTTGCATATAACAAAGGCGGTGCTGTGAAACACATGCACCGCCTTTGTGTACGTCATTCAGCCGGCAGCAGCCCGGGTTATCGGGCTTTAGCTTCTGTAATCGGCATTGATGGAAATATAGCCGTGGGTCAAATCGCAGGTCCAGACGGTTGCCGATCCGTTGCCAAAACCCAGATCAACATCAATGTCGATATACTGACCCTTGATGTGGGCGGTTACCGGGGCCTCGTCAAAATCGGCAACCCGTTCGCCCTTATGTGCAAGGGGAATGCCGCCAATGGAAACGGTCAGTTTGTTGGGATCGGCCATCACGCCACATTTGCCAACAGCCATCACAATCCGGCCCCAGTTGGCATCTTCACCGGCAATGGCGGTTTTCACCAGGGGTGAATTGGCAATCGCCTTTGCTGCGGTTTTGGCCTCGGTATCATTAAGGGCTGATGTGACATTCACCGTGATAAACTTGCTGGCGCCTTCGCCGTCGCGCACGATTTGATGGGCAAGGTCAACCAGAACAGCTTCAAGGGCGGTTTTAAACCCGGCCAGGTCGGCCCCGTTGGCATCGTCAAATTCGGCGTTGCCAGCGGCCCCTGTTGCTGCGCATAGCAGGGTATCGGATGTCGATGTATCGCTATCGACCGTGATGGCGTTAAAGCTGCGGCCGTTACAATCGGCCAGCATGGCCTGCAAGGTTGCATGCGGAATTTTGGCATCGGTAAAAACAAAGGCCAGCATGGTCGCCATGTTCGGCTCGATCATGCCCGAACCTTTTGCGATCCCGGCAATTTTAACCGGTGTGCCGCCAATTTCGCTGGTGGCTGCGGCCCCCTTGGCAAAGGTATCGGTCGTCATGATGGCGCGTGCCGCATCCGACCAGCTTGCCTTTGCTTCCAGCATTGCGGGCAGGGCATCGGTAATGCGATTTGCAGTGGCCGGTTCACCGATCACACCGGTTGACGCCGTGAAAACCTCGTTTTTCTCGCACGACAACAATTTGGTGGTTGCGGCAACTTCATCGGCAACAAACTGTTCGCCAGCCTTGCCGGTAAAGGCAATGGAATTGCCCGCATTAACCAGAAATGCCCGTGCGGTACCGCCGCGCAGGGCTTCGCGGCCCCAGCGTACAGCGGCCGATGCCGTGGTTGATGTGGTAAAAACAGCTGCAACGCTGGTGCCTGATGCCAGTTCGGCCAGCAAAACATCCGGGCGCCCCTTATAGCGAATGCCAAGGGTTGCGGTATGCAGCGTCAGGCCGCCAATTTCGGGCAATTCGGGAAAAGCAGCCGGGGCAAGCGGCGAAACGGTATGTGCAGCCATGTGTTTAATGTCCCTTGTCTGGCCGGGCGAAACCGGGAATGCAAAATATGGTATAATATGCAGGATACAGGCAAAAAAACGGGGCAGGCCGTTGGGCCAACCCCGTCTGGTCATTTGGCAATCAAGCCCGATAAGGCACTTTGTGGTGCCATTAACAGCTTATTTGCTTTCTTTGGCGTCCGGGGTTTCCAGGGTGTTGTCTACTTCAGCATCTGATCGCAGGTCAGCAACCAGCTTTTTGTAGGTTTCCTGGGTCAGTTCGGCGGTCAGCTCGGTACGTTTGTCTTCAAAGCTGGGCTGTTCGCCTTTTTTGGTTTCTTCAACCTTGATCACGTGCCAGCCAAACTGGGTTTTAACCGGTTCCTTGCTGTAGCTGCCCGGTTCCATTTTGAACGCGGCATCCGCAAATTCCGGTACCATCTGGTCATGGCTGAAAAAGCCCAGATCACCCCCGGTGGGGCCAGACGGGCCGGTTGATTTTTCTTTGGCCAGATCGGCAAAATCCGCACCGCCATCAAGTTCCTTGATTACGGCTTTGGCGTCTTCTTCGGTTTTCAGCAGGATATGACGGGCGTGAACCTGATTTTCCGGTTCATTGGTTTTAATGAATTCGTCATAGCGTGCTTTAACCGCGTCTTCAGTCACAACCTTGGCAATTTCGCGGTCAAGGTAGGTTTCAGCAACGATGCGGCGCTTCATGGCGGCAACGCGATCTTTGACTTCTTCGTCGTCGTTCAGGCCGGCTTTTTCACCCGCCATGGTCAACAGACGCTGGCTGATTTCGCGGTCCAGAAGCATCGGCTTAAGGGCTTCAAACGGATACTGGCGATACTGTGCCGGAAGCCCCTGCTGCGTAGCGCGCACTTCGGATTCCATAATTTTTTCGCCGTTTACGGTCGCCAGAACCTTGTCTTCGGCCGGTGCAGAATCCTGCGCCATGGCCGGAGATGCAAAAAGGACGGTGGCCAGTGAAGCAGCGAGAAGGGTTTTACGCAGCATGTTTTCTCCAGATTTATTTATTAAGGGCCGGATGACCCTGTTCCTGTTATCTAACGGGTAAATCATATCCTTTATCATGGCACAAGAGGCAGCCCGCCAATGTCACGGTTTTTTCCCGGTGGCTGGCGCAAAAGTGATAATGAAACGATCCCGAAGTCCGTAAATAACCCCATAATGCGGCAATTTAAGGGAGAGACAGTGCCAATTGGCACCCGGAAAACACCATTGATGTGTTAATGGCGTGCAAATTTGGCCCTGTGATCCGCTGAGGCGGACGTCAGAAAACCGCATGGCTGTAGAAACTGGAACAGTCCAGAGCAGGAAGGACAGCGGGGCATGGCTACGCTAATTGATGATGATGCATTGATAACGGACCATGCCAAAAATGGCAGCATATCGATAGGAAAGCCTCGCGTGCTGTACCCACCACAGGCGATTTCAGGTTACAGGTGGTGGTCGTTCAGCATCACACAGGCCAGGTTTGTCTATGCTTCCATATCAAGCAGGACTTCACCAACTTTGCCAATGCTGCCATCATCGCGTTCAAACTGCCCCTCTGCGGCAAGCGTACCACCAACCAGGCGTTGCGATAGCGGCGTAATTGCCGAAAGACGAATGCTTGATATGCCTTCGTCTTGCAAGCTGGATTGTGAGCCGTCGGCATGTAGCAAAATCAGCGATGAAAATACCTTGTCCTGCGCATCGATGGTGCCATCGTTATTGTCGTCATAGGTTGCCAGTTCGGCAAATCCATCGGTGGCACCGTTCTGGTCGCCAAACAATTCACGGCCATCATCGATTTTACCGTTTTTGTTTTTATCAAGTGCCAGCAACGCATCGTTACCGGTAACCCAGGCGGCCTGGGTGGCCGTGCCGTTACCATCAAGGTCAAAAACGGCGCCGTCGCGCAGGCTGGTAATGTCGATGCCATTGCCATCCAGATCCAGAATTAACGGGTCCTGCTGGGTGACATTGCCAATCTCCATGCGAATTTGGCTAACGCGGACCTGTAAATCGCTAACCGAAATACGGGTACTGCCGCCGTTGCTGCTGCTGGCTTGCAAGCTGGTCTGGCTGAATTGCAGTTCAACACTGCTGGCCACCAGCGAAAACCCGTTTGATGCCTGTCCCGATTGTGCCAGCGAGGATTTGAAATTTGCCTCGCTGCCAATGCTGTCTGCCGTGGCAGCGCCGGTTAGCTGGGCGGCCATTTCGCGGGCTTTTGCCGGGGGAATACCCAGCATCGCCAGCACGATCAGGGCATCACGGTTCATTCGGCGCGACGCATCATTAATTACTTCACCGCCGCCGCTGCCTGACAAATGCAGCAATTTGGAAATTTGCGATGAAACAGCATCACCCCCCGGCGTGGCCGTTGCCCCGGGCGTGTTGTTGCTGTTGCCCGTGGCTGACAGGTTAAGCCGCGCGCTTGTCGATTGTGCCGCATTACGAACAATACTGGCCGAAGCCTGACCGCGTGTTGCCGATACCTGAAGGGCGGTTGCACTTGCAGTGGCGCTGTTTTGTTGTAGCGATACCAGCGAACTTGCCCGGCCTTGTGCAGCATTGTTCAGATTAAGGGAAACCATCGGCTGCCTCCATGATGACAGCGTTTCAGAAACAGGCGGTTCAGGCCGTTACGCTGTTTGCATCATCGGCTGGCGTAATGGACAGCTTGTTACCATCGGGCATCTGGAATGTGGGCGTATTGCCATCATTTCCTGCGCGGCCCATTGGCAACAACAAATCGATTCCCAGTTTGGTAACCGGTTTATCAACGCCATTTTCGTCCGGTTGCATCAATTGCTGAACATCGCGCACGATTACCGCGGCCTGTTTCATCAGTTGTGCCTGAAGGTCGCTTGCATGTTTCAGGGCCAGGTCGGCGGCACTGGGGCCTGCCTGTGTGGCGGCGGCGGTGCCATTGGTTGTGTTTGCCGTCGTATCCTGATCACCGGTTTTGTTCGCAGCACTGGAATCCCCGGTGGTGCGCTCCAGCAAATCTTTAATGAAGTCGGCAACGCCGGACCCGTTAATATCAAACAGTAACCCGCCATCACCGGCATTGGCCGATTGACCCAGGCTGTTTACCAGGTTTGCACCATCCAAACCGTTTAATGCGGTGCCCAGTGCGCCCAGGGCGGCACCGGCGCTGTTGCCAACGGCCGAAACCGCCACGCGGGAAACTTCAAGTTTGGCGGTGTTATAGCTAAAGGAAAAATCGCCAGTGGTGTTATCGATGCTGATATCGAGCGACTGGGCGGCAAACATGGCAGACTCGGCAAAGCCCGCCGCCGATGCATTGCCATTGCTATAGGCAATTTCGCTGCGCGAATGGCTGGCAATGGCCTGCTTGAAAGAAAAATCAAAATTGTCGGACCCGAATGCCATTTTTGTGATGTCATCAAACAGGGCCTGTGTGGCGGCGGTGGCTTCATCGTCGCTCATGCTAGACAGGGCAAACATTTCTGTCATGCTGCCGCGAATCAGTTCCAGCGCCGATGACAGGGCTGTCGAGCCCAGCCCGTCAGCCGAAATCATCGGGTTGGCGGTGGTGGCAGCAGGTTTGTCGCTGGCCTGTGCGGCGCTAACAGCTTGCGGGGATAGCGAAAGACGGTCAACCGCCTGGGATGCCGGGCGGCCAAGGCGCGATCCTGCTTCTGAATCGGTTCCATGGCCCTGGGTTAACCGGGCATCTGTGCTGGGTACCGAGCCGCCACGTAGCGGGCCAAATGCGGATATGTCCGCCATAGTATCCTCCTCCTGAGGCACAATACCGCCTGATCATGGTGCAACAATTGCTGCATCGGGCGATATGTTCGGGCTACTTGCCCGCTTTTGAAAACTTAAGGTTTTATCATAAAGTGTTTTTACGCCTATCTCAAGGACCAAAAAACAGCCAGATTTATACGGAATGATAGGAAAGCGGGTATTCTACGTACATCTTAGTGGTTCGTTCCGTTGACAGATCAAAGTCAGGGTTCTATCTGTGATCGGGCCCGGTGTATGTACCGTGACCCGTCTGTTTGTTATTTTCATTTTATCCAGGAACGTTTTAATGCTCGGCGTCATTGCCCGGAAAATTTTCGGTTCAGCTAACGATCGTGAAATCAAAGCCCTTCGGGCCACGGTCGAGCAAATCAACGCCTTGGAACCCGAGGTCGAAAAACTGTCTGACGAAGAACTGCGCGCCCGGACCGACTGGCTGCGCGATCGTCTGACGAATGGTGAGACCCTAGAACAGGTTCTGCCCGATGCCTATGCCACGGTGCGCGAAGCCGCAAAACGTGTGCGCGGCGAACGCCATTACGATGTGCAGCTGACTGGCGGTATCGTTCTTAACGACAGCAAAATCGCCGAGATGAAAACCGGTGAGGGTAAAACGCTGGTATCGACCTTGCCGGTCTACCTGAATGCCCTGTCGGGTAAGGGCGTGCATGTTGTGACGGTCAACGACTATCTGGCCCGCCGCGATGCGGAATGGATGGGGCAGGTTTACGGCTTCCTGGGGATGACGGTCGGCGTGATCATGCATGGCATGACCGATGACCAGCGCCGGGCGGCTTATCGGTGTGACATCACCTATGCCACCAATAATGAACTTGGCTTTGACTATTTGCGCGATAACATGAAATTCCGTCTGGAAGACATGGTTCAGCGCGAATTCAACTATGCCATCGTCGATGAAGTCGATTCGATTCTGGTGGACGAAGCCCGGACCCCGCTGATCATTTCCGGCCCCGCCGAAGACGGATCGGCGATGTATATGGCGGTGGATCAACTGATCCCGAAACTGGTCGAAGCCGATTACGAAAAAGACGAAAAGGCCCGGGCCGTTACCCTGACCGAAGAAGGCACCGAACACGCCGAGCAACTGCTAGGTGAAATGGGCATTCTGACCGAAGGCACGTTGTACGACATCGCCAATATTCATCTGGTCCATCACACCAACCAGGCGTTGCGCGCCCATAAGCTGTTCCAGCGCGATACCGACTATATCGTCAAGGATGGCAAGGTTGTGATTATTGACGAATTTACCGGCCGCATGATGGAAGGCCGCCGGTATTCCGACGGGCTGCATCAGGCACTGGAAGCCAAGGAACGGGTTGAAGTTCAGAACGAAAACCAGACTTTGGCGTCGATTACCTTCCAGAACTATTTCCGTCTGTATCCGAAACTGGCAGGCATGACCGGTACGGCCATGACTGAAGCCGAAGAATTTGAAGAAATTTACGGCCTGCGCGTGGTGGAAATTCCGACCCATCGCCCGATTGCCCGTAAGGATTTCGACGACGAAATTTATCGGACCGCGGAAGAAAAATGGGATGCCATCGCCGACTTGCTGGTCGAAGCCCATGCCCGTCAGCAACCGTGCCTGGTCGGCACCGTTTCGATCGATAAATCGGAAATGCTGAGCGCGCTTTTGAAAAAGCGTAAAATTCCCCACGAAATTCTGAACGCCAAGCAGCACGAACGTGAAGCCTATATCGTGGCACAGGCCGGTGCGCCGGGTGCTATTACCATTGCCACCAACATGGCCGGTCGCGGTACCGACATTAAACTGGGCGGTAACGTGGAAATGCGCGCCGAACTGGAACTGGCGGATGTGCCCGATGCCGAACGCGAAGCTGGCATCGAGCGGATTCGCCAGGAAGTGATCGAGGATCAGAAAAAAGTTCTGGAAGCGGGCGGTTTGTTTGTGATTGCAACCGAACGCCACGAATCGCGCCGGATTGATAACCAGCTGCGCGGTCGTTCCGGTCGTCAAGGTGACCCGGGGGGATCGAAGTTCTTCCTGTCGCTGGAAGATGACCTGATGCGTATTTTCGGGTCCGAGCGCATGGACAGCATGCTGCAGAAACTGGGGCTGGAAAAAGGCGAGGCGATCTATCATCCGTGGATCAACAAAGCCCTTGAAAAAGCACAGCAGAAAGTTGAAGGCCGCAACTTCGACATTCGTAAGAACCTGTTGAAATTTGACGATGTGATGAATGACCAGCGTAAGGTCATTTACGAACAACGCCGCGATTTGATGCAGGCAAAAGACGTTGCCGAAGACGTTGCCGAAATGCGCGCCGAAGTCATTGAAGGCATTGTTGCCCGCCATTGCCCGGAAAAGATTTACCCGGAACAGTGGGAAGCAGACTCGCTGCATGAAGAATGCCTGCGTTTGTTTGGTCTGGATTTGCCGGTGGCCGACTGGATCAAGGAAGAAGGCATTGATCCTGCGGAAGTTCACGACCGCATCGCCAAGGCAGTTGATTCGAAAATGGCCGCCAAGGTCGCCAATTACGGCAGCGACATTATTCGCCAGGTCGAAAAAAGCCTGCTGTTACAGTTGCTGGACCAGTCATGGAAAGACCACCTTCTGGCACTGGACCATTTGCGTCAGGGCATCGGCCTGCGCGCATATGGTCAGCGTGACCCGCTGAACGAATTTAAACGCGAAGCCTTTAACCTGTTTGAAGGCATGCTGGGCACGTTGCGTGAACGTGTGACGCAGATGTTGTCGCATGTTGAATTGCAATCTGCCCCGCGCCCGGAAGACCTGGAACCGCGCCGCCAGCAGCAAATGCAGGAAAACCATCCTGCCCCTGAAGGCGATGCAACGGCTGCCACGGCAGCGGAAGAACGCCAGCAGGAAACGGTACAGTCCCGTCAGGGCAGTGGCGTTGATGTTGATGCCAACGATCCCTCGACCTGGGGACGCGTTTCGCGCAATGCGCCGTGCCCTTGTGGCTCGGGCAAAAAATACAAACATTGCCACGGCCAGCTTGCCTGATTGGCTGTAAGTTATTTTTCTTAAAGATTTCTTTTTAATGAACTTCCCCTGAAAGTTGAATGCTAACTTTCAGGGTTTCTTTTGAAAGGAGTAAGATTGATTGTTGCCTATTTAAGGTCGTGTGTTTATTGATGAAATGAGGATTTAAGGATTAGCGTCAATTGCCGAGCGCTAAAATAACAACAGGGGGGGGGATGAAGTATCGCCCTGAAATTGATGGATTGCGATCT
>NZ_JFJZ01000045.1 GCF_002115825.1 Thalassospira sp. MCCC 1A01428 | reverse complement strand
GTACAGCAGGCCGTCGAGCACATAGGTGGAGTCACGCACGCCGACATTCACCACGCGGGTGCTGAACGGTGCGTACTGGTCGGAGATATGGGTGTAGAACAGTCGCCCCGGCTCGCTGCCGTACTTCGGGTTGACGTGCCCGGTGCTTTCGCCCCGGCCGCCCGCCCGGAAGCGCTGGCCATCGGAGGATGAGGTGGTGCCGTCGCCCCAGTGGGCGGCGAAGGCATGGCGGTACTGGTGGTTGACCAGCTCGGCCAGGGCCGCCGAATAGGTTTCGTCGCGGATGTGCCAGGCTTGCAGCCAGGACAGCTTGGCGTAGGTCAGGCCGGGGCTCGACTCGGCCATCTTGGTCAGCCCGAGGTTAATCGCATCGCCCAGGATTGCTGACAGCAGCAATGTCCTGTCTTTGGCCTCGGCACCGTCCTTCAGGTGGGTGAAGTGGCGGCTGAAACCCGTCCAGTCGTCCACATCCATCAGCAGTTCGGTGATCTTGATGCGCGGCAACAGCTGACTGGTCTGGTCGATCAGCGCCTGCGCGGTATTGGGCACCGCAGAATCCAGCGGGGTGATCTTCAGCCCGGACTCGGTGAGGATGGCATCGGGCAGCTCGTTGTCCTTGGCCAGCCGGGTTACGGTGGCCAACTGCTCGTCCAGCAGCTGTAAGCGCTCTTCCAGGTACTGGTCGCTGTTCGGGTTGATCGCCAGGGGCAGGGCCTGTTCCCGCTTGAGCGCGGCGAACTTCTCTGCCGGCAGCAGGTAGTCGTCGAAGTCGCGGAACTGCCGTGAACCCTTGACCCAGATGTCACCGGAGCGCAGGGCGTTCTTCAGCTCGGACAGCGCGCAGATTTCGTAGAAGCGTCGGTCGTGGCCTTCCGGGGTGATCACCAGCGGCTTCCAGCGCGGCTTGATGAAGGCGGTAGGGGCATCCGCCGGCACCTTGCGCAGGTTGTCGGCGTTCATCTCGCGCAGGGTCTGCACGGCCGCCAGCACGCCTTGCGCGGCCGGTGCAGCGCGCAGTTCCAGCACCTCCAGCAGGGCCGGCGTGTAACGGCGCAGGGTGGCGAAGTTCTCGCCGACCAGGTGTAGGTGGTCGAAGCCCTCCGGCCGGGCCAGCAGCTCGGCCTCGCTGACGCTCTCGGTGAATTCGTCCCAGGGAATCACCGCCTCGATGGCGGCGTACGGATCGCTGCCGTTTTCCTTTGCCTCCAGCAGAGCCTGGCCGATCTTCGAGTACAGGCGCACCTTGTCATTGATCGCCTTGCCCTGCTTCTGGAACTGCTGCTGATGCTTGTGCTTCGCGCCGCTGAACAGCTTGACCAGGATGCGGTCGTGCAGATCGACCAACTCATCAATCACAGTCGCGGTGCTCTCCAGCACTACGGCGGCCAGGGTCGCGTAGCGCCGCTGCGGCTCGAACTTGCCAAGGTCTTTGGGCGTCATCTGCCCCCCTTCGCGGGCCAGCTTGAGCAGGCGGTTCTGGTGGATGTGCCGGCCCAGCCCTTCGGGCAAGTCCACCAGCTGAAATGTCTTCAGCCGCTCGATGTGCTTAAGCATGTGCCGAGAGTTGGGTTTCAGCGGTGCCTGGCGCAGCCAGGTCAACCAGGTGATGCTGCTGCCGGCCTTGAGCTTCAGCAGTTCGTCCAGCTTGGCACGGTGCGAGTCCGTGAGTGGTTCGACCAGGGCGCGGTAGACCCGCCGATTAGCCCGCGCAATGGCCTCCGAGCAGGCCCGATCAATTACGCTCAGCGCCGGCAGGATGCGCCGCTTCTGCCGCAGGCTCTCCAGAGCCTGGCTGGCCAGCAGCAAGCCCTTGTCGGTCTGCTGGGCCAACTCGGTCAGCTCGCGCACGAGGTTGCGGAAGTCGGACAGGCCAAACGGGGCCAGTTGCAGGTAGGTGCGCAGTTCATGGGCGTGCTCGCGGCGGGTCACGTCGCGTTCGCCGTACTTCGCCCAACTCGCCGGGTCGGCCTGAACCTGCTTGGCCACCCACAGGATGACCGGCTCGGGCGGCTCGCTGTCGGTGCCCAACGCATAGCCGGGGTAGCGCAGCAGGCTGAGCTGCACCGCGAAGCCTAGGCGGTTGGCGTCGCCGCGCCGCTGGCGGATCAGCGACAGGTCGGAGTCGTTGAAGGTGTAGTAGCGGATCATGTCATCCTGGCTTTCTGGCAACGCAAGCAGGGTGTCCCGCTCCGTGGCCGAGAGGATCAAGCGACGCGGCATGTATCAGTCGTCCGTGCGGAGGTACTGGTAGAGGGTTTCCCGGCTGATGTTGAACTCGCGGGCAAGCTGCGCCTTGGGCTCGCCGGCCGTCGCTCGCTGCCGCAGGGTAGCAGCCTGCTCATCGGACAGGGCTTTCTTGCGGCCTCGGTACGCGCCACGCTGCTTGGCCAAGGCGATACCCTCACGCTGCCGCTCGCGGATCAGGGCGCGCTCGAACTCGGCGAAGGCACCCATCACCGACAGCATGAGGTTGGCCATCGGCGAGTCCTCGCCGGTGAAGACTAGGCCCTCTTTCAGGAATTCGATACGCACGCCGCGCTGGGTCAGCTTCTGCACAAGGCGGCGCAGGTCATCGAGGTTGCGCGCCAGGCGATCCATGCTGTGCACTACCACGGTGTCACCTTCGCGGACGAAACTCAGCAGCGCTTCGAGCTGGGGGCGCTGAGTGTCCTTGCCCGAGGCCTTGTCGGTGAACACCTTGCTCACCTCGGTCTCCTCCAGCTGGCGTTCCGGGTTCTGGTCGAAGCTGCTGACCCGGACGTAGCCAATGCGATGTCCCTGCACGCCTACTGCTCCGCCGAGAAATGGCGCTCGGGCCAACGCCAACGGCGGATGCGCTCCCACAACACTTTGCCGCCAATCCCAACATCGTTCTTGTCGGGATCGAGATTGAGTAACAATGCCAGTCGAGCGATCGCGCTCTGCATCGGGTACATGTTCCCGTAGCCAGCGATCTTTCGCAGGATTTCATTCTCGCTCTTCTCTAACTCTTCGGGAGTATTGAAGGTGGTGGCATAGTCAGTGATCACTGCTGAAGCGGCATCCAAGGCGCTGTAGGTTTCTCGAAGCACTTCGAGCACTTCATGAGTGAGTGCCCCCAGCTCGACTTGGGTTCCATCCGGCAAGGTGGCGATCCCCTTCTCGAAAAAGATCACCCCGTCACGTAGATAAAGTGCCTGGAGGGCATCTACCCCAACGAACGACGGCGCGTCCTGGTCTACCGCAGGCCTGCCGAGAATGTGGCAATGCAAATGCAGGCTCGCGGCTCGAAGCAAACGCCGCGCCTCGGGAGTTGGTGGATTTATCCAAGGGTCTGCCTGCTCCCGCCGCCAGACAACCGTTCCCCACCACAGCCCGGCGACTACCAACCCTAATCCAACCCATAGAAAGGTCATCAGAACAACTCCGCGTTGAAGGTGAGCAAGGGGGCTAAGTGCACTTTCTGTTCCGTTGCGCCTCAAGCCCTGCTTTTGTCAGGCTGAAATCTATGACCTTTGCGGGCATGTGTCAAAGAATGCGAAAGAAGACTCTATTCTGACGGAGCTGCGCGGTTCTGCCTGACATCCAGTTAGGGTATACCTCAAATTGACACTGCGTATTCCAGAGAACGTGATGACGGAAGGTTGAACCTTCCGTCATAGCGCATCTGGTTTGGCCTCCCGTCAGCCAACCACGGGAAACACTGACTCGATCATTGGAGAATGGTCAGCTTGGCCTTGAGATCAATGGCTCTCGCGAAGTTGTGGTAATTCGGCGATGTTCGCTGCACCTGCGCGTGCAATGCTTTCAGCGCCGCCGAATCCGCCGACGACTCCATTTCGACCTCATACTCGACCTGGTCGTACCCTGGATTGATCCCAGGATCGATTCCAAGAAAACCTCTCAGATCGAGGCTTCCCTTCGTGCGGATAGTCAGCGATTGCAACTCGATGTTCATTGCCGCCGCATTTGCCGCGTAGGTTGCAGTCATGCATGCGTTCAACGCAGCCAGGATCAATTCTTGTGGATTAGCGGCCGTGTCGGTACCGAGCAATTCTGCCGGTTCGTCCGCGTCGATGACAAAGCCGCGCGCCAAGGCCGTGTCACCTAGTACGAGCGGCATGGTTCGCGCACGCGTCCGGGTGCCACCCTCCCAGGTTGTCACGACGCCGAACGTCGCGATGCCTGCGGCGGGCTTTGCTGCGACCTGATCTGCAAACTCACGCAATGCGCCGACGTTGATCCCGTTGCCGGGAGTTCCTTTAATGTTTGTGTTCATTTCTCGTTCCCCCATTATGTGTTACGCCCGGCCATCACGCCGCCGTCAACGTCCCAGATTGCGCCCGTCACCCATGCTGCCTTGTCCGACAACAGGAAGAGGATGACCTCGGCGACGTCTTGTGGCGTCCCAACCCTGCCGATTGGGTGGAAGCTGTTGAATCCCTGTAAGGCGCCATGAACCTCGGCCTTGGGTATGAATCCCTCGTAAATCGGCGTTTCGACAACCGCCGGAGAAACGGCATTGACCCTGATTTGTTTGGATGCCAGCTCCATCGCAAGGTGCTGGGTCAGCGAATGCAAACCTGCTTTTGCCATCGAATACGCGGACGACGGCGTAGCCGCAATCGCCTGCTTGCCCCACATCGAGCCGATGTTCACAATGGCGCCGGGACGCTCGCTGGCCACGAGATTGGCCACGACTTTTTGTGTGATGAAGAAGAACGCTTTATTCAACGTCAAATATTGTTCGTAATCACTTTCCGTGTGCTCAAGAAACGCCTTCGGGAAGAACACCCCAGCCGCGTTGACCAGAAGATTGATGTCCTTGTGGTGTTCATCGATGGTATGCAGGAGTCGCTTCACATCTTCGGCTCGCGAGAGATCGGCAGTCAGGGCGGTCACGGTGCCCAACGACGACAGCGCCTTGCGGGCCTCTTCGGCCTTGTCTTCACGGTGACCGACGATGACGACGCTTCCGCCTTGCTCAAGAACCATGCGGGCAGTTTGCAGTCCCATCCCGCTAGTGCCGCCGATGACCAACAACTTCTTGCCATTAAATTCAGTACTCATAATAATCTCCTTAACTACCAACTAAATGGTAGGGTTGTGTTGCAAAAAAAGTGCCGACCTCAGGTCAACACGGTGGAAAGAAAAGTGTTTCCAACTTCGGCCGGTCCGCGTGACGACCGCATGCCACGGCCCACCATCATCGAGCCTTCCAACGCGCACAAGAATGCCTCTGCGAGAGCCTCTGGGGTGGAATTCGAGGTGATCAGCGCGGCACGCTGACCATCGGCAACGACAAGAGTCAACCAGTCGAGATTGACTTTAAAGAATCGCTCGACCTCGCTCACAACGGCGTCCGGCAGCGAGTCCGACTCGGCACCCAACATGCCGCAGACACAAAGGCGCCGGTCCTTGGCGAAGGTGCGTTCGAAAAGTGCCGCATACGCAGTTAGCCTGTCAGGCGCTTTCGCATGCTGCCCTTCGATGCTCAGCAACTCCTCACGAAACCGGTGCGTGTAGCGCTGTGCGACCACGGCCACGAGTTCACCCTTCTTGGGAAAGTGGTGGTGGATACTTGGTTTTTTGATGCCTACCAACTGGGCCACGTCGTCGTATGAGAAGCCGTTGTAGCCGTGCTGCTGTACCAACCCTTCAGCGGCATCGACCACCCGCTCGGCGGTCGGCGAGATTTCGGAGAAATGCTTCATGCAAGCGCCTCATTTGATTCGGCGACTGGCAGGTGGCCTGTCTTGACCAGGATGGTGCAGCCTGTATTGCTGAAGGGACGGTGAGCACTCAAATGCGGACTGCGCATCCATGTGCCGGTAGGGTAGCTTCCGAACTCATCCTCAAAGACGCCTTCCAACACATAGATTTCTTCACCGCCGTAGTGACGATGCGAATTGAATCGTGTCCCCGGGGCCCAGCGCACCAAAGCCGTATGTTGTGTGTCGAACTCAGAAAGTGGCATCACCGACAGACCCGGCACGAGGCCTGGAAACCAGGGGCCGTTACGGGTGTCGACCACGGTGCGTTGGCTGTCGGCTAGATCAAGATGGCGCAGCTTGACGAACAACGTGCAACCCGTCGCGGAGCTCGGTGCATGCGAAGAACCTGGTGGATTCTTGATGTAAGTCCCAGGCCCGAAGGTCCCGGATTCGTCGCTGAATTCGCCGTCCAGGACCAGAATCTCCTCGCCCAAGTCGTGCTTATGATTTTCAAAAGCGGAGCCCGGCGCGTATCGCACGATCGAGGTGGCACGCGCCACTTCGTCGCCATCACGCTCCAGTAACTGGCGTTGAATCCCGGTCGCTGGCGAATCGACCCACTGTAAGCTTGAAGGCTCGACGACAACACGCTGCGAAAGATCTGAATTGAGTTTCATGGCTTTATTTCATCTACCGACTACTTGGTAGGTAAGTTATAAGATCCCGATTTGTTTGTCAAATAGCTTTCGCCATTTTCTTTCATCCATTGAAAAAACAATGAATTGGTTACAAGAACTCGCGAAGCTTAGCGTACGATTTTTTCCGAATTCTCTATCGTCCCCAAGGAGTAGTTAGATGTCTACCGTGATCTTTGGCAGGCTGCGAGCTGCGGCAAAACGCATTCAGCATGATGCGCTGACGGTTATTTTGTGGCGCGAGACCCGAATACCCCCCATAGTCGTTCGGCTGCTCGCAATCGCAGCGTACGCCATGAGTCCAATTGATCTCATTCCGGACTTCATGCCGATCCTGGGCTATCTTGACGACATTATCTTGGTCCCGCTGGGCATCGTCCTTGTCATCAAGCTGACGCCATCGAATGTGATAGAAGCAAGTCGCTCGAAAGCAGCTAAAGTGGCAATCAAGCCGATCAGCCACGTTGCGGCCGCAGTCGTTATTGGCACATGGCTTTTATGTGCCACGGCTTTTGGCTACTGGGTGTGGGAATACAGCAGGTAACGCATCGTCTGCACGTGATGAAATAGTTAATTTAAGGCTTGTAAAACAGATGGTTAATGCGCTTTTTGGAGGATTTCGTCAGAATCGTTGCCGACCCTCGGCATTGACGCGGCTCAGGAGAATTGGTGTCCCTTGCGAACATAATCACTTCGTCATAGTCGCGGTCTCTATGGTTGAGGTTTCGGTGGAAAAAAGCGCGCCGACTTTAAGACTTCTTATAGCCTGGTCATCATCACGCATGAGGAAAAGCGCGTTGAGCCCGCGTTTTCGTGCAAGTTCAGCACCCCGATCTGGTCCAAGCACCATCAGTGCGGTCGCCCAAGCGTCAGCCTCAGCACAGCTTTGTGCAACAACGGTGACTGATGCCGGGGAACGGAGGATCGGCGCGCCGCTGCTTGGATCCATAGTGTGCGAAAAGCGGCGTCCTTGGATCTCGACCCAGTGACGGTAGTCCCCGGAGGTCGCAACGGCGGCATCTGTTAAGGCGAGGATCGAACGGGGGGCGCGACGCGCTGGATCGGGTGCCTCTACGGCAATGCTCCACGGTGCCCCGTCCGATCTAAGCCCGATTGCGCGCATTTCGCCGTCGATACCGACAAGGCCCGCTGTGATGCCAAAATCGGTGAGTATTTGGGCAAGTCGGTCAACACCGTGGCCTTTGGCGATGCCGTTGAGGTCCAACGTGAGCGGGGCGGTCTTGCGGATGCAACCATCGCCTGTTTCAAGAGCGATATGGGCCGGTATGCGCGACGCGGTTATTGCGGCACGGATCTGCTCGGGTTCTGCGTTCTCAGGTCCGAACCCCCAAGCTGTCACAGCATCTCCCATGCCAATGTCAAACGCACCGTCCGAAGTATGTCCTATTTCAAGCCCAAGACGCAGGACATAGAGAAGCTGTGCCGGAACATCCACCCATTGATTGACTGGCACCGCATTCAAGCGCATCAGATCGCTGTCTGGCTTCCAGGTCGACATTTGCGAGTCCACCTCATCTACAGCTGTCTGTAAGGCGGATTGCACGGGGGCAACATCGTATTCTTGTGGGGTGAAGAACAACGCCGACCAGCGCGTGCCCATGGTGGGGCCATTAAGCGCATTACGTATCGCTTTAGTAGATATCTTCGACATACCGTCCCTCCGCTTTTAGTGTGGCAGGAGTTTCCACACTAGCTGCCAGGATATCTGTCAGGGCATCGGCGACACCCGCAGACATTTCACGCCCGCCACACACCATGACGCGTGCGCCATCGTGAATGAGCCGGGTGACGTTTGCGGCGTCTTTACGCAGCGCGTCTTGTACATAACATGGTGATGTTCCGCGCGAGACGGCAAGAACGAGCCGGGAAAGACGACCGTCAGCCTGCCAGTTCTGCATTTCGTCGCTGTAAAAGAAATCGCTGTCGGGGTTACGCATCCCGAAAAAGAGATAAATGGGCCGGTGCCCCACGTTGCCGCGGATAAAACCTGCCAGAGGACCGATGCCTGTTCCCGCACCGATCAAGAGGAGGGGCCCGTGGCCTTTGCCGGGCTGGAATCCGGGATTGCGATGCAGGAAAGCGGAAATTGTCTCGCCGGTCTTCAGCGCGGTCAACTGACCTGAACAAAGGCCGCCCGGGTGCTTTTTCACCACGATCTCGATAAAGCCGTCGCGGTGCGAAGAGGCAAGTGAATAGAGGCGTGGCATGGTGGATCCTTCGGGAAGAATACCAATCAGGTCACCGGCCTGAAAGCGTGAAAATCCTGCTCCGGTCAGCCGTTGCCAAAGCGTCGACCGCGGCAGCGCGAAGCGAAGGATCGCTGCCGGTGCTTGTACCTCGGCCCCGTAGTCGCGGCGCGAAACAAGGGTAAGCATATCCGTCTGCGGCAGGACCGGCTGATGGGTGAGTTCCAACTTGATCCCCAGCACGTCCCCAAGTGCTTGGCCCCAGCGTGCGAAATCCTGCGGTGACTGGCGGTTAACGGTGTCATAGGGCATCAGTTCCGGCCACTTCTTTGTCTCCGCCAGTTCGGCGACGGCTTTGGCGAAGGCGCAATATGCCGGAAAGCTGCGGTCACCAAAGCCAAGCACTGCCATTGGAATCTCTGGCGCGTGGTCAAGCGTTTTGAGGCGATCAAGGAAACCCTTGGCAGATGCCGGTGCATCTCCGTTGCCATAGGTCGCGGCAAGGAAAATGATGCGTTCGGCGCGGGCATAGCGGTCAGGTGTAAAAGTGGACATTGATGCGACATGGACACGCTGCCCCGCTTCTGTAAGTGCTGCGTGCAGCGTGGCGGCGAAACCCCAGGTGCTGCCGCTTTCGCTACCGACAAGAAGGATCGTATGCGCCCGCCCAGCCGGTTGGTTGCCGCGAATTCCCGGACGTCTGCGCCGCCCCGAAAGCCAGATCAAAATCCCCGTCACACCCATCACAGGTATACCAAGCACCATCAGCCCCAGTACCAGCCCAAAAGTGGCCGCGCCTTGGCCGGTATGGAGCATGTAAACAGTGTCCGAGACGCGCTCCCACCAAGACAGGTTAGTCCAACTTAATAGCTCTCCGGTGCCCTGATCGAGATAGCCGATGCCCTCGTCTGTCTTTAACGTGAATACATCGGTTGCATCCCCGGGATAGGGGAAGTTCAAAGAGCGCATCTTGGCTACCGGGACGTCGCCGATCATTGCAAGTTTGGCAAGTTCGATGCCGCTATCTCCGCTGACACTTGTGGGGAAGCGGGGTGGGGTACCACCGTCAGGCAGAAGATCAAAGGTCGAGGACGTCATCCACAAGGCTGTTACTGAGGAAATTGCAAGGCCGAACACCGCGACCCTTGCGACCTCGACGTGCAAGCGGCTTGAAAACGGTCCGCGCAGGGGTGCAAACCATTGCCGCCAGCCGCCAGCGCGCCTCGCAACCAATATCGCGCCCGACAGTGCCAGCACCAGCATGGCCGCCGCACCCGTTGCCATCCCGATGCGCCCTGCGTCACCAAGGAACAGCGACCGGTGCAGGTTCGTAAGCCAGCGTTCCACCTGATTTGGGTCGGCCGACGCCACGCCCTTACCTGTCGCGGGGTCGATCACGGCTGCATCGGGGACCCCTTGGTCGAACCAGTAGGCGGTGATCCGTCCTGACGGGGCGCGGCGGATCTGATCGACGCCCGGATAGGCGCTCTGGATGCGCTCAGCCAACACGCCGACGCTCATATCCATCTCGGCCTGAGGGGCAGACAGGTGTTCGATCGCAGGAAACACGGATAGCGCGGCACCACTGAGCGCAAGAACCATGATGATGCCCAGCGCCAGAAGGCCCGGCCAGCGATGAAGACCGCGGATCATGCTGCTTCTCTCCTTTAAATGTCGTAGATGAAGCTGGCGATATAGCGACGGCCTTTGACCGGCGTACCTGCACCGCTTGTCGTTAGCGGCACAGAGACTTCGTTCGGGCTGTCGCGCATATCCTCAACGGCAGCGTCGATGTGAAGCGTGTACCCCGCATCAAACAGCGTATCGGCAAGGTCTAGTGTGATTTCAAGCGTGCGGCCAGCGCCCAGACTGGCACCGGTGATACCATTTATCTGGGCGGTGTCACCACCGGTGGCGCGATACCAGTCTGTCAGATGTTCATAATATTTCGACTTGCTACCAGCCATCCACAGGCTGCCGACATAAGCACCGGACGTATCCGTGACGTAAAGCGCAAGATAGGCGCCGTCGCCCCCATAATTGTTGAGTGTTGTCGAGAGAGTGACCTGGCGCGCCATTGCGGCGCCGGGAAACGTCAGTGCCGTGGTGACAACAAGGGTTGCGAGAAGTGATTTCATCGTGGCAGTCCTTCTGGATTGAAATATGTCTTAAAGGTTCAGTTCACCTGAACCTTTGGTGACGCCCCACTGCCAAAGAGCCCGTTCTGCGGCGGCGCAACAGTGCCCGCGGGGGCAGGATTGGAAACGCCACCTCGACAGCCGTCGTCACAATCATCATCATCATCATCATGATCGTGATCGTCGTCATCATCGTGATCATGACGACTCCGGGAACCTTTGAAAAAGCTGTGACTGTCATCGTTACTGGCCAGAATGAGCGGCAGTATCTGTGCCGCGTCTTCGTCGAAAACGCCAAAGGATTGAGAATTCGCGTCGGTGGGAGCTCGCAGAGCACTCCAGGCCGGCACCCCGATGGCGGCCGTCAGCGCGGTGGAAGTGGCAAGAAGTATGAGGGTCTTTCGCATGGCAGGGTCTCCTTTTTTTTTGTCTGCTAAGGTCACTATGCAGACCCGACCTGATGGCTTCCTGACAGCGAAGCGATTTCTGCTTCAGCTTGCCGTCAGGAAGAAAGAGGACTCATCGCGAAGGTTGAGTGTCGTAAACACGCCCTTGCTGCATGGCAATCTTGTCAGATGTCGGTCACGCAAAAGTGAAATGTTCGTAGCGCACCCGGCGTGGCGTCTGGCCTGACGCTTTCAGGTCTTTGAGGATTGCGTTTTTCAGTCCTGATGGTCCACAGAACCAGAGGTCAGCTTCTCGAACGGGGAACGGTGCCGATCCGCTCAACCGCTCTGCAGTCAAACGACCATCCTGCGCAGTTGCGATAACCTCGAAGCTGAACGTCGCAGTGCGCAGCGCTGCTGCGCGAAGAGTCTCAAGCTCAATCGCGTCTTCCAGTGTTCGAACACAATAGACTAGGTGGATTTTGCGGTGCTCCGCCTCGGTCAGGCTTTCAGCCCAGGCGATAAATGGCGTAATCCCGACGCCGCCAGCCAGCCAGATCTGCTGCCTGCCACCCGTACGAAAGTCGAACCGCCCGTAAGGACCTTCGACGTCTACAAGCATGCCCTCGTGCAGGGCGTTGGGCAGGCGCCGCGTCCAGCCGCCGAGTGCGCGGATAGAAAGGTGCAGCGTACCGTCGGAGCGCGGGGCGCTGGAAATCGTAAAGGGATGTGGCTCGGATAATCCGGCGTCTGGGGCGCTGATAAAGGCAAACTGCCCCGGTCGCCAGCGCATGGCCCGCCCATCTGGCGCCAGTGTTAGCGAAGTGGTATCTGCGTGCCGGCTGATTGCACTGACCTTAAATGTCCGACGTCGCAGGCGCGGGGCAATGAATTCGATATGGAGCCAGGCGACCAGTCCGGAGATGCCAAAGATATTGAGAAGCCACGACAGGGATTGATCCGCAACGGTCGGCATGTCGACAAAGAACTGGTGAAACACCACAATGGCGAAAAAAACGCCCATGAAGCGATGGCTGAAACGCCAGAGCTGATAGGGAATTTCAAGCCCGATGAACGGTAAACGTCGAAACCAGCTGATCACGATCAGCGCCAGAAAGGCGTTGAAGGCAAACTCGCCCAAGTCGCTGGCAAAGTCGCCGAGGTTCGTCTCCCGCACTGTACGGTCGAAATCGGGCTCGAACTGGTCATGCAGGATCATCAGCACAAGCGCCGAGATACCCAGCCATTTATGAACTTGATACATCCGATCCAGTCCCCCGAACAGAGGCTCCAGCAGGCTGGAGCGCGTCGCAAGAATCAGGGTTTGGCTCATCGCGACAACAGCCATGGCACCAAGCGCTACGCCAATGGCCGCCGAGGGACCAAATGGTGCATAGATGACAATGCCAAGACCGCCCACGATACAGCAAGCCAGTGCGACCAGTAAGGGTCCAATTAAACTGACGATCCAGGCAAACGTTGGAAACCCCCAGAAAAAACGATGATCTGACGTCACGCCAGCAACGTCAGATTCTCTTGCCACGTCATTCATGATCACTGGCTTTTCGGTTGCGGTGCGCATGATCATCGTCTTCGTATTCGATCTCGATCACTTGCAGTGTGGCCGGGTGAACCTTGACCTCAATCTGGCGACCTGCGGCATTCCTGCCGTCAATCTCGTAGCAGCCGTCATCGATTTTGATGCGACGAACCGTCCAGCCGTTTTCTTCAGCCAGCCGGGCAACAGCTTCGCGGGGTTGCCAGTCCGTCATCGGGACAAAGCAGTCATCGTCAGCCGATCCGACACCGACCGGAAAGGCCGCGAGAAAACTGAGAATTGTCAATACCTTCTTCATGCGCCAAACTCCTCGCTACGGCCATTTTGAACTAACTGATACGCGACCAACCTTACGGGAGCCTGAAGCCTTGGCTTTGATGGCTTCAGTTTTACGTCAGCTTAGCCTGTCATGAAAGGTGATCGGGAAAGTGAGGGGAACTGAAATGCGCATCCTGCTTGTCGAGGACGACACTGTTCTGGGGGCTGCCGTGCGAGATGAAATCGCCGGGGCAGGCCAGTCGGTGGATTGGGTCATGCGTCTCGACGCGGCCGACGATGCCCTTGCAGGTGCGACCTACGATCTGTTGTTGCTTGACCTGATGTTGCCTGATGGTCGCGGTATCAACTTCCTGAATAGCTTGCGGGCGAGGGGTGACGTGACGCCGGTGATCATCCTTACCGCACTCGACCAGGTGACCGACCGGATCGAAGGGTTGAACGCCGGCGCGGACGACTATCTTGTCAAGCCATTCGATCTTTCTGAACTGATAGCGCGTATTGGCTCGGTCGCAAGGCGCTATACCGGCAACCCAAATCCGATCATCACCCACGGGCAGGTTGAGGTCGACCTTACCCTGCGCAGCATCCGTCTTGCCGGAAAACCGGTTTCATTGACTGCACGCGAATGGGCGCTATTTGAGGCATTCCTATCCCGTCCCGGACAGCTTCTGTCCAAGGCGCAGCTGGAAGAAAAACTATACGCCTTTGGTGCAGAAGTGGAGAGCAACACCATCGAGGTCCATGTCAGCCGTCTGCGCAAGAAGCTCGGCAGCAAGATTATCGAGACCGAACGCGGCCTTGGCTATCGGCTTGGCAAGCCATGAGACTACCACGTAGCCTGCAAGCGCGGTTGGGATTGTCCCTTGGCATTCTCCTGACCTTGCTCTGGATAGCCGCTGCCTCGGTGACAACCGTGACCTTGCGCCACAATATGGACAGGGTCTTTGACTCGGCTCTGGAGGAAACTGCACAACGCCTGCTGCCGCTGGCTGTTGTCGAGATTGTTGGGCGTGAGGACACTGGGGTTACCCAACAGCTTGGCGTTATCCGCGCCCATGACGAGTTCTTCACCTATATCGTTCGAGACATAAATGGGCGTATATTGCTGCAGTCGCACGCCGCAGACCTTGCAGTGTTCCCCGACTATGACGGGCCTGGCTTCCGTCAAACCCCGACGCACCGGCTATTCAACGATGACGCCCTGCAGGGAACGATCCGGATCACGGTGGCAGAACCTCTGGACCAGCGTGCGAATGTTACTCGCGAGATTTTGCTCGGTCTTGGGCTGCCTCTTCTGATTGTCATTCCAGTGGCACTTCTGGCGATCATGTTTGCGGTTCGGGCAGGTTTCAAATCCTTGCGTCGTTTCCGCAATAGTCTGGATACCCGCAATGCACAGGATCTCTCGCAAGTATCAGCCGATGACTTGCCTTCGGAAATTGGTCCGCTTGCGGTCACTCTAAATACCCTTTTGGAGCGGCTGCGGGAGGCATTTGAGGCGGAACGAAGTTTTGCCGCGAATGCCGCGCACGAATTACGAACACCGCTCGCAGGTGCCATCGCCCAAGCGCAACGCCTCAGAACTGAAACCACAGATGCGGCAGCAGCCACGCGGGCGACCGAAATCGAAGAGACGCTAAAACGGCTGACACGTCGGACCGAACGGCTGATGCAACTCGCCCGTGCCGAGGGAGGTCGGTTGCACTCGGATCATGAGTCGGACCTGCGCCTCGCGGTGCGCATCGTAATCGAAGACATGCAGCGGGGAGAACATGCTCCAGACATAGTGCTTGATCTGCCCGGCGCGCCGGTCCTGTCGTCTCTCGACCCTGACGCCCTTGGCATCCTTTGCCGCAATCTGATCGAGAATGCCATCCGTCATGGGAGCGACAATTGCCCTGTCGACGTAATACTGACGCCCGACGGCCAATTGATCGTGGCCAATGACGGGCCGGTCGTCCCGCAGGATCATCTTGCTCGGTTGACAGAGCGGTTTCAGCGCGGCGAGCCTTGGCGCGATGGTAGCGGCTTGGGTCTGTTTATCGTGGCAGCAATTGCCAAGCGAACCGGAAGTTTTTTGACACTTACGTCGCCAAGACCGGGCGCCGAGAACGGCTTTGAGGCACGTATCGCTTTGCCACAAAATCCTGCACGTCGGGACGCAGTGTAAAAAGGTATTGACCTGCCATCGCCACGGCCGCAGCTCTTGATCTTGTGGGCCTTATGCAACAGACCGGTGTTGTAGGCCAAACCGACGATGTAATTCACGCGCTTCGCATCGCACCAATTTATCAGGCTCCTGCATGCAGACCCGCTATTTGGTCTCCAACACTTTCGGGCCTGCCTGAGATTTCTTGAATTGCAGATAGCATGTTTTGCTTGGTCTTTTCCACGTTCTCACGGTGTCATTTGTTGCGTGCCACCAACAAATGACTGCAACCATTGAAACACTTTAATTGTTTAGGGTAGGGATCTACCGTGAAACTTTTAAAGCAATATCCAATCAAATCTAAAGCTCATCCGGCTAGTCATAAATATGCCTCTGATAGTCAATGCGTTTCCATGCAATGCCTTCCATACGATCGGCCTGCAACGCGGGAGACAGCGCTTATCTGTGACGACACGATAGAAGTGAAATCTGAGGTAAGCTTGGAGAACGGCTGTGCTGAACTGCTATAACAGTCTGCGAGTAAGATAATTTTTGTTGAGAGACCACAAAAAAAACGTCTGCAGACAAGACTCAACGCAACACACCTGAAATTAGACTGACGTTCTATAATCTTTATTATGACAAAAGTGGCGAATAATCCCGGTAAACAGCGCGAGCAGGAGTACGGCACCACGCTTTGTTTTTTTTCTCCCCACCCTTGGCCAGCTAGCGTCTGAGACGTCCAAATGATGCAAGTTTTGAAAATTTTTCGCGCTGTTTACCGGGATGTAAGACGTTTTTTTTAATTGCAAGGAGCTTCTCACCAGCTTCCAGTCCACGTATTTCCTGGTTATCTTTAAGGCACGGATTTTCTTTGGCTCTAAGGATATTTAACCGCTCACTTGTTTTGATGAGCACTTCATGCTTTTCATCCGTCGACAGAGATTGCACATATCGCATTTCTTTACGTTTGTCAGATGATGCAGCGCAGAGGGGTTCTATACAACATGAGGCCTTACGAGCTAGATGACCGTTGCTTATCGCCTTGTCGATCCTGTCAATAATTTGGTTAGTCAGGTCAACATAGTCTTGGGGGCCATATCGATTTTCTTTGCCATATGGTCCTATAAGGCGATCTGATCGATCAAAATCGTTTACATAGAGATTTGCGTCGACAAAAGCGTGAAGGTCCGAGAAATTCTCAACTTTTTGAAGATCAACCACTTCGTTTCGCACATCTTGAACAATTTCATTCAAGGCGATCCGAACGCGATGAGTAATGATGTCATCTCGGTCCAAAATGCTCAAGCTAACCTTTCCAGGAAAAATGACCAAATCCCAATTTTAAACAAAGGGGGTAATGCGCCAGTTTAAATTTTGTTTTTGGGGTAATTTTATCTTTTGTGGCGGTTATGCGCTAACGCAAATTTTTTGGAGCCAGGAAAGGTCCGGATCTATCTCTGCAATAGGAAAATCTGGTTCTTGAAGATGATTTTCGAGATATTCGGACAAAAGCTCAGAGGCAGACAACACCGAAAAACCGCGATAAAGTTGCTCCGATCGCCATCCTTCAAATGCTGACCACCAGTCATTATAATAACAAATAGCCGAAAAGGTAGAGAACCGATCCCGGTACATTTCCGCCCTTGGATGTGTCGACGAGATTGTGCCTAAAATTCGATTTTCGGATATCTTCATCGCAATCCCATGGCCTAAACGCAGTAGCGTGCCAAGCTCTGGCAAAGTGATATACAAGACAAGATTGTATGGTTTCATGTTTTTATAATCCACAGTCATACCCCCCAATTACCCGTCAAATTTGAACAATGTAACAATCACTGTTCATTACTTAGCCAGTTTTCTTCTTTGTCCCCAAAACAGCGATTCCGGCCAGCTGTATCCTGCATCTTCCACAAATAAGAAAACTTGGCAAACAGTTCTTGCCAATAAAAGAAAAAACAAACGTCTTACATCCCACCACATAAGGATAGTAACAGAAGTATTGCATCGTAAAAAATACTTGCGAAACAATCACATATTTACTTAAACCATTTTAGTTGGTTTTCTTTATTTTTACGTTGTTCAGCGCTTTATCAAGGTCCTGTCGTGGTCGTCATTTTTCTGAACTTGAGACTATGCTTTCAACCCAGCGTTGGACCTCGTTTATATCGATATCAAAAGACAAAAGCACAACTCCTAGTGGACTAAGATCATTGGCTGCCTCCGGGTCGAAAGACAAAGACAACGCCGCGGGAAAGCTTTTTTGGGCCAGTGTTTTTTCTCCTTCTCGCAGCTTAACATTGATGCGCCCGCGCCATTCATAATGGGAATGCTCTTTACCTGAAAATTCACCAACAGCGCCGCTTGTTACGAGCGACAATTGCTTGTCGTAAAACAACTGCTGATTTGCAACAACCAGGATTTCTCGGGCTTTTTTCCAGGCAGAATCAGAGAAAAATCTCCGGGCAATGCCGTTCTGATCGTAAATATTGGAGAGAAAAAAGGGAATCGGATAGATGTCAATTAAAGTGGACTGGATGAAAGTTGTCGCTGTCTTTAACTCCCCCTCCAAATCTCCCATTCGGCCAGGAAAGGACGCTTGAAAGTCGGCACAATAAGAAAGAAGCGCTGGTATTTCGCGAACCTCATCTCTCATTTCACAGGTCATCATGTTAAACCCGGAACGCACTTTTTCGCCCATATACGTCGTATAATGAGGCGATTGATGCCGACATGAAAGCAGTGCTTCAAAAGAACGGCCATAGGACAGTGGGTTATGACAATCAATCGGCATATCCTGGGCCTGGGAAATTGACAAAACAGAAGAAAGTGGAAGAACCAGGAAAAGCGCCAAAACAAGTATCTTGATGTTCATTTCTTGTCCTTTTTTTTGGCGGCTTTACTTTTTTTGATCGCCTGTTCTATGAATTCCCTACAGATGCCAACATTGATTTTCGCCTCTTCTGAAAGCGGCAAATCATGCTCTTGAGATAGCTTGGTTGCCAGCGCGAGTTGCTTAGGACTTGGCGGTAGAAAATTTGTATCCAGCCATCGGCGACAACGATCACTGTTCTCAAATACAGCAGCCGGTACGGATATCCTGATAGCTTGAGCTCTTGACTTGACCAGAGCAATTTGAGCATCTGACGGCCTAAAAATTGCAACTTCACGATGCTGTTCAATAAATTCAGCAACAGCCTTGCGACTGGCGAGCTCTTCGTCAGTCAGGACAAGATCAGGATTACCTTTACGGATCGCAGAAACCATGTTCAGCATTGCAGAACTCGGAACCGACGTTGCCGTCTTGAATGCCTCTTCATGTGTTTCAAGAAAATCCTGAAGATCATCACAATCTGCAAGAATGGCCTTCGGCAGTTCAATTTCAAGTTCACGGGCAATTGCTTTTGCGAGTGCCTTCTGTTTTAGGGTTGGCGGCCGTGAAACCGAGATTTTTGAAATATCCACACAATCTGGTGGCGCGTTACGAAAACGCTCGACCCAATCAGCTGACCTGGATCGCATTTCAGCAATTACAGCTTCAGACGGTGTTTGACCTGAACCGATTTCAGCGAGGCGCTGCTCAAAATGCTCTGACAAGTCGGATGACAGAAGATCTGGCACAATTTTGCGCCAACCGGCCAGCACTTCCTTTCCTCTGACCGTCGTTTGAATTTTGTCGACTGAAGTCGAAACATATTGCCTGTCCCGCAACTTCTGCAAATGAGCAGCAAAGGTTGCAGGTTTACCAAACCCATTCGCTTCCAGCGCCTGGGTGAGGCTTTGCTCAGTGTACCAGGCAGGAGGCCTCGTTTTCTTTTCAGAAATAACCTTTTCCGCTATCGGAAACGCTGATTGGTCTTTGACATCGGCTGGGATCAGAATTTCGTCTGATTGCGTTACAGGCAAAAAAGCTGTCCAGCCAGGATCTGTAATCTGTTTTCCAGAAACAGTAAAACATGCTTCGTCATGTTGATAAGAGACGGTTGTTTTTAAGAAGGTTTGATCCCTCAGATGCGCAGCGATATATCGCCGCGCTATCATCACAAAGAGGTTGCGCTCATCATCTGACATCTGAGACAGGGACAAGGGTGCTTTTTTTAAATTGCCGACATTGGGAATAATGGCAGTATGAGCCGTTACCTTTTTGTCGTCATATAATTCTGACCTTGGGCTAAAGCCTAATGCCATGACACCCGCCAGGCCCATCGAACATATTTCAGAGGTGTTGCCAAGACGGTCTACCAAAATCCCTGAGTCCCCGGATGAAGCTTCTTCCAGGTATTCGCAATCCGACCGGGGGTAAACAATATGTCCTGCAAGATATAAGGCATTTGCAATTGATAGAGTTTTGGTTGATGTCCAACCGAATTTGTTAGCTGCATCACCAAAAAGCGTGTTTGTTTTGTAAAGCTTCGGCGGCCGGCGCCGACCTTCCGTCACCGACACTTTTACCTCAATGCTTGAAGGTAAACCCTCAAGCAGTGTTTCGGCTTTGTACCGGTCAAAGATTTTGTCTTCTGATGTATAGGTTAATGTCAGTAGACCTGATCGCGTTTGGATCTGCAATTGCGGCTCAAAATATGTCCTGGCAGTAAAGCTTTCTATCGCGACACACCGTGTATCGACCAAGGCAAGAACCGGACATTGCACAAGCCCAGCAGAAACAACCACAGACTTTCTGCTAGCGCCTGAAAAGGTGATCTGGCTTGCCCGTGTCATTTCCAAACCGACAACCCAATCCACTATGCCGCGGGCTAGTCCTTCTCTATATCGATGATCAAATTCAGATGCGGGCCTTTCTTTTTGCAGCGCTTTTTTAAAGGCCTGCACATCAATTGCGCTAAAGACCAGGCGCCCGAGAGTACCGCGAAATCCTGCCTGCTCCAATGCAAGGCGACCAATAACCTCACCTTCGCGGTCATTATCCGTTGCAATGACAAAATGATCACATTTCCTGGCAAGCGCCTGAATCACCTTGTATTGGGCTAGCTTTATCTTGCCAGTTGGCCCGTCAGTATCCACACAATAACGATAATCTCTGATTGGAAAAGGCAGGGTGTCAAATGACCATGCCTTTAAATCCTCGGAATATTCCTCCGGTTGTTTCAAACGCAGTAAATGTCCGGCAGCCCAAACAACATAACCACCATTGGTCTCATAGAAACCCTGGCGTTTTTGCCCTGGATCGTGCCCGCCAAGAGCTTGTGCCAATACGGCAGCTTGCGAATGCTTCTCTGTTAGATAAGCTTTCATATTGCACCAAAATCAGCATCAACGTGTCGAGCTGACCCTAGAACATCTGCCTGTGGGATATGTCCTTCAAAGCACGCTACGAAGCGAAAGCCTTCATGATTTTTTTCAGCAATGCTTAAATGAGCAGCAACAATCCAGTTAGGTGCTGTCACATGCAACATCAGCGGCTCCATGCGCAAATTGTTGAAGCCGATTACAGTAAATTCGTGACTTTCCGACAATATCCTTGCAGACCACTTTCGTTTTTCGATCGGGAGTTCTTCCCAAACCCCCGAAGGCTTTCGCGATTTATCATCTCGCAAAGCAACAACAAACATCATCTCGCCAGCAAATGACCTTGCCACTCGCCTGACTGCCGTTGGCCAGTCTTGGGCTGTTGGTATTACTATTCTCTCCGCAACCGTTTGATCTGCGTGAGAGAGAAAACCGCAAACCAGCGTAGGTATCGTCATCACTTCTTCCTTGTAAAAAGCGATTTGCCGCGTTTATTTAATCGGATACGCCAGTTCTCTCGCTTTCGGGGGGGGACGTTAATTTGGTTGTAAGCACGTAGAATATCCTCGGCGACACCTTTGATTGTCAGCACGGTGTATTCATTGATCCTGGCATCTTCGGCCTTTTTTCGAAGACGGTTGAGAGATCTCACCATTTGGGTGAGATCTCTCAACTGATGCTGACGGTTTTTCCGTCGAAGATATTCGCCCCGACGGTCGATCAGTTTGGTTTCTGGAAATGTTGGCACCGGCACACGAGAAATGCGCGCCGCAATCTTTTTGCGGCTATCACGTGTGCTCGATATCAGCGGATAGCCAAAATATTCCGGTCTGTTAATGAGATACCAGAGCGCCAGGCTCTTTTCTGACCGGGCGACCCCCGAGTGAACCATCGCAGCAAAGCACGTGGCTGCTGACTTGGGATCCGTAAAAATAGAAGAAAAAATATGTGGTAGAGAAGCAGGAGGAAATGAAACTTTTGGGCGCCTGGAGGATTTGTGAACACCATTTGCCAGATTTTCAAGACGATCAAGCAGATCGGAAGAATATCGCCCCCACCAGTTGGGAACCCGATCCCATAGATTGGTTGAACGTTCGTAAGAAACGCGCTTCCTGGTGTTTCTCAGGACTGCGCCATTTATAACCTGCCTGCGGATCAGTGGATTATCTTCACGCCGCTCAAACTTCATTGGCAAATCAAATAATCTGCCATACCTGGCAAGTTCTGCAGAAAAATCGTCAAGTTTGCTCCTGGATTTATCAAGCCCCAGGGCACGGCCATCATCGTTAAATCCCGAAACGACCATGTGAACATGCGGTCGACCAGGTTTGTCGCGATGAATGGTCCATAAGACCGCACGGCCATCCATCGCAAACTGATCGAAAACGAACTGCCGCGTCACTGCTTGCATCGCAGCAACGACCCTCTCCTCTGTCAAATGCGATTTGCTGACATCGAACGACCAGATCAAATGATGCGCCTGATAACGGCGCATGTTGTCTGAAACAGGGTTGCTTTGTCGGGGGCGAAGATTTTCTTTGTCTGAAAGGATCGGCCAGTTTTTCAACTGGTTGCGTCGATCTGCAAATTCTACCTCTTCCCCAAATTCATCAAACAAATTGAGCTTCAGCGCCGGACGCGCTGCTGACTGATGAGCACACGATATGTAATCAACCAAGGCGCGAATTGCCGTAGATGTTTTGGGAGGGCGCGACGTGTGTTTTATCACAACCGTCGGTACTTGGCCCTGGTCCCACCCCTCGCCGACTGTTTTGATCCGTGAGCTTAAGCCAGCACCAATCATTTTTACCTCTTCTCACCATGATGCCGCAGAAAATCTGCTGCCTGACTGCTGACTGATAAGCACTGCTTGGCAATCTCGCTCACGGCCGCGACGTCTTGGGCCTTTATGGCCTCCCCTTGGCTGTTATGAAGACGTTTCGCTATTTGGTTTAGCAATACCCCTAGCGATTTCGACTGCCTGGCCACACCACGTAAAAGCATCACATCATCTTCGCTCAGTGCTTTGGCTGTCGCATCCTTAGTCCCCAGGCGCGCAATTACCGCTTTACGGATAAAGCGTCCGACGCCGCCTTTCCCTGCCTTTTTCTTCAGTTCTTCGGCGAGGTTACGGTCAATCCTGATCGATGTGACCACCGAGCTTTCTGATGTCATTGAAAGCAAACTCTCCAATTTTTGATCTGCTTTGAAAGCTGTATCAAACCGTAATACACCTTTCAATGACAAATAAAATGTACTACAAATCCCTAATCCTGCAAAAGATATTTTGATTGGGATGATTTTTATGAGAGGCGAATAGAAACGGCGGTTTTTGGGGATTTGTAGTTTGTTTTATCGCCGTTTTCGCCCAATAATGATATTTAAAGCCATAATCAAAAGATGTTTTAAGGATTTTTGATCTGTAGCATCTGAAAATCTGGGCGTAGTCAGGATTTTTGAGGCTGTGTCCCGTAAAAACAACAACGTAGCAAACTTGACGTCAGGCGTAGCTGGTTTGGAGAGAATTTTATGAAAAACGTCAAAACAGAGATAAGACGGGTTAAAATGGCTGTTTTTAGCCAATTTTGGCCCCCTGCCCGCCCGGACTTCGTCGGCTGGCCACCCTTTTTCAAGTCCAATGCTCTGACACTCGTTCGCCGGGCGATTTGGGGTTGGTTTCTTATTGGAGTTTGTCTTTTAGTGGGATTAGCTTTTGTGCGGCTTATGTCATGAGAGCAAGAATTGGAATTCTTAGTATTGTTTTTTGTCTTGGAATTCCGGGCAAGCAAGTCACTGCGGGTGAGGTTCGCCATACTTGCTTGACTGCTGCCACTCTTGCGGAAGAGAAATACGACATCCCTGCCGGCCTTCTCACTGCCATTGGATTACGTGAAAGCAGGTTCGATGGTCAGATGTGGCCATGGTCGTTGAACATTGCTGGCAGCGCCCGACGTTATGCAACCTCGCAAGATGCGCGTAAGGTGGTGCGTCGCTTGCAGGATGCCGGGCAGGTTGGTTTTGATGTCGGCTGTTTTCAGATCCATTTTCGCTGGCTGGGCCAAAGCTGCGTTAAATCTGCTGAGATATTGCTCGATCCTGGGCTGAACGCTTTTTGCGCGGCCGGTTATTTGAAACAATTACGACAGACAACCGGATCTTGGACGAGCGCCGTTGAAGCTTATCATGTCGGGCCAAATAGGCAGGACCCGAGCGCCATGCGACGTGCGAGAAAGTATGCTTGCCTGGTCGGTAAAACTTTCGCCACTATACGGGGTGTCGATGCTGAATGTGATAAGGAGCAAAAATGAAGAACAAAGTAGATTTGGGAACGCCACAGTGCCCAGGGACAGCATCATTAAGCGATTTTGAAAACGCAGCTGAGAAACTGATTAAGATGTGGCCGTATTTGTTGCGTCAGTATCAGGCCCCTGCCCTTCCTTCAGCAACAATCCTGCCCTTTCCTGGCTGTACTTGTCGAAAGGTTGAGCTTGATTGTTAGTGGTTGAGATATTTGGAGGCTTTTTTCTTGTTTTGATTGCCTAATCTCATACGCAATTGTGCGCGAAATTAAAAGTTATCCACAGATATTTGACAAGCCCTGATCCTCTTGGGTGTTAATATATGTGTTAATATATGTGTTAAGGGTATTTGACCTCTTCAGAAATACGAGGTTTTGTGCCGGTTACAGAGGTATTTTCATGAGCGCTCGGTAACTGATACCCCGATGAACGGTACCTGTAACCCCGCGATCAGGTATCTGATACCCCGAACCCGTTGATATCGTCTTCACATGCTCGGATGTGGATTATTTAGATGCATATTTTGCCTCTTTGAGTCGGTTGTTTGGGTTCAAGTACCTGTTTCCCCGAATCCGATGACCAGAATATTCCGATTCCTTACGATTTGCTGCTTTTTCTGCAAATCTTATGTTTGATGGAGTCGCTTTTTACATTCAGGTCTTCTCGTATTGGTATCTAAAACCCCGAAACTTTGGTAACCAAAACCCCGAATGTTCTATCCTGGTATCTAAAACCCCGAACAAAATATTGACTAATACCCTCTTTTTGTCGGTGCGGTACCTAAAACCCCGAACATTGTCATCGGTACCTAAAACCCCGAATAATGCGTTCGGGTACCTAAAACCCCGAATACAAGATTTCGGTAACTGATACCCCGAAGCTTGACAAAACGGATCTGATACCCCGAATATGCGGAACTGATACCCCGAAAATTCTTATTTAGTTGGTTGAGGAAATGACGCAGGATCTGATGCAAGAGGCCGGCATGGAGAACGCTCTGATGCTTGTGCCAGAGCGACACCCGCAACACGATCTTTTCCTGTGTGATGTGGCTGATGCCGTGTTGAAGGATATTATGCCTCAGCTCGAGCATCCGTTTTATAGCTTGAGCAAGAAACCGGAAACCAATATTCGGGAATATCGCCACAATGATCAATGGATCCGCGTGGTGCCAAGCGTGAAGGGCCTGGCGACAATTTATGACAAGGACATCCTGATTTATTGCATCAGCCAGGTGATGGCAAAGATGCGTAAAGGTGAACCGGTTTCCAAACGCGTGCAGCTTAGCATTCACGATGTTTTGGTCTTCACCAACCGAGGCACAGCGGGTAAGGATTATGACGCACTGATTGATGCGCTGGAACGTATCAAGGGTACGGTTATCAGCACGAACATTCGCACCGGAGACATGGAGCAAACTGATACATTTGGTTTGATTGAGGCGTCTTCTGTAAGACGGAAACATGGCTTGAATGGCCGATTGCTATCATGTGAAATTGTGCTCTCTGAATGGGTTTTTAATGCGATTAAAAGCCAGGAAGTTCTGACCCTCCACAGAGACTACTTTCGCCTTCGAAAACCCCTCGAAAGACGGGTTTATGAACTTGCGCGCAAACATTGCGGCCAACAAGCTTCCTGGAAGGTATCACTTGGGGTTCTTTGGAAAAAATCAGGTTCGCAAAGTCCCGAAAAGCGTTTCCGTCAGATGATCAAGGATCTTGCGAGAAGCAATCATTTGCCAGACTATACTGTAACGTATGACGTTGAAGCGGACATGATTCTTTTCACTAATCGCGGAACCATGAAGCTCGCGGCAATGGCGGCCGAAACGGCTGAACCCTGGAATGGCCATCTTGCCAATGATGTGTATGAACTTATTCGGGAAGTGGCACCTGGTTGGGATGTTTATTTCCTCGAGAGCGAATGGCGGCGCTGGGTGGGAGAGCAAGACATTGTACCGCGGCGGCCTGAGAAGCATTTTGCGACATTTGCCCAAAGCTGGTACGAAAAAAGAGGGGCTCCTGCGTAAGGCCCTACGCGTGAATAAGGGACCCCGTTAACGCGGTCCCTTATTCGCATGGAGGAGAAGCGGTAGAACCACAGACGTCATCGCACCAGCCCCCGCAGCCCATACTGTTTCAAGGGTATGGGCGGAGAATTTGAGCAGGCGCAGATTAAACGCGACGTGCTCTAGGTCCAGGCGACATTTTACTCTTGGATAACAGGTAATATTACAAAAAGGGCCACAGGAGTCAGCAGAATGGCGGGAATCGAACCCGCTCTGCTCCCCGAAGCTTGGTGTTGATATACATGTGTATCGATTCATGTAAATTTCCCCCCTGCCCTTTTTGCGTCCGGTCAGTCACGTGACTGACCGTGAATATCGAGTTCAGTCAGTTTTGATATTTGCCAGGTTTCACCCTTGGTTTCGACCCAAAGCTGAAGCATCTCACTCAGAAATTCTCCTGCCTTGGCTCCTTTCCCACGTGAAGCAACAATGTCTTCTATGAGTTGTTTGCAATCTGGCGTGACTCGAACCGAGAGAAGTGCGGTGCGTCCGCTGCGACGCAGGGACCGCCCATCAATCTTTCCCGTGCCATCTCGTGTTGTGAACCCGTCTTTGGCGGCTTCTCGTGCGATGTCAGCCTGAGAAGGTTTGATCCTAACCGGCACTGTACTTTCTCTGGATGCAGTCTGAACAGTCGGTTTATCAGTGCGTCGAAACGCGGACACATCCAGTGTTAATTCTTCTGTATCATCCAGTACGTCGAATGGATCTTTGCCCATCGGGTCACTCCTTTACGTCCGCTGGTGTATTCGCATGGTCGCTTCGATCTTCGGTTTCCAAGCCATAGGATGGGTCTTTAAGAACTGCGATCAATTCCGAGGCAAGGGCGTGAAGAACTTTTAGTGCACCCTTGAGGTTCGGTGCCTCTGCGTCTGTCAGGTTGTAAATCGAACGCCCTTCTTCTACGAAGACCTTGAAAGCTTCCAGATTGTTAAATTCAGCTTTCATGTAAGGAAGCTTGCGTTCACGGAGCTGTTGGTAGGCTCTCTTGAGCGTCCGCGGTGTAATGGCCTGGTTTGTTCGCGTGAACAAAATACGAAATGGAATGTCACGGCGCTGAAGCTTTGATTGATTTTTGATTAAACCAAGTGTTTTAGCTGCTTCTTTGTGATCAAGGCTCGAGCCTTGGCTTGGTACAATGACCAAGTCCGCACTTGCAATTGCCATCGCCACACCGAGATTTGCTGAGCCTTCCATATCAGCAAGCACAATATCGTAATTTTCTCGCATGTTATCGAGCGTATCGAAGACCTCGGTGTCAGATACCTTCGCCGTGGCTGTGATGTTTTCAACCGGGTTTTCGGACAACCATTCTATGACAGGTTGATTGGGGTCATTGTCCAGAATTCCGACATTGAGACCACTTTTCGCCAGTGCAGAAGCAATGGCCATGATGTAAGAGGATTTTCCAACGCCTCCTTTTGAACTGGCAACAGCAACGATCTTTCCTGATTCTGGCATTTGCCCATCTCCGTCAAATGAGTGTTAACAGTCATCGTGTAAAAAAGAGATGACAGTTATATTCTTTAAGTGAAATCAGTTATCGCTTATTTATAGGATAACAGACATCGAATAACAAGACGATAACCGTTATCCGTTATTTAATTGATGACAGTTATCTATTAGTTTAATGTTTCTCGATGTCTTGGTATCCGATAACAGTAATCGAATGCTTTGTAGTTGCTTGATAAAACGAGGAAAGTATTTTTGAATGTGACTATTTTGCTAACGGGATATTTGTTGGTTAGATTATGTGCGATAACAGTTAACAAATTGTTACAAGATAACAGTTATCGTAAATATAAGAGATAATAGTTATCGCTTACATAACTGATGACTGTTACAAGAACGCACAATCGATAACTGTCATCGTATACCATGCCAATGACCGTTATCTATTATATAAGAGATGACAGTCATCGGATGCGTCAATGTGATGACCAAGTTTACCAAGCACGTGCCAGAAAGGTGCAGGAATTTCCTGACAACTGCGAACCTGGACACAATTACTCCCAGATTGGCGAGAAGCACATAATGACTTGAGAAATGGCCTGTAATGCCTGCGGGGCGTCCACCCAAAGTCGGTCAAAGTCGTGCGACCTCAGCACAAATATGCCTGAGGCATAAAGGGAGCTTGCGATGGGCAACCAGACATCAACACCAAATCCATTTGTAGGATTTACGCTTGATGAACTTAAGGCGACAGGTTTGGCCCTGAACGATGGGGTCTCCAGGGGGTGACAAACAACTACTGTGCTGATGACTGTTATCAGATTTATCCTTGATAACAGTCATCGTTTATAACTCCGATGACCGTTATCCATTATATAAAAGATGACAGTCATCGGATGCGTCAATGTGATGATCAAGTTTACCGAGTACGTGCCAGAAAGGTGCTGGAATTTCCTTCCAACTGCGAACCTGTACTCAATTACCTCCAGATTGGCGAGAAGCACATACTGACTTGAGAAACGGCTTGTAATGCCTGCGGGGCATCCACCCAAAGTCGGTCAAAGTCGTGCGACCTCAGCACAAATATGCCTGAGGCCTGATAAAGCGGGGGAATTACGATAAACACGCAAGATGGACGTTGCCCCCGCGCGTCACAATCATAAGCGGCTGATGGCCGTCGGATGAAATGTTCCCCAGTCATTGTTTTACATTGATTTTGGTGACTAGGGCACTATTATGCTGATTTGCATGTGACTGAGGCATGATAAAATGGCGGAAGCGAAATCCAAACAGGTTCCTAATATTACCGAAGAGGAATTGTTCGCTATCGGTTTGACCCTCAATGACGGGGCTGACCGCGGATGGCTCGGTACTTTGGCGGCTCTTCTCAAGAAAAACCCGTCTGTCGTTTCCAAATGGAAGAAGGAAATCCACCGGGTTTCCCAGGACGACGTTCAGCACATGAGGCTTCTGGTTCTGTTAAAGGAGGCCGGCGTTCTGCAATCCTCCTTGATTGCTTCACGTCTACCGATCACATTAAAAAAGTCTGCGGAGATCGATCAGATGGGCAGGGGGCTTCGCAAATCTGTACGTGAAGAAATCGCAGTGGCTTTAAGTAGGCAGCAAGTCGGTGATTAAGCCGTTAAGCTTTTGTTAGACGTCTATTACGGTGCGAGAAGTCTTGGACGTGATCGCGCCCTGGCTGCTGCTGGCGATAAAGGAAGACACCATTATTCTCCTTCAAGAGTGGGATTTTGAGGGCAGGGGAGGGAAGGGGATCGGCGATCGGCTCGGCCAAGAAAGTGGACGAGTGCCGCAATATCAGCATCAATGAGGGATCGTTTGCGCCAAAACAGGCCAACAGCCGTTTGGCACCGAATTACCCAGACATAATCTCCACCAGGGTCATAGATATTGTCGGTGGCTGGACGAAATGATCCTTTGAGGTCCCAGTAATTGTTGAGCTGATCGGCAAACAAATGGTCTGAAAGCTCATGCACCAGGTCACAACACTCTGATCGGAACATGATGTAGGGGCCGTTAATCACAAAGCGTGGAAGAAACCATTCGTTATAGTAGGGACGTAAGTGGCCTTCACAGGAATAGAGTGTAGCTGTTTCTGGCAGGCTGTTGAAAACATCACATAACGGCTTGATTCGGCGCTCAATTACCTGATCCAGTTGGCGTGGGTCCCAATCTGTCAGATCTTTGAGCTTCAGATAGCATTTCAGTGTGACAGGTTCGAAATCATACAAATCCGCCCATATCTGCGTTGCAATCAGCAAGAAAAAAAGGATGATCGCTGGAATGGGAGAAATGCCGTGCCTTTCAAGAATAAACGCAAGTAACAACGGGATAGCGCTATTGCGAATGTGACCGAGAATAAATTGGACCATCGTATTTTATCCTTTCTAAGCCACGATCATCTTCAGGCCGTGCTTCCGACAGCAGTCTGAGAGAAGTTGTTCAAACCGGTTGCGCAACTGGTCACGGACAAGCGGGGTTTGTGGCTTCAGCTCAATTTGGTTGTTTGCTATGCGAGCCGATATCTGCTTCAGCCATGTGAAGGGCAGGGGACAATCGAGGAGAGGATGGCGGGCAAAATCTTGTGCGATCGCAGCCCAGACATCAGTCACCTTGCCAAGCAATTCGATACTCTCGGTCGGGCGAGCTGGTGCTTTTGTGGTGCCAATCGCCTGCAGCATGTCGAGAATGGCTGAGCGATTGAAACGTTGTTTGCGTGAGCTCACATCATTGAGTTGATCAGTAACTGCGTTGATCCCGGCGCGTTCAATTGCCAAACCAACATGGTGCCGCGCGTTTTCATTAGTCCATGGGTCCCGTGATAACTGCTGCCAGCGTTTTGTCACAACTTCCATCAATTGATGTTCTTGCACCTGGCTGGCCGGAATATGGGATTTCCTTCTATCCGTGTTATTTGAATCCGTGTTCCTATAGGAGCCGGAACCTCTTTCCGGTGCAGTACCGGAAGCAGATGCCGGTACTGCACCGGCATTTATATCCGCTTTGGGCTTTGAGATACCGAGTAACTGATAGGTGTTCCGGTTTTTCATAAAGCCGATAGCGTGTGAGTTCTTTTTTACCAGATTGCAATCAATCAGCTCATTGATTGCATTTCGCACGGTACGTTCATTGAGTTGCGCCGCACTGGCGATGGTTGAGACTTTCGGAAAGCAGTCCAGCGTTTTGTCGTTTAAGAAACTGACCAGGACGCACGCAACCAGGCGCGCAGTGGCAGAGAGAGCTTCTGCTTTGAAGACGTTGGCTTGTAGCCAGCTGAAGCGGTTTACGGCTGACGTGGAAGCGTGAAAATTTTTCATTTTTTAGTTCCTGTGTCACATTTCAGGGGTTGATCTCGACCGTTCACGCGCTATATACTCAGGCATGTTGGGTCGCTTCTTGCAGCAACGGGGAGAGACCAACACCAAACAAGCCGGGCTTGTGCCGCTGAAACAAAGGCGAGCAAGTTCGTTCAGACAAAAATTAATGTCTGGCGAATAAGCAAAGACCCAACGTTCAGCACCAGCAGAAGACTGGTCTGTTGAAAGAGTTGACCGCTCTTATATTTGACTTTTATGGGCCCCGCAGAAAAGCGGGGCCTATGCTTTTATGGGCTCACGTAAACCTCCGCTGTATCAAGTTTATCGAGCAGCCAGGCGTGGCCGAGGCCGTCGGGCAGGGGATCTGCAAGATCCCACCCGTCTGGTAATTCAAGTCCTGGCTCGACCAATCGGTATTGACCGACGGTTATTCCCTGTTTTTTAAAAATAAGCGGCAGTTGTTCGCCAGCCCGAAAACCTGCTCTGACGCGGGATTTTAAAGAGCATTGATCAGCGTCTGGCCAGTAGACGACCCGTTTCCCATGAAGCGGTCTCCAATCAACTTTCTCTAGGCGATTTACGCCGCCATGCCAGGTCGTTACGGCCTGAAACCGCGACAGTGGATGGTCTGTCAGTTTGCTGAGCGCACGAGCTGCAGTGCCGGTTTTTTCGCCCTCTACGATGAGAACTGATTCCGCTGCGAGCAGCACCTCATCGATGGCCATCAGCGGTTGCGGAGCCGGAAGCCCCGCATTGTGCCAGCCATCAAATGTTCTTTGGGTTTCCTTGTGAAAAAGCTGACACCATGTCAGGGGCAGCAATATCTTTTTGCGCTTGCCCTCGCTGACAAACTCAAGTCGGTAGCTATAGCCGACGAGGCAACCGTCAGCGCGTTGCCAGGGCCACACATTGGTCACGGATGACCGGTGTCTTTTCGGGATTTCAGGAGGTCCGCCGGGACAGGTCTTGTAAACCTGAACAACGTCTATCAGGTTGTTTTTTTTCCTGTCCCTGGCGCCCCGCTCGTGATGGTGATTTATTTGCGGCCGATCCGTTGGGGGGAGTTTAAGGAACTCTCGCGAAAGCCTGATCGCGTCTGTTTGATTGCCTTTTGCATGTGCAACAAAGATGTCGTAGACACCGAAATATCCGCGATCTCCTGATGCAAAGTCTTTGCCGATCAATTTTTGAAGATGAAAGGTAAAGGAACCGGGTTTACCTTTTGAGGCGGGTGTCCCAAAAACATCACCGCAATAAAAGGTGTTGTGACTAACATAGCCTGCGGGCATGAGCCATTGAAGGGCTTCGGCTGCTGTGTTGTTTAATCGGTCCTTTAAGTCTTCAAGGGTCATTCGCAAACGAGCCCCATGGGCTGTGAGTTACTTGTCTGTTTATCTGTGACCAGGCCTGTTTTCGGGGAAGCGGCAGGTGCCATTTGAGGTTCTGTGATGAGTCCGAAACCTGCCTGATAGAGGTCTTTGACAGGGTCTTGCGCTATTGCGCCAGGTAACGACCGCCCCGTCACGTTGTGAAATCCTACTTCAATGATTTCGCAAATGAGATTGTTTCGGGACAGGCGATGCCGCTTGCAATATTGAGTTATGGCATCCATCTGAGATCGGCTAATGCGTATCTGCACCCCTCGTGTATCGGCATATGTCTTTTGATGGCGGTCAAGGCGCGAAAGATCTGCCGCCTGTTGCAGGGACGGGGGCAATTTTGGTTGGTACTCGCCGTCCTGCAGCTCCACACCGATTTCGAGGTGAGTAAATAGCATCGCGAGCCGACGATACGTATCGGATTGCAGTTTGACGCATGCATCAACTGACATGCATTTCTGAATCATGTCATTCGACAGAGGGCGTCGATACAGGTCCTTGCTTATCTTGATAAGGTCCTGAGCAGTGAATGGAAGAATTTCCATAACTTTCGCGATTATCTCAGGTTGCTTGTGAAGGGCGATGGCCCATTCTTTTATGTTCGTGTCAGAAAAATTTGCTGTCATTGGTATCTCCCGGCAGGGTTGATATTGGGAAGCTATCCCTATTGACATCAAAAGACAAAATAAAATTTCAAGTTTCTTGTGTTTTTCCTTTTTGAAAAAATATATTTATCACATTAAAACAAAGACTTAGAGACTATAAAAAATTTCGTTAGTTGGATTTCGCGTTGTGAGAATATGCGGACACAAGATCAATCTTGTCCAAAGGGTAGGGGGCTTCGCCGTAGACAAAGAGGGATTCGAGGGCGCCTGGCGAATCCAGCATTGCGATTTCAACGTCCATGCTGGTGGCATAGTCGTAAATCTGGTCTGCTAACGGGTTGTCGTCGAGGTTGCCATTTCCAATAAAAGCTACCGCGACCAACTCGCCTGGTTGAAGGTTGAGACTGCCTGCATACTGCTGCTTAAAGCGGCGCATTGCGGCTGCGGCTCGAAAAACAGGGCAGGGGGCGCGTTCACCGTCCTGAGACTGCCATTCTGCCTGATCAATTGAGGTTGATGCTGTCCAGGTCTGATTGCCCAAGTCAAGAATTTGAATAATAATGATTTGGTCGCTACCAAAAGCGACCATGTCGATAAAAGTTTTTGGATTATTGCCGAATTCATCAGGCGTAAAGCCGCGATCTCCCAGGGCGTCGGAGTTAAGGGCAATATCGAGGCGACATTCGTAATTATTTTTCTCAAGATAATCACGAATGGTCGGAATCATCGAAGCATTGTAGCTCATCAGCCCGCTCGTCTGCAGGCCAACAGCAAAGTCATCTGTGGTTTCTTCGCTAGCGTAAGATATGCGGGTTGATTCTGCCGATATTTGCATGACCGGTTCGGCCTCTTCACTGACGATCCGATCGCTGTTTTCTATTGGCTCCTCTCCCCATTTGACCCGAGCTCTTACTTTAATTGGGGGGCTCCATTTGCCGATCGCCGCCAGAGGCCTGGTAATGACCCTGGCACAGCGAAGCGGGATCTTGAAAATCGTTCTCGCCAATATCAAAACGCTCTGTAAGATGGTTGACCATACGCGGGTTAACCATAAGGCGCCGATCGCAGCACAGGCGGGAATTCCAATGATCACTACAAACAGCAGTCCACATAAAAAACCAAGGAGCTGGTTCGAGTATCCGGAAATGTCGAATTGCAGGACTGATACGGCTCTCCATAGCGCCGTCCAATGAGATGGGTACAAAAGGTTGACTTGCCACATCGTCAAAGCGGTCCCCCACCATGCGGCAAGAAGAAGCGTTGTGGTCAGGAAGGCAGATGTAATTCGCATTTGCGATCTCCAAGGGCGGCGCCCAGGTTGGCAAGGTTCAAGACAATGTCTGGATCAATAGAGAGCTTGCGATTTTTTATTGCCTGCCCGTATCTCTCTGGATTCATCGATATTCTATCGAGGACCGTTTGTATTTTTTCGCGTGAGAGATCGCGTTCTATCTGTTTGATAGCGGACCTGGGGTCAGCAAACGTTAATGCAAGCTGTCGGCGAAGCGATTTTCGCAATGTTCTAATTTCTTCCTGAAGAGGAATTTGAGGGCTTGTTCCTGGGGCAATGGTTTTTTCCGGTTCGATCCCAGCAAGCAAATTCTCTGACATTGCGGTTGTTCGCGCATCGAAGTGAAGCAATGTCACGTACCAGCGATCCTGATTTGGCCGCATAGCCTGTGCGAGAATTGTCGGCAAGTTTTGTAAAGTTGCCGATGATTTCGGGAATGCCGGCACCAGGTCGAAGATAGCATTAGGCAAACTTGGGTTGTGAGGTCTTTCACCAATAATGAGCACACCGAACCGCATGGAGAAAACGATTAGATTTCCTCTATCTTCCCTGACTTCCCATTCACCTTCGCAGGAGGATAGAGCGTGCTTATATTCGGTTGTGGTGGTTTCCATGGCCGGAAAATCGCTTCAAAATGGTCAACAAAAGATATTTTGATCATTGTTATCAAAAGATCAAGTCGCAGTTGCTGCCAATGCACGATTTGCGAGCATTATTTAGGGATTAAGGAATGTGCGGGCGATATAGCCATGATTTGACCTGGGCGGAAATTCATCAGTTGTCAGGGCTGGCATTTCCGGTGCCGTTTGATGATCCAGAACCAAACTTTAATACAGCTCCAACCCATCAGGTTCCTGTGGTGCTAACTGATCAGAGGCGCATCTGGGGTGAATATGCCAGATGGGATTTTATCCCTCCCTGGTTTTCCGCGGATCTGACAGAAAAGCGTTTCAGTACATTCAATGCGAGGTCTGAGGATTTACTGGAGCGTAAAGCTTATCGCGGATCAGCTGTCCGGCATCGCTGCCTGATTCCGATCCGCAGCTTTTATGAATGGGACAGGCAAAACCCGAAGGACAAAAGGCCATACGCCATTGGTGTTCGTGGTGATAGTGGATTTAGTCCGGCTTTGGTCGCAGGGGTCTGGTCGCATTGGCGGGGAACGTCGAAGGCTGTTGAAACAGAGTTTTTTACAGTATCGATGCTTACCCGGGCAGCAGGGCCGCACATGGCACGTATTCATAATCGCGAACCCGCAATCCTGACGAATGAGGAAATTGGTTCCTGGTTAAATTCGCCACTTGAATATGCTTTGAAGCAATTACGGGCTCCCTTTCCATCCCAGTTATTAGCGGCCTGGCCTGTATCAACTGACGTGAACAAGGTGACGAACACCGGAAGAAAGCTGATGGAGCCAATCGGGAACGCGCTGTTTTAGGGCAGGGTGCCGGTTTACATTTTGAGTTCAGCACCGGTAATTGGTGCGTGCCCAACGCCCATGAGACCGTGAAACAGTTCGGCTTGGGAAAATTCTCTTACCTCGATGGGAAAGGATTTTGCTCCATTAGCAATCAGCCAGATTGTGCGAGTTATCCCGTTGGTGAAAGAAATGGAGAATTCGTTTCCTGTAAAGGTTATGTGCGGATAGGCGAGTGGTACCGGATTTTCACGGCCATGAGAGAAGCCGGTTTCAGCGCCTGCATATTTCCGATCGAGGGGCATTTTTGCCCTGGTCGGACATTTGTGGAAACCATCGGTCGATCTTAGCCAGTGATAGTAAAATTTCTCGGCATCGATATAGACAATGTATTGATTGTCAAATTCGCGGTCGTTAAACCGCATATAGGCGGTTTTGTCACCTGCCAGCTCTATTTCCCATACAGGGTCGCGCGAATTCGTTAAAATCCTATGCGGGGGATTCGGCAGGTTTTTTCGAATTTGAAGGGCG
>NZ_JFJZ01000044.1 GCF_002115825.1 Thalassospira sp. MCCC 1A01428 | reverse complement strand
TCCAATTGGGTTCAGACCCTACCCGACCAAAGCCACCCCTATTGCGATCTATAATTACAAACGGAAAAATATTTTCAAATATTTTTGACTTAAAAAGTGACCATCTTCACTATCCCACTCTAAAGTATAGAATCAAAAACTATCCTTATGTGTCATTAATGTCAGATGTAACACTTATCAAAATGATATATTACGTCTTCGTTATTCAGCACTTTCATCGATGTCACTTTTTTACTTTCAAAGCTCCGGATGCGTTTGTGCTGACAACAGGGTAATTTTCGTCTTATAAATTATTAGAAACAATCTATGGAAAACCATAGGTAGGCACTTTTACCGGAATGGCAGGGATGGCCCTTCAGCTAAATAACGATCTTTTTGATCTGTTAAATGCACTGGACAATGCGCTGTCTGTGCCAGACGCATGGCAAGCGGGGCTGGGTTTTTTCAAGAAATATGGGGGTAATCAAATTACCTATACCCATGAAAGACAGGATGGCAGCATCGTCTTTCTCACCACCCTTCCAGACTGGTGGATGACCTATTATCTCGAAAATGACTATGCCAGCCTGGACCCGTTTATTGATGTCGGCCGCGCTTATTTCAAACCAACCCGGTTTGATACCAGATCGGTTAATCTGCCAATTTCCCTCTCTGCGCCCGCTGCTCAAATGCTTCAGGAATTTGCAGAAACAGGCTCGAATAGCGGATTTGTTATTCCAACAATGGCCCCCTCTACCATGAAAATCAGTGGCTTCAACATTGCAAATACAATGGAAAAACAGGAATTTTCGCAATTTTATAGCGACAAGGAAAACGCCCTTGTCCTTGCTGCGCATGCCGTGCATCAACGCTGTCAGGAACTTGATCCTCAATTATCCCGAACGGACGTCCATCTGGCCCCGAAAAAGAATACTTCCTATCCCCTTCTCAGCCCACGAGAACGGGAATGTCTGCTTTGGCTATGTAAAGGAATGCGAAATGACGCCATTGCTGACCGCATGGGCATTACCCGCGTCACCGTCGAAATGCATTTGCGCAATTGCCGCCAGAAACTGAACGCCCGCACACGGGAACAGGCGGTTGTAACCGCCATCAAACGGGGCTTCATTACGCCCTGAACACGCTTTTCTTTATGGCCCGTTCCATGATCCTAAATCGCTTGCATCTGCCTTTTTGCTGACAACCTGGCAGATTTTACCTTATCAAGGTAAAATCTCCGACCGATGAAAAACCGCAGGTTCTCATTTTCACCAGACTGACAATGGGCAGAAATGATATCGAACCCGAATAACGATCTCTTTGATCTGTTAAACGCTCTTGATAATGCACAGGATGTACCAGCCGCTTGGCAGGCTGGCTTGCGTTTTTTCAGGAAATTCGGGGCCCGTCAGATCACCTATGGCTTTGAAAGACTGGATGGCAGCATTGTTTTTCTAACCACCCTACCCGATTGGTGGCTAAGCCATTACCAGGACAACAATTATGCCAGCTACGATCCGCTGATCGATATTGCCCGAACCTATATTGCACCCAGAAAATTTGAAACGCCTTTCATCGATTTCCCCGTCACCCTTTCGCCCAAAGCCAAGCAAATACTCAATGAATTTGGCGAAACGGAATCTACTGCCGGGCTGGTCATTCCGGGAATGACACCCATGCCGCAGCAACTAAGCGCCCTGGCCATTTCCAACACAATGAACGCAGAAGAATTTTCAAAATTCTATCGCGGGAAAGAAACCACTCTAATCCTGGCTGCTCATGCTGTACAACAGCGTTGCCAGGAACTTGATCATCAATTTACCCAAACAGACGTTCACCTGGTACTAAAGAAGAAGATCACACATTATCCCGAACTCAGCCCGCGCGAACGCGAATGTCTGCTTTGGCTGTGCAAAGGATTACGCAATGACGCCATTGCCGACCGCATGGGCATTACCCGCGTCACCGTCGAAATGCATTTGCGTAACTGTCGCCAGAAATTAAACGCCCGCACCCGGGAACAGGCGGTTGTAACCGCCATAAAACAGGGCTTCATTACCCCATAAACCGGTAGTCTCTCTCGCAGCCCATATATATCAGGCTTTCATCTTGACGCTGGCCCATTCGTTATCAGACAAAAAGAACAAAATAGGGGTATTTGGCGAGAAAACTTCATGAGCAGCAGATTGCAACAGGTACGCGCGGCCCTTTTACGGGCCAAAAAACGATAGCAAAGCAATACTGCGTATCAGAGGCGGACAATCGGCGCTGGTCAAACCGACCGGGGCATTGCCGATGTCATTAACAACACCGTGCTTGAAACACCGGTGTTAAAAGTTCTGACGTCAAACACCGAAAAATCATGTCTCCATGAGGTTGCCTCATCTCATGGAGATCCTCTTTCATACCGTATCAATTTTGTATAACACAGCATCCACACGGTCGGTCAGCCGGTCATACAGGCGTTGGGCTTTATGGTTGTCGCCTGCCGTTAACCAATATAGCCGGGCCCAGTCTTGCTGTTTTGCCTGCATTTCCAACGCGGCCATCATCTGCCCACCAATGCCCAAACCACGTTGATCGGCCGCCACCCAGAAATCTTCCAGATAGGCAACATTGCGCAGGGAGAATGTATGGGGATGGACAATAATATGCGCCAACCCAATCACCCAGTCTGTCGCGGCACCACCGCCATCGGCACGCTCAACCGCCAACCACGCCTGCATGGCATGGTCCGGGTCAAGAATACGGTACCATAACATGTTGATCACATCGTCGGTCATGTCACCGGCACCAAAGCTGACTATGTTCTGACGCCACAATTTTTCCCAGCCAGGGCGATGTTGCGATTGCGCCTGTACGATATAAATCATTATCACCCCACCCCGACTGTCAGATTATGTTCAGGCACTATATTCATCACAACGTTTCCCGGTGCATCGGCAGGCAAAACCCCGTCCCGCAACCACGCCAGAGCAATCGGCCACAAACTGGTTTCAAACCGGTCATGGAAAAAGGCAAAATGGCCAATATCTGCGGTACCGATATCATCCGGTGCAACCCGCAAATGGGTGCGCGATGCGCCCTGGTAATATCCCAGTAACCGATCAACCGCCGCAACCGTTCCGAACGGATCATCGGTTAAACCAATCGCCAGCAATTTTCCCGACATCGTCGCAAAATTCTGCCTGAGCTGCCCGGCGGATACCGGCGAAGACAGGCTGTGTTCAAATGCCGGGCCCATTCTGCTCCAGTCGCGGACAACATGGTGCGGCACATCTTCCAGCCAGCCCAAACGGGCACCGGGGAAATAGCCAAACGAATGCGACAAAACCGGCATGACAACATGCCATTTCAAAAACATCCGCCAGCGCGAAACTTTTTCATAATCACGCCAATAGGCAAATTGTGCGCCTACGGTTACCACATGTTTCAAAATATGGTTTAACGGGGCCAACCCAATGGCAAACCCGCCAATCGAATGGCCCACGGCATAAACCGGTTGGCTAGGGAAACCGGTTTGCGCATAACGCAAAACCGCATCCACATCATATAATCCCCAATCACCCCAACCGGCACGAAACCCCCGCAAGCAGTGCGGGCGGGATTCACCAATACCGCGATAATCAAATGTCAGTACATCAAAGCCATTGCGACATAAAAAGGCAGCAAACCGCGCATAATACCGGCAACGCACGGCTGTTGCGGCACAAATCACCACAACAGGGCGAAAACACGGATCGCCCCGGCTATCACATCGCCATTCAAAACCGGCAATATCCACTCCGTCTATGCTTCGGGTCGTAAAGCGCGCCGGGACTATTGTTTGTGCCATTTTACCCCTTTCCTGCCCATTTCCCTGTCAAATTCGCATCATTTAACCCCGGTTCAATCCTGCTTCGCAATTGAAGTTTTCTCGTACCAGGCTGAGGTTTATTCACTTGAACAACACCCCCGTCTGCCTCCTGAATAATAATATAACCATAGGAGGTCCCTCATGAACCCTGCCAATATGCCCCCAAAAGCCCCAATCATTCACCTTGATGCATTGGAACTTTATTCACAAACGCACGGCGAACATTTTGCCGCTGCTTTTGCCGCCATTACCGCCCCGCTTGGCGCAACCCGGCTCGGCGCGCGTCTGGTTGAGGTTCCGGCAGGTAAAAAGGCGTGGCCGTTTCATTGCCATCATGCCAATGACGAAATGTTTGTTATTTTATCGGGGCATGGCACAGTCCGGTTTGGCGACAATATTTATGCCGTGAAAACCGGTGATGTGGTGGTCTGCCCGGCAGGCGGCCCCGAAACCGCCCACCAGTTACAGGCTGGCACGAACACTGCACTGCGCTATATCGCGATCAGCAGCATGAACGAACCCGATATTCTGCAATACCCGGATTCAGGCAAGGTTGCCCTGTTCGCCGGGGCCGCACCAGGCGGGGACAAGGCAAAACGTCGCCTTTCACTTAATTTTGCCACCCGCGATGCAATTGATTACTGGGAAGGCGAGAATTAAGACCAAAGGGTGTTTATCGGGATCAGAAACAAGGTCAGGTATTTTGTGCTTTTTCCGGTCGGGTCAGTGCTGGTGGCACCGCGACCTCTTGCAACCATGCCCGCAAGTTGCGTAAGCGGCGATCGCGTTTTAACCGATCAGGATAAACCAGATAATACCCTGCCCCGGCTGTAACATTATGGTTAAACAAACGGGCCAGACGCCCCGCTGCAATATCGCTGGCTGCAATTTCACCACTTGCAAGGGTAATACCAGCCCCATCTATGGCCGCACGCAGGCCCAAACCGGCGGAATCAACAAATGTAACAGCCGCCGGTTTGATCGGCCCGCCTGGCAAGGTTTCATTCCAGGCTGCAAAATTCGCCCGTCGATGCTGGGATAAAAACAGGTTAGCCTCGGCAATTCTGGCGCGAATATCGGCGTTCGTCCCCCCGGCATCCTGCGGTTTGCCCAGCAGGGTCACATTTTCGCTAAACAATAAATCATCCATCAGACCGGGCCAATTGCCCTGACCATGGCGAATGGCAACATCGGCCGCCCCCGCCACCAGGTCAACTGCCTGCTGGCTGGTTGAAATCAGCAATTCAAAACCAGCCTTTTCAAACGGATAGCGCGCCAGACGCGGGGACAACCAATGCACTGCAAAGGTGGGCAGCATCGTCAACCGCAATGGCCCCGACACATGGTCCTGTCGCAAATCGCCCACCGCCTGAATAATCTTGGCAAATCCGTCGCTTAAATCAGGCGATAATCTTTCACCGCTTTCTGTCAATTCCAGCCCCGGCCCCGCCCGGCGTAATAGTTCCAGCCCCAGAATATCTTCTAGAATGCGTACTTGATGGCTTACCGCCGACGGCGTCACACCCAGTTCAGACGCCGCATCCTTGATCGACAAATGTCGGGCTGCGGCCTCAAACGCGCGCAGGGCATTTAACGGTACGTTTAGGCGCATCGGGTTTTGGGAAGGATCCGTCATGTCTGCTCTGGCCCCTGACTGTCATCTGACAATTGTTACAGCGGTTTGACGTAATGGCAATGTGATGAATCCTCAAACCGGGCTGAGAACAGCTCACTGGTTTTACGATTTGTTTTGCCCTCAACTTTAATTCCGTTTTCAACACTGGCAGAACAGTTATGACCCACACCGATTTTGGTACCCGCGACGGCTTTATCTGGATAGACGGCACACTCGTGCCGTGGGAAAAAGCCGAATGCCACATATTAAACCATAGCCTGCACATGTCAGGGGCCGTGTTTGAAGGAATGCGCGCCTATAATTCACATGTTTTTCTGGGTCAGGCCCACCTTGAAAGGCTGGGAAAATCTGCCGAACTGGTTGACTATAACCTTCCATGGACCGTCACTGAACTGACCCGCGCAATCGAAGCCGTTATCTGGGCCAATGGCCTTGATGATTGTTATATTCGCCCTGTCGCATGGCGGGGATCGCAAAGTGTGTCAGTCGCCGCCCCCAACGCCCACATTCATGTTGCCATTGCCGCCTGGGACTGGCCCACCCCGGCAAAGCTGGGCACAGCAACAACAGGCATTCGGCTGGTGCTGGCTGACTGGCGCCGGCCAGCCCCCAATACGGCTCCGACGGCGTCAAAATGTTCGGGCATGTATATGATCGGCACATTGGCACGGCATATGGCGCAAAATGGCGGCTTTGACGATGCCCTGATGCTCGACAGCTACGATAACATTGCCGAAACCACCGCAACCAACATTGTTCTGATCAAGGATAACCGGCTTATTTCCCCCTTACCTACCTGTTTTCTCGATAGTATTACCAAACACCATGTTTTTGCCCTGGCACAGGATATGAAACTGACAAGCAGCCAGCAAACCGTCACCCTTGATATGCTGGCGGACGCCGACGAGGTTTTTGTCGTCGGCACCTCGGTTGAAATTCTGCCGGTTACCGAACTTGCCACACGCAACCATGTTTATCACTGGCCAGTGGGTGCCCTGACCAAGCGGTTGATAGCAGCATTTGCCAAGTCCGTAAGGGCGAACACAAACCGTAATACCCTGCCGGCCGAACATAACAATGCCAAAGTCGACGCCCCCAGCCCATGATGCACCGGGTAAACAGGCATATCATTTAATCGCCCAACCCGGTGCCAAAGGCTGTCAGCAAAGCCTGCCCTTGGGGCCAGTCCCCGATATTGCTGGCTTCGTTGATATGGCCCAACGCCCCCGCCATCACCAAACCCGCCTGCCAGTTCCGGGCGCAGCGGGCCATGTATTCCGGGTGGGCATAAGGGTCATTTTCGCTACCGACCAGCAAGGTTGGAAACAGTAATTCGCGCTGTGGCACCGACGCAAAACCAGCCGCCTCAACGGGGAATTGTGCACTCGCCGGGTTGGGTGGCGCCACCATAAACACTCCCTTGATTGCCCGCAGGGCAGTGTTTTGCTGCCGGGCAGCCCAATGAGCGACCAAAAGACACGAAAGACTGTGCGCCACCAGAACCGGCGGTGCCGGAATTTGCGCCAAAGCCGCATCCAGTGCCATAATCCAGTCTTCCAGGTCTGGATGATCCCAATCTGCGGGCATCATTCGCAAAAAGGGGCGCGCAGATACCCGCCATTGATCTCCCCACAGGCTTTGCCAATGCTTCGGGCCAGATCCGCCAATACCGGGCAAAATAACCACAGGTGACTTCATAACCGTTCCCCTGAAAATTAAAGGTCAGGCTTCCGATTATAATCAATCAGCTGAAAACCAACATGGCAACTCATCGGCTGTGTTACGTTATTTCCGATGATTCATCGTTTTTTACGGCAGGATTGGTTAAATGGCACATACAGATTTTGACCGGCTTGATATCGCCATCATCGAAGCCTTGCAGGAAAATGCCCGCACCCCGCTTGCAGAACTGGGACGGCAAATCGGGCTATCGCAACCAGCCATGTCCGAACGGGTAAAAAGGCTGGAAGAACGTGGCATTATACAAGGATATGGCGCGCGCATTAACCCGGCAGCCCTTGGGTTCGGATTAATGGCAATAATCCGGTTAAAAACCACCCATGAACATATCCAACCTTGCCTGCAGCATTTTGCCAATATGCCCCATATCATCGAGGTTCACCGGCTTACCGGGGAAGATTGCTTTTTGTTAAAAGTATTGGTCCCCACACCGGGCGACCTTGAAACCATTGTTGATCGCATCGCGCGACATGGGGCCGTTACCACATCGCTTGTTTTACGATCCGAACCTGCCAAACCAATTGGACGGACCTTGTTACAACATCCCCGTTCCGGCTAACTCTGGCGATTCAACGCAATCGGCCACCACCTGGTCCGGCATTTAAGGCCAAAACCCGTTGATCAAAACCGATCAACAAGCCCCTCAATCGGTGGGCAGGCTCGACGAAGCCCTTGCCTTTCACGGCACCGGCCGCGCGACGGCGTCGTGCCGATCCAATTGTCCATGAGTTCTTCTCATCGACAATTGATAAACATCACATCGTAAAACCGGAATGATCTGTGTAAGTGACGGGGCTATATATCAAAAAATGAAACCGGTCCGATGCCAAACGGTTTGATCTTGACTCTCACACCCACCTGCCCACATAAATAAGAACAAAATAGGAACAAATAGCGAGCGTCATTTTATGGCCAGCAAATTGCAACAGGCACGCGCCGCCCTTATGCAGGCGGAAAACCAATGGCAAGGCCGTGCCCCCAGCGTAAATGGCGGCCGAGAACACCTTATCACCCGGGCGTTTGGCGATATTGACCTGAAACCGTATTTTGCTGCTGGTGGCTTAATGCCAACCGGCCTGCACGAGATCATGACCGAACATGATGACAGCGCAACATCGGCGCTGGCCTGGTATATGGCCGGGTTGCAGGCCACCGCGTCGCCACAGGCACAGATGCCAACAGTTTTATGGGTGCGCCAGCGTAAAGCCCTGGATCAGGGCAAGCTTTACCCGCCCGCTCTGTTTGCCAGCCCGGCCCGCCATAACCTGGTGATGATGACAATTAACCAACAACAAACGGCACTTTGGGCCTGCGAGGAAGCCGCCAAATCGGGCCAGATCGCAACGATCATCCTTGAAACCACCGATTATGATTTAACCGCCGCACGACGCCTGCAACTGGCATGCGAAGCCGGTAATACGCGCTTGATTGTTTTGCGTCACCACCGGGCCGGGCAAAATATTGCAACGTCCCCGGCATGGTCGCGCTGGCAGATAAAACCACAAGGGACCTATCGAAAACTCAGCCTGATCGGGGGACGCGGGGTTCGACCGGCAAGCTGGAAAGTGACTATCGATGAAGCAACGCTTTTTGTATCTGTGGCTGACACATTGGAAAACCGACTGTCACCGGGCTGCTGCCACACAACATCGGCCCATAAACAGCCCGTTCATGCGTGACAGCATTGCGAGCGGAACGTCATCCGACACTGATCAAACGTCGCAACCTGCCACAACACCCTTTATCGTCACGCGTAGCGACCATAAAGGTGTGCTTACCTGTGGTTTGTCGCAAGGGGCGCGCAGGGCCGGACTTCAACCCGGCATGCGCCTTGCCGAAGCGCGCAGCATTATGCCCGATCTGGTCAATATCAACGAAGATCCGGGCCTTTATGCCCGCAATCAAACCCGGCTGATCAAGCATCTGGACCGCTATAGCCCGTGGATTGCCCCGGACCGGGTTTTAATGCGCGATAATCTTGCCGGGGAAGGCGGTTTCTGGCTGGAAATGACGGGCGGCTGCCATTTGTTTGGCGGTGAAGAAACCCTGATCAAACAAGCCCAACACGACCTCACCACACTGGGATTTTCCTGCAAGGCGGGCATGGCCGATAGTGCCGGTGCCGCATGGGCCTGTGCACGCTTTCATGCCGGTGACCGCATTTTATCCTTACCTGCCCACCATAATACCGCGCGCGGTTTCCCCGTTGAAGGATTGCGCTTGTCGCCCGATATCCTGACGACCCTGCACCGACTGGGTATTCGTCAGTTACAAGATGTTGCCGACTTGCCACGGGCCACTTTAACCACCCGTCTTGGCGCCGATGTTTTACAAAAACTTGATCAGTTTTATGGCCGCCTGCCGGAACATTTGAACTTCCATTTACCTGATCAACCCTGGCTAATCCGCCAGAAATATGGCGAACCGCTGGGCGATGCCGCCAATCTGGAAGCTGCGGTTCGACAGATGGTTGCGCAATTATGCACACAGTTACAAAACGAAAACAAAGGTTTGCGCCGTATCATTCTGCGCTGTGTGCGAGTAGATGGCCATGCCCATACGGTACAAATCACCACCAGCACCGCTTGCCAGTCCGCCCCGCATATTGACCGCCTGCTGGCCGAAAAAATGCCCGGTGTCGATACCGGTTTCGGGATCGAGGAAATCATTCTCTATGCCCCCTGGGTCGAACATGTTGCCTTTCGCCAGATCAACCTGGACACCAATGTCAGCCAAAATGGCAATTCAATTGCCCTGGCCCAATTGTTTGACCGGATCGGTCATCACCTTGGCCCGCGCGACCAATTGTTTCGCCCCGGCCACCATGCCTGCCACCTGCCTGAAAAGGCCACCAACCGCCAGCCGGTGGGTACTCCCCCCTCACCGGCATGCCTGCCTGATATTCATTTACCCAAACGCCCCATCCGCCTGATTGACCCACCCGAACCTGTTCAAATTTTACACCGCACTGTCGATGGCGCTCCCGCCACCCTGCGCTGGCGGCGTATGGATCTGGAAATTACCGCAATCAGCGGGCCAGAACGCCTATGCCCGGAATGGTGGGATCACCTCGACCAAGGCGGGTTTGCCTTGCATGAGCAAACCCGTGATTATTTTCACATCCACGACCATACTGGCCGATGGCTCTGGCTTTGCCGAACCCTGAGGTGCCGCCCGACAGAACCAGCGTCCGATATGTCATTTTCTCCATCTTTTAAAATCGGTTTTGCCACCCCCACACCGTCAACGCAGGACGCATTGAGCGTTACAACATCCCAAAGCCCAAAGCCCCGCAAAAATACCCGTACGCTTCAGGAGCTGTGGTCCGTTCACGGCCTGTTTGCATAAGCGCGATCATGGCAGATATCCCCCCCGTCACAGTCGTTGCCCCCTCGCAATACAACCTTGCGATTGATAGCGACACAGCCCAATGTCCGCGATATGCCGAACTTCAGGTCAGCAGCAATTTTTCATTCCTGCGCGGGGCATCTCATACCGAAGAACTGGTTTTAACCGCTGCCAGCAAAGGGCTTCACGGCCTTGCCATAACCGATCGCAACAGTCTGGCAGGCATTGTACGCGGGTTTAGCGCCCATCAACCCCACCAGGACCGGTTGCAATATATTGTTGGTTGCCGGCTGGATCTGGCCGATGCCCCGTCACTTTTATGCTATCCAACCGATAGACAGGCTTATGCACGGCTTTGCCAGTTGTTAACATTGGGAAAACGCCGTGCGCCCAAGGGAGAATGCGAACTTTACCTCAGCGATGTGGTGGCCCACAGCGACGGGATGTTATTTATTGCCGTCCCGCCACATGTTCCCACTGCGACGTTTTATGATCAGCTTATAACGCTTCAATCTTGCTTCTCCGACCAGCTATGGCTGTCCGTCAGCCGTTTTATGGACGGGTTTGATCCCGAAAGACTGGCGTTTTCGCAAAAGGTCGAAACCGGTTTGGGCATTCCCGTGGTCGTAACCAACGATGTGCATATGCATGTCCGATCCCGTAAACCATTACAGGATGTTCTCACCTGCATTCGCCATCACTGCCGGATCGAGGATGCCGGATACCGTTTATTTCCCAATGGCGAACGCCATATCAAATCCCCCCGGGAAATGGCGGCCCTGTTCCCCGATCATCCCCACTGGCTGGAACGCAGCGTTGAAATTGCCCAGCAATGCCGCTTTCATTTGCGTGAATTGCGCTATGAATATCCCGATGAAAATGATGGTTCCGGGGAAACCACCCAGGAACGCCTGACGCGGCTAACCTGGGAAGGGGCGCATCAACGCTATCCCGACGGTATTCCGGCCAAGGTCGAGGGGCTTTTAAAGGCCGAACTCGCCCTGATCGACGAACTGGACTATGCCCCCTATTTCCTGACCGTTCATGATATTGTGTCCTTTGCCCGGTCACAGGGCATTTTATGCCAGGGGCGAGGTTCGGCGGCCAATTCGTCGGTCTGTTTTTGCCTGCATATTACATCGGTCAATCCTGCCGAAGTCGAACTGCTATTTTCACGCTTTATCAGCAATGCCCGCGATGAGCCGCCCGATATTGATGTCGATTTTGAACATGAACGCCGCGAAGAGGTCATTCAGTACATTTATCGGCGTTACGGACGTGACCGGGCCGGGCTGACCGCCACGGTTATTTCCTATCGTTCGCGCAGTGCATTGCGCGATGTTGGCAAGGTTTTTGGCCTGTCGGAAGACAGCATTGTCAAACTGACCAAAACCGTTTGGGGATCGGGCAGCAGAGGCCCGCATGATGCCATGATGCGCCAGTCGGGCATCAATCCCGATGAAACACGCATTCAGGCCATTTTGCGCCTGGCTGGCGAACTGACCGGTTTTCCCCGCCATTTATCGCAGCATGTGGGCGGCTTTGTCATTACCCGCGGGCCATTGTGCGAACTTTCCCCCATTGCCAATGCCGCCATGGAAGACCGCACCACTATTGAATGGGACAAGGACGATATTGATGCACTGGGCATTTTGAAGGTCGATGTGCTGGCACTGGGAATGCTCAGCTGTATTCGCAAGGCCTTTGACGAATTACGCCATCACAAAAACATCGATTACGACCTAGCCTCCCTGCCCAAGGAAGACCCTGCCGTTTATAAAATGCTGTGCAGGGCCGATAGCATTGGCACCTTTCAGGTGGAATCCCGGGCGCAAATGAGCATGCTGCCGCGCCTGAAACCCAAATGCCTGTATGATTTGACCATTCAAATCGCCATTGTCCGCCCCGGCCCCATTCAGGGCGGCATGGTGCATCCATTCTTGGAACGACGAAAGAACCCGGAAAAAGTCAATTACCCGTCTGATGAACTGGAAGCGGTTTTGAAACGGACCGAAGGCGTGCCACTATTTCAGGAACAGGCCATGCAGATTGCCATTGTCGGCGCCGGCTATAGCGGCGGCGAAGCCGATAATTTACGCCGGGCGATGGCGACCTTCAAACGCACCGGCACCATTGGCGAACATCGCGACAAATTCATCAACGGCATGTTGCGCAATGGCTATGATGCCGATTTTGCCGAACGCTGCTTTAAGCAGATCGAGGGTTTTGCCGATTACGGCTTTCCCGAAAGCCATGCCGCCAGTTTTGCCATTCTGGCCTATGCGTCGTCCTGGTTAAAACATCATCATCCCGATGTGTTTTTATGTGCCCTTCTCAATGCCCAACCCATGGGCTTTTACGCCCCGGCACAGTTGGTTCATGATGCCCGCAACCACGGGGTCCGGGTGCTGGAGGTCGATGTTAATTACAGTTTCTGGGACAACACAATGGAACGCGAAATGGGCCGTGCTTCGGGTTATCTGGCGGTGCGTCTGGGGTTTCGGCAGGTGCGCGGGCTGGCGGAACTTGAAATCACCAAACTGATCGCAAACCGCCCGATTGGCGGCTTTCAGGATATTTACCTGATGGCGCGCCAAACCGGACTATCGCCAGCAGCGCTTGAAAAACTGGCCGAAGCCGATGCCTTTCAATCCCTGGCCCTGCGCCGACGCGAGGCCTTGTGGGCGGTCAAACGCTTTGGCAAAGGACGTAAAGCCCCCGCTGCCTTGCCCTTGTTTGAAGCCGCCCAGAACTTTAACCACAATATGGGCGTTTCCGCCGAATTTGGCCCGGAACCCGCCGTGAACCTGCCAGTCATGGGGCCGGGCGAAGAAATTATCGAAGATTACGCCAGCCTGCGCCTGTCGCTTAAGGGTCATCCGATTTCCATGTTGCGCGATGCGCTTAACGGTGCAGGCATCAAACGCGCGGTTGATCTTGATGCTGCGCGCAACGGCGATAAAATTACCCATGCCGGACTGGTCATTGTCCGCCAGCGCCCCGGGACGGCATCAGGGATTGTTTTTATTACGTTAGAAGACGAAACCGGGGTTAGCAATCTGGTGGTATGGTCCAAGGTGATGGAGGAATTTCGCCGTGAAATCATGACCGCAACCATGCTAGGTGTATCAGGCAAACTGCAACGCGAAGACAATGTCACCCACATCATTGCCGAAAAACTGGTCGATCTTTCCGGCATGCTGCAAAGCCTGACCGACAACACCAAAATCGACCGTCAGTCTGGCGGGCATCCGCGCAATTTACGCTGGGCCACCGGAATACCGGGCACCTCTGCTCCCTCTCTTTCAGCATCTTCATCTTCTGCATCATTCGCATCAGATACAACCCGACAACTTGAAAATCTGAGGAAACGCCACGAACAGGATCAGGCGAAACCCACCCGACTTAAGGTGGATAGCCATGACTTTCATTAATACGACCGGGGCAATCCTCAACAAAAAATCCCGAAGATCAGGCAATGTCCGATCAGGCCGAAACGTATCCGATCCTTCACAAAATTCTGATGCTAAAAGTCCGGTTATGAACCAACCCAGCGCGCCAATCCTTCAGATAAAGAAACAGGCCGCCATTCAGGGAGAATTTCACGAACCAAACTATTATCGGCACAGCTATGTTGCTGGTCACCGGAGCGCGAAGGACCATAAGAATAATCAAGAATTTTCCCTGTCGCATCCTGCCAGAATTGAACAAGCTCGTTCAATGTCGTTGCATGCCCCGTACCAAGATTCATAACCCGCGGTGCGGTACTATTAGAACCAATCAGCAACGCAATTGCACCGGCAATATCTTCAACAGCAATATAATCCCGAGTAATGGACCCATCACCAAAAATAGTAAATTTCTTGCCCTCATCCCGGGCGTCCAGCAATCGGGTGATAACACCACTGTACGGACTTTTCGGATCTTGTCCGGCACCATAGACATTAAAAAAGCGAAAGGCTGTCGTTTTAAGGTCATAACAGGTATTATATATACCAGCCTGAACCTCGTTCATAAATTTACTGGAAGCATAAGGCGACAATAACCCCTGTCCCGTTGCCCATTCCTCCTTGAAATTTCCTGTAAGTTCATTGGCATACACAGATGCAGAACTTGCATAAATCACACGCCCGGGGAATCGAATTTCCCGACAAATATCAAGTAGCTGTTCAGTAGCTGCTACATTAATGTCAAAAACCTGCCTAGGCATTTCGATAGAAATCGGAACACTAACAAGCGCAGCAAGATGTACAATATGATCAACAGTAACAAGCACATCTTTCAATGCTGCTCGATCACGAACATCAGCATCAATCACCTGTCCAAGACCCGTCAAACCCTCTCGGCTGGCATTGCTAAAATTATCATAAATTTTTACATCATGCCCCAATGCAACAAGCGCCCGACAAGTATAACGACCAATAAAACCCGCCCCGCCCGTCACAAGAACTTTACTCAAAATAATCCCCCCAAAACGCAAAAAAACACTTATCAAGATATTTCAGGTTTTAGCATATCAAACCCATTGATCACCCATAAAGTTTACGTTCCTCACGTCCCCCAGTTCAAAGATAAAATCTCGCGAAAAACGCGAAACATTTACAAACTTGCCTGCTTAACGATCTTCTTATAAAAAACCGCCAAATCACATCCAAGCAATTCATCATAAACCGCCAACGTATCGATACGCATTTGATCGGCATTAAACCTGGTCATAATATGGGCGCGTGCGCGGGTTCTCAATCGCGCCCGTTCTGCCGGGGTTAGGGAAAGTGCTTTCTCAAGGGCGACGGCCAATGCCACCGGGTTTTCCGGGGGAATAAGCCAGCCGGTGAAGGCATCCACCCCCACCGCATCCTCATCCAGCACCGTTTCAGCCGGGCCGCCTTCCTGGTTGGCAATCACCGGGCATCCCATGCCCTGTGCTTCAATCGCGGTGCGACCAAAGGCCTCTGGCCGGATCAATGATCCACCAATCGCAACATCGGCCGCCAGATAAGCCACTGGCATGTTTCGGCATTCGGGCACCAGTTTCACTATATCGCCCAGCCCGGCCTGCCCGATGCGTTGTTGCAGCAGGGCAATATAATCCGGCGTTGCCAGTTCAGGCCCCGGTAGCACAACCTTCAATCCTTGCTTTAACGCCGGGCCAAGCTGTGCGACCGCTTCAATAACCACCATTTGCCCCTTGGTGGGCGAAATACGCGATGGAAAAAGCACCACACGGTCGTTTTCATCAACACCCCATTGGGCGCACATGGCGGCAACCGCCTTTGGCGTGATTTTTTCCGGGTCAAAATATGTGCTATCAAGCCCGCGATAAATAACCCGTACCCGATCATTGCCAGTCTGGTGGCGTTGCGCAATCAGATTGCCAATGAAGTGCGAATTGGCAATCACCCGGTCGCCCCGGGCCATGATGCTGCTGTAAAAATTCTTGATGCTTTTAAACGGTTCGCGCCTGGGCTGCGAATAAGTGGAATGATAGGTCGTTACAAACGGTACCCCCTGCCAACGGGCAGCAAAGAAGGCTGAAATCGCAGGTGCCCGGCTTCTGGCATGTACCAGTGTCGCACCGTAATCCCTGATAATTTTCCTGATTTTCCAGATATTTGCAATAATTCGGATCGGGTTTTTACTGGCAACCGGCAGCTTTATAACCTCGCCACCGGCCGTACAAATATCATCGGCCAACCGTCCACCTTCGGTTACGACAATCGCCTTTGCCCCCACCCGGGTCAGAGCTTGCGCAATTTCCAGCGTGGTTCGTTCTGCCCCGCCACTATTTAACCGGGGGATAACCTGCAACACGACAATGTCAGATAAATTCATCAGAAACGTAACTTTCACCAACCCGGATTACAAAACAGGTCTGTTAACCAACCCAGCCCAAACCACGCGAAATGCCTTTTGCCGCCTCGGTCAGCAGACTGACAAAACGATCAAGATCGGATTTCTGCGTGCGAAATGCCGGGGCCGCCACATTCAATGCCGCCAATACCGAGCCATCAACCGCAAAAATTGGCACCGATACCGATACTAGTTGATCACTAACTTCCCCGTGGCTGATGCAAAAGCCTTGTTTGCGAATATTCATCAATTCACGCATCAGCGCGGAACGGTTGGTAATCGTATTGCCGGTAATACGGTTAAGCGTGTCGGGCAAAATACGTGCAATCAGATTGTCCGATAAAAACGCCAGCAAAATCTTGCTCGACCCGGCATGCAACGGACGCCGCCGCCCCACCACGGCATGAACCCGCAAATCGCGCGAGGGCTCGAATTTGGCAATACACAAGGCTTCGGTATTATCCCGTATCCGGATTTGCACCGTTTCGTTCATTTTTTGACCCAGCGTTTCCAAAACCGGACTCGCCAGTTTTACCAGATCAATCTGGGTGGACGCGGAAGTTCCCAACACCAGAATGGCGTTACCAAGGTTATATCCTCCATCTTCGGCCCGCTGGATGAATTTTCGCTGTTCCATTGTGCGTAACATTCTTAAAGTTTTTTGCTTTGTTTCTCCCAGATTGCGGGCAAGGGATGACAGGCTTTGCCCCGGTTCGCGCGACACCTCCAACAGCACGGACAAAGCTGTATCAACTGATTGAATTACATACTTTTTATCTGTTACGGACTCTAAAAACACTGGTAATTACCCCTCGATGGGAACCATCAAAAATACCGCTGCAATAGTGTTACACACAATGTAACATCACAAGAAAAAAAATTGACACAAATCCACCGAACTGCCGATCATGCGTCATAAGCAACCCGCAGAGTTGCACAAAACCCAATATTCGATCCGGGACTGGCTCCGCTAGAGATCTTAAATGAAATGGAGACTATAATGTCGCTCACCCCGACACTGGAAATGGCCCGCAAGGCCGGCCTGGGATTGCTGCTTGGCATTGCAATTCCGTCAATGGCCATGGCAGCTGACTCCAGCCTGACAATTGGCATGTCCACCACCTTCACCACCGTTGATCCGCACGAAACATCCAGTTCGCCCAACAATGCGGCCAGCCGTCACATTTTTGACAGCCTGATCAACCGGGGCGGTGCCGCGGAAAACAATCCGCAACTGGCAACCGACTGGAAAGTCGTTGATCCGACCCATTGGGAATTTCATTTGCGCAAGGGCGTTAAATTCCACGATGGCACGACATTTGATGCCGAAGACGTGATTGCCTCGCTTTTGCGCGCACGCGACAAGCCCAGCCAGGCATTTGCTTCCTATACTCGTAACATCAAGGACGTTACGGAATCTGATCCCTATACCGTTGTGGTCGAAACCACCGTTCCCGACCCGATGATCTTAAACTCCCTTAGCCGCATTCGCATCATCAGTGCTGACCACGCCCAAGACAGCGTTGCCGATTTTGATTCAGGCAAAGCCGCCATTGGCACCGGGCCGTTCAAATTTGTGTCCTATTCGCCCGGTGATCGCCTGGTTCTGGAACGCAACGACGATTATTTCGCCGGTCCGTCGGAATGGAAAAACGTTACCTTGCGCATGATCCCTGATAACGGTGCGCGTCTGGCGGCTCTTTTGTCTGGCGATCTCGACCTGATCGAAACCATGCCCGCCGAAGGTGTTGATCGGGTTGAAAATTCCGACAATCTGCAATTGATCCGTGGTCAGTCCACCCGTCTTGTTTTTCTGGGTGTGAATGTGATGGACACCCCGACCGCCTTTATCACTGCTAAGGATGGATCGAAACTGGACAAAAACCCGTTACAGGATGAACGCGTACGCCGTGCGCTACTGATGTCGATCAACCGCCCGGCAATTGTTGATCGTGTAATGCAGAAAAACGGCACCGTTGCCGACCAGTTTGTTGCCAAGGGTTATTTTGGTCATTCCGATGCCGTCAAGCCGGTTAAATATGACCCGGAAGGCGCAAAAAAGCTGCTTGAAGATGCAGGCTGGGGTGACGGGTTTAAAATGACCATTCAGGGCCCGGCTGGCCGTTATGTAAATGACAGCGCCGTTCTTCAGGCCGTTGGTCAGATGTTCTCGCGCATTGGCATTGAAACCTCGGTCGAAGTTATGCCCTGGTCCATGTATTCAAAAAAATACACCACCGGCGACTACAGCGTATTTCTGGGGTCATGGGGCATCAACACCGGTGAAGTTTCAAACCCGGCACTGGCTGTTGTTGCAGGCCGCGACGATGAAAAAGGCACGGGCCGTTACAATGGCGGCGGTGTCAACGACCCGGAAATCAATAAATTGCTGGACGAAGCACCGCGCAAACCGCTGCTTGAAAAAGTATCCGAGCTGACCTTCAACAAGCTCTGGATTTTACCGCTGCATTACGAAAACGTTGTGCTGGCTGCGAAAAAATCCATCAGCTACGCCCCGCGTGGCGACAAATACACCCTGGCATACGACGTAAAAAGCGCTGCCAACTAAATGATCCACCCCGGTGCGCATCGGGTTTTCTCTCCCTTGCCCGATGCGTGCCACCCTCCCCGGTCATCCCCCAGGAGAAATCGAATGCAGGAACTAAGTTCGAGCGGTTCTGCCGCGCGTGCAAAGGCGATCTATGACTATGGCCATACGGCAATTTTCGCCTGCACCGCCGATCCGCGTTTTCACATGCTGCTTTATGTGCCACCAGCCGCCGCAGAAGGCCGCAAGGTTGACCTTCTGGTCGCCGTTCATGGCACCGGCCGCACATCGGCCATCGAATTTCGCGATGGGTTTGCCGAATTCGGCCTGTATAACGATTGCGCAGTCCTGTGCCCGATCTTCCCGATGAACGCCCGTGGCGACGGAGCGCGTTCAGGTTATAAATACATTCAGGAAGGCGATATTCGTTACGACGAAATCCTGATTTCAATGGTCGACGAAATGGCCAAAAAATATGATCAGGACTGGTCAAAATTTGCCATGTTCGGTTTTTCCGGCGGCGGGCATTTCACACACCGCTTTACCCTGCTGCATCCGCAAAAATTGTGGGCCGCGTCCATTGGGGCACCAGGATCTGTCACTCTGCTTGATACCGAACGCAACTGGTGGGTTGGCGTTAAGGACATTAAAGAACAGTTTGGCATTAGTCTTGATATCCCTGCCCTGCAGAAGGTTGCCGTGCAAATGGTTGTCGGGTCTGCCGACCTTGAAAACTGGGAAATCATGCACGCACCAGGTTCCAAATACTATATGGAAGGGGCCAATGATGCTGGCAACACCCGCCCCGAACGCCTGAAATCACTGGCAAAATCGTTTGAAAAAGCTGGCATTGCCGTCAGCCTTACCGAAGTTCCCGGCGTTTCGCATGACCGCATGAAAGTGCTTGATACCGTCAAGGCGTTTCTGACCCGCACGTTAAAAGAGATCCGCCAAAAATGACAAATGCAACCATCGTAGCCCCGCAGCCCGAAGCCGCCGAAGCCGGTGCCGAAATTCTGGAACGGGGCGGAAATGCCATTGACGCTGCCCTGGCTTGTGCTTTTGTCCAGGGGGTCGCCGACCCGCAAATGTCCGGCATTGGCGGTTTTGGCTCCATGCAGGTTTATATGCCGGGCAAGGGCGTTCACGAAATTCTGGAATTTTATGCCCGCGCCCCGCTGGCCGCGACCGAAACCATGTGGGAAGACAAACTGGTCGGGCAAAGCCGCGACGGTTTTGGCTTTATTCTGGAAAACAATATCTCCGACATCGGTTATCTGGCCGTTTGCACACCGGGGTCACTTAAGGGCTACGAAACGGCATTGCGCGATTATGGCACCTTTGACTGGGCCGACATCATCGCCCCGGCGATTGGTTATGCCCGCAACGGTATTCTGATCCGCCCGCACATGCACTGGTACTGGGCCAAAGACCAGTCAAACGACCAATATGCCAACACCCTTGATAAACTGAAATTTTCCAAAACCGGGCGCGAGGTCTATTTTCACGAGGATGGCCGTTTGCGCAATGTCGGCGACATTTTGCGCAATCCCGACATGGCCAACACGCTTGAGCGCATTGCTCAAAGCGGCGGTGCCGACATTTTCTATCATGGGGAAATCGCCCAACAAATTGCCGATGACTTTGCGGCATCGGGCGGTTTAATCGGGCGAGACGATCTGTCGGCCTATAACATCACCAAAACCGACCCGATCTGGGGCGAATATCGCGGCCACCGCATTGCCACCAGCCCGCCGCCAGGCTCGGGCTTTCCGATGCTCGAACTGCTGCATATTCTGGAACATTTCGACATTGCGAGCATGAAACACGGCAGCCATGATCATGTACGCACCCTGTTTGAAGCCATGAAACGCATGACGATTGACAAGGATACCTATATGGGCGACCCCGCCTATATTGATGTTCCTTTTGAACAATTGCTAACCCCGGAATATACCGCCAAACTGGCAGCATCCATTCGGGCAGGGGATCGTGCATCGGTCGAACGGCTGGCAATGTCGCAACGCGATACCACCCATATTTCCGTGATCGACAAGGATGGCAACGCCGTTTCCATGACCCACACACTGGGCAGCCCCTCAGGTGCCATCACCGACGGGCTGGGCTTTATGTATAATGGTACCATGGCCCGGTTTGATCCGCGCCCGGGGCGGGCGGCATCCATCGCACCGGGTAAACGTCGCGCCAGCTCGGCAGCACCCACCATTGTTTTTCAGGGTGAAAAACCCCGCATGGTCATTGGTGCGCCAGGTGGCAGTTATATTGCACCGACAGTGGCGCAAGGCATTATGAATGTAATTGATTTTGGCATGTCGATAACAGAATCCGTTGCCGCACCGCGCGTTATTGGCGTATCGAACAAAATTGATATCTGCAACCGTATCCGTCGTTCGGTTGAACATTCCTTGCGTGCAGACGGTTATGATGTTGCCCGTTCGCCCCAAAGTTACGCCTTTGCCGCCCTCCATGCCATCAGCATTGAAAATGGCATATCCAAAGGGGCCGCAGACCCGCAACGCGATGGCGTTGCCATTTCAATCGATTAAGCCAAGGGCAGGAGACGCACAATGCTTGCATCCCTATTGCGGCGATTGATACAGGCGATCATGGTTATTCTGGCCATGACGATCATTGTATTTGTCGGTGTTAATGTCATCGGCAATCCGGTCGATATCCTGATCAATCCTGATGCCAGTCAGGCGGAATATGCCCGCGTTGTTGCCCATCTGGGGCTGGATCGTCCGCTTTGGCAACAATATCTGATGTTTATCCAGGGTATTTTCCACGGCGATTTCGGCACCAGTTTTGTTTATAACAAACCTGCCCTTTCCCTGATTGTCGAGCGCCTGCCTGCAACGCTGGAACTGGCAATCAGCGCCCTTCTAATCGCAATTGTGGTGGGTTTACCCCTGGGTCTGTATGCCGGGTTACATCCCGAACGGATGTCTTCTCGCCTGATCATGAGCGGATCGATCCTTGGTTTTTCCTTGCCCACCTTTTGGGTCGGGTTAATGTTTATCCTGTTGTTTTCCGTGCAACTTGGCTGGTTACCATCTGGTGGGCGCGGCGAAACCGCCAGTTTTCTGGATGCCAGTTGGTCGTTTCTGACTGCCGATGGTTTGCACCACCTGATCCTGCCGGCCCTTAACCTTGCCTTGTTTAAAACATCGCTGGTTCTGCGCCTGACCCGTGCCGGCGTGCAGGAAGTTCTGCCACAGGATTACGTTAAGTTTGCCCGCGCCAAGGGGCTTAGCGAAAACCGGGTGATTTATACCCATGTTCTCAAAAACCTGATGATCCCGGTTGTGACCATTACCGGGCTGGAATTTGGCTCCCTGATTGCATTTTCAGTTGTAACCGAAAGCATCTTTGCGTGGCCAGGCATGGGCAAGCTGATCATTGACAGCATCAACAATCTCGATCGTCCGGTGATCGTTGCCTATCTGATGATGATGGTGATCCTGTTTGTCGCGCTGAATTTCATCATCGACATTTGTTATACATTGCTGGACCCCCGCGTCCGGCTGGACACAAAGGGCAAATAACATGTCCCAAGCCGCAAACGGACCACAGGAAACAGCAGCACTACCAACCGGCATGGCCTCGACATCCTTACTGGCGCGATCAGGTAAACTGGCACAAAAATTTGTCATGTCCCCCGGCGCTGCGATCGGGTTGGGCGTACTGATCCTGATCATTTTTCTGGCCGTGCTGTCACCGCTTATTTCACCGCAAAACCCCTATGATCTTAGCCAGCTTGATATCCTTGACGGTCGCCTGGCACCGGGATCATCGTCATTCGACGGTGTTCCCTATTATCTGGGCACCGATGATCAGGGCCGTGATATTTTATCAGGGATTCTCTATGGCCTGCGTACATCGCTGATTGTCGGGGTTCTGTCGGCATTTGCGGCGGCCACCATTGGCACCAGTATTGGCCTGATTGCCGCCTATATTGGCGGACGGGTTGAAACGCTTTTGATGCGCCTGGTCGATTTGCAATTATCCTTTCCCACCATCCTGATGGCCTTGATGATGCTGGCCTTTCTGGGCAAGGGGCTAACCAATGTTGTTATTGCCCTGATCATTGCTGAATGGGCCACCTATGCCCGCACGGTGCGAAGCTCGGCCCTGGTGGAACGCGAAAAAGAATATATCGAGGCGGCCCATTGTTTGCGCCTGCCCGGCTATCGCATTTTATTTCGCCACCTTCTGCCTAACTGCCTGGCCCCGGTGATTGTGATTTCAACCATGCAAGTGGCGCGCGCCATCGGGCTTGAGGCAACCCTGTCATTTCTCGGGCTGGGGGCGTCGGTCACCGAGCCGTCATTGGGTATGCTGATTTCAAACGGGTATCAATATCTGTTATCCGGCCTGTACTGGATCAGCTTTTTCCCCGGCATTGCCCTGTTGATCACGATTGTTGCCATTAATCTGGTTGGTGACCGGTTGCGTGACATTCTGAACCCGAGGAGCATGTGATATGGCGAACCTTTTAACGGTGTCCAACCTTGTCACCGAATTTGGTGGCACCAAAACCGCACCGGGTTTGCGGGCGGTAAACGATGTTTCCTTCGCGCTTGAAAAAGGCCGGGTTCTGGGCCTTGTCGGCGAAAGTGGCTCGGGAAAATCAGTAACCGGGTTTTCGATCATGGGGCTGGTTGACCGACCCGGCAAGGTTACCGGCGGCCGCATCATTTTTGACGACCGTGATTTGATCGGCCTTGATCCGGAAGAAATGCGCCGCCTGCGTGGCAAACGCATTGCGATGGTGTTTCAGGACCCGATGATGACGTTAAACCCGGTTTTGCGTATAGGCACGCAAATAACCGAGGCCATACAGGCCCATGACCCCATGACAAAATCAGCCGCCCGTGCCCGTGCCCGCGACGCTTTAGGGCTGGTTGGCATTCCCAGCCCCGAAGAACGGCTTGATGCCTATCCACATGAATTTTCGGGCGGGATGCGCCAGCGCGTTGCCATTGCCATTGCCATGTTGCATCACCCCGATCTGATCATTGCCGATGAGCCCACCACCGCACTTGATGTTACCATCCAGTCGCAGATCATTGCCGAATTTCAAAAAATGGCTGAAATCAGCGGTACAGCAGTAATCTGGATTACCCATGATCTGGCGATTGTTTCACGTCTGGCCGATGATATTGCCGTAATGTATGCCGGGCGCCTGGTTGAAACCGGCCCGGTAGAACAAATTCTTGGTGATCCGCGCCACCCCTATACCCGGGGCCTTATCCAGTCTGTTCCCAGCCAGAACCAGCGAGGCCACCGCCTGCATCAAATTCCCGGTATGACGCCTAGCCTAACCCGCCTGCCGGGCGGGTGCAGCTTTCGTACCCGGTGCGGCCACGCCACCGAACAATGCCACACCATACCGGAACGAACAGATACCGGCACACGCACATATCGCTGCTTTCATCCCGTGACCGAGGGGCTTTAACCATGACTGGAACTGTCGCCAAAACCCCGATTGTCGAACTGAAAAACGTATCGCGCCGGTTTGGGGCCACCCCGGACTTGCTTGGTAAGGCCTTAATTCGCCTTGGCCTTAGCCCAACGCCACCGGTTGTCCATGCCATGGATGGTGTGGATTTAACTATTCATCGCGGCGAAGTGGTTGGGCTGGTCGGTGAAAGTGGCTGTGGTAAATCAACGCTGGGCCGCGTTGTCGCCGGCATTATTCCGCCATCTGGCGGCGAGGTTATTCGCCACGGCCGCGAAGGCATGACCCGGCGCGATCAAGCCAGTGCCGACCTTGCCATTCAAATGATTTTTCAAAATCCGATGGCGGCCCTTAATCCGCGCATGCGGATCGACGATATCGTCACCGAAGCCCCCAAAACCCACGGAATGCTGGAAGGCACGCGAGCCGAACATGCCGACAAATATTTGCGCATGGCTGGCTTTGACCCGGAAATGAAATTTCGTTTTCCGCACGAATTTTCCGGCGGGCAACGACAGCGCGTAAATATCGCCCGCGCCCTTGCCGTGCGGCCCGACTTTCTGGTCTGCGACGAAAGTGTCGCTGCCCTTGATGTTTCCATCCAGGCGCAGGTGATTAACCTTTTTATGGATTTGCGCGAAAAACTGGGGCTGACCTATTTATTTGTCAGCCACGATCTCGGCGTGGTGGAGCATATCTCAGACCGGGTTGTGATTATGTATCTGGGGCGTATTGTCGAAGAAGCCCCAACCGAAGAAATTTTCAGCCGCCCCAACCACCCTTATACACAGGCATTACTGTCAGAAATTCCACGGATTGAGCTGACCAAACGAAAATTCAAGGTCATTGACGGCGAATTGCCCAGCCCGATTGACCCCCCGCCCGGTTGTCATTTTCACCCGCGCTGCCCCTTTGCCATGGAAAAATGCCGCACCACCGTGCCCCAAAAACGCGAAATCGCGCCCCGCCATTTTTCCGCGTGCCATTTAAATGACGATAGCATCCAGACGGCAAATACAACTTCGACCGTCGCTATGTAATACGGTAAAACGCCAGCGCGAAGGCCAAAAGCTTTCGCGCCATGCGCTGGCCAAACGCCGCACCGTGCCTGCTGCCGACCTTAAAAAATTGAAAATAACCGGTTAAATGTCTCTATGCCGGTTTTTATTATGATGGCAAAGCATTGGTGATTTCTCGCGCCCTAAAGCGCCAACCAGCGTACACAAAAACACCTCGCCACCACCGCGAAACATTGGCGAAGTTCTGGCCTAATACGCAAAAGACCCAATGCCGGGGAAATTCAATTTCGCCAGGCAACGTTAAACCTGCTCGCCTTTCGTCAGGATAATCACAATAAAACCGGGTCATTTTTTACAAAATGACGTCGACAACTGGCACCCCCGCCATTTTTCGACGAACCTTCAGCTCCGGTCCGATGGGCGAACATCGCCAGTTCCGACGCTGGGCATAGCAAACCGACATTTCAACCCAACCAACGGCACTGAACACACCTAGTACGGTAGCAAACATCTACTGGCCTGATCCACCAGACACGACGACACCACCCTTCCCATCCCGCTAATTTGCATCCGGATAAATCGGTACCCCTTGATCGCCCCACCGGGCATCCCGCCGCTGCCACCTTTCGCATCTTGTATCCATTTTAAATACCAATTCGATGCCAATTTTTCTTGACGTGGTTCCTTGTTGCCCGTAGCATACTTAATAACGACATAGATAACATAATAATGGAATACAGGGAATGGCAGATCTGGTTGTTAGCCTTTATGCGCCCGCCCTTGATGCGTTGGGACGCAAGGTTGCCGCAACGAACATTACTATTCGTCCGGTACTTGCCCCGGAACAGCGCCTTGTCGTCGATTGGGTGCGCAATAATTTTAGCGATAACTGGGCCAGCGAGGCCCTTGTGGCTATCACCCGTCAACCCGCATCCTGCCTGATCGCAATCCGCGATGGCCAGATCATGGGTTTTGCCTGCTACGACGCCGTCGCCCGTGGTTTTTTTGGGCCAACCGGCGTTGCTGTCAACGCTCGCGGGCAAGGCATCGGAGCGGCTTTGCTGCACAGCACCCTGACAACCATGAAAAACATGGGTTATGCCTACGCTATTGTCGGTGATCCCGGCCCGACACAGTTTTATATCGATGCCGTTGGCGCCATTGAAATTCCTTTACCCGGCAAAGGAATTTACACCGACATGCTGCGCGCCCCGGCCCCCTAGCAAACAATACGTGCCTTCTGATCCGGGCCGGTTATTACCGGTTCGTTGCGCAAATTTCCGGGCCAACCGGCCTTTTATTTTCAGGGAATGATCCATGTCTTCGAATACACCGCTGGCCCTGTTTGTCGGCATTCCCAATGATACTTTGTCGATCGACGAAATTGCCCTGTTTCGCGAAACCAATCCGCTAGGGTTATTTGTAGGCCGCCGCAGCCTGAAAACCCCCGATCAGGTCAAAAAACTGACCGAACAGTTTCGTACTGCCGTTGGCCGCGACGATGCCCCGATTTTTACCGATCAGGAAGGTGGGCGCGTATCGCATCTTGATAGCGGGTCATGGCCGTTATTTCGGTCATTTGGTGAATTTGGTGCGCTGGCACGCCGCGATCTTGAGCTTGGCAAACATGCGCTGCGTCTGTCATCGCACGCGATGGGGGCCATGATGCGCGAACTGGGCCTTGATAGCGGCTGTTCGCCTGTCCTTGATCTGGTGTTTGGCGATACCAGTGACGTTATTGGCGCCCGCGCCTTTGGGCAGGATCCGGCATTGATCAGTGCGCTGGGCCGTGAAGTGGTCGATGGTTTGCTTGAAGTTGGCAACATGCCGATCATGAAACATATTCCCGGCCATGGCCGCGCCACGGTAGACAGCCACAAGGAACGCCCGCGTGTAGATGCCGACAAGTCACTTTTGCGCGCCACCGATTTCAAGCCGTTCATCGATTTGATCGACACGCCATGGGCAATGGTATCGCATGTGGTGTATTCCGCCTACGACGACCAAAACCCGGCCTCGGTTTCGCCGGTTATTTGCAAAGACGTTATCCGCGACGAACTTGGTTATGACGGCGTTCTGATTTCGGATTGCGTCTATATGGAATCCCTGTCGGGCAGCCTGCCCGAACGGGTACGGCAGACATTGGAAGCAGGTTGTGACATTGCCCTGCACAGTCATGGCACCAATTCCGAAACGCTGGCTGCCGCCAAAGCTGCCCGTCCGCTAAGTGACGAAACAATACGCCGCATGGACGCAGCCAAAGCCCGTTTGGGCAACTTGAACGTGGATATCAGGCAACTGCATGCCGAAGTCGAAGAAATCTTTGGCGCATAACAAAACAATCTTACTATCAGGGAAAGATCAATGATCACACATAAACGCCTTCTGGCGACCGCCGTTTTTGGCCTTGCCATTCTGCCGCCGCTAGCAGCCAGCGCCGAAACGGTTCTGACTGCCAATATCGAGCCAGCCACCACCTGGGTCCGGAACTTTAACCCGTTCAACCAGACATCGGCCCGCCAAAGCACATCGGATTTCATTTATGAACCGCTGGTGATTTTTAACCGCTTTGATCATGACAAGGCCAATTACCGCCTCGCCAAAAGCTATAAAATCGCGGACGACCTGAAAAGCGTGGAATTCATCCTGCGCGACGGCCTGAAATGGTCCGACGGCAAAGCATTGACCGCCAAAGACGTTGTTTTCACCTTTAACTATGTCAAAAAAAACCCGGCACTGGATTTTGTTTCCATCTGGAATATCCTTGATAAAGTTGAAGCAATTGACGAACACACGGTAAAATTCAGTCTGTCCAGCCCCAGTTCGCTGGCCGTAAACCGCCTGATCGAACTGCCGATCGTGCCTGAACATGTTTGGGCCGACATTGCCGAACCGGTCACCTTTGCCAACGAAACCCCGGTTGGCAGCGGCCCGATGACCGAAATCCCCCGTTTTACCCCACAAACATACGACCAGTGCCGCAACCCGTATTACTGGGATGCCGAAAACCTGAAGGTTGATTGTTTCCGCTTTCCGCAATTGGCCGATAACAACCAGATGCTCACCGCCACTGCCAGCGGCGAGCTGGACTGGGGCACATCGTTCCTGCCCAATGTCGAGCAAACCTATGTTGCCAAGGACCCGGATCATTTCCATTACTGGTATACGGCAGGCAGCATGGTTGAGTTTATTTTCAACCAGGAAACCGCCAATGCGGATAACAAAAAAGCCTTTCAGAATGTAAAATTCCGCCGGGCAATGAGCATGACACTGGACCGTCAGGGCATGGTCAATGTGGCTGGTTATGGTTACCCGACGCTGAACCAGGACCCGACCACATTTGGCGAAGTTTATTCCAGCTGGACCGACCCGAAAGTTCTGGAAGAATTTGACAAATATACCAAATATGACGTCGATGCCGCCAAGGACCTTTTAGACGAGGCCGGTTATGTCGATGCCGATGATGATGGTTTTCGCGATAATCCCGACGGAACGCCTATCAAGTTTGACATTATCGTTCCCAATTCATGGACCGACTGGATTGATACGGTACGCATTGCCGTTGAAGGCATGCAGGATGCCGGGATCAATGCCAATATCGGCACCCCGGAAGAAGCCGTTTGGGGCCAGGACCTGATCACGGGTAAATTTGACGCCGCGATCAACAGCATTCGTGCGGCATCCCTGCCTTATTATCCCTATCAGCAAGCCTTTAACCGCAATGATGTGGGTAAAACCCGTTTCACTGCACAACGCTGGTTTAACGATGATTTATCCAAGCTGCTAAATGACTTCACCCTGACGTCAGACATGGACAAACAAAAGGAAATCATGACCAGGGCCCAGCGGATCGTCGCAGAAAACCTGCCGTTACTGCCAGTTTATAACAACCCGACCTGGTATCAGTACAACACAACGCGCTTTACCGGCTGGTCAACCCGGGACAATCCGTTCGTCAACCCGACCCTGTCACGCCAGAACCATGCCCGTTTGTTGCACCTGCTTGCATTGCGCCCGGTTAAATAAAACCGCTTCGCAATGATCGTCGCGGGCTGCCGCCTCCTCCCCAGGCAGCCCGCGATACTTACAGTTTCAGAGGTTCCAATGGTTTTTCTGCTTCGGCGATTATGTTTTTATCTGGCAGCCTTCATTGCGGCGGCGACCATCAATTTTTTTCTGCCCCGCCTTTTGCCGGGTGACCCGATCCAGATCATGTTTTCCAGCGCAGGAAGCACCCTGTCACCAGAAAATCTTGAGGCCCTGAAACTGACTTTCGGCTTTGTCGATGCCCCGTTATGGCAGCAATACCTGACATATCTTGCCAGTATTTTTACCGGTGACCTTGGCCTGTCGATCAAATATTTCCCGCTTTCCGTCAACGAGGTGCTGGGACGCGCGCTGGTGTGGACGGTTGGCCTAATGGGCACGGCGACATTGATCAGCTTTACGCTGGGCACCATGTTGGGCATCGTTGCCGCCTGGCGACGCGGCAGCAAATTTGACGTCATCTTTTCCGTATCCGCCATTGTCGCAACGTCGGTTCCTGCGATGGTGACGTCGCTGGTCGCCCTTTATTTTTTCGGCTTCACCCTGGGCTGGTTTCCCACCGGCTATGCCGCCGCCCCGGCACTGGACCCGGCATTTTCGTTTGAATATATCAGCAGCGTTATTTATCACGCCATTTTGCCCATCATCACCCTGTCCATTGTGCTGACAGGCGGGTTTGTTGTTACCATGCGCAACAACATGATCAACCTTTTGGGCGAAGATTACATCACCATGGGCCGGGCCAAGGGCTTGTCGGACCGCACGGTCATGTTCTGGTATGCCGCACGAAATGCCCTGCTTCCAACGGTGTCGGGCCTGGCAATTGCCATTGGCACGGTTCTGGGCGGGTCGCTTGTGACCGAAGTCGTCTTTAACTATCCCGGCCTGGGCAACACGCTTTATCACGCCATTCTGGCCCGTGATTACCCTGTTATTCAAGGGCAGTTGCTGATTATGACACTGGCAATGTTAACCGCCAATTTCATTGTCGATGTCAGCTACGTTCTGCTTGATCCCCGATTGCGGAGAGCCTGAAATGAAAAACGTTATTTTAGGGCTTTTGCGCAACAAAAAGGCCCTGACGGGTTTACTGATTTTGGCAATTATTATAGTGGCCGCCATTGCCGCCCCGCTTTTAACCGGGTTTGATCCTGCCCGTCGCGTTGGCCTGCCCCATCAACCCCCCAATGCAGACCATTGGCTGGGCACCACCCGCATTGGGCAGGATGTGTTTTCACGCCTGATTTACGGCGCGCGCACATCGCTGGCGGTTGGTTTTGGGGCCGGTTTCATCATTACGGCCGTTGGCACCATCATGGGCATTGCCGCAGGCTATAAGGGTGGCAAGGTTGATGAAGCCATCAGTTTTTTGACCAATATGGTCCTTGTTGTGCCCAACCTGCCGCTTTTGCTGGTTCTGGCATCGTTTATCGGGCAGGCAAGCCCGGTTGTGATTGCCATTATTCTGGGTGGCACCAGTTGGGCATGGGGCGCACGTGTTACGCGGGCCGAAACCCTGTCGATCAAACAAAAGGATTTCGTCAAAGCTGCTGAAATGCTGGGCGAACCAGGCTGGCGCATTATGGCGGCCGAGATTTTTCCCAATCTGGTGTCGATTGTCGGCATCAATTTCATCGGCAGCGTTGTTTTTGCTGTGATTACCGAAGCCACCCTTGAGTTTTTAGGACTGGGCGATCCGCAGGCCGTTTCGTGGGGCGTGATGCTTTATAGTGCACAAAATGCGTCGGCCCTTCAGGTGGGTGCATGGTGGGATATTTTAACCCCCTGCTTTGCCCTGGTCTTTTTGGGAACCGGCCTGTCACTGCTTAATTTTGCCATCGACGAAGTTGCCAACCCACGCTTGCGGACCGGCAATTCGCTGGCGCGCTGGGTTGGCCGCGTTCGCGCCGGGGAGGGCAGCCTGTGAACAATCCGCTATTATCCGTTCAGGATCTGTCGATTGAATATGTTGGTGATAAAACCGACTTTCGCGCCGTTGATCATGTCAGCTTTGATGTCGCCCCTGGCGAGGTTTTTGGCCTGGCCGGGGAATCTGGCTGTGGCAAAAGCACCATTGCCTTTGCAATCAGCCGTCTGCACAAGCCCCCCGCATTAATTTGTGGCGGTAACATTATGGTGGCAGGGCGCAATGTGCTTGACCTTGATGCGAATGAACTCGCGCGGTTTCGCTGGCACGAAGTCGCCATGGTGTTTCAAAGTGCGATGAATTCGCTGAACCCTGTTTTGCGTATTGAAAGCCAGTTTCACGATTTACTGAAACGCCATCGCGGTTATAGCAAGGCGCAATCGCGCGAACGCTGTGCCGAACTGTTAAAACTGGTCGATATCCCGGCAGACCGCATGCGCGATTATCCGTTTCAGTTTTCCGGCGGCATGCGCCAGCGCATTGTGATCGCCATTTGCCTGGCGCTGGAACCAAAACTGATTGTAATGGACGAACCCACCACCGCCCTTGATGTCGTGGTTCAACGCGAAATTTTGCAACGCATTAATGAACTGCGCCGGCAACTGGGTTTTTCAGTGCTGTTTATTACCCACGATCTGGGCCTGATGGTGCAATTCTGTGATCGCATCGGCATTATGCTGGATGGCAAACTGGTGGAACAGGGCACAGCGGATCAGATTTACCGCGCACCAACACACGATTACACCAAAAAACTGTGGGCGTCATTTCCGTCCTTTCACGCCCCCGCCCCTCGGCAGGAGAACGCACAATGACCGCAAACCCTGCCATCGTTAGCCTGCAAAACATTGGCAAAACCTTTCATCTGGGCGCGCACAAGGTGCGTGGTGCCCACGACCTGTCCTTTGACCTGAAGGGTGGGCGCACCCTGGCACTGGTCGGAGAATCCGGCAGTGGCAAAACCACCTGCGCCCGCATCATCATGCGCGAATATATCGCCGATGAAGGCCAGCTTTTGTTTCATGGCGCCCCCGTTACCGACAACACGCCCAAGGGGTTGAAACAATATCGTAAAAACGTGCAAATGATCTTTCAGGACCCGTTTGCATCGCTAAACCCGGCCCATACGGTGGACTATCATTTACGCCGCCCGCTGGCACTTTATCGCCGCGATTTAAAGGGCAAAGCCGTCACCGACGAAGTTCATGCCCTGTTGCGCCAGGTCGAGCTGGACCCGGAAATTGTCGCCCCCAAACACCCGCACGACCTTTCGGGCGGGCAGCGCCAACGCATCAACATCGCGCGCACCCTTGCCGTTGGTGCCAAGGTTATTATCGCCGATGAACCGACATCGATGCTGGATGTTTCAGTGCGCCAGGGCGTGCTGGAACTGTTAAACCGCATGAAACGCGATCTGGGTTTGGCCCTGCTTTACATCACCCACGATGTCGCCACCGCCCATTATGTGGCCGAGGACATCATGGTTATGTATGGCGGGCAAATTCTGGAATGGGGCGACGTTAATGCGGTGTTGTCGAACCCGCAGCACGATTATACCCGCATGTTGTTATCGGCCGTGCCCAACCCGGAAATCCGGTTTGACGACCCGCAATCACGCCTTGATCCTGCATCGGTCAACGCTGTGCGCGAACAGGCCAAACAGCTGCATCCGCATATCAAAACCGCAGGGCCAAACCATTTTTACCGGCATACCGCCCCATAAATTCACGTTTTACATACCTTAAATATCCGCGTCGTCGGTCCGAAACAGAGCCGGCAGTTTATACGCCCACACTATAACGCGATTAATATCCGCCAAACGGAGCCTTTGTTAAATATGTCGACTATTTCCACCACAACCGGCAACACCCCTGCCCAGCGCCTTGCCGAACTGGGCATTACCCTGCCCCCGGCCCCGGCCCCGATTGCCAATTTTGTGACCCATGTGCGCGAAGGCAACCTTTTGTTTCTTTCGGGCCAAGGGCCGTTAGACACCAGCGGCAACCTCAGCAAAGGTAAGGTCGGTGCTGATGTTAGCATAGAAAAAGCCTATGCCGATGCCCGCCTGACCGGGATCAATCTGCTCGCCGTCATGCAGGAAGCTCTTGGCGATCTGGGGCGGGTGAAACGGGTTGTCAAACTGCTGGGCATGGTCAATGCTGCCCCTGATTTTTGCGACCATCCGGCGGTTATCAACGGCTGTTCGGACCTGTTTAACGATGTATTTGGCCCGCAAGGTGTTCATGCCCGTTCAGCCATTGGCATGGGGTCGCTGCCCAACCAGATCACGGTTGAAATTGAAGCCATCATTGCCCTTAACGACGAATAACAGGACCCATCATGTCAGCTGATATTCTTGCAAAACTGAACTTGCGCCACGTTATCAATGCGTCGGGCACCATGACGGGCCTTGGTGCCTCTATCGTCGGGCAACAATCCATTCAATCGATTGCCGATATTCTGGGTAATTTTGTTGAAATTGATGATTTACAACGCCGGGCCAGCAAAACCATTGCCGAACTGACCGGGGCCGAATGCGGGTTTATCACAGCATCATGCTCAGCCGGTATCACGCTTTCAATTGCAGCCCTTATGACCGGAAATGATCTGGGCGCGATTGAACAATTGCCAAATCATGTTGGCCCCAAATCCGATGTCATTATGCAGATGGGCCATATGGTCAATTATGGTGCTCCGGTCGATCAGGCTGTGCGTTTATCCGGCGCGCGTGTTGTGCCCATCGGTCAAGCCACCAGCGCGTCAGCCTTTCATCTTGCCAGTGCGATTAATGAAAATACACTGGCGGCCTTATATGTTGTGTCGCACCACACGGTCGAATACGGGCAAATCCCTTTCAAAACCTTTGCGGCTGTCGCGCATGAACATAATGTTCCGGTTATTGTCGATGCCGCGTCCGAATATGATTTAACCGGCTTTATCCGTGATGGCGCGGATATTGTTCTGTATTCCGGGCATAAATTTTTGGGCGGGCCAACATCGGGCATTGTTGCGGGCCGTAAAGATATTGTGCGCAATATTTACCTGCAAAACCGCGGCATTGGCCGGGGTATGAAAGTGGGCAAGGAAGGCATTGCCGGGGCCATTGCCGCGCTGGAAGCCTGGAAAACCCGCGACCATGCTGCCATTCGTGCCCGGGAAAAACGTGCCCTTGATTTATGGTACGCAACCTTAAACGGTCGCCCCGGTGTATCGGTTCGCATTACGCCAGACCCCACCCACAACCCGCTGGACCGTTTACGCATCGATATTGATCGTGTCGCCGCCCACATCACCGCGTGGGATCTGGTCGACCGGCTGGCAAAGGGGGCGCAGCCCATTGTTGCCCGCGATCATGAAGTTGAACATGGCTATTTCTTCCTTGATCCCTGCAATTTGCAGCCGGACCAGGAACAAATTGTCGCCGCCCGCCTGGCCGAAGAACTAGATATTGCCCAAAAATCCAACGACCTTATTGCAACACCGTTTGAAGAGCGGACGTTAAACAAGGAAAGGGCGATCCTGAACTGGCCTGACTGATAAATTACCGCTAGTTATAAACGATAAACAAAACCGGATCAGGAGGACAAAATGCCGTCAGTCGCCATGAAGGATACCGCGATAGCCGCGCCCAAACGCCGGTCGCGCACCAGTGGCATTGACCGCATCCTCCAGATTCTGGATTTTTTGCAAGCAGCCGAAAAACCGACCACCGCCTATGAAATAGCGCACGGCATTGGTGCGCCCCTATCGACCATCTACACCATTGTCGAGGATCTGGTCGGCAAAAACCTGCTAATTCGCCAGAATGACGGCGCATTATGGCTGGGCCCGCGCCTGTATTATTACGGCCTTACCTATTCGCGCCGGTTGGACCTGTTAGGTGTGGCCAATGCCGAAATGCACGAACTGGCGCAAAAATCGGGTGAAACCGTGCAAATATGCGGTCGCGATAACGACATGATGGTGGTTTTGGCAATGGAAGAAGGCCGTGACCATTTTCAGGTAACATCGCGGGTGGGGACGCGCACCCCGTTAAACTGGACGGCATCGGGGCGCTTGCTGGTCGGGCATCTTGCCGAGAATGAACAGGTTGAAATTTTTAGGCGCTGTGCCAAAAACTCGCCAACCGGGCGGGCAGAAGTTGATCCCGTTACCCTGTCGCAAAAGGCAGCCCGTGCCTTGTCTGACCGGCTTTCCATTCAAGCTGGTGAATCTGATTTTTCCGTCGCCTGCATCGCATCACCGGTTTGCAACCCGGACGGCGAATGCCTTGCCACAATTTCCATCGTAGTACCCGATATCAAGGTCAATCAGAACGAACCGGACCTGATCAAACTGGTAAAAGACAGCGCCAAACGCATTGAAAGCCGGTTAGGCTGGGCCTGATTTGTGTAATTTCGCTGCCATGAAAACAGGTGGCGCGCCCCGCGCGAGCAAACCACCTGCTTAAAAAAATGACTGATTATTCCGGTGTTGTTAGCGTTTTCTCGTCGCTATCAACAACAAAAACGGCCAGCAAACTTGCCGGTTCACTGTCGCTGGCATTGGCACTGACACTATGGTGATCGCCGGGGTTTTCCGAAAAATTTTCCCCTGCATGGTATGTTGTTATCGGTCCGCCATTAACCTGGCTTGTAATCGCACACGTCAGAACCGTTGCATAAATAAAGGCCGATGACGGATGGGTATGGGCTGGTGATGATCCACCCGGGCCATATTCCACCAAAACACCTTTCAGGCTTTTGCCCGGTACATTGGGTAGTTTATGATCGTAAACCACCGTGATTTTGGCCTGTTCACTTGGCGCATCGCTGGCTTGTACCGCACCTGGTACCAAGACGGCTCCAAACAGAACCACCGCAGTCATCATTTGTTTGATCATTATCGTGTTCCGTTTTCCTGTTACGCGCTTTTTGCCAGCACTGATTGCCCCAGCCATTTTTCAAATGTGGTTTGGCCCAATGATGCCCCCGTGCCCGGAACAAGCGAATGTTCGCTTAACACCACGCCGAAATATGGCGCATGCGGATCACAGATCACCGGGCGGACATCGCCCATACAGCCAAGATAGCGTTCAACCAGTTCGCACAGACCAAATTGCTGCGGTCCCGCAATTTCAACCGTGCCATTGGTCGGGGCAGCAAGTGCCACACGGGCAACCGCCGTCGCGACATCCTGCGATGTAATGGGTTGAACCAGCGCATTGGACAATCGAACAGCCTCGCCATCAAATGCGGATCCGGCAATACTGCCTAGAAACTCGAAAAACTGGGTCGACTGGATAATGGTAAAGGGAATAGTTCCTGCCTTGATCAGGTCTTCCTGTGCCTGCTTGGCGCGGAAATAGCCACTATCTTGCAGGTTATTTGTTCCCACAACGGACAAGGCGACATGGTGTCGCACCCCGGCAGCTTGTTCGGCACGCAACAGGTTTGCACCTGCTGCTTTAAAAAATGCCATCGCCGCGTCGTCTTCAAACGATGGCGAATTGGCAAGATCAAGTACGACCTCCGCCCCTTCAAGGGCGGCGTCCAACCCTTCGCCCGTAAAGGCATTAACGCCCGTCGCCGGCGAGGCCGCCACCACGCTATGGCCCCGAGTTTTCAGCAAGGCAACGGTTTTAGAACCGATCAGCCCTGTACCACCAATAACAACAATTTTCATATTACATTCCTGCCTTTTCGTCGTGCGGGGCACCCACCGAAAACCAATAGCTGCCCGGCTTCATGAAAAGGACGAAACACAAACGACCAGTGTTATAGCCAATATCAAATTTATTATTAGGACCTGCAGTTCCTGATTGACAGGTTCGCCAAAAGCAAAGCCTCCGAACCGTAAAACGGTCGGAGGCTTTGTCATCAACGGCCAATATTGGCGCTATCAGATCAGTTGGCAACCTTCA
>NZ_JFJZ01000043.1 GCF_002115825.1 Thalassospira sp. MCCC 1A01428 | reverse complement strand
AGCCGTGAGAGGACGTTTACGATGGATCGCCACAGGCGGTAAGTTCAACCATCAGCGGATAGGCGAAAGACGTCGTCCCGCTCTCGGCGGCTGAGCACGCAAGTGACAGGAAGGTCTTTCGCCGCTCTTGATCGAGTTCGGAGACAACTTCGCAATAGGCGCCAGCGAGCGGATGTTCGAACTGCCACATCCAGATCGTCAGCGCTATTTGGCTGGCCTCTACATCGCCGCATTCAAGTAGATCGTGAACCTGCTCGCGTAGTCTTGCGGCTTCCGCCGCTTCGTCGTTCTCGAACGCTCCCAGCGATGCGAGGGCCTCGATAATCGAGCTCGAGAGGAAAAGGTGCTGATCCGAATGCAGATCATGCAATGCGTCGATAATCTCCTGTCGAACGCTATCTGGCTCACGATGCGCAAAGTGTGCGGCTTGAATGAGATCGAGTTGGAGGTGATAGGGTGCAAACCGATATGTTTCCCTAAGCCAAGTTGGAATCAGGCTAGCAACGTGCGGGCCATCGTTCCAGGCGATCCGATCGAGTATCAGCAGCAGATAGATCTGCCCATGCGTGAGCCTCTCCTTTCCAGCCCAAGCTCGAACAATGTCCGCCGCGACATTCGGTCCACGCCGGAGCGAACCTGCGTGCAAGCCTTTCGACATGTGGCCGATCATCGGACCGTGACGTCCGTGGACATAGGTCAGTTGGAACAACCCGCTGCGAATGCCGATCTTCTTGTCGGTCAGTAGAGACCGCAACCGGAGAAATTCATTCTCGAGCCGTCTATCGACGGTCGCAATGATTTCGAACACTGGCTCTATGAACGAACCCGAGACAAACTCCGATGGCAGCGCCTTGACGAATTCCACATCGATAGCCGACCATCTTCCGGCAGTCGCATCCGTTCGGCGAAATGGCGGATGTTCGGTTTCATCATATTCAAAGCTTAGTGTCTCAGCCTCTTCCGCCATGCGGGCAATAACCGTGTTCGCTCGCTGGTGTGCCCATTGCTGAGCGAATGATCCGCAGGTGCCTTCGAGGCAGTCCGCGAAGACCTCGGGGATGCAGATGCCCTCCAGCACTCCAAGTTGGAGCCGATCGTCGTCGATGGCACCGACAATTGCTGCACCGCGGCCACGATGCAGAGGTTGCCTGAGGGCATCGAGAATCTTGCCCAGGTCACCATCGGCATCTCGAATGATGGCTTCCGCGGCAAAGACGTCCAGATACATTTCATGGCCGAAACTCACGCGCCCGCCGCGTCGAACAACCAGTCCGGCACGTTCAAGAGCATCGAGCAGAACGGAATTGAAGCCACATGCCTCAGTGATTCGATCAACCTCTCGTGACGTCAGGCTGAAAGACAAACGATCCGAAAGAGTTTTGGCAATCAGCACCAACAGCGAGATGGCCTGGGCATTTCGAGAGCCGAGACGGTGCCGCACGAACGCGGCAAAGAGGGCCGATCGATTATCCGGCTCGGCGATGCTGTCCTGGAGCTCGCCGATCATCCGGGCCTCAAGGCCGGTCTTCACGGCCCCTATCCAACTTCGTGCTGACGAATGGATCGGACTTCGCGCGGCCGCGCCTGCAATCGCCAGTTTAGCCTCCTCGCTGATGGGGGCCAGATGCACCTCCGGGGTGCCGAGCAATTCTGGGAGAGGCAGGCCAATTTGGCTCGTGATGGCGACATTCGCGCCATAGCGATCACCCATTGCGGCGATCGAGCGAACGAGCGTCTCACGATTCTGCTCGGCGCATTCATTGTAGCCGTCGATGATCAACAGGACCGCCCGGTCGAGCCTCAGACATGCCGCCAGCAGGGTTGCCGCCGAAGGTGCCCCCAGCAATGTCGCTTCGCGATTTATCAGACGCCCGAAGTCACCTTCAAAATCCTTGGCGCCGACGAAGATCGGAACCCGCCCGCGTTCAGCAGCGAGGATGCCGGATCGGCATGCAGCCAGGGTCTTGCCACAGCCCGATCGACCGATGAGTGCGATGCTATCTCCGGCGGCGACGGCCTCCGCGAAGCCTAGCGATGTCTCGATGCCGGGGGCGCCTTCGCATGGTATTGATATGAGTTCGTTGGCCTTGGCTTGGTAGGTGGCTCGGAATTTAATCAAATAGGCATCGACCAGCTTCTCGGCGGCGTCGAGTTTGCCGTCGCTGGCTGCGGCAATACTCGACACCTTGCGTAGACCAAGATCGGCGGCAAATGCGTGCCATTGCGCCAGGCTTACTCCCGACGACCCATTCCCCTGCGTCACCCAAGCGCAAAGGTCGGTTAGATCGCCGATGCGTACCTTGAAGTCACCGGCCGGGATCTCGGAACCATGGGGGACTTGGGGTGCAAAAATGACGGCACCAGGAAAATAAGGCGTTGATGATCTGAGAAACACGGTAAGCCGGTCTCGCAGCGCCAGACGTGCTTCGTCCGCCTGACGGACGGGGCTGCGGAATGGCGCCCACCGGCCGGTGCCCCTGCGAGCGGCCCAATCCGCTGCGCTATTGGCCTGCCCTCTGACTGGCGTCCGGTTTCCCTTGGCTTCGACGAGTAGAACCTGTCGCTCCGTCGAGACGACCAGATCGATCTGGCGACCGATGTCGAAGTTTGCGAGCAGTATGGCCGGCATCTCTGCATCGTGCAGCGCTCCGGCTGCTGCTTCGAGCACAGCTCGATCTGAAGCCGTCGTGACTAGATCGCCGATGTAGATCGTCAGGCCACCTACTGGTGCTAGCGTTACTTCATCGCCAGCGACGGTGGTCTCATTCAGTGGACGTCCCATGCGCCGTTCCATCTCTTCTGTCGTATCTTCCATCGTTGACGCGCGCGTCTAATAGTCCTCTCGCTCATAGCCAACCTCGGACCAAAGCATGGCCTCCTGCTGCGCTTTTAGATCACTGAGCTTCATCGGAATTTCCCGAAACTCCAGATTATACATCGGCATCTGCCAGTTGTTCTGAATCCAGGCGGGATGCAGGTCGGTTGCGGCCTCGGTGATGAGTTGTTCGGCATCGAGCCGCTGAAACAGCTCGCCGGTCAGCCGGCGGCTATCCTCAAAATTTTCCATGTCCACGAATTCAAGTTGGTTCCAGACGTCCGCCACGGCTTGCAGGCCACGTCGGTCGAACAACCCAAGCGCATTCATGGCCTCGGCGAGGCTCAGCACCGGAGGATAGAAACCGAGGGCGATCGCTCCGAGCTGGGGCGGCTCATTCCAATATGGTTGGCCATCCTCGTGAAGTTCGATATCGGCATAGAGGGTACTTTCACGGCTGTAGCGGCTCCAGTTGGGAACGATATATTCACCGGCATAGCCTTCGAGATAATGACCCTTCCGCGAGTGGTCGACGTACTCGCGGAGCTGGCTGATGTTGACCGGCTTCCAGTTCTGAGCCTCGACGTAAATTAGTCGGCCGAGATGATCGTAGAAGACAGAAGTGAGCTTGCCTGCCTGGCGGCTCACTAGCTTCTTCGGGCAACGCACCAGATCCATCAGGATCATGATCTTGGCGCATTCCTCCTCGCAGAAGCCTTCTAGCACGTGGGCCTCGCGCGAATGGTCGATGAGTTGCACTGCCGCATTCCAGTAGCCCTGCGCACTCTTGAGTATGATCGGCAAGCCCTTTGCCAATAGGTCGAGTTGGGCGGCGCGCGGCATGTTACACAGCATGCTGGCATGTCGGTTACCGAAAGGGACTCGATCAACTTTCTTCTCTGCAGACTTCGAGCCCTCGTTCGATCCGCCGACCATTTCACCTTCCTTTGTTCGAGCCAAGCACCTCAATTAATAGTACAGGTAGGCACGTTTCTGCGTGGGTAGTTCGAGCAACGGGGAAAATCCTCTGGCAGCTACCTTAACAGGTTTATGATACCAGTTTCCGAAAGGCAATGTAATCAGCGCGTCACGGCTAGCTTGACAGAACGCTCACACTTGGGTTGCTCATGCAACCCCTGCCTTCCCGAAAGGGCGGGTGTGCAAACGGAACAGAACAATGAGCGTTCACACCATTAGATTGTTATTACGTAATCAACCTCCTATTCTCGTTGCCTTCTTGGTTTCAATAGTGGTGATAGCGTATCTGTTCTCAATGTGGCCAGAAGCGAAAGTTATTAGAGGCGTAAATTGATAACTGCTAATCAGTTGGCCAGCTTTCGACGATTCATCCGAGAGAACAATGACAACAATTTGTCTACCTTTAGAGCTGTGAGAAGCACTTGAACACAATTCCAAATAAGGGACAATGGCCCTCTCTGATGCGTTCGGGTTTCATCCTTTTCACCTGCGAATAAAAGGCAGAAACCTTGACGAGTCCAGATATGGACAGTATGCTTCTATCAAGATTCCAAAGGAGATCGAAACATGCGTGTGGCACATATCCATGAAACAGACCACGGTGTTCCATCAGTCAATTTGGAACTTATCACAGACAAAGATCGTCGTGACGTGAGCGCTCCAGGCTTGAAAGCCTTCAAAGTGATCACAGACCGTTGGGGTTTGAGTGAAGCTCAGCAACGCATACTTCTTGGTGAGCCGAGCCGTTCCACCTTCTATGGTTGGTTGGCCAAAGCGGCAAGAGGTGACGATATCACCTTAAGCTTGGATACTTTGCTGCGGATCTCGAACGTGCTTGGCATTCACAAAGCGCTGACCATCCTGTTCACTGTCGATGCGGAAGCCATGACGTGGTTCAAAGGGCAACACAACGGGCAACCGTTTGTTGGGCAATCTCCGCTTGATGTCATGCTCAATGGCAAACCGGATGATCTTTCAACTGTCCGCCGTTATCTCGATGCCTGGCGTGGTGGGTTGCGTGGTGCACCGGACACTGAAAGCGGTGTTGCGCCAGTGACCTCGGAAGATATTGTTTGGGCATGAGTGCTTATGATTTAGATGATGTCAAAGGGTGCACCGCCCCAGACAGAACACATCGGCTTATTCCTTCGCAATTTCCACCATTGGACGCTTTTGATATGGCGGAGAATGCGGAGGAAGCCCGCGCCATCCTGAAGCTTGAAAGCTGGACAAATGACCGGCTCTCAGAATCCCGCCTAAAACGCTTACCAGCTGAAGAACTGGTGTTTGGCAAACCAAATGCATCTGTCATCCTTGCTGCCTTCGTACATGGATCCCCCAATGGACTACGGTTTTCGAGCCTGTATTTGGGTGCATGGTACGCCTCAAGCTCCATCCAGACGGCTATGGCTGAAGTTACCAACGGCTTACGCCGAGAATTGTCTCTAAGCGCCTTGCCTGAAATCACACAGGTTTATCGCGAATACACCGCCAAACAGGATGGCAACTTTGTTGACATCCGCGACGGCCATGACGACCTGCATAATCCTGACGTCGCGTGTTACGCAAACACACAAACCTTCGGTGAAGCCGTTAGAGCTTCAGAATGGCATGGCATTGCCTATCGCAGTGTCCGAGATCCAGATGGACAGAATTGGGTAAGTTATCGCCCGTCCCGCATCAACGATGCCCTCCAGGCGCGACATTTCAAAGTAAAGCTGGGCCTGACCGGCAAGGTCTTTGTGGAAGAACTTCACGCAAATTAATAACAACCGTGCAGTGCAACCCTATTCGGCAGAATATTATTGCAAATAAGGGACGAATTTACAGTATGAGCCGATGTATTCTTGAATCTGATGAACATGACGTGATTATCGGATGGGACCCTCCGATTGGCAGCTTCTTCCTGCAAGTACTCGAACCCGGTGGTGATATACCACTTATATGGGAAGGGAACGGCCCTCGTACATATGCTGTCCCTGACGAATTGATCAAGCTGGCGGTCAAGTTCAGCAGACCTTTCGACCAAGCTTTGCTGCGCATTGAGCTTATGAAAGATCAGGCAGCTCATCTGGAACGCCATTATGAAATCCATGGCGATATTTTCTGGGGGACGCCTGCAAACTCGGCTGAAATTGATGATACTCATCAGAAAGCGGCATCTCCTCATCGAAGCGAGGACGTTGAACGAGAAGAATGCCAGCATAGAGAGAACTCTTCCCCTGATTGGGTAGATGCTGCGAAAACGCGCAGGGAAGAATTGAGACGAAACTTCACTCAAAATGCTCAAAGTGAGAGGGAGGTTTTTGAGGATGGTACTTGCCAGTTTTGCAAAAATTCGCTGAACCGTGGTGCATCGACCTGTGCCAGTTGCGGTGCATTTAAGTATTCGGTTGAACAGCGTCTATTACCTGGGCTCTTCATAGCCTGTCTGCCAGCTCTTTTCCTGATGTTGTTAATGGGTGTTTCTGGACTATTTGTCTTGATTTTTCCGATTGGGATTTATGTGTTGGCTAAGAAAAAACATGCAGCCCATAAAGGGTGGGCTCCACCACGCAGTCAGTGGTAGCGGACTCTATGGGCGTTTGGGCAAACTGAACGATTACGGCAGAACCTAAGAAAAACTTCATCTGGCGAGGTTTGAGACTATCTTAAGTCAGCCGGCTTAACCGACACTTTATGGATCTATCTTGTCTTCTGGGATCTATTTCTAAACGTGATTGTCAGCGCGGACAGCCACGCAGTCGTCTTTCCAAATAAGGGACATGGGCATGATGATTGAAGAAAACTCCGTTATCGCTGATGCACTTCACACCCTGAAAATGCTGCATAACGAAAAGGTGCAGCACAGAGAAACTATAGAGCATTTGCAACTTGAATTGGCCGGGCTGGCAATCCCCCCTCTGCCCTCAGATCAGGAAATCCGGTTGTTATCTCATACAGAACGCAGGGCAATTGTGGATATTTATGCGTATCGTGAAAATCTTTTGCGAAAGATATCAGGATCGCAAAAACGCGCCGAAGATGTTGATCGGGAAATTGCGCATTGGGAAAAATTAGCCAGATAGCGATCATTCACCGGCGAAAGCCGTAACAAGCTCAAAGACCCTTTCTAGTGTTAAAGTCGATCAAAGAAAAACCCCGCGATAAGCGGGGTTTTCTGTGCTTTCCTTATGCGGCATCCTGAAGGGAAAAGGGCTTTGCCTCTTTCTTTTTTGCAGGATCCGGTTTTCTAAGGTGAGCCAGTTTGCCGCAAAATCCCTGGCCATTGAAGGGGGTTTGCGCGGTTGGAACCGGCGCAGGGATTTTGGTCCTTGCCAACACTGCATTGTCTTTAAAAAAGTACGGTGTGTCTGCGACAATAGGACGATTGTATCGACGATAGGCCAAAACGATCTGTTGGCCAGCACGCCATACGTCGTCTGTATCTGACGACATCAGATCTGACGGCGAGAAGACAGGTTTTCCTTTCAGGGAACGACTTTCATTGACGTCATTTGCCCTGTTTTGCCCTTTATTATCACTGAAGCTTTCGACAATGCCGAACAACAAATCTCCGAAGATGCCAAATGGCCTTATCCGTTGAGAACTTTCGCTCTGTTCATAGATCGTCTGATTGCCAATCATTTCGGAAATCTCTTTCGCCGTCGACCCGTCAGACAGAGGTAAAATGATTTTCCACTCTGTCGTATCGAGCAACGATTTTAGGCCGTCTGCCCCATAGGTCTCTTTGATCTGACCATAGGACTGGGCAATCAACAAGTTGCCTACCTTCTGCCCGCGGCCAACGGCCGGGCCAGAAAGGAGCGTTGTCATTTTTGGCAGCTGCGCGAATTCATCGAGCAGGAACAAGACCTTTCTTGCCGTTTTGACAAAAGCCGGTGATTGGGAAATCAAGCGCGATTGCATGGCTTCTGTGAGCATCACCATGATTGGTGCCATCGGTTTAATGTCTTCGAGAGACACGATAATATAGAGCGTGACCGGATATTGTTTTCCGTCAGCACCTGTCATGCCGCGCATATCATCCAGGCGAAAATCCGAGGTTGAGGTGCGATCACGAACCGTCTGCATTTTAAAGATGGCCAGCCCGTTATCCAGTGTCGAGAAAATCGACCCGCGTTCTTCAGGCGGCGTGTTTTTGAGCGATATCAGCTCCTGGCGCACGCGATCAGGATAGCCGTAATCATTGCAGCGATCGATCATGGATTGAAGCGCCCCATCATGGGCATTTCCCTGTTGCTCCTTGTTGCCGTCCTGGGCGCCTCCATGCTCGTCAACGGCATTAGACCAAATGTCGATTAATCTCCCCATATTCGGCTCAATGCCATCTGCTTCGCAATACGCAATGGTGTAGCCCATCAGCGCGAAACCAGCTGATCGAGCGCGGTCAATAAAGTGTTTTGAATTACCGCCGCCACCGGCCGGTTCCGGAACCAGTCCAAAAACCAGCTTTTGCAAATAACCCTCTCGATCTGCCTGCATTCCTGCGATCGCCTTGGTCAAGTGAGTGACTTCGTTTTTCATAACTCCCGCAATCTTGCCTTTTGCGTCGGGAAGCAATTCTGCAAGCTCTTCCGGGCTTCGAACGATCCAGTTTTCCCAGTCATTATTATGACTGATTTCCTTTAACAGGGTGACACGTGCGTCAAGGGCGCGTTTGCCATATAGCTTCTCAAGCGCGGCATCGAGCTTCATCATGTTCTCGAATAATTTCCCTCCATCGGGGAGGGAATGCGTTGGGGACAGCGGATTCCATCGTGCACCACTGTTACCCCGCGGCTCGAAACGCAAAACAGCCGAACATTCAGAACGATAACCAGCTGTCTCCTGATAAAGCTCTCCTTTAATATCGAAGATGAACATCGACCAGTCGCGCATATGAGCGTTGAGAATTGTCGGTATTGCAACCCCGGATGTTTTCCCCGACCCAGGGGCAGCGAGGACCAGACTGGTCAGCGTGGCATTTGTTTGCAGATATTTTTTGTGAAATTTTCCAAGAACAATCCCGCCTTGATCAAGCAGGTTGGTCGACATTGAATTTTTTGGCGAGAACCACGTATCGCGCCAGCGTTTCCAACGCTTCAAATCCTTCATCGTAGCAACCCTTGAATTACCATGAATGGTTCGGAGCTTGTCGTGCGGGTTTTGCAATCGGATGACGATTGTGGCCAACAGCCCGATTAGCAACATGATCGCCGGCACCTTGGGCATTGGCCACCAGATTGCCCAGGCGTTTTGAAACCAGCTTGCATAAAAATCCGCGACGCGTTCATAGTCATAGACAAACAGCCGAAACCAGTTTGCGGTATCGACGAGCCAGTTCCCGGCAAAGCCTTTAAAGGCCAATATCCAGAAGCCTGCAAAGCCGAGCATGGCCAGACATAAAAACAAAAGACAAAAGAACCAGGCACCGGCCGACACCTTCATATTGAAAACCGAACTGCGTCGTGGAATTGCCCAGGACAGGAACAAAAAGGCAGGACCTGCTACTGCCAGGGTAAAAAGCGCAGCCCCTTCCTGACCTCGCGAAAGCATGGCGTCGATCGGCCAAGACAGCATCACGGCAGCAATAAATGAAAAAAACAGGGGCAAAGCCGCGTTTTTGTTCCATTGATTATGGCGATCAAGCGCTTCAACGCGCTTGTTGATTTTCATATTCATTGCGCGACCTCCATAAATTTGGGTCCGGTCCCCTCGCCCTGCAGAAGACCTTCATTGACTTGCATTTGCTCAATTGGATCAAGTGAGCCGGCATAACCCGGGCTGTGATTGTCCTGGTTGACTTGTACCGGTCGAAGCATGGCAAGCATCATGCCCATCATCTTGAGGTTTTCCTCTTGGTTCGGGGTCAGCGGCTTGCCTCCATTAATCCCGTAGATGATCATGTTTCTCATCTCTTCAGGAGCCGGCAGTCGGGGAAATACCGGTTCACTCGCGAGTTCTTCGCGCACCTCACGTTTGGCGAGAGCTTCTTTTGCGCTGATGACATCGGTTATTCGTCGACTGTCGGATTTACCGTTATCGCCGTGGACCTGCTTGACCTGAATGATCAGCGCAACGTTATCGGCAAATAAGTCCATCATGCCGCCCAGCTCGGTTTCAGCACCGCCGGAGAGGGCGACGCGCCGGCGCCACCCCCGCAACCCGTCCAGAGGCGTATTGGCGTGGCTGGTCGCACTGAATGAGTGGCCGGTGTCCATGATTTGCAACGCGGCAGCCGCGTTTCTGATCGACAATTCGGATATCCAGAATTGATCAGGGTTAAGACGTACCACTGCATCGATGAGGTCGGCCGCTGTAACCCTCAATGATCCGTCATAGCGGGCATAAATAAAATGCCGTTTGTCGCGGTTTTCAAATTCCAGTTCCCTGGTATCTTCAAGCGTGATCACGCGGTCTTCCCGGGGCACATCTTTTGCCGCCAGGTTCAAAACCGTGGTTTTACCGGCGTTGGTACCACCGAGGATCAGGACGGTTTTGCCGTCGGCAAAGCACTGCCTGATCCGGTCCTGAACACGATTAACCTCATCTTTCGGCCAATCAGCGAGATAATCTTCCCAGGTAACATTGATGCGCCGTTTTAGACGGATTGAGCAGGCCAGATGATCTTCATCAACTGTGGGGCCTGTAATACCCATAAAGCGATGGCCATCGGGTGTTTTGCAAGCAAGCAAAGGCATTTGCGGGCTGTATTTCACTCCGTGCGCATTTGCAAGAGAGTGAAACAGGTCGTTCATATAGCGTGCATCTATGAACTCGAAATCCTTTTTCGTGAGCCATTGTTTGCCTGTGCCAGCGACATAAATGTACCCTTCTTCGGGGCCGTTAAGGGTGAATTCTGTCGCATTTCCTTTCCACCTTGGCAGGCTCAATAACCTGCCAAGAGGTTTATAGGTTTCAAGAAGCGTGGCTGAATAAGGAGAACTCATTGCCACCCCCATGTCGTCGCACAGTTACTTTTATCTACTGCTGACAGGGTTGGATAACTCCACCCTCCATACCAACTGATTGTTCGAATGAACGACGGATTGTTCGGTTCGCTTCGGATGAATTGCTTTGGCGCACTTTTGCAGGTGTTCGACAGCACCTCGCCAATAACTTCGCCATCGTCCCGCTTTACTGTTTTCTTGCCGTCGGCCAACGTCCAAGAACAATGGTAATAGTCTGTCGCTTGCGCGACATGATCTTCATTCCGGTAGTCTGTGTATGAATAGCTTCCACACACGTTTTGGGTCTGCCAATTTGTGGGTTGCTGATATTGATCGTGATAATCAGGACCCCAGGTTATTGCTGTTGTACACCCGTTCCCCTGGTTAAGTGATTCTGCTTCGCCCAGAATATTATCAAATGTCGAAATACCGTCTCCACGCAGATAACGATCGACCGAATTTTGGTTCATCATTTTGGTGCAGGAGCCGTCTTCATAGAAGATTTCGCCCGTAGAAACTTTCATGTTCTTCTGAAAGGTATAAGGGATCTCAGCGGCCCCTTCCCTCACCTGCGCTTCGCTGACAACCAGCTTGTCATTTGGTGTATCGATATAAATTTCCGTTTTCGGAAATGACACCAGGGCTTCGTCATTATTTTCGTAACCAGCAACCCGAACCTGGTGGACATAGAGCAGATCATTGTCCTGCAGGCATTCAGACAGGACGATTTCGGGTTCTCCCGGGAATTTATATTTCCACCGGGCTGCGCCGTAGGACTGACCCGACGAAAGATAATGATAAAAGGTCGTTTCACAGCCCGCAGCATCCTGAAAGGCTGTCGTCGACTGGCTGTCATCCGGCGCACAGTCCGTAATGGCGACAGCCTGATCATCGACCATGATCTCAATCCGGGATTGTTTGAAAACAACCCGGTTACCGCTCTCAAGTCCAAGCTGCACCTTTGTTGGTGCAAGATCTTCGCAAGCGGTCGTATTTTTAATATGAGGATAGGTTTTTCCGCTATCCGTACATTCCGAGACCATTTTGTGCTGACCACCCTCGACATAATACAGTCGGGTCTGCTGGTGGCTAATGCCTGCAACAAAATCATGCCTTGGTGTACACCCGTCTTCCGTCTCGGTAAGCGGAATGGTGCTGCTTTCCATCCGCTGACAACCTGTTACTTCGATTTCATTCCAGGCGCTGGAAATGTTTTTTGACTGGTACACCCACTTTCCGCGCTCAAAAACCATGTTGTTAACCAGGTCGACTTCATAGGTGCATTCATCCGGTTTTTGAAAGATATCGTAAACCAGCTCTACGTCTTTCTGGCATTCGCTATCGACGACCTGGTTGGTGCCCCCATTGTCGACGTAAAAACGTTTGAAAGATGCCCAGGCCTTGTGGCTGTTCATGTCGACAATATCCTGGCAACTCGCATAACTTCGTGCCAGGGGGTAGTTCGTGCCGTTTGGCGAACATCCTCCCTGGGGGGAACCATTTACAAGTTTTTGACTTTGTTGCTTTGCAACCCCTCCTTCGAGATCGACAAGAATATCGCAACCCATTGTCGTTTCGGCGATAACATCTTCAGCTTTCGCCAGTTGCGGGGTCTCTTTTTCGGGGTCCGGAATGTTGATGTCTTTAAAGGCTGAATTTTCAGCCTGACCATTTCCAGAGGTCTTGTATTTTCCGGCATCACCCCCGGGTGCAGTCCTCGCAGACGACACCGGAGTATCCGCAACAGCTGCGTCGTCTGACATCAGGGACATTGCACTGGTCACCAAACCATCAACATCCCCTTCTGCATAAATCATTTCATTGCTGTTGATCACGGGCATGGTTTCGGAAATCCGAAAGCGACTTTCCAGGGCATTTTGCAATTGTGAGGATGCAGCAGTGTCAGTACGTTGAATTTGCGCCCATGCAATAGACGACGGCACCAACCCCTCAACCGGTTCACCCGATTTTACCGTACCAACAAGCTGTACGGTGTTGCGCATGTCCTGTGTGCCGATTGATGGGTCGGTAATTCTGGCGCGGACTTGTGCGTCTTTCCCAACAGCAACCTCGTCGACAAACGATAATTGCATTTTCAACGCCGGTTTATCTGTAGAAGCCTGTCGGCTTGCAGTAGGCGAAGTTGCTGTTGCTGTTTTTTCGGCGCTGGCGCCCGTCGCATCGCCGTCCGAAGCCGTGTTCTGCTCAGCTGCGGGTGGTGATGTTGTGTTAAAAATATCCGGGGTCTCCTGCGCTTGCGCACAAGGCACCGACCAGCAAAAAATAATCCCAAGTGCCAGGATGAGTTCGCGTGCGCGAACCATTTGGACAGGCATGTTAACCTCCAAAAAATGTCCAATTTTCCCGGCAAGGATAATTTTTAACTCAGTATTTTGTCGCTTGCGCCGCGAGGCTGCGCGTGCCGTTACTGCTTGAGTCCCCACTCGAAGCAGCCTGGTTCCCCTGGTCCTTTTCTTTCAAATTGTCATTTGCAGCAATGACACCTTCGGAATCAGTGAAAGGTACGATTTCTGTTTCTTTAAAATACAGATCCGTTGTCGGCTTGATCAAAAGCCGGGTTCGTACCGGGATCGTCATGATCGGGCGCAAATCCATATTACGCTCAAGCATTTCGCCGACGACACGGGTTGTACCATCAACCATGATTTGCTGACTTGCACTGTTGAGATAATCGTCGCCGACCGAAAGCAGTTCTGTGCCTGTGGCGACGATGCCAGAAAGCAATAAGGGTGACACGATTTTTTCAAAATTGTGGTTATCTACCGGGCCATGCAGACCCATACGGCCCATTGCATCTTCTGCAGGAAACCCGTTGGACAAGTAGAGAGAAGAGCCGTCAGGACGCAAGAAACGCTTCCATGCAACATTGATGCGGGTGTCCCCCTGTTGATCCAGTGTGGTATAGTCTCCTTCGGCCCATGTTTCCGGCTCCAAAAGCACCAGAGCTTTACCATGTCTTACGGCATGGAAGCCCATCACCGGACTTTCAATCTTACAGCTGATCGTTCCTTCCAACTGCGTATTGATCGTTTTCTGGGTCACACAGGGAATTTCCTGAATTGTCGTAATGACCCGTGACAGATCTACCGGATAGTCAAAAACACGCCGTCCAGGGCTGTTCTCATCAGAAATATCTTCCTGGCTCATCCGGTACTTTTTGGGGCCTTCGGGCGCAGGTATCTCGACCGTCGAAATGGTCGAGGGCATTGCCTGGTTACGCTCAGCTATGATGCGTTGAATTAATTCTTCTCGGGCATCTAAAGTGACAGAATTTTTTTTCTTTTCGGGCAATACCCGCGCACTCAGCGGAACCGAGATTACCAGAGCCTGATTTATCACCCCGTTATTCGTTTCTCCAGTCACCAGTAATTCGCCGTCGACTGGTACCAAACCTGCCTGATAGGACAGATCGACGCTGCAAGAGGTGTTTTGCAATAAAGTCGTACCAACACAATTGCTGGCTGAAATCGAGATATTATCGGCAGTTTCATCGACGCGATTAAGATAAATCGATGATTGCCCGACATTGGTAATCTTAACACTGCGTTCTGCACGCAATCCCGATTTGATCTCACCAAAATCAACAGCGACCGGTACGGCCGATAACTCTCCAGGTGCGGATTTTGGTTCGGGCTTGCGATCGTTTTCAGTAACATCGATGACGATAACCGACGTGCCAATTTCTGTGCCGATAGCATCTGTCAGAGTGATACGCAAAGTTTGGCCGGGCGCATAAACATCATCATCCAGCAGTTTGAGGCGGATATCCTTGCTTTGCTCTCCATCTTCAAAGGCGAGCAGTCCATTTCCGAGATCAAAGACGTTGTTGGCCAGGCCCGTGCTAGGTTCAAGCCGATATCTGACACTGACGCGTCGACCGTTTGACAGGCTTTTTGTCACCGGTACAACGATTTCACCTATATCCTCACGCACTGCGGCATGATCCTGCGCAAAACTGACCACCGGCCAATCACCGATTTGCAGCGTAGAGGGCAACGCTCCTTTTTGTGACGTTTCTTCGCTGTCTTGCTGTTTGTCTGACTTTTCGTCTGCGCCAAAAATCATGACCCAGATGGTTTCCCAGACAGAAGGTTCTTCTTCCTGAGCGATTGCCACCTGGAACGGGTAGGTCAACAGAAACAACAAAATCAGAGCTTTTCGCATCATCATTATTGTTCCGACCGACGGGTATTCGCACCCTTCCAAAGGATGCAGACTACTTTCTTGTCGCCGTTTCCAAGAAACAGATTTCTACCGACAGATCGCACTGCGATGATGTTTGATTTTTCGCCAACTGCCTCTGTTGTTACAGGACTATTGTAGTCGTCAATGACCTGCAAAATTGCAGGTCGCTGCATGATATCCGATCTGTCTTCGTTGTATTTCAGATAGGTGAAAATATTGTCATGCCAGACTGAGTCTGGCGCGATCTCACGCGAATCTTCATTATCAAGAGCAATCTCATAATCATCGGTGCGAACTTCTGTCGGATCAAATGTGATGGCTCTGATCCAGTCCGGCTTGTTATTTTTTTTATCCGCCCGGCCGGCTTTGCTTGGCTCTGACGGAGATGCCGGTGATTTTGATGTCGTTACCCCCTCAACATAAGCTGCACTAACCGTACTGCTGGGGGGATCAACGACATCCACCCAAAAATCAGGTACTGTGTCGGTATCGTGTGAGAAGCTTGACAGGATGAATTTATATTGCCGCTTGCCGCGTTTTCCAAGAAGCGTCAAAGGCGTGTCGGCCCCGGTTCGGCCTTTATTAACAGATACCTTAATCACGTTCTTGCGCGTGATTTGTCCAGACTGATCTTTTGGATAATCAGCTTGAAACACGGTCGGGTCGCCTATGTAAATTTCTTCGATCGATTCATCGATCGGCAAAAATATAGTGGTCCCGGCCAAATTGCGGACATTGATGAATGGTGCATTATAGGGATCATAAATGATCTCTTTTATGCCTTTACCCACCTGGTCCTTCTCTTTGCTGACTTTATCATCATAAAGCACTTCCTGCTTCGACCGCAAATCGCATTCATAGCAGTCAAGGTCCTCATCCCCGCCGGTTTGCCCTTGCATCGTTTGGACCCCGCCACCTGCGACGTCATCGATCAAACCTTGGGCATGACCCGAGAACGGCAAAAAGATCATCGCAAGACCGATTATGTGTCCTTTTTTCATCGTCAAACCTTATTGCCTATGACCGGGGTCGGAACGAAATCTGTGACCATGAACCCTTGCTGGTTCAGAAACCGATTTTGATAGGAACCGGTCAAATGATCGAAACGTGTCCACATCTGAATGATCAATTTTGTTTTATTGATCAGGAAACAGCCTTTGCCATTTTCCTGACCCTGGTATTTTTCATCACTACAGTCGAAAGTCGCACGCCCGACCGGTTGGCCATATTCAGCAACCGTGATGCGAAACTCCCACTGTATCTCGCTGCCCTCGGATGTGGTTCGGTAGCCTTTAAAAATCCCTTCGGAATCAAACGATACAACCCGGCTGATGCTTTTTTTGATCAAGGAATTGATATCGCTGTTTTCGGCTAGAAACTGCGCATAAACCTGTTCACTAGACCGAAGCGCTATGTAACCGCACATATCATCAACATAACCACGATCATTCGTCTGAACACATTTGTCAGCCCAACGACGTGACATCTCGCTCGCCACAGGGACGACCTCATATCTGTATGTGACATACCGTGCTGCTTCCCACTCACTGAGAATACGTTCACCGTCAGATCCGGGCTTCAAAATGCGGGTGCGTACCGTTGTGTTGTTGATATCGCCAATTTGAACAACCCAAGGAACATCCCGTTTCAATGGCATCAGCATCTGAAGTAAATTCACTTGCCCATAAACCGCAAAAACAAGAATTACATTGAGAATGACCGAGATCTTGTAACCCAACTGGCGTGCATGTACGTCGTTGCCATTACGCTTCTTTGTTGGGAAATCTCCGACCTCATCCTCATGAGCTTCATTGCCGAGAGACACTTCCTGGATAATACGATCGCGTCGAGAAACAAAAAAATTACGCATTCGGAACGCGCCAACGCTTGATCGCCTGTATGTCCTTATCGGTTGGCGGAACGTTTTCGAGTGATCGACATGCACAAGGTGAAACCTTGTAATCGTCAATGCCACGGCCGGTTCCGATAACTTCCATGTCATCGCGCGTGTTTGTACAGCCAGAAACAACGAGGAGCGCAAGCGCCACCATCAATCTCAATTTCATCTTCTTAATTCCCAAATACGTTTGGATCATCGGACCCACCGGTTTCCTGCCCCGCCTGCTGCCCCCCAATCCAGGGGGTTCCCGTCACGGCACCGGGCTGACGTGCTTGGGTCATTTCCTGCGCTTGCTGCATGGCCATGAACTCTGACAACTGCAACATTGTGGTATGTAATTCCATAATTGCCTGAGTCTGGTTCACTGCAACCGCTGCATTCACAGCTTCCTGCGATCGCAGGGATCCACCACCACTTACGGATGCAGCAGCTACCTTGGCGAAGCTCAAGAGCTTTGAAAGTGTTTCCGCACGTTTTTGATTCTGCCCTTGCATCGTCCATGCGCGCTTGACGATATTTGCCGTCGCGTTTTCCAGCATCATGCGGCTTGGAGCCGGACCTTGCCCGGTAGCTCCGCTAAAAACGCCCTTGAAGAGTTTTGTCGCATCGTCGGCCGATATAACTTTGCCTGCAAAATCATCCCCGAGAACCTGTTTAACGTAAGGCTCGGCATATTCCGTCATTCCTGACAGGGCTTCCCAACCTTGCATGCCGTCTACGAGACCGCCAAGCGCTCCGCCATCACCATCTGCAAGGAGCGTCCCTGCAATAGAAGGTGCAACTTCGCCTACAGTATCCATAAGCGAGGTCAAGACTGCGATATTTTCTTTGCCCAAAGCTTCCTGGGCGGCATTTTTGGCAAAGTTTGTTGCATCAAAAACAGCCATGTTTGCGGCTGCCTGTGGCACGAGCCAGGTGACCGTCGCCAGGGTAAGGACGGTTCCAATCACCGACCCGAGTAACCCGGCTCGCAGCCCGTTTGAACCGTGATTAACAACATGCACCCGGTACGCTTTTGCCGCGCCCGTTCGAACTTCTTTTCTTTGGAACAATTTCATTCTGCTGCCTCCTCAAGATGATTGCCGGCGCCACTCTCCCGGCGGTGTTTTTCTTTGCGTGCTTCGAGGTAAGGACCAACCGCGGCGGGACCAGCACCATACTGAAGCTCAAATCTCCGAAACTCGTTCGCGGCTTCGGGGCCCGATTCAAACAGCTGCATCAAGGGACCATGTTCACTGTCGTTTAAGTCGGACAAATCGGTCGTCAGAATGACTGAACCCTGATTTTTTCTCTGCAAGACTGCGAAATATTCGAGGTCTTCTGTAAGAGGGCTTTGTCTTTTTATGGCGCTGAAAGACTGGTCCCCAACACCGAGGACTGTCATATAGTCGTGAGCATCGGCACTTTCATTTGGCAAAAAAAGCAGGTTGGTGCAGGCTTCTTTCATCAGGCTCAACGCATTCAGTTTTGCAGCCTGATCAATGCGTTGAAACGAACTGAAAATGACCCCGCGCAAGCGACGTGCTTCGTCGTGCAGTTTTCCGTACCATTCAGCAAAAACAGAGTTGCCCGATAATAAAGCTTTGGTTTCATCAACAATCAGGAGCCACGGGCAACCCAGGCGTTTCACCTGGATTTCAATACGGTAAGCGATGTAGGGAAGGATTGACTGGCTGAGGCGAGGATTGGCGAGAATTGTCTCGAAATCGAAGGTAAACAAACGGCAATCATCGGAAAATGAGAGCGAATCTTTCCGGGTAGAAAGGATGTGGCCAAATTCACCACCCGGTATCCAGCTCTTGACTGCAGTTTTAAGAAAGGATCCCTCAGGGCATTCCTTTTCAAACTCGATCATATTTCGTTTGCTGGGATCAAGTCGGGACATGCCACGCAGAATACGACTTATGTGCTCGAGGCTTTCTGCGTCATCCAGGCACAATGTGTGCTGCGCAAGCCATTGCTGAACAAACAGTGTATCTCCACTACCATCGGCGCGTAAATCAAGAGAGAACGGGTTAAGGCGCGCGATTTCCGAGGCAGGCACTTCGTGACTCGTATCGATGTAGATGTATTTACCGCCACATGCCTTGGTAAATACATATGAGCTATCGTAGCGATCCAAAATGAACACCCGGGCATCAGGGTATCCCAGCGTTGATGCTGCAAGTATATTTTGAAGCACTGTTTTTCCGCCGCCGGTCTGGCCGAAAATAGCCGTATGCCCGGCCGCCTTTGAATGATCCAGCGCATGAAAAATAAATCCATAGGCCGATTTTGACGCTGTGTGGAAATATTGGACGGCGCGTTGCCCCCAGTCGCATTTATCAAATCCCTGCTGAGGGCTCGGAAAACACACAAAATTTGCAATGTTGCTCGTGCAGGGGGTGAGCGGTCGTGTTCTCGCCTGATAAGGCGGGAACAAGGAAAACCAGCGTTCATCAAGTTCATCTGTCACCTGCACGGCAGTACACCGTTCATCTTCAAAAACGGTTACAACAGCAGAAATGCCTTTGAGTACCTCTGCACGGGTTTCACCATGAACAAAAACCGTAATTTCATATTCGAAAAATAGTTCTCCTGCCTCGGATGATTGAATATCGATGAGTTCTTCTGCTGCGATCAGCTCATTCGCGGTTGCCCCGGTGACACCCTCCTGACCACCGGTTTTCATCGCCTCCTGGACATAGGCACGGGACTTCCGTCGGTCCCACGGGGTAATCCACTGGGCGAGGACAAGCTTATGATCAAGACTCAACAGCCTTTTGCTTAGCGTTTCACTCCAGCGCATCCCACTGGTGCGCAACATGACAGCGCCCATCCACGTTTTTCTCGCCCGATAGCTAAAGAGGGCTAATCCGTCACTGGGCTTGATACCAAAATCGGCGCTGCGGAACGAAACCTTGCTTTGGCAAAGCAAACTGGCAACGTCGTTATCCCCAAGTGCATCAGAACGAACGACCGTTGTATGTCCTGGATTGAGCATTTGTGCGAGAAATGTCAAAAGCTGACTATTGCTCGATTTGCGCCTCGCTAACTCTAAAGGTTCAGCACCGTAGGAATAGCCACCTTGCTCGACATTTCCTAATTGCCGCACCATCGTTGTAACAGCACTGTCGAGCTGATCTTGCGCAAGTTTTGCGGTTCCTGGAACCGCAACAAGCACGTAATGGGTATTACGGTATGATCGTGAGAACCTCTTCATGTATTGCCCAAACACAAGATCCATCCAGGCAGATATTGCATTTTGGGAATTTCTCGCCAAATCGACCAGGCGCCGCGTATCAATGCAAATAATACGCCCTTCAAAAGGCGAGCCAGAAAACGTGCTCAGGTTGCTGAGCCAGGCTTTGCGTTTAAGAAACAAATCCGCTTGTGCATCTGATGGCAGAGAATCACTATCAAGGCCACGTACTCGCACCACTTGAAAGAGGGTCCCGTCTTCGCAAATAACGGTTCGACCGTCATTCCCTATTTTGCGATACGCAATGTGATCGCTCAGCTTGTTTCTTTTGATAACGGGGAAAAAAAAGGCGCGGACTGCCGGCATAAAAAGCAACAACACAGCGATGCAACAAACCGCCAAGAGACCTAAGCGATATAGAAAAAACATCGGATCAGGGGCCGCAATGAGCTGTTCATTAATGTCCATAGAACTCGAGGTCCCTGGTCGCAGAAAGACAATAGGGGATAATTCTGCCCTTCGTGCTTCGCCGAAATAACTTCCGGCGAAGCGTATGAAACAGGTAGGGGTCAATGAATGAGAAAGGGACTAAAGCGAGCCAGGTAAGCGCATGCACCCCCATACCTACATAAAGCGGGGTCATGACGTTATATAACCACCCGAGAATTCCGAACAGGAGGGTCGAGATGAACAGTGATCCCAGAACGAACTGCAACAGTCTTCTCGGGATCAACAATTGTTTTGGCGGGTACAGAATCGTCAGCAGTACCAGGGCACCTTCCTGCATCGCATTGCCCCCATCACTTCGTGGTCAGATAGGTAATGAACCCACCACCAAGCGCAACGAACAAGCCGCCGATAACAATTTGTTTTTGGAAACCCTTTGCCCATTGGGATTGCCCAACAAAATACGCTCCGGCAAGGACCAACACAGAGACGGTAATGATCGGTATAATGACATTCCCCCGAATGCCAGTGTCTGCTCTGGTGATCATGTTTCCCATGTCACCAAAAACGTCTGATGTTTCCTGTGCCGCAGCCTGGCTCTGAACAAAAGCCCAGGCCACCAGTGAAATAGCCCATTGCTTGAGCCATGCGAAACGGCCAGCAACCTTGATTGGTGCTATAAAATCGCGCATCATGATTAGTGTTCCCGTATTGACTAGTTGTCTTTCAATGACTGTTTTACGATAAACGAGTTAGAGATAAAAGTGAAATCAAAAGAAGAATTTCCAATCATTCAAACAAGCTTTCGTCTTGATAACGAGACCCACCTGAAAGTAGGTCGCATGTACGAAGCATTGAAGGCGCAGGCGCAGCCGGCAAAGTATCCGGTCCCATCCATCGCTGTGATGTTTGGCTATCTGCTAAATCGCAGTATCGTCTGGATTAAGCAGAACAACATCGAGCTCGCTCGTCTGGATGTTGACCCTCAAGTCACATTGATGATTAAGCTGTTGAAATCTGATCATGATTGGCTTGAAAACGTACGTGTGCCAGCATCTGAAAAACAAATCGTTTATGCACAAAAACTCGCGCTCGAGCACGGCGTGATGGTTCCGGAAAACGCAAAAAAGGACACCGAAATATGCGCTGATTTTATTGCGCAGTACGCCCCTAACCAACGGAAAATTAATCAGCACAAAGCTATATCGATTCCTAAATACGCTCTCGTTGCGGCCGCAATGAATTTGGCCTACGATATGCTGTCATCACAAGAAGTAACAAATGGAATCTACGAATGGCCCGTATATCGCCAGCTCTACGACCAAAATTAAGGCCAGTAATCGTCAAAGTACCTGAACGCTTGCGGCTCACGCTTCAGGCCACACAGAAAGAGCGTGTAGATGCTGTTTTTGTTCAGGCTCTGAGGGTCGCACCACGTTTACCGGACTGGTTTAACTTCGGGCGCGCAGCCATGAAAGAAGAACATAAAAGCATCAGGCTCTGGCTCTCTCCAGCCACGTGTGACACACTTGCTGCTCACAGCAAGTCACTTGGAATATCAAAGCGACAGATTATTCTATCTACCTTGGTCATTGGTGTGGAAGATCACCATAATCCGATTTGGGCCGTCGCGCAGAAGATAAAAACTGCCTGAGCTAAGTTTTGCGCTTTATACCCTCTGGATTTTTGCGAACATCAATGCCTGTGTCAGCAAGAAACCGGCGCCAGTCATCTTTCAGGGCCATTGCGCTATCTTCAAATTTCTGTTCTGCGATGTTCAGGTTCAGCTTTTTCTCATCGCTTTTCTTCTGAGACGGCTCGGATTTTTTTTCGAACTGCTTTAAAAGACGCTCCGCTTTTTTAAGGCCAATCACGCTGATTTCATAAGGGAAGAACAACTCTTGTAACTCGATGGGGACCGATTTCATTCCGAACTGCCGATATTGCGAAATGACCCTAACAGGATCGCTAATCGCAATATTTTCATCAAGACGGTCGAGCAACCGTTTTTCCTCCTGCCGAACACGGATTGTCGCCTGTTGAACAGATGAGCGAAAATCAGCCAGCTGCTTTTTTTGCGCTCGTTCAGCAGGCCGGTTTTTTTCATTTGCAAGGCGTGCTATCTGTAAACGGCCTTTCGCTCTCATGTAATTTGCCCGTCTGCGTTCATATTCAAGCGTTGTACGACCGGCAGTAATCGCACGCTCAAGCAATTGCAATTTCACACGCAATCGGTGCTCTTCACGTGAGATCTGTCTTTTCAAAAGACGTGAAACCCGAGCCAGGCGCGAAGCAATAAAAAACGCAGATTGTTCAAAATCCCTGACTGTTCGTGTTGCCTCAACACGTGACAACCAGGTAACGGATCTTTGCTCAACCAGATTTTTTCTTTCAAGTACATCCTGATGTCGCCACCACATCTGTGCAAAATCTGCGATTGACCCCGCCAATTCACCTTTTGCAGCAAGCATACGATCCGTGTCCGACATTCGCGGCAACACAGTATCTCTGGTCGCAGATATACGCGACCACAATTGCAAACCGGCATCAACCCGGCGCTGTCGAACCCGCACCATCGCACTAACGATTTCGCGTTTCGCCGCCAAGGTCCCTCGTGTAGTGACAATTCCCCTTCTTTCGAGGCCCATTGCCGCGCTTCCAAGATGAATTGACGGGAGTTTTTCAATCCCCATCTCCGCATAGGTTCTTGAATCCCATCGACGCGAGAGGCCGGCTTTTAACATGACCTTATTTACAATTGAGGCGTAGGTCGCCCGCAAATTTTTTAGCCAGTGAACTGACTTTACCTGCGAGGATTTGCGTCCGGCAAATACAGGTGTGTCAAAACTATCCCAGAAAGAAATGGGCCTTGCATGATAGACAAAATGTAAATGATAGTTCCTGATGTCTGATTGCTTTTCCGGAACATGCACGACGCCGTGCCACGGGAGTCCCAAGCGATCAAATATCGCCCCAAAGGAGGCAACAATTTGCAATCGGCCTTCAGGACCAACCTCCATTTCATAGGGTAGATCTGCGATAATACGGGATTGTACCCGACCGCCAGGGCCTTCGCGCTCTTCCACATCATCCCAGAATTGTTGCCTGATCGCAGGGTTGTCATGTAACGATCCAATCGACAAAAGAATGTTACCAGCCATTTCGACTGCCCCGTCGCGCTCGATATATCCTTGATAAGCGCCCGCAGCGCCAGCACGCATACCTGTGCTCAGAGCAACAGGGGTGACCTTGCGAAACCCGGCAGGCAGCCTGCCCCCGATGACGTATTGACAACCCCGCCGACCAGCGTAGCCCACTGATCGATCAACCCGGATATCTCCTTTGCCTGATCCCTGACAATAAAGACGCCCGGCTTTTGGATGCCGCACCGTCTTTAACACTACATTGCGATGAGAAAAGGAAAACGTCTCGGCACCTGTTGGCGATTTTGGGCGTGTTGAGACGTAGCCAGGCACCCTTAAATCGCGGCCGGTGCTCAGCCATCCAGGTAAGGGGGACGATGACATCAAACGACGCATCATATGCTCTTCAGCATCGCTATAACGACCAAGACGGGTTGACCACAGGTCATCGTCATCAAGCAGCTTTGAAAGCTTCAGTCTCAAGGTTTAAGCTCGAAACAACTATTACGCTGATACAGATTTTCTTGCGAAATTCTGTATCGGATCACACAAGCAACCATACGGGTTCCAACAGGGGCTTTCTTTTGTAGATAAATCATCGCGCTCGAAGGCTCGTGCCAGGGCACAACGTCAATCGCAACAAAGCCCTGGTTCAATAAGCCCCAAAGATCAATGTTTGTCGGCGAGAGTTTCTTTTCCTTGCTAACCGACGACGGCCGGGCGCCGCCCTCACTGGAGGGATCATCAATCCCTTCAAATGGTTGTGCGACGGCCTGATCGGTGAAGGCCAATGACGTCAAAACAGAAATGGGAGATGCGAACAAAAACAGCGTCATCCAGATCCCGGATTTTGTTATCCGACCCAGGGGCAATTCTGAGATGAGGTTTTGCCATGTGAAGGATTTAGGCATGGAAGAAGGTCTCCTTTTACTGCGAGCCTGGCTTGTCAGAAGATCGTCATTTCAAGTTGCCAACCCTGGATTACGTGACGGCCATATGCGACTGAATAACTAATACCCAAATTCGCACGAACCCAGTTAAAAGGTTCGCCGCTCAAGAGACCAAGGAACTGCGCGTGAATGTTTTTGCACGGGTAAAACGCCCCGTCACCAACGACAGTTTTGCAGACCTGATCGTTCGGTACAGGCTCAAGAACATAACAACTGATATCTGAGATCAGTTTAAGGTCAGGCAGCATTTACACTCTCCCAAAAAACAGTCTCACGCAGTTGTCTGAAGCAAGGGATGATGGCTAGTCTGAAAAACAAGCTGTTTTTGCGAGGGCAGGTTAGCGGTCATAACGCTCTCAGGCTTTGAACGACGTAATCAGCCAAGTCGAAATTAAGACCTGGTCGGTTGCGTTGTGACCAGGTCACGTAAGCTGCCAATGCCGCGTTGATGCGAGCATTGTCTACCCGGACAATTTCTGCGAGTTCGCTTACAGTAAGTTGACGGTTTTGGGCGCGAGCTATGAGTTCGATCAGTGAGATCATGTCATCGTCTGTAATCTCATTACGGGCGCTCAAACAGTTTCCCGTGAAGACAATCTTCCCAACGTCATCAAACGACAAAGTGCTGCGCCAATTCACCGCCTGGCGGATCACAAAAGATGTCGTATTAAAACAGCGAATGGTTTCAGCTAGCGATGCGGTGCCGTCACATTGCAACAGCCAAAGCGCAAGGCATTTGGAAAAAAGTTTCAGTGACACGCGGCCACCAGCCTCCACGTTCCACGCGCCGTCATCATCGAAACCATCCTCCAGTCCGACAATCACCATCTCACCAATCATTTCTGCCCTCCTTGTTCGCCCGGTCGTGGCCAGTCGCTGAAACACCGACCAAGATCAAAGTGCGACCCTGGCCGGTAACGCCGAGCCCAAACGCTGTAATTCGCGATGGCCCAGCGAACCCGTGATGAAGGTTCACCCGAGAATTCCGAGATTTCGGCAATACTTACCACGCGACTTTTTGTAATCACGATATGCTCGATCAGAGCTAAAATGTCGTGTTCAGCAATGGCCTGTTTGGCGCTATCGCGGTTACCGCAAAAATAGATCGTGTCCCCCGAAACAATCAAAGATCGGCGATGATCAATGGCAGGTACAAGATCCTGACATGACGTGCTAAATGCCTCTGCCGCCACCAACCAATTGGCTTGCCCGCCGCGTAGCAGAAGCCAGATAGCGAGATGTCGCGACAACTTCTCAATAGAAAAATTGTCGAAACCATCCTCCCGTTCAGGGTCATAACCAGCACACATTAAATTATTACCTGCCTGTCATCACACAAAAGCCAGGGCAGATATCAGCAGGATGGCACCGCACACCAAACCCAACGCAAACGATACGACAATGATGATTGCGCGCTCTATCGTAAAAACTCCCATCCCCTCATCCTTTCAAAAGAAGAACCAAACTGTGGAGGGGCAATCCATCTCAGGCACCACAGTTTGTTCTCCAAAGATGATCGATCGCGATCAATACCGAAGCCCTGCAACCAGAACTCCGGCATCCAAACCAATCAGGACAATCATCAATGCTATACGGACAGCGATAACTATTTTCGCTTGGCGGCCCATCTACCCTTATCCCTCTTCTCCATCATCGCTGTCCCAGTCCCTTGCCAGAGACAGATCATCACGGATCAAAATCGCTCCATCTCCTGTCAATAACTGGCCAAAAAGATGGGCTTGCCCTAACGACATTCGCGTGTCCCCGGATTCAAGTTTACCCAGCAATTGCCGCGAAACGATGTATCCACGCTGCGCTAACATTCGCTGAAGCTCAACCTGCGAAACCTCTGCGCGTCTCCGGACAAGCCGAAGCCGAACCGCAGCGCGTTTGTCGATTACGGTTGGTGCGATCCTCTGGCCAGGTTGACGATGTTTGTTTGAAGATAATGGCATTTTTATTTTTTTCTTTCAATGACCAATCTTCTCCCATTTGTACTACAAAGGGGGTAATGCGCCAGTTTAAATTTTGTTTTTGGGGTTATTTTATCTTTTGTGGCGGTTAAGTAGTTAAAATAGAACAACTTTATTCATGAATTAATCGCCACCAACCAGCACAGTACCCACTTGAACTATCTGAAATTTTGCTGAATTGGTCATTGAAAGATGTTTTGTGGATTCGGAATTTCAGGTATCTTATATCTTTCAAACTCGAAACCGATCGCGCCTTCATGCAAAAAACTATTCGGACTTTTATCCGCACCGGACTAGCCCTGATTGCCTCCCTTGCCCTGATCGAAATTGATCAGGGCAACAGGATCGCAATTTATGCCCTTGTAACGCTGGTTATCTGCGAATGCTGGGCGCTTGTGATGGCCGTGCTGAAACTAAAAACATTGGGCTCGGCCATGAAGCGCAAAGGACGATTGTCCTTTGTCATTGAAGTGACCAGGCGCGATCCTGTTCCGCTAAAAAGGGAAAACCATAAATGACCGATATGCAAACCGGAGAAGCGCCCCGCCCGCGCAAAAAAAAGAGCGCCAAGCCTGTCGGAAGTAATCAACATCTTCAAAAGCTTCATGGCTACATCGCGCAGATGGACGCTTCTATTAATGAAATCAGGGAATTCATCCAGCAGGTTCATTCCCAACAAACTCCTGACGGCACAACCGCCAAAAAGTCTGTGCGCGATCTTAACCGCCATTTCGACAACAGCGTTCGGGAAATGCAGTTCTACCGGGAGGCAATTGATGCAGAAAACCGGCGGAAACTGTCAGAGTTATACACCCTTATCGGTAAAGAACTCGATATTGACGCAGCATTAAAACTGGCGCGAGATGGTGATACAGATAAAGAGGCAATTATGCTTGCCCTCCTGCCTGAAGGAGGCAGCGGATCATGACAACAAGTTTGAACCTTCCCTCCACTGCTGAAATTGATGACGCCGTCAACGCGATCATTTCATATGCGCAGCAACAAGGGTTAAATCCGTCGAATGACGAGCTATATGGTTTACGCCTGCAGATCATGAAGCTGGGACAGGACATGCCGATCGTCATTCAGGCATTAGCCGCGACAACCTCAGGCACGGACGCACTACCAGCAATGCCTGATGCAGCCAAAACCAAAATGTTTGCAGAAATCAGGGCCACGATATTCATCTCACTGGTTGCCGCAGGCGTAGTCTTTTTTCTGCTTCAGGACATGCCGAAAATCGGGTTGCCGGTTGCCTTATTCATCGGACTTGCCCCGGGTGTCGCGGCGATCACGCGATATTTTCTTGCACGGAAAAAAGCCAAAGCCAGGTCAGAGGTCACGTCATGAAACAGCGCCTCTTCACTTCCCTATTAGTCATCCTGATTAGCTGTCTCGCCACAGCATCCATTGCTCATGCACAAGAAGCCTATGACTGTAAGGTTGGTGAGCTTTTTAACCAGTTGGCCACCACAAAAGATACATTCTCTCACGACATTTTTAAAGCCGTTGGTCCGGAGGTCAAAAAGGTTCTCGGCGGTATCATCTCGCTGTTCATCCTGATCAGCGTTGCGATCTCCCTTGTTTCAGGCAATGCCGGGATGCTCAAAAAGCTTTTTCCGACTTTGGCTTGCGCGGGTATTGCCATCATCATTCTGCAAGACGGGATCTCGTCAACTCAACCTTATGTCCTGCAAATTAGCGACGCGATTGAGCAATCTTCGCTTCAGGCAGGTGCACTTATTGTTTCCAAAACAAATGGTCATGTTCAGGCTCTGACGGAAGGCTCCAATCACTATCCTAAAAATGGAGTAAATACCGAAAACGGATATGCCACCCTCGCCTGCCAGATTGAGTATCAGGGCTTTAAAATTTCAAGAATCATGATCAACATTGCCCAGGGCGATGGTAGCTTTGGGGTGGGGATGATTTTGCGGGGTTTTCTTTGCATTATCGCCATGCTCCCCTTCCTCTTTGTGATAGGCATTTTTGCAGCCTTCATGGTCGAAGCGATGTTCAAATATGTCGCCATCACAATTCTCGCGCCTCTCCTTGTCGGACTTTACTGGTTAAAGCCGGCGCGAGCGGTATCTTCTGCATCGCTGCGTGTGCTGCTAGGTGCCTGGCTCACCATCATACTTGCCTCCGGTGCCATGGGGTTTACCCTTCAGGGTATCGACAAATTCTCAAAAAAAATGGATGATTTGCTTGCTGGCGTGCAGCAGCTTTCCAATCCATACAATGCCAAGAGATATTATTTCTATTGTAAGAACGAAACCAAATACCAAAATCCTAATTTTTCTGTATTCGGCACAGAAATGCCGGTGATTTTCATCGATAGCAACGATCCGGACCTGCAACCGCCGTTGACAAATGCTGTTTGTGAAGAACAGGAAAGGCTGGTCAAGCTAGGAAGCTGGATTGTCCTCGATCCCAATTTCCTGATCATGCCAGTGATCGGGCTGATTTCAATCCTGCTGCACATGCAATCGAAGTCACTGGCTTCCAACTTGTCTGGTGCCAATGACGGTGCGGGTCCGGCTGCGGCCGTCGTCATGGGGGCTAAAATGCTCGCCGGTGGTGCTGCAATGGGTGCTATGAAAATAGCAGGGGGCGCAAACACCGCAGCCTTTGGCGCGGGCGGCGCCCGAAGTTCAATATCAGACATGATGTCAGGTCGAAGCAATATTGATGCGTCTGCAAGCGGGGCACAACAAATGGGACAAGCCTTGCACCAGGGTGGCATGGTTGGGGGATTAAGGCAGGCCGCGAGGTCCTTCGGTTTACAGTCTGCTCCAAAGGCTCCTGAGAAAGGGGCAGAACCGTTAGCTGGCGTTGGTGCTGGTCAATATTCCACAGGCGGCGGAGCTGGCTCCAGCGCGAGCGGCGGAGGTGCTTTCAGCAACCCTCAAGAACGACAAGCCTTCGCTAAAGATATAGCCTCCGCATTTGCACAAATGAATGGTGGTGGTTTCGGCGGAAGAAACCGGGACGGCTGATCATCTAAAGGCGTCATCCATCATTCGTCGGACGGCGCCTTTTCGTTCCTTAACGATAACCAAACGCCCCGTCGCCATGAACGACCTCAATGAATAGTGGAAGACCCAGGGCCTAAACGCCCAAAACAAATCCCCCTGCCTAAACAGGCAGAGGGACCACAAAAGTGCAACCAAATTCAACAGCAACATCTAGAATCACGAAGATAGCGAATTGGCCGGAACCGACTTCCATTTGATCACAACCTCAAGATTGGTCATTGCTTTTGGACGCGTGTCAAAAAGCAATGAAATCGGAAACCCCTCATCAAGCTGATCTGCATCGACAACATAGGCTGGGACATTCGCTTCTGTGCGAGCAACTGGTTCAGCTTCCAGTTTCCAGGGAAATAAGTCATACTGCAACCAACGTACCCTCCAGGACTGCTCGGGAAAGGGCGGTTGAACTGTTATCATATAGCGATCTTCTTTTCGCGCATTAGCTGTTATTGAAAAATTCAAAACCACTTTAAACATAGAAAAGTCTTGCTCAAAGGCTTGTTGAATTTCATCTTTAGCTAAATCAATTGAAAAATCACATGATCGCGTTGCCTGCTGAGCCCGGAAGTCACACTGGAAGTCGCGGCTCACTGTTTGACCATTGTCAAATTTGATTTCTGCGGTTCCTTTGTAGGTCTCAGGAGCGGAATCCCACCAGCAACCGGCCAACGGCATCAGGCAAAGAAGAGCGGCAATAATTTTTTTCATTTTTAAAACCCTTGATTATTCAGTGTCTAAACGGTGTTGGAACGCGTCTGAATAACGCTCACGTACTGTGGCAATTAGAAATGAGATAGCTACCTTCGGTTGGGCGGGCAGCCCCCGTCTGTAACTCTGCCTTCCGGCCGGGTTAGCAGGATGTGGGATCTGAGCGAACTGATTGCCTTCAATCAGATCTCCCCACGAGCACATAGGAATAAATCTTGAGCTATACTGAACATTGATCCCAAAGTATTCAGAAACAGCCCGTGTAACCCTGGAGCCGACACAAATTACCCTGTCCCCAGCAGCTATTTTGAGGCCAACATTTTGGACCGCGCGCTGATGATCAAAGGCATCGTAAGAATTTGTTCCAGTCTCTTGCCTGTCATCAAGTAAATTCAGTGGGCGGAAATATTTAAAAATGAATCTCGCATTAAAACCCACAGCTTCTGCAAACCGCATTGTTGTCCAGGCATTCCAATCAAAAGCAAAACCCTGCGTGCCCTTTGGTGCTTCTCCCAATAAAACCGGATTTTTGGTTGAGGACATGCCCCCCCTCCTTTTAAACAGCTTAACGATGACCCCAAATACATCTTTAAGCTGATAAACCCATGTCCTCTGATTGGCAAAGGGGTTTTAACATCTTTTGATGGGTCTCAGACCGTCGATGCATCTGCCTCAAAGGCAGCAACGAACCGAAAATCCGGGTTCAAATAAACGGCAAGCTGTGATGCAATGATCCAGTTACCAGCATACAACCTCATGACAGTGGGCAATCGGGTTTCAGCCCAATAACCCAGCACCACATATTCGTGGCGCTCGGCAAGTGCCTTGTCTGGCCATTGGATGTTATGTGCCGGGAGATCTTCCCATACCCCAAGCAGCCTGCCCTGCCCCGTCGATACATCGCCTAACAACGAATGCAGACTGATGTCACGAGACATTGGAAGCAAACCGTTCAGCAGCTCCTGGCGCAAAGAGGGCAGCATCTCGCGCACCATGTTCAGCGCTTCGTCTCGAACCTGATGCTGTGTCGGGAGATTGGGGTTTTCTTTGCCGCCCGTTACTGGCGCAAATTGTTCAAGCAACATCTTTTTCATTTCGTTGAACTGCGAAATGTAGGCTTCTTTGAACTTGGCCGCCTCTTTGCCGGTGAAGCCAAACGCCAAAAACCCAAAACCATCCTTGGTCATATCGAAAGCACGGGCTTCTTGCTTGCCACCCTTTCCGTTTTCGTATTCAACGATTACCGACGCAAAATTGCGCCGGTAAAAATCTTCACTGCATTCCAGCTTATCAATAGCACGCAAAACATCAGCGTGCCGCTTGCCGAAATACGCAGCTACGTCACGGCTGTTCGTTAAAATAACGCCATTCTTCTCGAAAACAGCAGGTATGGACTTTGGTAATTGAGGTGTGTTCATAAGAAATTCCTTGGTTCTGAATTAACCCGGAACACCCCTCGCCAAAAGGGTGGTCAGGCAACAACAGGTTGGCGAACCGGCACCAAGGAACCGGCAGACCCGTAAAGGTCTCCCATTGCGCCCGACCATAAGAAAAACCGCGTCCAAAAATGGCGCGGTTATCAAGCGCCTTGGTATATTCAGGTCGCCAAACCCGGTCAGCGATTTTGCGCTAACAGAGTTAGCTTAAAGCGATGCGGGCCGTTTGGTCAATTTAAATCTGCCTGTCGGCCGTGTTGACGCTTGATCTTTTCACGATGGTTATTTTAATTTCTTTTAATGACAAGAAAAATTACCCAAGCGTCATCATGCCCCGGGGCACGTCATAAAGTAGGCAGTGCTGGCTACAACGTCCATCTCCGGCACCGCAAAATGGAGGGCGACTGGAGGCCGACCGCTCAGGCTCGGTAACCGTCGATACTGTACCCGTTTTAAAGGGCTAGAGCAGTCGATCGTCATCTTGTGGGGCCCTCCCATTGCTGCACGTCTGAAAAAATCGCAAAATGCTCTATATCAGAATGTCTCGCGCGAAGGCCCTTCTTCTCCTCTGCGGCAACAAGGTGGTTTACGAAAGAGCGGTCATACTTAAATATGATTTTTGTAGAACAAATCATACTTGTCGTTTTCTGAAAGAACTACTTAACTCTTCAGTCGATCGAAGGTTTGAAAGGAAAATTAGTGAGTGAGTTTCGTGGGGCATTGGGCTCAAACACTGGAGATGACTTTCATGAGCTGTGGGCTACACGCTTAGCGCTGAAGCTGTTGCTAAACGATGAAGAACTCAGAGCCTTAACTGTCGAGGGGCTCTCTAAGGCTGATGAGGACGGGGCATCTCCCGAAACATGGGACGGTGTAGATTGTACTTTGTATTTTGGTGGCGAAAATGCCGTTTCTGCAAGCAAGATCGAATTACAACAATTGAAATACTCGGCTGCCAATCCAGCCGGAAATTGGACAGCTTCTCGTCTGATTGATGGTCCCAAGGGAAAATCGATCTTGGGGAAGCTGGCCAAAGCTTGGAAGGCGCTGGTGGAGAAGCGCCCCTCAACGGCCGAGCTACCACGTGTATCTCTTGTAAGCAATCAACCCACTGACGAGAATGTCATAGAAGCATTTAGGCGCGCGGCCCAGACCCAGGTCTCTATTCCGAGGAGGAAGCCAGCCAAAACAGCGAAGCTTGAGGCGCAAATAGGTTATGCGACTGACCTCTCGTCCGAGCAGTTACGCCTATTTGCATCCGTGTTTCAGTTTGACACCGGCTCCGCATCCCGGATATCCCAAGAAGAACAGCTTCTCAGTACCATTTCCGAATGGACGAGCCAGGAAATTGTTCCAGCTGCCCTCTCTCTCCGAGAGTACGTGCGTAAGCGGATGAGACCAGAGTTTGTAGGAGAGCTGATCACGCGTGAATCAGTTTTACTCCAATTGGGTGTAGCGGACCCGGCCGCGCTACTCCCCTGCCCTCCAGAGATATCTATCGTTGACGCCCCTGTTCTTCGCAATTCCGTGAAACAAGCAACCGAAAGCCTTTTGTCGGGGCAGCAATATGTTTGTATGCATGGTGTTGCTGGAGTTGGCAAAACAACTTCTTTGCAAGAAATCGAGGAACTACTCCCCACAGGTTCCTTGATGATAAAATATGATTGTTACGGTGGTGGTCGTTACTCGGACCCGAGCGGATTTAGGCATCGTGCTGAGGATGCGTACCTTCAGATTTCGAACCAGCTTGCAGCTTCGCTTAGGCTTCCACTGCTCCTAATACGTAGTTCATCGTTAGACTATCCGCGCGAGTTTATGAAACGGCTCGTAATTGCCGCTGATACGCTTGCATCAAAGAGCAAGAATGCACTCATTGTTGTAGCGATTGACGCTGCAGACAACGCCGTGACAGCAGCTAGGAACCGAACGCCCGAGGAAACACCCTTCATATGGGATTTCGTAAGGTTCCAAAGCGTTCCAGATAATGTGCGTTTTATCGTTACAACCAGAACAGGTCGCCTATCGGAACTTAAGTTGCCGGAGACCTACAAGCGCTTCGAAGTCGGAACATTCAATAGAACCGAATCTAGTCAGAATGTCGCGAAATTTTGGAATGCTCCCGAAGACTGGATCGAAGATTTTCATCATTTATCTGGTGGTGTGCCGCGCGTACAAGCCTACGCTTTTCGCGATGCGCTCGATAATCCACCTGAGGCCCTTAACAGGTTAAGGCCTAAAGGGAAATCGTTGGAAGAGATCTTTCGACAGTTGTTTTCTGCAGCAAGTAAAAAGAATGGTGCAGATTTGGAAGTGCGAGAGCTTTGTGCTGGATTGATCTCGTTGCCGCGTCCCATTCCGATTGATGATTTAGCCGCAGTTTTGAACCGGGGAAAAGCACAGTTAATCGATTTATGCGCTGATTTGGCTCCAGGTATACGTCTTGAGGAGAACAAGGTTGGGTTTGCGGATGAGGATTTCGAAGACTTCGTTCGGACCGAGGGAGCACACTCCTTACCCGCAGTAATGCAGTCAACTGCGGACTGGTTTCTTTCAAGAGCAGACATAGACCCATATGCAGCTATGAATCTTGCTCCAGCTCTCGCTCAGGCCAATCGAGGTAAAGACCTTCTTGATCTGGTGGAGCAGCAACCTGCCCCAAATGTTGTAGTTGACCCGATTTTGCGCCGAGAAACAGAGCTGCAAAGGCTTCGGTTAGCAATTCAGGTCTGCGAGACGTCAGGCGATACAGAGCGTGCTCTTCGTTTTGTTCTCCTGGGAGCAGAAGGATTGGAAACGGAAGATGCAATTGTCGAGTTACTATCTAAGAATCCCGACTTAGCGGCATCTTACGCATATAAAACAAGTGGCCGTCTGATTCTTGCCAACAGCCAGTACGCCGGTCTTCATGGTTCGTTCCTGTTTCAAAAACTTGCTCTTGATGCAGACAGCGATGATCGTATTTCTGCTCGAGAAACCAAAAGACTGCTTCGGGCGTGGCTACAAGCGTATTCGCAGGCAGCTTCTGAAAGGAGGGCAAATGGCAGAGATAGATGGTCCATTTCAGAGCGGGATATAGCTTGCGATGTTGAAGCCGCACTAAAACTTTATGGCCCTCGAGCTGCATTACAAGAACTGGATATCTGGTCGCCTAAAAGAAGCACCCACTTGGGGGTTGCAAAAATTCTTCCCCAAAAATTGATTGCGCAAGGTGATGTGAATACTCTTGAAACCGTGATTTCAAGCAAAATACTTGGGGACATGTATTCCTTGTTTGTTCTCATTCCTTTGGCTTTATCCGGAAGATCAGTCGACTTTACGGTAGTGGAAGAAGGTCTGAAGACACTTTTGCGCTTTGGTTTACATATAGACAAAGCATTCGAGTACGGTCAGGAAATTTCACATCACCATTTTGTGCTCGACACGGTGCTGCTTGCCTGTGAACTCATTGTCGCTCGGCAGATGAACTCTGAAACTGTCGATCAAGTTTTAGAACAGTTTCTGGCACCGGAATTACGACGCATCGATAGATGTCATACACATCATGGTTCAAAAATCTCGCTTATATTCCGTGCATTTGTGCTTCGGGAATACCGAGGAGGTAAGGTTCCTGACTTCAAAAAAGTATTTTTACCGCGCGAGGAACAAACTAGTGAAACTATTCAGAGTCATTCGCTAGATGACCATGATCGCAGGTTAAATGAAACCACACGCGAAATATTTGATCTGTATGCCGGGGTCACGTCTCTATTGCTGAGACCCCGAAAACAGGAAGATGACCTTAAATCTGTTGAGGACTTTGCAAGAAAAATTGAAAGTAATGCTTGGCGAATTAACCGTGAGGTTTGTGGAAGGCAGCTGAGAGCCGAAGCCGCTAGACACGCTTGCACACTTCTAGCTACGGACCGAGCCCCATTAAAGGTGAAGGAAATCGCTGCAATTGTGCACGGAAACTGGTGTGATGCGTACATGGCTCCAGATGAATCTGTTTTCGCACGCTTAAGCTTACAGCACAACCTGCACGCTGAACTTCAGAGAGACGTGCTAGAGGCAAGTACCAAAGCCAGAAACGTGCGTATTGGAGCAAGAGAAAAATCAGAGACTTTGATTGAGTTTGCTCGCCTGATTGCACCGATAAACCCACATGAAGCAAAATCTATTTTTAATCAGGCGGTTGCAGCTGCGGGAGACCTTGATTATGAGGTCATATTTCAGATCAAACTAATTGACTCTCTCGTGTTTCGCGGAGGAGCAGGCTTCCCGGACAAAGCTTGTACAGCTGGCCGTCTGAGCAACATTGTAGCTGATGCAGCAATCAGACTTGACGATCCAGAATCTTTCCCTTGGGAGGAAGCAATTTCCTCGATTTGCAACCTTGATGCGCCGCTCGCTCTTGGGAACATTGCACGATGGGATGACGAAGAAGTCGTTGAAGTCCATAAGACATTGTCGTCTTTTGTGAAAGCCTGCCTTGAAAATGGTTCAATTAATGCGGCGATTGCTAAGTGCCTGGGATATTTCTTGGGGAAATTTGACGAAACGCATGAGCTAATCTTTGATCGAATCCTCAATTCTGATGAACGTATTCGCGCAAACCTAGCAGATTTAAGTGCAAGAGACGCCCTGCTAGACCGAACTCCCGCGCCCTCAGAACGAGTGTTTCAGTCCCTTAGAGATCAGTGCATTAACGAAAAGTGGGTGAATGCACTGGTTACGCAACGCAACTTTAGAGCTGATTTGCAAGCTCCGGCCGAGTCTAGAAAAGTCCCCGAAGGGTCATCAGAAAGCAAAGTAAACGGAATTGAATGGTCCCTAGACGCCTTGGTTAACCCGTCTACGCTGGAGCAGGCTTTAACTGATGCGAAGAACCGACTAATGGCTAAAATTGGCTACACACCGATGGATGGCGTTTTCGCATCTGCAAGAAGCGCTGTTAAACCCAGAAATCAGATTGATCACCTGAATGCTCTTTGTTCGATTTCTGACAGCTGCTTACAGAAAGTTGCGATAAAGGCTGTCTTCGATGCACTCGAAGAATGGCATTTGAGTTCGGCTGTTCAGGATTGGTGTATCCTCAATATCGGAAACATTGTTGAGCAGCACCTACCCTTATTGTGGCCTGTCAATGAATTCGAGCAAAACCCAGTCTTGCTGGCATTCCAGCGAGCTAAGTTTCCTCAAAAATCTGTGCAAGGTATCCTGATTAGAGGTATTGCAAGCCATGTCGACAATTTAGATTCCAGACGCATATTTTTGTTGGCCGCACACATTGGATCTGCACTGGAGCCTGATGCGGCTGCTCGCCTTGCTGATTGGTATACGAAGCGACTTAGTGAACGCATTCCGATAGAACATCTTGACCAAACTTCGCCGAAATCCTCAATTCCAGGAACCCTTGATGAGGCTATCGCGAGGTTCTTGTTTGCTTACATGTGCGACTTTGATGTGCGTTCGCGTTGGCGTGCTGCTTATGGAGTTCGACTTCTGGCGCAGGCGAAAGAAACTTCAATTCTTAAATCATTTCTTCAACAATATGATCGCCAGGAAGATGAAGTTTTTAGAAGTCGTACTATGCCGTTTTATTGGCTGTCGGGTCGTCTCTGGTTTGTCGTTGCGTGGTCGAAAATTGTATCCGAAAATTCCGAAGTGGGAATGATTGCAAGTCAGAAACTGCTTGAAATTGCTCTCAATGAAACATTCCCGCACCTATTGGTGCGTTCCTTTGCGAAGGATGCTTGCTTAACGCTTTTAAGTGATGGGGAACTATCGATTGAGCCGGACCAATCGGTAGCTCTGGAGCTAGCCGATACAACGCATTTGGATCGCATCCCAAGGCTTGAGCATCATATTCAGCGAGAAGATCGCGCTTCAAACGATGAACGTCGCTTTCAGTTTGATAATGTTGATACTGTTCCCTATTGGTACGCGCCGTTTGTGCGATCGTTTGCATCCCTCTCTTTGACAAAGTTACTCGATGTTGCCGAGCATTGGATTGTCGATGTTTGGAAAATAAATGGTGCTCGTGAGCAACTAAATGACTTTCGGCGTCGAGAGAAAGTCCGAGATAGTAATTGGCAACTAACCAATCACAGACATGGCAGCCGGCCAATTCTGGAAAGGTACCAAACGTATCTCGAATGGAATGCGATGTGGTGTGCGATCGGCGAACTCTTGCAGACTGAACCTCTGACCTTACAAGACGACGACCACTGGTACAGTACATATGACTTAAAAGAGCATGTCGAAGACAAAAAGCTTTCTGTTCCTCCTCTATGGCTATCAGACTTGTTAGCCCCTACTCCGCTGCAAAAGCGATTTTATTTAAAAGATTCCGATCCTTTGGGCGACTGGGTTAACAGCATTGATAATGGAAACATCACATCAGAATTTCTCCCGAGTGACCGAAATGATTATATTATTGTGGATGGCGAAGTTAGCTTTAGAAGTGATGATCGCTTGGAGGAAATACATATTTCGAGCGCTTTGGTATCTCCATCAAGTGGTGCAGCGCTTATGAGAGCTTTGCAAAGTATGCAAAGCTCATGGGACTACAAGTTGCCTTCTGATGGCGAAGATGACCATGAATTTTCAAGCGATCCATATTTTCTAGTTGGATGGATCAGCAATCATGAGCCCATTGATGGAATTGATAAAGCAGATCCACTGCGCGGTCCGGCCACTGGCATTACTGCAAAGCCTGGTGCGTTGGTAACCGCTTCTTGTGAGCTCATGCAAAGCATTGACGGGGCCCCAACTTGGTTAGGTGCTAGACAGGAAACATCCATGTTTAGCTATGAAGTTTGGGGGAAGGCGGAGGATGACAACGAACGTTATATGCATGGTCTTCGATGTTCCGGAAATCGTCTTCTCGCTGATAAGCTGCAAGTAGCTCAGTTCTTGCGATCACAGAACTTGGACTTAATCGTTGAGGTAGTTTTAACGCGTCGAGGTCGTGATCGCAGCCGAGGTTACCTTGACGATAGCACCAAGGTTCCAGAGCGATCGATCCATCGATTATATTTGTTACGTTCAGGGGGAGAGATAGATGCAGTCGACGGACGTTTTGGCTCTTGGAAATGTGATCGTTAAGCAACTTGAGCTCGATGACCGTGGTGATGTGTTGCAGCGTTGGTTAGCCCAACACCTAGCGGAGCTAATCCAAAATGCCGAGAACACTGTAAACGTCCTCTCACGGCT
>NZ_JFJZ01000042.1 GCF_002115825.1 Thalassospira sp. MCCC 1A01428 | reverse complement strand
TAATAGGTCCTGAGCCTAGTGCCGATGGCCTTTTGTATTCCGTTTTTACGTGCGGATCACAAAAGGATTGCGGAGGATGCCCCTGTTTACCTTCGACAGACCCTGCGGCAGGCTTTTGGTCACTCAAGTTTCCTGATGTTGAGTGCCGGGTTTTTTGTGTGCGGTTTTCATCTTGCTTTCATTACGGCGCATCTTCCGAATTATGTGCAAAACTTCTGCATTGGCACCAGTCTTTCGCCCGAGGAATTACGTGCTTTGGGGTTGCGCGCTTTGGCTCTGGCGGGGTTTGCCAATATCTTTGGTACGCTGTTGGCCGCGCGGTTGGGCGGCATTTTTCCCAAGCCCTATGTATTGGCGATGATTTATGTTTTACGGGCAATCATTATTCTGGGGTTCGTTTCCTTCCCGGTGACACCAGCCTCGGTGATGATATTCGGGTTTCTGATGGGGGGGCTTTGGCTTTCAACCGTGCCGCTGACCAGCGCCCTTGTGTTGGTTATGTTTGGTCCGCGCGTGATGGGAACGCTTTTTGGTTTCGTTTTTCTCAGTCATCAACTTGGCGGGTTTGTCGGTGTCTGGTTAGGCGGGATCTGGTTTGACCGTTTCGGTACTTACGACGCCGTATGGTTTTTGGCCATTGCGCTGGGTTTGTTATCTGCTGTGATTCATTTACTGGTAAAAGAACGCAGTGTCCTGATTACGGTGTAAACCATGTTACGCGATATTATATTGCTGTTGCTTGCGGCATTTCCGCTGATGGGCAGTCCGGGACCGGCAACACTTAGCCTTGCCAGTTTGGGGGCAGCCTTCGGGTTTCGGAATGGTGTGCGGTACCTGTTGGGCATTATTGTTGGCACGACGGCTGTTTTGCTGTTTGTGGCGACGGGCGTTACCGTTTTTCTGGTTGTTCAGCCCGTGTTGTTGGCGGTGATCGAGGTCGCGGCGGCGATTTATATTGGCTATCTTGCATGGAAAATTGCCACCGCACCGATCCGATCAAAAAACGGGGATGCTAAACACCAACCGCGATCTCGCAATGCGGGGTTTTTGCCCGGTTTTGCTTTGGCGATTACCAATCTCAAGGCCTTTGCCGCCATAGGTGCCGTTTATTCGAGCCATATGATCCTGCCCGAACAAGCCGGATGGGATGCTGCGGTTAAAGTCATTGTTTTGACAGCTGTGATCGTAATCGTAAATACGACCTGGCTCGCATTCGGGGTGACGTTTTCAACTGTTTTGACCAATCCGGTATTGGGCAGAGTGATCAATATCGTTTTCGCGGTCCTTTTGTTGTGCTCTGTCGGACTGGCGTTGATGGATAATCACAGCTTTTTACCGATTACGATGCCATGGTGAACTGTGGTTGCGAAACAGCGACTTATCAAAAGACTGCCACGAATACCCGGCGTTGACGGTGTCATTGCGCATTTGTGTAACCGGGTGATCCGAGGGTGGCGGCGATTGGCTTGGGGTCGAGGTAATGCCGATAGAATGCTGGCCGGATGTTTTTCGGCAGGCCAGTCAGGACATGGTCGACTTTAAGTTGGAAAACACGTGCGAAAAACGCAAATTTATGGGGATGAATATATGAAACATACAATTTCATTGACGCATCGCGCCTGATTTTCGGGTAATTATCGGGGGTGAATTGGCGAGCAGTATGAATAAAGGAGACTTGTTTTGCCTGATGACATTCTTGAAAAGCCATTGAGTGACCTTCAGGCAGAACTGGCGCGGAAAGTTTTTAATCTGGCGCAGAACGGTCATTGGGAACCGTCGGAGCATGTTTCGGAAATTAAACTGGCCAAGGAACTGGGCACATCGCGTTCGCCTGTGCGCAGTGTGTTGCAATTGCTCGAACAGTTTGGTGTTTTTTCCAAAGTCCCCAATGTTGGTTTCCGGTTTGTTGGCGCGCCGGCGCAACATTTGGATATAGAAGCCCGTTTGCCGCGTTCGGAACTGGAAGATCTATATGAAAAAATGATGATCTCGCGTGCGAATGGAGATATCGGCGTAGAGGTTTCAGAGGCCGAATTGGCCGAGCAATTTGGCCGGTCACGCGGGATTGTCCGGCGGGTGATGATGCGGTTTGCCAATTCCGGTTTGGCAGAACGCCGGACCGGTCATGGTTGGCGTTTTACGGAAACGCTGGACCATCAGGATGCGATTAATGAAAGTTATGCCTATCGCATTATCATAGAATGCGGTGCCATTCGCGAAAGCAGCTTTGAACCGGTAATGTCGCAATTGCAGGATTTACGGGCTGAACAAATGGCGATTTTACAGCGCCCTTTGTCAGAAACGTCTGGCAGCGCCTGGTTTGAGGCCAATGCCAATTTTCATTCTACAATTGTATCCTGGGCCAATAACCGTTTCCTTACCGAGAGCATCGAACGTCAGAATAATTTGCGCCGCATGACCGAATTTGCCGAGTTCACCCGCCTGAGCGAAGATCGTGTGAAAAAGTCGGCGCGGGATCATTTGGCGATTATTGATGCGCTGGAACGTGGCGATAGAAAACAGGCTGTTGATATTCTCTATCGCCATCTTAGTCGGACGTCTTCTGACGGCAATGATCCTATTGCCGATTAACGCGCCAGAAAACGTGTCAGAAAGTCTTTGACCGCATCCTGGATTTTATCACCCTCATGCCCGGCATGGGGGACAATGGCCATTTCCGAGGGCACGCCAATCGCCGACAGGCTTTTTGCCAGGCTGTTTATCCGTTCCATGCGCGTATGACCGGAATTGTTAATGCCGTCCATCCAGAAGGTTGATTTTTCGCCAACTTTGGTGCCTTCGGGCGATGTATCATTCGCCCCAATCACCAGCTGCACGGCAACATTTTGCATCAATTCGGGCCGCAGGGGTGCGCCCAATTGGTGTTCCATGTCTGCTGTGCCGACCCACCAGGGGGCATTGTTATCGGCAAGGGTGACGGTTCCTGGTGCGGCGATTGAAATGGCCGATAAACGGTCAGGGTGACGCAATAAAAAGCGGTGGGCAAATTGGCCGCCACCGGAAAACCCGTGCATCATGAATTTTTCGCTGTTGAGGCGAAAAATGTCAGATACCTCGTCGATCATGTCGAGAAGAACCGTATCATAGGCCACATCGCCATAGCGAAGATGCTTGTAATTGTTAAAGTCGTCCAGCCCTTCGATCCCGCAGGGAAAGAGCGGTGCGAGTAACGCGCATTGTTGTTCTTCGGCGAAATCGACAAACTGATCGCGCAATTCATAGGCGTTGCGCATGCTGCCATGGATCAGCACCACCAACGGATAGGTTTTGTCGCCGGCTGGATCATAATTTTTCGGTATGTAAGTGCAGTAGGAAAACCGTGGGTCGCTTTGCAATGAAAACATGGCACTGCGGTCCAGGCGATAAAAATTCAGTTTTGCCATCAGCTTGCTTTGTCCTTTGCATAGGCTGCCAGTTTTTCGCTCAGCCGGGTCATTGCGGCTTTGAATGCCGGGAAGTCAGCCGTTTTTTCGCGGGTGGTTTCGTCCATATACATGCGGCGATTGATTTCGAATTGCACCGAATGGCGGCCAATTGCCGGGTTGGCATAGGCCTCTGTCAGTTCGGCCCCCCGAAAGGGTTTGTTCATTTCAACGACAAAACCTTCACCGCGCAGAATTTCGCATAGCAGGTCGGTAAATTCGGTTCCTGCCGAACGCCCATAAAGATCGCCAATACAGATATCAGGGCGCGTCGCACCCTTGCCGTCGGATGACATGGTATGGCCGATATTGGTCATGGAATGACAATTAACATGATAGACGGTGCGAAACTGGCCGTATGATGCATCAAGCAACCGGCGAAGGGCACTGTGATAAGGCAGCCAATAGGTGAGGATGCGCTCGCGCGCCTGGGCAATGGTAAGTGGGCCGTCATACATTGCAGTGTCGTCCCATGCCTTGCGCCAGATAAGGCCCATGCCGCGTTTGGCGGTGTTGCTGGAACGTGTGGGATAGGGCCAGTCCCCGTCAACCATGCTGACATCCATATCAGACAGGGACCGGTTCACATCAAGGAAGCTGCGCGGGAACGCGGCGCGCAACAAGGGGGCGCCATAATTGGGGGCGGCGGAGAATAATTCATCAACATGGGTGTCGGCGGAAACGCGCACCGCATCCGCATCGACAGCAGGATGAAAATCGGCCGGAAGGTCAAGGCCGCTATGCGGGCTGTCAAAAACCAGGGGCACCAACGGGGCTTTGGGCGCGTCAATGCTTAAAACGCCGGGAATATCTTCCGGCACGGGCAGCAAGGGCAGGGTGAATTCAGGGGATGTCATGATGTTTTCGTCTCTGTATTCGTGTTTGCACCGATGGCGTCATCGATCTGTTTCACAACGCCGGTAATGTCGCCCAGGCGTTCGCCGTTTTGCAGGCGTTCCATGGTGCGGGCGACGCGGCCCTGGCGGGCAATGCCGGCATCGGCTTCGTCTTTGGCTTCGTCGGCGGGCAGAAAAACCACGCCGGATGCGTCCGCCAACACGACATCACCGGGCAATACGGGGGTATTGCCGCAGGCGATGGGGCGGTTAAATGTGCCGCCCAAATTCAGCCTTCGTGTTGTTAAGGACGATGCCCCCCGGCACCAAACCGGCAGGCCTTCATCGAGAATTTCGTTAATGTCGGTGACGGGTCCGTCAATGATGACACCAACAGCCCCCGCCAGTTTTGCCGCACGCGCCACCGCCCCGCCAAGGCAGGCATGGCGGTCATCGCCCAAGCGGTCCACGACCAGCATGTCGCCGGGGCGGATTTTGCTTACCGCGTAATGCATCAGCGTTGAACACATCGGCGGTAGCGCCAGGGTGACGGCGACACCGGCCCGTATCGCCTGTTGGTTATCGAGCGCCTGAATGGCCCGATTGGCAAATCCGGTCAGGCGCACATGACCAAGGGTGGCGGTTTCAACCTGCTCCAGCTTTGCCAGCAAGGCCGGGTCCAAAGGTGCCGGTAAAGGATCAATACGATAGCGGGTCAAGATGCGATGCCTCCGACATAAACGGGTTTTTAGGGTCAGCATTAAGCAAAGAACGGATCAGGCGGGCTGTTATGCCGACGATATGCTGCGCCAGTTTTTCGCCATGTTGTGATGACGCCAAAGCCGCCGAGCCGGAAAGTAATCCGTTCTCATCAACGTCTTTGGCATTCAACGGCAGGTTAAGCGCGATACCCTCAAAGGTGACGTCAGACACACCGCGCACAGGGAAACCAAGGGCTGTTTTGCGAGGTGTTTTCTGCGTTCGAAGGTCCATGCGGCACTGTTCGGGATATAAATGCAGGGCGATCGAACTGATTGGTTCACCCCCATGCCCGCGTACGGTGGTGTCGCCAAACAGGGTTTCTAACAGGCTGTCGGGGATGGTTTTCCAAATATCAAGTGACGGCACCATAATGCCCCGATCACGGCGAATATCGCGCACGACTTGCGAGATCAGCGAGGCATTTGTGGTATGGCCGTTAAAAATCAGCAGACGGTTAAGGTCGTGGTCTAGCAGGCTGTCGAGCATATCGCGCAGGACCGCCTTAAATGTTTCGGGACGCAATTGCATGCCACCGGCAACATCCCGGAAAAAGTCGGCATACCCAAAGGGAAGTCCCGGCGCAACAAGCGCGCAAGGGCCTGCATCCTGTGCTGCCATAACGGCAAGGCGTTCGGCCAGTTGGTAATCGCCCATCGGGCAATGGGGGCCTTGCACTTCCTGCGATCCAAGCGGAACCAGAATGACGGTTGGTTCCTGTGTCCGTGCGGCAAACTCGGCCGCCGTCATGTCTGCGATGCGGTGCTTTGTCATGATGCGGTTTCTTTTTGCCGGGCGTTTTGGGTCAGGTGCCCTTTTATTTCGGGCAGCGACAGAATGGACGAATTCACATTCACCTGCCGGGACATCCGCACGATACCATTGCGCAATTTGCAGCGTACCGTATCGCGGAAGGCGGTTTCGATGAAGGCCCAGTCAAATGTCAGACTGTGCCAGCCTTCGTCATCCATTTCTGACCATGCAGCCCATGCTGCCACGGCAAAGCCTGCATCGGGTTCATAGGCATGGTGCAGGCGTGCGCCGGTCATGGTGGTGATGCTTTCAATTCTGTGCCCCAACCCGGCCTGAATGCGATGCACCCCGCGATGGTCCTCGAGAATAAAGACAATATCGCGACCGGATTGTTCCAGGCGCAGGGCCGTGATGCCCTGATCATTGGGTTCGGCCTTGTAGGTGCCCGCCCAGTTTTGCGGCGCATGCGCCCAGCTTTCACGCGGCGGCGGGGAAAGCTCCAGCATATTGATGCGGCCCGGCAAATCGGGCTTGTCCCAAGAGCCAAGGGCGGGGCGCAATACATCATGGATAAGGCCGTGAAAACGGCGATCATTATCGTCCATGCCCGCGGTGAAGGCGATGACGGCCCGTTCATTGGGCAGCACAATGCAGGCCTGGCCAAACAGGCCGGTCGCGGCATAGCTGTCATGGGCACCACGCCACCATTGATAGCCATATCCTTCCCGCCGTTCCGGGGCGGCGTCGCCGACACTTTCATCGGGACCAAGATAATGCTCGCCGGTTAACACACCGAGCGAGACATCGCGCAGTTGCATGCCGGTGGCGGCTTTGGCCCAGTTTTCCGGCAAAATCTGATCACCGTTCCAGTTGCCATGTTGCAAATGCAAAATGCCGAGCTTTAGCAAATCCGATGTTCGGCATGTCAGGCCGTTGCCGCCGCTATTAATCCCTTCCGGGCTTTTGTCCCAGCCAATATCGGGTGACATTTGCAGGGGGGTAAACACGCGATCCGTCAGGTAATCATGGACCGTGCGCCCCAAAGCACGCTGAACAATGGCCGAGAGCATATAACTGCATGCGCTGTCATAAATGAAAATTTCGCCCGGCGCATAGACAATGGGTTGTTTAAGGAAATCTTCGACCCAGCTTGTTTTGAGTTTGCGCCATGATCCACCGGAAATACCGCAGGCATGACCGCTGGTCATTGTCAGCAGATGGCGAATTTGCATGGCCTCGATGCCATTGGCAGCCGAATTTTCAAATTCCGGGAAAAAGTCGATCACCCGGTCTGTCAGGTTTAGTTTACCATCCTCGATGGCCAGTCCGACCGCCATCGAGGTGAAACTTTTGGTCACCGAATGCATCATATGCAAGCGTTCAGGCCCGTAGGGGGCCCAATAGGCCTCGGTAATCAAGGCGCCATCATGCCAGACCAGCAGGCTGTGCATTTCAATTCCGGCGCGTTCAATTTCATCAAGCACGGTTAAAATGATGGCCGGGTCCGTTTTGTGACTTTCAGGCGTTGCGCGGATCAGTCCGTCTTTATGGCTCATCCTACGGCCTCCGTTGTCATGTTCGGTTCGTCAAAACGCCAGCTTAAAACAACGCCGGTTTCGGTGCGGTTCAGCTTGGGAATTGCCGAAAGCAGGGCGCGTGTATAGTCGCTTTTGGGGGTGTCAAATATCTGGTTGCGCGCCCCTTCTTCAGTGATCTTGCCATCGCGCATAACAATTACGCGGTCGGCAAGTTGTTCCACCACGCCCAGATCGTGGCTGATGAACAGGCAGGAAAAGCCATAACGATGTTGCAGGTTACTCAGAAGTTCCAATACCTGTGCGCGCACGGTGACATCCAGGGCCGAGACGGCTTCATCCGCGATGACGAAATCGGGACGTCCGATAATGGCCCGCGCAATGGCAACACGCTGGCGCTGCCCGCCGGAAAGTTCGTGGGGCAGGCGGTCAAGATGGGCGATGCCTAAGCCGACTTCCTCAATCGCGGTGCAAATGCGCTCGTTCCGTTCGGAACGCGAAAGGTCTTTTTCGTGATACAGGGCTTCGGAAAGCGTGCGCCGAATGGTAAAGCGCGGATCAAGCGACCCAAACGGGTCCTGAAAGATCATTTGGCAATTTCGGCGGTAATCCATCCATGTGGCACTGCCTTTTTTTACTGCCTGCCCGCGAAATAACACCTCGCCCGCACTGGTTTTGATTTGATGGGCAATGGCCTTGCCAAGGGTGGTTTTGCCCGAGCCCGAGGCCCCGACAACCGCCACAACCTCGCCGCGCCGCACCGTAAGATTAATGCCGTGCAGGGCCTTTTTCTTGTCAACCTTGCCAAACAAACCCGACCGGGATTTATATTCAACCGCCAGATCCCGGGTTTTAAGGATGGGTTGGTCGGTATCCTCGAACGGGCGAACAGGCCCGCGTTCGGGCATGGAACGCAGCAGGTTGCGGGTATATTCGTGTTGCGGGGTTGCCAGAATATCGGCCGTCACGCCCGATTCAACAATTTCCCCCTGGCGCATAACAAGCAGGCGTTCGCAATAATGTGCCACCATCGGTAAATCATGGCTGATCAGGATTAATGCGGTGCCTTCTTCTTTGGTCAGTTCCAGCATGAGTTTCAAAACGCTGCGCTGGACCAGGGCATCGAGTGCGGTTGTCGGCTCATCGGCGATCAGCAGGGCAGGTTTTAGCAACATCGCCGATGCCAGCATGATGCGCTGGCGCATGCCGCCGGAAAATTCGTGGGGATAATCATCCAGCCGGTCTTGCGGGGCCGGGATGCCCACCCGTTCCATAATTTCAAGGATGCGGGCACGGCGTTCTTTTGCGTTCAGGTCGGTATGTTCTTGCAGTGGTTCATTCAGCTGGCGACCAATGGTCATGGACGGGTTCAGCGATGTCATGGGTTCTTGAAAAACCATGCCGATTTCCGCCCCGCGCAGTTGGCGCAGGTCCTTGGCTTTCATGTTCAGCACCGAACGGCCCTGAAACAGGATGTCTCCGCCATAGGGAACGACAACGCCGGGCTGAAGGCCAAAAAGCGAGCGGCCCAGCATGGTCTTGCCCGATCCTGATTCCCCGACAAGGCCCAAAACCTCGCCCGGTTTCAGATCAAAGCTGGCAGATTTGACAATGCGGTTGTCATTGGGGCTGACTAGCCCCAGTTCGAGGGCGCGCACACTTAACAAAATTTCGGTGTCAGTCATCACAGGCCCCTCATCCGTGGGTCAAATCGGTCGCGGACATAGTCGCCAAACAGGTTGATGCCCAGCAATGTCATCGAAATACACAGGCCCGGAAAAATCCCCAGCCAGACGGCCTGTTCCATATAGGGCCGCGCGCCAGCCAGCATATTGCCCCATGTCGGTGCGGGCGGCGGCACGCCCAGCCCCAGAAAACTCAGCGCACTTTCGGTCAGCAAGACCGAGCCAAACATGGATGTCGCAATCACGATTACCGGTGCCAGGCAGTTGGGAATAATATGGACAAGCAGGGTATATCCGGCGGGGTGCCCCATCAGGCGGGATGCTTCGATATAATCCTGTTCGCGCAGCGACATGACCGACCCGCGCACAACGCGCGTGACCGTGGGCAAATAGGCCAGGCCGAGCGCGATGATAACGCCGGAAATGTTGGTGCCCATGATGGAAAGCAAGGCAAGGGCCAGCAGCATGGACGGAAAGGCCAGAAGCGTGTCGGTAAACAGCATGATGGTGCGGTCCACCCAGCCCCGGCAATAGCCCGAAAGCGCACCAAGGATCAGCCCGAAAAAGACCGAGCACAAAACCGTCAGCGTTGAAATGGAAACGCTGGTGCCGGCTGCGGCCATAAGGCGCGATAAAACATCGCGGCCATATTCATCCGTGCCCAGCCAATGGCCCGGCCCCGGGGGCATAAGTTTATCTTGCAGGTGAATGGCCAGCGGGTTTTCCGGCGTCCAGAGCAACCCTGTCAAAGCCACAACAAGGAAGAAAGCGACCAGGCTGCTTCCCAGGATTTGGTTTGTTCTACGCAGGCTCATTGGGCTTTTATCCTTGGATCGAACAGGGGGTAGCACAGATCAATGATCAGATTAACGACCACATAGGTCACCGCGACAAACAGCAGGCAGCCCTGCAAGACCGGGTAGTCACGACCGAAAATGGATTCAACAATCAGGCGCCCAAGGCCGGGAATTGTAAAAACGGTTTCGATAACAGCAACACCGCCCAATAAATTGCCCAGAATAAGCCCCAGCAAGGTCCAGGTGGGGCCAAACGCATTGCGGGCCACATGCCGGGTCAGGATGGCGGCATCTGAAAGGCCTTTGGCGCGTGCATGGGTAATGTAATCCAGGCGTAAAACATCCAGGGTTGATGCCCGTGCCATACGGACCAGAATGCCGGTTTCATGCAACACCAGGGACGCGACCGGCATGATCAGATAGATCAGCCCGCTCCAGAAATTCTGGGCGATGGAGACATATCCGATCACCGGGAGCCAGCCGAGTTTAAGGCCAAAAAACAACAGCAACATCAACCCACCCCAGAAGGTGGGGATCGACATCAGCATTGTTGCGGTTATGACAACACCGAGGTCAAAGCCGCTGCTTTGGCGCCAGGCGGCGATCATGCCCAAAGGCACGGCGATGAAGGCCGATATGGCAATGGCAATTAACACAAGCTGGGCCGAGACAAAGAAGCGATGCAGCACAAGCTGCAAGACCGGTTCGCCGGTGGTGATGGAGTGCCCCAAATCGCCGTGCAACAGGGCCTGAAACCATAGAAACATCTGGGTGGGAATGGATTGATCCAGCCCAAGATGGTGGCGCATTGCGTCATAGACCTGCTGGTCGGCGTTATCGCCCAGCATGAGGGTGACCGGGTCGCCCGGAACCAGCCGGATCATGGTAAAAACGGTAATTGAAACCAGAATGAGCGTTGGTATGGCTGTAAGCAAACGTGCAACCATGAATCTGAGCATTATGCGCCCCTGTTTGCGTGTTCTGCGTTTAGCGCAGGCACTGGTTTTTGGGAAACCAGTGCTGCGCGAAGCTATTGTTTTTTCTGGCGATGTTTGTGCCGCAGATCATTTTTTAACCCCGACACCCCATAGGCGGGTGAAGCCGTTCCAGGTGCGATAGCCCACGATGTCGGCGGCGGTAACGGAAACATCAATGCCGTTTGCCAGCATCAGCATGGGCACGTCATGCAAGAACAATTCATGCAATTGATCAAACAGGGCCTGGCGTTTTGGTCCGTCGGGGGTTTGCAGCACGTCGTTTAAAAGGGCGATGGCTTTGGGGTCATCCCAAATTGCGCTGCCCCGGTCTTTTTTGGATGCGGTGACCGCACTATAGGCCAGGGCCGGGTCGGCGCGGTTGGAATAGTTAAAGGCGGAAAGCTGATATTTGCCATTGCGAAAACGGTCAAGCTGGGTGGCCCATTCCAGAACCTCGATCCGGGCATTGATGCCGTTCATTTGCAACATTGCCTGCGAGATGATGGCAACATTTTCGTTAATCGGGTTGCGCCGATTGGTTTGAATGACGATTTCCTGGCCCTTATATCCTGCCGCCTTCAAAAGGTCCGTGACATCTTGCGGGGCATAGGCGATCCGTTCGTCCTGTACCGCATCGTGATAAACAGACCGCGTTGCCACAAGCGACGCATTGGGCGTGCCAAGGCCATTGGTGGCGGCATCCACGATTTGCGGAATATCAAGGGATTTGGCAATTGCCAGGCGCATTTCGCGCGAAGATAAAACCGGGTCCGCGGTTTGCATCAAAAGCGTGATCATCCCGCCATGTGGTTCGGCCACCACCTTGAAGGCCGGGTCGTTCATAAGGTTTTTGGCTTCGCTGGGTGGCAGATAGGGCAAAATGTCCAGGTCGCCACTGCGAAGGGCGGCAACGGCCGTTGATTTATCGGGGGTGACGATCAGGTTGACATCATCAACCAGCACCTCTTTGCGCCCGGCATAACCATCAATTTTATCGCCAACCGGCTTATAGTCTTTGAACCTGGTCAGATGGATGCTTTGGCCGCGGGTCCATTTATCAAAAACAAACGGGCCGGTGCCAATCGGGTGATCCCAGCTGCCATCTTTGGAGAAACTGTCTGGATGCATAATCGCCATACCGCCGCATTGCGACTGGGCGGTATATTTTAAAAACATCGCATCGGGTTTGCTTAGCGAAATGACGACGGTATGGGCATCGGGTGCCGTTATTTTTTCAATCGCCGCACCGCGCGACCCGTCAAAAAATGAGGCGCAGTTAAAGGCAGGTGTGGCGCGTAGCGTATCCAGGCTTTGTTTGGCAAGGGCCGCGGTTAAGGGGGCGCCATTATGAAACACAACATCATCGCGCAGGTGAAAGGTGTAGGTGGTGCCGTTGTCGGAAACGTTCCAGCTTTTGGCAAGCATCGGTTTGATGTCGCCGCCTTCGCCAAAGGCCACTAATCCTTCGCCAACATTCATCATGACGGAATCCGATAGGGAATCACGGTTTATGCCGGGTTCAGAACTGCGTAAATCCGCCGAAATCTGAACATTAAGTGTTTGTGCGCAAAGGGAAGAGGCCCCGAAAAGAACGGACCCTGCAAATGCGAAATGAAACCATAATGCGTTTTTTTTCATGAGGCCTCTCTGTTGGTTTTTTGTCGTTGTTGTATTTTGATTGATCATAATACAATATTGAAAATGCAAGGCAGGTCAAACAAAAAATTGGCCGTGGCAGAAATTTGAGGGTTACTGCGCATACCGGCATTTAAGCAGGGAGCGTCTTTATGACCGGCATTGCACACCTGCGAGAATATGAGAAATAATCGACAATATCGTATTGTGGCGCAGTAAAATACCAAGGCGAACTGCGTTGCCAGAGTGCCCTATAACTATCTGGAATACATGCCGCAATTTATCGACTTTGACTTCATGACACGGACTTTCCCAATTTACGGGTCTGTTTGAAATGATATGAAAGTGGATAATCATGCATGTTGGTATTGCCGGTGCCGGGCTTATTGCCAGGGGCTATTTTACCTTTTTAACGCAACGTGGCGTCGCCGCGAAAATATGGTCGCCATCAGGGAAAAGTGCGCAGCTTGTTCCAGCAGAGCACCCTTTGACGGTCAGCGGGGCAATTGAAGGCAGTTTTAATCTGGCATATTGCCCTGGTGCGAAGGAACTTGCGCAGAATGATATCATTATTCTGGCATTACCGGCGAACGGACACCGTATGGTCCTTGATGCTATCATTCCCTGTCTTGAAGCGCGTCATACGTTAATCCTTAGCGGGCATTTGTCATTTGCAGCCCTGTATCTGTCTAAAAAGCTGGCCGAACGCGGGGTGCAAATTCCCATTATTGTGTGGAGCACAACAGTCTTAACGGCAAAATCACCGACCGCGCCAACCGAACTTCACATTGGCGCGTTACGCAGCAATGTTGATATGGCTGTGATACCGTTCGAGGTCGGGGAACGGGCCAAAGATCTGTGCTGCGCCCTGTTTGGGGACCGGTTTACGTTACAGGATGATCTTTTGACAATTGCGCTAAGCAATTTGAACCCGCAAAGCCACCTTGCCATTGCATTGTGTAATCTTACCCGAATTGAAAAGGGCGAGGTTTGGCACCAGAACACCAACATAACCGACAAGGTTGGTAATTTTCTTGAAGCCCTTGATGGCGAAAGGTTGGCAATCGCCAAGGGGCTTGGCAAGCAGATGAGAAGCCAGCTTGAAAATTTCTGTCTTGCATCGGGCCTGAAACCCAAAAGCATATCTGATCTTTATCAGATGCAGGTCGCACGGGGAACTGACCCACTCGGACCAAAAAATATCAATACACGATACGTGTTGGAAGATGTGCCGTTTGGTCTTGTGCCAACTCTTTATCTTGCACGTCTTGCCGGGGTGGATGCGCCATTGCATCAGGCCGGTGCTGCCATCCTTGCAGCCTGTTACAAACGCGATTTCAGGCAGGATAACGACTTTCTGGATGTTCTTGCGATTAATGACATTGCCACGCTAACGCGACTTGTTCGTGATGGTTTTCAATGTGGTTAAGCCGTGGCCCGTTTTTAAACGGGAAGTAAGTTCGACCTTGTGGAGGGTATGGGGGATATAGTCTTTGTTTGACTTTCGTGCCGTCCGGTGTGGGGCGGCACGATTATTTGGTGCCGTTAACAGCAAGATGTGCCTTTGCGGGTATGGTTTGCCCCAGGGTGCAGGTTATCGGTGTGTCGGTAGTATAAAAATGCGCTGTATTCCCCCTCAAAAAATGTTGGTCTGCAGGATGAAAATATCCTGTCTGATGCCTGTTCTTGCTATATCGGCTTAGGTTAGGTTTGCAGGTTTGGGCGGTATCGAACAGTGGAAAATTCGATGGAAACCACTTTGGTCGAACTGTTGTGACCTGATTGAAAATATTGGGAATGTTCAGGTGACCTAAACAGGGATCAGGTGGATTGGCGCGATGATTTTTGCGCGGGTTGGTGCGAGGTCGCAGTGCTGAGCCGTTGCAATAGACTATAACCTTTTGTGATACAGTGCCCAAAATATCGACTTTGACACTTATATGTGATGGCCTTTTAATCCGGGCTGTAAAAAAAATCAGGAGGCAAATATGCGAAAAACATTAGGGGTCAAATTCATCCTTACGGCAGCGCTTTCTCTGGCGTCTGTCGGGGCCGTTTCACACGCGGCTATTGCCGAAACATTGCGGGTTGGTCTTGCCGCCGCAGATTATTCCACCCTGGATCCGGACCGCGCGACAGCAACACAGGATGTGGCGCTGGTGTCGTGGATGTTTAACGGGTTGGTACGTTTTGCCCCGGGAAGTGCTGACCCTGCACGGATTGAACCAGACCTTGCCACAAGCTGGGAAACGTCAAAGGACGGATTGGTCTGGACGTTTCATTTGAAGGACAATGTAAAATTCCACAAGGGATATGGCACGCTGAGTGCCGATGACGTTGTGTTTTCGTTTAACCGGGCCAAAAACCCGGAAACATCATCCTATGCCAGTGATTATGCTGCGTTTGAGAAAATAGAGGCACTCGACCCGAAAACCGTTCGCATCACCCTGCGCGAACCGGTGCCGGGATTTTTGGGGCTGGTGGCAAACTATCATGGCGGTAATATCGTCAGCAAAAAGGCCGCCGAAGAACTAGGGGCTGATTTTCAGCGGAATCCTGTTGGCACCGGACCGTTCAAGTTTGATGAAGCCCTTACCCAGCAATCCGTTAGTCTGACGGCCTTTGCCGATTATTTTCGTGGCGCGCCGTTGATTGACGGTATCCGCGCGGACTTTATCCCGTCTGATTCCAGCCGCGAACTTGCCTTCCGTTCCGGCGAACTGGACCTGATTTACGGTCAGCGGGAACGTCATTGGGTGGACCAGGCCATGTTCTGGGACAATACTACCGTCGATATTTTTGCCCCCGGCGAGTTCCGCACCCTGTTTATAAACCGGGCACATGCGCCGCTGGATAATATCAAGGTACGTCAGGCGATCGCCGATGCCATTGACGTTGACCAGATTGTACAATTTGTCGGCACCGGTATTGCGCGTAAGGGCTGTTCAGTGGTGCCGGTTGGCTATATGGGTGAAGATTGCAGCTGGGCCTATAGCTATAACCCGGAAAAAGCAAAGGAACTTCTGGCTGAAGCCGGGTTTGAAAATGGTTTGAACCTGACGGCGGTGGTTTCATCCAGTTCGGCGCAAAAGCCAATCATGGAAGTTATTCAGGCGCAGTTGGCAAAGGTTGGCATCAATCTGCAAATGAATGTTGTCGATCACCCCACCTATCATCAGCAGATCCGTAAAGATTTAAGCGATCTGGTGTTTTACGGGGCGGCACGATACCCGGTTGCTGATAGCTATCTTAGCCAGTTCTATCATTCTGATGCGGCGATCGGCAAACCAACAGCCGTTACCAATTTTGGCCATTGTGATGCAGGTGATGCTGATATTACTGCAGCCAAAAAAGCAGCAACCGACGAAGAACGTCTAAAATACTGGTCGGCAGCACAAAAGAAGATCTCGGAGCAGGTGTGTTCGGTCCCGCTATTTAGTTTGATGCAGGTATGGGCGCGCAATACAGCCCTTGATTACGGTGTTGAATTGAAAGGGTCCCTTAACCTTGCTCCACCGATCACAGAGCTGACAACCTTAAGCCGGTAATGGGTTTTCTCAGACTATAGTGTTTGCAATTGCCCCGACCACCGATTGTTCTGCAAGGCAGATCTATCGTGGTCGGGGCACTTATATTTAGCCAATCATTTGCACTTTCAGCGAAGCGGCGTGGACCTCTTCGACAAAGGCAGACACAAGGCTGCTGTTGCGTGCCCGGACAGGCCGAATTATGTGGTAATCGTAAATCTGTGTTGGTCTGAACGGTCGGGCAGTTACACGGTTTGCGGCAAATTCAAGCGATAACGGGTCGGCAATGGTCAGGCCCAGCCCCGCTGCAACCAGTTCCCCTACATTATTGATGGTTGTTGATTCAATAACCACCTTTGGCTGAAGGTTGTATCGTCGAAAAGCTGCATCGACCAGATTACGGGTGCGGCTGGAGTCCCCCAGGGCAATAAAGGGTTCATCCTTGAGGTTTTCGGGCGTGATTTCCGATTTTTCCGATAACCGGTGGCCGTGTGGCATGATCACAACCATCGGCGGGGCTTGCAGGTGTTCGACCATCACAGATGGATGTTCGTGACTGTTAACGACCAGGGCAAGATCCAGCCTGCGCAATAGTACGGCTTCGCTTAGAAATTGTGAGCTGCGGGTTTCAACAGAAATGAAAACATCGGGATAGCGCGCCAGAAACCCCGCCAATACGCGGCTTAAGAACATTCCGGAAAGGGCTGGCATGGCACCGATAACAAGATGCCCGCGTTCCTCGCGGCGAATGGCCTCTACCGCGCGGGTCAGCTGGTGAACACCGCCGAATATACGCTGCACTTCTTCATACAGGCGCATGCCCCGCCCGGTTGGCACCAGCCGCCCGCTTTCCCGCTCAAAAAGTTCAAGTCCGGTATCGGCTTCCAGGTCACGGATCAACTTGCTGGCGGCGGGTTGCGATATCCGCATGATCTCGGCGGCACGGCTGACAGTCCCGCCCTCGATCACGGCCATTAATGCTTCAAGTTGCCTCAGGCTCGGTGCGCGCATGGGTATAACCTTTTTGAATATATCCCCGAATAAAACGACTTTGACTTTCTACCCCCACTATTTAGTTTGAAGCAAGAAAAAGAACGAGGAAAACATGGACGCTGACATCATCGTTATTGGCGCAGGCGTTGTGGGGGCTGCCTTGGCCTTCGGCCTTGCCCGTGATGGTTACAAGGTCAAAGTGCTTGACGGGAAAAACAGGGATCTTCGCGCGGCCCGTGCCAATTTCGGGCTGGTCTGGGTACAGGGAAAAGGGGTGGATGCACCGGCCTACAGTCAACTGACTCATCAAAGTGCCGAACTGTGGCCGCGCTTTTGGGATGAACTTGCCAACACTGCACAGGTACAAATCGATTACACAAATCCCGGTGGGCTTCATTACTGCCTGGGGGATGCCGAATTTGAACATCGCGCCGCCATTGCCACCCGTATTAACAATGCCGCCACATCCCCGGAAATTGACATGCTCAGCCGGCGTGATTTGGAAAAAATGGTACCCGCTGTGCAATTCGGCCCGGATGTAACGGGGGCCAGCTATTGCCGCCTGGATGGGCATGTAAACCCGCTTCAGTTGCTTGATGCCCTGCATAACGGGATCGCGGCACATGGTGGTTCGGTGATTTTTCGTCATCCGGTAACGGATGTGAAACCGCTTTCAACCGGTTTTGCTGTTCATGGCCCTGCGAGCACCCTTCAGGCGCGATATGTGATTATTGCCGCCGGGCTTGGAACGGCGGAACTGGCAAATCGCTGTGACATGAATATCGAAATTGGCACCACGCGCGGGCAAATTCTGGTGACCGAACGCCTGGACCCGCTATTGCCCTTTCCCGCCAGTGGCTTGCGTCAAACGGCCGAGGGGACGGTCATGATCGGGGCGACACAGGAACAGACATCGGATCGCGGGGTAAGCGTTAATTCCGCCACCACGCTGGCCCGTCGGGCCACGCGGATTATTCCCGCGCTGGCATCGGTTCGCCTTGTCCGGCAATGGAGCGGTTTTCGCATTTTACCCCCCGATGGTTCGCCAATTTATGCGCAGTCAAAATCCAGTCCCGGCCTGTTTGCAGCGGTTTGCCATTCGGGTGTGACACTGGCCGCAGCCCATGCCGCGATTGTTGGACCAGCCATGATCAATGGACAGCTCGATAGCGAATTGTCCGAATTTTCTGATGGAAGATTTCATGTTTAGAAGTGTGACGGCGGGCTTGAAAGAGCAAGCAGATATGACTGTTTATGTTAATGGCGTTGCAACGCCTGCCTGGGATGGCGAAACCGTAGCCAGCATTCTTTTACGGGTACCCAATGTCGGGCGCCAGACACCGGTAAGTGGCGAAACGCGCTTGCCTTACTGCCAGATGGGTGTGTGTTTTGAATGTTTGGCCGTTGTCGATGGTGTCTCATCGGTGCAGGGATGTTTGACCCCCTTAAAAAACGGTATGCGGATTGAACGCCAGCGTGGTCGCCGGGAGGTTGGGCAATGAATTATGATGTTGTGGTGATTGGGGCCGGCCCCGCGGGTATGGCGGCTGCCGTTAAACTGGCAAAACTCGGCACTTCTGTTTGTGTTGTCGATGAACAGCCTGCACCGGGTGGGCAAATATGGCGTGGCGTTGAACGCAATGCCACCAGCCCGGTTTTTAATGCCCTTGGCGAGGATTATCAGAAAGGGTCATTCGCAACGGCGGCCTTTCATGCTGCCGGTATTGATTATCAGCCCTCCGCCCAGGTTTGGCAAATCGAGGATGGCTGGAAAGTATTTCTGACAGCCGAAGGCAAAAGTCGCTGCATCACCGCAAAGGCCGTATTGCTGGCAAACGGCGCACAGGAACGCTCGGTCCCCTTTGCAGGCTGGACATTGCCCGGTGTGATGACTGTTGGTGCCGCGCAGATTTTGCTGAAATCCGGGGGAATGTTGCCTGAAGGTGATGTCTGGATTGCCGGGGCAGGGCCGTTGCCGCTGCTTTACGCCACCCAGTTGCTGGAGCTTGGTGGCAAGGTTGCCGGTTATATCGATACATCGCAAAAACCATCACTGAAAGCGCTTTCACATTTACCTGCTGCATGGCGCGATTTTCCCGGTTTGATGAAAGGCTTGCGCTGGATATGGAAATTACGGCGCAGCGGTAAACTGATCCGCGGTATTCATAATTTGCGTGCCACGGGGGAGGGGCAGCTTTGCCAGATTGAATGGGAAAGTAAGGGCAACACCCACAAACGCGATGCTGGTGTATTGCTGGTTCATGAAGGGGTTGTTCCGCGTATTCATGAAACGATGGCACTGGGATGTGACCATGACTGGAATGATCAGCAAAAATACTTTGCCCCGCGTACCGATGAATGGGGGCAAACCAGCCGTAAGGGCATTTTTGTTGCCGGGGATGCCGGTGGCATTGGTGGCTGGAAGGCGGCAACTGTTTCGGGTGAAATTGCAGGCTTTGGGATTGCCCGGTTTTTAAATATCGGTATTGATGCCGAAAAATTGCGTCGTGATGCAGCCCTTGATGACAGGCGTAAACGGGCAACAGCATTACGTCCGTTGCTGGATGCCCTTTATGCACCGCCACAAACGCCGATTGCCGATGATGTCGTTGTTTGCCGTTGCGAAGAAGTAAGTGCCGGACGTATCCGCGAAGCTGCCCGGGCTTCCGCCCCTGATGTCGGGGCTGTCAAGGCAGCAACCCGGTGTGGCATGGGGCCGTGCCAGGGGCGTCAATGTGGATATTCCGTTCAGGCGCTGGTGGCGGAGGTGAATAATTTGCCAGTTGGGGATGTGCGCTTTTTTAATATCCGTCCGCCGCTTAAGCCGGTAACGCTGGGCGAAATTGCCACATTGCAGGATGTGGAACTGTGAATATGAACCCGGATATTTTGGTAATTGGTGGCGGTTTGCACGGTCTTTCGTGCGCCTTGCAGGCCGCACGGCGCGGGGCATCGGTTCTGGTGCTTGAACGTCATTTTTTAGGGCGGCATGCGTCGGGTTCGACCGCCGCCGGTGTGCGGACCCTTGGTCGGGACCCGGCCGAATTGCCCTTAAGCCTTGAGGCGGCTGAAACCTGGCATAAAATGGCGGAGCTGGTTGGGGATGATTGCGGTTTTAAGGCCTGCGGCCAGCTACAGGTGGCCGAAGATGACGCGGCCATGGCGTCAATTGCTGCCCGCGTTACCCGCCTTGAAAAACAGGGTATGCATCACGAAAAGCTGATCGGGCCGGATCAATTGCGTGAACTTGTACCGGCCATATCACCGCATTGTGCCGGGGCGGCGTGGGCTCCGGGGGATGGGTCGGCGGACCCGCATCGCGCCATTCGTGCCTTTCGCGATGCCGCAAAGCGTGCAGGCGTAAACATCATCGAGCAATGCCAGGTTCTCAGCCTTGGGCGAAATGGGCAAAGCTGGCAAATACACACCACCACAGGCGATTTTAGCGCTGCCGTCGTGATTAATGCGGCCGGGGCGTGGGCGGATAAAATCGCAAAAATGGCGGGTGAACCCGTGCGCCACGCCATTCGGACATCCATGATGGTTGTTACAGAAAGAACAGGTGACGTGGTGCGCCCGGTGATAAGTTCGTTTGGGCGCAAACTGTCGTTTAAACAGACAGCCGAGGGTACATTGCTGATTGGTGGCGGCGCACAGGGCCGCCTTGCTGCGGATAAGCAGTCAGCCAGCGTCGATGTCCAGGCATTGTCGGTGGCGGTACAGGCCGCAGTGCGTTTGTTTCCATCAATGGTGGGGACGCGCATGGTGCGGGCATGGGCCGGGATGGAAGCGATGACAGAAGACCATCTTCCCGTCATTGGCTTTTCGGATCAGGCCGAAGGATTAATTCATGCGTTCGGTTTTTCCGGGCATGGGTTTCAGCTTGTCCCGTCTGTGGGGCGGGTGGTTGCCGATCTGGCAATTGAGGGAAAATCTAATCAACAACTGGACGCATTTAACGTCAATCGCGTCTCAGAAAAAGGGGTGGCCTTATGTTAGGCTATATTTTTCGCAGGCTGCTGTTAGCTATTCCAACATTGTTGGTCATGCTGACGGTGGTTTTCATTCTGGTTCGCCTGGTGCCGGGCGATCCTGCTGTTGCCATGCTGGGCGATCGCGCCAGCGAGGCAACATTGCAAACGTTGCGCGAACAGCTGGGCCTGAACCAGCCTATTGCGGTGCAGTATTTCGAGTTTCTGGGCAATATGATCACTGGTGATTTTGGAAAATCAATGGTGACAGGTCGCACAGTTTTATCCGAAGTTGGTGCTGTTTTGCCCTATACGCTGGAATTGACATTTTCGGCCATGGTTCTGGGAACGCTGTTTGGTTTGCCGCTTGGTGTTATTGCGGCGGTTCGACGCAACAAATGGCCCGATTATGTAAGCCGCATTCTGTCGTTAATTGGACTTTCCTTTCCGGGGTTTGTGTCGGCCATTTTGCTGTTGCTGTGTTTTGCTGTCTGGCAGCACTGGTTACCGGTGATGAGCCGGGCGTCCTCTGACCCGGTAACGCATATTCGTAATCTGATTTTGCCTGCCCTTAATCTGGGTCTGATCATGATGGCCTATATCGCGCGCGTAACGCGTTCCTCGATGCTTGATGTGCTGGGCGAGGATTACATCCGCACGGCACAGGCCAAGGGGGTGAAGGCCCGCACACTGGTGATGCGCCATGCGCTGGGCAATGCCCTGATCCCGATTGTTACGGTGGTGGGGCTTTATTTTGGCACCCTGATTGGCAATTCCGTTTTGGCCGAAATCGTTTTTACCCGGCCCGGTCTGGGTAAGTTGATACTGGGGGCCCTGCAATCGCGTGATTACACCATGTTGCAGGGGTTGATGGTTGTTTTTGCGATTTTCGTCATTCTTGTAAATACCGCGACCGACGTCATTTATGGCCTGGTCGACCCGCGAGTGAGTTATAAAAAATGACCAGCGCAGCAATCTCCAATTCGTCGAAAACTGTCACATCCAGCCCGGTTTTAAATGCGTTGCGCCGTAATCGTATGGCGTGGCTTGGGGGTGGAACGCTTTTTATCATTGTGATGGTCGCCATTTTCGCGCCCCTGATCGCCCCGCATGACCCGCTAGAGCAAAATATTCTTGCACGCCTTAGTCCGCCATCGGCTGATTTCTGGCTGGGAACGGACAGTTATGGTCGTGATGTTCTATCGCGTCTTCTTTATGGCGCGCGAATTTCCCTTTCTATCGGGTTTTTGTCAGTTTTGACCGCAATGATCGTTGGCTCATCTTTAGGTATGCTTGCGGGTTATATTGGCGGTGTGTTTGAACAGATTGTGATGGGCCTTGTGGATGTGTTGCTGTCATTTCCAACCCTGCTTTTGGGTTTGATGATTGCGGCCATGCTGGGTGCCAGTTTTGAAAACCTGATCATTGCCATTGCCATAACCGAAATGGCCCCGTTTGCCCGTGTGGCGCGGGCCCCGACCATTGCCGTTAAACGGCGCGATTTTGTCGATGCCGGGCGGTCGCTTGGTTTGTCACCCTTGCGCATTCTGGGCGTACATATATTGCCCAATATTCTTTCAGATGTGGTTGTTGTGGGCTCGCTTTGGATGGCGTCCGCCATCCGGACCGAGGCGTCACTGGCCTTTATCGGCCTGGGGGTGTTGCCACCAACGGCAACATGGGGCGGCATGATCCGCGAGGGGTTCGATAATATTCTGACGGCCTGGTGGCTGGTGGTTTTTCCGTCCGTCGCGATTTTGATAACCGTGCTGGCGCTTAACATTCTTGGCGATGCATTGCGTGATGCCATTGATCCCAAAACCAGGAGCGGACAATGAATTTAGAGTTTTCTCTTTTGGGGGCCGTTTTTGGTAAAGACCGGCATTTCTTCGGTTTTGATTTGGAAGGAAAAGGGCAAAGCCATGCATCTCTCCAGTCTTAATTCAGTGCAGGCATCGGCAAGCGACGCACCCGTTCTTTCTGTGCAAAATCTGACGACATCGTTTCGGGTTTATGACGAATGGAAACCGGTTATTCGCGATATCAGTTTTGATGTTCGCCCGCGCGAAACCGTTGCTATTGTCGGGGAATCAGGTTCGGGGAAAAGTGTTACGTCGCTATCTATAATGCGACTTTTGCAAGCGGACAGCAGCCGTGTAGAGGGCCGGATCCTGCTCGAAGGTCGTGATCTTCTTGCTTTGAGCGAAGCTGAAATGCGCAAGGTTCGTGGCAAGGATGTATCGATGATCTTCCAGGAGCCGATGACATCGCTAAACCCGATTTTCCCGGTCGGCGAGCAGATTGCCGAAGCGCTGATGGTTCATCAAAAAATCTCGAAGGTGGAGGCCCGGGCTGAGGTTTTACGTTTACTTGAAAAAGTGCGCATTCCGAATGCCGGTAGACGGTTCAAGGAATATCCGCATCAGTTTTCCGGCGGGATGCGCCAGCGCGTGATGATTGCAATGGCATTGGCATCGCGCCCTAAACTGTTGATTGCCGATGAACCGACAACCGCCCTTGATGTGACCATTCAAAGCCAGATCCTGGACCTGATTAAACAGTTGCAGGAAGAGGAGGGGATGTCCGTTTTGTTCATTACCCATGACATGGGGGTGGTGGCCGAAGTGGCAGATCGTACCATTGTGATGTATCGTGGGGACACGGTGGAAACAGGGGCGACTGCCGATATTTTTGTGCGCGGAGAACACCCTTATACCCGTGCCTTGTTATCGGCCGTTCCGCAATTGGGGGCAATGAGCGGCAAGGGGCTACCATTGCGTTTTCCGATTGTGGATGTAAACACGGGTGAGAGCCCGGTTGTGCAGGAAACCAGCAATACTGTTTCACCGGAAAATCAGCCGTTACTGGAAGTTAAAAACCTAACAACCCGGTTCCCAATTCAAGGTGGGTTGTTTGGCGGTTCAGTCGGCGCTGTACATGCTGTCGAGGATATTTCCTTTAGCATCCGCAAGGGTGAAACGCTGTCATTGGTGGGTGAATCCGGTTGCGGCAAGTCGACAACCGGGCGATCCATCTTGCGCCTGACGACCCCGCAAAAGGGCCAGATCCTGCTGAACGGGCAGGATATTCTGAAACTTGGTGCCTCTGAACTGCGTCAGATGCGACGTTCCATCCAGATGATTTTTCAAGATCCATATGCGTCGTTAAATCCGCGTATCAGTGTTGGTGCCGCCCTGATTGAACCTTTTCGGCAACATGGCCTTGGTCCGCGTGCAGATGCACGGGACAAGGCAGCATCCCTTTTGGAAAAGGTCGGGCTTAATGCCGATATGATGCAGCGTTACCCGCATGAATTTTCTGGTGGGCAACGCCAGCGTATTGCAATTGCCCGCGCCCTGATGCTTGATCCCAAAATTATTGTCGCAGATGAAGCGGTTTCCGCCCTTGATGTTTCAGTTAAGGCGCAGGTCTGTAATTTGTTGCTTGATTTGCAGGAAAGTTTTGATCTTTCGTTTCTGTTCATCTCCCACGATATGGCGGTGGTGGAACGGGTAAGCCATCGGGTTGCCGTAATGTATCTGGGGGAAATTGTTGAAATCGGTCCGCGGTCCGCGGTTTTTGACAATCCGCAACATTCCTATACGAAGAAATTGTTGTCCGCGGTGCCTGTGCCAGACCCGTCACGCCGATCCCTGCGACGTGAAATTTCCGTAGATGAACTTAGAAGCCCTATTCGCCCAACGGGATACGAAGCCCCTGTTCGTAAATACCGCGAGGTTACGCCTGATCATTTCGTACAGGTAAGTTAGATTTCGGCAAAAAATTGAGGCCCGCAGAACAGAGGAGATATTCCCCTGTTTTCGGGCCTTGATTGTCATGACAAACGGCAATCAAACTTTATCGCAGACAGGCGTTAATGTTTCAGGATCTGATTTAAAAATTGCTGTGCCCGTTCATTTTGCGGGTTCGTAAAGAAATCGTGTGGTGTACCTTCTTCAACGATCTGCCCGGCATCCATAAATATGACCCGGTCAGCAACAGCGCGGGCAAAGGCCATTTCGTGGGTCACACACACCATCGTCATGCCGTCCCGTGCAAGGGATGTCATGGTTTCAAGCACTTCTGAAACCATTTCCGGGTCGAGTGCCGATGTTGGTTCATCAAATAACATAACGGCGGGGTTCATACATAACGACCGTGCAATTGCGACGCCATGCTGGCCGGCCCCCGTTTCCGCGATCAGTTTGCGCTTGCCCATTTTCCGGGCCAGCAACGCGAAGCCCACACAATGATTGATCTTGTGTGCACCAGTATGGTTCAGGTCTTCACGTTTGACGTAGATCTGCGCGCCGCCAATCTCGGATGTCGTATTCCTGAGGAAGTGGAGGGGTGTGGGGCGACCTTGGAAGCCAATTCTCGCTTCGTCAAGGTCGTGCAGGAATTCCGGCGTTTCCCTTACCGCCCGGTACGTTGCTTCAAGTTCTTTTAATGCGGGCCATGCCGCCTGTGGATAATGATTGCCGCCAAACTGGCCAAAGTAGCCGTTGGCATCGGGAAAGTTCGACAGGTAGTCGCGATTGTTGTCTTGCATTTCGGCTCCTTAAAAATTCATGCCGAAATTTAGGTGATCTGTTCTTTGCTGTATTGAACAAGATTTGCATCTTGCCTTGGCAACAGTCGGGTGTATCGCACCCTATCCCCAGGTGACAGACATGACCCCTGGTTCTTCACCTGGGGTTTGGGTTCCATTGCACGAGCATTTGATGACAACCTGATATGCTGTCATGGAGTGTTCATCACTGATAGCAAGACGCGATGGATGACCTAGCGCATCTATAGTGGGGTGAATTTTACTTGTCCTGTCGCCACATGCACGTCCAATACCTCTCGCCAGTTCCCTTTTGGGTCCTAGCCTTTAAAGCGGTAATCCTTTCGTTGAGGTGTACAGATATCGCGAGATAAGCTGCCAGGCGGTACTCCGAAGACCTTTTTGAATTCCCGCGTGAAATGAGCCTGATCACTGAAGTCCATAAAAGCAGCGATCTCACTGAGTGCTAACCCTTCGCAGATTAATTCCTTGGCTTTTGCTATGCGAACCTGCCGTAAATATGTTTGAGGCGGTATTCCAACGATCTTGCTAAATGACCTCACCAGATGACTCTTGTGCACCCCCAATTTGTGTGCCAGCTCTTCGGTTTTTATCGCCTGTGTGGCGTTCTGCTGGATCAGCGAACAAGCCCGCTGCACTAACGTTCCAGAATCTTTGCTGGCAGCTCTGATTGAAAACTTGCAGGTCGTTAATAATCTTCGAAGCGCAAGCTCAAGAAACTTTCCGTCAGTCTGTGGTGTAAAAAGAGCGTCACAGAGTTCCTGTGTTTCATACCCTTGAACTGGGATTAAATTTTCAAAGTCAATTACCCTGTCACGAAGCTCTAGGTCGAGGCATTGAGCTACAAAGTTCTCCGTAAGATAGAGTGTTGTATATTCAGTATCCTGAATGGGGCAGTGTGCAGAATGAACTTCATATGGATTGAAAAAGAAGACCTCTCGTGCGCCTGCTGTACCGGTCCATCTGCGAGATTTGATCTCAGCAGAGCCCTGCTTTAAAGCTACAACTGAATATGTATTGTGGAAGTGGGGGGCAAACCTCTTTGCCAGTGCATGAGAGCGCAAAACTCCGCGTTCCTGAAGGGCGACGGTCATCGAACTAACCTGTGTGCCGATTTGCCTCATTTGATTTAACAATGCCCAGGTCCTCGAAGATTTCCAGTGCGCGCGGTTGCAGGCCTTTGCTGCGCGAATCGCGAAAGGCGTTATACATGTTCTTTATCAGATCGACGGAAATTCCCCGTCGTGCAAGGTCGATTGCAAGCGTGAGGCCGGCTGCGCCCGCGCCGTAAATCAGCATGTCGATTATGAAGTCTTTTGTCATGCTTACCTTTTGCGATAAGAGAAGAAAAGCGACAAAATGCCCCAAATTGAGACATGCCGTTCAGCAACTCCGGCATAGTCATCAGAGTAACCGGGATCTTCAGGCGATAGGTGACACTTGGCACGGCAGCCGGATTTCGACGGTAAGACCGGGTTCCTTACCGGGTAATATAACTGCTTCGCCCCCATGTGCCTGGGCAATCGCCTTTACAATCGGCAAGCCCAAGCCGGAGCCACCACGGCTACGCCCTCGTGAGTCATCCGCACGCCAAAACCGTTCGAAGGCGCGCGCGCGGCTTTCTTCGGGAAGGCCCGGCCCTGTATCCGTACAGCGGAAGAAAACATGCTGTTCGTTCACACCGGTCTTAACATGCACTGTACTTTGCGGTGCATAACGACAACAGTTTTCAAGAACCGCAACGAAGGCCTGGCGCAAACGCGATTGATCAGCACTCAGAATGCCACTGGATAATTGTCTTGTTACCGTAATCCCGGCGGCAGCGAAATGATCCTCAAGCGAGGCAAGGGCGGCCTTGGCCTCCATTGCAAGGTCAAGAGATGAATATTGCAGATCCAGCTGACCGGCATTACTCAGTGCTAGCGTTCGCAGCTCCTCTACAATGGCCGACAGATCATCCACATGGTTAATCAAGCGACCATACAGTTCCGGACTGGGAGCAAAGGCACCGTCTAGCAACCCCTGAAGCCGCCCACGCAGAATGGTCAAAGGCGTTCGCAATTCATGCGCAATTGCCGAGTTCGAGTATTTCAACTCGGCCTCTGCGCGCTGTAGTCGCCCAGCCATCTGATTGAAGTCATTGACGAGGTCGCTCGCTTCGCCAAAATTTCCACGGCTCAATGAAGCGCGTGCTGAAAAATCGCCATTTGCTACTTTTCGCGCCGCCGCGCCAACAGATTTCAACGGATCCACAATTCGTCGTGCAAGAACCCAGCCCAACAATGAGGCGGTTAATATGCCGATCCCCAATAGGAGGCCCAACGTTACGATATCACCGGTACGCAAGATCTCGTCGTCAGTAAATTCCGGATAGAGCCAGTCATAAATGAAGAAGAAATAGGCACTTAACCCGAAATAAACGACGACGAAAGCAAGCATCGTAAGCGCAATCATCGCGCGAACGATGCGGGAATTCAGATTACTGGCCATATGTATTGTCCAGTCGATAACCAACACCACGAACACCGACGAGCAGACCATCTGCGCCAGCCGCTGCCAGTTTCCGACGCAGATTGCTGACATGACTGTCCACTGTCCGATCCAGTGCTTCCCCTTCTGGCAGGCACGCGTCGACCAGTTCCGAGCGCTCGAACACTCTGCCAATTCTTAAGGCCATATAAGCCAGAATACGAAATTCGGTTCTGGTAAGGCCGAGTGTAACTGGTCCCGCGGCGGCTTCGACCTCCACCCGATATGCCTGCGGATCAATGGTCAAGGATCCGACGCGCAACATTTGCTCGCTATCTCGGGCAACCGTTCGTCGTAAAACCGCCTTCACACGCGCAACAACCTCAAGCGGGTTGAACGGTTTAACCACGTAATCGTCTGCACCGATCCGAAGGGCCTGCAACTTGTCGAGATCCTCCGCCAGCGCGGTGACCATGATGACGGGCGTATCACCCCTGCGGCGTATCGTTGCTAAAACCTCATAGCCATCCTGTCCTGGCAGCTTGATGTCCAGGACCACAAGGTCGGGCCGTAAACGCAGGTGATGCGCAAGCCCAATCGTGCCATCACCTGCGGTGACAACCCGGAAACCTTCGCGTGACAGATACGTGCCGATGATTTCGGCAATCTCGGGTTCGTCTTCGATGATCAGGATCAGGGCATTGTTCACGAGCATGTTTTCAATCTTTGACATTTCATCCAAAAGAACTCATTTGGCTGAGGTATCCATCACTTTGTATTGTTGGCAACCGCTTGAGAATACCATCATTTGGTCGCAAGCAATGTGGTGATTGAGACCTTGTTGAACATGACGGGCAATTTGTACTTAGCTTTTCACAACCGACCGCGTCCGCGCGCCCAGAGCACAGCATCCTTCATATCCGGATTGGAATTTGCAGATAACAGTCAACGGTTAACCTCCCTGTGTCGAAAGCGGGTTAAATGTTTGTGGAGGTTCTATGGAGATTTTCGATACCGGGAACTCCAAGGTGCGGGATTTAAGAATTGTGCCCCTGGTTTCTCCATACTGACTGGAGTACCTTATTGTTGCGCTGTGGCGACCTCGTTTCCGATCAGAGTGGTGCTGCCACCGAGCGCGCGATACAGAATGGATTCATTGACGAACTGTGCAAGCTGCACATCTGCAAGTGCCACTTCGGCGGAACGTCGGCGTTCCTGCGCGTCAAGCCAGATACGCATAGTGATGGCACCCGCCCGATAACGTGTTTCGGAGAGCTTCTCAACTTCCCGTGCTGCCACATAAGCATTAGTAAGTCGGCGTGACTGTTCTACATAGTTGGTGCGCGCACCAAGCGCATTGGCGACGTCGGCGAATGCATTTAGCAAAGTCGTTCGAAATGCCGCAACAGCCTCTTCATATTGTGCTTGTGAAACTGCGATTGTCAGATCCATGTCTTTTAGATTCAGGAATGACAGAACTGTTCCGGTACCCAGTGTCCCGACCGGATTGGAAATGAAAGATAAAAGTTGATTGCTGCTGGTACCAAGCTCGCCGGTAAGCGAAATGCCCGGATAGAAGCTGGTTCGCGTCGCATCCACATTTTTTAACGCCCCCTTTAACCGCGCTTCTGCTGCACGAAGGTCCGGGCGGCGGGCAAGAAGGTCTGCGGGCAAACCAGGCGTCATCGCTGGCAACTTCTGTCGCGGCAAGCTTTGTAATTCGGGAACCGGACTTGGCCTGCCGTTTAAAAGGACCGTAAGCACATTTCGCAGAACAAGGCGTGCCTGCTGCAATTCGGACACGCGTGCGGCCTGTGTTTCGACAGTCTGTTCAACTTCCAAAAGTTCGAGTTCGGAAACGTCCCCGACATCCAACTGTTTGCGGACGAGGTTCTGTACTTGCCTTACATAATCAAGGCTGTTTTCAGCCGACGTAACTGCCTCATTCGCGTGCGCGATACGGAAATAGGTTTCGATTGTCATGCCGATAATTGCAAGACGGGCCGCCTCGTAATCCTCAAGCGTGGCATCGGCTTCAAAGTTTGTATTATCGCGCTGCGCTGCCAGTTTGCCCCATAAGTCAACTTCGTAGGAAAGCCGGACTGAAGCTGACGAAGACGAGGTCGATACGGCATTTCCGTCAAGCGGCCTCGATCTCGAACTGTTAAGATTGCCACTCAATTTCGGGAATAGGGAATTTGCAGCAAGATCTGCTTGTAAAAACGCTCTGCGAACACGAACGGTTGCCGCGAAAATATCGTTGTTACGCGTAACAACTTCACGGATCAGCGTGTTTAGGTCGCGGTCTCCGAACGCAGCCCACCATTGATCGGCATCTACTTTGGCGATGTCGTTAGAAATCGAGGCAGGCCATGTCGGTCCTTCTGGCATATCCGGACGCAGATAGGTTGTTGACTGGCCCGTGCAACCGGCAAGCACGACAAAAACGCAGGGAAAAATCAATCTGACGAAAACCATGGTTACTCTCTTGAAAGCGCAACGACCGGATCAAGGCGCGAAGCATTGCGGGCGGGCAGAAAACCGAAAGCGAGGCCGATCAAAAGCGCAACCAGACACGCAAAAAGGATGGCATCAAAAGAGATGATCATCGGGAATTGGCTGTCCTCTCCGCCGAAGGCAATTGCTGTGGCGAAGGCCAGCCCGACGCCGAGGAAAGACCCGGCAATGCAAATCGTCACGGCTTCAATCAGGAACTGAAGCATGATGTCGATACGACGTGCACCGACCGCCATGCGCAGGCCAATTTCACTGGTACGCTCGGTGACCGAAACCAGCATAATGTTCATTACGCCAATGCCGCCGACGATCAGAGAAATCACCGCAACAGACGAAATCAGTAGCGTCATTTTCTGCGATGTCTTTTCCAGGATCCGACGTAACTGGTCGCTGTTGAAGACAAAAAAGTCCTGCGTGCCGTGACGACGTGTCAAAAGACCGACGATTGCGCGTTCAGCAATAATCGTGTCTATATTGTCCGAGATACGAACGCTTAACCCGGCAAGGCTTGTTGCAGCGCCAAGCAACCTGCCGGCCACGGCAGTATAGGGAAGATACATTTGCAGGGTTTTACCGGACATGCCGGAACGTGAGGCCACCGTGCCAATGATCACCACCGGCACACGATCAATCATAACGATTTTGCCAAGCGGAGATTGATCCCCCGGAAAAAGCGTCGATACGGCGCGCTCCTCTATCACGGCCTCCTGTCGGCGTTCCGCAATACTGTCGGCTGAGAACCCGTTACCACGCACGATTCTGAGGCCATTTACCCGGAAATAATCCGCGCCGACACCGTCAATGTTGCCTGACATGCTGGAGCGGCCGACCCGAATGCGTGTACTCGTGGACACCAGCGGTGTAACGCTGTCGATATAGTTTTGCGCAGACAAAGCCTCGGCGTCGGAAACGACCAGCGTCCTGATGCTATCGACGCGCTCGTCGTCCCAGCCGTGCCCGGGGAAAATGGAAAGGGTGCTCGCACCAAGTTCGCTGATCTCGGCCAGGACTCTCTGGCGTGTCCCTTCGCCCAGACCGACGACTGAAACGACCGCAGCAATGCCAATTATGATCCCGAGCATGGTAAGGAATGTACGGACCCGATGCGCCGCCAATGAACGCAACGCCATGGGGAAAGCTTCTGAAAACCGTCGATGAAAACCGGACAGAACGCCAACAGGCTCTGAATTTACAAAGGAAGGTGAAGGCGCATCAATGGCAGGTGCGCGGCACCGCTTGTCCGACAGAACAAGGCCATCACGGATTTCAATGATACGATCAGCATGGGCGGCGACCTCCATATCGTGCGTGACCATAATGACAGTATGGCCGTCACGATGAAGCTCTTTAAGGATCTCAAGAACGGTTTCACCACTTTTACTATCAAGCGCCCCGGTTGGTTCGTCGGCAAGAATGATATGCCCACCATTCATAAGCGCACGCGCAATCGACACTCGTTGCTGCTGCCCGCCGGAAAGCTGACCCGGACGGTGATCAATGCGCGTACCAAGGCCAAGGCGCTCCAGAAGCCCTTTGGCCCTTTCGTACCGGGTGACAGAATCAATACCGGCATAAACAGCTGGCATCGCCACATTATCCATTGCGTTGAGCGTGCCAAGCAAATGATAGCGCTGGAAGATGAAGCCGAAATGCTCCCTTCGCAATGCAGCCAGTTCGTCCGCGTTCAAACCGGCAACACTATGGCCACCGACGCGGTAATCACCCGTAGTAGGCTGATCAAGGCAGCCAAGAATATTCATCAGCGTCGATTTGCCCGACCCGCTGGCACCTACGATCGCGACGAGCTCACCGTTGTCAATACGAAGGTTGATACCCTTGAGTGCGGAGACCGTCTCTTCGCCTGCTTTAAATAGCCGCGTGACGTTTTCTATTTCCAGTAAAGCGCTCACATCATCCCCATAGCGTTAGAGTCTGACGCCTGACCATCTGCCGGAATGACAACTTCCTCGCCAACCTTAAGGCCTTCAATCACTTGCGCCTTGATCCGGTCTGTCAGTCCTATTGCGACAAGACGTTCGGAAATTTCGCCCGAAGGCGACCGCACACTCATGTGATAGCGACCGTTCTGATCGCGCCCGGTTAGTGCTGACCAAGGCACAAGCGGGACGTTTTGCGCATTTCCCACAACAATGGTCACAAGAGTGGTCATCATGGGGCGCAATTGGCCATCGGGATTTGGTGTTGTGAATAGTCCGTCGAAATAAACAGCCTGTGCTATCTGCCCGGCGGTTGCGGGGGGCGTTGTCGATTCCGCCGCGATCGATGTCGGGGCGGGGGCGATCTGCTCCAATTTGCCAGCTATCGGAGTATGAGTTTCGCCCATAATCGTGAAACGCACAGTTTGGCCCGGTTTTACGCGGGTGATATCGGCCTCAGATATTTTGACCTTTACCTGCATGACATCAAGCTGCGCTAGCACAATAATCGTCGGTACAGCCAGGTTGGAGTTCAGTGTTTGGCCAGCTTTGGTTACGACCGCAACCACAACGCCATCCATTGGTGCGACAACCTTCGTGTAGTCGAGATTGGCTTTCGCGTTCTCGACTTCCACTGTGGCTTGGGCAATCTGCGCTTCCAACGCATCTATATCAGCTGCGAGTACTTTGAATGCAGCCTCTGCTGTCTCAAGCTCGGCCACAGATGCGGCCTGCTGAAGCGCCATACTTTTCTGTCTGTTATAGGCTTGTTCCGCCCGTTTGAGTTCAAAGCCGCGGGCTTTGCGCTGCGCCTTGACATTGGCAAGAGCTGCTTCTGCGATGCGAAGGGCATATTCCTGTGCTGTCGGGTCGATTTCGGCGATCAGGTCGCCTGCCGTGATTTTTTGACCAAGTTCAACATGCAACGCCTTTAACTGACCTGAAACCTGCGCACCAATGCTTACGATGCTGGCAGGTTCGAGTTCACCATAGGCAAGAACGGTTTCCTCGATTGTGCCCAACGAGACAAACTCGGTAAGCACAGATGCTGGCGGCTTTTCCTCAAGAACACCACGGGCCGAGGCAATTGCCACGAGCGCCACGATAATTATTCCCCCAATGACCAGTGGGCGGCCAAAGCTATTCGAAAATTTCATTCTTGTTGTTACCAACTGAAGTTTATTGACCAGGGAAAAGCGACCACCCCGCTGCCTTCTCTCTCGTCAGTCTCCGCGACGTCAGCGTGACGGGTATCAGCGGATGCATCCTGCGTAAGATGAAAAGGTTCCACGAAGATCGCTTTCTTCCGGACCCTTTCACGCCGCAATGAAAGTTGAGTAGAGGTTATGTGGAGGTTTGGTGGATGCGTATTTATTCGCTTTGCTCACCAGCACTGAGGTTGTGTTAGCAAACAAGGATAGACAGCGATCAATGATCGGTGTGCAGGGAATACGGCCTTGGAATTTTGACCTTAGCCCTTTAAACCTGACCAGAAGAACGTACAGTCTGTCATCAGGAAGCGGGCGCAAGCTTGCCTTGGGGATGTGGGTGCCGTTGGCCGTGACTGGTGGATCCAATGAACGTCAGTGATGGCTTCACCAAGGGTTGCCGTTTTCGCATCCTGCGCATTATTGGCGATTATGGCCTCTAACGCCTGGCACTATATTATGCTAGAAAAACCGATGCAGAACGGTTTTGCCCGCAAGACAATGGTTTTAATGCCATAAGAGGACACGCGTAGTTGAAGGTGCGCGTATCCTCATATGGACGTTAGCTTTTTTATAGTCGGATCACGGCACCCTTTGTAAAAGTGATTATGAGTCCGGGTGTTGTTGTTTGAGGTGGCCTGTTTTCGTTAGGAACTAGCGTTGCGCTGCTTGAATGGCCTCGGCCATGATGTCGAGGCCACGGTCGATTTCATCATCTGAAATTGTCAATGGCGGTGCAATTCGGAAAACAGCGCCCATTGCGGGAACCTTGACGATATTCATGCTCAGACCGCGGGCAAGGGCTTCTTCGCCGATGCGGTCGCCCATGGCAAGGTCAGGCGTGCGGCTTTGGCGGTCGGTAACAATTTCAAGTCCAAGCAACAATCCGCGGCCCCGAACATCACCAATGCAGTCAAAACGTTGCTGCAATGCCTCAAGGCCGGTGCGCAGATGTTGCCCGGCTGATGTGGCACGCTCGATCAGGTTTTCACGGGCGATAACATCCATGACCGTGATGCCAATGGCGGCGGGCAGGGGGTCGGATACATGGGTGGTTAGAAAAATAAAGCCGCGATCATGGGCTTTCTGTTCGATTTCGGTGCTGGTCAGAACCGCCGAAAGCGGCAAACCGGCACCCAGCGTTTTGGAAAGGGTCAGAATATCGGGTGTGACACCATCGCGTTCAAAGGCAAACATATGGCCGGTGCGACCCATGCCGGTTTGGGCCTCGTCCAGGATCAGCAACATGCCTCGTTCGTCGCATTTTTTCTTGAGTGCTGCCAGATAGCCCAACGGTAAATCAATGATCCCGCCCGACGACAGGATGGGTTCGGCAATAAAAGCGGCCAGATTGCCGGTTGACTGGCTGTCGATCAGATTAAAGGCATCGTCAAGTTCGGTTTGCCAGTCCAGCGAGCCATCGACATGGGTGAAACGGGGGCGATAGGCATGGGGGGCGGGAATGGCAAAAGAACCCACCGAAACCGGGCCATAGCCCTTGCGTGCTGCACTATAGGTTGCGGCTGCGGCGGCCCCTGTCATGCCGTGCCAGCTTTTGGAAAACGCCACAATTTCGTGTTTACCGGTAACAATTTTGGCAAGGCGAATGGCGGCTTCGTTCGACTCACCCCCGGTCGAAAGCAGCAAAACCTTTTCGAGGCCCGGGGTGATGGAACCAAGACGTTGCGAAAGCTCGATCACCGGGCGCGACAACATGCCGCTAAAAAGATGGTCCAGCTGGCCGATATTGTCCTGAACGGTTTTGACGATTTCGGGGTGAGAATGGCCTAAAACCGCGCTCATTTGCCCAGATGTGAAATCCAGAATCGGTTCATTTGCCAAATCATAAACATAGCTGCCCGAAGCACGGCTGATGATGCGTTTTTCAAATTGTGGGCCATAGCGCATGACATGATCAGAGATTGCCGACCACAAGGCAGGATCAAGGTTGGGATTGTCGGGTTTGGTGTTGCTCATCAAAACGGCTTTCTGCTGATTGGCGGGTGAAAAGCATTTTGCCTTGCCAAAGCCATTCAGCCAAATTCATAATATAGAAATATGATATCAATAAAATTGATGGAAAATGCAGGATCTGGAAATATTTTTACTGCGCAGTTTTGTGGCAGTGTCGCGTGCGGGTTCGGTCAGTGAAGCTGCCCGGAAGATTGGGCGCACGCAATCGGCTGTCAGTATGCAGATGCAACGTCTTGAAGACGCCGTTGGCCAGCCGGTTTTACGCCGCACAGGGGGCGGGGTAGAATTAACGGCGGCGGGTATTCGTATGCTTTCCTATGCCGAACGCATCTTGGGTGCCCATGACGAAGCAGTTGCTGCCATATCGGGCACGGCCCTTCACGGCGCGATCAGCATCGGGTGTCCGGAAGATTATATGACGGCTTTTTTCCCCGGCTTGCTGCGTGGTTTTGCCACCCTTCATGGTGGTATTGAAATTGAGGTTGTTTGCGCGGGCACAGTAGAATTACGCCAGCTTTTACAACGGCGGCAAATCGACCTTGCGGTGCTGTCTGTGCCAGAAGATGCCGACCGTGCCCGGATTATTCGCCCGGAATCTTTTGTCTGGGTAGGGAATGCTCCCGATCCGGCCATTCTGGCGCGTGAAGTGCTACCGGTGGCCCTGTCTGCGCCTGGAACACTGGATTATGAAGCAGCCATTGGGGCAATGGACCGGGTGGGGCGCGCCTATCGTATTGCATTTGCAAGTAACAGCCTTGCCGGGCTTTTGGCCGTTACGCGCTCTGGCGAGGCGATCAGCGTGGTGACGCGTGCTGCTGTCCCGTCTGATCTGTTTATTTTGCAAAATGGCCTTCCTGCCTTGCCCGATATTGGCATTACCCTTGCCTATGCGGCCCTTAAACCACCCCCGATTGTCAAAACATTTGGCGAGTTTATAAAAACATATATGGCTGAAATCTAGACGAATTCTTTGGCCAGATTTAAGCGGTTATCTGTGTGACAGGAGGATCCCGCTAAATTCGCGGATCAGCCGGGATTTTTGTACATTGGCTGGATAAAGCAGCAGCGATCTGAAAATGACATCGGGTTCAAACGGGCGGAAAATGACATTTCGTTTTGCGTAAAGACCTGTAACCATTGGATTGACAAGGCCGACAGCGTTGCCATCTTCGGCAAGGGCACAGATGGTCGCCGAATTTGGCGTTTCCAATGCATAATCAGGTGTTATACCCTCAGCCTCAAGCAAGGTATCCAGCCTTTGGCGTGCGCGGTCTTCGGCGACCAGCCCCAACAGCGATACATTGTTAAGGTCAGCAGGTTTTATGATTTTTTGTGCCGTCAGCCGGTGATCTTTTGGCATGGCGATAACGCCAGCGTAACTGCAAAAAACCTGGCTATCGACGCCAGAATTATCAATTTCGTCGGCGGCGATGCCAATATCGTATTGCCCATCCACAATGCCATTGCGAATATCGGCAGATGATTTGACATGAAAAGTCAGCCGGATATCCGGATGCCTGGCGCGAAATGTACGAATGGCGGAAGGCACAAGGCTAACGCTGCCCGCAGCAAAACAGCCGATCCGCAATGTGCCTTCGCCATAGTCCCGAATACCGGCTGCTGCTGCACGCAGACGATCCAGCCCGCGAAAACTTTCATCCACTTCGCGAAAAAACAGGCGTGCTTCCGGTGTGGCAACCAGACGTCCGCGTATACGATCAAACAGTGCAAAGCGTACGGCATGTTCCAGGTCGCTTATCAGGCGAGAAACAGCAGGCTGGGTAATACCCATGATTTCGGCGGCACGAACGGTCGAGCCTGAAATCATGAGGGCATGAAATGCCTCGATCTGGCGGTATTTCATATAACATTTCCACATAGAGTAATGATGAACCATCAGTATATTTACTAGGGTGGTCGTGCAACTCTCTTTGAAACCCAATCGGAGAGTTTTATGCGTGATTTTACCCTTAGCGTTCATCACCCTGCCGTTGCAGAAGATGAATTTTCGTCTTTATGTGTGGCAACGCAGCGGGCATCGACCATTGTTTTTGACAATGCCGAAGCCTATGCCACCCGTGGTCAGCGTGACCTTGACAGTTATTCATATGGCATGCACGGCACCCCGACACAGCGTGTTCTGGAGGCGCAGTTAACCGCACTTGAAGGCGGGGTTAAAACAGTTGTTGTTCCATCGGGCCAGGCGGCCATTGCGGCTGTTTTTTTAAGTGTTCTCAAACCGGGCGATCATGTCTTGATTGCTGAAACAGCTTATCCGCCGGTGAACGGCTTTTGCCAGAACTTCCTCGCCCCGCTGGGCATGACATGGTCGACGTATCCGCCTGGTATCGGTGCAGGGATTCATGCTTACATAACAGCGGAAACCCGCCTGATCTGGATGGAAAGCCCTGGTTCGACAACAATGGAGATCGAGGATGTTCCTGCCATTGTCGCCTGTGCCCGCGAAAAGGGTATTTTAACTGGCATTGATAACACCTGGGCAACCCCGTTGTTGTTCAAGCCCCTGGCGCATGGGGTTGATTTTTCCATGCAGGCATTGACCAAATATCCTGGTGGGCATTCAGATATTCTGATGGGGTCGGTTACGGTAAACCGTATGGATTTACGCAAAGGTTTGCGTGACGTGATGCGAATGCTGGGTTTTCATACCGCCCCTGACGCCATTTCACTGGTATTGCGCGGGTTGGAAACAATGGCAGTACGGGTTGCGCATTCCGGTCGTGTTGCCAGTGAAATTGCCCACGAGCTTGTCGTCCAATACCCCGTCGAGGTTCTATCGCCAATATTACCCGAAAGCCCGGGGCATGCGCTTTGGGTGCGTGATTTTACCGGTGCCAGCGGTCTGTTTTCGGTGGTTTTGCCGGTGGAATGGGAAAGCAGACTGGATGCCGCTTTGAACGGGCTCAGGATCTTTGCAATCGGTGCGTCCTGGGGAGGAACGCGCAGTTTGATTGCACCGATGACTGTAAACAGTCATCGAACCACACCGCACCCGCGAAACGAACGCATCATATTGCGTCTCAGTATCGGGCTTGAAGACCCGGAAGATTTGCGGGCGGATCTGCGTACGTTTTTTGATCTGATGGCACAGGCCTGAGGTTGGAAACGCGCCGTATTACGCGGCTTTGAATGATAAAATATCAGGAGGTAAAAATGGGATATAAAACGAAACTTGCGGCAATTTGTCTGCCCGTGGCGGGGATGTTGTTTGCAATGACGGCGCAGGCCGCCACCACGCTTGATACAGTAAAGGAACGCGGACGCCTGATTTGCGGCGCAAGTCAGGGCACACCGGGTTTTGGCGCACCCGACGATAATGGATACTGGCGCGGGCTGGATATTGAAACATGCCGGGCTGTTGCAGTTGCAGTGCTGGGGGATAAGGATGCGGTTGATTTTGTGCCCCTTTCCGGGCAGCAGCGCATTCCTGCGTTACAAACCGGGGAAATTGATATTTTGCCCCGCACCCTGACCTGGACATTGCAGCGTGATGCCAATGGTATCAATTTTACCCAGCCAAATTATTATGAATATACCGGTTTCATGATGCCAAAATCCCTCGGGATCACGCAGGTTGAAGATATGGCGGGGGCATCGGTTTGTGTTCAGACGGGGTCGACGACCGAAGTTGTCGTCAACGATGTATCAACAAAGCATAAGCTCGATTTGCAGCCGGTTGTTTTTGATAATACTTCGGCCGCACGGCAGGCATTTTTCTCTGGCCGTTGTGATGCGCTGATTACCGATGCCGGGGCATTGGCATCGGTCCGGGCAAGTATGGCAAAAAACCCCGATGATTATATCATTTTTCCAGCCACCCCTTACGTTGATGCGCTGACCCCGGCCGTCAGACAGGGGGATGACCAGTGGATGGATATTGTACGCTGGTCCATTCAGGCCCTGATTGCCGCCGAAAGTTTTGGCATTACCCGGGAAAATGTTGATGCCATGCTAGGTGTTTAGTCCCGGCA
>NZ_JFJZ01000041.1 GCF_002115825.1 Thalassospira sp. MCCC 1A01428 | reverse complement strand
ACTTGGTTCTAGAATCTAGCGTGTCTTCCTGGCGGGCAAGGCGGATCATGCGTTGTAAAATACCGGGCTCTTGTGCCCCTGACAGGGCATGACGGCCGTTAAACAGAAAACATGGTACGCCACTCACACCTAGCTGATGGGCAAGGCGGCTTTCCTGAACAACAAATTCGTAGTCCATGTCACTGTGAAGATAATCTATAATTTCGCTGCGATCAGCCCCGTGGCGAGTGGCAATATCGACCAGTACTTCGGGGTTGCCAATATCGCGACCGTGCAAAAAATAGGCGGCAAAAAGGTCTTCGACCAGTGCATTGCCAACATCCGGGCGTTCGGCGCACATTTTGTAAATCAGGCGATGCGATAATGTTGAATCCGGGGTTACTGCGATTGCATCAAAGTTAAAGTTAATGCCAACGCTGGCACCGGCCGCCGCGATTGACTTATAAACACGGTTGGCACTTTCGATGCCGCCAAATTTGGTGGAAAGATACCATTTACGGTCCACCCCGCCCTGGGGCATATCCGGGTTAAGTAAAAAGGGGCGCCATTCAATGGAAAAACCGCCTAGATCCTCGGTTTGAAGAGCTTTTTCCAAGCGTTTTTTGCCAATATAACACCACGGACAAACCGTATCGACGATGGCTTCAACGCGCAGGGCGGAAAGCTGCATGGTGTCATCTCCCTTGTCCGTGGTTATTGATCTTAACCGTGTAAAAACGACGTACCCGTCGCAATGGTGATTCCCAAATGTTCGGCAACAGTCTGGCCAATATCGGCAAAGGTGTCGCGCGCACCAATGGGCCCGGGGGCAATTGCCGGGCCAAATGCCAGTATCGGCACCACTTCGCGGGTATGGTCATTTCCCCGCCATGACGGGTCGCATCCGTGGTCGGCAGTAATAATTACCAGATCACCGGGTTTCAGGGCGGCACGCAGTTCGGGCAGGCGGGAATCAAATTCTTCTAACGCATTGGCATAGCCAGGCACATCACGCCGATGGCCAAATTCCATGTCAAAATCCACCAGGTTGGTAAAAACCAGGCTGTTATCCGGGGCCAGATCAATTTCTGTCATCATGGCATCAAATAACGCCATGTTTCCTGCGGCTTTAACTTTTTTGCTGATCCCGCGCTGGGCATAGATATCGGCAATTTTACCCACCGAAATCACTTTTCCCCCTGCGTCGCTAAAGACATCAAGCAGGGTGGGGCGGGGTGGTGGCACGGCCAGATCCCGGCGGTTTGCTGTCCGTTTGAAATCTGCCGGGCCTGTACCAACAAACGGGCGGGAAATGACCCGGCCAATGTTATAGGGTTCAACCAAAGTGAAAGCGGTTTCACAAACCTCCATCAAACGGTCCAGACCAAAATGGTCTTCGTGAGCGGCAATTTGAAAAACACTATCAGCGGATGTGTAACAAATCGGCATACCTGTGCGGATATGTTCTTCGCCCAGTTTGGCAATAATGTCGGTCCCCGAGGCATGGCAATTGCCCAAAATACCGGGAATTTTGGTCCGTTTGATCAATTCATCGGTTAGCTCAGCAGGAAAAGTTGGCACTTCGTTAGGAAAATAACCCCAGTCAAAATCCACGGGAACACCGGCTATCTCCCAATGACCACTTGGAGTATCCTTGCCGCGCGAAATTTCGCGCGCAAAACCGTAAGCTCCGATAATGGCACCGCCATGTTCCAGCCCGGGCGGGATTTGCCCGGTAACATCACGCGCCGCTTCGCCAAGGCCAAGGGCTGTCATGTTTGGCACACGCAGTTTACCTTTGCGAAACCCGGTATCGGCCATGCCTTTTGCACATAATTCGGAAATATGGCCGAGCGTATCCGAACCTACATCGCCAAATTTACTGGCATCCGGAGCCGCCCCGATACCAAAGCTGTCAGCAACAATTAAAATGGCGCGTGCCATGGAAAATCCTTTCCTGGTATTCTCATCGTCCATATATGTACAAAACACATATGGTTGCGTCACAGATAGGTATCAGGTTTAATAGTTGCCAGCATTTGCCGGTTGCCGGTCGCTATTTACACCGCAAACTGCCAAAAGATCGTTTAAAACACTGCTTGCCCCAAAACGGAACGTCGCTGGTGTTGCCCAATCCGGCCCCATAATATGGTCGGCAATGGCCAGATACAAACCTGCGTCCTTCGCTGTTCTGACACCTCCCGATGCTTTGAACCCGCATTCCAGGCCTTGCTCTGCTTTTGCATCACGAATGGCGGTGATCATGGCAACAGCGGCTTGGGGTGTCGCCCCGGTCGGAACTTTCCCGGTTGAGGTTTTAATGAAATTGGCTCCATTTGAAATTGCCAGACGGGCGGCGTCATAAATTGTTTGCGCGTCAGGGAATTCGCCGCTTTCAAGAATAACTTTTAACGTCATGAACGGCCCACAGGCCTGGCGGGTGGCGACAATTACTTCGGCGGCACTATCAATATTCCCGGCCAAAAAGGAACGATAGGGCAAAACAACATCAATTTCATCGGCACCTGCGGCAACGGCATTGGCGGTTTCGTCCGCAACACGCTGCGCATTTTGCCCGCCTTCAGGGAAATTAACCACAGTTGCGGTTTTTATCCCGCTTTGGCCCAATGCTTTCCACCAAGTTTCAACAAATGGCGCGTAAACACAGACTGCTGCCGTATTGCCTGCCGGGGTTTGCGCCTTGGCACATAGTGCTTCGATGGTTTCGTTCGTATCATCATCATTTAGGCTGGTCAGATCCAGAACCGAAATGGCGCGCTTTGCCGTTGCTTCGTTTACCAAAACTCGTTTTTGCGATTCTTCAATCGTTTCCGATATTTTTTTGATGTCGAACATTATGATTGCCCTTTGATATGCCGTAAACAGGCAGGGTCCGAACAACCGCCCGGACCCTGCAAACAGGATATTCTAGCTATCGCTTCAGCCCGCAGCCGTCAACGCGCGGTTAACAGATTGCCGGTTTTCCCGGGCAATACTTTTGGTCCTGCGACCGAGCATAACAGGCCGCCAGGCACTACCAACCGCCCGCCGACACGCGCATACATGAAACCGTCGGTGCGGCTGCTAAATGGTGTTTTGTCACCTGTTTCGGTATCCAGCACATATCCCAGTTCCTGGCCGGCCTTTACCATACCGCCCGGTTCTACTGAAAATACGATCATACCGCCATGGGTTGCCGTTACACGGTCCACACCTGCCAGGGGGGTTGCATCGCATTTGGCAACCGGCAGCGGGCCGGGATCACCGGCAATGACGCCACGGCGTTGCAGAAAGCAAAACAGGTTAGCTGCGTCTTCGGCAGCATAATGGTCATACACATCCTGTTCGCCGCGCAATTCAATGGTGGTTGCCAAAGTTGCCATGGGAATGGGGAATTGTTCGCCATATTCACGGCGCATCACGACCCATGGCAGGCTGAAAGCTTCATCAAACGGATTATCACCGGATTCTTCTGCGATCAGGCAGGCCCCGGCACCAAGCTGTGCATTCAAATCGGCAGCATCGGGCCAACTGGAATCACTGGTATAAAGATGCATGGCGGCTTCCCAGTCGCAATGCAGGTCCATGACCAGGTCCGCATCAATTGCCAGTTCGGCCAACGTAAAACGCAGATCCTGCAAATCAGTCATAGGACCAGACGACGCACGACGTTCCTTGATCAGGCGGCGCAATTCAGCACGGATAACGGCAACATTGGCACCGGGGTCTTGCCCCAGCTTACCTTTTACCGCGACAATCAGTTCGTCGCACAAATCGGGGTAATGGCGGTTAAAGTTTTGTCCGGTTCGCATGTCAAACCGGCCCAATGGCTTCATATCCACATATTGGGTAAAGCCGATGGGGTTGGCAAACGGTACAACCACTATTTCACCAGTAATCTCGCCCTTGGCTTCGGCATCGGCGAGCAATTTTTCAAGGTGATGTAGTACCAGGACACCGGGCAATTCATCGGCGTGCAGGGCCGCCTGAAAATAGGCTTTGGGGCCTTTGCCCACAGTACCATAGGTACGAACGGTCAGGGCACGGCTGGTACCCATTTGGGGACGAAGAAGTTCAATGCGCTGGTGCTGCATTTCATACCTTTTGGTTATGGGGTCGGTCGTTGGTGGCGCCGACATGTTAAAATATACAGATATCAGATATGGGATCAGTCGCGCCGGACACCGGACAAGAACCCATCAACGGCTGACTTAAGTAATATACCCTGCTGATTTAACTCGCCAGAAACACGTGTAACTTCACGTGATGCCATGTCTGATTCCTCCGATGCGCGTGCCACACCGTCTATGGATGCGATCACTGATTGCGTTCCGTGTGCCGCCGACGTCGCGCTTTGCGATATTTCGGCTGTGGCGCTGCCCTGTTGTTCGATCGATGCCGAAATACTGCCGGTCAGAATGCTTAATTCGCCAATCGTGCGGGTTATGGTTTCAATGGCCTTAACGGCTTCTGCCGTTTCAACCTGAACCTCGCCAATCTGTTTGCTGATTTCCTCGGTTGCTTTGGCAGTTTGCGATGACAGGTTTTTAACCTCACCGGCTACCACAGCAAACCCCTTGCCAGCATCCCCCGCACGGGCTGCTTCAATCGTTGCATTTAACGCCAGCAAATTTGTTTGCTCGGCTATGCCGCTAATCATGGCAACAATTTCGCCGATTTTGCTTACTGACTGATCAAGGTCAAGAATTTTGGCGTTTGCAGCTTCTGCCTCGGTTACGGCGGCCTGTGATTTACCCAGTGCGGTTGACGAGCTTCGGCCAATTTCATCAATTGATGACGAAAGTTCGGTTGTGGCTGTGGAAACAGTCGTTACATCATTGGCGGCATTTTGCGAATGACCCAGGGCATCCGTGCCGAGCGAGCGGGTTTTTTCAGCGGCAGACATCATAGACTGGCCAGCATGGTCCAGATGGCCCATTGATGCGTTTAATGTGGTCAGGATATTGGTAATTTCACTTTCGAATTTTTCGGTAAGCGATTGAAGGCGCTGGCTATGTTCAAGTTGTTCGGCCTTTTTTTCTTCTTCCTTATACCGCATGTTCCGGCGTTCCTGGATGTTGCGTTTAAACACGGCCAGGGCACGGGCAAATTCGCCAATTTCGTCGGTTCGTTCAGTCGAGGGAATTTCAGCCGAGAGGTCATCATCCGCCAACCGGACCATGGTAGCGCGGACGTCATCAAGCTGACGGATCACCCGATGGACAATAAATTGCCCGACAAGACCAATCACCACCAGAATGGCAATGGCACGCAGGATCATTGAATTACGTAAATCAGCGACAGGGGCCATGATTTCGCTTACCCGTGCTTCGGCTATCATGGCCCATGTGGACCCGCCATATTCAATGGGTTGATAGGCCGCAACTTTTTCAATGTTGTTTTCATCGCGATAGGTCATGACGCCGGTTGCGCCGCCAAGGGCCGCGCCAACGGGGGCCGTATCATGGGAAACAGTCAAGACAGCCTGGCTGGCATCACGGACGTCATCCATCTGCCGGTCAACAGTGCGAAGCAAACGGTCCGGCCCGACCAGATAAATCGATCCGGTATTGCCAAGACCGGCGGGATCGGCTGTTACATCATTAATTTCGGAAACCGGTTCCTCGACCACCAGATACCCGCGCACATCACCCTTATCGGCGATAATCGGCGATACAATGAACCGCGAAATCAAGCCCGGGACATTGCGCAGAAAATCACCATAGGTGACCGGTGTATTGGCCGGATCAGCCATGACACCTTTTAACAACCCTGACAAACCAGGATACGGAAAGTCGGTATCGTTAATATTACGGCCAAATTCATCGCGCTTATTGACGGTGTAAATAACATCGCCGGTTAACGATACCAGCATCAGGGACCGATATTGACGTTCGGTTGCTATGCCGCGCAAATCAACATGAAAACGATTATGATAGCGGGTATAGGGGGTGCGTTCTTCCGGCTTGGTCAGTTCAGCGCGTTGATCCGCTGGGTTTGGGTTTTCATCAATGAACAACCGTCGCAGGTTCGCAACCCGACTGTCACCTTCCAATGCCCATCCTGACGCAAAACTGTCGTTGGCTTCCTTGATTTGCAGGCTGTTTGCAAGCCTTTCAACTGATTGGTTTTCAACACGGAACAACCGGTTCAGGGTTGATGTGCGGGCATCGAGCAACGCGGTGAGCTTGTCGGCCGAAAGGCTGCGGATATCGTTGGATGCCAGCCAGTAGTCAGCAGCCCCAAGAACCAGAATGGATATCAGCGAACTAATCGCAACAAGCAAAGGCAGCTTAACAGCCAGTCGCATGTTTTTACGCGGGCGTGCAGACGCTCCAGCGACGGATGAACGGGTCATGATCGTCGGAAACCTTTAAAATGCGACCGGTGGGTAAGGCACCGGTCGCCGTCGATGTGGAAACAGGTTTGTGTCAGGCCTGAACGCCAGTTTCGACGTTCGGTTTTTTGTCGGCCTGGCGAAATTCATTACGGCGAAGGTATTTTTCCACGCCTTTGAAACCAAATGTCAGCACGTAAACAATGATCAGGTAAATAACGCCAGCGGAAATAAATGCCTCATAGGGCAGGGCGGTACGGGCAACAATTTTACGTGCTGCACCGGTCAGTTCCATCATCGTTACGGTTGATGCCAGCGATGTTGCCTTAAGTGTGAAAATGACATCGTTGGTGTAGGCAGGCCAAATAATTTGCCACATACGTGGAAAAATGATCCGGCGATAGGTGGTTGTCGGTGTCATACCGCAGGCACGGGCTGCTTCAACCTCGCCGCTCGGCACGTTATTGATACCGCCCCGCATGATTTCAGCAACATATGCCGCTGTATTAAGAATAAAGGTTAACAGGCAATACCAGTACGGATCACGGAGATATTCCCACGTCCAGCTATCCTGAATGCCATCAATATTGGCAATCAGCTGGCCCACGCCGTAATACATCATAAATAGCTGTGCGATAAGCGGCGTACCACGAAACAGATAAATGAAACCGAATGGGACGGCCTGCACCCACAGTTTTTTTGACGTCCGGGCGATTGCCAGGGGAACGGCAAGCAAGCTTCCAAAAATGACAGCAATGACCAGCAATTGCAGTGTCAGCAGTAACCCGTCAAATAACCAGCCGTGGTATTTGCCCAGAACATAAATCAGATCTTCAAACATGACTATGCCCTCGCAATGCCGCGGGAAGCCCGCTTTTCAAGACGGTTAAACGCGATAAGCGAGACCGTGGTGAATGCCAGAAACATTAACATGGCAACCAGATAGAAGGTAAACGGTGCCTTTTCCGTCCCGGCACCAACAGCGGCCTTGCGTAAAATTTCTTCAACACCCACGACTGAAATCAGGGCAGTATCCTTGATCAGAACCTGAAACAGATTGTTGAGGCCCGGCAAGGCAAAGCGCCAAAGCTGGGGCAATTTGATACGATGGAAAATTTGTACCGGTGTCATCCCGGTGGCAATGGCAGCCTCAATCTGGCCTTTGGGAATGGCCAGCATGGCTGCGCGAAACACTTCGGATGCAAAAGCCCCCTGAACCAGGGCAAGGGCGGCAACACCGGACCAGAGCGCCGGAATATCAACACGGGTTTCAGCTCCGCTGATCATTTCGGCAATGTTTTGAACCGCAATGGTGCCCCCAAAATAGATAAGTAAAATAACCAGAAGTTCGGGAATACCACGGATAATAACCGTATAACTTTCCCCAATGACGCGCAGGGCTTTAAAACGCGACAGTTTTGCCGATGCCCCCAGCAGGCCAATAATAATCATAAAGGGCAGCACGGTTAGGCATAGTTGAATGGTGACAAGTCCACCATCAAGCATTTGCCAGCCGCGGCCATATAAATCAAACATGATCTCTCCCGCATGCCTTGATGTCGGTTATAGCGGCCCGACAATAAGGGAAGGGCGACACCATGGTGTCGCCCTCTGTTTCCTAACCGATTACCGCGGATGCAGGTTGATGGTTTCGAAATATTTCTTGTTCAGCTTTTCATAAGAACCGTTGGCCAGCATTTCAGCCAGCGCTTTGTTAAACAGTTCCTTCAGGTCCTGGTCTTCTTTACGCAGACCAATACCTGCACCTTCGCCAAACCATTCTACCGGGGCAAAAGTATCTGAAACGAAGCTATAACCTTTGCCCGCATCGGAATCGACCCATTCAAGCAGAACACCCGAATCAGCCAGGGTCGCATCAATACGGCCTGCTGTCAGATCAAGCAATGCGTTGTCCTGGGTGTCATACATGCGGATTTCAGCATTCGGGAAGTTATCTTCAAGGAAGTTCGCATGGGTGGTCGAGCGCTGAACGCCGATGACCATGCCATCAAGCGCATCTTCGACAACCTTGCCGTCTTTGTAGGCTTCGATTTTCATGCCGTCTTTGCCAACAAAAACTGCAGGCGTGGTGCAGTAATAGTTGCTGAAATCGATCGAACGTTTACGTTCGTCCGTGATCGACATCTGAGCGATGATGGCATCATATTTTTTTGCCAGCAGGCCCGGAATGATCCCGTCCCAGTCCTGTGCAACGATTTCACATTCAACGCCGGCCGTTTTGCAAAGCTCTTTGGTGAAATCGACATCAAAACCCTGCAATTTTCCGTCTTTGTCGACAAAGTTAAACGGAGGATAGGCGCCTTCAGTTGCAACAACAACTTTTTCCCAGGCTGCACTGGCGACAGATGCGCTAAATGCAATACCGACAGCTGCAACCGCAGCAGCCTTGATCCAGTTCTTCATTCATAGTCTCCCTTGTTGTAACGGGAAGGCAGCTTGTGCTGCATCCTCCCTTTCCGGCCCGCCACCGCTAACCGGAACCTCCTTGATCAGTAATCGCGCTGAAGAAATTGTTTCATGCGTTCTGATTTTGGATTTTCGAAAACCTCTTTCGGGTTTCCGGATTCTTCGACAAGCCCCTGATGCAGGAACATCACCTTATTGGATACCCCTTTGGCAAAGCCCATTTCGTGGGTCACCACCAGCATGGTCCGGCCTTCTTCGGCCAGATCGGTCATGACCTTCAAGACTTCACCGACAAGTTCCGGGTCCAGTGCCGATGTCGGTTCGTCAAACAGCATGACTTCGGGCTCGATCGCCAGTGCACGCGCAATGGCAGCACGTTGTTGCTGGCCGCCCGATATATGACCGGGGTAATAATCCCGGCGTTCATACATGCCAACCTTGTGCAGCAGGGCGTCTGCGCGCTCGATTGCCTGTTTTTTGGGAACGCCCAGCACATGTACAGGTGCTTCGATAACGTTCTCGAGAATTGTCAAATGGCTCCATAGATTAAAGCTCTGGAACACCATCGCCAGCTTGGTACGGATACGTTGCAGCTGCTTTTTATCGCCCGGTTCCTGGCTGCCGTCGGCCAGACCACGCATTTTAATCAGTTCGCCATGTACGTAAACGTGACCGGAATTCGGCGTTTCAAGAAGGTTGATGCAACGCAGGAAGGTACTTTTACCAGACCCGGAAGAACCGATGATCGAAATCACGTCACCGGTATTGGCAGTCAGATCAATGCCTTTAAGCACCTCATGATCACCAAAGCTTTTATGCATCCCTTCGACTTTAAGGGCGGGTGTTGCTGTGCTCATAACGTAAAAAAGAGCCCCCTGTTTATATTTTCCGTCTTGTTGTGACGTTTGAAAAGGGGAGCCAGGTAGCATTGCCACCGGAAAATGATTCCCCCGAATATCATCTTGCCTGCCAATAATGGCGCGTGATGCCCCCGTATTTCTACTGATTTTTTACATATCTATGAAGAAAATGATGTAACCCGCACGATATGCCGCCTGGCTTTGCTGGTTTTGGCAAAAATTCTGCGGATATAAGGGATTTTACGCAACAAACTGTCTGGTCATATTTAATGCAAAAAGAATCGCTGATCAAAATGCGATCACTTTTACCGCCGAAAGATTCGGGAACCAAGACAGGGTTTTATATAATGATTTGGCGGGGAGTGTGGCGGAGAGACAGGGATTTGTTAAGGGCGGGCGTTGATCTGTGTTTCATTTAAAAACAAATGCTTACAAGTGGTTCATGGTTCCCTGTATTTCCGAATGTATCCCGTTTTGTATCTCGTTTTGTATCCCAAGAATCGACATTTGACGCCCTCCCAAAATAAAACAGCGGGGTCAATGCCCCGCTGCGAATTTCAAAAGCCTGTTTCGTTTGTTATTGGTGTTTTCAAGTTCGGTGATTTCACGGTCTAGGCGATCAAAAATCGGTTCGTACTGATCGCCATGTAGCAGGATGATTTGAGCGGCGATAGTTCGGGCTTTGATCAATCGTTCAAGGCTGATATTTCCATTGGCTGGTGGGGGAATCGGTCGCTGGATATGGAAATCCCAATTATCCTTGGTCATGCCGCCTTTTCCTCGCGCGCCCATACAGCACTGGTCACAATCATGCTGGCTTCGAGCGGTCGCAGGCCAAGACAGCGGTTGATCGCATTGGTCAGACGTTTTGCGTGGTGTTTGGTCAGGCGCGGGGAAATCAGGGCGCTTTGGTCGCGGATTGCTCCGGTTACATCGCAGGCGGATGCAATGTTGATCCAGCCGGTATCAGGATTGCGCTGAACGGTGAATGCCAGCCTGTGTGCATAGCAATCCTGTATCTGGTGGGCGGCCTTGAGTTCCTCGGGGAAGGCGTCGTCTGACAGTTTTTTAAGTGCGGTTTTGGCAATGTCCGCAATGCGTTTGATATGCATCGGTAAGATCGTGTCGGGGCGTGACTGGATCTGATGTAACCATTCGCGATCGATGTAGCTGATCGCGCGCGCGGCCATGCAATCCGCATGGTTCTGATTCAGGCTTGCCATCTTGTACGACGTTACAAGCCATGGCAGTGTTTTCGGTTCGTCGCCGACATATTCGCATTCAATGGCGAACGCATCCAAAAGGTCGTGCATATAGGCATTGGCATCGATGTTCATTGCCTGTTCGATGATGTTTGGATAATTGCGCATCGTGGCCTGGTCCTGAATGTCCTGATAGGCCAGTTCGGCATCGGTAAAGATGTTGGCGGTGCAAAGCCCGCATTTTGACGTGTTGGTCATGGTTTCGCCTTTTGGGTGCTGTTCACGTTGCGAAGGATGGCGGGCGGCGTGGGGGATGCACGCCAGCGGGGGAGCGGGTGCCCGCCATCCTGCGGAACGAGGCGGCCTAAGCCGCGTCATCCTGATTGGTTGCGCGCTTGCAAATCTGGCGCAAAAGCGTTTCCTGATCCGGGCTGTTAGCAAACATTTTGCTATGCGTTGCATGGTCGCGAAGGGCCTTGCGAAGGGCGACTGCACCATTGATTTCAATGGTCAACAGCATTTCATCGCCGCGCATGTTTTCGGTGTCGATGGTCATGCTACGGCTCCCCTGTCGGCAAGGCGCGGAAGATACATTTGAAAATGCTGCATGAGGGTATATCCAGCATTGGCTGGAGGGCTGTTTTTGATCTTTTTTGCTGGCACGGAAATATTCTGTGGGTTGTGCACTAGATAGGTCATTAAATCGCGGCTTTCGATCAAAAGCGCGGTGTGGTCGGCCTGCTTAACCAGTTTCGCTATCTTGTCCGGGGCCGGGTAGGTCAATCCCGCTGCAGCGTGGATTGCAATGTCAAAGCCTTCCTGAATGGCTTTGATGCTGTTCCATGCGTCGGGGTTGATTTCCCTGATCACTTGTTTGAACGGCAATGACAGATCGTTGATATATGCTTCGTGGGCGTCGTGGATCAGTGCGTAGGGCACGGCTTTAGGGGTTTCTTTAACCAGAAGCGCAACAAGCACACTGTGTTCGGCTACTGAATAGAAACGCCTTGTGTGGCCGGTAAAACGGCAAATATTTGCCAGTGCATGGCAGATATCATGCCAGCGAATGTCGCAAGCTGACGGGGCAATCAGTTCGACATGTCGCCCGGATTGGGTTTGAATGGTGGTTGCAATAGGGGGCATTGGGATAATCCTTGTTTTTGCTGGGGCGGTGCCCGGCCGTGTAGACCGGGCAGGGCTGTTTATTCGTGCCGACCGTAGAAAACAGGCAGTTCGGTTTTTTCGCGGACCTTTTCGGCGGCTTCGCGAAAGGCGTGGTCCAGTACGATTTCACTGCGATGGAGCATGAATTTCCATTTCAACATCGGCCCGGATTTTTTGAACCGCAGGCGTACCGGGATCAGATAGCTGGGGCCGCCCTTGAAAACCGGGATGTTGATCACGAACAGGTCAGGCACTTTCAACTGTCCGCCTGCGCTGTCCTTGTGTTCGGTGCTGAATGTCAGGGACATTTCACCAGTTGCCAGGCGCTGGGTGCTTTCCAGCTTTTCTTCGGTGCGGATTTCAAGGCCGCGTGACAATTCCATCAGGCTTGACGGGCCGCAAATGCGCGATTGCAGCGATGCGATCAGGTTGGCCAGGTGTTTTTCAAAGTCGGTCAATTCCGGTTTTTGGCCGATTTCCGGGGGTGCCGCGACTTCGGTAATGTGATCTTCAAGAAATTCGGCAAAATCGCTTTGGTCCAGCAAGTCGTCGTTTTTGCCGTGCCACGCCTTCCATTCATCGGAAAGCGGAAAGCGGTAATGTGCCTTGTGGCCCATAAAACGGGCGTGGCTGTCATCACCGGTTTGCGGGTCGTGATAATCAAACACCGATGTGATTTTAAGGTCGCCGGCGGTGCCGGCTTCGTTAACGGCGAATACCGCGCTGAAAGGCGATTTGAACCGGTTGGTAATGTCAATAAAGCTGTCCAGGTCCAGCATCGCGCTATCGCCGGTGCGCCGTTCAGGGTGGGGGCGGAATTCATCGATCAGTTTTTTAAGTGATTGGATGGTGCGGCCTTCCGGCATGACGATGGCAGGCGCCAGCGTTCCGTTATGCTGGATGTCGATACATGCGTGATCGCTGTATTGGCGTACCAGGTCGTGCGCGGCGTCAATTTCCGTGCGTGTTGGGGTGTCGGTATCCATTTTTACGGTCTTTCCTGTTTTGGTTGGGGGTGTTGGCCGGGGTTAAACGGCACGGGTTTCGGCGGCGTTTACGTCGCTGAACATGTCGCGCTGGCGGGGGTTTTGACGACAAAGCTGGTTTTTGCCATCGCTCCACATGATCGATTGCGATCGCGGCGATTTGGGCAGGGTGATGTCGTTACTGGCGGTGATTTGTATGACGCCGCCTTTAAGCTTGACGTCAATTTTCAGTTTCAGGCTCGCAGACGGGCTGCCGCCAAAAGACAGAACATGGTTGTTAAGGGTTTCAACAATTTCGCCGATCTGTTTGGTTAAATCGGCATTCAGACCGCCATCTTCGAGGGTCGAAACAAGCTGACTGAAATTGTTAATTTCACCGTTATTTTGCTGGGCCATTGGCTGGGTTCCGGTTGGTTTGTGTGGTGGGTGTTTCACGCCGCACCCGGTGCGGGTGGCGGTGTAAAAATCGAATGGGTGTGAAGGTCGCGCCGTGTGATCCAGCCGGCCTCCTTGCCGTTATCCGGCTTGACCAGAATTTGTCCGTTGGGCAGGGCGACAATCACCTGTCCATCGCAAAGCTTGTGGTCGCGGTAAAACATCACGCTGGACCCTGCGGCGGGCAGGCAGGCCGCCGGGATGGTTTTGCGGATCGGGATAAGCCGCGGCTGCGGGTTTGTTGCGCGCACCGGGAAGGTGAAAACATCTGCACTCATGCGGATTTCCTTTCTTCGGGCTGGGAATGTTCGGCGATATAGGCAAGGGCGCTGGCGAGGGCATCGACAAGGCTTTGCGCATCGGCACGTTCAACCGTGATGCGGGTTTCGCCGTAAAGGATGCTGATGGAATAGGTGCCGGGCATTGCGTGATTGACCCGAACCACCGGGACGCAATCGACATTGGTGGTAATGATGCCAGCCATCACGCACCTCCCTTGCCATCGCGGCCATTGGTGCGCGAACCGACGGTGCGGGAAATGCGGGTTGGGACGCGGCTTGCACGCGCCCGGATCAGACTATCGCCCGGCGACATGATGCTGTAGGCCGCCATAAGCAGCGCAAGCAGCAACATCATTGCCTGCCAGCCCGGAAAATGCGGGTGCCCGAAATCGGCAATCAGGTGGCCAGCGCCGCGATCCATCGCGATAGCAGGTGCGTTTTGGAATGAAAGAGACATTTGGCGTGTTTCCTTGAATCTGGACGCAGTTGTACCGTTGTCGCTGCGTCACTGTTCGGTCATGAGCTAAAGTGTCAGTCTGTGTGGAATGCTGGCTTTATAAGCGTTGCCAGCCGTGTAAGGCCCTTGGCCGTAATCCGAACCTGTTCGGTAATCTTTTCCGACCCGTCGGACCGCCAAACCATCGTTGTCTTGTGTTCAAGCAGGCCGGATGTGGTTTTGGACTGATAGCCCAGCCAGTGCGCCGTGCCAGGCCGTTTGTAGGTCCAGCCATTTTGCGCCAGCCAGTCAAACAAATCCTTGGGGCGCAGTTGTAATGCCTTTGCGGCGTCGGAAATGCACATCGAGCCATCGGCCTGGGCAATGCGCTCAAAGCTGTCAAGTTTTGGCTGCGCCTGTTCCAGCCTGCTTTCAAGTTCCAACACCTTTCCGGTGTAGGTTAAAAGCAGACCACGCAGCGCGTTCGGGTCATTAAGGTGATGATGGTCGTTTGCCGCCGGGGCGGGGGTGCCTTGCATCCTGTTGCGAACAACGGTGTTGCACCACATATGGAATTCCGGCGACAGGTACTTGGCATAAGCAAGACCGATCTGCCAGTGGGCGAGGGTGCTGCCGTTGCGGCCTTTGGTTGAAAATAAAAGGTCCGATATTCCGACCTTTTGAAGATCGGCAACAAATTCGATGAATTCCATCGATGACGGAAGATCCAGCCATTTGGCTGGTTTGCGGGCTTGGTCCGCACCTGCTGCCCGCCACATGTCTGTCAGGTTAAGTTTGTCGTTATCAATGCGAATTGTGTTGCCGCTGTAAAGCAGTGTTGCTTTGGTATTGTCGTTGAAGGCTTGCAGGGGCGTCGGCATTGTCATGTTCTCCTACTCAAGCCAGCACGCGCGCTAAAGCTTGCGCGAGTTCTAGAATTTCTGGGGAGGGGGAGCCTTCTGGGTGGTTCTCTATCGGCGTCGCGTGTTGGGCCTGTCGCGCCCAAACGGGTTTGTGAGCCTCCATATAGCCTGCGTGAATGTCGCAGGCCGAAACCTGACCATTCGTTGCTTTGTTAATTAGGTGAATGATCTTGGGCGAACCAACCGTTTGCCCGCAGCAAATGCGTGATATTTGTGAATCGGTTGTGCCGATCAAAACAGCAAAATCGCGCTGTTTGATATTATTTGCCTTGAGCCAGCTTTTTAACTGCATGAGTTTCTCCTTTTCGGGAATTTAACTCACACTATCTCCAAATTGGTGGATGTCAATGCAAAAAATCACCAAAACAGTTTTTTGGTGTAACTGTTTTGGTGTTAAAGCTTTCTGGCGTACCAGACAATCCGACCAATGATATTCACTTCATCGATCGTTCGTTCATACACAGAATGATGCGTATTGTCGGAAACGATGCGGACGGTTGCCGGTTCGGAATTGGGGATCATTTCGACGCGTTTTACAACAACACCAAAACCATCCCATAGGGCAAAAACGCCGGGCGGGCTTGGTTGTTTGTCTGCTGTGTTTACAATAACCCGATCGCCGCTTCGTAGGGTGGGTTCCATGCTGTCGCCCTGGACTTCAATGACTCTTGCGTCTCTTGGAACAACGCGTAGTTCCGTAATCAGGTATCTTTTGGGGATCAGCCATTCTGCCTTGATCGCATCTGTAAGGTTGTGGCCGCCGTTGCTGTTCGGTTTGAAGGCCGCCATCGGTTCAGCTCCGCCCCCCATACCAGCTCGGATATCGATCTCGGGTATAGAAGGTGAATGTTTATCGTAAGTTAGTGAGTTTTTTTCTTCTGCTTCTGCTCTTTTTTTTGCTTCGGCTTCTTCTTGTTCAAGCTCTGCAAGGGCTTCACCAAATGGGCGGATCAGCCGTTCAACCGGGATAGAACCGGGTGGCATTTCCTGGTATATCGCACTTGGTGTCGTGTTTAATGCCTCGGCTATTTTGATCAGCCAATTAACAGTCAACCTGCGTTGCCCCAGCTCCAACCGGCTGATCTGCTGGTTGGTAGTGCCAAGTTTTCGGGCGAGTTCAGATTGCGACATTCCTGCCGCTTCTCGAACTTCTTTTATGCGGTTTGCGTGTTTCATGTGCCAATTTTCTCTATATTGGTGGGGAAGTCTATCGCTAATTTGGTGATTTTTGGTGTTGACGTTCCACCAAAATGGATATAACGTTCTTGCATCATGAAGTTAGCTCACTGGATTCAGCAGAACTGCGGCGGAAGTCGGAAAGAGTTTGCAAAGATGATTGAGTCATCATCGCAAGCTATTTACCGCTATGAGGATGGCGCTCGCGTCCCGGCCCCGAAGGTGATGCATAAAATTGTTGCTGTGACCGGCGGTGAAGTAACGCCCAACGATTTTTTTGATTTTAGTCGCGAAGAGAGCGAGGCGGCTTAAGCTGCCCGTCCGCGCCTCTCGTCCAGCCAGCCCGCATCAAGGTTTTTTCACCTTCGATCCTGTCTCTTGGATCGTTGCTATTGAGAAGTGCTTCGACGGCTTCCTTAAAATCTTGGCTCTCCTCTTTGAGGGCCTCTAACCGGCGTTGTTTTTCATCCATCGTTTTTGCTCCGTTGCTGCGTAGTCAGTATGACTCTGACCTGCGAGTGCAGCAACTCCCATTGTCCGGGAGTTTGATAGCCATGCCTTATATTCGGCCTGAAAATAGCTTCGCTAGCGCCACCACATCGGCGATTAACGCCGTGGGTGGCGATGTGCTGGCATCTGTTTGCGGTGTTTTCTATTCCCGCCTGCGCCAGTGCGCCAATCCGATGCGGTCTGATGTGATCAGCCTGCAAGCCGCGCTTGATGCCGATATCGCGGCGGCGCGGGCGGGGGCAGGCTGCCCGTATTTCGAGGTTTACGCCGCCTGCCTGCATGATGCCGGGGCGATTACCGGGCTTGCCAATGAACGGGCTGGCTTGCGCGCCATGATCAAATCCATTGCCGCCCTTTTGCGTGAATGTGCAGACCGCATGACGGCGGCAATCGAGCCGAAACCACGGTTGTGCGGGGTGGCGGCGTGATGGCTTATCTGTCAGACCGTCGCCGTATTGAATTGGCCTTACCTGCTGAAATGCTTGATCCAGTGGTGCGGGTATTGTTGGCGCGCGGCAAAAATGCCGACGATGACAAGTGCCTTGACCGTGTGAAGGAAGCCATTCAGGAGCCCTTTGAAGGGGTAGAGCCTGCCAAGCGTGCCAAACTCCAAAGGCGTGTCACGGCTTTGCGTGTCGAACTTTTGGCCCCTTATGAAGGGCGTCCGGTTGTGTTGACGTTCCAAATGCTGATCATTTGGCTTCGCGACATGATCGAAGATGGCGCGCTTGATCTGGTCGAGGGCTCCGCCTTTGCCCTTGCGACCGATGATCTGATTGCCCGTGTGATTCAGCACGAAGATTTGGTTCTTAAAACCCAAAAATCCGCGATCAAGAACGCCCGCAAGCTGCGGCGCATCCTTGAAGTGCGCGGTTATTATCCGGGGCGCGGATTGCCCCAGGTTAGGGCGGCATGAAACATTGTCTGCGCATCCCGGATCATGTACTGGCCGATATCTATGCCCGCACTGATCTGGTTGACCTGGTTGAACGCTCTGGCGTCAAGCTGGTCAAATCTGGCCGAGAATATGCCGGCTTGTGTCCGTTTCATTCCGAACGCACACCATCCTTTACCGTCCGGCCCGACAAGGGTTTTACGCACTGTTTCGGTTGCGGCGCGCACAAGGATGCGATTGGCTATTACACCACCGTTTATGGTGTGTCGTTTATCGAGGGCGTGCGCGATCTGGCTTATCAGGCCGGGGTTGACATTACGGAATATGTCGGGCGCGCGGAAAAACCCGCCAGCCCGCCAAAACCCACCATTGCCAGCAAGCAGACCGAACAGGACCGTACCAGCGAAACCGATAAAAAGCGCAAGCGCGGTTATAAAATCTGGCAGGCGGGTGAGGGGCTGGCCGGGTCGGTGGGCGAACGGTATTTGGCTGAAAAGCGCGGCATTAACCCCGAATTGTTCCTCAATAATGGCGTGCATCGCCTTCACCCGGATTTGGGTTATTGGGCGGTGTTAATGGGGCAGAAAAAGCCGGAACTGATCTGGTCTGGCCCGGCGTTGCTTTCCGTCATGCGCTATATCGATGGCCGTTTTGCTGCCTGCCATGTGACCTGGATCGACCTTGATGCGCCCAAGGGCCGCAAGGTGATTGATGACCCGGATCGGGGCGATAAAAAGCTGAATACCAAGCGCGTCTATGGGGACCCGAACAAAGCCGCCATGCGCCTGTCAAAACCGGCTTTCACGATGGTCACGGGCGAGGGGCTGGAAACCACCTATTCGGCTATGCAGGCGTCCGGCCATGCCGGGTGGTGCAGCTATTCACTTGATAACCTGGTGGGTGATGCCCTGATGGATGCCAAAGGCGACCGGCACCCGCTGAATGGCCGCCTGCGCCTGCCGTGCGTGGTGCCCGACATGTCGCGCCCGGGCATGATTTTGCCCCCGGAATGCCGCGAACAAATCCTGCTGGGCGATGGTGATACCAAAGACATGCACATGCTGCGCGCCAAACTGGAACGCGGCGCGCGCCGCGCCAATCAGTCCGGCATTGTGGGGCGTGTTTCCATGTCGCCGGTTGGGACGGATTTTAATTCGTTTTTGATGGGGGTAGCGTGATGGATAACCTTTATTTCATCGAGGGCCCTGCTGTAATCAGCTTTAGCGGCGGGCGGTCATCGGCTTATATGCTGAACGAGATCATTCAGGCGCATGGCGGAGCCCTGCCGGATGAAGCGAAAGTAATTTTTTGCAATACCGGCCTTGAACATCATGAAACACTGGATTTCGTTCAGGAATGCGCCAGCCGATGGGGCGTCCACATCACCTGGTTGGAATGGCGCGACAAGGCGATATTTGGCACTGCATTCGATGTTGTTTCCCATAACAGTGCAAGTCGAAATGGTGAGCCATTTCGGGCGCTGGTTCGCAAACGACGGTATTTGCCGAACCCGGTAACGCGACTTTGCACCGCAGAATTAAAAGTAAAAACCATCGAACGTTATTGCAAGCAGGTTCTTGGGTTGAAGGAATGGAATTCGGTGGTGGGTCTTCGCGCCGATGAGCGTCATCGGGTATCGAACGCGCTCCGCCGAAACGAAACCAGCAAAGACGCATGGGAAACGGTTCTACCGATGGCAGAGGCAGGGATAACAAAACGGGATGTTTCATCTTTTTGGCAGTATCAACCGTTCGATCTTGGCTTGCCAAATATCAACGGATCAACGCCACATGGAAATTGCCGCCTTTGCTTTATGAAGGGGCAAAGAACCATCATGGCGATCATGCGACTAGACCCGAATAGCGCTGATTGGTGGATCGATACTGAAAAGGAAGCCGGAGCAACATTCCGTTCGGATCGCCTTTCCTATGCCGATATGAAACAGCTTTCACAAGATCAGGGAGACTTCGGCTTTGAAGCTGATGAAGGTCTGCCCTGCATGTGTACGGATTAAGGTGGCTGCGATGTCTGATTGCACAAAGAAAGCCAGCATCGGGGCGGCATTTGTTGGCGGGAAGTCTGCCAAGGGCGGTTCCGCCGAACGGCACAAGGATGATTTTTACCCGACGGAAATTGAAGTTTTCGAGGGGATTTTTCGCCGCTTTCCGCATTTGCACGGGCGCAAGATTTGGGACCCGTGTTGTGGTAATGGTGTTACCGATCGCGTGATGCAATCACATGGCTGTCAGGTGATTGCCACTGATCTTGTTTATCGCGGTTATGGCACCGGCGGGGTTAATTTCCTGTCGGAATACCGGCCCCGCGCCGATACCGCCATCACCAATCCGCCCTTTGCCAATAATTTCCCGGCCCTGTTTGTTGAACATGCCATGCGCCTGCATTTGGCGGAATTCTGGCTGTTGCTGAAATCCACCTGGCAGCATGCGGGCAGCCGCTTGCCCTTGCGGCGGCGTCATACCCCAAAATGGAAAATCGAACTGGCCTGGCGGCCTGATTTCAATGGCAAGAAAAACCCGGTGATGGAATGCGCGTGGTTTGGCTGGTCGCGTGACTGGACCCAGCCATACACGATGCTGGATGTGATCGAAAAACCCCGGATGGACACGGTGGATATGTTTGCACCATCGGTGGATCGCTTTGCCGGGGGGGCTGTTTCTGGCGATAAGCCAGCCCCCGTTCCGCAAGGGGTGTTGTTATGATGGCACGCAAGAAAAACCCGCAACCTTTATTGCGGGTTGCGGGCTTATGGGCCGGGCCTTGCGGTGCTTTACAGGGCGCGCCGGGCCGCGTTCTCCAAAAAGCCGGAAATGCCGCCTTTGCCGTATTTGGTCTCAATCTGATCAATCAGGTTGGCGTCAATGGTCAGGTTCATGCGGCGTTTTTTGCCTGGTACGGTCACAGTTATCGGGATGCGCGATACTTCGCTGCATTCCGGTTCCGGGTTGGCGGGCAGGTTTTCAAAGCTGGTCGGGGCAGGGATGGTTTCGCCATCCTCGTGCATGCCTTCAATGTGAAAATTAAGGGCTTCGGTGCCCATTTCGACCAGTTCAATCATGGTACTTCCTGCGCTAACGCAACCGGGAAAATCCGGAAAAGAAATTCCGAAATCGCTGTCGGTGTCTTTGTAAACCACAGCCCAATAGGTCTGTTTCATTGTTCTGTTGCTTTTATCTTGTACGGGTTACGCGCCAACGCCCAGACGTACGCCAAGCGCATTCATCACTTTCATGATGGTGGCAAGCTCCGGGTTGCCTTCGGGGCGCAGGGATTTGTAAAGGCTGGCCCGCGATACGCCCGCCGCCCGGGCAATATCGCTCATGCCGCGTGCGCGGGCGACAACGCCAAGGGCATGGGCCACAAGGGCGGGATCGCCTTCGGCAAACACGGCGTCAAGATAGGCGGCAACGTCTTCTTCGGTTTCCAGGTGCGCAGCGGAATCCCACGGCATGGTTTCGGTTTTCATCGTCTTACCTCACAGGTTTTCGGCCAACGCAATCGCGGCCGCAATATCGCGTTGCTGGCTGGATTTGTCGCCCCCGGCCAGCAACACCACCAGCGTGTCACCACGCGGGATAAAATAAATCCGATATCCCGGCCCGTAATCAATTCGTGCTTCGGAAACACCGCTGCCCACCGGCTTGCAATCGCCAAATCCGCCGATCTTCATTCGGTCGATCCGGGCAGCAATGCGCGCACGGGCGCGACGGTCTTTCAGCTTGCTGATCCATTTGTCAAAACGGGATGTCTGGCGAATTTCAATCATGACAAATATGTATCCTTTAAGAAACACGGCGTCAATATTTTTGTCGCTCACGGGATACAGGTGTCAACGCTCTGTGTGCGGCTGGTTACAAACAATGCCGGTTCTTGCACAAAAAACACGCAACCTTTGTCGCGGGTTGCGTGTTTACAGGCCGGAACGGCGTTTCCCGGATTAATGCGTTTAGAATACGATAAACAGGGGATACTGCCACCATCTCACTTTGACGGCATATTCTTCGTACTCATCGCCGGTATAGCCCATGTTTCTAAGTGCCTGATTATGCGAGGCGTTCATGACCGCTTTCAATCCGGCCTGTTCGTTCGCTTCGATATAATAATAGTCCTGGGTAAGGTTTTTTGTGTCTTCGCCAGACTTATGCCGTCGCAACAGGTCGGTATAGTCCCGCGCAAGTTTCCGGTGTTCAAACGAGGCGGCATCAAAGCCGTAAACGATATCAAGGGCTGTCGCGAAGGTCAGAACAAAAGTTCCGACAAGGCCAACCCACGGCGTGATGGCTTGCGTTTGGTTCAGCAAGCCAACAAAAGCGGCACTGCCCCCCATAATGGTGAACAATTTAGTCAATTGGCCAAGTCGGCGAAAACCCCGTGCCATGTGCAGGTTGTACCGCCGCGAAACCTCAATGCTGAAAATCAGTTTATAGCTGTCGTCGTTCTCTATCTGGATGGCGGTTTCGGCGGCCCCGATGGGGGCCGGTTCGGGTTCACTGTTGATCCCGGGTTGGTTGACGGTGGTTTCATCGGTGTTGGTGTCGGTCGGTTTGGTGGGCTGTTCCATCGAGCTATCCTCATAGAAAATTTCTCCTATCAAGCTCTGGTTGTTAGGGGGAAGGCGCAACGGGATGGCCGTCCTGTTGCGCCAACGCTTCACGCTTTCGGTTTTCCCGATTCACTGGATTTTGTTGGCGGATGGTTAGGAGCGCGGTTTTCGCTGACAACCCGGTTATTTTGGGCGGGGACTTTTTTTCTTTCGGAGCCGCCGCCTTGGTCATTTGGTGGAGCCCTGTCGATTGGCGGGCGGGGATTGTCTGGCTGTCTCGGATTACCCATCGTGCTTGATCCTCTGAAAGTCATGGTTGTGAATGCTGCGCGCTTGTCAGTTGAGACGGTGCAAAGAGTAACAACACTGCAAATCAACAATCGCCCTGGTTTCATTTTGAGCCTTTTTGATTGTAAAGGGCAATCAGAAAAACCGCTTTGCGTGTGTTTTTGCGGTTTATCGCACCGCCTGATTTTCCCGGTTTTGTTCTTTCCCTTCCATCTTTCCCCGGAGATAGAGCCATGAAACGTGCCTTAAATGTAAGCAACGATAATTCTGTTCTGCCCGTCGTATTCGAGAAGGGTGGTGCGATTAAAACCAATAGCCGTGATGTGGCGGCTTATTTTGGCAAGCTGCATAAAAACGTATTGCGTGACATTGGCGAACTGGAATGTAGCGACGATTTTCGTCGGCTCAATTTTGAGCCCACATCGCACGACGTTGAAATGCCTAATGGTGGCAGGCGTACTGAGCGATCCTTCAACATGACGAAGGATGGTTTTACGTTCCTTGCTATGGGGTTCACGGGTAAATCAGCGGCCGGGTTTAAGGAAACCTATATCGCGCAGTTCAACGCGATGGAAAACACATTGCGCGCCATCCCCGAAGAACTGGTTCGTGCGCTTGGCATCGTAAAAACGGTGGTCAAAAAGGTTACGGCCATTGAGCACCGTATGACGCAATGGGAAGCCCGATTAGAGGGCATGCGCCAGGAACAAAGTGCCGCGACGTTGGCGCTGGCTGAACAGGTTGGCAACCTGATGCTTGGCGCGTCCGCCCGCGTTGCTGCTTTGGAGTATGTGTCCGTTCGGGAATTGCTGCTTGAATACAGTGCGGTGCAAAAGGGGCGGTCGGCCTTAAATCGCAAGATTGGTTGCCGGTTGCGCGCGCGCGCCCTGCAATCGCGTCCGCCGGTTGCTGTGCGGCGCTGCCCGCATTCCGGTGTCTGGCTGTTCCCGCGCGATTTTGCCAATGACTATATGCGCCGGTCCGGGTCTTTTCTGGTGCGTGAGCATAATGACAACCAAACCGGGCAGGGGCGGTTGCACCTGATTGTTGGTGGTAAGGCCCAGGCAAAAGGGGCCGGTCGATGATTGAGGGCAATACAGGCTTGATTTTCACAAGTGTCGGGCGTAGCTTGGGCGGTAGCAGCACGAAAAAGGTGCTGTCGGGGGTCGACCAACCCTCACTGTCCGCAAGGCGCTTGACCCGCGCCGCAACGCTTTTTGCCGCGCGGTTTTCTTATGGTCGGGCGTGTGTGTTAGCCCTTTGGGCTAGCTGCTTTCCTTGTGGGGCGGTTCTTGGTCGAGCATGCACGTCCGGCCACCAGAGCCTCGACCAAGGGCCTCGGTGGTTGGTTTTACCAACACACAAGGAGGTCCCCATGCCTGATCATGGTCAAGGGCGGAATCCGTCTACACTTCCCCAAGATTTAACAGATACCCAGCCCGCACCCGGTTCGTCCGATGCGGTTGGCCATATGGTAGAACGCCGCGCGCAAGCCATTGCCGCGATGCTGGTTCCCTATATTCGCGATTACATGATGCGCGATGGTTCGCTTTCATTTCCCCCTGATATTGGCCTGATTATCGCCCGTTACCAGACATTCGGGCTGGATTGTTTCGGGCCGGATGACCCTGCTTTTCAACGCCGCGCCTGTTCGATCAGTGCGGCCTACACGCTGGTGGATGCGGCATCCAAATTGCGTGCCGTTGCCGATGAATTAAACCCGGACGTGATGTTGACCGAAGAGGGCAACGACTGGGCGCGAGAACAGGTTGTTGCGGCCCTGACGGGCATTCTTTCCATCGAAATTGATGCGGGGCTTTTATGAAACACCCCGTTGTTCTGCCGTGCGATGTCAAGGGCTGCGAGAAGGCTGGCAGCCATATCATGGTTGGTCATGGCCGTTGGTGTGGCCAGCACATACCCCCCGAATTTTACCGCAACAAACGTATTGCCGAGGGCACGGAAGCCCCCGACGGACCGATTGGCGATATTCCCGCCGATCAACGCAAACCAAAACAGGGAAGGTTGTTTTGAGATGACGAAAGATCAAGCGAATGGATCTCATAAAACCAATATTGGTTTTGAGGCTGCAAAGCAGATTATCAATGGCGCCAAGGTGGTTGGAATTGATGGTGTAAAGCTAGATCCGGATGATGTGTTTTTCGATGTTCATGCCATGAACGAACATTATGCGTTAGTCATGATGGGCGGAAAGCCATTGATTTTGGAAGAAAACTTCAAGCGCGGCGATTGTCCGGTCGAGGATCGGGTTAATCTGATGTCGGTTGACGCTTTTCATGCCTGGTTTGCCAATCAGGAACAGTATGTTGCCTCGGACAAAAAGGTTTCGTGGTCTAGGCTGTGGTTTCGAGACCCGGAACGTCGGCAATATCGTGGTGTTTCGTTCGCGCCAGGCACATCAACCCATTCGGGCATTTATAACCTGTGGCGCGGGTTCAGCCTGCGGGCCGATTACGAGGAATGCGAGAAAAAGTGCGATATTTTCCTTGATCATGTCCGCACCAATATAGCGGGCGGTAATGAAGCCCATTTTCGGTTTATTATGGGTTGGGCGGCACATATGCTGCAAAAACCGACGGAGCGGGCCGGGGTGGCTGTGGTTTTGCGCGGCGGGCAGGGCAGTGGCAAAACCCTGTTTGGGCAGACCCTTGGCCGGTTGATAGAAGATCATTACGCGCTGGTGGATGACCCGCGCTATGTGGTGGGGAACTTTAACGCCCACCTGGCGTCTACGTTGCTGTTGCAGGCTGACGAGGGTTTTTGGGCGGGCGACAAGCACGCCGAAGGCCGGTTAAAGGGCCTTGTGACGTCCGATTATCATATGATCGAGCGCAAGGGCGTGGATGCTTTTCGGGTCAAAAACTATGTTCATTTGCTGGTGACGTCTAACAATGACTGGGTTGTGCCTGCGGGGCATGACGAGCGCCGGTTTGCAGTGTTTGATGTATCCAATAACAGCCAGCAAAATCGAAATTATTTCGGGGAAATGATCAAACAGCTTGATGATGGCGGGTATGAAGCGTTACTTGGGTATCTGCTTTCATTTGATATTGATAGCATCAATTTGTGGGATATTCCCAAAACGGCGGCGTTGGCCGACCAAAAGCTGTCCAGCCTTTCTGTCGAGGAATCGTGGTGGCTTGTGTGTTTGCGGCGCGGGCATGTCACATTTCAGAGTGACGGGGCGCAGCATTGGATGCCATACTTGCCCAAGGCGGATGTGTACGCCAATTACCTGCAATGGGTGACGCAACGTGGGCGAAGGTTTCCGCTCACTGAAGAACAGTTTGGCAGGCGACTGATGCGTGTGTGCTCTGGTGTATCGGCGGGCAGGCGACGATTTGACCAAGGGGTGCGGAAATATGTTTACCAGTTCCCTCCTTTGGAGGAATGTCGGCGGCTGTTCGCCGAAATGATCCGCACCGATATCGACTGGTACGAACGCGAGTTTGACGATGCCCATGCCGGGTCGGGCGATTTTTCGCCGGATGATTTTTGACAGGTGAAGTGTGTCTTTCTTTCCGTCCCCCCTTTGTCCTTACTTTTTGAAGGTGCGGGGGACGGGAAAACCCCGGTTTTACAAGGCCGGTCCCAATAGTCCCTAACGTCCCAAGTTGCGCGTATATGTGTATATGGGTGGGCGTGTGTGTGCACAGGCGCATATATACACATATTACATATACATAGGTAACATGGGGTATATAGGACAATAAGATTAACTATCTGAAATCAAAAAATAAAATCACCACTTTTTGTCCCGGCTGAAATTTTAAAATCAGGACGATGGCGGGACGAATAAAGGAAGGCAGGCAAATGAACCGCGAACAGCTACTCAAACCGCTAAAGCCGATTGGCATCGAAGGCTTGGTAAACTGGGCATTTGGGGTGCAATGGATTGGCAAACGGGCCGATAGTGGCAACGGCCTGATGCCGGAACTTCGCATGATGCGTCGGTTAACCGCATCCTACGGGGAGCGGATTGCCGGTTCTGGCGCGGTGCCGGTTGCCAATGACGAACGCCACCCGCAAGCCATGGCGCTGCATCGCGCCTGGCTGGGGCTTCGGGATGTTTCTGGCGACGCCGCCGAAATTGTTCGTTCATGGGGCGAGGTGTGCGGACGGCCTGATTGGTATCCTGACGGGGTGGAGCGGTTTGTGGCGGTGCTTGATGCGCAAGGGCAGCCGGTTCCGGCCCGTGATCACAATCGCAATCTTGCCAAGGCAAGCTGCAAGGTGGAACGGATTGGGCATTCTGAAACCGTTGTGTCGATGGCGCGGGCTGAATATCTGATGTGGTGGCAGGCTCTCTCGGTTTTGCAATTGGATATGCGCGAATTTGGCGATAATTCGCCTGCTGACTGCATCTATCGCATAACGGGCGCAATGCCGCCGAAATTGCCTTGGTTGGCTGATGGCGTGAAAAAAGCACCCAAGGACGAAAAAGCCGCTTGACCTACGCAGGGAAATTTGACACCCTACCCGAGACGAAAAGCGCCCGCACGGTATCACCGGCGGGCGTTTTTGTTTTGCCCTAATGCTGTTGTGAAACGCCCTGGCACATGCCGGGGCGTTTTGCGTTGGGCCTTATGGAGGCTGGCCATGTAACGCTTTCTCGTTTTTTCCCGAATACTCCCTGATGAAACTGCGGACCATACCGGATCAAACCGGCTGGGCCGTTCTTTTTTGGGTGCTGACATGGGCGGCGGCGTGTGCGGGCAGGGTCTGGCGTGTCCCCTGCGGAGCAACCCGGCGCTGCCGTCCTTGTCAGCATCGAAAGGCAATGCCATGCAACCACCATTGGCCGAACCGTCTGCGCCTTCAATGGGCGACGATGATACCCGCGATGATGCCGGGGTCGGGTGTGTGTCGTGCGGCAACACCAACCGCGCCACCTTAATGGCCGTTCGCATGAAAGGCCCCGGTGGTCCCAAACGCCAATCGATGTATTGCGGCAACTGCGGGCAACACTGGACCCGGCACTACGTCGCCCGATAATCCGACGGCCTGCATCACGTCCGCCCAATGGTAACCGATGTGCCAGCCATGCCCGCCAAAAACGAGCGGGTCCTCCCTGGCACTTCTCAACCCGAGCGGGTCTAGCGTGGCGCGGGTGTTTGGTGTGCGTTATCTATTTGAAATCGTTAGGTTGTTGTTTCTGATTATGTTTTGGGGTGATTGTGATGGCTAAGGCTTGGCCGGATGATTGGCCCGATGAATGGGACGGCGACGAGAGCAAACTTTGGAGCCGGGAAGAAACGGCCCGGGTGTTGGGTCTGTCGCTGCCAACCTTTGACCGGATGCGCCATAAGGGTTTGCCGTATCGCCGTGAAGGGAAAAACGGGCGCGCTTATGGTTACTACCTGCCTGAAGTTCATGCGTGGACCACCGGAAAGCAGGTTGAGGAAGAAGAAGAAAAACAGCGCCGCGAAAAAGAACAGGCCCAAGCCGAAATGGCTTTGCTTGGTGGACAGGCGACGGACGAGCGGTCTGGCCTGACAGCCGAACAGCGCAAAAAGCTGTATGAAACCGAACTGGTCGAAATGAAGGTTCGCCGGGAACGTGGCGAACTGGTCGATGCCAACGCCCTGTTTGCCCGTGATGAACAGTTGCTGGGCGATCTTGCGAAGTTTTTACAGTCGTTGCCCGAGGCGATAGGCAGAGAACTTGAACTTGATCTGGGTGTGATCGGCGCGTTGCAGGAAAAAATCGACAAGTATCAAGAGGAATTGGCACGCAAGCTGATGAACAACAATGGAGAAAACGCCGCTTCCTGATTTTCGCGATCCGTGGGTTATTCTGTCGCAGGCAGCGGCGATTTTGTTGCCGCCCAAGCGGATTTCGGTATCCGAGGCCGCCGCGCGTTACCGCCGTGTGGTAAGTGCGGTTTACAACGGCCCGTGGGATAACAGCGTTGCGCCCTACATGGTTGAACCCATGAACATGACGGCGGCACGTGAATATGAAGCGGTTGTTTTTGTAGGCCCTGCGCAGTCGCTTAAAACCGACGCCCTGCTTATGAACCGCCTTGTGCATATGGCGATTTGCGACCCGGTTGATACGCTGGTTTTGCAAATGAACGCCTATACTGCGCGACGTTTCTCTATCAACCGGATGCGCAAGCTGATCGACAAGGAAAGCCCGGAATTTAAAGCCCGGATGTCAAAAGCCCTGCATTCAGACAATATCAACGATAAGAAACTGGCATCGGGTGCGATGATTTCGATTACATCGCCGTCGGTTCCGGTTCTGTCGTCGGAGCCGATCCCCCTTATATTGATTACCGACCGCGACCGGATGGTTGATGACCTGGACGGTGAAGGCGAGATTTTTGACCTTGGCCGCCAGCGCACCAAAACATTCGGGTCGCGTGGCATGACGGTGGCTGAAAGTTCGCCCGGGCGGGATTTTGTAGATGGTCGATGGAAAGCGAAAACCGCGCATGAAGCGCCGCCGGTTGGTGGCATTATCAGCCTTTATAACCGTGGCGATCGGCGGCGTCGTTACTGGATTTGCCCAGATTGCCACGACGGTTTTGAACCGTCTTTCAACCTGTTGGATTGGCCCGAAACCGATAACATCGACGAAGCGGCCCAAAACGTTACGATGCATTGCCCCCATTGCGGCGGTGTCATCCATGAACGCCAAAAGCGCGACCTTGATGCCAATGGCCATTGGCTGGCCGAAGGGCTTTCAATTGTTGAGGGTGAAATTGTTGGCACGGCCCGGGTTTCTGAAATTGCGTCCTATTGGCTAAAAGGGCCGGCGGCGGTTTTTCAAGGCTGGAAAGGGCTTGTCACCCGATACCTGACCGCGCTTGACGAATATGCCAGAACCGGTAGCGAAACGTCGCTGCGTACAACGGTTAATACTGATCAGGCCGAACCCTATATGCCGCGCGCGATTGCCGCACGGGCAGAACAGGGTGAACTGACCGTTGAAAACCTGTTTGCGCGTTGTGAAGATTACCCGTTGGGTACTGTGCCCGATGGCGTTTTGTTTCTGGTTGCTGCGGCTGACGTGCAGGGGAACAGGTTTGTTATTCAGATCGAAGGGTTTGGCGCGCATCTGGAACGCTGGATTGTCGACCGGTTTGAAATTGCGGTGCCCGAACAGGTGGAAGGTTGGACCGAACGGGCGCTGGACCCGGCGGCCTATGCCGAAGACTGGCAGCTTTTGCGCAAACGGGTGCTGGACGTTGCCTGGCCGATGGCATCGATGCCCGGCAAGGCAATGAAGGTAAAACTGTTTGTCTATGACATTCATGGCCGGGCAGGTGTGACCAGCAAGGCATATGATTTTTATCGCGACATCAAACGGCGTGGTCAGCACGAACGGCTTTTGCCATTACGAGGTATCGGTGGTTTTCGGGTGCCCCGGGCCGTTTTGACATGGCCGGATTCAGAACGAAAAGACAAATATGCTGGCGCACGCGGGGAAATTCCGGTGTTGCAGGCGGGTGTTGATCACTTGAAAGATTTTGTGATGGGTGGATTGCGGCGCGAACAAAGCGGGCCACAATACATTCATATCCCGCGTGCAATGGGCACCCTGCATTTGCCAAATGGCAAAACAGAACCCGACGAAGCGGAATTGATGAAATCGCCATTGGCGGAATACCTGGCTGAAATCCGCAAGGATAAGGGTTGGGAAAAGGAAGCCGCACGCAATGAAGCCTTTGACCTTTCTGGATATTGCACGGCGGCGGTTTTACGACTGAATGCCGACAAGATGCCTTGGGATAAACCCGAAAAGTTACCGAACTGGATGGGCCGGAATGGCAACCCGTTTATTGTTGCCTTGCTATCATCGGGGAATGCCGGGCCGGTTGAAATTCCGATGCTTAAACCTAGTGAAACCGATGAAAACGCCCGCATTAATGCGATGATTTCGCAACTTGCATAACAGGATAACCACCATGATTGACCGGCCCGCACTGGAAGCCGAAAAGGCACGGCTGATTGAAGCGCGGACCCGTGTTTTGTGCGGGGAAAGTGTTCAATCCGTCGGGTCGAATGGTCGTAACGTGAGTTATAGCGCGGCCAATCTGACCAATATTAACGCTAGGTTAGCTGAAATTGATCAGTTGCTGGGCCTTGGTGGACGCCATGCGATCGGGGTAAGGGTGCATTGATGAACAAATCATTGGTTGCTAGCGATGGTGTTACGCCGCTGCGTGCGTCCATGACATCATCGCACGATGCGGCAAGCAGTCGGTCGGTTGAAATGTCGGATTATTATCCTGCGTTGCAATCGGCTGATGCTGCATTGTTGCCCGAACGCGATATGATGCAGGGCCGTGCCTGGGATCAGTACCGCAATTCCGGCTGGGCGGTTTCCGGTATTCAGAAACTGCGTGACGGTGTGGTAGGGGCGGGCCTTCGCCTGTCGTCAAAGCCGGACTGGAAATCGCTTAACCTGACATTCGAGCAATCGCGCGATCTGGGTCGCGAATTTGAACGGGGCTGGAATGCGTGGTCAACCGACCCTGATTTTTACTGTGATGTAGAGCGCAAAACCGACTTTAACGGTTTGTGTGCCGTGGCTTTTAATCATTATGTACTGGACGGCGAAGCAATTTGCCTGCCGTACTGGCTGCCTGACCGGGGTGGAAAATATGCCCTTGCCCTGCAAATTGTTGACCCGGACCGTTTGTGCAACCCTAACAACCAGCCTGAAACATCCTATATGCGGGGCGGGGTTGAAAAAGGTAAATACGGGGAGCCGGTAGCCTATCATTTTCGCAATGGTCATCCGTCCGATATCTGGATGGATACCGCGCATGACCCGTTCACCTGGTCGCGTGTTCCTGCCTATGTGCGTGGCACAAAACGGCGCGGTGTTATTCATGCGTTTTTGAAAGACAAGGCCGGTGCGACGCGGGGCCGGGGGCTGTTTACCCCAATCCTTGAACGCATGCATATGGAACGGCGCTGGTCGAAAACCGAATTGCAATCGGCATTAATCCATGCGGTATTTGCGGCCTTTGTAAAATCGCCGTTTGACCAACATATGGCGCAATCGATGCTGGACCCGCAAGGCGGTGCATCGCTTTCGCCATATCAGGATGCGCGCGCCGGGTATCATAACAAAACCAATCTTTCGCTGGATGGGGCGCGTATTCCCAAACTGTTTCCGGGTGAAGAATTGCAATTGTTGCGGTCGGAGCGCCCGAACAACGGGTTTGCGGCATTTGAAGAAAGCTGTTTGCGCTATTTCGCCAGTTCGATGGGGATTTCTTACGAACAAATTTCAATGGACTGGTCGAAGGTTAATTACAGTTCGGCCCGTGCTGCGCTTTTGGAAGTGTGGAAACACATTTCCGTTGTGCGTGCGGAGTTCGTTCGGGACTTTGTTCAACAGGTTTATGTCCTGTTGGGTGAAGAACTGGTCGAGCGCGGGGATGTGAACATTCCCGATGGTGCGCCGGCCTATCGCGATGCCCTTGCGGCGTGGACCCGCGCCAAATGGATTGGCCCGGCGCGCGGGTATATTGACCCGACCAAGGAAGCACAGGCATCGGAAATGCGAATGCAATCGATGCTGTCGACACTGGAAGATGAAGCCGCCGAACAGGGCAAGGATTGGGAAGAACTGACAGAACAGCGCCGTCATGAACTGCAAACGCTGTCTGATTTGGGAATTCCCCGCCCTGAATGGTCGGTTTCATCGGTCGAAACCGACGAAAACGGGCAAACCCAGACCACAACCGTGAATGCCAGACTTGATCGGTATGAACGACGCATGCAGGCTTTGCAGCAAAAGGCACAATCACATGGATTATCCCCGCTTGCTGGGGCGGTTGCTTAACCGCGCCCACCTTGTTACCCCTGACCGGGCGCGTTTGATGCTGGGTGTTTTGGCATCGCGCGCCGGGTTAAGCGGGTTTCTGGTCGATGATACCAGCCCCCAGCCCGAAAAGCTGGATGTGTTGGCGGCGGACTGGAACGGCAACCGCCCGGATCGCAAGATTTACCGGGTGGAAAACGGCATGGCGGTTTTGCCGGTGTCGGGAACGCTGGTTAGCAAGCTGGGTGTTCTCGATCCGTGGTCCGGTATGACCGGATATGACGGGTTGATGGCCAAGCTGGGCGAGGCGTTGCTTGACGATGATGTCAAAGGCATTGCGTTCGATTTTGAAAGCCCGGGCGGCGAAGTCCATTCCCAGCTTTTTGAACTGGCCGACATGATTGCCGGTTCGACAAAGCCGACCTGGGCGATTTGTTCGGATTATGCCTATTCGGCGGCATATTGGCTGGCCAGCCAGTGCGATCATATCACGGTGCCGCCAAATTCTGGCGGCGTTGGTAGCGTCGGGGCGGTGTGTCTGCATACCGATATGACAAAGGCATATGAAAATGCCGGGGTCAAAGTCACTGTTTTACGGGCCGGTGCGCGCAAAATGGAGGTTAACCCTTATGAAGAACTTCCCCCCGATGTGGCAAAGGAGATCGAGGCGGAACTTGAAGTTTTGCGCATTTCCTTTGCGGAACAGGTGGCACAGGGCCGGGGCATCGACCTAAAGGCCGTACTGGCGACCGAGGCGCGGACAATCAATTCGGACGAAGCCCTTCAAATCGGTTTTGCCGATGAACTGATGACGCCATCACAGGCGTTCGCGGCATTTGCCGCTGAAATTTCCAAACCTGCCTCCGGCCCCGCCGGTGGTGATACGACAGCGCAACATATTGGAGGTTCCACAATGGCGCAGAACAAGCCGACGCGGGGCAAGCGTGCCCTGGCTGATGACCAGGTGCCGGATGATGCCGATGCCGCCGAAGATGACGAAGAAGATGACGGCGGCGATGCGCCGGAAGGTGGCAAAAAGCCATCGGTGAAGGATGAAACCGACGCCGGGGATGACGAGGGCGATGGTAAATCGGCTGGCGCACGCGAACGCAAGCGCATTGCGTCCATCATCGGGTCAAATGCCGCCAAGGGGCGTGGTAATCTGGCGCAGCATTTCGCCTTTAATACATCGATGTCGGTCAAGGATGCGCTTGCGGCCCTTGCCGCTGCGCCCAAGGGGGGCGCTGGTCTGGCCGATACGATGGCGTCGGCTGGCAATCCTGACTTGTCGCCATCTGCCCCAACGCCCGGCGAACAACAGGCGGTTGAAGCCAGTTGGGCATCGTCGTTTAAACGTGTTGCTGGCTGAAAGGAAATCCAATGACGACCTATTTGCAGGCTCCGCAGGACGGGGCCTTTTTGATGCGTGAAGTGGATTGGGCATTTCGCGAAACCGGCACCTTGAAGGCAGGCCAAGTGTATCATCCTGGCACGGTTCTGGCGCAACAGGGCCTTGTCGACAATGTTGTGGTTGCTGCTGATGGTGGCAATACCGGCAACGGCACGATCGATGACGCCACTGTTGTTACCGGCAAAGCGGCTGTTCTTGGTGCCTATGTGTTGACAGCCCTTGATGCCACACATTTTTCGGTTACGACACCAAACGGCAACAACCTGAAAAATGCCGTTGTCGGCACTGAATATGCCAGTACCCACCTTTCGGGTTTTACCATTACGGCAGGCGGCACCGCCTTTGAGGCGGGCGATATTCTGACTGTGACCGTTGCTGCTGGCACGGGCGATTTTGTTGCCCTGGACCCGGCAAAAGATGACGGATCGCAAATCGCAAAAGCGATCCTCTTTTCCGGGCAGAACGCTAAAGATTCCGCGCAAAAAGCGGTGCTTGTCACCCGTCTTGCGACGGTTGATGGCAATCGCCTGATCTGGCCCGAAGGCATCACGGCGGATCAGAAAACCGCCGCAATCGCCAGTCTTGCAACCAACCACTTGCTGGTGAAATAAGGGGTATTCATATGCCGACGCTTGATATTTTCAGCACCAACCCGGCATTCAAGATGATGGGCTTAATGTCCCTTGTCGAGAATGTACCGTATGTGCCTGCATTTCTTGGCAGTTTGCCAAATCTGTTTACCCCGCTTCCTGTGCGAACCCAGACCATTCCTATTGAAATCATCGACGGAACCATCAAAGTCGTTAAAACGTCGCAGCGCGGGGAGCCAGCGAAGAAAACGGAAAGCGGCAACCAGCGCAAGCTGATCGATGCGCGCGCACCCCGTATCGCGGTTTCTGATACGTTGTATGCGTCCGAGATTGCGGACATTCGTGCTTATGGCAGCACAACCGAACTGATGCAAATTCAGGATGAAATTACCCGTCGGTTTGCCGGGCCTGTTGGCCTTATGGCGCAAATGGAGCTGACCCGTGAATTTCATCGACTTGGTGCAATTGATGGCAAGGTAATTGACGCCGACGGTGCAACGATCATTGACTGGTATGCTGCGATGGGTGTTAACCGGCCTGGTACGGTTGAATTCGACTTCGCCGCCGCTACGGCCGCTGGCGAAGGTGTTATTCGCCAGCAATGCCGTCAACTGCATCGCGATATTCTAAACGGGTTGGGGGGTGTGGTCCTTTCGGGGATGTCTGTCATCGCGTTGTGTGGTGATGAATTTTTCGACAAGATGGTTGATAACCCTGAAACCCGCGCAACCTACCTTAACCAGCAAGAAGCCCGGCAGTTGCGGTCTGATGGTCTGGCTTATTCGTCCTTTACCTATGGTGAAATTACCTGGGTGAACTATCGGGGCACGGCGGATGGCGCCGTTAGCATTCCGTCCGATGAATTTCGGGCGTTCCCGAACGCGCCGGGCATGTTCGAGGTAGGGCTTGCCCCTGGTGAATTCATGGATACCGTGAATATGCCGGGCAAAAAACAGTACCCGCTGATTATTCCCGACAAAGCCCGCAATATGTTTGTCGATCTCGAACTTTATGCCTATCCGCTGCATATTTGCAAACGTCCGCAAGCCTTGCGGCGTGGCAAGATCAAGGCCGCTGCCTGATGTAGGGGGCCGTGTATTTGATGTTTAAAAGCCTGCCCTTCGGGGCGGGCTTTTTTATTTCCGGGGGTGGCATGCTTGATTTTGATCGATGGCTGAATACCCCGGTCGCGCGAACGTTTGGCCGTGTTGCCAATGTTCGGCACCAATCCGGGAAAATCAGCCAGATTGATGAATTTGATTACCGGCAAAACGCCCATTCTGATGATTTGGGTGGAGATGCCGAAGTACAGTTTTTTGAGTATACCGGCGAATTTCGGGCCGGGGTGGTTCCTGTAAGGCAGGGTGACTTTATCGATGTCGCGGGCCTGACATTTACTGTCGATACGGTAGACCCGGATGATACCGGCTGGGTCAGGGTCGGCCTGATGAAAGGCGAGGTTCGCAATGTCTGACTGGCAAACGCGGTCTGACCTGATGGTTGATTTGCAGACCCGCATTAAGGTGCTGATGCCCGATTGCAATGTCGTTATTGGCCGTTTGATTGAAGTCCCCGCCGATAGCCTGCCTGCTGTTTCGATCTATGCCGCGACCGATGACATGAGCCCGATGGGATCAAGCTGGCAGTTTTCGGCCAATGTGTCGCTGTCGTTCGAGGTGTTTCAGGCCGCCAATAGCGGGTGGTGCCAGGCAACGGAAAGCCTGACAGTCCAGATTATTACCTGTCTTTGTGCATCGGCGGCGTGGCGAGCGCACTGGCAGGCACCGCCCTCATTTACCACCAAACAGTTTGTTCGCGGCGAGGCGGGGCAGCCAATGGTTGGCGAAATTACCACCATTGCCGGTGAATTACGCCGCAAACGGGTGTCGCGGCTGGTCGCGGGTCTGCTTGAAGGCATCGATCTTACTTTGGAGCGTGAAAATGAAAGTCCAGATTAACCCCGGCAAAACTGTCGAGGGCAAGCCGTTGCGGGTTTTTAACCCTGTGCGCCGGGAATTTTTCCCTGGCGGTGAATTTGAATTGTCCGATCAGGATCTGCGCAATCCCGAAATCCGCCGTTTGCTGCCCCCGGTATCGGGTGGTGGTATTTCCGGTGGTGTTTTTGGCGATCTGGTGGTGGTGGCCAATGCCGCGCCCGCCAAAAAGGCAAAGGAATAAACAATGACCATTCCAAACGAGGCATTTAACCAGGTGCCGATTAATACGCGGGTGGCTGGTAGCTATTTTGAAATTGACGGGTCCCGCGCATCGGGCTTTGTTGCCAACCATACCGCGCTGATCATTGGGCAAAGCCTTGCCGCTGGCACGGCGGATGACGATGTTGCCGTGCTGGTCCCTGGTACGGGGGAAAGTGCCGGGGCGCTGTTTGGCGCTGGGTCCATCCTTGCCATGATGGTTGCCGCATTCCGCGAAAACAACCCGACCATGACGCTGTACGCCCTGCCAATGGCTGATCTGGAAGCCGGTGTTAAGGCCAAGGTCGATGTGACTATCACCGGCACCGCCACCGAAAACCGTGCATTGCCGCTATATGTTGCGGGCAAGCGGGTGTTTGTGCAGGTCGCGGTTGGCGATACGGCGGCAAATGTTGCAACCGCAATGGCGACGGCCTTGAATGGGGTGGTTGACATTCCCGTGGTGGCAAGTTCGGCGGCTGGTGTTGTCACCCTGACGGCGAAAAATGCCGGGGAAGTCGGCAACGATATCCGTTTTATGGTGGCGGTACGTGGCGAAATGTCTGGCGAAAAGGTGCCGGCCGGCATTACCATTTCGGCCCCGGACGGAGGTTTTCTTTCTGGCGGGTCTGGTAACCCGGACGTATCAGGCGCGCTGGCGGCGATCGGGTCGCAGAAATTCAATTATGTCGGTATACCCTGGACGGATGGCGCCACGCTTGATGCGCTGTCGGCCTGGTTGGAAGCCAAGCAGGCGGCGGGCAGCGAAGTCGATGTCAAAGCCTTTGCTGCCAGGCGCGGTACACTGTCTGAACTCGTGACTTTTGGCACATCGCGCAACGATAAATTTGTGTCGGTGATTGAAAGCTATGATGCCCCGATGCCCGCATTTGCGCGCGGTATGCGCTATATGGGGCAAGCCTCGGCAAAGCTGTTCAATCATCCGGCCCGCCCGCTTTTCGGGCTGGAATTGATCGGCGAAATGGCGCCGCCGCAAAAAAGCCGGTTTGGCTGGGTGGATAAAAACACCCTGTTGTTTTCAGGTATCACGGTTACCGATGTTGCCGCCGATGGAAAAGTTCGGCTCAACATGCCGATTACCTTGTATCAAACCAACGAATTCGGGGATGCGTCCGAGGCTTATTTGCTGGTCAATACCGTGGCCCAACTTGGCCGGGTGCGCGATGAACTGCAAAGCGTGATTAACAGCCGGATCATGGCGCAACGGCCTGTTCTGGTCGATGATGGCACGGCGATTGATGAAGCCATTCCGCATGTCACGCCAAAATCAGTCAAGGCAACGCTGGTGGCTCACTACGCCTATATGGTCGCGCTGGGTTTTGTTGAAAACCTTGAAGAATTCGAGGCGCGTTTGCAGGTTGGCAAGTCGACAACCAATTCCTATCGCCTGAATGTCATTTATCAGCCCGATTTGTCGAACCCGCTTTACGTCTTTGCGGCAAAGATCGAATTCGAGCTGGATTTCCGTACCTATTAACCGGGGGATAACCCATGCCAACACTTGCAGGGGTGCAGACCCTTAGCGTGAATGGTGCTGCTTTCGCCGTGGCGGAAACCGCATCTTATAATATCGGCGGCAAAACCCGCGAAAATATCGCGGGGGGCGGTAAAGGATCTGTCGGGTTTTCGCAAAAAGGCCGTGCAGCCTTTATCGAGGTCGAGGTCTTTTTAGGCGAGGGCCAAAAATCATCCGATCTTGATGTGCATGCCGGTGAAATCAAGCTGGAATGCGCAGATCGTACCATCATCCTTAGCCCTGGCAGCTATGTCGGTGATCTTAATGTCGATGCCTCGAAAAACAGCCTGACGGCACGTTTTGAAGGCAGTAGCGCACGGGAGGTCTCATAAGATGCCTGCTTTTATGGACGATCTTGACGAGATCGACATCGGCGATTTTGTCGAAGATGGCGACAATGGCAGCAAGGTTTTGCAGCTTGAATATCCGTTTTCCGTAACGGTTAAGGAAGGCGGCAATACCCAGACCGAAACTGTCAAGTATCTGGAATTCCGGCGCCCGCTTGGCAGGGATATGGATAAAATCGAACAAATGGCGGGCAGCGCCATGAAAGGTGCGCGCAGTTTTGTTGCGGGCCTTGTGATTGTGCCTGTCGGGATTAACGCGAACAAACTGGGCGACCTTGATGCCGCCGATATGATGCGCGCCATGAAGGTCTGCTTTGATTTTTTCCCCAAAGGCCGCTCGGGGAATACCGGGGCATCGTAAAGCACCTGGTTGCCCGGTTCGGTTGGCTGCCCGCCCAAATTCACGACATGCCTGTTGATGACATCCTGATCGCGATTGATGCGCTGATCGAAGATGCCGAACGACAGGCAAAAATATATGAAGGCACGAGCAATGGCTAAAAATTATGCCGTGAGTTTTGTCCTGAATGCGCGTGAAAACGTTTCAGGTCCCGTCCGTAGGGTAAAGTCGATGCTGATTTCCTTGCGGGAGGGGGCGGGTAAGCTATCCCGGTCAATGGGCTTCCATCGCATTACCGATGGTTTCCGGCGTTTGGGGCGGTCGTTTTCGGGGTTATCAAGCCATATTTCCGGGGTTGCCGCCGGAATGCTGGGGCTGGCCGGGATTGGTCTGGGGGGCGGGTTGCTTGCCTGGATCATTCACGGGGCCGGTGAGGCCGATGAAATGGCAAAATTCAGCCGTCGCATTGGCATTTCGATCGAACAATTGCAGCTTTGGCAGCATGCGGCCAATCAGGCAGCGGGTATGACCAACGAGGGCCTGCAAACATCGTTTCGCGACCTGACCAAAAATATCGGCGATGCCGCAAATGGCATGGGTCGTGCCCGGCCTGTATTTGAAGCCCTGGGCATCAGCCTGCGGGACGGGCAGGGCGATGTGCGAAGCCTTAATGACATTTTGCCGGAATTGCAGGCGGCCTTTCGCAAAATCCAGAACCCCGCCCTGAAAACATCGGCGGCAATGAAGCTGTTCGGGGAATCCGGGGCGAAAATGGCCCTGTTGCTTGAACAGCCCCAGTCCGAAATGGACCGAATGTTTGGCGATATGCAGCGTCTGGGCGTTATCACGACGCAAACCGCGACTGATACCGAAGCCTATAACGACGCGATGGACAGTTTTGGTAAGTCCATCACCGGTGTTCGTAACGGGCTGATGGGCCAGTTGATGCCAGTGCTAACCCCGTTAATCAAACGGATGACCGATTTTATCGCCACCATCCGCCCGCAAATTGTCGAGCGGCTGGGGGCGGCAATTTCGGGGGCCGCTTCAACCATGATGGGTTGGTTTGAAACGGTAAACGGCGGGGCATCGCCCGCCAGCAAGGCGTTTGAAAGCCTGCTGCAAACCGTTAGCGGCGTAATCGATACTATTGGCAGTTTGGTCGATATGGTGGGGGGCTGGAAAAATGCGGCCCTTGCTATGGCCGCCATCATGGCGGGTCCGTTTATTGCCAGTGTGGTGTCGGTTGCGGCGGCGTTTGCACAATTAGGCTGGTTGATTGCCAGCAACCCGATTGTTCTGGCCGCCGGCCTTGTCGCCGGGGCAGTGTATGCGATTTACGACAATTGGGATGGTATCGCCTCTTATTTTACCACCAAATTTAACAATGTGGCGGCGGCCTTCAAAACCGGATTTATTGACGGCATCATGGGTTATATGAAGGAATTCAATCCCTTCGCATTGCTCTATGACGGCTTTACCGGGCTGGTCGAATACATTACCGGGTTTGACCTGGCCAGCATCATCAAGGAAAAAATCCAGTCGATGGTTTCTGTCCTGCCTGACTGGGTAATCGATAAGCTGGGAATTTCAGTCGATGCCTCCCAGCCAGACCAACCGCCCCCGGCGAAGCCCGATGCAAAGCCTGACATGGCCAGTGCTGCGAACGCGGCAATGGACCGTCGCCAGGCGTCACAACCGGGTTTCGCAGCGCCCGTGGCGCCAGAAGGCAAAATCGTGATCGAACTGAACGGGGCCGGGGCCGATGGCGCACAAATCAAACAAAACCGTTCGCGCGGTATCAGCCTTGAAACGACATTGCGGCGCGGGCCAAGTTTTGCGGGGGCGGGGTGATATTAAGCAGGCGCTTATTGTTTTTTCAGCCGCACGCCGGGGCCTTCGCCGTTTTCGGCGATGAAAATGATGCCCGCTGCTTCTAGAGTGCTTTTGATCGCTATGAGATTGGGTTTGTTTACGTTCGGTATTTCATTGTCGGAAGATTCGGCGCGCCGGACAGTCATCAAACCCACTTCGGCTTTTTCGGCGAGGTCTTGAGCCGTAAATTTAACTAATGCGCGTGCCGCTCGAATTTGCGATCCAGTGATCATTTTTGTACCATATGATTTTTAATTGACCATTAAGCTATCAAGTGATACGAAAAGTACCACTTGGTAACTCATGGGGCAATGAAATCATGTCTACAACAGTCAAATTTGAAGTTCCAACGACCATCACCGGTTTGGCGGCGATGTACAAAGAATTGAAACGGGTCGGCGATGGCGATGCGGATGGCAGTTTGTCCCATTGGTGGGAGGCACAATTGCTTGTTTTGCCAGCCTGTGACGTGGCCGAATTGATGGTCAAGTTCGACATGTTGAGCAATTGGGCCAAGCCAGACAGCGCCGGCATGATGGGGTGGGAGGTGGAGCAGGTGCATCACATGGTGCAATCGATCCGCCGCGATGTGATGGCGATGAAGGCCGGAGGTGATAAATGACCAATCCGGTAGCGTTTGATTTTGAAGGCCAGTCTGTTCGGACAATCGAAATTGAGGGTGTGGTCTGGTTTGTGCTGACTGACGTTTGTGCTGTTTTGGAAATCGGTAATGCACCGCAAGCGGCAAGCCGTTTGGATGATGATGAAAAAAATACTGTCTGTATTAATGATAGTATTCCTGGCAACCCGACAAAAACGATCATCAACGAAAGCGGCCTGTATTCGCTGATCCTGACCAGCCGCAAGGAAGCGGCCAAGCGGTTCAAGAAATGGGTGACGGCGGAAGTGTTGCCGACACTGCGCAAGACGGGCCGTTATGACATTGCCGGGGCTGGCGGGCAGGCCGGGCAAAGCCGCAAGAATTTGCCAACGTCACTGATTCCCAAAGCCGAGCGGCATTATGACCTGGCATTGGTGCGCGAGGCGCGGGCGGTGTATGGCGAGGCCGGGGCGCGG
>NZ_JFJZ01000040.1 GCF_002115825.1 Thalassospira sp. MCCC 1A01428 | reverse complement strand
GTTTGTCTGCCGGGGGCATTTTGTTTGTTTGGGCAAGGCGGCTGATTACAGCCAATCAGGCGAGGGCAGGCCTTTTTCCTTAAGGAAGGTCGGGTTCCACAGCTTGCTTTGATAGCGTGTGCCGAGGTCACACAGGATGGTGACGATGGTGTGGCCCGGCCCCAGTTCGCGGGCGAGCTTGACGGCACCGGCAATGTTGATGCCAGTCGAGCCGCCCATGCACAGGCCTTCTTCTTTTAAAAGATCAAACACGATTGGCAACATTTCGGCGTCGGTGATCTGGAAGGGGTGGTCAATGTCGAGTCCTTCGAGATTGGCGGTAATGCGTCCCTGGCCAATCCCTTCCGAAATTGATCCACCTTCGGATTTCAACTCGCCATGTTTGTAATGGCTAAACAGGGCGGCACCCATCGGGTCGGCAAGGCCGATTTGAATGTTTTTGTTGCGTTCGTGCAGCGCCATGGCCGTGCCAGCAAGGGTGCCACCGGTGCCAACGGCAGCAATGAAGCCATCAACTTTGCCGTCGGTTTGTTCCCAGATTTCCGGGCCGGTGGTGTCAAAATGGCCCTGACGGTTGGCGACATTGTCAAACTGGTTGGCCCAAATCGCGCCATTTTGTTCGGTTTTTGCCAATTCTTCGGCCAGGCGGCGCGACACATGGACATAGTTGTTTTCGTCGCGGTACGGCACAGCCGGAACTTCGCGAAGATCGGCCCCTAACAGACGCAGCAGGTCTTTCTTTTCCTGGCTTTGGGTTTCGGGAATGACAATAACCGTGCGATAGCCCAGCGCATTGCCAACCGTTGCCAGGCCAATGCCGGTATTGCCGGCCGTGCCTTCGACGATGACGCCGCCAGGCTGTAGCAGGCCGCGTTTTTCGGCATCGCGAATAATGGCAAGGGCGGCACGGTCCTTCACCGACCCGCCGGGGTTGGTGTATTCCGCCTTGCCCAAAATGGTGCAGCCCGTCAGTTCCGATACCTTTTTCAGGCGGATGAGCGGGGTGCGGCCAATGGCCTCGATGGTGCCATTGCGAATGTCCATGACAGACTCCAGAATTATCAGATTACAAAATATATGCCTGTTGATTGGTCCTTTTATACACAAAAGTCAAGTCAGTTTTAAAATTACCACGTAAATTTTGTGTCAAATAAAATATACGCACAAAATTTGTGTTATTTAATTGATGTTCTGGCGGCGTGGCGTAACCGGTCACGGTTTAACGTCAGCCATTGTATGGCCATGATGGTAGGGGCATTACAGAAAATACCGTCGCGTAACATGGCAAAACATTCGTCGGATGATTTGGTAAAAACGCGAATATCTTCGCCTTCTTCGTCAAGGCCATGCAGGCCGCCGGCCTTTTCGCTGTCAACCTGCCCGTAGAATATTTGCACTGTTTCGCTGCTGCACCCCGGCGATGCATAATAGCGCGGAATGATGATTTCGAGATCCCCGATGATCGAACAGCCGGATTCTTCGATGGTTTCGCGGCGGGCCACGTCTTGCAGGGTTTCGCCGGGTTCGACAATGCCGGCGACAATTTCGGTTAGCCAGGCGGGCATTTCTGGGGTGTTTTTATGGACGCTCAGGGTGGCCGGGCGAAATTGTTCGATTAAAACTACTTCGTCACGCACCGGGTCGTAGGGCAGGACGGCAACCGCGTGGTCGCGCTCTAACACTTCGCGCCTTATAATCTGGCTTTGGTCGCCGTTAAATTGTTTGTGGCGCAGTTCATAAACGTCAAGTTTGAAATATCCATCCCAGCCCCGCTGGTGATTGATGATGTCGACATCACGATAATCCAATTTTTTTCTCCGGTTGTGCGCGGTATAATTGTGACCTTATCGTAGCTGGCCCGATGCTTCCAGTATCCCGGGTTGTTTTGCGATGCGGGTGGTTGCCAGTCCTTGTTGTGGTATTGCCTGTGCTGTTTTGGGAACAAGTGCTGATTGTCGTTGTTACAGGGCACAGATGGTTACCATAACTATTGGCAGGATCATGGCGCGACGCGGGCGATGATGTGTGTTGCCCCGACAGGGCCGGGTAAATGTACATAAAATATTGGTTTCCCGGCCCGGCTTTGGCCGTGTGCCGATGCGTTATGGCGTGATTTTTTGTTGGCAAATGGAGAATTTTATGTCGGACGTTCTCGATGATGCAGAAGCAGAGGATTTTCCAGCGATTGATCTGGAAAAGGTTGCCTTTATCCTGTTAAAGGCGCGTGCCTTTGATGTGCAGGAAGACGTTGTTGAGCCTGATTATGGATCAAACGGCTCAGACGACCAGTTTCGTGAGGTTTTGGAAGCCTATGGCGACGATGCGACCCACAGCGAACTGGTTGACGCGATTAATGATTTGAATTGGGACGAGCAATGCCATCTTGTTGCTCTGGTCTGGATCGGGCGAGGCAGTTTTGATGCCGACCAGTGGCAGGAAGCGCTGAGCGAAGCCGAAGATGGCCATACCAACCACACCGCTGAATATTTAACCGGAATTCCTTTGCTGGGTGATTACATCGAAGAAGGCCTGGCGGCCTTTGACATTTCACTTAGCGAGATTGAAATGTTAGGAAGTTAACCCAGGGTTGTTTCTGCGTGATTTGCATTAGAAGTTGAATCGGGTGTCCGATTTCCAGTGATATGGTTGCATGGGCCCCCGGTTCCCGGTTTTGCGCCTGTACATTTGGCGAGGCTGCTATGGAATTATATTCGAAAGAATAGGTCTGTAGAATGGACCGCTTTTGACGTGCCATATAATTTATTGTTTTTTGGACATATCTTGTCTTTCCTGTATCTGTACCGGAGCTATACAATATGCACGGTTTCGTTGGTGCCCGATGTTTGGGGTGCGGGGTTGGACAAATGATTGTGTTGGTGCGTTACGGCTTCTTCATATTTAATGAATATAATAAGCATCAACCAATGGTTATAGTTGACGATAGAAAATGTTGTGTGCTGCCTGTTGACGGATGAAGCCGTTTGGCATGGTGGCTGGCACGGTCAGGGGAACGGGTTGGCGCGCTTTGAGCAAAAAGAGATCGAAGGTCTCTATGGGCAATCAGCTGTAGGTGTCGTTATTCACCGGGGCTTGCAGGCAATTTTTGCCAATGATGCCTATGCGCGCATGATGGGCTGCAAGGATGCTGGCGATTTTATGCAAGATACTGATATTGCGCAGTATATTCCACCAGCCTTTCATCGCGAAGCCCAGAAACTTTATGATCGTTTTATCGCGACGGTCGGCTTTCATGGCTGGAAAAAGGTATATAACATTCGCCGTGACGGTTCTCCGGTGTGGCTGGAAATAAGTGACGAAACCATTGAATGGGAAGATGGCCGTGCGTTGTTGACGACGGCACAAGTGATCGAAAATGGCACAACCGCAATGCAGGTTGATCATATGCTGGGTCGGTCATTTATCGGTGTAACCGTTCATCGTGACATGACCGCCCTGTATGTAAATGACGCATTCGCCCGGCTGACCGGGGCCAAAAATGCAAGCGATTTTATGACAAACCCCGATCTTTCGCGGTTTGTTGATGTGTCCATGCGTGAACAAAGTGCGGCTTATAGCCAGAAGGTTTTGCAAGGTGTTGTTGCCGGGGATCGGCGCCGGGAATGTAGTTATTTTGATGACGGGCGCGAAGTTTGGTGCGACCTGACCGATGAACGTATTTTGTGGCATGATGGCAAGCCTGCCGTTTTGACGACAGCCCATGATGTGCGCGAGGAAGTGCGTATGACAGGCATGTTAATGCGCAATAAAAACAGTCTTGAAAATGCGGTGGCCGAAGTCATTCGTATGGTGCCTACCGCCGTTGCAATGTTTGACGAGGAATTGCATGTTTTGCATTTTAACCGCGAGTTTTCGCGGTTATTTGCGCAAAATCCGGCGGTTTACCCCGCAGCGACCCCAGAATTTGATGTATCGGGGTTGCGCGCCATTTACCGCGAAATGACACGTGCCGGGCATGACCATGCCGATCGTAATGGGGTGATGACACCGTCCGGGCGCCTGGCCGACATTCGGACCAACCGGTTGCAGGGCGGGGGCATGATGGTTTCTGCCCTGGATGTGACCGATCACAAGGAAGTTGAAAAGCAGCTTGCGGTTTTGGCATCGACCGATCCTTTGACCGAGGTTTTGAACCGGCGTGGATTTGAAGGGGCCGTTAGCCGCCTTCAGGATATTCGCCGGTTGCGGAACAAGGCCTGGCAATATGGCATTGCCATGCTGGACCTGGATTATTTCAAGCAGATCAATGACCGTTTTGGTCATACTTGCGGCGACCGGGTGTTGCAGGAAGTTGCCGCAGTGCTGCGGCGTGCCTTGCGCGAGGACGACCTTGTGGTTCGTTTGGGTGGCGAGGAATTCGCTGTGTTATTGCCATCGGCCACAGCCGAAGTCACAACAGGAATTGCCCGAAAGCTGGCAAATCTGATTGGGAGTATCCGCCTGCCGGATGACGAGGGCAATGCCGACGCCGTTTCGGTAACCGTCAGCATCGGGGTGACCATTGGTGGCGATATTGGCGATAGTGAAATCGATTTGCCAACGGCCCTTCTGGTGGGGGATCGTGCCCTGTATCAGGCGAAACAAAATGGCCGTAATCAGATTATCTATGCAGATCCGACCCTGCCGGCAGCCATGATCATGCCCGATGAGGTGCCACGATCCAATGGTGAAGGAAAAGCCGGGACTGATTTGGAACCGGGCGAAAAATAGGCCATTCGTGCCATGCCGATCAGCACCGTTGACCTTGCCGTTTTGCCCCGCTTAACCCGATATCTGCGGGAAATCCCTGACGCGGTGGTGGAAATTGGTTCGGATATGCGATAATTAGGAGGCTGTCGGGTTTTAAGAACAGTTTTCAGGCCGGATACACTGCGCTGCCCCAATTTTTTCCATTCACAATGCTGGATGGAAGATGGATCGTGTTGATCATTGCGCAGGAATGTTTGTGTGCTGGATGTTGATATGTTCTTTGGGCCTGTATGTTTCGATCCAGACAGGAGAGCGCCACCGTGGGCAATATCAGCCAAATAGAACCAACTGCAATTTGGGCCAACTTTCAAAAACTGTGCGACATCCCGCGGCCTTCCACCAAGGAAGAAGCGGTGTTGCAGATGATTGAAAAACTGGCTGATGACAATGGTTGCAGCCATTATCGCGATAGCGGTAGTAACCTGGTGGTGAATGTTGCAGCAACGCCGGGATACGAAGACCGTAAAATGGTGGTTCTGCAATCCCATGTTGATATGGTGACCCAGGCCAATAGCGGATCAAGCCACAATTTTGATACTGACCCGATCAACGCCTATGTTGATGGTGAATGGGTTACGGCGGACAACACCACACTGGGCGCGGATAATGGTATCGGTGCTGCGGCAATGCTGGGTGTTCTGTGCGATAAATCGGTCGAGCACGGCCCGCTGGAATTGTTGTTTACGGTGGACGAGGAACGTGGCCTGACCGGCGCGATGAACCTGGAGCCGGGCCGTTTGCAGGGCGAAATTCTGTTAAACCTTGATACCGAAGATGAATATGAATTGTATGTCGGCTGTGCTGGTGGCGGCGACCTGGTGGCGCGCTGGCAATATAGTGCCGATACGGTTGCCAATGACCTGATCGCACGTAAAATTGCGCTGACCGGTCTTAAAGGCGGGCATTCGGGCATTGATATTATTTTGGGCCTGGGCAATGCCAATAAATTGATGGCGCGTTTCTTGCGCCCGTTATTGCGCGATCTGGATGCGCGGATCGTGTCGATCGAGGCAGGTACGGCACGCAATGCCATTCCGCGTGAATCCTTTGCCACCATCGTTTTACCGGCGGAAAATGCAGGTGCCTTTGACAGCGCGCTGGCCGCATTTCAGGATGACGTGACTGGTGAATATGCCGATCTTGAGCCCAATTTCGCAATTGCCGCATCGCATGTGGATTTGCCGGAAAGTGCCATGACCCCGGCTGATAGCATTACCTTTAACAATGCCATTCTGGGCAGCCCCAATGGTGTGCAAGCCATGAGCACCAGCGTTCCCGGCGTTGTTGAAACATCGATCAATCTGGCGATTGTGTCGGTGGCCGACGGGCAGGCTAAAGTAACCCTTTCGGCACGCAGTTCCATTTCCAGTGCGCGCGATGCAACGCGCGATGTTGCCACGGCTGTTTTTGAAAATATCGGTGCAACTGTGACCTGGGGTGATGCCTATCCTGGCTGGAAACCCAATATGGACAGCGAAGTGCTTGATATGATGCAGGCTGTACATCGCGACCTGTTTGGCAGGGATGCCGAGGTAAAAGTGATCCATGCCGGGCTGGAATGTGGTGTTCTGGGATCGAAATATCCGAACTGGGATATGATATCGTTTGGACCAACCATCAAACGCGCACACAGCCCCGATGAATGTGCCCATATCCCGGCTGTAGCCCGGTTCTGGGATTATTTGCAGGCGGCCTTGAAGGCCATTCCGGCAAAGGCTGTGTAATATCGTCTAACGCCGATATGCGTTATTGGTGTTTCAGGATTTTCTTTAAATGCGACTGGCTGTTGGGTCAGTCGCATTTATTTTGTTTGCACCATTCGTCGCGTGCCGCACTGCCATCTCCGGGGACCAGGGCGTCGGCATTTACATAGCCGTCTTCACCCAGTTCTGTTTCAACCCGGATCCAGAAGTTTTCGTTTTCACCAATAAGAAATACGGTTTCAAAGCGTGAAAGCCGTCGCATGACCGGAAATTTAATACCTGCTCCGGTACGCAAATTAAGAAATTGCTGATCGACATAATAAGGATCGGTTTTGGGGGAGATCAGGTTTTCGACCTTGTTGCGGACAGTTTCGATTGTGTTGCGAACCTGCCCGGGAAATTCGGTGCTAAAATACGTATGTGCCGGTCCAAAGGCCAGCAGCAGGACAAAAATAACGACAAATACCGGTCCCAGATGCATCAGGGCATCGAACATGGCCACGCGTTTCCATTCATCGCGTACGCGTCGTGCCGGTTGGCCGGTATCAAGGCGGCGTAAATTTGCGCGTATCTGTTCGGCCAGTGCAGACCTGTTATTGCCAATAAAATCAGATGCCTGCATTAAAACAGCACGGGCCAGTGGCTTATTGCCAGTGCGTTCAAATGCAGTGGCCTGATTGTAAAGAAGTTGTGCGTTGGCTTCGGCAGGGAAGTTTCCCCCCCGCATATTGGCAATAATGGCCCGCCAGGCGGGGAAAAAACTGCGCCAGCCCCAAAACCCGCTTAGCCATGTACGCAGGCTGGCGCGCAGAGCCATGCGGCGCGCACCTTTCGGCGATAAAACCGCGCTGATGGTTTCTCGGCGGATGGAATTTAAAAACCCGTGAATGATTGTAAATTCAATATGGCGTGGCTGGGCTGAAATCACATCGGTAATGGCGCACCGGGCAAACCCGCTGGTATCGCCATTTCGGTTTGCCGATTTATGATGGCGGCGTGCGCCGGGGTTTACTTTTGGGTCGCGCTGGCCGGTTTTAGCCTGATGGCGCTGATAGGCCGAGCTTGCCTCGGCATAGCGATCTTCTTCCCGGTTGTTTTGCTGTTTGCGGCCGGACCCGGCAAAACCCTGTTTGGTGGTATGGGGGCGTTCTGCACCCTGTGCAGGGCCGCCGGAGGGATTGCTTTTGCCCGATGCTGTTGTGTTGCCGCGTGCGCCGCCAGACGGGCCCGTGGGCGGGCGACGCCGGATCCCCGCCAGAATTTCATAAGCCTCGGTGACGTCCTTGAACCGTTCTTCCGCATCGGCGTCGGAATTCCGGTCAGGATGAAATTCAAACGCCAGTTTGCGATAGGCCAGTTTGATTTCTTTTTCACTCGCACCGGGTTTAAGGCCCAGTTGGCGGTAATAGGGAATGAGGGGGTCGTGGCTCATGCGGTTTTTATTGTCTCTTGGATCAGTCAGGCCAGCGGAGTATCCCGCAAGAACGCCGTCTATCAGGCAACGCTGCCATTGCTGGCACGCATATTGTGAAATATTAGGGCGTTTGGCGCTACAATTGTTTGTGTTTTATTGAGAAAGCAAAGGCATTGGCACAATAGTTAACCGACGCCGGGGCCAATTGCGGCCCGATTGCGTGGTGTGGGCCGGTTTTGTGCCATCGCCAGGCGTTATATTGCGATGATCGCTAATGAGACGGCCCATGGTGCGTGTGTCAGGTGTGGGGGCGATATAGTGCGTGTTGCTTGTGATGTGTTGTGCTTTCACTCTTTACCTTGCCGGGGCGATCATTGATGATGGCCCGCATGAATGTTGAACAGCATAGTGTAGCGGGCGGTGCCATTGAAATTTAAGTTCTGGCAACGAAAATCATCGGATGCCAATCTCTATATGGATGAAAATATCTCACCGGATGACCCGTTTGGCGCGACGGAAGCAATTAAGGTGCCTTTTCGTAAACGGCTTCGGGCGCGCTGGGAAGGCTATGACGACCCGGCGGAATATTACCTGATGGAACAGCAACTGGCTGATTACCGGCGCTGGTTGCAACGAATGCTGGTATTGGCCGCTCGTCCGGTGGAAGAAGAACCCGGTGAGCTTGACCTAGAAGAAGAAGTGGGCCGCTGGCCACCGGAACGATTAAAGCTGTATGGCAAATTGTTTGATCGCGGCATCATGAAACCCGGCGGGCATGAATATGCCCTGGAACTGGCAAAGCCGCTGGCATTGGACGAAACCATGAGCTGCCTTGAGATCGGGGCGCGCATTGGTGGTACGGCACGTGTGCTGGCCGATAAGTTCGGGGTGTGGGTAACCGCGCTGGAACAGGACGGTGAACTGGCCCTGCTGGGGATGGAGCGGTCTGTTGCAACGGGAAGCCAGAAAAAAGTGCCGGTTCAGCAATATGACCCGCTGGCACCTGAATTTCGGTCGAAATATTTTAACGTGGTCTATTCGTTCGGTGAAATGTTCGTCATCGATAAAAAAGATACCTTTTTGTTGAAACTGACCGAATCGCTACGTGAACAGGGACAATTGCTGATTACCGATTATGTGGTGACAGCAAAAGCCGACGAGTCTTCGGCCAATTATCGCAGTTGGGTTGAAAAAGAGGACGAAAAACCGCATCCATGGACGGCGGATCGATACAAAGATGTGCTGGGAAAGCTGCGATTTGATATTCGCATTGCCAAGGATGAAACCGAATTGCATGTCCAGCAGATCAAAAGTGCCTGGATGATTCTGCTTGCCGAGCTGCAAAAGAGCGGTTTGGACCCCGATTTTGCCGCTTTTTTGGAAGATGACATGGAAATGTGGATGAGACGGGTAAAAATGCTTGAAAATGGTGAACTGGCCTATTATCGGTTCTACGCAACGCACGACTAACGCACTGACACCGCCTGTTTAATAACTTGAGGCAAAATTATTGCGTTTTAAGTGTTGACAGGGACTGGGGTGCCTTCTATTTTCCCGGCTCCCAATAGGGCCAAAGTTTCTAAGGTTTACTGTTATGAAGATCCGGAACTCATTGAAATCCGCGAAGCTGCGGGAAAAAGGCTGCCGTATCGTGCGCCGCCGTGGCCGCGTATATGTCATCAATAAAAAGAATCCGCGTTTTAAAGCACGTCAGGGTTAATTCCCTTACGGACTTAAAACCAGGTTTTACAAAACGCCACCATCCTTGTGATGGTGGCGTTTTGTTTTTTGCAGATTTTTGCGCGTCGGTGTTGCGGTCGTGGACCTGATAAATATGGTCGGGCTACCTGTTGGTCTTAATCACGCTTCACAAGGCGGGGCAGGGCATCAAGGTATTGCTACGCCAATGAATGGCTATGACCGGGTGTCGCTGGCGACAGTGTAAACGGCGGTTGTCTGGCTCCGGCCACGCAACAGGATATCCCCGGCGACAATGACGCGATCAGGGTTGGACAGCTGGTTGCGTGTGCTGTCTGCAAGCAGGATTTTGGTGCCAAAACGTTTGTTTTCGGCCTCCAGCCTGGATGCGCTGTTCACCGCATCGCCGTGAACGGTAAAGGAAAGCCGATCAGTGGCGCCGACATTGCCTGCAATCATGCGACCGGTATTTATACCACAGCGACAGGTTATTTCCTGCCCGTCAAACAGGCGGTCCTGAACGGCCTGCTGTATTTTAATGGCGGTATCGAGGGCTGCGTCGGCATGGTCGTTTAATTCGTCAAAGGCATTATAAACCGCCAGCACAGCGTCCCCCTGAAACTGGGTAATGATGCCGCCATGTTCCTCGATGATGTTGGTGACGGTGTCAAAATAGGCATTCAGCATGGCGACAATCCGGGCGGGGTCAAGTTGTTCGCACATGGTGGTAAAACCGACAATATCAACAAACAGAACGGTGGCGTCACGTTGTTGGGGCGGTAATACGCCCGAATCAGTTTCGGATGCCAGCAAATCACGGGCAATTGAAGGCGGCAGGAACTTGCCAAACAGGCTGCTGATGCGGTCACGGTCACGCAGGGCAATAATCATATGGTTAAATGATCGCGCTGCGTCGTCATATTCGCGAATGCGGCTACCGGTTAATATGGGGGTCATATCAAGGTGGCCTGCTTCCAGGCTGCGGGCGGCGGTTGCGAACCGGCGAATGGGCCGGGTAAAGTGCCGCGACATAAACACGGCAAGTACAATCGAAAGCAGCAGGACAATCCCGCCCAGAATGGCTGTCAGAACCAGCCTGTCAAATTCGGCATCAAACAGGCTTTCTTCAAAGTGAATGCCCAATATCAGCGGAGAAAACGGCGTATTATCAAGTTGCTTGGTTACGATAACGGAATATGTCCCGCCGATATTTAACCCGGAAAGTTGAACGTTGCTGGTGGTTGTTCCCTTGTTATAGGCAGGGTAATCCAGTTTTTCCGATTGGCCCAGGCCTGCCAGAACCGGGTCGCCAATATCGACCGTGCGGGGCAGGGGAACAGGGCTGCGTTCGATCTGATCAGCACCATCAGACAGCGCACTGGCAACGTGATCACCCCAGCTTTGTAACATTGGGTGGGCCAGAACGCGGTTACCGGCGATAATGATAAAAGGCACACCCGGCGCGTTTTCGCGCCCGCGTACCAAACTGTGCGACAGGTTCGATAACGACAGATATTGAACAAAAACACCCAGATAATGCCCGTCGCGAAATAATGGCACCCAGTCGACAATAACCGGCTGTTTGAAATACGGGTCCCAGCGGGGGAAACTGGTTCTGTTATTGGTTGGGCCGCGCAATTGCGATATTTCCGATATCAACATGTCGTCAACGGGCAGGATATGGTGAATTTCGGTCATGTCGCGCGGGTTATAGCCCGTAAATTCGCGATCCCCGTTGACCAGACCATAGGCCATGACATTCATTTCATCGGCTGCCAGCGCACGCATGGTGTTGTCCCATCCCAGATCAAAGTCCGGGTCAAGGCGCCCCTGCGTCACCTGCGATGCCACCCAGTTGGCGCGCGCGCCAACATTGTCCATGCGTTCGCCCATCGCGCGCTGCAACGAAACCAGTTCGTTATCGGCGACCAGAACCCATAAATTGCGGGTATTTTCATAGGCAGCACCAAGGCCCAGATACAGTGCAAGTCCGACCCCGCCAATACTTGTTGCCAGAAAACTTGTCAAAAGAACGGTCAGGACAGAAAAACGGCGTTTTATGTTCACGTATCAATAGCCCTGGCATGATCGAAAGCGGGAAATTATTGCTTAATTCTATTGTGTTTGGCGACCAATGGGAATGGTTTAAGGTGATTGGCGGCGATCAAACTTGGTTGATAGTATAATTGAACTTGATGTGCGTTTGATCCCGCCTAATGTTCCGATCCGGTCCAGCATCTGATCGAGTTCTTCGGGAGTATCGGCACAAATTTCGGCGATCAGGTCAAATTCACCGGAAATGGCAAGGCAGCGGATGCAGCCGGGTATTTTTTGCAACGCGCCAACAACGCCCGCCGATTTTTGCGGTTCAACCTGGATCATTACCTCGGCCAGCAGGCGAGGGCGGGCTTCTTCCCCCAGAATTACGGAATATCCACGAATGATCTGGCTTTTTTGCAATCGCTCCAGCCGTTCCTGAACGGCACTGCGTGACAGTCCAACATCGCGGGCAAGGGCGGCGGTTGGAAGGCGGGCATCCTGTTGCAGGCGGGCGATCAGGCGGCGGTCGATATCATCAAGCTGACGTTTCAACGGATTTACCCATTAAAATGATGGTTAATTATTACGAATTGACAGTATTGCCGGGTTGTTTCCGGCAGTCCAGTGGCAGAGCATTCAAAGATTGAAATTATTCAAACCCAACGATCCATGATCGCTGTTTCAGGCGGCAAAATCCTATCGGGAGATGGCAATGAAAAAAGTTTTAGTTCTGGGTGCGGGCAAAATTGGTCGTATCGTTTCGGTTATGTTGCATGAAAGTGGCGACTATTCGGTGACGCTTGCCGATGCAAACGGCCAGATGCTGGAAGTTTGCGCACCGGATGGGGCGGCAAAACTGGTGAAAGTTGATGTAACCGACGAAGCCGCCTTGCGCGACGTTGCAAACGGCCATGATGCGATTTTGTCGACATGCCCGTTTTATTTGAACGTCGCGATTGCCCGTGTGGCGCGCGACATTGGTGCATCTTATTTTGATGTTACCGAAGATGTTGAAACGACCCGTGCCATTCGGGAAATTTCAAAGGGTGCGGATGGTGCTTTCGTGCCGCAATGTGGTTTGGCCCCGGGCTTTATTTCGATTGCGGCCCACGATTTGTTCAAGCGGTTTGATAAGGTACGCAGCTTGCGTTTGCGCGTTGGGGCATTGCCGCAAAACCCGACCAACCGTTTGAAATATAACCTCACATGGTCAACCGATGGCTTGATTAATGAATATCTGAACCCGTGTGAAGCCATTCATAAAGGCAAACGTATCGAGGTTCTGCCATTGGAAGGTTATGAACGCTTCACCATTGATGGCACCGAATATGAAGCGTTTAACACATCGGGCGGTGTTGGCGCGCTGTGTGACATGCTTGAGGGTAAGGTCGACAGCCTGGACTATAAAACCGTGCGTTATCCCGGGCATCAGGAAATTTTGAAAATTCTGATCGAAGATCTGGCATTAGGTCAACGCCCGGAACTGATGAAAGATATTTTTGAAAAATCCCTGCCGATCACCAGCCAGGATGTCATTGTGATCTTTGCCGATGCGGTTGGGGAACGCGACGGGTATCTGTGTGAGGAAAACTTTATTCGCAAGGTGCATGGCACCAGAATTGGCCCGCGCGACTGGTCGGCCATTCAGGTGACGACATCGGCAGGTCTGTGTGCGGTAATGGATATGGTTCTGACCGGGACGCTGCCGGGCAAAGGATATATCCAGCAAGAACAGGTTGCCCTGAATGATTTTCTGGGGAACCGGTTTGGCCGGTATTTTCAGCACGAAGGTTGATTAATCCCAGCGATATGTATTTGGAAACGGGCCTGTCATGTGCAGGCCCGTTTTTGCGTTCATGTCTTTGTGGCAATGACGGCAAGGTAAACCGGCAGAATTAAAGTTTCGGGACTTTAAAGCGTAGCGGTCAGGGCCAATTTAACAATGTAGTGAAGTATCTGGTGCCATCAGGGTGGGCGAATGAAAACAAAACTGCATTGGCACAAGCCGAACGTTATTGTAATTGCGACATTACTTGCCGGGTTGCTGCTGACAGTTGGCGGAACATGGAAGTTAAGTGATAGCAACCGGAACCATATTGTATCGGCCGTTGCCGAGACGTCACAATTGCTGACGGGCAGTATTATAGAGCGTATTACGCTTTACCAATACGGGTTGCGCGGTGCCCGTGGAACGATTCTGACGGCAGGTGAAAACGGGATCACACGCCAGAAATTTGCAGCTTACAGCAAAACACGTGACGTGGACGATGAATTTCCTGGCGCGCGTGGATTTGGCTTTATCAGGCGGGTCCTTCCCGAAGATGAGGCTGTTTTTGTTGAACAGGCACGAAAGGATGGCGCGCCGGGATTTGCCGTTCGCCAATTAAATCCACATACCGAAGAACGTTATATTATTCAATATATTGAACCGGTTGAGCGCAATGCAGAGGCGGTTGGGCTTGATATTGGTTCGGAGACAAACCGGCGAACGGCTGCTTATGAAGCAATGGTAACGGGGCGCGTTCAGTTAACCGGGCCAATTACACTGGTGCAGGCAACCGGGAACCCGCAGCAATCATTTTTGATATTGATGCCCATTTATCGGCCCGGCATGCCGGTGTTAACCCCGGAACAAAGAATTGCCGCCACTTTTGGCTGGAGTTATGCCCCTTTGCTGATGGAAGAGGTTCTTGCCGATCTTCATCTTAATGACGATTTATTTAGCGTTACCCTTTCAGACGTTACCGACCCGGAAAATCCGGCACGTTTTTTTGCCAATATGGATGAAGCCAGCACATATGAACGTGAATATGCGACCATTGGCAATATCAGTATTTTTGGCAGAAACTGGTTGGTCAATCTGGCACCCCGGGCAAAATTTATTGATAATTTAAACCGGTTTCCGCCCCAGATTGTTCTGATTAGCGGGACGGTTGGCAGTATTGCGTTGGCCTTTCTTGTGGCTGTTGTTTCGATGAGCCAGCGCAACAGGCGCGAAATTGCCAAGCAGCGATCTGAACTGGCATCTATTGTTGAAAGTTCGTTTGATGCTGTTATTGGCCAGGACCTTAATGGTGTGATTACCAGTTGGAACCCGGGTGCAACCAGATTGTTTGGCTATAGCCAGGAAGATGCCATTGGCAGGATTTTTGCCGATTTTCTGGTGCCGGATTTTTTGCGAAACGAAGAAATAACGATCAAAGAACGCCTGGAACAAGGTGATGACGTTGAGAATTTTGAAACGCAACGTTTGCACCGGGACGGGCGGATGATTGAGGTGTTCGTCACCATTTCGCCCATTCTTTCGCCAACTGGAAAGGTCATCGGTTCATCTAAAACCATGCGCGACTTTACGATCCAGAAGGAGGCCCGGAAACGCATTAGCGAGATGAACCTTCATCTGGAAAAAGAGATCGCCTTGCGGACAACCGAATTAACAAATGTGAACTCGCTTCTTCTGAGTCTTTTGCACGCGGCGACTGAAATTTCGATCATTGCGACGGACAAAAATGGCATCATCAGGGTCTTCAATTCGGGGGCGGAAAACCTTTTGCGGTGTCGTGAAAATGATGTTGTCGGGTCTGTTTCGTTACAGGCATTTTTTAAAGATGCGGAATTGGAAAAATATGCCAAGGAAATGCCCGATATTGCATGTGCCGGGGTGCAGACGGGGGATGTTTTGTTCTTTGAGCCGCGCAACGGGGCGACAACGATCAGGGACTGGACCCAGGTTCGCGCGGATGGAAGTGAATTTACGGCATCGACGGTTATTTCAGAAATTCGCGATGATAACGGCGTGCGTAGGGGATTTTTGTGTGTATCAACAGATGTTACCGAACAACGAAATTTCGGGCGGCAGCTTGAGGCGGTCCGGGACCAGTTGCAAATGGCCGCAGATGTGGCCGAAATGGGCGTATGGTCGTGGGAGATTGGCGATAATTCGCTCATATGGAACGATCAGATGTATTCGATTTACGGCTATCCGGTTTCCTTAAAGGAAGCGGGCATTGGCTATGAGCACTGGCGTTCCAAAGTGCATCCTGATGAAGTGGGGGAACTGACAGACAGGTTGCAGGCTGTGATCGGGGGGACAGATGATTTCGATGTTGTTTTTCGCATTATTCCCTCACCGGGCGATACACGGTTCATTCAGGCGGGTGCCAATGTTGAACGCGACGTGAATGGAAATGCAATACGGATAACGGGCTTTAACCGCGATATTACCGACCAGAAACACCGGGAAGACCTGTTGCATCAGGCCCAGGAAAATGCAGACAAGGCCAGTGTTGCCAAGTCTAATTTCCTTGCCAATATGAGCCACGAAATTCGCACGCCCATGAATGCCATTCTGGGGATGTTACAGCTTACCCAGCAAACCGAGCTTAGCGACCGGCAGCGCGACTTTCTGGGCAAGGCGCACGGTGCGGCGAAGGCTTTGCTGGGTTTGTTGAATGATATTCTTGATTATTCAAAAATCGAGGCTGACAAGCTGGAAATTGATATTCACGAGTTTGACCTTATCGAGCTTTTTCATGATCTTGGCGCCATATTATACGGGTCCAATCAAAGTAAGGATGTCGATATTGTTTTTGACATTGATCCGGGTATTTCACCGCTTTTGAAAGGCGATAGTCTAAGGCTTCGTCAAATCCTGATTAACCTTGCAGGAAATGTGCTAAAATTTACGAAACACGGATTTGTGCGGGTTTCCGTTTCCCAGCTCGGTCCCAAAGACAGCGAAAGTTGTATGCTGGGTTTTTGTGTCGAGGACACTGGAATTGGCATTTCACGGGATCAGCTGGCACGGTTGTTTACCGGTTTTACGCAGGCAGAAACATCCACATCGCGGGAATTTGGCGGAACGGGGTTGGGGCTGGTGATTTGTGATCGCCTGGTATCGTTGCTGGGTGGTCAAATTACTGTTGAAAGTGTTTTGGGGCAGGGCAGCAAATTTGTTTTCGAACTGAAGTTTGATGTGCCATCTGACGGGGGTGTGGATGTTGCAACGGTGCTGGCACCACGGCCAGATGTATCGGTTATGCTGTTTGCATCACAGGCACATAGCAGTGCTGTTTACGCCGATTTAATCCGTAAAATGGGCTACGAGGTTTTTGTCATTTCATCTGTTGCCGAGTTTGAGAACGAGATGACAAAACCTGTTGAAATGGGGGCTGTGCGCACGGTTGTTATCGATGAATTCCGCCTGCCTGATGGTGATGTTTTAAAGCTGCAAATGGCTATAGACCAGGGCGCAGAGCATGGTTTGGGCGTTATTTCGCTGGTGCGCGATGATAGCAAATTTGATCTGCAAAAATTTTCGGGGCTGTATAAATACCTGCATAAACCCTTCTCATATAAGCAGTTAGGGCAGGTGTTGGCTGAATATGCCGGCACAGATAGTGATGAAACTTCGTCAGCGCTGGCAGTGCCCGAGCCGATGAAGCGATTGCAGGGGATGAAATTGCTTGTGGTTGAAGACAACGAAATTAACCGTTTTGTCGCAAGTGAGCTTTTGGGAAGTGAAGGGGCGCTGGTGGATTTGGCCAATAGCGGGGCGGAAGGTGTTCAAAAAGCATTGGATATAGATAAGACCTATGACGTTGTGATTATGGATGTGCAGATGCCGGTTATGGATGGGCTTGAAGCCACGCGGATTATTCGTAAATTTAAAAAACAGGCTGACTTGCCCATCATTGCCATGACAGGAAATGCATCCCTTTCAGATCGGGCCGATTGCCTTGGGGCAGGTATGAACGACCATATCAGCAAGCCAATTGACCTTGAGCATGTTGTGCGGATATTGACCGGATTTTACAAAGAGGGCGGAAACCAGCCAATCTAGGCGGACAAGATACTGCCCGGGATTTTCAAATGGCTGCATTTACGATTTTGATTGGCATTTCAGGAAAGAATCGTCGCGATTTGAATTGATATCCGGCGAGTTTCCAGACGGTAATGGTGCAAACGGGTATGTCTGGGGACATGCCCGTTTGTTTTAAATTCAATCACATAAGAGCAAAGAATGAAGGTACTGTATTTTACGCTTGATTTGGAAATAAATGTTTCCTAAATACGGTGCATGACAAATAAAACCTCATCGCTTACAGCGGGTCAGCGCGGTCGCCCGCGTGAATTTGACATTGACGCTGCCCTTGACGGGGCCATTGCCGTTTTCACTCAAAAGGGGTTTCACGGGGTATCGGTTAGTGACCTGGCCGCCGCGATGAAGGTTTCGGCAGGCAGCCTGTACAAGGCCTTTCCCGACAAGCAGGCCATTTTTATGGCGGCATTGAACCGGTATATTGCATTACGCCAGCAAGAAATGGCGCAAAAAACAACCGGGTTTGCAACCGGTTATGACGAAATTGCCGCGATATTACAGGTTTATGCCGAATTGGCATCGGGCAAGGTTGGGCAGCTTGGCTGTTTGGTGGTGGCAAGTAATGTTGAACTTGCAAGCAATGATGAAAACATCGCCAGACGTATTGAAGGCCAGCTTTCCAGTTACGAAAAGCGATTTGCTGACCTGATTATAAAAGGCCAGAACGACGGGTCTGTTCGTAAGGATATTGCCCCGGCGAGTACTGCAACCATGTTGCTGTGCCTGATCCAGGGAATGCGGGTTGTTGGCAAGGGCGGCTATTCATTGGCGGCCATGCAACAGATGATTTCGCAAGCATTAAAAATGCTGGTGTGATTTTTTTTGGTTATTTTGGAAATGTTTATTTCCAAAATAACCTTTGTAACAGGAAATGAAAATGACAAAACAGAATGAAGTTTTTAAGAGCAATGCAATGACGAAAGCCTGGGGTAGTGACGAAACTGGTTTTGATGCACCGCGTTTTTGGCAGGTCTTTGACCGGCATACGGCCCTGATAAAGGATGTGTCCCTGCATTATGTTGATGGCGGGATGGGGGCGCCGGTTTTGTTAATTCCAGGTTGGCCGCAAAGCTGGTTTGCATGGCGATTTGTGATGCAAACACTGGTTGCGCAGGGACGCAGGGTAATTGCGATTGACCCGCGTGGCATGGGGGATTCAGACCATCCCGTTGCCGGATATGACATGGCGACAATTGCCAGTGAAATTTATGCATTTTTGCACCAAACAGAAGTTTTGGCAGAAGGGCCGATTGATGTTGTTGGCCATGATATTGGCACCTGGATTGGCTATGCCCTGGCGGCAGATTACCCTGATGTCGTGCGTAGCCTGGCGGTTTTTGACGGGGCCTTGCCGGGAATAACACCTCCGCCGCCAGCAGGCATTCCTGACGAGGATGTAAACGTTAAAACCTGGCATTTTGCCTTTAACCGGTTGGATGATTTGCCGGAAATTTTAATTACCGGGCGTGAACGGGCATTTTTGACCTGGCTTTTTTCGGCCAAATCGGTGCAAAGCCATGTTTTTGATGGTCCGACAATGGATGAATATGTGCGGGTAAACACCCGGCCAGGGGCCTTGCGCGCCGCATTGGCATATTACAAAACGGCATTTTCACACGCAGGGCTGGCGCAATCGCGTAAGCGTGCGCAAGACCCGCTGACAATGCCGGTATTGGCTTATGGTGCACAATATGGTGTGGGTGCGGTTTTGTTTAATACCCTAAATCAAATTGCAATCGATTGTCGGGGCGGCGTTTTTGCCGGGGTTGGACATTATATGCCCGAAGAATGCCCGGCTGAACTGGTGGCGCATCTCGACGAATTCTGGCGCATTTGCGGCGGGTAAAATTCGTTTCCTGCCGTGCGTTTACACCATTCTTGATGGAAAAATCCCATGTATCTGTTTTATGCCGCATTGGCATTTTCAGCCGGTGTCATGTTGCCTGTGCAGGCGGCGATGAATGCGCGGTTGGCTAAATTAATGGGGTCGTCGCTGTGGGCGGCCTCGTTTTCCGGTTTTGTGTTGACTTTAATTTTAGCGCTTGCCGGGTTTATGTCGCTGGGCAGTTTGCCGCGTATGACAGGGGCAGGGCATGTTCCGTGGTGGGCCTGGGCCGGTGGATTATGTGGTTGTGTTGTTTTATCGGCGACCACCATTGTGGCACCCCGCCTGGGCACAGCAAGCATGATTGCCCTGATCATGTCGGGGCAGGTATTATGCGCCCTTGTGATCGATAGTTTTGGAATGCTGGGTATGAATGCACAGCCGTTTGAATGGCAACGCGGCCTTGCTGCCGGGTTGTTGTTGATGGCAACATTTTTGCTGCGTTAGATGTGTGGCCCGGCATTTGATGGAAGGTGATTGTGGTTTCGCTATTTTGCCATTGTCATTGTCCAGGCAGGGCTGCGCAGGATTTTGCCTTATTTGACAGCTGTTTGTTTGGTATTATTGACACCGGATAAGGATAAAGGCAGCGCCATGTTGAAGATGGCCGGGCAAAACCCGATATAAACCATCAAGGTTCTGTTCAGGTTCCTGGCGCAGGGGCGGCAAATGCAGTTTTGGCACATGTTACATAACAGCCTGATCCGCGCGGTCGCCGTGGTGCTGTTTGTTGTGGTTGTTGGCCTGCCCGTGGCCGGTTACGCCGACCCGCCGGTGATAATGCCTGTGCGGTCCATTGACCTGTCCGGTGTGCAAAAATGTTATGATGACCCGCAATCGAGCGATTTTTGCGACCGTTGCAACGGGCCAAATTACAACAACACTTCGCTGACCAATTATGTTTTGTTGCGCGAAACCCTGAAAGCAGGCGGGATGGATGTGAATGTGGTCGGAATTGATTCGCCAAACTCCGCCCGCAGCCGCCTGATGGTAGCAGATGGCGTTGCAACAGTTAAAGCCGACTGGGATTTTAACATAGCTGGCAATGACAGTGTGTTGAAAAGTGATGCTTTTATTGAGGCTGGCGAACTGTTTAAAGGCATATATGGCCTGCCGGATAATTCAAATTTGCAAAAGGCTCGCGACCTTGACGATATTCGCAGGTTAACTGCGGTAAGTAACCCGCATTGGCGGCTGGACTGGATGGTTTTGACGGAAATGAACCTTGCCAGTTTGTACCCGGTGAGCACAACCGGACAGATGTATCATTTGATTGCACAGGGCCGGGCTGATTTTACGTTGCTGGAATTTTCACCACGTTCCGACATGATGCGCGAATTTGAAGGCGGCAGGTTGCTGCCGGTGCCGGGCTTGAAAGTGGCGATGCCAAATGCGCAACATTTTATGGTATCGCGCCAGTCGCCCCGGGCCGAAGAAATTATTCAGACCCTTAATTCGGGGTTGATGAAAATTCGCGAAAACGGGCTGCTTTCCCGGTGCCTTCATCAGGGGGGGCTGGTTAATGCCAGCACACGTGACTGGAAAATATTAAATGCTGATAAGGGGATTGTCGCAAAAAACCGGTTTTATTAATCGTCTTATATCGCCGGGTTATTTCTGTCGATTATTTGCGGGCGGGTGGCTCGGCTATGATCAATGCATCTTGAAATAATTCAGAATGTATCATTGATCCCGACATCGATGATCTGTTTGATTGTTCGCAACTGAATTGCGTGGTTTGTTAACGCTTGGTCGTTATTGTTCGCGCATGAATATAAATGTGCGTTCTGATCGAATGGTTGAAAATTCATTGTCTGACCTGGGCGAGATGTTTTATTCGGCACTTGATTTGTTCGAGGCCGGTCATTTTGCGGAGGCCGAAGATGCCTGCCGCATGCTGACGCTTGCTTACCCGCAAGCGGTTGAACCCATGCATCTTGCGGGTTTGGTTGCATTAAAGCAGGGCCGGTTTGACATTGCTGCCGAACGCATGGGCCGCGCGGCAATTGCCGATGCCAGCAATGCCGAAATTCAGCATGACCATGCCCGTGCGCTTAAAGCGGCAGGTAAAAATCGCGATGCTGTCGGTGCGTTTAAACGGGCGATTCGCTTATGCCCCGATTCTCCGGCGTTGTATTGCAACCTTGCCAATACCTATCGTGATCTTGGCGATTTGGATCAAGCCCGCGAAAATTACCAGATTGCCCTGAACCAGGCGCCCGACAGCGCCGATATTAATGCAAATTATGCTGCCAGTCTGCGCGACAGCGGCGATCTGGAAGGGGCCGAAGCTGCCTGCCGACATGCGTTGTCGATCCGCGAGGATATGGTGATGGCACTGGTGCTGTTAGGGCAAATTCTGCTTGATCAGGGGCGGACCGTTTCTGCCAGTGATCCGTTGATGCGGGCCTTGCGGCTATCGCCCGGACACAAGACCGCCCTTACGGCATATGGCGAGGCGCTGTTTCGTCTGGGTCAGTTTGTCGGGGCGTTACATTGTTTGCGTCAGGTGCTGGCATTGGACCCCGATGCTGAAGGCGCACGCCGCACATTGGCTTTGCTTAATTTGCGGACAGGCCAGGGCAGCGAGGCCATTGCCTCGCTTGAGCCACTGGTGCGTCGTTATCCCGATGATCCCGAATTGTTGCTGATGATGGGCGAGGGGTTAAGTCTTTCGGGCCGCCATAATGAAGCAGTTGAACGGTTTGGCGCGGCGATTGGGGCTGGCGGCGGTGATGATGCCGTGTTTCGCCTGGCTGTTGAACTTTCCGAACAGACGGACGCCGCGATGGCGCACGAGGTTTTACAAAAAACCATTGACCGTAAAATTCGCAATGGCGATGACGCGACCCTGTTTCGCACCGCCAGGCGGTTGCTGTTTTCGCCGGTGCCAGTTGATATCAATGCGCAAAATGACGAGGTCGTTCGCGATATTGTTGAAGATGCCATTTTATCGGACGAAGAAAATGGTACTCAGACTGCACCCGGCCGTATCGACCCCATGACACTGACCCGGTTTCCGCCGGTTTGGCGGGCGGCATTGCGCCCGCACGGGGATGAGCAATTAATGGCTGTGGGCCGTTATTGGGAACAACTGGCGGCAGATGCCGATATTCCTGTGGTGCGAGACGCGGTTTCCACGCAGGGGCGCAAGGTGCGGCTGGGTATTGTTTCAGCCAATATGTGCAATAACGGTATTGGTCGCTGGATTGCGGGGTTTGTCAGCGCGCTGGACCGTGACCGGTTTGACATTACCGTGGTGCGCCCGCCGCTGGGCGAGGATGACATTACATCGCGCATTGATGTTAATGCCGATCTGGTGGTGCGCCTGCCGCTGGACCCGAAACATTCCGCCGGGGTAATTGCCGGGCTGGAATTTGATGTGCTGCATTATGTTGATGCGCAAGCCGACGCCTATACCATGTTGCTGGCAAGCTGGCGTTTGGCACCGATACAGGTGGCGGGCGGTGGTATTGCCGCAACGACCGGTTTATCGAATATGGATTTTCATTTTGTCGCCGATGACTGGGAAGCCGCTGGTGGCGAAGGGCGCTATACCGAAAAGCTGGTGCGTTTGCCGGGCCTGTTTGTGAACGGGGAATGTCCGTCTGTACCCGAACAGTCAATGCGGGATTTACAGCGCCAGTGGCGGATAGATGAAGATCGCAACAGTTATTTGTGCCCGCAGCCACTTGATGTGTTAAGTGCCGATTTTGACCCGCTGATTGCCGAGATCTTGCGTCTTGATGAAACCGCCGAATTGTTGCTGATTGCGCCGGAACGTGACACATGGGACGCCGCATGGGGGCGGCGGTTTGCCGTTAATCATGGTGATGTTGCCGGACGGATGCGGTTTGTGAATGTGCGAAACCGTGCCGAAATGCTGTCATTGCTTGGCGCGGTTGATGTGGTGCTGGAAAGTCCGGCCTGGAACGATGCCATGCTGGGGTTTGATTGCCTTGGCCTGGGTGTGCCGTTGGTAACCTTGCCAGGCAAAGAAGCCAGAACACGCCGCAGCCACACTTGTTACCGGCAAATTTCGGTGTTTGATTGTGTTGCCTATAATTCGGCGGATTATGTTGAAACAGCTTTGACACTGGCGACCGATAAACGCCGCCGGTCGGTTATTGCGCAAGCCATTCGTACCCGGTCGCATGTTTTGTTTGGGCAAAAGGAATCTTTTGTCGCCTATATGGATTTTCTTGAACAGCAAACGGCCTGAACAATTTGTCAGGCCGTTTTGAAAGTCGGGTTCGATATTGATAGCGGGCAAAATTGGTCGTTCAGCCCTAGCTTAGCGCATCAATATCCGCATCGGACAGCGCTGCCGGTACGATGGTCAGGGGTAAACGAAGCTGGCCGACAACATCGCTTTTGGTCAGGGCCGTAATCAGGGGGCCCGGGCCTTCATTATTGGCGCTGGCAGCCAGAACCAGAATTGAAATCTGTTCTTCTTCCAGCACACTCAGAAGTTCATCCTTGATGCGGCCTTCGCGAATGAACAACAATGGCATGAAGCCGGTCTGTTCATGCACATAACCTGCCAGATCATTGATCCGGTTTTCGGCGTTTTCGCGGGCTTCTTCCTGCATCAAATCACCAACGGCCATCCAGTGCTGAAATTCTGCCGGTTCGATAACGCTAAGCAAAGCCACCCGTCCGCCGGTATGTTGTGCGCGGCGACAGGCATATCGCAATGCCTTGGTCATTTCATCGCTGTCATCGACAACTACCAAAAATGTTCGGTTGTTCGAACTTAGTAATTCTCGATCATCTTGGTTGGAGTTCATCGGTTCCTGCCCTGTGATGATTTTACAGTGGGGTTCGGTGTCGCCTCAACACAGACTGCGGTGGCACCATGTTTTTTGAAATTGTGCCGCATCAAAGGGCGATTATCCAAGCTATTTTTAGCCGGTTTGCTGCATGGCTGCATGCAATAAATTTGCGGCACGCCAGCTTGACAGCATTAATCCGCAGCATGTCGTAGGGAAAACCGGGCCAGTTTTACAGTGGCATTGCATAGGAAAATAAGGGGCGGGGAGGGTTAATTTTTGCGAAACAGAACACTTGCAACCCAACCGGCGATCCCTGCAATGATGACGGCGATAATGCCGTAAAGCGCAGAATAGCGATGGGCAAAGTCATAAACATCGGCACTGACGCCGGTTTTGGAAACGACAAGCGGTGTACTTTTGATGCTGGCAATGCGCCCGTCACGGATCAAATAAACATCAATCACGTAGGTACCGGTTGGGGTGTTGGCCGGAAAATGAACATCGGTACGAAAAAGCTGATTGGATAGAAAACTAATTTTTGCGGGCTTGTCGTTAAACAGGCCGACATATTCCATATTGCGCAGCAAGGCATCGCGATACAGGCTGTCATCTGTATCGTCGCCGTTCATCGTGGTGACAAATCGCTGGTTTTGTAGCCCGATATGATAGGACGCAAACAGCCGGTCATTGGCGATCAGCTCGATCGGGCGGCTGGCCGCTGTGGCGTAATATGTAGGGACATTACGAACATAAGCACTTTTGGTGTTGATCCAGATGCCTGCCTTGCGTTCCTTGCGGCGAACAATCATGTCGCGTTCGGGGCCGCGAACGGTAATTACAACATCGCCCTTGTTTTCAATCGCCCCAAAAAGCAAAACATCGGTGCCGGTAAAACCCGTGCTGATCGCCACCAGGTGGTTTGACAGATCAACGACCAAAGGGTCGGCTTTGGCAGGTTTTATTGTCACCAGTGCTGTGCAAAGCAGGGCGGTGAACAGGGCAAAAGACAGGTAAATATGGCTCGATTTTTGGCGCTGTACAGGATTGTGTCGAGCGGCCTGCGCGCGACAAACAATTGCGACAAGCGAAGCCATAGCCGATGCCACCATCACAAATTCCCCGGCGCAACAGAGAACAGATCGTTCGGGGTGATGACGAGGTCGAGTGCCAGCTTGATACACACGGCCAGAACAAGGGCGGCCAAACCGGCACGAAGATATTCAGCCTTGATTTTGGCACCAAACCGCGCCCCGAACTGCGCACCAACAACCGCGCCCGACACCAGCAACAATGCCAGGGCCACATCCACGGTGTGGGTCTGGATCGATTGCAGGATGGTAACGTTGGCTGAAACGAAAATGATTTGAAACAGGGAAGTGCCGATAACCACGCTGGTTGGCATACCCAGAATGTAAATCATGGCCGGAACCATGACAAAACCGCCGCCAACCCCCATTAAGGCCGTCAGCAAACCAACCAGAAACCCGACCAGAAGGGGTAAAAGCGCGCTGACATAAAGGCCGGAACGATAAAACCGGACCTTAAGCGGCAGACGATGCAAAAAACCGTGTTGATGTTTTTTGCTGCGCCGGACGGTGCCGATTTTGCGGCGGGTGCGGAAAATGGCGCGCGATGCCTCGATCATCATCATGCCGCCAATGGTGCCCAGAAACACCACATAGCATAGCGAAATAACCAGATCGATTTGCCCCAGCGACCGTAGCCAGGCAAAAATCCCCACCCCGGACGATGACCCGGCAAGACCACCGACCAGCAATACCAAACCCATTTTGACATCAACATTGCCACGCCGCCAATGGACGATGACACCCGACAATGAAGACGCAACAATTTGATTGGCGGCAGTCGCAACTGAAACCGCAGGAGGAATGCCAAAAAAGATCAAAAGCGGTGTGATCAGAAATCCACCACCAACGCCGAACAATCCGGACACAAATCCGACGCCGCCGCCAAGACCTAAAATAAGCAGTACATTTACCGACATCTCGGCGATAGGCAGATAGATTTGCATTGCGGCAGCACAGGCGTGAGCGTTTGATTGATTATTTAAGGCCAGTCTAACATATTGTGCAAATGCAACAATCGCCAAATCATCGCAGGGACCAATTGAACGGCCGGATGATGAAAAATATGAAGGAAAAGCCATGACTGTTTCGCCACAGGACCCTTTTAGCCTGGTTTTGGACGCACGCGGCCTGATGTGTCCGATGCCGGTTTTGAAAACCAAAAAGGCATTACGTGATGTTCCGATAGGCGGCGTTATAAAAGTAATGGCAACCGACCCGGGTTCGGTTGCAGATATGAAGTCTTTTTGCGAGATGACGGGCAATGTATTGCTGGCGTCATTACAGGAAGACAATGTGTTTGTTTACCATATTGAACACCGCGCCAGTTAACGGAGCCTGATATCTATGAAAGCAGAACAGATTGTTTGGTGGCACGGTCGTTTTGACGACCTGGAACTGCGTCAGTTGCATGATTTGCTGATGCTGCGCCAACAAATTTTTATTATCGAGCAAAACTGCATTTTTCCCGAAATTGATGGCCTTGATCCGCTGTCATTTCATGTTTTGGGCCAGATTGATGAAAAGGTGGTGGCTGCAACGCGAATTGTGCCCGCCGGTATTGACCCGCATCACAGTGCGCAGGGAAGCGACCCGGCAATTGGGCGGGTGGTTGCGGCATCGGCCTTGCGCGGTCAGGGTGTTGGTCGCGCTATTATGATGCAGTCGATCCAGGCGTGTGAAAAACATTTTTCGGGGTTGGGGGTGTTCCTGAATGGCCAGCAACATCTGGAACGATTTTATCAGGGCCTGGGCTTTGTCACAGAAGGTGATCCGTTTGACGAAGACGGTATCCCCCATATTTCCATGCGGCGCCCGGCCATTTAAGGCCCATATTGGCTGGCAGAAAATAGTGAACGGGCGCGGGTTTTGCCCGATGCACACGCGAATGCAGAAAGATCAAAGCGCCCGGAATTTTAACCGGTTAGGGGCAGAAGATAGCGGGCGGGATGGTGCCAAGGGATGGTGCTAAGGTGATGCTAAGCGCAGTTTTTAACGGCAGATATTTCCTTATAATTCAACAGGCGCCCCGATATCAGGGGCGCCTGTTGTAAATATTTGGTGGCTTGTTGTTTTAACGCACGCCAACTGTTGCCATGCCGGTAAAAAACTCAAGCTGCCAGAGCATGTCATCCTCGCTTAGCGGATAAGTATTGCCTGAACGTGGGTTAAGTGCCTGTCCGGGGGGGACATGGCCCAGTTTGACCTGTATTTTCACGGCCAGATCGGCAGGGAGGCCTGCCTTCCACGCCAATGAAACAACCCCTTTGGCTGAATGGGTGTTTAACACTTTTGCCACGGCCTCGGACGGAATTCCTGCCCGCACAGCAAGCGCCGCCCGGGCAAACTTAACATCATTTTCGGTCATCGCCGTTGAAATACGGGCGTCCGTCAGCTTGCCTTTGGCATGCAGGTCCAGTGCCATCTGATAGGCTTCGGTTTCGTTGGAGCCTGCGGCCTCGTCGTCTGGTGTTGCGGCTTTGTCCTTGTCAGTATTGTTCTTTTTGCTGCTTTTTTTGTCAGCTTTTCCCTGACGGTTTACTGCGGCACTGAATTCACCGGATTCGATCCGGCGTTCAACCACTTTGCGCACCATGGCAAGCTGGTCGTCTTTTAAATCCTTGCGTCGCTCCAGCACCGATATCAGATTCTGGGCGACAAATCGGGCCAGTTTGCCCGCTGCAGACGGACCAAGGGCGGGGCGCTGTACCAGCGGTTCGTGCCATTGCTGAATATCGGGGGCACGATCAATAAGTTGATCGAGGGTTTCCTCGCGAATTTGCGCAGACCGGTTGCCAAGCAAATGCGATATCGCGTCGGTATCGGTGGTGGCGGCAATGGCGTCTGACAGACGTTCGCTTAGATTACGGCGCTGCGACACAAAACTGAGCGCACCTGATGCCGTATTAGTTTCAATGATTTCAAGCAGGTCAAGTTCGGTCAGGACCGGCGAATATTGCAGGATTGGACCACAAACAACCGTTTCCGTATCGCGCGCAAGCTGGGTAATAATCGGTTGCGGGGCATGAACCAGATCTTTCAGTGTTTCGGCAATAACCTGCCGCACCTGAATGGCCTGATCACGCGCCAGTTTTTCCAGCGCCTGATAGGTCATGCGGCGTAATTTATCTGTTTCGTTCGGTGTTAACCCGTCCGACAGATTGGCAATTTTTTGTGCCAGTGTCCCGCGGACATCATCGTCCTTGTCGTCGGTTAACAGCAGGTCCGCCTGAACCGGTGTTGCCTCGTTTTCCGCGACATGGCGTCGAACCGATGCCTCGGCGTCATTTGCCAGAAAATATAAAATTTCCGGTCGGGTGTCATGGCGTTGCGCAAGGGTTCCGCGAACATGGGCTGCCGAACTGGCGGCCATATCCTTGGCTTCCTCGTAGGAAATTGGCGTTTCCTTGCGCCGCGTAAAGACACGCTGCAAAAAACCCTTCATCGGGTAGGCTCCCTAGTCAGTTCTGGTTGGCGTATGCACACCAACAGGTTCGGCAATGGCATAGCTGCCCTTGCCGTGTTTTTTTACAAAATACATTGTGTCATCAGCACGTTGCACCAAATCGTCAATGTCTTCGGTTTCATTGATTTCGTGAACCGCGATACCCAGCGATATGCCCAATGGCCGGTCTTCCCGGCCTGATAACGGGCGCAAGGTGGCGCTGGCGCTAATCAGGTCTTTGGCGCGGCTTTCGGCGGCATTGCGATCAGCACCATCCAGCCATACGACAAATTCGTCGCCGCCCAGTCGCGCAACAAGGTCGCCAGGGCGGGTGTTATCCTGCAGCATACGGCTTAATGTCAGGATGGCTTCGTCACCGCGTTGATGCCCGTGCACATCATTGACCAGTTTGAAGTTATCCATATCAACATACATCAGCGCGGCCGGGCTGGGCTGGTGAATAAGGCGGGCATAACGGCGTTTTAATTCATCAAAAAACGCCCGCCGGTTCAACAGGCCCGTCATACCATCCGTTCGCGATAACATAACAATGCGGTCGTGGTTATCAGCCTGTTCAATGGCAATGCCGATTTGGTCGGCAACGTCATCCATAATGGAGCGTTCGCCCTCGTTGGGAATGGGATGGTCGCGTTCAAACATAAAGGCAACAGCGCCATTAACCCGGTGGTGATAATGACAGCGGCGGATTTTGATCCAGTAATTGCCATTTTCAATTTCCTGATTATCGATATCGACAGGCAGGGAATTTAAAATTTCGGCAGCAATTTTTTTGCAGGCATCGTCGCCCTGGCTGGCAACGTCAACCATGTCGCCATCTTCGTGTTCCGGACGAAAAATGACGCAGGCAGCACAGGCAAGGGCCCGGGAACTGGCCGTGGCAGCATTGCGCAACACTTCGGTCGGGTTGATTTCATCGCGCATGGCCCGAACGATATAGGTAATTAACCGGTCGCGGTTCCGGGCATTGGCAATTTCTGTTTCATGCTGGCGTTGTTCGGTAATGTCATGGGCGAGGCCGCGTGCCCCGCACCATTTGCCGTCGCGATTAATGATTGGCGTTGCCGAAACCGACAGGCAGGCGCTGTTGCCATTAGCACGGTAAAACCAGATCGGCATGTCGCGTACAGCACGGATTGTTTTAAAAACCTGTTCGGCATCCTGATCGTTTTTTTCGATCATAAAATCGATTGGCAGGCGGCCCAACAGTGATTTTGCCTGATAATCCATCGCGCCACGCGGGGATACAAAAACAAATTTTCCGCTTTCGTCGGTTTCCCAGGCAAAGGCCGATGAAACCTCGACAATATCGCGATAGCGCTGGCGCGAATCAATCAGTGCCTCGCGCAGGTTGCGGTCCATCGATACGTCGCGGGGCAGCAACAAAATAAAGTCATCCCGCATTGGCAATGCGGTGAGTTCAAGCGTTGCCGTACCGCGCTGAACCTCGAATGTCAAAAGTTCGACAACGCCGCCTGGCGTCTCAAGCGCACGGGCGATCAGCGCAACAATTTCCGGGAACAGTCCTTCGCGAATGCCGTCGGCAAAACCCATGGCGTTTTTATTGGCAAATAATGGTGTGCCGTTTTGCCGCATCACCATTACCGGGGCCTCAGCCTGGGCCATGGTGGATGGTTCAAGTTCAAATCGCAGGGCGTTCTGGTCAACATCGCTGGCATCGTGCGCGTTCAGGGTGCCGCTGATGGCAGCGGCGCGGCGTTCGCGCAGGGTGCTCGGGTCAGACTGGGCAATATCGGCAGGATTGGCACGGGCAGGTTCAACCGTTTCAACCTGTGTGTCGACAGCGGAGGGTACTTTCTCACGGACTGATTTCTTTTTACGATAGATCAGGCGAGAAATCATCGGCGGTCTCCTGCTGGCGGGGTGGTATTTGCATTATTGCTTCCCGCCAATGGATTGTTTTTAGGGGTAAAATGAACAGTTTCAGGATGACCAAAATGGTATCCCTGACCAAAATCGATGCCAAGGTCGCGCAGCATTTCGAAGGTCGCGACATTATGGATCATTTCGGCAATTGTGTTGATTTTCAAATCACGACACAGTGACGCTGTGGCCTTTAAAAAGGCCCGACCCTTGGGGTTGGCAAGGGCGGTTTGCATGGCGCGACCATCAAATTTGATAACGTCAACGTCAAGCGCGCTGAGATATTCAAAATTGGCAGCCCCGGCGCCAAAATCATCCAGGCACACCATATGCCCGCGTGACCGCAATTGCTGCAAGGTGGCATTGACCAGCCGTAAATTGGTGATGCGGGCTGTTTCGGTGACTTCAAAATAAACCAGTGACGGGTCAATGGCGAAATCGTCAAGAACCTGCAAAAGGGCGGTATCAAATTCGTGCTGCTCAAGGGAATGCCCGGATAGATTGATTGCGATATGCATGTTGGGCGGGCATTGTTCCGACGACATATATTCCAGCACTTTGCGGCACATTGCCAGGTCAAATTCGGTGATCAGGCCGGTACCTTCGGCAAAATGAATAATCTGGTCGATGGCAAGGGTGTCGTCTGTTCCCGTAAAGCGGGCGAGGGCCTCGTAATGGTGAATTTTTTCATCATTCAGGCTGACGATTGGCTGAAGGGCGACGGTAAAGGACCCGTTTTTAACAATTTCGCGAAATGCCCGTACCGATTTCATTGTTTCCTGAATAAGCCCGGGCAGGCTGGCAGAAAGTTTTTCGGCACTGACATCATCACGGGTATCGCGTCGGGCGTGCAACCGGTTAAGAGCATAGGCAACCGCGCGTGTCAGGTTGGTGGTGAAACCATCTCCCTCAACATCATGCTGATGATGTACCGCGTGGGCAACCTCATAGTCAGGGCCTTCAAAAACCGGTTCGTCGGCGTCGGATTCAAGCTCGATCAGGGAATGGGCGACATTGTGCAGCACACCGAACGCATCTTGTTCTGTTTGTGCAAGACTGGCCGGGTTACCTTCTGACTGAAATGTTTGCAACGCGGGGGATGTGTTATCGGTGTCGGGTGTCGTTTGGGTGGTTTCATCAGATGGCGACGCTGATGCTGTTGCGTCCTGCGCGGGCTCGCCTTGCTGTATGTCGCCGGTTTCAGAAAAGGCAGGGTCGTTTAAATCGGCGCGCAAGGCACTGGCATAGGCCACAATCCGGCGTTCCAGTTCGATCATGGGTTCGTGCATGCCCGGGCGGTGAGACGGTTGCGCACCGGGGTGATCATCACGGTTGCGTTGACGGATCATGTCGGAAAGTTCGTTGGCCGCTTCGGTCTCGGCGCGGCTGCGTGCGGCGGCCAGGTTTTCAAGAACAATCAGTGCTGTATTGTGATGTGTTGGCTGATCTGGTTTGTCTGTGTCAGGTAATTCGTTAAAACGCGACATCGCTGTTTCCGGCACAGATAATTTTCCGGTCGTTTTTTTTCGTGCCAGCCGGGTCCGACCAGACATGCCCTGTTGCAGGATAAGCCGGTCGATGCCGTGACGTGCACGGGGGCGAATTGCCCGATGACGAATTGCAAGAAAATACCGGCCAACCGGATCAGAGATCAGATAACCGCTGATCGATATGGGTAAAACAGATGATGGTGTGGTGTGTGTCGCGGGCACCTGAAGGTCGAGATCAAGTTCTTCCAGCCGTTTTATACCGGTGCTGCTGTGCAGATAGGCCCGCAAAAGCGGACGTTCGGCCGCCACAATCAATTGTTCTAGGGCTTCGCCAACAAGGCGTTCGGGCGTGCAGCCCAGCAAACTTTCAATTGCACCGGCAGCGAAAAGAACATAGCCGTTTTCGTCCACTTCAAGCAGCATGTCGGCCCAGCAAAACGCCATCGCAGCCAAAAGGTCGCGGTCTGTTTCGCCAATATCTGCCGAAGAATGTTCTGTCATTCCATGACCGCCAAGCTATTCTTATGTTGTTATAGACCAGCTATCAGGTCCGATTGATGCTCGCCAATGGTATAGATAGCGCTTATTGCAGCGATATTGAAGGAAAACCACAAAAAATAAACGGCTTCACGACACCAGGTTCTGGTCCCATCCTGTGCCGGGATCGTGGCTTTTACCACGTTGTTGCAAGTCAGCCTTTGGGGTTATGCCAGCTGTGCCATGTTTGTGACGATACATTTCCATGTCAGCACTGTGCAACAGACGGTTCAGGCTGCGGTGATCATGGCTGCTTGCCACACCAAAACTGGCAACAACCGCAATATGGGCATGGTGCCATAAAACCGGTGACCTGCCGAGGGACGATTTGACGCGATCAATAAAGGAATGACCATGCGGGGTGCCGTGATTTACCAGGGCAACGGCAAATTCGTCGCCGCCCAGCCGACCGGCAAAATCTTTTACGGCCAGGTGTTTTTTAAGGATGTGGGCAAAATGGCGCAAAACAGTGTCACCTGCGGCATGGCCATGTTGGTCATTGGTTTTTTTGAAACCATCAAGGTCGGCGATTATCACGCTTGTTTCAGGACGGGAATTGGGAGTGGTGCCCAGGGTTTGTTTTAACAAACGCAAAAAACCGCGCCGGTTATGAAGGCCTGTCAGATCGTCGGTATCAAGCAAATTTTCAAGCTGGCGAACACGGTTTTCCGATTGATCAAGCCGGGTTTGCAGGCTGTGAACATGTTTAATCAGGGTCGATAATTCCGGTGTCGGCTCATCCGGGCGCGGCTGTTTTTGATCCGGGCGCAGGGAAGCAGCCTTTAATAAGGATTGCAGCAGGGGTAGATCAACATCTTTCATGTTGTTCCATCGCTTGTTTCAGGCAATGACAGGGGACGTCGAAACGGCTACAAAATGGAATCAGAAGTGTTTTTTTAAAAGCTGTCGGTTACAAGAGTCTTAACAATATCTTTGAAACCGCTTTTTAAATGAAAATCCGTCAAGGAGACGTGAGAAATGAGTTTCTGGTTGGGTCACAGGCACGTCAAAGTTGTTGCGGCATCCGCTCTGGTTGTCATGCTTGGAGCATGCAGCACATTTAACCGCGACACGATTACAACAACAGGTGAAATTACCGATCAGGGGCAGGAATGCGTGACATTCCGCGCCAATGACGGGACGTTGTATGCACTGGCAAACAAGGCATCAGGTTTCCGCCCGGGTGATCTTGTACGGGTTACCGGGCATTCGGCACTAATGACGACATGCCGTGAAGCGTCGACCCTGATTGTTGATAAAATCACCATGCTGGCACCCGCAAAAACCGGGCAGTAATTTGTATAAATTCCTATCGGGGTAACCCGATACAGGCGGTGCCGTCAGCTGCAAGCTGGCGGCATTTTTCTTTGGCTTGGGCAAGCGAGGCAAAGCCGCCAATACGCAGGCGGTGGAACCGGCCTTTTTCGCCCAGATCAATAACGCCAAGGTAATGATGATGCTGTGCCGCGAGGTCGGGATAGCGAATGGCAAAACTGGCCCAATAGGTTTCAGCCGAAATGGCCGTGCGAAACGCGCCAAGCTGCATGACAAAATCGCCGTTGGTTACCGGTGGCATTGCCGCTGTCCTGTCGGGTGCAGGGATGGCAGGTGCGTGCATGTTTGCCTGCGGTGATGGCGACTGTGTTGTTGCCTGATGGGGTTTTGTCATTGCCGGTGCCGTCGGCATTTGTTCGGGTGGTTGTGATTGGGGGTGTTCAGGTGCCGCCAGGGGAAGAGCAAAAATCGCCGAAGAACCTGCCGCTGGCGGCATTGCCGGATCATCTTTTTTCCTGTTTATGCCGTTATTCCCGGTGCGGGGCGTGTTGGTCGTACCGACTGCATCTGTATCACTATTTTTGTGGCCCCACGGGGTAATGATTTGGCTGTTTTGTGGTGCAGGGGCGGGCTGGTGGGCGGTGGCAGGCGGTGTTGGTGGTGCGATGACCGGTTTGGATATGGTGGGGGGCGTTACAGTTTTGATCGGGGCGGTGTTTTGAATTCTTGGCTGCGTCCATTGTGACGCGGGGGCATTTTGTCCGTTATTTGATTGCATGATCGATGCCTGAATGACATTGGCATCTGCCGGGCGTTTTAATTTTGGGGTGCCGGATTTTGCCAGTTTGTCATTGCGATAGCGGCTGGAAAGCAGGAAATCGGTTGTACGAGGATCCGCGCTGGCAGGAGATGTTTGGGAATAGGCTGTATTTTCTGCGTTCTTGTGGCGTGCTTTTGCCAGTTCCAGCAGGTTAAGCGGCCCATTTCTGTTTGTTGTGTTGCCAGCGCTGCGCCGCGCACTGCCGGGCAGGTCGGTGGGAATGGCATTAAGCCCGGATACGGTGTCGGCCTTGCTGTTAAGGGCGGCATTTTGGGCATGGGCGGGTGTGAGGCCCCCCGCCTGGCACATCAATACGACCAGTGCCGTGACGCCTAACAGCTGCCGGGCCTGTGACGATTTTTGAGGTGCCAGATTGCGGCCCGGCCCGCCGGTTTTACCATTGGGTAGGGCACGGGCAGGGTCGCAAGAGGGGATGTCAGGGTTAGAATGCATCACTATTCCGACCAGCCAGGATAAGCGTGCCGTTCGCGCAGTAGCACATCGTTGCGGCGTAATCGTTCCATGGCCCTGGCAAAAACGCTGTCTTCGGGGTAATTGCCATCTGCGGTATCGCCACAGGGTTTGCCGGTTAGAATTTCGATGGCATCGCTGATATTATCGATGGTCCAGATATTAAACTTGCCCTGACGGATGGCATGAACCACTTCGTCGCGCAGAATAATGTTTTCGGCATTGGCTGCAGGTACGATGACACCTTGGTCCCCGGTAAAACCCTGATCGGCGCAAATGCGATAAAATCCTTCGATTTTATGGGCAATACCGCCTACCACCTGTGCTTCGCCAAACTGGTTCATCGACCCGGTAACGCCAATATTTTGTTTAACCGGCACCTGAGAAATCGCTGAAATAATTGCACATAACTCGGCAAGCGAGGCTGAATCCCCTTCGATTCCGCCGTAATTTTGCTCGAACGTGACAGAACAGGCAAAAGACAGCGGAAATTCCTGGGCGAAGCGGGATTTTAAAAAACCCTCGATTGTCATAACCGATTTTTGCTGTAACGGGCCAGACAGATCGACCATGCGTTCAATATTTAAAACACCCAGGTTGCCTACATAGCTGCGGGCTGTAACACGGGCGGGCAGGCCAAAGGCGTGATCGCCATAATCCAGCACGGTCAGCGCGTTTACCTGACCGATAACACTGCCAAAGCTGTCAATCAGGACTTCGCGGCGTTGCACGCGTTCGTGGGATCTGTCCTCAAGGCGGCTGTTGCGATGGCGGCGTTCTTCAATCGCACGTTTGACATCTGCGGCACGAATGGTCGTGCGACCTGTTGTTTTTGCCAGCGCACCGGCCTCGATCGCGACATCTTCGACCCGTTCGATCTGGGCGGAGATTTTGTCGCGTTCGCCTGCCCAGCGTGCGGCCTGTCCCAGCAACTGGCGAATGGCGCCGGTATCAATCGAGATGCCCGAACGTGCCTGCACCGAACGGGTCAAAAGCCCGGTATAGGTGGTGATGTTGCGGGCGATCGCTGGCATATCGGGGTCGATGTCGGCCTTGACGCGAAAATGGTTGCGAAAGTCGACATCCAGGGAAAAGAACGAATAATAGTATTTCGGCGCACCAACGATGACAATTTTAACGTCAAGCGGAATGGCGCGCGGTTCGGGCGCGCCTGCGGTGGGCGGGCCGGACTTTTGACGTTCCTCGATGCGGATTTCGCCGTCGCGCAAGGCGGCTTTCAGGTAGTTCCAGCTTTCTTCATGTTCAACCAGGCTTTCGGCACGTAATACCAGCACACCGCCATTTGCCCGGTGCAACGCCCCTGGTTTGATCAGCGAGAAATGCGGGTGCATTCCGCCTGCCATCGGGCGATATTGAATTTGACCAAACAAATTGTCGTAGCTGGGCGATGGTTCCAGAACCACGTCAGGATGCTCATCGCGGGAATGATCGATAAGCAAATTAACGGCATAGCGATCTTCGACCGTTTCAGGCATTTTTCCATCGCCAAGGTCGATTGCAGGTTGATCGTCGGGTTCTTCAAAAGCATCAATATTATCGAGGATATCTGCTTCAAGTGCGTCGAACCATGCCTTCAGGCCAGGCACGGTAAAAACCTCGCGCAATTTTTCAATGCGGGGTTTTAATACCTCACTCGCGGCCGACCGGCGCAGACTGTCCAGCGTATCGCCAATCTGGTCTTCAAGGTCGCGCGTTGACAGCAGGGTTTTGCGGGCTTCTTCGGCGACTTCTTCAAAAACGGCGTCGGCTGTATCGCGGCGTTCCTTGGTAAGTTTGTCCATCGCGATGGGTTCGCCTTCATCGTCAAGTGCGACGATCATGACACCTTTTTCGTTTTCCTGAACATCAAGCCCGCGTTCACGGGCAAAATTGCGCAGAATCTCGAATTTATCGCGAACCTGATGGCGCGCTTCTTCGGTTTGGGCTTGGGTTTCGGTCAGGTGCGCCGGGGCGTTAAAAGCGGCGGCAAAGGCTTCGCGCAGATGGGAAATCAGGGTTTCCATCGCCTCGGTCAGTTTGCGGCCATTACCGGGTTCCAGGCTAAAGGGGCGGGGGCGGTTACTGCGCGAGAAATTATTCAGATACACCCAGTCGGCGGGGGCCGGATGGTCCTCCATCGATTTTTTCAGATAATCCATTGTCGCGGTCATGCGCCCGGCCCGGTCCAGACCCAGCACAAACACGTTAAAGCCCGGCTCCGACATCGACAGGCCAAATTTCAGGGCCTCTGCCGCGCGGTAATGCGATGTGAAATCGAAAATTTCTGGCGTTGTGTCCTTTTGCGGGCTGCGAATACGGTAATGCGGAAAACTGCAATCGTCTGCTTCAAGGCGGGAAATCGGCATGTGCGCTCTTTTGTAAGGACCCCGGAAACTTGCATTTGGCAGGTCGCCAAATGCAAGTGCGAAGTGATTTTGGAAGCAAGGATATGCAATGGTCAAGCATTGCATCCGTGAAATTTGTTTTCCTGTGCTTTCACCGCATAATTTACGTCATCGTGATACAAATATTGTCGATTTTAGATGATTGTGTATCATGTTTATTCTGATGCCATAGACGCAAAATGACCAGCTGGCTCAATAATGGAAATGGGCAAAAATGCAAAAATTTCCATTCCGGATATATTGGTGGGAACAGGGATGAACCGGCAAACCAGCCACACCTATTCACAGTTTGAGATGATTCGTTCCCGGCTTGATTTAAGCAGCCGTGCGGTTGTCATTACTTTTTTATGTGATGTGTTGCGCCCACGGGGCGAGTCCGTTTTTTTGGCCGACCTGATTTCTTTGCTGGCGCCGGTCGGGGTCAGTGAGCGGGTGTTGCGCACCGCTGTGTTTCGAATGTCGCGCGATGGCTGGCTTGACACCCAAAGGGTAGGGCGGCAGGCGGTTTATCGGGTTACGTCGGAAGGCTGGCGATTGATTGAGCCCGGATGCCGTCAGTTTTATGCGGCCCCGGCTGCCGAATGGGACGGGCAATGGACCCTGATCATGTTTGATAACCATGTGATAACAACAGAACAAAAAAGGGTGGCCGCACGTATGCTGGCCTGGCGCGGGTTTGGGGCCGTATCGGGGAATGTGTTTGCCCATCCGGGTATTGATATTGCCTTGACCCGGCAAATTCTGGCGGAAACAGGGCTGGCTTCGGCCGCGATTTCGTTGCGGGCGGAAACGCAGGATATTGCCGAATCTGCATCCTTGCGGGACATGGTTGCATCGACGTGGGACCTGCAATCCTTGCAGCAGGAATATCTGCAAAAACTGGCCCTGTTTGAGCCGCTGTTATCGGTTGATCTGGCTGCAGAATGTACGCCGGATCTGGCATTTGCGCTGCGCATGGTACTTATGCACGGTTTTAAACAGGTGGTATTGCGCGCCCCGGGCCTGCCTGCCCGGTTGTTGCCTGCGAACTGGGCCGGCCACCGCGCACGGGATGTTATCAGGCAACTTTATTGGCAACTGGTGCCGTTATCCGAGCCATTTGTTGTGCAACATTTGCGCCCGTATCCGGGCGGAAACATTCTTGCCCCGGATTTAAAACCGCACAAAGCCGAACTCGCCACCTGGTTTTTTAACCGGCTGGGCGGGCCTGCTGCGGTTTAGTTCCTTGCTGTGTTGGCCTCGATTTTGCGCAGATATTTCAGGCCATAGGCAATAGCTAAAAACAAGGCCCAAAGGATAACGCCACTGATCGCAAACGTGATCCCTGATGTGTAGCCCATGGCAGTGGAGAACATGTTTGTTGAAACATTGCTTGCAAATAGCATGGACATGCCAATTGCGATGTTAAGAACAAGGAAAATCCAGGCGATGACCTGAAAAACTGTTTCCAGCCAATGCGAATTGCGTTTGGGGGCGGGAATGACGTGATTGATAGCATCTGTCGTCATTTGATCATCGCGGGTGGCATACATCGGGCTATTTCTCTTTAAAATGCGTGTATTGCGATAGAATATTAAAAACGCAGTGGCGGCGCCATGGAAGAATTTGCGCCAAATAAAGGTTTTAGCGCATAAAAATAGTGTTCGTTGTGGGGATGCATATTGCAGGGCTGGCATTACGGATTGGCGGGTGAATGTGGTTGCATGTGTAAATCTACCCGGCCAATCCGTTTTGGGTGCGTTTTTCAATAGCCGTTACATGACCTGAGCGTCGCTAAATTCGCTGGTTTGCAACAGGCGAAGGATGATGTTGACGCCGTGATGAATACGTTCGGTTGAACGTTCGGCGCCAAAAGACAGCCGCAAGCCACGTGGGGGGACACCAACGGCAAATTGCTGGGCTGCAGTTAACATAACACCCGAATTTGCCGCATTCATGACCAGTTCGCTGGTTTCGATATGGTCGGGCAAGGTTAGCCAGATATGATAATTGGTGGGGTGGAAGCGCACATCATATCCCTTGAGGCTGCCCAGAATAACGCCAAGCCGGCGTGATGCTTCCTCGCGGTGCCAGCGTTCATAGCGTTCAACCGTGCCGTCATTGATCAGGCGGGTGACCAGTTCCAGATTGATGCCAGGTGTCATCCAGCAGGTGGTGCGAATGCCGCTTGCCAGTTTGGCAATATACTGGATCGGGGCGTGGATAAAACCAATGCGTAAACCGCCGCCAACACTTTTGGAAATACCATTCAGGTAAATGGCCCGTTCGGGGACAAAGCATGACAAGGGCGGGGGGGATTCGGGGTTTAAAAAGCCATAAATGGCATCTTCGATTAGCAGCAGATTGTGTTTTCGCAGCACTTCGGCAATGGCAACGCGGCGTTCGTGGCTCATGGTGCTGCATAGCGGGTTATGCAGGGTTGGCATTAAATAGATGACCCTGGGCGATTGTGTGCGACACAAATTATCCAGAACATCGGGTAAAATGCCTTCTTCATCCATCGCAACGCCACGCAGGCGAAACTGCATCATTGCGGCCAGACTGCGCAGGTTGGGATAGGTCATTTCCTCGCACAGAACCAGATCACCTGGCCGGGTAAACGTCATTAAAGCGACGGTCATGGCATGTTGCACGCCCGCAGTTGGCAAAACCCGGTCGGGGTTGTCATCCAGCCCGAAACGCCCGGCCATTTTTGCCAGGGCCTGGCGATGATGGGGCATGCCATATTCAGTTTTATACGTAATCAGGTTTTCAATCGGGCCGCTTTGCGCGATGTCGATCAACACCTGATTGATGTGGGTTTCCTGCGGGGGCAGGGGGCAATTCATACGAAAATTGATCGGTCCATCATCCAGTGTCACCGGATAGGCCGTGTTTGTGCCCCGGTTTTGGGTGAATGAAACGTCGGCAGTGCCAAAATTTACAGGGGCACTGTTGGTGCCGGATTGAACATAACCATTTGCGACGTCTTGTCGCATATCGGCAACCGTTCTATGGGGGGCGTTTGTGTTGGCGTCATTCGTCACCGGGGCCTGGGGGCCTTGCGACCCTTTGCCAAAGGCAACCGGATGGCCGGGTAACAACAGGGGCAGGTCCGTTTCAAGGGGGGCGCTGACATATGTGCCGCGCCCAACCTCGCCAATGGCAAGGCCCAGGCGTTCGGCCTCGCGATAGGCGCGCGTTACCGTGCCAACCGTAACACCTAAATGATAAGCCATGTCTCGATGGGTCGGCAGGCGATCACCCGCCTGCAATTGCCCTTTTTCAACGGCAGCACCAATGGCCTGCGCGATGCGGCGATAAACCGGGCCGCTACCGGATGAAAGGTCGGGGATCCATATTGTCATGGTGACAATGTTTAAATTGACAGTGATACAATGTCAATGACAAAAGGAAATCGACACAATTTGAAAGCAGGAGGAAATCATGACGAATTGTAACGATACAATCCGGTTTCCTGCGACTCTCGCAGGCGGTGCAATGCCGCAAGACCAGAGCGCAGGGGATGCAAAAGCAACCCGCCAGGGTTTTGTGGGCACAGCGATCCGTCGCCTGTTTGCAAAATTGGTGTGGATGCAAAAAGAATCCCGGGAAAAGAACAATGTAAAGCGGCTTGATGACAGGTTGCTTAAGGATGTTGGGCTGACAAGAGCCGATGTCGATATGTATGTTTCTGCACCGGTTTTACGGGACCACCCCCCGCGCGGTTTTTAACCGCGTTGCGGCCGGAACGCACCGCTCCCTCGCGTTCCGGTCGCCACCCCGCATAACGGGGACAATGTTGTATCCTGGATAGGCATACAATGCAGATTTGAGCATAAGGTTACAATTTCTATACAGGGGTACAATGTGTTTACTGCTCGGGAACTGACCGACGCCGCTGATTTTGTGCATGAATATGTTGCGCCAACGCCAACCATTCGATGGCCGCTTCTGGACCGGGCAACGGGATTGTCCATTTATGTCAAGCACGAGAACCACACGCGCCTGGGCGCATTCAAAGTGCGTGGGGGCCTTACTTTTTGTCGATATTTGTCACGATCCACACAAATCATTAACGGCATCATTAGTGCAACACGGGGTAATCATGGTCAAAGTCTGGCTTATGCTGCCAGTGTGTTTGGCCTGCGGGCGACCATTATTGTGCCCTTTGGCAATTCGCGTGAGAAAAATGCCTCTATGCGTGCGCTGGGTGCCGATGTCATCGAACATGGTGACGATTTTCAAGACGCCGCCGATTTCGCCCGCCAAAAAGCAGTTGAAGATGATTTGGTTATGGTGCCGCCGTTTCACCCCGAACTGGTGCGCGGTGTCGCCTCCTACGGGATTGAGATGTTCAGCGCCATCGAAAAACTGGATCGGGTTTATGTACCAATTGGCATGGGGTCGGGGATTTGCAGCCTGATTACGGCGCGCGATGCGCTGGGGCTTAAAACGGAAATTATCGGTGTTGTTGCCACAGGTGCCGATGCAGTGCGCCAGTCCTTTTACAAGGGCGAGATTTGCGAAACCGGAACCGCCGTGACCTTTGCCGACGGGGTGGCGTGCCGCAAGCCGGACCCTTCAGCATTTGAAATTATCAAACGCGGAGCGGCCGATATCATTGCCGTATCCGATGATCAGATAAAACAGGCGATGCGGCTTTATTTTAGTGCCACCCATAACCTGACCGAAGGTGCGGGCGCCTGTGCCCTGGCCGCGATTATCGCAGATAAAAACCGCGCCATTGGCAAGAAAAACGCTGTTATTTTAAGCGGTGCCAATATTGACCGCGATGCTTATGCAGAGATCCTGCAGGAAAGTAACGAAGATGAACCGGAAATTTGAAGACCTGAACCAGATTGGCGACATTTTTGCAAAAGTTGGCGAAATTGCGCAGGACTATTTGAAATCGGGCGATGATGCTCCGGTTGTATGCCATGATAGCAGCACCTTTAACCCCTCCATACCCTTGCCGGCGCAGGGTGACGGTGCGCTTGCGGCCCTTGATGCCCTGAAACAGGATATTTTACCTTACCTTGCCACATCCAGCGGCCCGCGATACCTGGGCTTTGTAACCGGTGGCGCCACCCCGGCAGCGGTTGCGGGCGACTGGATCGCCAGTACCATTGACCAGAACGCAACCGGGCCGGAAGGGTCGGTTGCATCGGCAGTGGAACAGCAGGTTATTAACTGGATTTGTGATTTGGGCGGGTTGCCGCGTGCCCGGTTTGATGGTGCGTTAACCACGGGGGCAACGGCATCAAACCTTTTGGCGGTGGTGACAGCCCGGCAATGGTGCGGCGAACAGGTTGGCATTGATGTGGACGCGGATGGTGCTGTTGCCCTGCCGTCGTTCGAGGTGTTTTCCGCCACCCCTCATGCCAGCATGATTAAGGATTTGTCGGTTTCCGGGGTGGGGCGCAACAATATTATTCGCGTCGCGACCGAGCCGGGCACCGAAGCCATGCATGTGCAGGATCTGGCTGACAAACTGGTAAACAGTGCATCAAAGGCAAAAATGGTTATTGCCAGTGCGGGCACGGTGAACGCAACCGATTTTGATGACCTGGTCGCGATTGCCGACTTATGCGCGGCCCATGGCGCGTGGTTGCATGTGGATGCTGCATTCGGGTTGTTTGCGGCCCTTGATGAGCGTCGCGCACATTTGTTGACCGGTATTGACCGGGCTGATTCTATTACGTCAGACGGGCATAAATGGCTAAATGTACCTTATGACTGCGGTATTTTCCTGACGCGGCAGATTTCGGTGCTGGAAAAATGTTTTCGGGCTTTTGCCCCGTATCTGGCGTCCACTGTGCCGGGCAATAACTATATCAATCGCGGGGTCGAAAATTCGCGCCGGTTTCGGGCTTTGCCGATCTGGATGGCGATTACGGCTTATGGTCGTGACGGTATTGCCGATATTGTGCGACGTAATTGTGATCAGGCACGTGACCTTGCCCATTGGGTGGCGGATCATGACGAGTTGATTTTGCTGCGTGACCCATTGTTGAATGTGGTGATGTTTTGCGGACGCGGCAATGATGATGCCAACCGCCAGCTTCTGGCCCGTATAAATGCGACCGAAAAGGTGTTTTTAACGCCAACCATTTATAATGAACGTTTCGGGTTTCGCGCGGCGTTTAGCAATTGGCGCACCCGGGACCATGACCTGGTTATTGTTAAAAATGCCATTCAGGGTGTTCTATAGTCATTAAACGTGATGTTGCGTGGAAGTTTTGCGACAACGCTTGGGAAGAAGGTAGTTTTTATGACCCATACGTCGTTACCGGTTTATCAGGTCGATGCATTTACCAGCCACCTTTTTGCCGGTAATCCCGCGGCTGTGGTGCCGCTGGAACGCTGGTTGCCTGACGGGGTGATGCAACAGATTGCGATGGAAAACAATCTTTCGGAAACCGCATTTTTCGTCAAGGTGGCCGATGGTGATGCCGATTATCATATTCGCTGGTTCACCCCCACTGTTGAGGTGCCGTTGTGCGGCCATGCGACCTTAGCCAGTGCCTATGTGCTGTTTAACCAGCTAGGCGTTACGGGCGATGAAATTCGTCTGCAAAGCAAAAGCGGCATTTTAACTGCACGGCGCGATGGTGAGGCGATTGTGTTGAATTTTCCCGCGCAGCCGCTGACCGAAGAGGTGTTGCCCGAAAATATTGCCAGCGCCCTTTCATCAGACCGTGCTGTTGCCTGTTTTAAGGTTGCCAGTCGCGATACCGATTATGTGCTGGTTTATGATGATGCCGGAACCGTGCGACATATGACGCCTGACATGTCGGTTCTTGCAACACTGGCAGAGCGCGGCGTGATTGTAACGGCACCGTCTGACAGCGATGACTGCGACATGGTGTCGCGGTATTTTTTACCTGCATTGGGTATTAATGAAGACCCGGTAACGGGGTATATGCACTGCGTTGTTGCGCCTTATTGGGCGCTAAAAACCGGCAAAACCAATGTGATTGGGTATCAGGCATCATCGCGGGGCGGTTTTATCGACTGCACCGTCAAGGGCGATCGGGTGCATCTTAAGGGACTGGCGGTTTTGTATTTAAAAGGTGAAATATTTTTACCGGACTAGGCTCAGGACCTATTA
>NZ_JFJZ01000004.1 GCF_002115825.1 Thalassospira sp. MCCC 1A01428 | reverse complement strand
CCAATTGAGTCCAGACCCTAAACAACTGGGTTGCTGACAACCACCTGAAGCATCACGACCCGATGTTTCAGCCTGCTGTCAGTTTGGAACGTCAGATTGCCCTTGTCACAACAAACCATTGTTTTCAAGGAACCCCGCAATGCTGAAAATCCTCGCCGCTGTACTTGCCCTGTCAACCTACGGCTTTTTGCCCTCCGTTGCGTCTGCTGACGAAATCAGCTGCAACACCCCCATGGACCAGTGGCAAAAACCCGACGCCTTGCAAACCAAACTGGAAAACCAGGGCTGGAAGGTCAAACAGATCAAAACCGAAGATGGCTGCTACGAAGTTTATGCGCTTGATGAAAATGGCAAGCGTGTTGAAACATTCTTTGATCCCTCGACGCTGACCGCCATCGACAAAAAAGACGAGGGTTGATCATGGCAGCCACCGTTAAAGTCTGGGACCCACTGGTTCGTATTTTTCACTGGAGCCTGGTCACATGTTTTGCGGTGGCCTGGCTTTCCGCCGACGTGATTAAAAACCTGCATGAATGGGCCGGTTACACAGCTGCCGCCCTGATTGGCTTTCGCCTTTTCTGGGGGCTGTTCGGGCCGCATTACGCCCGTTTCAGCCAGTTTGTGCGCGGCCCCAAAACAACGCTGGATTATTTACGCGCCATCCCCGGGGGCAAGGCTGAACGCTATCTGGGGCATAACCCGGCCGGTGCAGCCATGATTATTGCCCTGCTGGCCTGTATGGCGCTGGTCGCCACCACCGGCTGGATGCAAACCACTGATGCCTATTGGGGTGTTCGCTGGGTCCAGAATGTCCATGAATTTCTGGCAAATTGCCTGCTAACACTGGTCATTGGCCATTTGGCCGGGGTTATCATTGCCAGTTATCACCACCGCGAAAATCTGGTGCGCGCAATGGTTACAGGCCGCAAACGCATCGGTCACCAAAACGACATTCGCTAATCACCGATAACCAAATTCCCTCAGACAAACCCGGCAGGTAATCGTTCAGCCTGCCGGGTTTGTCTGACTCTATGCCCCTGCTGATCCGTCTCGAAGTTCGCTTTGGCAAACAGCGTGTTACTTGATAGCCCCCAACACGGCGAGACTTTCATAGCGCTTGATATAGGGTTTGACCAAAACCCGATCGACAAAGGCACTATAGTCTTCCATATCGGCGACTTTCACACGCAAAACAATATCATGCGCGCCCGTCACATGGTCGCATTGCACAATTTCCGGCGCTTTTTCCAACTCGGCACGCAACAAATTATACCGGTCGGGCCGGTCATTATTCAGGGTAATTAAAACCACCACGGTCATGCGTTTGCCAAACACACGCGGATTGACAACGGCGATGTCGCGCTCAATAACGCCGCTTTCACGCAAACGTTGCACCCGGCGCAAACATGCCGCCGACGATAACCCGACCTGCCGGCCCAGTTCACTCCCTGTTAACCGGGCATTTTCCTGCAACAATTCCAGCAATCGGCGATCAAATTTATCCAGCTCCGCCACGATGGCATACCCCCGGCACCAGTGTTTCCTGCTCGGGCAAACAATGGCCGAAGACAGGCGCGAAAAGAAATCGTTTTTTCCTGAAATTTGCGAATTTTCCGCGCAAAAAGCACAGGTTTGCGCCCTCTTCGCACCTGCGAAATCCTAATATGATGCTGGTTCGGACATGGTTCCGATCCTTCATTAGCAAACTGGGAGCCAGCATCATGTCTGGATACATGCCAACCACACCCCATCACTTTGATACTCACCGTACCATGCCATCCGGTGTCGATGCGCGCGGCACCGTATCCCTTCAGGGCTGGCTTCTTTTTTTGCTTGGCCAATGGGTGAAACGGCGCAAGGTCGCACGCGACATCGCATGGTTACAGCGCGCCCCGGCCCATATCCTGCACGATATTGGCCTGTCACGTGATGAAATCGAACGTGTTTGCAAAACCGGGCACAACCATATGCCATACTAGAACCAGCGCGTTATGGTGCCACAATGACACAACATCCGCGCCACCGGTGTAAGAAACCCCGTCACGGCCACGGCATCACTAACGAACACCTCAACACAAAAAAAGGAGCAAGCGTCCCCCGACACTTGCTCCCTTACCGCGTTTGCGGGCTCCCCAAACCGGGTATTTTTTTTCGGGTGATGCCTAGATCGCCAAATACTGATCACGCAAATCAGGGTCATCCAGCACCTCTTGCGAAGTGCCATCAAACACCACCTGCCCGGCATCCATAATAATGGCCCGGTCCGCCAGTTTCAGGGCGGCAATGGCATTTTGTTCAACAATGATGGTGGTAATCCCCAGCTCCTTGACACTTTGCAGGGTTTTTTCAATTTCCTGCACAATCACCGGGGCCAGGCCTTCGTATGGTTCATCAAGCAGTAAAATCTTGATGTCCCGCGCAAGTGCGCGACCAATCGCCAGCATCTGCTGCTCGCCCCCTGAAAGCGTAATTGCTTCCTGCAAGCGCCGCTCACCCAGGCGGGGAAACAGTTCGTAAATACGCTGGATGCTCCAGCCATGTGGCGGGGCGATCTGGGCAAGTTCCAGATTTTGCTCCACCGTCAGGCCAGGAATGATGCTGCGGTCTTCGGGCACCAGTTGCAGGCCGATGCGCGCCGCCTGCCACGATTTCATTTCATGAAGCGGTTGATGGTCCAGCCAGATTTCCCCATGTTTCAGTTCGGGGTTGGACATCCGCGCAAGGGTACGCAGGGTGGATGTTTTACCCGCCCCGTTGCGCCCTAAAAGGGCAACAATTTCGCCTTCGCGGATATCAAAACTGACACCCTGCACGATATAGCTTTCGCCGTAATAGGCGTGAATATCCCATACCGAGAAAAATGCCGGAGACGACCCGCGTGCAGGAACCGGCTTGGTTTTTGGCACCTGTGCATTCATAGGGTTTCTCCTCCGAGATAGGCTTCTTTAACCTTGGGATCATTACGCACTTCTTCGGGCGTGCCTTCGGCAATAATCGCCCCTTGGGCCAGAACGCTGATGCGGTCGGCCAGGCTGAACACCACATGCATGTCGTGTTCAATAATGATCTTGGTCATGCCGCGTTCCTTGATCCGTTGCAGCAATTCGATTGTGCTGTTGGTATCATGGCGCGACATGCCCGCTGTTGGTTCATCAAGCAAAAACAGCTTCGGATCCTGAATCAGGCACATGGCAAGTTCCAGGCGGCGTTTATCCCCGCGCGACATCGACCCGGCAATTTTATTTCGATCCGCAATCAGGCCAACATCTTCAAGGATATGTTCGGCCTCCTCGCGAATGCCGCGTTCGGCAAACAGGCTTTTGAAAATGCCAAAACTGAACTGGCCGTCGCGCTTGGCAAAGGCCGGGATCATGATGTTTTGCAAAAGCGTCAGATCCGGGAAAATTTCGGGTGTTTGAAACACCCGCGCCACCCCCAGCTGATTAATTTCGTGAGGTTGCTTGCCGGTCAAAACCTGATCGCCTAGCAACACCCGCCCGCGACTGGGCGCAAGCCGGCCGACGATCACGTTTAAAAAGGTCGATTTCCCGGCCCCGTTCGGGCCGATAATGGCATGAACCGTGCCTTCCTCGATCCGTAAATTAATGTTGCTAAGCGCTTGCAAACCACCAAAAGACTTGCTGACGTCGGTGACATCAAGAATGACATTACCCATTGATCAGACCTCCCCGGTGGAATGTTGTTTGTCAGACGATCCATCATCGACGTTTTTTTGACCCCGTTCGCGGATCATACGGCTGACTTTGCCATATCCTTCCATCAGGCCACCGGGCAGGAAAATCACAATCAGCATAAAGACAATACCCAGCAATAACTGCCAGCCTTCCCCGACAAACGGGCTGATAATGGCGGTAAGAATGTTGTTAAGCCAGTCGGGCAAGAACGAAAACATGTTGTGCAAAACGGTATCGTTGAAAGCCGAAAAGATGTTTTCAAGATACTTGATGATCCCGGTGCCCAGAAGCGGACCAATCAACGTACCGGCCCCGCCGAAAATGGTCATTAACACCACCTCACCCGATGCCGTCCATTGCATCCGTTCAGCCCCGGCCAACGGGTCGGTCATCGCCAGAAGCGAGCCTGCCAGCCCGGCATACATGCCCGAAATGATAAAGGCCGTCAGCAAATAGGGCCGGGTGTTGTAACCGGTATAGGACATGCGGGTCTGGTTGGATTTAATTGCGCGTAACTTCATGCCAAACGGCGAATGAAAGATTCGCAGAGAAACAAAAAACGCCAGGATCAGAATAACCGCGCAAATGTAAAACCCGCTATACCCCGTGCCCTGCAAGCCAAACAAATTGGTGTTTGGCAGGCCCGATGTGGCTTCGATTCCGGCCATGCGGTCAATCACGCGGGGGTCGGCCTGGTTTAATTGCAGGCCGGTTTCGCCATTGGTAATGGGTGTCAGTACCGAATAGGCCAGGTTATAGGACATCTGGGCAAAGGCCAGCGTCAGGATCGAAAAATAAATGCCCGAACGGCGCAGCGAGACAAAGCCGATCAGCCAGGCAAACAGCCCTGCCAGCAATGTCGCAAAGATAATCGCCGGAACCACATTCATCGATAAAAGCTTGAACGACCAGACCGCCGTATAAGACCCGACGCCCAGAAAAGCCGCGTGACCAAAGGACAAATAGCCGGTCAGACCAAACAGAATGTTATAGCCAATGGCAAAGATGCCAAAGATCATGAATTTTTGCATCAGGTCGGGGTAAGCCGCCCCGAAGGGCTGCAACCACAACGGCATGGTCAGCACCACCGCCGACAGCACAACCATATAAAGCAGTTCCTGCCGCGGGGTAGCGATTTGCGTGTTTGACATATCAGTTCTCCATCACGCCCCGGCGGCCCATCAGTCCACGCGGACGGGTCAGCAGGATAATCACGGCGACAAGGTAAATAATAATCTGGTCAATGCCCGGAATGATCGATTTAACCTCGGTCATCGAGGAAAAGGACTGCAAAATCCCCAGCAGGAACCCGGCGGCAACCGCCCCGCGCAACGACCCCATACCGCCAACGACCACAACCACAAACGACAGCACAAGGAAATCCATGCCCTGATGGTAATCGGGCGGTAGAACCGGCGTATACATCACCCCGGCCAGGCCCGCGACAACCGCGGCCAGACCAAACACAATGGTAAAGCGGCGTTCAATATCGATGCCCAGCAATTCAACCGTTTCGCGGTCTGCCATGCCGGCACGCACCACCATGCCGTAGGTGGTAAAGTTAAGAAACGAGAACACCGCCGAAATAATAACCACAGAAAACAGCAAATAGATCAGCCGCCACCACGGATAAACCACCGCATCGCCAAGGCCGATCCAGCTGCCAATCGCGGCGGACCCGGCCACGATATCGGGCGCACTGACCGGAATGGGGTTTGCCCCGAAAAAGGTTTTCACCAGTTCCTGCAACACAATCGCCAGGCCAAATGTCACCAGAATCTGTTCTGCGTGGGAGCGCTTGTAAAAATAACGGATTAGGCTGCGTTCCATAAGAATACCCAGTCCCAGCATTACCGGGATGGAAACGACAATGGAAATCGGCACCACCCAGTCGATAATCGCCGACCCGGTATTGCCAAACCAAAGTTCCAGATAAGGGGTTTCCTTATAGGCATCGAAAAACGTAACTGACGGGTCCTTGACCTTGACCGAAAGGGTCAGGATTTTTTCCATCGTCACAGCACAAAATGCGCCGACCATAAAGATCGCGCCGTGGGCAAAGTTGACAACACCCAATGTGCCGAAAACCAGCGTCAGACCCAGGGCAATCAGGGCATAGGCCCCGCCCTTGTCCAATCCGTTCAGGATTTGCAGAAAAATCGCGTCCATGAGCTATCCGCCGCCGAAACTATACAGGATATTTTCGGGGCCGCAGGGAAACCGGCCCCTCAGGGAAGGCAATGGTGCCGGGAACGCCCCGGCACCAAAGGAATGCAGCGAAAATCAGACCTTGTACGGGCCAAGTTCCCCGCCGAACATATCGGCCGGATATTCCACCTGGGCACGCGGCACATGCTTGACCACTTCAAGAAGGTCAAAGTTGCTTTGCGGTTTTTCTTTACCACGCACAACCAGCACATCCTTGAAGCACTGATGATCTTCGGCACGATACAGCGTCGGGCCATTGCCCATGCCGTCAAATTCGTAGCCTTCAAGCTGCTTGATCACTTCCCACGGCGCAAAAGTACCGGCCATTTCACAGGCATTTGCATACAGCAATGTCTGGACATAGCAGGTGTGGGCCGCCTGTGACGGCGGGAAGCCGTATTCCTGACCGAAGGATTTGACAAAGGCCTGCGACCCGTCATCGGTCAGTGACCAATGCCAGTTGGTGGTTCCCAAAATGCCTTTAGCGGCATCACCGGCACCCTGCGCCATCAAACGCGAATAAAGCGGCACGACAATTTCAAACTTCTTGCCGTTAACCATTTTGTCCTTCAGGCCAAACTGAACCGCCTGGGTCAGCGAGTTCACCATGTCCTTACCGTAATGGTTCAGAATCAGGACATCGGCACCGGAATTAAGAACCGGGGTAATATATTGCGAGAAGTCACCCGCACCCACAGGCGTACGCACAGTATTGACGGTTTCCCAGCCAATATTTTCAGTGGCCGCCTTGATCGATTCTTCCTGCGTCCAGCCCCAGGTGTAATCGGCCGTCAGATGATAGGCCTTGCGATCGCTGCCATATTCATCCTTCAAAACCGGCGCCAGCGCCTGACCGGACATATAAGCGTTAAAGAAATGGCGGAAGCCGTAACGCTTTTTGTCCTTACCGGTGGTGTCGTTGGAATGGGTCAGGCCGGCCATGAAAATAACGCCCATTTCCTGACACAGGCCCTGTACGGCAACGGCAACCCCTGAAGACGACCCACCGGTTACCATCGCGACATTGTCTTTTTCAATCATGCGCTTGGCCGATGCACGGGCAGCGTCGGACTTGGTCTGGGTGTCGCCCGTTACAAACTCGACCTTTTTGCCCAAAATACCGTTACCCTTCAGGTTGTTGGGCTTCATGGTATTAAGCATACCGCCGTCGCCTTCACCATTGAGGTGTTTGACCGCCAGTTTATAGGCACGCAATTCATCAGCGCCTTCATCGGCATAGGGGCCGGTCTGGGGCACGTTAAAACCAAGAACGATGCTTTTGTTGCTGCCGGGATCGCCACGAAATGAATCAGCGGCATAGGCATTACGAATGAAGTGCATCGGTGCGGTTGCACCAATAATTGCAGCACCCGTTGTTAAAGCCGACCCTTTTAAGACGGTACGGCGCGATACATTACGGATGATCTTATTCTCGGACATAGGGTTCCTCCCCAATTGCTGGGATGCGTTTCAGTGAAATGCAAAAGGCCGGGATTGTGTTGGGTGTTTTGTTATGCGACCTGACAAGACAATGGGGACGACTAGAAAATAAATCAACAACAGGTTGATAAAGAACATTTTTTTTGTAAAAATATGGATAACGGTTGTGAAAATTTGTAAATTTTGTCAAAAATAAGGAATGCACATGGCGCGGCAAGCCCCGATTGGTCACCGTATTCGCGGACGCCGCAAAGACATATCCATGACGCAAACCGCCCTTGCCAGCGCCGCAGGTATTTCGGCGTCCTATTTAAATCTGATCGAACATAACCGGCGCGCGATTGGTGGCGCCTTGCTGCTACGTTTGGCAGAAGCCCTGCAAATTCATCCGTCTACCCTTTCAGGGTCGGAAGAAAATCGCGTTCTGGCCGACCTGAGCGAGCTTGCCGCAGACCCGGTTTTTGGCGATACACCACTTGATCGCAGCGAATTTTCAAATGTGGTTTCCGCAGGGCCAGGCATGGTCAATGCACTTTTGGCCCTGTACCGCGCCTATCGCAGCGCACTGGACGATGTTGACATGATGTCGGAACGGTTAAGCCATGATCCGTATTTGACAGAAGCCAGCCATTCGATCCTGACACGCATTACCTCAATCCGTACCGTTGCCGAAATTTTCGACCATTACGACGACCTGCCACCGGCCCAGCGCACCCGGTTCAATGCGACACTGGTGCGTGAATCCGAACGGCTGGCCGAATCTGCCACCGAAATTTTCAGTTTTCTTGAACGCGGTGCCGCAGGCAGGCCCGCCGCCAACCCGTCCGAGGAAGTGGACGATCTTTTATATGACAACGCCAACCATTTCCCGGCACTTGAAGATTGCGCCGAAACATTGCGTGCGGGAATTGACCGGTCTGGCGGCTTGTTCCTGACCGACCTGATCAATCATTTGCAATCGCGCCACAAGGTCACGGTCGAACGTTTACGCCCCGAAGAATTACCCGCAAACGGCCATGTATGGGATGAAGCGCACAAACGATTACAGTTTTCGCGTGCGTTGCCCATCACGTCGGCCCGGTTTTTGGCGGCACGGGCGGTTTGCCACCTTGAAGGCAGCGACGCCGTGGAAAGCATTTTAAGCACATCGCGCCTGACGAGCGATGCGGCGCGAAACCGGGCCAAACAGGCCCTGATTTCCTATCTGGCAGCGGCAATTTTGTTTCCCTATGACAATTTCCGTACCGAAGCCCGTGAACTGCGCCATGATATCGAAATGCTGCAACAACGCTTTGCCGGCAGTTGGGAGCAAATCTGCCATCGCCTTACAACCTTGCGCCGCCCCGGCGAGGAAGGCATACCGTTTCACTTCCTGCGTACCGATATCGCTGGTAATATATCGAAACGGTTTTCCGCCTCGGGGTTACAATTACCACGGTATGGCGGTGCCTGCCCCAGATGGGCCGTTCACGAGGCCTATTTAACGCCGGAACGGGTGGTGCCGCAACTGGTGCAATTGCCCGATGCCAGCCAGTATTTGTTTGTCGCCCGGGCCGTGCGCACGGGCAATGGCGGTTACCGGGTACCGCAATCGGTGCATTCGGTCATGATCGGCTGCGATACGGCCTTTGCCCGCGATATTGTCTATGCTGACGGGGTACCAATGGACGATGCCCACGCCGCCGTGCCCGTTGGCATCAGTTGTCGGCAATGCCCGCGGGTGGATTGTTTGCAACGCGCCCATGCCCCGGCCGCCCCGGTGGCATAAGCCGCACACAAAATTAAACTGGATTTCGTGGCAACAGTGTCACACCCTAAAGTCGAATAAAATAAAAGACCGGAACACGTTAAGGTCCATTTTATAAAAAACCAAAATCGGGGAGAACGTCGTGACCGACAAACCAACGGTCCTGATCGCGGAGGACGAGGAAACAATTGTCGAATCCCTGGCCTTTCTGATGGAAAAGGAAGGCTTCACCGTTAGCATCGCCACCAACGGCCAAAGTGCCATCGACATCATCAGCCGGGATATCCCCGACATGATTTTGCTAGATGTGATGATGCCAGGACGGGACGGGTTCGACGTTGCCAGATCCGTTCGCGAAAATACCACCACAAAACATATTCCCATCATGATGCTAACCGCACGCACCCGCGAAATAGACCGGCGCAAGGGGCTGGAACTGGGTGTGGATGATTTTGTGACCAAACCGTTTTCCACCCGCGACGTGGTTGCCCGCGTCAAGGCATTGCTGGGCCGTGCCCCCAACCCGCACAGCTAAGCGGTAAACAAAGGCAGCACCCGCCATGACCCCACCGGCAAAACTGACCGAACGTGCCCTTGTGCTGGCCCTGACTGCCTTTTTGGCATGGGTGCCGCCGCTGGTGGGCATTTTTTCGCTGGATGGCACCCTTTTTGGCCTGCCGGTGCTGTTTGTTTATTTCTTTGCCGGCTGGGCTTTTTTCATTGCCCTGTGCGCCTGGATTACACGCAAATTGCGCCAAAGCGCGCAACCGGCGGAGGACATATAACCAATGCTGTCTTCCGAAGTCGTGATTGCCGTTTCGCTGATTTATGTCGGCCTGCTTTATACGATTGCATGGTGGGGCGACAAACGGGCGCGCGCCGGGCGGTCGTGGGTGCGCAACCCCACGGTCTATACCCTGTCGATTGCCGTTTATTGCACCAGCTGGACCTTTTATGGCGCGGTCGGGTCCGCCGCCCGTAACGGGCTGGAATATCTGACCATTTATCTGGGGCCGACCGTAATATTTCTGGGCTGGTGGTTTTTACTGCGTAAAATGCTGCGCATTTCCAAGGCACACCGCATCACCTCTATCGCCGATTTCATTTCATCGCGTTATGGCAAAAGTACGCAGCTTTCGGTTCTGGTGACATTGATCGCCGTTATTGGCACCACCCCCTATATTGCCCTGCAATTAAAAGCCGTTGCGACCAGCTACACCGTGCTGACCGTGTGGGGAAGTTCGGTATCGCAGCCATTTGTTTCCACATCGCATATTTTTGCCGATAGCGGGTTTTGGGCCGCTACCGGCCTGGCCCTGTTTGGCATTTTGTTTGGCACCCGCTTTATTGATGCCGACGAACACCACGAAGGCATGGTTGCTGCCATTGCCTTTGAAAGCCTGGTCAAACTGTTTGCCTTGCTGTCCGTGGGCATATTTGTGTGTTTTTTCATGTTTTCCGGGCTGGGCGATTTGTTTCATCAGGCAGCCCTGACCCCACGGACGGCAGGCCTTTTAAAACTGCAACCCGAAAGCGGCACACGCTGGTTTACCTTAATAGCCCTGTCAATGGCGGCAGTGTTAACCCTGCCACGGCAATTTCAGGTGATCGTGGTCGAAAACGTTGATGAACGCCACCTTGCCACCGCATCCTGGGCTTTTCCGGCCTATTTGCTGCTGATGAACCTGTTTGTTTTGCCTATTGCGCTGGCCGGTATGGGTGTGCTTCCCGACTGGGCCGACCCGGACTTTTTTGTGTTATCCGTCCCCCTGTCACAGGGGCAATCATTTTTGGCCCTGATTGCCTATGTCGGCGGGTTATCGGCCAGTACCAGCATGGTTATTGTGGCCGCCATCGCCCTTTCAACCATGGTGTGTAACGATCTGGTCATTCCTGCCTTGCTGCGTTTGCGCTGGCTGCGCCTTACCGAACGGGGCGATTTAACCGGACTATTATTGTTCATCCGCCGGGCATCGATCGTGCTGGTGGTCTTTATGGGTTATATCTATTACCGATCTGCCGGGGCGGGTGATGCCTTGGCCGAAATCGGCCTGATATCCTTTGCCGCCACCGCCCAATTCGTTCCCATTATGGTGGGCGGGCTGTTTTGGAAAGGCGGCACCAAAACCGGCGCGCTTACCGGGCTGGTCGCCGGGTTTGCCATTTGGGCCTATACGCTTTTACTGCCATCCTTTGCCGATTCCGGCTGGATCGACCCTAAACTGATTACCGAAGGGGCCTTTGGTCACCCGTGGCTAAGGCCCGAAGCCCTGTTTGGCCTGGATCATTTTGCCCCGCTGACCCACGCTTTGATCTGGTCAATCGCGCTCAATGCCGGGTGTTTTATTGTGGTTAGCCTGTTTACCAGTCAAGGCGGGCTGGAACGCATACAGGCGACCCTGTTTGTCGATGCCTTTTCGCGCAAGGGCGGCGAAACCGTGATCTGGCGGTCTTCGGCAACCATTGATGACCTTTACGAACTGGTCGAACGGTTTTTGGGCCGCGAACGCGCCTTTCATGCCTTTCGCGATTATGGCACATCGCGCCATACCGCCTGGCGGGGCAAAGGCGAAGCCAACGCCGATATGATCGCCTTTAGCGAACGGTTGCTGGCAGGCTCCATCGGGGCGGCATCGGCACGGGTGATGGTATCATCTGTTGCCAAGGGCGAAATGGTCAGCCTGGATGAAGTGCTGGAAATTCTCGAAGAAACCTCGCACGTGATCGAGCATTCCCAGCGACTTGAACAAAAATCGCGCGAACTGGAACGCGCCGCTGCCGAATTGCGGGCCGCCAATGACCGCCTTCAGGAACTTGATCGCCTGAAGGACGAATTTTTAACCATGGTCAGCCACGAATTTCGCACCCCGCTTACCTCGATCCGGTCTTTTTCTGAAATTCTGGTCGATACCCCCGAACTGGAAGCCGAACGTACCGAACGGTTTTTAAACGTTATTGTCCGCGAAAGTGAACGTTTAACCCGCCTGATTGACGACCACCTGGACCTGGCCCGCCTTGAAGCCGGCCATTCAGACTGGCAACCCCGCGATGTCGACCCAAAAGCCGTTTTGCGTGAAACGATAGATGCCCTTGAAGGTTTGTTTAACAGCCGCAACGCCAAATTACGGGTCGATATTGGCGGGGATACTGTCCATCTGTTTGTTGATCGTGACCGGTTAACACAGGTTTTTATCAACCTGTTGTCCAACGCGGCAAAGTTTGCCAACCCGGAAAAACCCGAAGTCTTTGTGCGCGGGGCCACACATAAAGACGGATACCTTGTTTCCATTTCCGATAACGGTGCCGGTATTGCCAGTGACGAAGCCCAACTGATTTTTAACAAATTTGCCCGGGGCGGCAAATATCCCGGCGACAAACCACGCCCGTCGGGCTCCGGTTTAGGCCTTGCCATTTCAAAACACGTGATCGAGCATTGCCATGGCCGAATTTGGGTGGAAAGCAAACCGGGACAAGGTGCTACCTTCCACATCTTTATCCCCGTAGCACAGCCCGGTGCCAATGCAGCGCAGTAACAGCCTGTTCGCCCAAAACATGTAATCCGACATAAAACAACGACTTGCAGCTTCTAGGATAAATCCTTTTTCCCCGTTTGGGCGGCCTGTAATTCCCTGTGCAAATAATCGATAAAAATACGAACCTTGGCGGATACATTGTGCTTTTCCGGGTAAACGGCATAAATATCGGCATCAACCTGCGCATATTGCGGCAAGACCAGCCGCAAACGGCTGGCATCCACATGGCGGGCAATATCCCATTCGGATCGCAACATAATGCCATGCCCATCAAGCACCCATTTCAGGGCAATTTCACCATCGTTACTGCTAAGCGTGCCATGCACACGCACGGTTTCGGAATATTGGCCGCGCTGCAGGCGCCACAGGTCATAACTGGCATTATCCTGGCGCAGGATAATGCAGTTATGTTCGTTCAAATCGGCCAGGGTGCGCGGCGTTCCATGCCGTGCCAGATAGGATGGTGCAGCACATAAAAAACGCCGGTTATCCTGCAATTTGCGGGCGCGCAGCCGTGAATTGGGCAAGCCGCCAAACCAGATGCCAATATCAAACCCCTCCTCGACCAGATTGATCGGTGCGTCACTTAACACCAGTTGCACCTCGACTTCGGGATAAAGATGCGAAAATTCCGAAACGACCGGGGCAAGATACTCACGCCCGAAACCAAAGGTCGCATTCACGCGCAACAGGCCCTTGGGGTTTTCGCGTGCGGTTGCCACGCGCTGCTCCAACTCCTCGATGTCGCGCATGATTTTAATCGCGCTTTGAAAATAAGCCTCGCCTTCGCTGGTCAGGCTGATACGGCGCGTCGTGCGGTTCATTAACCGCACCCCCAGCCGGTCTTCCAGTTTTGCCAGCCGTTTGCTCACGGCGGGTGGCGACAGGTTCAGCTCAAGTGCTGCGGCCGACAAATTGCCCTTGCGCGCCAGCAACACGAAAAAACCCAAATCACTGTCCGACGACATTATTAACCCTGACGACATAATGAAATGCAAATTCAGAAATTATACTAAACGAATAATAAATCTACACTTCGATTGTCCGCTTTGCAGTTTAAAAGCCCCCGCCGGCGTCCTACCGACCGGATTGTGCGGTATGTGAAACGGGCTGACGACAAATCCGACAACCGGGTATCGCCAATAATAACAATGCCTTGCCCGGTTTCGGCACCGATGCTGTCAATAATGACAGGTCGTGTGGATGTTAACATACGGGAGGAATACCAATGCGTAAGCTTGCGTTAGCAGCAGCCTTTGCCGCGACCCTGATTTCAGGCCCGGCCTTTGCCGAATACCCGGAAAAAACGGTTAACCTGATTTTACCGTTCAATGCTGGCGGTGAATCCGATGTGTCGGCACGTTTTCAACAACCCTATTTTGAAAAAATTACCGGCCAGCAAATGGTGATCCAGTATATGGCCGGTGCCGGCGGCGCCCAGGCCTGGTCACAACTTAATTCCATGGAGGATGATGGCTACACCCTGATGGGGATCAACCTGCCGCATACGGTTTTGCAGCCGATGGAAAAAGATGTCGGCTATGAAACCGACGATCTGGTGGCTGTGAACTATTTTCACTACACACCGAACGCCCTGTTCGTGCCCAAAGACAGCGAATTTCAAAACCTGCAACAGCTGATCGACTATGCCAAGGCCAACCCCGGTGTTGTCACCTTCAGTGGTTCGGGTTCCAATTCTGCCAACCAGATCGGCCAAACCCAGTTTGACGAACTTGCCGGCATTACCACCACCTACATTCCGTTTAGCGGCACCGGCCCGGCAGTTACCGCCATTTTGGGCAGCCAGGTTACCGCTGGTTTTAACTATGTCACATCCGGTGTGAATAACGGCGATGGCATGCGGATGCTGGCTGTTGCGTCCGAAGAACGGGTGAAGGCATTCCCCGATGTTCCGACCTTCAAGGAACTGGGGTTCGACTTGGTTGGCGGGGCGTATCGTGGTGTTGCGGTGCCCAAATCCACCCCGGAAGATATCCGTAAAAAACTTTCCGATATTATCAGCGAAATTAACAAAAACCCGGAATTCATCAAAAAGATGGAAGATGCCGGTTTTGTTCTGACCGACGTTCCCTATAGCAAAATGGCTGATTTTGTTGCGCAAAAGAAAAAAGAATACCGCGCAATTGGCGAAAAGCTCGGCATCGCTAACCGCTAAAAACAAGAAACGGGATCAGGGAGGATTACCACCATGGAATTGCTTGGCTATTTGTTAAGCGCGCTAACGCCGCTCAATATTCTTATGGCGCTAGGGGGCGTTATTCTGGGCACTGTCATTGGCGCATTGCCGGGTTTATCTGCCACCATGGCGGTGGCCGTTCTGGTCCCGTTTACATTTACCATGGATCCTGCCACCGGCCTGATTGCCCTGGGGGCAATCTATACCGGTGCCATTTATGGCGGTGCCTTTGCCGCCATTCTGGTCAATACACCAGGCACCCCGTCGGCAATTGCCACAACCTTTGACGGGTTCCCGATGGCCAAACGTGGCGATGGCAGCCTCGCAGTAACACTGGCAACGCTATCTTCTGTCTTTGGCGGTCTTGTCGGGGGTGTGTTTCTGCTGCTGTTATCGCCACCGCTGGCCAAAATCGCGCTGGCCTTTGGCCCGCCCGAATATTTCTGGCTGGCCATGTTCGGCCTTACGCTTATTTCCGCCCTGTCGGTTGGCAATACCCTAAAGGGCCTTATGGGCGGCTGCCTGGGCCTGATGCTGGCCATGGTCGGGGTTGCCGTTGTTGGCGGCGATCTGCGCTTTACCATGAACAGTCAGATCCTGCTGGGCGGCTTTGATATTGTTTCCGCCTTGATCGGCCTTTACTGCATCCCGGTTCTGATTGATCTGGTTGCCACCCGTGACCCGCATTTAAAGGTTGAAGCCGGTAATCGTGGCATCCGCCTGGCCGAAGCCTTTGGCATTGCCTGGCACAGCAAATTTAATGTTATCCGCAGCGCAGTTTTAGGTACCGTCATTGGCGTTCTGCCCGGTGCGGGCGGGTCGGTGGCCGGGCTGGTTTCCTATTCCGAGGCGCGCCGTTCTTCCAAACATCCCGAACGGTTTGGCAAAGGCGCACCCGACGGCGTTATCGCCACTGAAACAGCCAATAACGCCACCGTTGGCGGCGGCTTTATTCCGACTTTGGTTTTGGGTATTCCCGGTACGCCACCCGATGCCATTATCCTTGGCGCCCTTCTGGTTCAGGGCATCAAAATCGGGCCAACGCTTTTCACCCAGCAGGGCGAAATTGTTTACACCTTCATTTTCGGGCTTCTGATTGCAACGATTTTGATGTTGCCGGCCGGTTTGCTGATTGGACGCTATGCTTATAAGTCCATCGCATCCATTCCCAAAACCATGCTGGTGCCGACCATTGCCTTCCTGACCATCATTGGCAGCTTTGCCATTCACAGCAACATCCATGATGTGCAAATGATGTTTGGGCTGGGCATTGCCGGATGGATTTTGAACCGCTGCGGTTTTGCCCCGTCCCCCATCGTTTTGGGGCTTGTTCTGGGCCAGATCGCCGAACAGGGCTTTGTACAATCCTATCTGATCGGCAATGCACGCGGCGACATTCCGGGCATGTTCTTTGCCCGCCCGATCAGCGTTGGTATCATCGCCCTTGCCGCCTTTACCCTGCTGTTTCCATTTTACGCACATCACAAGAAAAACCGAGACCTTGCAAAACAGGCCGCAGAAAACCCCGAGATGGATATCATGGGTGATGCAAAAGCATCGGCCACCATTCCGAAAACCGGCTTGCTCAGCCAGCCGCGCGATATGCCCGGTACCGTTATTGCCCTGATACTGATCGTAATCTGTGCCTGGGCGCTCGGCCAAACACCGGCCATGACACCAATGGGGTCGGTTTTTCCCACCACCATTGCCTCGGTATTGCTTGTTTTTGCCATCCTTTTTGTCGGCATCAATATTTTGCGCAAAAGTGGCCCTAAAACGTCTGATCCTGCCAGCAATACCGAATCCACACCACGTCGCATTGGCCTTGTCGTTGCCATGGGTATCTGGATTGCGGCCATTCCGTTAATCGGGTTTCTCGCTGCCGGCATCCTTGCGTTTTTCGCGCTTATCGCGATCTCCAACTATGACGGCCTGCCGGCCAGATCCATCATCCTTCACCTGCTATCAGGAGGCATCATTGTCAGTGCAATGTATTTCCTGATGGCTGAAATCCTGCTGATCCGTATGCCACAGGGAATTTTGTTCTAGGCACCAGCAGACCGTAAAAACCGAAACACAGCAAACACAAGAGACTGAATATGAAGAATTATCGTATCGCTGCCATCCCCGGCGACGGGATCGGCAAAGAGGTTATTGCGGCCGGGATCGAGGTTTTAACCACTCTGGCCAAGCGCGATGGCAAGTTTGGCGTATCGTTCGACCATTTCGATTGGGGGTCGGATTACTACAAACAACACGGCATCATGATGCCCGCCAATGGCCGCGACCAGATTGCCGGTCACGATGCGATTTATTTTGGGGCTGTCGGCGCGCCCGATGTGCCCGACCATGTCACATTATGGGGCCTGCGCCTGGCGATTTGTCAGCCGTTTGACCAGTATGCCAATGTCCGCCCGACCCGGATCTTGCCAGGCATTCAAAGCCCGCTTCGCAATGTCAAACAGGGCGACCTGGACTGGGTGATCGTGCGTGAAAATTCCGAAGGCGAATATGCCGGTCAGGGTGGGCGCTCACACGTTGGCCTGCCCGAGGAAGTCGCGACCGAAGTGTCGATTTTTACCCGCGCCGGTGTCACCCGCATTATGAAATTTGCCTTCGATCTGGCGCAATCGCGCCCGCGCAAGAAACTGACCGTGGTGACCAAATCCAATGCACAGCGCAACGGCATGGTGATGTGGGACGAAATCGCCGCCGAAGTGGCCCGCGATTACCCCGATGTCGAATGCGATAAAATGCTGGTCGATGCCATGACCATGCGCATGACCTTAAAACCCGACACGCTTGACACCATCGTTGCCACCAACCTGCATGCCGATATTTTATCTGATCTGGCCGCGGCATTGGCCGGGTCGCTTGGCATTGCCCCCACCGCCAACCTGAACCCGGAACGCAAGTTTCCGTCGATGTTTGAACCCATTCATGGATCGGCATTTGATATTACCGGCAAGGGCATTGCAAACCCCGTCGCCACATTCTGGAGCGCGGTGATGATGCTGGAACATCTGGGCGAACAGGCGGCTGCTGACCGGCTGATGCGTGCAGTTGAACGCGTTACCGCCAACCCCGATTTGCACAGCCCCGACCTGGGCGGCAAGGCCACCACGCGCGAGGTGACCGACGCGGTTATTGCCGCCATCATGGGCGATAACAGTTAACCGCATCCAAGCTGGCTCCGCACCTGAAATCCGCCAAAACCGCAGGCAGAATATCGATGACACCGCCTTTTGACTTTTCTGAAAAAACAACAGGTTATGACCTATCATCCCCCGATGAGATTCGTCACTTTCTGGACGTTTTGTTTCGAACAGCCATCAAGGCAGCCGACCCGGTATTTTGCCTGCCCCCGCACCTGCCAATACCCCCCGTAAATGGCAAAATCATTGTCATTGGGGCAGGCAAGGCCGCTGCAGCAATGGCAAGCGCGCTTGAACAACATTGGGGCGACCAAACCGATTTGTCCGGCGTGGTTGTAACGCGCTATGGCCACGAAGTTCCGACCCGTAAAATTCGCGTTATGTCGGCATCGCATCCGGTGCCCGATGATGCCGGACTTACCGCCACCCGCGAAATTTGCAATGCTGTGCAAAACCTGTCTGCCGATGACCTTGTTATTTGCCTGATATCGGGCGGCGGATCAGCCTTGCTGGTAAACCCGATTGCACCGATTACCCTGGATGACAAGCAGGCCTTGAACCGCGATTTATTAAAATCGGGTGCCAGTATTTCCGAAATGAATTGTGTAAGGCGGCATATATCGCAGGTCAAAGGTGGCAAACTGGCCGCCCTTTGCCATCCGGCAACAGTCATGATGTATGCCATATCCGATGTGCCCGGCGATAATTTTCTCGATATCGCATCCGGCCCGGCCACCGCCGACCCCACCACCTGCAATGACGCACTGGCAATTTTGCAGCACTATAATATTAATGCTGCCCCGTCGGTTTTAAGCGTATTGCGCAGTGGCGGTGGTGAAACCATCAAACCCGGTGATGCCCGTTTGCACAATGTCACCTGCCATATGGTCGCCACCCCGCAAATGGCGCTGGAAGCAGCGGCAAAAATATGTGCCGATCAGGGCATTACGGCCCATATTCTGGGTGACAGCATCGAAGGTGAAGCCCGCGATGTGGCCCGTGTGATGGCAGGGATGGCGCGGCAAATACAAAAATACGGCCAGCCTTTTCAAGCCCCGTGCATCCTGTTATCCGGGGGTGAAACAACCGTCACCATCCGGGGGAAAGGGCGCGGCGGGCGCAATGTGGAATTTTTAATGGCACTGGCAAACACCCTTAACGGGCAACCCGGCATTTATGCCATTGCGGGCGACACCGACGGCATTGACGGCATCGAAGAAATTGCCGGTGCCATGATCACACCCGACACCATCGCCCGTGCCCGACAGAAAAACATCAATATCAAGGACCAGCTGGCCGACAATAACGGCCACGGCTTTTTTGAAACACTGGGCGACCAAATTATTACCGGCCCGACACTTACCAATGTGAATGACTTTCGCGCCATTCTGGTTACAGACCCAACAACGCTATAATCACCCTATACCCCGTCAACCCGATAAAACGATGCAGGAAAAACCACCATGCCGAGCAAAACCCATAAAATCGCAGTCATCCCCGGCGACGGGATTGGCAAGGAAGTCGCCCCGGAAGGCGTGCGCGTATTAAAGGCCACGGCAAAGGCCTTTAATATCGGCCTTCATTTTGATGATTTCGATTTTTCCAGCTGCGACTATTACGCCAAACACGGCCAGATGATGCCCGACGACTGGAAAGACCAGGTTGGCAACCATGATGCCATTTTTTACGGTGCCGTTGGCTGGCCAGCCACCGTGCCGGACCACATTTCATTGTGGGGATCACTCATTAAGTTTCGCCGCGATTTTGACCAATATGTCAGCCTGCGCCCGGCGCGGTTGATGCCCGGTGTGCCTTCTCCGCTGGCAGGCCGTAAACCCGGCGATATTGATTTTTATGTGGTGCGCGAAAATACCGAGGGCGAATATTCATCCGTTGGCGGCAAAATGTTCCCCGACACCGAGCGCGAAGTGGTAATGCAGGAAACGGTCATGACCCGTACCGGTGTTGACCGTATTTTGAAATACGCGTTCGATCTGGCGCAAAAACGCCCGCGCAAACGCCTGACATCGGCAACCAAATCCAACGGCATTGCCATTACCATGCCCTACTGGGATGAACGCGTTGTCGAAATGGCGAAAAATTATCCCGATATCACCTGGGATAAATACCATATCGACATTCTAACCGCCCATTTTGTGCTGAACCCGGACCGGTTCGACGTGGTTGTTGCCTCTAACCTGTTTGGCGATATCCTGTCCGACCTTGGCCCGGCCTGTACCGGCACCATCGGCATTGCGCCCTCGGGCAATATCAACCCCGAAGGTAAATTCCCCTCCCTGTTCGAGCCGGTCCATGGATCGGCGCCTGATATTGCCGGGCAAGGCATTGCCAACCCGATTGGTCAGATTTGGGCCGGGGCGATGATGCTGGATCATCTGGGGTATTCCGACGCCCACGACGCCATTTTGCGGGCGATTGAAAGTGTGCTGGTCGATGAAAATCTGCGCACCCGCGATCTTGGCGGCAAGGCCGACACCGTCACATGTGGCAAAGCCATTGCCGATGCAGTTTCGGCATAATCCCGGCCAAACCGGCAAGGCATAGAACATCCCGGCCCGGTCACATCGCAGATGGTATTCTGCTGTGCGCCGGGCCGGGCATGGTCAAACTGCAAACGCCAATACCTGCAGCATTTCAGGAACTGCCCTCTTTTGTCACCAACTGCCAAAAAGCCTCGATCATCGGGCTTTGGCGGCTGGCCGGGCGAAACAGCCGGATTTCAATGGGAATAATCAAATCCTCCGCGCCAAAGGGCACCAGTTGCCCCGTGCTAACATCGCTTTGTGCGACCGTTTCGGGCAGCCACGCCACCCCGGCCCCGGACCGCGCCATGGATTGCAAAGTGGCCGCCAAATGGGATGTAAAACTTTCCCGCAAGGTAAAGGACGGTGCCGTTTCGGCCCAGCTGGCCCGCATAATGCGCCCCAGGCCCGATTCCCGACGATAGGCCAGCCACGGGACATCCCCCTTTGAAATTGCCGATTTCTGGTCAAATTCCCGCGCGCAAAAGGGTATTAAGCGATCCGTACCTATCACTACACTTTTAAACTGCCCGGCGGGCAGGTTGCTTTGCATCTGACTGTGAAAATGGGCCAGCAAAAATTGCGCGTCGCCGCGCTGCATCACCTGTTCACAGGCCTGCATACTGTCCGATATCAGGTTAAGCGTCCCCAATGGCATTAGCCGCCCCATTTCCTGCATCCAGCCTGGAAAAAAAGTAAAGGACAGGGCGTGGGTGGCGGCGAAACCGATAATGGCCTGTTTTTGCTCGGCCACCTCGCAGGTTTCCCGGCGCAATTGCAAAATTGACCGGGTTAAGGATTCTGCCTGCTGGCGAAAATGCTGCCCGGCCGGGGTTAACGCAACATCGTGGGTGGTGCGCACAAACAACGGCGTACCAACCCAGTTTTCAAGCGCACGTATCCGGCGGCTAAAGGCGGGCTGGGTAATATTGCGCGCCTGTGCAGCCCGGGAAAAGTTCAGGCTTTCGGCCAGCGCGATATAATCTTCAAACCAGCGCAGTTCCATTTGGTAATGCCATTTTTGTATAACCAAACACCAGATTGGCATTAGCCGGGCCACAGGTGCAAGGCCTAAGATTGCCCCATCAAACAGGATTAACCGCCAAAACAGGTCTATTTGTTATGCGTATTCTTGATGTCGTTGAAATCACCAAACCGATTGCGTCGCCCATCCGTAATGCCTATATCGATTTTTCCAAAATGACGGCCAGTCTGGTTGCTGTTGTGACCGATGTGGAACGCAATGGTCGCCGCGTTGTCGGCTATGGTTTTAATTCCAATGGCCGTTATGGGCAGGGCGGATTGATCCGCGAACGGTTTCGTGATCGCATTTTGCAGGCAGATACCAATAGCCTGATCACTGATGCCGGTGACAACCTTGATCCGCACAAAATCTGGGCGGTGATGATGCAAAACGAAAAGCCGGGCGGGCATGGCGAACGTTCCGTTGCGGTGGGCACCATCGACATGGCGGTGTGGGATGCGGTGGCCAAAATTGCCGACAAACCCCTGTTTCGCCTGCTGGCAGAACAAAACGGCGTAAAAGCCGATCCGCGCGTGTTTGTTTATGCCGCGGGTGGTTATTATTATCCTGGCAAGGATCTGGGGGCCCTTCGCACTGAAATGCGCGGCTATCTTAATCGCGGCTACAATGTTGTTAAAATGAAAATCGGTGGCGCCGATATTGATGAGGACAAACGCCGGATCGAAGCCGTTTTGGAAGAAATCGGGCCTGAAGCCCAATTGGCGGTCGATGCCAATGGTCGATTTAACCTCGAAACCGGTATCGCCTATGCCAAAATGCTGCGGCAATATCCACTATTCTGGTACGAGGAAATTGGCGATCCGCTCGATTATCAGCTTCAGGCGGCAATGGCCGAATTTTACCCCGGTGCCATGGCAACCGGTGAAAACCTGTTTTCCCATCAGGATGCGCGCAATTTGCTCCGTCACGGGGGTATGCGCCCGGACCGCGACTGGTTGCAGTTTGACTGCGCCCTTTCCTATGGGCTGGTGGAATATCTGCGCACCCTGGACGTGATCAAACAGGCCGGCTGGTCGCCCAAACGCTGCATTCCACATGGCGGGCATCAAATGTCGCTTAACATCGCTGCCGGCCTTGGCCTTGGTGGTAATGAAAGCTACCCCGACCTGTTTCAGCCCTATGGCGGTTTTCCCGATAGCGTAAAAGTCGAAAACGGGCACATCACGATGCCTGAGCTACCCGGCATCGGGTTTGAAGGAAAATCCGACCTGATTTCAGTCATGCGCGATCTGGCCGAATAGACCCACAGTGAAACGCACGAAAATAACAAAGGAAGGTTCGCCAAAACGGACCTTCCTTTTGTTAACACCCCACTCCTGATCGCTGGAGCGGATCAAAACCGGAATAGGAATAGCGATGGATCAGAAATTTTAACGTGCCAGAACTTCTGCCGCCGAACGTGTTTTCATTACGGATTGCGACACGTTTTCTACCGTCTGGCGAATATCGTCAATATTACGTGAAAAACTTTCGACAGCAAAATTCATGTTACGCATATGTTCCGAAACGCCCGACGTAATACTGGTCTGATGACCAAGCGCATCTGACGTTACGCCAACCGCATCGCGAACTGTTTCAACCGATGTCCGAATGGTTCGCAATGCCCCGACAACCTCGGCTGTAATTTCCTGAATACCCTGAATTTCATCCGAAATCTGCCCGGTGGCGCGTGCAGCCTGATTGGCCAGGTTTTTGACCTCGTTGGCCACAACGGCAAACCCTTTACCTGCTTCGCCAGCCCGGGCAGATTCAATGGTTGCATTCAACGCCAACAAATTAATTTGCCCGGCAATGTTTTGAATAACCTCGACAATACCGGTCATGGCCTCGACAACTTGTGCCATACGCTGGGTTGATTCATCGGCAGATACCGTTTCACGAACCATACGTTCTGTCGTGCTTTGCGATTCCAGCATGTTGCGCGAGATTTCAGAAATGGAAACACTCATTTCTTCTGTCCCGGCGGTTACTGTCTGGACGTTGGAAACAGTATTCCCCGATGTTTCAACGGCTTGCTGGGCCGTTTTTTGCAGCTCTAAAATCGCGGCTTCAATACTGGAAAAATTATTATCGATCATGGATTTAAGTTCAACCAGCAGATTAACCTGCTGGGTAATATCGGTGGCAAATTTAACAACCTTGTAAACATTGCCCGAAGCATTAAAAACCGGGTTATAAGAGGCCTCGATCCAAACCGATCTGCCCCCCTTTGCCACCCGATGGAACTGTGCAGCAGCAAATTCCCCTTCATTCAGCGACCGCCAGAATGCCCGATAGGCTTCGCTGTTTTTTTCGTCCGCCGTTACAAACATGCTGTGATGGCGACCAATAATTTCATCGGCACGATACCCCATCACTGCCAAAAAATTATCGTTTGCAGAAATAACTGTTCCATCAAGGTTAAATTCTATCACCGCCTGTGATTTCTGAATGGCATTCAAAATACTTTGCTGCTCGGCACGCTGTTCGCGCTTTGCCGTAACATCATAAGCAAATTTGATCACCTTGACCGGGTTGCCCTTGTTATCGAAAACCGGGTTATAGGACGCTTCGATCCAGACATTTTTGCCACCTTTGGCAACACGCTGAAATTCAGCCGTCTGAAATTCCCCCTGGGCCAGATTTCGCCAGAACGTTTTGTATTCAGCGCTTTCACGATAGCTTTCAGAGACAAACATACTGTGATGGCGGCCAATAATTTCATCGGCCTGATATCCCATCACCTTCAAAAAGTTTTCGTTCGCCTGCAAGATACGCCCATCAACAGAAAATTCGATAACGGCAGCCGATTTATCAAGCGCATGAATAATCTGCTGATATTCGCGCGCTTTGCGTGCAGTAATTTTCCCAAACCCGAACATTCATAAAGCTCCGTAAGACGTTCCTGACGAAAAGGTCGAGTATCCGGTGCCATCACAAAATCCCTATATCTTGCGGACTGCCGCAACGGTTCCGAACGCAATTCATATCCGGGAAAAATAAAGTCAGACATCCCCATTCAGGGACACTGACAAAAGAGATGTTGTATCCGACCCGGTTATAACTGGCCCGACGCTCAACAATTTTCAGAAACGGCTAAAAAAAGCCGGTCAATTTTGCTTTGGGCCCAAGCACCGGGCTTCAAAGCAAAATTGCGGCCAAACATCTACGACTAAAGTATCTGTTTTGGTCGAAAAATCAACGCCAAACACCCCACTTTGAATAGGTTCGTCACATTGCAAAATTAAAGTTTTTGTTTCAGTGACTTGCCTAAAAACGACATGGAGTGGGTACGCAGAAAGTCGTAATCCGGATTACTGATTTGCGCAAAAAAGTAAATTTAGCCAAGACTTGAAGAAAATATGTGCAAACAGGATTCGCAACCAAAAGAAAAACCATTTTAAAAACACAATCCATGGTCGTGCTTCAAACCATTTTTTGTCACCAGTTGAAAAACGCCGCTCGGACTACTCCTTATTGGCTACATCAAAACCTGGTTCAAGGAAACTTATGCTAACAGTGAAAAGGTTTGCACGCTCCGGTCAGGGGCATCGTCCAACTTGAAGAAAGCGAAAATAACTCTCCCGGGGCTGTTTCAAATTAAACCAACAAAATAAACATATACAATGGTATATGATAACTACCTGGCGACTAGAACATTCTTCCCTAAACCACAACAAGAGTATAATTACCCTTCTGTAATCAAGCTACTTCCTTGGAAATTCGAACAATTTTCCCCGCAATATATTCACTAATTTAAATACGTCAGTCGCAACGGATCTGTTTTCCCACACCGTTCTTCCTAGGAAACCCTGATTTTTCCGGTAACATCGTTTTTTCCGCGGCTCTGTCGGGCCCCTCTTTCAAGGTGACAAAGCCTGTGGAATTTAAAATTGCTTTGCCCACAATCCCTGCAATTAAAGATAAAATAACAATTTATCCATTACCCTGTTTTGCGTATTATGAACCGGCACGCTGTTAAAAATTCTTGCCCTTCGAAAGAATAGGCACTATGTACATCCAAGAAATTATTTGTTTCAGGAGAAAATAATGACCAAAATTGATATTTCGAAATTAAGTTATAAAGAGCTGCGCGATCTGATGGAGCAGACCGAAGAAGAAGTTGAAAGCCGCAAGGAACAGGCGATCAGCGATCTAAAGGCCGAGTTCAATCAGAAACTTAATGATGCAGGGTTCTCTATTCGCGAACTGTATCCTGAAGTTTTTAAAATGTCTGCTGCCAGCGCAGCGACACCGACTAAAAACAAACAGTCAACCCCGCCGAAATACCGTAACCCTGAAAACCCGGAAGAAACCTGGACCGGTCGTGGCCGTGTCATTGGCTGGGTTCTGAAACTTGCCGAGGCAAAAGGGACAACGGTTGACGCCATCAAAAATGATCCGGCCTACCTTAATCCGGATCATCCCAATTATAAAATTCACGCTGCCGACCTCGAAAAATAAGATCAAGGCCCCACACCGGGGCCTTTTTTCTTATCTTGTCCTGGTTGGAAATACACGGCTGGCCTGATGCGACGGCAATAACAAGGCCCAAACAGGGCGCGGGGAAAATCAATAAAACAACAAAAACGATTTAAATCGCCCCGCTGGCCCTAGCTCTGGCCCCCATACAACCATCCGCAGGATCGGTTGGAACGCCGTATCGCCTTTTGCGGGCCAGCCCGAAACGCATATATCAAGAACCAAAGTTAAATGATCAGTCCCGCCAAAGCACCCGCACCGACATTGTTGCTGCTGCCGTTCGGTTTTCGACCGCCAGTTTAACAAATATCTGCTCAAGATGTTTGTTCACCGTTCTGGGCGACATATCCAGAATTTCGGCAATTTCCTTGTTCGACTTGCCATGTGTCACCCACAACAAAACCTCGGCCTCCCGGAAAGTCAGGTTAAAGGCGGTTGCCAGTTGCTCCTCGTCCGATCCTTTTTGCCCGTCGATCAATCGGATCAGCTTTTCAGTACCCTCGCCTTCATCAAGAAGCCGAAATTCGATCTCGGCACCATTGCGTGCAAACCGAAAGATGCCGTGCGCAGGATCCGGGCTATCGACACCCCCTCCGCCAAAAAGATGGTCGACAATTTCCCACGGCAACCGGGCAGTTTCATCGCACCTTAACCCGGCATAGCGCATCAGTTCACCAGCCTGCGGCGTTGCCCATAAAATTGCCCCTGACAGGTCGCATGCGACAATGCGCCGCCCTGTGGAATCAAGCGCCTTGCGCGCGGAACGCGCCCGGCGGGCATTGGCCAGATGCACCCGAATACGGGCAAATAACTGGTCAAGGATCACGGGTTTGGCAACAAAATCCACCCCGCCAGATGCCAATGCCTTTACAACATGTTCACTTTCGCGAAAGCCGGTCATGAAGATGACAGGAACATCCTCACACCCCTTCTCCGATTTTAATATCCGGCAGGTTTCAAAACCATCTATGCCCGGCATCATCGCATCCATCAAAACAAGGTCCGGAATACAGGCTTCAACCAACCCGAAAGCCTGCCGGCCACTGGTGGCAACCTCCACCTCCATTCCTTCCATGCACAACGCATCCGTCAGCATTGTTAAAGTTTCCGGTGAATCATCGACCACCAAAATACGGGTAGCTACATTCAGGTCAGGCATTTTCCCGTCCGACCTCCTCAATCGCGGCAATGAAATCCTTCAGGCGGAAGGATTTGGTGAGTTTCAGCATATGTTGGCAAAACCTTGCCGTATCGGGCTGTGAAAATTCGATGTCTTTCAAGGTTACTTCAATCGACCGAATAAAACCGATTTGCCCCAACGTCATCAACTGGCGCAACTTTTCGGGAGGGGGTATTTCATGGCTTTCAAAACAAACAGCCGGGATATCGGCCCCGCCGTCCTCATTATCTTCGTACATCCAGGAAAGTGACATCAGACTGGCAAGGTGATCAAACAAATCATCCAGCACGAACGGCTTAACCAGATAGCTGTCATAAAGCTGCTTGTATTCCTGTTTGGTTCGCTCGCCGCCGGCATCGGCCGATAACATCAAAATCGGCACCTTGAAATCCATGCCCTGCCGAACCCGTCTGGCAACCTCCCACCCCGAAAGGCCCGGCATGGCGATATCAAGAATAATCAAATCGGGCCGGTTCAATGCGATTGCCGACAAGCAGGCATGCCCGTCAGTTGTCAGCACAACGTTAAATCCCAACGGAAGAAGGGTATCTTCCAGCAGCGCCCGCTGATCGGCGTCATCGTCGGCAACCAGTATGGTTCGGGGCGGTCCGGCGTATCCGGCAATGGCCTGATACGGACGCACTTTTTTATCGGGCTCCCCCGTCGAGGACAACATCAACCGAATGGTAAAACGCGTTCCCTTGCCCGCCTCGCTTTTTACGGCAAGGTCACCGCCCATAATTTCAACCAGTAACTTGGTAATCGTCAGCCCAAGCCCGGTTCCCGGGGTTTGTTGCATACCAACAGGCTGTTCCGCGCGTTCAAACGGTAGGAAAATGCGTTCGATATCTTCTTGGGCAATGCCAATGCCGGTATCGCGAATTTCAAATGTCGCAATTTGATTACTATAACTGACAGAAAAACCAACTGTGCCCCGATGGGTAAATTTAATCGCATTCGACAGCAAATTAATCAAAACCTGGCGCAAACGTTTTTCATCGGTATAAACATAAGACGGTATCGCCGATATCGGCTGAAAATCAAAAGCGATGCCTTTGCTTTGCGCCATCAGGGTAAACATATCGACGATCTGGTCTAAAAACGGGCGTAACGCCGTTTTATAACGATAAATATCCAGGCGCCCGGCCTCGATTTTGGAAATATCGAGCAAACCCTCAATCATGTCGGCCAGATGTTCACCGCTGCGTTTAATTGTTTGCGCCGCATTATGGATATAGGGGGGCTGCCCGCCCGATTTACGTTCCAGTAACTGGGCATATCCCAAAATGGCACTTAATGGTGTGCGCAATTCATGGCTAAGGCCCACCATGTAACGGCTTTTTGCCAGATTTGCAGACTCGGCAGCTTCCTTGGCCTGCTTTAACTGGCGGTCGGTTTCGTTATGGGCGGCAATTTCATCCATTAAAAGGCCGGTATGGCGGCGGGCTTCTTCTTCGGCAAAGCGACGGTTTTCCTGCGCCAGAACAAACAGCCAGACCACAATGCCGGAAATAACAAAAATAATGACAAACAGTTTGGTCAGGGTCAGTTCGATCAAATCTGTCGAATTTCGCGCATCCAGTCGCGTTTCAAAATAAATCAGCCAAAAAATAAGGCCCAGAACCCCGGTCACCGTCAGCAACATTCCCGAATAATGGGCAATCCGTGTATTCACCCATTTGCCAACACCGGCCGAAAAATGCGTCGTGGCAAAGGTTCGCAATTGCCCGGAAAACCGGCCATGGGGTTTGCACATGTCATGGCAGCGCGAATCAAGCGAACAACATAACGAACAGATTGCGCCCGAATAGGCCGGGCAATAGGCCATGTCTTCGCGATCAAACTGATGTTCACAAATACAGCAGGCTGCGGTTTCACCAATGGCCCAGTCGCTTGCTGTGCTGCGCGCCAGATAATACCGGCTTTTGGTCAGCACCGCGATTACCGGCACCAGCGCAAACGCCGATATCAGTGCCACATAGGAATACAGCTTTGATACCGTTTCACCAAACAGCCCCGAATAGGCCAGCAGGGCCAGTAAAATGGCGATGCTCATGGCACCACACCCCACCGGGTTTACATCGTAAAGATGGGCGCGTTTAAATTCGATATGGCGGGGGGCAAGGCCAAGTGGCTTGTTGATCACAAGGTTGGAAACGATGCACGCCATCCAGGCAACCGCCGCAATCGAATACAGGCCCAAAATATGTTCGAATGCACGATAGACGCCAAACTCCATTAACAACAGGCCGATCAGCACATTAAAAACCAGCCAGACAACACGTCCCGGATGACTATGCGTCAAACGGGAAAAGAAATTTGACCAGGCAATAGACCCGGCATAACTGTTGGTGACATTGATTTTAAGCTGGCAAATCACCACAAAAATGCCGGTCAGGCCAAGGGCAAGTTCCGGCGATGCCAGCATCTTTTGAAAAACATTCAGATACATGCGCGTAGGGTCGGCGGCATCCGCAAAGGTGACGCCGCCCTGAAAGGCAAAAAATGCCAGAAACGACCCTGCCAGTATTTTAAGCGCGCCGATTACGATCCAGCCCGGCCCGGCGCTAAGCATTGCGGTCCACCATGCCAGGCGGTTTTGATGGTCCTTGCGCGGCAGGAACCGCAAAAAATCTACCTGTTCGCCAATCTGTGCGACCAGCGAAAACAAAACCGCCGATGCCGCCCCGAACGGCGCAATCGCAAACGACCCGTCAATCGGCCCGAACAAGCCGGTATAGCCCGTCCATTGACGCACACTTTCGTGGCTGTTAAGGGCGACAAAAACAAAGGGGGCAATTTGTAGAACCACCCAGAAAGGCTGCGTCCAGGCCTGAAATTTGCTGATAAATGTTACGCCATGCGTCACCAGCGGGATAATCACCAGCGCACTAAGAATATAGCCCAGCGACACCGGAATACCGGCACACAGTTGCAGGGCCGTTGCGACAATCGCGGCTTCAATGGCGAAAAAGATAAAGGTGAAACTGGCATAAATCAGTGATGTGATGGTTGATCCGATATAGCCAAACCCGGCCCCGCGACTAAGCAGGTCAATATCCACCCCGAATTTCGCCGCGTTATAGGAAATCGGAACGCCCATCAGGAAAATAATAATTGCGGCAACAACAATCGCGCTGATCGCATTTTGAAACCCGTAATTTAACGTAATCGAACCGCCAATCGCCTCAAGGGCTAAAAAAGACACAGCGCCGATCGCCGTATTGGCAATACGCCAGCTTGAAAACCGCCTTACCTTGTAGGCGGTAAAACGTAACGCATAATCTTCAAGGGTCTGGTTCGCCACCCAGCGGTTATAGGTCCGCCTGATACGTGGAATCCTGATTGTTGTTCCCAATGCCTTTTACCCGCCCTGCTTTTTGCAAATGCGAAATTTAAGCGTTCGCGTTGTGACACATCCGCAAAAATCCCCGCACACATCCCTGATCAATCGACTTGTGAATGATTTTTTATCATTATTTTCATTCAAACAATCATGACCAAAAAACAGGAAAATCAACAGCTTTACCGCCATAGCTGATCTCTCATTTTTCAATACAAGGCCATGGTAGGGGTAAAATGCCCCATGGCATATACGTCAAATGCCCGATTGTTGCGTTGCAAAAATTCTGACGAACTAAGCCGCAGTTGGCACGCAGATAAGCCAGCACTGCTTAAAAAATCATATGTCAGAATGAGGCTTCGCAATGAGACAGAAAACGATCTCTCCATTTTCCATTACACGCAGGGCGTTACTGGCCGGTATCGCGGTTCTTCCCGCCCTTAGCTTTGCATCGGCACCGCTTCGGGCACAGGAAGTTGCAACCGCTGATGCCAACACCACCGGCCTGGCCGTTACCGATGATACGGTGAAAGTGGGTATCCTGCATTCGATTACCGGCACCATGGCGATTAGCGAAACCGGATCGGTCGAAGCAGAAAAACTTGCCATCGACCAGATCAACGCGGCAGGCGGCGTTCTGGGCCGCAAGATCGAATATATCCAGGAAGACGGTGCGTCAGACTGGCCGACCTTTGCCGAAAAAGCCAAAAAACTGCTGGTAGAAGATAAAACCGCCGCCGTTTTCGGCTGCTGGACATCGGCATCGCGCAAGGCTGTTTTGCCTGTGTTCGAACAATATAACGGCATGCTGTATTACCCGACCTTCTATGAAGGCCTGGAAGAATCGCCAAACGTGATTTACACCGGCCAGGAAGCCACCCAGCAAATTATCGCCGGGATCGACTGGGTGGTGCGCGAAAAGGGTGCAAAATCGTTTTATCTGCTGGGGTCGGATTACATCTGGCCGCGTACGGCCAATAAAATCGCCCGCAAGCACATCGAAAAACTGGGCCTGAAAGTTTCCGGCGAGGAATATTACCCGCTGGGTCATACCCAGTTCAATTCCGTGATCAACAAGATCAAGCTTAAAAAGCCTGATGTTATTTACGCCATCGTCGTTGGTGGCTCCAACGTTGCCTTTTACAAACAGCTAAAAGCAGCCGGTATCGACATGGCGAAAGAAAAACCGCTGCTGCTGACCATTTCCGTTACCGAGGATGAAGTCCTTGGCATTGGCGGCGAAAACATCGCGGGTGCTTATGCCTCGATGAAATATTTCGAAAGCCTGCCCAATGATAACAACAAGGCTTTCGTTGCCGCATTCAAGGAAAAATGGGGCGCTGACAGCGTGATTGGCGACGTAACCCAGGCCGCCTATCTTGGCCCGTGGCTGTGGAAAGCTGCTGTTGAAAAAGCAGGCAGCTTTGACATCGACAAGGTCCGCGCCGCATCGCCGGGCATCGAACTTACCACTGCCCCAGAAGGCTACGTTCGTATCCATGAAAACCATCACCTGTGGTCGCGCACCCGCATTGGTCATGCCCGTGATGATGGCCAGTTTGACGTCGTTTTTGAAACCAAAGACCTGATCGAGCCCAATCCGTTCCCGGAAGGCTACCAGTAAGTTCCTGGTTTGCACCACGCCATCCCGGTTTCTTTGCCGGGGTGGCATCCCCTTTCGGATGATTGTTCATCCCAACAGGTAATCATGGTGAGGCGACAATGATCGGCGATTACACTTACACCGAATTTACATCCATTCTGGCCATGCAGGGCTTTGCCGGGCTGACGCTGTTTTCCGTTTTCGTTTTGATGGCGCTGGGTCTGGCAATCATTTTCGGCCAGATGGGCGTTATCAATATGGCCCACGGCGAATTTATGATCCTTGGCGCCTATGTGACCTATCTTTGCTCACAATTTTTCAGCGAATATCTGCCATCGCTGTTTTCGATCTATTTTTTCTTCGCGATGATCCTGGCCTTTGCCGCGTCGTTCCTGTTGGGAATGCTGGTGGAATGGGGATTGATCCGCTTTTTATATCGCCGCCCCCTCGACACGCTTTTGGCAACCTGGGGCTTGTCGCTGATCCTGCAACAGGCGTATCGATCAATCTTTGGGGCGCGTGAAGTGGGCGTCACCCTGCCCGACTGGTTAATGGGTTCCATCGCCCTGACCGACATCATCGAAATTCCGATCAATGGCCTGTTTGTTATGGGCCTGACCATCCTGATCACCCTTGGTGTGTATTTTGCCATGTTCCGATCGACCTGGGGCAAAAGCATGCGTGCCGTTGTACAAAACCGCACGATGGCCGGAGCCGTTGGCATTAACACCAAAATGGTGGACCGCATGACCTTTGGCCTTGGTTGCGGTATTGCCGGTATTGCCGGGTCGGCCTTTACCATGATCGGCTCCACCGGCCCCACCGCCGGACAGCTTTATATCGTCGATACCTTCCTGATCGTTGTTTTCGGCGGGGCAAGCAGCCTGATTGGCACCATTGCATCGGCATTTTCGATCTCGCAGGCGCAATCCACCATCGAATTTTTCCTCAGCGGATCAATGGCCAAGGTTCTGACCCTTCTGACCGTTGTCGGCATTCTGATGCTGCGCCCGCAGGGCCTGTTCACCCTTAAGATCCGTCGTTGAGGAGGATATAAAAATGTCTCCTGCATTGTTCCTGTTTCGCAAGCGTGAATGGATATCCTTTGCCATTCTGGCCTTCATCCTTGTCGTTGTTTTCCCCACATTATTCGACAATTTCCGCCTTAATCTGATTGGCAAATACCTGACCTACAGCTTTGTTGCGCTGGGCCTGGTGTTGTGCTGGGGATATGGCGGTATTCTTAGCCTGGGTCAGGGCATTTTCTTTGGTCTGGGCGGATATTGCATGGCGATGTTCCTGAAGCTGGAAGCCTCAACGCCCGAAGCAACCGCCATTCAGTCCACACCGGGCATTCCCGATTTTATGGACTGGAACCAGTTAACATCGCTGCCTTTCTGGTGGCAGCCCTTCCATTCCTTTACCTTTACCCTGTTTGCCACCATTGCCGTCCCTGTCGCGCTGGCGTTTATCATCAGTGTTGCCATGTTCAAACGCCGGGTTGGCGGGGTTTATTTTGCCATCATCACCCAGGCCATTGCCGCCATTTTGACCATTTTGATCATTGGGCAGCAAGGTTATACCGGCGGGGTTAACGGCATCACCGATTTACGAACCTTGCTGGGCTGGGATATCCGCAGCGACAACGCCAGGTACGTTTTCTATTTTATCTGTGTTGCCCTGTTGCTGGCATCCTTGCTTCTGGCCCAGTTTGTGCGGGTTTCAAAGTTCGGCCGCCTGTTAATCGCCATGCGCGACAAGGAAGACCGGGTTCGGTTTTCGGGCTATGACGTTGCCAATTTCAAGATTTTCATTTTCTGCCTCTCTGCCGCCCTTTCGGCCATTGGCGGGGCGATGTTTACCCTTCAGGTCGGCTTCATGTCGCCGTCCTTTGTCGGCATCGTGCCCTCGATTGAAATGGTGATTTTCTGTGCGGTCGGCGGGCGTCTATCAATTTTCGGCGCAGTCTATGGGGCGTTACTGGTTAATGCCGCGAAAACATCGCTGTCAGAAACCTTTCCCGAACTGTGGCTGTTTGCCATGGGTGGCCTGTTTATCGCCGTTGTCATGGTGTTCCCCGAGGGGGTCGCCGGGCTCTTTCGCCAGCATGTCGAACCCCTGATCACGCGTGGCATTTCACTTGTGCGGATTGGCAAGGTTCGCAAACCCCGTCCGACTGCGGAATAAAGGAAGATCATCATGGATGTTGCACAACCCAAGGATTTTCTGCTCAGCATCGAGGGATTATCGGTTTCCTTTGATGGTTTTAAAGCCGTCAATGACCTGTCGCTTTATGTCGAGGAAAATGAAATCCGCGTCATTATCGGCCCGAACGGCGCCGGTAAAACCACCGTACTTGATCTGATTTGCGGTCGAACACGGGCGAGCGAAGGGTCGATCCGGTTCCGTGGCACGGAATTAACCAAACTGCGCGAGCATGAAATTGTCCATGCCGGTGTGGGCCGCAAATTTCAAAATCCGTCCATTTACGAAGACCTGACGGTATTTGAAAACCTGGAACTGTCCTTTCCGCGCGGGCGCAGTGTACTCGGTGCCCTGGCCTTTCGCCGCGACGCCGAAGTTATCAACCGGGTCGAGGAAATTGCCGAGATGATTTTCCTTAAAGATCATCTTGAAACCGATGCCGCCATTCTCAGCCACGGCCAGAAACAATGGCTTGAGATTGGCATGCTCCTCATCCAAAGCCCTGAACTTTTGATGCTTGATGAACCTGTTGCTGGCATGAGCGTGTCTGAGCGGATTAAAACAGCCGAGCTTCTAAACACCATCATCCAGAAACATTCCGTCATCGTCATCGAACACGACATGAAATTCGTCGAGGACATCGCCCATCGCGTGACGGTGCTGCATCAGGGCCAGGTTCTTTCCGAAGGGTCGATGGAGCGGGTCAAAAACGATCCCAAAGTCGTTGAAGTCTATCTTGGTCACTAGGGAGACTGTCATGTTATCGATCGATAAACTTCACGTTGCCTATGGCCAGAGCGAAGTGATCAGCAACCTGTCACTTGATGTCACATCGGGTGAAATTGTTGCCATCATGGGCCGCAACGGCATGGGTAAAACCACCTTGATGAAATCGCTGATCGGCATCATCCCGTCACGCGGCGGCGCCATTAAAATTGGCGCAACCGCAATTGAAGGGCTTGAAAGCTATCAGCGGGTCGCAAGCGGCCTTGCCTATGTGCCACAGGGCCGCATGATTTTTCCAACCTTAACAGTTCGCGAAAACATCGAAACGGGACTGACGGTGACCGGCCAGAAAACGGTGCCGCCGCTGATCTACGAACTGTTTCCGGTTCTTTTGGAAATGAAAGACCGACGCGGCGGCAACCTCTCAGGCGGGCAGCAACAACAGCTTGCCATTGCCCGCGCGCTCGCCTCCAACCCCAAAGTCCTGCTGCTTGATGAACCCACCGAGGGCATTCAGCCCTCCATCATCAAGGAAATTGCCCGCACCCTTTGCCGCATCCGCGACGAAATGGGCCTGTCGATTGTCGTATCCGAACAGGTCCTCAGCTTCGCGCTCGACATGGCAGACAGGGTGCTGGTGATCGAAAAGGGCGAATTTGTTCACGAAAGTCCGCGTGCGGGCATCGATGAAAAGAAAGTCTCGGCATTCCTGTCAGTCTGACCGGGGCACATGCAAAACCACATTCCATATCAGGGAGTTTTATTATGGTTGATACGCTTATCAAGGTAGACCTTTCCGAATCCCCTTATACCAACGAAAAAATCCATAACCGCTGGCACCCCGACATTCCGATGGCGTGCTGGGTCGAACCGGGCGACGATTTCCGTGTTGAAACCTATGACTGGACCGGCGGACAGATCAAAAACAACGATGATGCCGCCGATGTGCGCGACGTCGATCTGTCACAGGTTCATTTCCTATCTGGCCCGATCGGGGTTAAAGGCGCGCAACCGGGCGACCTGCTGGAAGTCGAAATTCTTGATATCGGCACGTTCGATAACAGCCTGTGGGGCTTTAACGGTTTTTTCTCCAAGCAAAACGGCGGCGGCTTTCTGACCGAACATTTCCCCGAAGCGCAAAAGTCGATCTGGGATTTTCACGGCATGTTCACCAGTTCGCGCCACGTTCCCGGTGTTAAATATGCCGGGTTGATCCACCCGGGTCTGATCGGCTGTTTGCCGGATCGCAAAATGCTGGATACCTGGAACACCCGTGAAAAAGCCCTGGTCGATACCGACCCGCACCGTATTCCAGAACTTGCAACCTTGCCCAATGGCGGCCCAACCGCCCATATGGGCAGCCTGAAAGGTGACGAACGCGACAAAGCCGCCGCCGAGGGCGCACGTACCGTACCGCCGCGCGAACATGGCGGCAACTGCGACATCAAAGACCTGTCACGCGGGGCCAAGGTTTATTTCCCGGTTTACATTGATGGTGCCGGTCTTTCGATGGGCGACCTTCACTTCAGCCAGGGCGACGGTGAAATCACCTTCTGCGGAGCCATTGAAATGGCGGGGTGGCTGCATATCAAGGTATCGCTGCTCAAAGACGGGATGAAAAAATACGGTGTTAAAAACCCGATCTTCAAACCATCCCCCATCGTTCCGAAATATGACGACTACCTGATTTTTGAAGGCATTTCCGTCGATGAACAGGGCAAACAGCACTATCTTGATGTGCATATTGCCTATCGTCAGGCCTGCCTGAATGCCATCGAATACCTTAAAAAGTTCGGTTATACCGGTGCGCAGGCCTACGCCATTCTGGGGACAGCCCCGGTACAGGGGCATATTTCCGGTGTGGTCGATATTCCAAATGCCTGTGCAACCCTGTGGTTGCCGACCGACATTTTTGAATTTGATATCATGCCAGGTGCCGATGGCCCGACCAAATACCTGGATGGCAAAATCGATGTTCCCCTGGCACCGGACCTTTAGGCCCACAGGTAACATCCATTATTGAACCCCGTTGAGGGAAAAATGCCATGCCATATTACGATTACGAATGCACATCCTGCGGGCCATTTACAGAAGTACGGCCCATGGCCCAGTCCGCAGCCCCCTGCACCTGCCCCGATTGCGGGCAAATGGCGCCGCGCGCCATTCTGACTGTGCCAAACTATGCCATGATGGATGCAGGCAAACGCCATGCTTCGTTCACCAACGAACGGGCATCACACGAACCCAAAAGCAGCAAACAGCACACAAGCGGGCACGGCCCGGGTTGTTCGTGTTGTGGCGGGGGCAAAAAGAAATCAAAGGCGATCTATCGCCCCGATGGCAGCAAAACATTTCCATCGGCCCGCCCCTGGATGATCAGCCACTGATCACCGGTAAATCAGAAACAACGTTTTAAAGGGGTGTGTCAAAGCACCCCTTTTTGTTTGTGCCCCATGGCATAAAAAACCGCGAGTACCGGAATAACGAAACTGCCGCTGGAATGCTGCCCGCGATCCGTTGGTAAACCGGGAAAGTTTACATATGCCAGATACGACAAAACCCAACCTGATAAGGCTGGGTTTTAAAGTGATGGTGCCCCCGGGGAGAATCGAACTCCCACTCACAAAGTGAAACAGATTTTGAGTCTGCCGCGTCTACCAATTCCGCCACAGGGGCAGCAAGGCGCTATATGCGCCGTCCATCGTGGTGGCGGATAATAGCGAGAAATTTGCGCGGGTCAATGGGGCTTTTTTTAAAAAATCATGTAAATCACGTTTGTGTTAGAAAGCATTGCGGCATGGACGCAAATGGAGTTACATCGCATCACGTTTTCATAATTTACTGGCCGGTTTGCGGCCTTGAAATCAAAGGTCGCAACAGGTGCTTCGCAAACTTTATGACTGGACCCTTAGCCTGGCATCGCATCGCCATGCCGCAATAGCGTTATTTGTCATTGCCTTTGTCGAAAGCTCGTTTTTTCCGATCCCGCCCGACATCCTGCTGATCCCCATGATTTTGGCGGCGCGCAGCAAGGCATGGCGATTTGCGGCAATTTGTATGGCCGGGTCGGTACTCGGCGGTATGGCGGGTTATGCCATTGGCCACTTCCTGTTTGACAGCATCGGGCAACCGGTTCTGAATTTTTATGGATATGGCGCCAGGTTCGACCAATTCCGCGACTATTATAACGAATGGGGTGCCTGGGCCGTTTTCATCGCCGGCGTTACTCCCTTCCCCTATAAAGTCATTACCATTCTGTCCGGTGTGACCGGTCTGGACCCTGTTATTTTCACGGTGGCGTCGATATTGGCACGCGGCATCCGTTTTTTCCTGATCGCAGGACTGATCTGGAAATTCGGCCCGCCCATTCGCGATTTTATTGAAAAACGCCTGGGCCTTGTCTTTACCATTTTCATTGCTGGTTTGATCGGGGGTTTTGTCGCCATCAAATATCTGATCTGAAACCAGCATTCCCACCCCGCGTCATGGATGGAGCCTCATGGGATCTTCATATTCTCGCCGTCGCAAACCATCGGCACTGCCTGCCCTGTTCATCTTTCTGGTTTCCGCTGGCAGCCTCGGCTTTGCGTTCTACGCGCAGTATATTCAAAAATTTCTGCCCTGTTTGTTATGCCTGTATCAGCGCGTTCCCTATTATAGCGTCCTGGGCCTTGCCCTGGTTTCGTTATTGTTTTTGCGTCAGCCCGGTATTTCGCGCACCCTGATTTATCTATGCGGCCTGGCCTTTGCCATTGGTGCAGGCATTGCATTTTATCATGTCGGGGTTCAGGAATTGTGGTGGGATGGCCCGGAAATGTGTGGTGGCCTGCAAAGCGGTGCCAACAACGTTGCCGACCTGAAGGCACAATTGCTGGCGCAGCCCATCGTGCGGTGCGACAAAATTGAATGGAAGCTGTTTGGCATCACCATGCCCACGGTCAATCTGTTCTTCTCTATCGCCATGGCTGTTTTCTGCCTGATGGCACCGAGCAGCAAGATGATGCGGACCCATAACTGACAAACAGCTGTCTTTACGCACCAAACACCCAAAAACCGCCTGCGACGAACACCCTGTGCACCGCGCATAGCCTTGTATCAGGGGCGCAACCAACAAACAAAGCCGACGCTTTTAAAATGCGTCGGCTTTGTTGTTTATGTGCGCAAAACCCGGCCCTGAGATGCCAGAACATGCTACAAACTGACCAGGACGGCATTAAAGAACGCGGGTTTAAAAGTCGTAATCCAGTTCGGTATCCCAGTATAAAAAATCCCGCCAACTTTCATGAAGATAGTTTGGCGGGAAAGATCGTCCGATAACCTGCAATTGCTGCATCGAGGGTTGATCGGGCCGCCTGCGCAAATGCAATCCGGCTTCCTTTACCGATCGGCTGCCCTTATGCAAATTGCAATTGCCACAGGCCGCAACAATATTGGTCCAGTTGGTGCGCCCCCCTTTTGAACGGGGCACAACATGATCGAAGGTTAAATCATTAACCGGCAAACGATCGCCGCAATACTGACAACTGAAACGGTCGCGTAAGAAAACATTAAAACGCGTGAAGGCAGGTGTGCTTTTAATCGGCACATATTCCTTTAATGAAATTACACTGGGCAATTTCATTTTAAAAGAAGGCGAGCGCACCTCGCGGTCATATTCAGACAGAACATTAACCCGATCAAGGAACACAGCCTTTAGCGTATCCTGCCATGGCCACAAAGATAGCGGAAAGTAGCTTAACGGGCGAAAATCCGCGTTAAGAACAAGGGCCGGACACGTATTGGGCGATAGAAACATTTCATCCGCTCCGCCGTGTTTACAGAGTCGTACCGCCTGTCTAGCATCTTCGTCACGCGGGGCTGATGAACATCGTGTGACGTTTTACATCCGGGTGGTAACGCACGCATAAATCACTGATTGAGAAAAGTATAAACGTTTTTCCCAAAAGCGCAAATCGACAAATGGACCGAGTCGCGGCACCGCAGCGAAACCCGCATTTTCCCCCCCTGCTGACGAGCATCATGCCCCATCACTGATTTTCGATAATTGCCTTAATCGCACCGCTGACAGACCGCAAAAGGGGGCACGAAAACCAAATTACAGTACCCAAATCTGCCCCTTACCCATGCCCTGCCCATCGCCAAACAGCACCCACAAACCAGGCCGCGTATGCACACACGATGCCGATATCCTGAAACGCAAAACAGCCGGAACACAGGGTTCCGGCTGTTGGCGGCCTTTCGGCAAATTTCAAAAAAGCAAAAGGCCCGTCAGAAACGGGCCTTCATACTTTATCAAAGCAAGGTTGCCTTAGGCAGCTTTTGCTTCAGCAGCTTTAACGATCTGACGCTTAACTTTAAGCAAATCAACATCCAGCTTTGTATTCGCGGTGCCGATCAGATATGCATCCAGGCCACCACGTTTTTCGATGGTGCGGATTGCATTGGTGGTCAGACGCATGCGAACCGAACGGCCGAGCGCTTCGCTCAGCAGCGAGGTCTGCTGCAAGTTCGGAAGAAAACGACGTTTGGTACGATTGTGGGCGTGGCTCACATTCATGCCGACCAAAACGCCTTTGCCGGATACCGGGCAGCGACGTGCCATGACCTGATCTCCTGGTCTAAAATTTCGCAAAAGGACGCTTGGCCTGAACATGCAGGCCCGCGCTTGGAGCCGGGTTAATACTGCCTCAAACCAGTGCCGTCAAGCCTCTTCCACGTATTTCGTCGACATTCGCACCGGAAATATTTGTTTGCGTGCCAGATTGCATTTTTTGGCCCTTTTGGCCGCATTTTGCCCTGCCCGACACGGATTATTCCCGTCATTCTTCGCAAAATCGGGGCATTATTTTTTTTAGCCAGCCCCCAGAACCGCAATTTTATTTGGTCCTGAACCGGGATTCGCAAAACCACAACATTATGATTCACCCGTCCTGGCAAAATACGGCGCGGTTTATGTTTCCAAAGGGTGGCTTATACACGCAAGCAAAGATACCTCATATATATAACGCCCGCCAGCCCGTCAGATGCCTTCTTAAAATTCCTGACACATCTTCACGACGGAGGGTCTGAAACCCGATTGGCACCTTTACTTATATTAAGCTGCCAATCCCTTCATCAGGACAAAGACCAGGCAACCAGCCCGCTGCACAGCGTATTGATCCTTGTCAAAACAGTTTTTCATCACCAGTGCTAAGGTAATGCAGATTTTAAGGAGCCTGTCCGCGACAGGCCCGCGCTTGGGGAGCAATGCTTACATGAAAACCGATTCCAAAGTTGCCTTGCCGTTAATCGGCATTTTGCTGGTCGCCGTTATCGGCCTGGTACTGTATCTGAGCGGTTTTGTTCTGGCCGCCCTTGGCATTTCCATTGCCTCGGCATGGATTTACGTAGCCCTGGCGCTGGTTCCGGTTGCGTTTCTGGTGTTGCTGGATTTCAGCCGTTAAACCAGCACCCACGCAATCAACCCATTATAAAGCAGCCTGCCGACTTCCCGGCAGGCTGCTTTTTTATGCAAAAAATCGACAAAGCGGGGAAAAACCCCGTAAAGGCAACATTGCAGAACCGTTTATTCTGCAAGCAAGCCTTCAGCCCGCAAAGCAGCCAAAACAGAAGGGCGGCTGCGCATTCGGTCGCTAAAATCACCGACATGGGACCAGCGGAATATATTTAGCCCCGATATTCCTGCCCAATTGATGGCAACAAACAAATAGGCATCAGCAACGCTAAACGCGCGGCCCAGTAAATATTTACGGCCATCGGAAAAAAGCGTTTCGTATTTTTCAAATTCAACTGCCAACCTGGCAAGGGCGGCATCGCGCGCGACAATATCAGTTGTTTTTTGATGCAACGGCGCAAACTGAACATGCAACTCGCGTTCAATTTCGGCCAGCAACACATCCATTTCCGCACGACGGGGTGACCCTGGCTCCGGTGAAATGCCGGTTTGCCAAAAAGTATCCGCCACATACGACAATGCAGCTGCGCAATCGGTAATCAGGCGCTGATCGGGAAGTTTAAGGGTCGGTACATTGCCATCAGGATTGATGGAAAGGAAGTTCTCGCCGGTCTCGGTCTTGTTGTTTTTAGGATTAATTCTGACGAGGTTAAAATGCTCCCCCGTTTCTCGCAGTGATATATGAGTCGAGAGTGAGCAAGCCCCCGGCATGTAATACAATATCATCTTGGCACGTCTCTTGGCTTTATACGCGACAACCTGTCCCCCAACAGCCGCCAACTATCGCGCTATAAATGGAATACCAGATGATAAACGCAAGGGTTAGATCCGAAACCACGGCAATTTTACGAAAAAAAACGCGCCAAAAGCCATTTGGGGCGCGTTTTCTTCCGATTTAACCGGCTTTACCAACCGCTATTGCTAAAAAATCTCGAAAACCTGGCCGGTCTGAAGCCCCTCAACCGACTTTGCATAACCAAGGGCAGCACGTGCTGCGGGAACCGGGTTGTGCCCCCGGAAAAACGGCCCGTACCCTTCCATCGCCTCGCTAATCACACCGGGGCTAACCGCATTTATCCGCAAGCCCGGTGTCATTTCAATCGCCGCTGCGCGAACAAAACTTTCCACCGCACCATTCACCATCGAAGCCGAACTTCCATACCGAATCGGATCTTTGGTCAAAACACCGGTTGTCAGGGTAAATGACGCGGTATCGGCCACATAATCACGCCCGATCAACACCAGGTTTACCTGCCCCATCAGTTTGTCATTAATGCCAATGCGGTATTTTTCATCATCCATTTCGGCAAAATCACCGAAATGCACTTTGCCCGCCGTCGACACAACGGCATCCACGGTACCTACCTTTTTAAAGGCATCCCGGATGCTGGCCGTGTCACAAATATCGATCTGGATATCGCCGCTGGTGCGCCCGGCCGTAATAATATCGTGGCGCGCGCCCAGTTCGGTCGCAACGGCTTTGCCAATCGTGCCCGAGGCACCGACAAGAAGAACCTTCATCGTGCTAATCCTTTTATCTGTTGAAAGACGATGACGAAACCTTCGCACATGTTTATTGGATCGACAATCTGGCAATTTTCAAACACATTGTTTATATAATTAAACAATGAAACAGTATCTAACCGAAATGCACAGCTTTGCCGCCGTTATCGAATATGGCGGGTTTACAGCAGCAGCAAAGGTTTTAAAGGTATCGAAAGGCCTGATCAGCCAGCATGTCACCCGGCTTGAAGAAGCATTGGGAACACAATTACTGTTTCGCACCACCCGCAAGCTGGAACTGACGGAAACCGGCACAGCCTTTTTAGTTTACTGTCAGCGCCTGGGCGAAAATGCCGAGGCCGGTTTTGAAGCGGTTGAAAGCCTGCGCAAAAACCCGACCGGCACCGTTCGTATCACCGTGCCAGTATCATTTGGCGAGATTTTCCTAAACGACATCATCACCACATTTCAAACCCGCCATCCCGATATCACCATCGAACTGGAGCTGGAAAACCGCTATCGCGATTTAAAATCGGACCCGGTCGATATGGCGATCCGGGCAGGTTTAGCCAGCGACCCCGACCAGGTTGCCATTCCTTTGGGGCAATTATCCGAACTGGTCTGTGCCAGCCCGGCTTATTGGCAAATGACACCGCCCGTCACAACGCCAAACGACCTGCGAAACCATAATTGCATCAACAATTTTCATTACTGCACAGACAATCGATGGCTGTTTTTTGGCGAAGACGGCCCACAATCCATTCTTGTTCGCGGCACTTTGCGGCTTAACCACTATCCCCTTATCCGTAATGCGGCCTGTCAGGGCCTGGGGGTGGCCCGCCTGCCACGCTATATCGCCATGCAGGAAATTAGCATAGGCAGGCTGGAAACACGCTTAAACGCCTATACATCGCCGCAAAGCCCGATCAGCCTTGTTTATCCCTATCAGGGGGCATTGCCGCTTAAAAACCGCCTGCTGATTGATTTTATCCGCGACTGGTTTTATGCTCGGCCTGATTTGCTGGAAACCGGCAAACGTGCCAGCTTAAAATGACTCAATCCTGGTCAATATATCGGCAACAGAAATACCCCGCTCGCGCATGGATCGCAGGGTTTCGGATTTATCGCGCTTGGCAAACCGTTTGCCATCCGGCCCGGCCAGCAATTTATGGTGGTGGTATTCGGGCACGTCATAGCCCAGCAATTCCTGTAACAGGCGGTGCAGGTGGCTGGCAAAAAACAGATCCTCGCCCCGTGTCACCAGCGAAATGCCCTGCAAATGATCGTCCAGTGTCACCGACACATGATAACTGGTCGGTGTATCCTTGCGGGCCAGGACCACATCGCCAAAAATTTCCGGTGTTGCCACCTGGCGGCCTGCGGCGCGGTCATGCCAGTATAACCGCTTACCCACCTGTTTTATGGCCCGCCCCATATCAAGGCGCAGGGCATAGGAATCCCCGGCGGCTATTCGATCCGCACGTTCCGACACACTTAAATGGCGACAGGCGCCAGGGTAAAGTGCCCCATCCGGCCCATGCGGGGCATTGCCAATCCGGGCGATTTCAGCCTGAATTTCCTTACGCGTACAAAAACACGGATAAAGTAAATCCCGATCCGTCAAACGGTCCAGCACCGCCTGATAATCGTTGAAATGGGCGGATTGGATGCGTACCGGCGTTTCCCAGCTCAGGCCCAGCCAGGCAAGGTCTTGATATATAGCCTCAATATATTCCGGGCGGGCGCGGGTTTGGTCGATATCCTCGATCCGCAATAAAAACCGGCCCTTATCTCCGGCATTGCGGGCGGCAAACAGGGCCGATGCCGCATGGCCCAAATGCAAATATCCGGTCGGGCTGGGGGCAAAACGGGTGATCTCACCCATTTTGCCAGCCCCGTATATTTGTATTACCAGCGATCCTTGTCGCCATGTCCCTTGTCCTTGGCCGTATCGGCCGCCACATGGCGCAGCGGGCGTTTGGGGCCACGTTTGGGTTTTTCATCAAACAGATCGGAAAGTTCGCGCAGCATGGTGCCGCCCAGTTCTTCCGGGTCGTTAATCGTCACGGCGTGCTGATAATAGCGCGTTACGTCATGGCCAATACCAATCGCCAGCAATTCCACCGGCGACCGGGTTTGAATCCAGTTGATCACTTCACGCAAATGCCGTTCCAGATAGTTGCCCGAATTCACCGACAGTGTTGAATCATCAACCGGCGCACCATCGGAAATCACCATCAGGATGCGGCGTTGTTCATTGCGCGCCAGCAAGCGTTCATGCGCCCATAACAGGGCTTCACCGTCGATATTTTCCTTAAGCAACCCTTCACGCAGCATCAAACCAAGGTTTTTGCGTGCCCGGCGCCACGGCGTATCGGCGGCTTTGTAAATAATATGGCGCAAATCGTTCAAGCGGCCCGGTTTGGGTGGTTTACCCGCCTCAACCCACGCCTCGCGCGATTGCCCGCCTTTCCATTGCCGGGTAGTAAAGCCCAAAATTTCGACCTTCACCCCGCAGCGCTCCAGTGTACGTGCCAGAATATCGGCCGACAGGGCGGCAATGGTAATTGGCCGTCCACGCATGGAGCCGGAATTGTCGATCAGCAGAGTGACGACGGTATCGCGAAAATCGGTATCATGTTCGAGCTTGAACGACAGGGGTGTGGAAGGCATGGCAACGATACGCGCCAGTTTGGCCGCATCAAGAATGCCTTCTTCAAGGTCAAAGTCCCATCCCCGGTTTTGCTGTGCCATCAGGCGGCGTTGCAAGCGGTTGGCAATGCGCGAAACAACGCTTTGCAAGGCCGCCAACTGCTTGTCCAGCATCGCGCGCAACCGGGCCAGTTCCATGCTTTCGCACAGCTCATCGGCAAAAACGATTTCGTCATATTCGCGCGAGAACGGCTCGTATCCGCGCTCTACCGGTTCGTTGCGGCCATCAAATTCCGGCTGTTCGCCCGGCCCGGCAGGCTGTTCTTCCTGCGATTGTGCCTCAAGCTGCTGGTCGTCAACATCGCCCTCGCCCGCTTCAGCATCGTCAGCGCCGCTTTCCTGCTGCTGATCATCACCGTTCGGGTCGGTTTCGTCGCTGTCGCCCTGCTCGCCGCCCTGGCTTTCCTGTTCGTCATCCGGGGCGTCATCGCCATCTTGCTGGTCCTGATCATCGCCTTCTTCTTCGGGCGGCTCTTCAAGCAAGTCGTCTTCTAACGACAAATGATCCAGCAAACGGCGCATCCCACGCGAAAACGCTTCCTGATCGTCTAGCATATTGCGCAAATCAGAAAGGTCGCTGCCGGCTTTTTCCTCGATCTCGGCGCGCCACAAATCGATCAGGTTCCGGGCGGAATCCGGGGCTTTTTCACCGGTGAACATTTCACGCGCCAACATACCAATCGCATCGGCAAAGGGGGCATCTTCACGCGCGGTCAGGCGATGAAAGTTTTTCGCCTTGCAATCGGCATCTTCATGGGCACGCAGGTTTTTACGCACACCGGGAAAATAACGCGACCCAACGGCTTCATAACGGGCGGTTTCCAGGGCTTCGTAAACGGCCTGGGCCTCGGCACTTTCGGGCATGCGTTTTTGATGCAGGGCCGCATCATGATGACGCAACTTTAACGCCCAGCCATCGGCAACACCGCGCAAATCGGCCACTTCATCCTTGGGCAGGGCCTGTTTGGGCATGGGCAGGCGAACATGTTCGCCATAACCACCCGGGCGCCCGCCTTTGACAAAGCCGACCTCCAGATCATTGCGACCGGCCAGCGCGCGAAATGTCGCCGCCGTGCCGCGCAGAAATCCGGAAAGCGCCTCGTCGTTTTTCATCGCTTGCAGTCTCGTATTACTGGGGTTTCGGGCGTTGCATCACAGCTGGCAACGAACCTGAAGTCAGGGATGGTGCGTTTAACGCACCATCACATTGATTGCACTTTGCGGCAGTTCCTCGCCAAAGCAACGCTGGTAATATTCGGCCAGAATAGGCCGCTCTACCTCGTCACAGCGATTAAGGAAGGTCACGCGAAACGCATAGGCCACATCGTTGAAAATTTCAGCGTTTTCAGCCAGCGTAATCACGGTACGCGGGCTCATCACGGTTGAAATATCACCCGATACAAACCCCTGACGGGTCAGGTTGGCAAGGGCCACCATCGCCTCGATCTTGCTTCGACCTTCGGGATTGTCAAAGCTGGCAACCTTGGCGGCAACAATGTTGGTTTCATCAGCAACCGACAGATAATTCAGCGTCGCAATGATCGACCAGCGGTCCATCTGGGCCTGGTTGATCTGCTGGGTGCCATGATAAAGACCGGTGGTATCGCCCAGGCCAACCGTATTTGATGTGGCAAACAGGCGGAAAAACGGGTGCGGATGGATCACCTTGTTCTGGTCCAGCAAGGTCAACTTGCCGTCAACTTCCAAAACACGCTGGATCACGAACATCACATCGGGGCGCCCGGCATCATATTCATCAAATACCATCGCGACCGGGCGCTTCAGGGCCCAGGGCAAAATGCCTTCGCGAAATTCGGTAATTTGCTTGCCGTCGCGCAGAACAATGGCGTCCTTGCCGATCAGGTCAATACGGCTGATATGACTATCAAGGTTCACACGTACGCACGGCCAATTTAGCCGCGATGCCACCTGTTCGATATGGGTTGATTTACCTGTGCCGTGATACCCCTGGATCATCACCCGGCGATTGTGGGCAAAGCCCGCCAAAATCGCCAATGTGGTATCGCGATCAAAACGATAGGTCGAATCACTGGCCGGGACATGTTCGCTGGTCTGGCTGAATGCCGGGACCATCATGTCGGAATCAATCCCGAACGCCTCACGCACGGAAATTTTGGTATCGGGTGCATCCAGCGGATGTTCTGCTGCACCACCGCTCGCTTCGTAACCTTGGCTCATAAGTACTCGCGCATTTTGGGGCCGGTTGGTCCGGCCGAATGTGTCATCTTTGTCATTAATAACGATTAAGCCGCCGCGGACAAAGGAAAGATACCGAAAAATTTCCCTTCATCATAAAAAGCCATGCCATATGCCATCCGCAACGCTGATCCCGGATACATAATAACGCCATATCGACAGGCAAGCTGGCAAACCTAGATCGAAACGCGTGCCTCAAGATCACGGATATAAGTCATCAGGCTTGAATACGCGGCACTGATGGTTTTAAACCGCTCTTCGGCGCGTTTATCCCCGCCATTGGCATCGGGATGATATTTTTTCGATAGCTGTTTGTATTTGGATTTAAGTTCGTCCTTGGAAAACGGCCAGCCCAGATCCAGCGTTGCCATCGCCATTTGCTGTTCGCGCGGCATGCCCAGCGCCCCGGCCTTGCGGGCGGCTTCTTCCGCATTGCGTTCGCGGCGATTGGCATTGGGGTCGCCCCCCGGCCCATGATGGGTTTGTTCGCCTTCCTCGTTAAAAAAGCCAAAACCATCGGCAAATTTGAAATCGAACGGTTTTTTTGCCCCGCGAATGTGGCCAAACCGCCAGGTCGGGCGTTGCCAATGGGCATCGCGGCGCACATGTTCCTCGATGTCATCGGCCTTCATGCCGCTGAAATAGTCCCAGGATTTGTTGTATTGCCGCACATGCTCCAGACAAAACTGATAATACGTGCTGAGCTTGCGGTCCTTGGGGGCACGAAACTCCCCATGCTCCGCACAGCCAGGCCAATCGCACTCTGGCAAATCGGGCTCGCTAAAATACAACGTCTTGCGTTTGTTTCGTTGCGCTCTGTTCATGGAGGTTTATATGTTCGGAACATTCATGGGACGCAATATCATATGTGCCGATTACGAATGATAAAAGGATTGAAAAAATTTCCGGTGGTTGCTTCGCCACCCAAAAGAACGCCAGAGTTTCGCCAACGGTAAAGCAAACAGGCCATCCTTCCAACAATTAGAGAATGTTACATGCAAGTTGCCCAGCAAATTCGCGATATCATCACGGCCCGGTTTAACCCGGCCAAACTGGAAATTATTGACGATTCTGCCAAACATGCCGGTCATTCCGGTGCCGACCCGCGTGGCGAGTCCCATTTTTCGGTATTGATCGTTGCCGATTGTTTTGATGGCCAAAATCGCGTGAACCGACAACGCATGGTTTATAATGCCCTGGATGACCTGCTTAAAAACCGGGTCCATGCCCTGGCCTTAAAAACAATGTCCCCTGCCGAATGGGCCGACACAGCCAAATAACACCGGCTTCATCGTGTTCAAATAAGGTTGATGCGTAACCCCGGCCCGTTTTGCAAATTACCGCGCCCCTTTGGTGGCGCAGGCAGTGACAGGTATCAGTCTCTGGTGGACAGGGCCGCGGTTACATCCAGCCCAACTGTCAGGGCCCCTAACACCTCGCCATTTTTCGGGTCTGTCACCGGCATGGTTATTTGCGACAAAAACTTTGATGTCGACGGATCATAATAAATATCGGCGATTTGCACCGGGCTGGCGGCATTATTGCTGAAAATAGCGAATTTGGCTTCGCCCGACTGGTCATAGTTGCTGGTCGGGCTCGACATGCCAACAATCAGCCCGTTCTGATCAAAAATAAAGGCCTCGGCAAAGCGGACGTCCCGATTGCGATAGGCCCGTTGCAAATAGGTGGAAACATCGTTTCGCAAGATATCCGCAGCCAGCCGGGACGCGGTTCCATTGGCACTTGCTTCACGCCATTCCCGGTCCAGGTCCGCCACCTTGTCGCGGTTGACAACGTTCACATGCAAAGGGTCCTGAAATTCGCCCCGGTCGCGCAGGGCATTAATCAATGCAGGTGCCCGCATAATCTGGCGAATTTTCTCAACTTCATCATTCATGATCTGGTCGCGCTCGTGATTTTCAAGTTTGACCACGGCAGGCTCGCAAATATCCAGCGCCCGGTTTAAATTACGCAGGGTCTCCGGGTGCGTTTTGGTATAGGTGCGGGCAAAATACATTACCAGCGGCATATAACTGGCAAAACGTTCGGTGAAATCATCGGCATCGAGCTTTAATTCGTCACGTGCGCGGGCAAAGGATTGCTGATCAATCAACGCAAAATCAACGCGGCCCTTTTGCAATAACGCAATCAGCGAGCGCAGGGACGGCACATGGACGACATCCCGATACCCCTGATCAAGCGTCCATTCGGCCTCGTTTGACCCAAGAACAGCCCCAACCGTTACCTTTTGATCGGGATGGGGAACACGCAACTGGCCATCTGTAACACGATGGCGCGAAACCCAAACCCACTTTTCCAATGCCAAAGGCGAGGTCGGCTCGGCGTAGCTTGCCATATCGGACGACAGGCGCGACAGGAAAAATCCATCTGCCTGGCCCTTTCGGACCATATCGCGATTGCGCTGGCGAGGGGCCAGGGTAATGCCGTATTCGATGTCGATTTTTTGAAAAGCACAATCCAGCAAACGCACCGTCGTGCCGGTCAATGCGCCATTATCGAGTTCCTGATAAGGCGGCTGCAAATTAGTCTGAAGTACCAGAAAATGTTTGCCGTTATGGTCCGCTTTGGCGCGATGGCATCCTGCCAAGCCCACAACGACAATTCCCAAAACGAACAGAACACAGTGCTTTAAGCCCGAACAGAGCGATTTCCCGCACATTTTACGTGTTCGTCGAAAGATACCCACCCGTGCCAAAACCGCCCCCAATAGCAATTCACCCCGCAATACCTATACGATATTGACAAGAAGAGGCAGAAAAACAACCCCTTTAGGGTAGTATGACTAATCTATAGGATAGTAAACTCAACAAAACCTCATAAAATATGCATCGTCGCCGCGTAAAAAGCCGCCTGCACGTTTCTTTAATCCCTGAAAATTGTTCTTTACCGCCCCTGTCGGGGACGGATCGGGCCGAGTCTCGGCAGCGCCCTCGTTAAACAATTAAGGCGGGCGCGTTTATGAGGGAATTAAGGGATAAACCGCTTTGTCATCAGCCAGCCGATAGACAAGAAGGCCGCGGTGACAATGTGTATAACTTGAAGTTCTCAACCGTTACCCACATCCATACCCGTATTGTTGCCTCAATTTTCATCCGCGCCGGTATAATTATCAGGTGCAATCCGTTTCACAGCCGCCCCGTCACTGCGCCAGCCATGACAACTATTTACCAGCGGACTTTGCCGTTTGCGCGCCGGGGCCTGCCCGTCCTGTGCCTGGCGTTGCTGTTTTTCTTCGGCTTCGCGGGCACGAATGGGAAAAATGGTTTGAAAAGCCGTCGTTGCCACCGGCCCCATTAATTCGGTCAGGTGCGTGCAGCCATATATACCGCCAACACGTTCACGAATTTGGCGCTTAAGGCCGGGGCCAATTTTAAGACCCACCAGTTTTTCATAATTGGGGGCGATTTCACCACAGGCAGCAAAAGGAGCATGATCCGTAACCGCTTCTGCCGCCTTGATCACCATGTCATTGCCAACTGTAATGCGCAGCCACATCTGGTGGATTGGCTCGCCGGGCGGGATTTCACCCCGATCATGGTTGGCAAAACCATAGGTTTTCACATCGGTAATATGCCCTTCAATATCCCACAGGCCATCGGCACGCCGGTAACCGGTGCAGGTTATTTTTCGGGTATGGATATGCTCTCGCGGGGCGGGCTCTGACAGGGGCATTTCTCTCTCCTTTACGTAAACGTAAAGACAGAACCAGCCTCTGTGTCAACATGGAAACGCACCCCACCCGGTCAAGTTTGCTTCCTGGGCCGAAAAACCGGCCACAAACCCGCAACATGAACGGTAAAATGCCCGTGACCAGCCCCTAGGCAACGCCGTAATCAGAACCGAAAATGAACTTTTCCCGGTCGCGCACTTCGTCTTCCAGGCCAGCCTTGACCACGTTAAACAAATCGCGGATCGACACCATGCCAACAACCGTTTCCCCATCGAGCACAGGCAGGTGGCGATAGCGATGCGCGCTCATCAAAGCCAGGGCATCCTGGGCGTTATCATCAGGGCGCAAGGTATCGGGGTTGGTTGTCATCACATCAGCAAGGGCGGTTTTTGCAGGGTCAAGCTGCTTTGCAACCACCCGGTTCACCAAATCGCGCTCGGTAAAAATGCCGGAAAGCCGGGCGGAATTATCGACGATAAGCACGGCGCCAATTTTGCGTTCCGTCATCAATAAAACCGCATCCATCACGGAATCGGCAGGGTTCAGGGTGGCAAGGGATTGTTCCTTCACGAGACCCGGTACGATTTTTGTGTCCATTTTGTCTCTCTATGCGGTTTGCAGTTGCCATTTCATGACATCAGTGGTGCCCGGCATATAACCGGTGCCGATGCCATCATGCCAATTTTAACCTATAAGTAGAACATTTACGACCATTTAACGCGCCATCATGTCTTTATCAAAACCGCAAATGCCACAGCCCGCAGCATTGCTGCGGGCTGTGGTGCATTGTAAACAAGGTTTGATTGCCTTGGCGGGGATGAATGATGCCTGTAGCGTCAGCTTTCATCCGTTGCGGGCACACTGTCGCCCAGCCGCAATTTAACCCGTGTCACCTGGTTTCGCACCCGGCGCAACACTTCAAATTCCAGCCCGTGAAACCGAAACAGCTGTCCGACATCGGGAATACGGCGGGTTTCATAAAGCAAAAGCCCGGCAATGGTCGCGGCTTCCTCGTCGGGCAGACGCCAGCCAAACCGACGGTTCAGGTCGCGAATGGTGACATCGCCGCGCACAATAACCGACCCGTCGGCCTGGGGTTGTACCCCCACCACCTCAACATCGGTTTCATCGGCAATATCGCCCACAATTTCTTCCAGAATATCTTCAAGCGATACGACGCCTTCAAAGGCACCGTATTCATCGACAACGATGGCAAAATGTTCGTGCCGTTCCTTAAATGCCTTTAACTGGTCGGCAAGGGTGGTGGAATCGGGAATAAACCATGGCTTGGCGGCCAGTTCGCGAACGGCCTGGGCGTCTTCCGGTTTATTGCCCCGCACAATTGCCTTTAACACTTCACGCGCATGTAACACGCCAACAATGTTGTCAGGGTCATTTTCATAAATCGGAATGCGCGTATGCGGACTGGCCAGCACCGTTTCCAGAATTTCATCCATCGAGCGCGAGACATCAATCATCTGCACCTTGCGTCGATGCACCATAATTTCCCAAACGCCGACATCATCAAGGTCCAGAATACCGTGTAACATCGCGCGTTCGGCCTGATGATCGCCAATCACCTCGTCATCGGCATGCAGTTCAATGGCACCCCGCAATTCGCGCTCGCTATCCATGCCCGGGCCGTCACCACCGCCAAACAAATGCATGGTTGCCCGCACGATCACCTGAATGCTTTCCGTGACCGGGGCAAAAAGGGTGACCAGAAATTTCATCGGCCGGGCCACGCGCAACGCCATGCTGTCGGCATGTTTCAGCGCATAGGTTTTCGGCAGAATTTCTGCAAAAATCAGCACCAGGGCCGTCATCGCCGCCGTGGCATACACCACGCCATTGGGGCCAAAGGTGGCAATCATCACCGATGTTGCCATGGCCGATGCCAGAATATTAACCAGGTTATTACCCAGCAAAATAGCCCCGATCAGCCGTTCCTGACGTTCACGCAACCGGTTAACGATCCCGGCGCGGACATCACCATCCTGTTCCTTGTGATGCATGATCGAACGCGATGCTGCCGTCAGGGCCGTTTCCGACCCCGAAAAAAACGCCGACAGCATCAACAGGATAAAAATCACGATAACCGTGATTGTCATTTGGTCCCCTCGTTATCAAAAGAGCAACAATGGCCCTTCAACTTCAGCCCAACAATTTATCACCCCTGCCAGCTGCGATCACTAACGCTGACAGGAACAATCGATAAAGCCATCAGAAGCAACCGGGCGTATCGTATCAGGAGAAACACCCTCGCAACCTGATTATCGGTTCTGGCATGACCGCGATATCGCAGAACGCATTTTGCCGACATCCATTTCGCGCGATGTAAATGCCTTGCCAATGCCCCGGGTCATGACAAATGTGATCTGGCCGTCGCGAACTTTTTTATCGCGCGACATATGGCTGATCAACCGGTCCACATCCCAATGCACGCCCGAAATTTCGGCGGCCCGCACCGGCAGACCAACATTTTGCAAATGCGCAACGATCCGGCTTGTGTCCTGTGCCGGTGCCATGCCCATTGCGGCACACACATCATGCGCAATCACCATACCCATCGCAACGGCCTCGCCATGCAGCAAACGCCCGTCATAGCCCAGTTCGGCTTCAAACGAATGGCCAAAAGTGTGCCCGAGATTCAGCAACGCACGTTTGCCGTGTTCCCGTTCATCCTGCGACACGATCCGGGCCTTGGCAGCGCAACTGCGCATCACCGCCTGTTTGCGTTCCTCGCCATCCTTTGCGATAACCGCCGATGCATTTTCTTCCAGCCAGCTAAAAAATTCCGGGTCATCAATCAGGCCATATTTGGCAACCTCGGCATACCCTGCCAGAATTTCGCGTTTGGGCAGGGTATCAAGCACGGCTGTATCAGCCAGCACCAGCCGCGGTTGGTGAAACGCCCCGACCAGGTTTTTACCCGATCTGGAATTAATGCCGGTTTTACCACCAACCGAGCTGTCGACCTGCGACAGCAATGTTGTTGGAATTTGCACAAAATCCAGTCCGCGCAACAGCGATGCCGCGACGTAACCGGCCAGATCGCCAATTACCCCGCCGCCCAGCGCAATAATCAGCGTTGACCGTTCAATGCCAAGGGCCAGCACCTGTTCGACCACACTTTCAAAGGTGGCGAAGCTTTTCGATGCTTCGCCCGCCGGAACCACAACACAATGATGCGCAATTCCAGCCTGATCAAGGGATGCCTGAACAGTTGGCAAATGCAGCTTTGCAACAGCAGCATCCGTAACAATGACCACCCCGGCCGATCTGGCAAACGGGGCAACATATGTGCCGGTATCAGGCAACAATCCGCTACCAATTACGATATCATAGCTGCGCGCGCCCAGATCGACGCGAAGGGTTTCTGCACTATTCAAGGTTTCAACTTTCCATTGTCGCCAAAGGCCCCTGCCAAAGCAGCAAGAACCCCGTCGCGGGTATCCTCTTTCGAGGCATCGCCACAATCAAATGTTACATCGGCACCGGCATAAACCGGGTAACGCGTTTCAATCAGATCCGCCAGAATCTGGCGTGGATTTCCACTGTTTAACAACGGTCGATGCGGGCGCCCCGCCGTGCGCTGCACCAAAACATCCAGATCGGCACGCAGCCAGACCGAAACACCTTTTTCCAAAATCAGTTTACGGGTTTGTTCACGGATAAAAGCCCCGCCGCCGGTCGCCAGAACAACCGGTTCACCTTCCAGCAAACGTGCAATCACACGTTCCTCGCCATCGCGAAAGGCGTCTTCGCCATACAGGCGAAAAATATCGGCAATCGAACAGCCGGCAGCTTCCTCGATTTCGCGGTCGGCATCGACAAAAGGCAAGTTAAGCGTTTTGGCAACCATACGCCCGATGCAGCTTTTACCAGCCCCCATCAGGCCGACAAAAACCAGTGACCGATTCCCTAGCCCGGCACCAATCTGCGCTGTTATATCCGTGTGCAAACCCGAATCGGCACTTTTGCTCTCCATGACCGGTTTGCAATCCTGTTTTACCATGTTCATACGGTCCCTTGACCGCTTGATACGTGTTGACACTGTTGTGTAATTCTTTAGGGCACGGTTGCGCGGAACGCAAGCAAACCGCATGTCGAATTTGCGATCAGTATGCCCAACTTCACCCTGATCGTAAAATTGACATGCAATTATTAACGTTCTCGGCCCTAGACTGCCTTGGTCCTGCCGAATTAGGATGTAACCAGTTTTTCGCAATATGGCTGATATCTCGGTCAGAACACCCAAAACAAAGCTTGAGAGCCCATGAAAATTCTATCCCGGATCATTCTGTTTCTGATTATCGCGGTTATCGCGGGCGGCGCCATTTTCCTTGTGACCTGGGATATACCGGCACCGACATCGCAAATCGAACAACCCATCCCTGATTCGAGGTTCAACTAAAATGCGTTCAGGCACCACCAGAGCCTGCGTCTTTGCCTGCCTGACCGGGTTGGGCGCGTTGATGCAGGTGATCCCCGCCCAGGCCCAGCAAGGCCCCGTTCCGTTGTTTTTGCAAAATCGCAACGCCGATACCCAAACCCCGCCGCAAGATGGGGCACCGGCCAACGGCACAGCAACAACTGCACCGGCACAAGGCGGCGAAACTTCGGGTGGTGCCACAGGAACAAGCATACCGCAGGGGCCAAACGGTGTTTTTGGCTGGGGCAATAATGCCTCTGGCCAAAACTACCCGACGGACCCGGACGCGGTACAAACGCTTGAACTAAACGCTGTTGATGCCGAATCGGTCGGGATACTGGATCGCAATTCGGGCGGGCTGGGTGTTGACATGTGGTCTGGCACCAGCCGTCTCACCGCCGCCCGCCTGATTGATGCCCTGCCCGACCATCCGGCCAACCATGCCATGCGCAATCTGGAACGGCGCATATTGCTAAGTATCGCGGCCGCGCCTGCCGACCACAAGGATACCAGCCTTCTGGCGCATCGCATTGCCAAGCTGCAATCAATGGGGGCTTACGGGGATGTTGCCCGTTTAATCAGCGTCACATCGCGCAATCAGCCTGAGGCGGAACTTGCCCAGGCCGAAATCAACGCGCTGCTGGTTACCGGCCAGCTTGACGATGCCTGTGCCGCAATTGACGGGTATGGCACACAGTTCGACACATCCTTCTGGTTAAAGGCAGCCGTTTATTGCCAGCTTCGCGCAAAGAACAACTCATCCGCCAGCTTTAGCACCGATCTGGTTCGCGAGGTTGAAGGTGAAAGCGACAAACTGTTTTTTGCCCTGAACAAGGCCATTCGCACCGGCAGCAATGTATCACCCGACCTGTTGGTTAACTTGCGGCCGCTTGACGTTGCAATGCTGGAACTGACCAAACAGGGCCTGCCCACAAGCCTTTTGCAAAACGCCGACGCACCGACCCTGATCGCATTTGTCAAAAGCGCCAACACCGCGACCGATTTAAAGCTGGAAGCAGCCCGCCTTGCCGAACAGCAGGGATACATCACAACCGACGAACTTGGCGCAGTATACAACAGCATTACATTCAGTTCAGTTGAACTTGAAGGTGTGCTTGATGATGCCAGCGAACAGACGCCCGCCCGCGAATATGCCAAACTTTATCAGGCAGCGGCCAAATCCGATGTCCCGGCGGCACGGGCCGAAATTCTGGCCCATATGTATGATAATGCGCGCAACAATGGCGATTACGGCCAGGTTGCACGTCTATGCGCACCCCTGCTTGAAGATATTCCCATCAATAACGATTTTGCATGGTTTGCTACCGATGCCATTGCCGCATCAATTTACAGCAACGACCTTGAACGGGCGGGCGGCTGGCTGGCGCAGGCCAAAGCATCAGCCAATGCCGGTAATTCCATTGAAAGCCGCCTGATCGTGCTTTATCCCGCGCTGGTTCTGTCGGGGTTGGAAGATACCGGTACCGCCGATGGTGCCGCGGGCAACGGCCCCGATTCGGCACCCAATTACGGGTTAGGGGGTGCTGTTAAACCAACCCCGCCCATGACCGAAAATGCACCGACATCGCAAGCACAGGCCCGCCATCGCGCCCGCATGGATGAGTGGGCCGAACAGCAAATGGCACGCGACGACCAGGTTGAGGCACGTCATGACGCCGAACAGGTCTATAGCCTGTTTGCCGCTTTTGGCATCGAGGTTCCCGAAAAATTCTGGGATAGCCTTCTGGTTCAACCCTATGTCGTTTCGGATGCGGTTCCCAATGCCGGGGTGGTTCACAAACTGGCACAGGCGGCGCGCGCCAATCAGCGGGCCACTGTGGCGTCACTGGTGGTTATTGCCAATGGCGGCATCGGTGCCGATTTGCAAAACCCGGTATCGCTTGGCCAATCGGTGAATGCCCTTAACATGGTGGGGCTGGATGGTGACGCCCGGCGCATTGCCGTTGAAATCATTATGGAAAGTGGCCTGTAAACGGCCTTTGGCAAAGGATAACATGGTGACACACCCGCGCGATTCCCGGCTTGTTTCCGACTTTCTGGAAATGATGGCGGCCGAACGCGGAGCCAGCCGCCATACGCTTGATGCCTATCGCCGCGATCTTGAAGATTACCAGGCGTCGTTGCATGGCGCGAAAACCGATATGTCACAGGCCCAACCTGATGATGTACGCCGCTATCTTAATGAACTGGCCGATGCCGGGCTGGCAGCACGTACGCAGGCCCGGCACCTGTCTGCGGTGCGGCAGTTTCATAAATTCATTTACGGCGAAGGCATTCGCAACGACGACCCCGCCGCCCATATAGACAGCCCGCGCCTGGGGACGGTTCTGCCCAAATTTTTAACCACCGGCGAAATCGACCGCCTGATCAAAACCGCCAACCAGCAAGAAGGCATCAAGGGCATCCGCCTTTTGACAATGGTGGAATTGCTTTATGCCACCGGAATGCGGGTAAGCGAACTGGTTGAACTGCCCTTTAGTGCCGTTGCCCGTGATCCGCAAATGCTGATCGTGCAGGGCAAGGGTAACAAGGAACGGCTGGTTCCCTTGTCGGCCCCGGCCAAACGGGCACTGATTGATTATATTAAAATCCGCGACGCATTTATCCCGCTTGATCGTGGCGGACAACCGGGAAAATCGACCTATCTGTTTCCATCCCGGGGCAAAACCGGTCATCTCACCCGACAAATGTTCTTAAACATGATCAAGGATCTGGCCCTTAACGCCGGGATTGAACCATCCCGGGTATCGCCCCATGTGTTGCGCCATTCCTTTGCCAGCCATCTTTTGGCCAACGGGGCCGATTTACGCAGCCTGCAGCAAATGCTGGGTCATTCCGATATCTCCACAACGCAGATTTATACGCATCTGATCGAGTCCCGATTGCGCGGGCTGGTACAGGAACATCACCCGCTGGCGCATCGAAAGCCCTGATCAACACACGCAAGCCGCGTGATGCCCGTTTGAACATGGCCTATCAGACAATACCAAGGTATAATAAATTCAGACCTTATACGGGCAAATTTTACGCTTGGCTGATGTTGTCATATATTCGTCATTCAACTGTCATCAGACTGATACCAATAGTGCGCTACCAGCATGGTTATTGCAGCCTGACCTAAATAACAGGGTTGCTCAATAATCCGCTGCGCGAGGGTAAATGAGCGTGACGCTCAGATCCGATAATACCACCGTTCCAATGTCCACTCCTGCGCATCGGTTAGTGCCGCGCGACTGGCCCCACATCATTGAAACGATAGATTTCGCCTTTCAACCGATTATCAGCACCCATACCGGGCGCGTTTTCGGATACGAAGCCCTATTGCGTAACTGGGCCGAGGCGGGCTTTACATCGATACAGGATGTGTTTGATACCGCATGGGAAACCGGCGTTCTTCATAGCGTGGACATGCAGTTTCGCGCTGTTGCCATCAACAAATTTGCCCGTCTGCCTGGTGCCGGTAAACTAAAACTGTTTTATAATTTTGACAGCCGCGTTGTCCGCACAACCGATTACCGCCCGGGGCAAACTGTCGAACTTCTAACAGCGGCCGGGCTGGAACCAGATGCCATATGTCTGGAGATTTCCGAACGCCACGACATCAGCCACGCCCATAATTTTCAGGATATCCTGCTGCGTTACCGGGCGCAGGGTTTCAAGGTTGCAATTGATGATTACGGCAGCGGCTTTGCCCAGATGCGCGCCCTTTACGAATGCGAACCCGACATCATCAAAATTGACCGCTTTTTTATTGATGGCATGGACAAGGACCGGCGCAAGGAACTGTTTGTGACCCAGATTACCGGTTTTTCACATTTGATAGGCGCCCAGGTCGTTGCCGAAGGTGTTGAAACACTGGAAGAACTGATGTGTTGCCGTCGAATTGGCTGTGATTTCATTCAGGGATTTTTTGTTGCAAAACCGTCTGTAATCCTGCCCGAACGCACAGACATCATCCCGGAAATTGCCGATGTTCTAAACCGCCACCGTCGACAGGGCGATCATGACGGCGAACTGCTGCGATCCTTCATGATCGAGGCACAGGCCGTCCCTGACACCATAAAACCCAACGACATTCTGGATTTTTTCCAGAAAAATGCCGATTCAACCATTGTCCCGGTGATCAACCGCCGCGATGAACCAGTTGGCATTATTCGCGATTCCGATTTCAAGGCATTCATCTACACCCCGTTTGGCCGTGAACTGCTGCAAAACCCGTCCAACCGCGCCTATATGTCACGGTTTTTGCGCCGTTGCCCGTCGGCCGATATTCGCACCAGCCTGTCGGAACTGCTTGAAACCTTTGTCACCGCCGACACACTTGATGGTTTGATCCTGACAGAAGATGGCCGGTATCTGGGTGTGCTGGACCAGCGTGCCCTGTTGCGTGCGGTCAACGAACGCAACACCCTGAACGCCCGCGATGAAAACCCGTTAACCCGACTTCCCGGCAACAGTGCCATTTATCGCTATGCCGCCAATGCCCTGTCACATCCCCGTCGGCGCCGTTTTGCGGTTTATTTCGATTTTGACAATTTCAAACCGTTTAACGATCGCTATGGTTTCCGCCAGGGTGATCGGGCAATTTTATTGTTCAAGGATATTCTGGGCAAAGCCCTAAGCCAGAATGCATGGTTCATTGGACATATCGGCGGTGACGATTTTTTTGCCTATGTACAATCAATCGACTTTGAAGAAGCCGTTTCTGCCGTGCGGCGTGCGCAGGCCATGTTCGACGAGGAAATCAAAAGTTTCTACGATCCGAAAACCCGGGAAAACGGCTTTTTGCAGGGCAAAGGGCGCGACGGCATTGATAAACATTTTCCACTTATGACGGTAAGTGCGGCGTTAATTCGGGTGCCGCCGGAGCGCACCGATATCACCCTGGACCATATTTCAACCGAAGCGGCAAAACTGAAAGATCTGGCCAAAAACAGCCCGGATCGCTTTGCCAGTTCGATCTATGAAAATGACGATTCGGATAACGAAATCAACCCGGCGTCAGAAACAAACGAAACATCCTGATACCGCGGCGAAAACACAAACGACGGCACGAAAAATAATCTTTTAATATCAAATCATTAACCAGCATGAATCCAGGCATTCGCCAATTGATCACCCTGTGTTGCCTGACGAAAAAAAACGCTTCCCTCTAATGACGGCTTGATTATGATGTCTGGCTTGTCAGATTGAATTTCAATCGCTGTTTTTCGCGGATACGCTGTACGCCATGATCGGCAAAATTGGTTCTGGATATAACATTGCTGTTCCTGCGGCCCTGCGCCCTGTTGCGCCGGTTGCCGAACGTGCGGCGCGTGGCGATTTTGACAAAACCATCGACCAGACGGGCGCAGCCGTCACCCCGTCATCGCAACGCGATACTGTTGCAGACGATAATGGCGCGCAGCCGCAACCACGCCAACCTCAAAATGCCCTTGCCAACACCGCGTCAAATGCCTATTCCGCCGTCACCATCGATGCGGATGAGCCCCAAAACACGGCAACCGGTTATGGCAATGGCGGCAAAATATCCAATCTTACCGCCCTTTCCCAACCCCGGGGCAACATTGTCGATTTGATCGCGTGATCAATTAATCGCGGTCGGGCCGCATATTTTTAGGTTGCTATATCGGCCCCCTTTAGCGGCCACCAATCCTGACAAATGGCTGTCACATATAGCGATGCGGCAAAATCAGCTATTCATTGCAAAAACATCACGCCAGCCCTGCCACTGCCAAATCATTTCGGCCAGCAAATCATAGCCCGCTGTATCAGGATGATATCCATCACCGCGGCGCAGGGCGCGTTGCCATGTTTCATCATTCCGGGTGCGCTCAAACACATCAAAATACGGAATTTCCAATCCGCGTGCGGTTTCTGCAAACAACTGATTTAAACCTTCCAGTCGTTCATTCACGATCTTGCTGGACCGGCCGCCATCAATCACGGCCTGGGGACCAACCCACAATGTCGGGGCCATTTCACGTGCCCTGGTCATGATATCGGTTGCATTGGCAAGGGATTGGGCATGGGAAACCCGCATTGTGGTTTCCTCGCCGCGTTCCTGAGCGTGGTTGGCATCATTCAAACCAAAACAAAATACCAGTACCAGCGGAAATTCATCCACCTTGCGGCGCGTGGCATCGTCGTACCAGCGGTTCTTTAAATCGCTGCTGGTTTCGGCACGAATGCCCAAATTATAAATCGTCGCATCCAGCCCGATATCATTTAACAAACGTTGGCCCAGGCGCATGGGCCAGCCGCCCTTTTGCGCATCGCGCACCCCGTTAACCAGACTATCGCCAAAAAAACAAACCCGATGGCCAATAATACGATCTGTCATTCTCTCTCCTTGGGCGGGTTGTTCTTCGTATCCTGATCGGGAATATGGTCGGCCATATAGGCCATTAACGCCGCGTGATCCGGCGTCATATCATTTTCCAGCCAGTATTCCTCGGCCAAACGTAACAATTGCCCCATCAACGGGCCAGGCGGCACCAGTTTGGCCGCCAAAATATCGCGGCCCTTTACCGGCAATTGCGGGGTTTGCCAGGCGTGTGCCTGCGCCAGCATGTGTTGCCAGCGGGCGTTTTCACCCGGTATTGGCCGCGCCGATAAAGCCGCACGTTCCCCCCACGCCATAATTACCGCATCCCGAAACGCATCAGCCCCCAAATGATACAAATGGCGGCGAATGCGTTTATCATCCATCACGTTGTCAATCAGACGAAAGCTGGCGCTCATCAATGAAAACCGCTCAACCTCGTCGTTGGATAATCGCAAGGATCGGGCAAACCGGGCGGCGTGGGCAATGGCTTTGTCACCGGTTTCTGGCGATGTAAAAAGTGCGGCCATCCGGCGTAACGGGTCTATGCCAATTGCCGGGTCGGCCAAAGCCGTGGTTTCAAGCCATTCAACAATACGAAGCCGCGGAATGTTCGAAAGTTCGGGCAAAATAACCGGCAACACCGAAAACCCCACCATATCGCCGATGGTCGCGGCGGGGTTTTTGGCGCGCAGCAATTTAAACATTTCATCGCGAATACGTTCGCTGGAAATATCACGCAGGCCGATTGCCCCTTTACGGCAGGCTTCCGCCCCGATCGCATCCAGGGGCGGACGGCCAAAATAGGCAAAAAAGCGAAAAAACCGCAAAATGCGAAGGTAATCCTCGGCAATACGATCTTCAGCAACACCAATGAAACGCACCTTGCCAATTCGCAAATCGGCTTCGCCATCAAACGGGTCATAAATGGTGCCATTCGGGTCACAATACAGGGCATTAAAGGTAAAATCGCGGCGTTTGGCATCTAACAGCCAGTTATCGGTAAAGGCGACCTCGGCATGGCGGCCATCGGTGGTCACATCCACCCGCAAGGTGGTAATTTCATAGGAATAATCATTAATAACGGCGGTAACTGTGCCGTGCTGCAACCCGGTCGGAATAACCCGGATACCCGCCTTTTCCAAAGCCGCCATACAGATATCGGGTTTTAAATCGCAGGCAATATCCACATCCCCCAAATCGCGCGCCAGCAAGGCATCACGCACAATTCCGCCGACATAACGCGCCGTTCCGCCCTGTTGTCGCAGGGCTGAAAACAATTGCGCTGTTTCGGCGGCGGCCATCACGCCATAAGGGGCCAAATGGCCAGTGGGTTCGAACTTTGTCATGCGTATTCTTGCGTGGGATCAAACAGGGACATAACGGCTGGAAACCGGTTTTGGTTATTCCGGTTTTTTGGGTTCAAAATAGCCCGGCGTAATAACACCGTCTTTTAATTCCGGCGCATGATAAACAGAATCGGGTGAAGACCCGCTTGTCAGGGCGGTAAAAACCAAAATGCTTCCGGCGAGAAAAACACCAATAAAAAACAGTAAAAGCCAGGGGCCCTGATCCCACGGTGGAATAACTTCATGTCCCTCGCGGATCGCCTTGGCACGGGCGTATTTCAACCAAAGTGAATAAATCACAAACGGCAAAATAATCGGCAAACCAATCTGGATAATTTCGCGCAGCATGGCAGCTTTCTTTCTAAATTATCACAACGGCATCAATGGCACGCCATGGCCGCAAAGCCAAATCATTCGGCCCGATAATGCTATTTTACTGTTGGCCGGGTCACATCTTGCGAATGGGCGCGTAACACATCGCTAAAATTCACCAACATTCCTGCCGTTGCCCCCCAAATATAATATTGCCGATAGGGAATGGCAAAATAACGCCGTTTTGCTCCTTCAAAATCCACCGTTTGCAGTTTCTGGTTACCGGGTTCAAGAATAAAGGACAATGGCACTTCAAAAACCTCGTCCACCTCAAACGGGTCTGCAACAATATCAAAGGGCGGGGTAATGATGCCAACAATTGGCGTCACCTGAAAACCGGTCACGGTATAATAATCGTTCAACCGGCCAATCAGGCGGATATGGCGCCGATGCAACCCAATTTCCTCTTCGGTTTCACGAAGAGCCGTTTCTTCCAGATCGGCGTCCTCATCTTCCTTGCGGCCACCGGGAAAACTGATTTGCCCGGCATGTGCCTTTAAATGCGCCGTACGCCGGGTGAAAATAACCGACAATCCTTCAGTTCGTTGCACCAGCGGCATCAATACCGCCGCCGGGCGGGATTTAAGCTCTCCCTCGGCGAAGGCGCGCGCCCGTGACCGGGAACCGGGAAAATCAACCGCGTGGTCGCCTACACGCAATTCAAGGGCATCACGCGGGGCCTTTAAGGCCGCCATAATATTTTCAGGTGTCATACGTCATCATTCTCCACGGTACCGATTTTAAAGAACCGTCCGTGGCTGTAAACGCCAATCGCTGTTTGGGTGCTATCAGGTGCGGTAATTTCTTCGGCCCAATCCACCAGTTGATAAAAACTGGCGCGGTTCAAACGGGCCTCAAGCCCGCGATCCAGTGCAATATAGGGCGATGGCTCGCCTGTTTCGGGGTTTTCCTCAACACGCAAGGGGTGGTTTTCGTCAAGCTCAACCCACTGGTCAATATTCGTCCGCATTCGGATAATGTCGGTTTTGGTAACAGAATCAACCTGGTCCGTTGGCCCGGTATCGATACTGGTTTCGCTATTCACGCTATCGCGAACGACCTCCACCACAACAAAGGCGGCATCTTCAACCTCGATGCGTGCCATTTCCGCCGGGGTCACCAGCCAGTGCCCGCCATCTTCGTCGCGCTGTAAAACGGTGGAAAATAATTTAACCAGCTCCATTCGGCCAATCGGCCCGCCTTGATAATACCATGTTCCATCACGATTTATGGACATGGGAATATCACCGCATATTTGTGGATGGCGGCCCGACGGCGGCTTGCCACTACGCAGACGTTTCCACAGGTTTTCGGCAAGATCGACAGTTTTATCGTTTTGGGTCATGCTATACACTTACAGTCAAGGTTTCCAACTTACCCTGATCAGGGTCTTGGCCTATTAATATGATAACAATGGCAACCGTTATGATAGCGAAATACAAGGAAAAGCTCGCAGAGCGTAACGGATTTCCGGTCAGACGACCTGGCGACGGCGTTCGCATTTATAACGGTTGTCCTTCAGGACCGAGCGGTTTTGCGCAGGCTGCCGTGTCACAAAATCGGGAAATATCTACATCTTTTCACGATTTTTCTTCGCCTATCGGCACAATTCCGACCGTCCATTGCAATCATATTAATAGGTCATAACCTTAAGCTAGTTTACGATCCGGGAATTGCCAGTCTGTGTGACAGCCCGATAGCGCCAATGCAACAGAGGATGCAGAATTTACGGCCATGACAAACACGCAGCACTTTCCTGAAGAATTCGGCATGTCGCGCGCCAGCAGCCTCGAACAGGATGCCGCCCGCCTTGATGCCTGTGTTGTCCGTCTGGGCGAAGCCCGTGATATGATCGCGTCCATTATCTTTGGCCAGGACGACGCCGTTGACCAGACATTGATCGGCATTCTGGCCGGTGGTCATGTTTTAATGGTCGGTGCGCCCGGCCTTGGCAAATCGCTAATGGCGCACACCCTTGGCAAGGCTTTGGGCCTGCTTGACAAACGTGTGCAATTTACCCCCGACCTGATGCCTGCCGATATTTTAGGGTCTGAAGTCCTTGAAGACGGCCCGGATGGCAAACGGGCCTTTCGCTTTATCAAGGGGCCGGTTTTTTGCCAGCTTTTGCTGGCTGATGAAATCAACCGCGCCAGCCCGCGCACGCAATCGGCCTTGCTACAGGCGATGCAGGAACGCGAAATTTCGGTCGCCGGTTACAGCCATGCCCTGCCCATGCCCTTTCATGTGCTGGCCACCCAGAACCCGCTGGAACAGGAAGGCACCTATCCCCTGCCCGAAGCCCAGCTTGACCGCTTTTTGCTTGAAGTTCGGCTGGCCTATCCCGATCAGGATGCCGAACGGCGCATTGTTGCCCAAACCACGGGCAGCCAAATGAATCGTCCCCGCCAGATTTTGCATACCGATGAACTGATCGAAGCACAGGGCTTTGTGCGACGCCTGCCAATGCCCGACCGCGTGCTTGATACCATTATTACCCTGTGCCGGGCCTGCCGCCCCGAAAGCACAAGTTTTGACGATATCGCCAATAATGTTGCCTGGGGACCGGGCACGCGCGCCGCACAATCGCTGTCGCTGGCTTGTCGGGCGCGCGCCATGTTGCAGGGGCGGTTTGCCCCGTCGCTTGATGATGTTTCAGCATTGGCGGTACCGGTTCTACGCCACCGTTTCGGACTGACATATGGTGCCCGCGCCGACGGTTTTTCGGCCGCATCCCTAATTACCGATGTTTTATCTAGAATAAGGGACCAACAAGCATAATGGTGCCTGCGCGCAATTTGCCCGATCAGATTGCCGCCGCCCGTTCACTGGCGGCGCGACTGCCGCAACTTGTTGACGAATCCAGGCGGCTGGCAACAGCCCTGCGCAGTGGCCTGCATGGCAACCGCAAGGTTGGCCCCGGCAGCGATTTCTGGCAATTTCGGCCCTATGTTGCAGGCGACCCTGCCGGGCAAATCGACTGGCGTCGATCTGCGCGCAGCGACAATACCTTTATTCGCCAAACTGAATGGCAGGCCAGCCACACCTACTGGATCTGGCCGGTATTTAGTGTTTCGTCTTTCTGGTCATCTAACAATAAAAACCAGCCCAAGGCGGACCGCATGATGGTTATCGCCCTGGCTCTGGCTGATTTGTTATTGCGAAACGGCGAAACAGTTGGCGCGTTTGACCTGCCCCACACCCGTATCACCACGCACGACCAACTGGTAAAACTGGGCCATGCGATGCTATCTGCCCCGGCCAATATCGACAATGATGGCACCCACATTCACCCTGGCCGTAAACACAGCGTGCTGATTTTGGCCGACTTTCTTGAATTTGCGGCTCCGGACCGCTCGCCAGCGGCCAGCCTGCGCCGGTTGGCGCATAACCAGAATGACGGGGCGCTTATTCAGGTTCTCGACCCGGCCGAATGCCTGCCCGATTTTGCCGGGCGCATTAATTTTACCGATAACGACGACAACATCATTTTTCATAGCGAAAAATTTGAAGACCAGCGCGACGAATTTATTCGCAGAAGCCAAAAGTGGCGCGCAAGAATTCGTGACGCAACAATGGCCTGCCAGTGGCTATATGATTTGCACGTCATCGACCAAAACCCAAGCCAGACATTGCTGGCCCTGTATCAGCACATAACCGAACGCCCCGACAATGGCGGTGCCATGGCTCCACGCACAGGTCAGCGCCCATGATATTTGGCGCGATCACGTTTTTATACCCTGCCCTTCTTGCCGGCTTATTATTATTGCCGGTTTTGTGGCTGATCATTCGTAGCGCCCCGCGCCGTCCGCGCAGAATTCATTTTCCGGCTGCCCGTTTGTTAATCGGCGCCACCAATAACCGTCGCAATGCCGAATGGTCGCCGTTATGGCAAACAATTTTGCGCAGCCTGATCCTGCTGGCACTGATTTTGGCAGCGGCCCACCCGGTGTTAAACAAAACCGACTACGCCCCTGAAAACGGGGCCATGCTGGTGATGGTTGATAACAGCTGGTCCAGTGCCGCCAACTGGCCCCAATACCGGCAAGGCATGAAACAGATTGTTAATCAGGCCCGGTTAAACAACCAGTCCGTTTTCATCGGAATTACAGCCCCCGAAGCCGCAGGCGCAAACAGCACCGATCTGCCCCCCTTGCAAGGGCCGCTTTCCCCGCACGATGCCCAAAACGCATTTGACCGGCTGCAACCCCACCCATGGGCACCGGCCTACCCGTTGCTGGCGACCCAAATTGCCGGGCGGCAGGATATTACCAACGCCATTGCCAGCGCCATTCTGTTAACCAACGATATTGATAAACCGGGTAAAGCCAGCCTTGCCGAAGACCTGTCAACGGTCTCACCATTGATTGTTGTCCACCCTGCTGCCACCCCCGATAACGGCACGCTTGCCATCACGGCGCTGACCCGCAACCGCAACGGCATGGCTGTTACCCTGGGACACACCCAACAAGCGGACAGTCGCCAAACCACACTGGTTGCCCGCAATGACCGGGGCCAAATTATTTTGCGCCATCCCGTAACCATTGCCGCACAAACCGCACATACCGATATCGAGGTGCCCTTACCGGGCGATATTGCCAACGCAATCCAGACGGTGGGCCTTATCAATGTCGAAAGTGCTGCGGCCCTGTTTCAAACCGGCGCAAAATGGCAGCAACGCAAAGTTGGTATTGTTGTCAGTTCGGGCGAAGGGCCCGTATTGCTGTCAGACAGGTATTTTTTCCTCGACCGGGCAATTTCGCCTTATGCCAATGTTACTTATGGCACCTTGGCAAGTTTGCTGGCCGACACCCCTGATGTTCTTGTCGCCACCGGCAATATACCGGGCCTGGGCAGCCAGCAAGGGGCGTTAACACGCTGGATTGACAATGGCGGAATGCTGGTTCGTTTTGCCGGTGACGCCACCAGCAGTCCGGATGACCGTTTTTTGCCCGTCACATTACGCCTGGGCAACCGGGATTTTGGCGGGTCCATGTCGTGGGAACGCCCCAAACACCTTGCCCGTTTTGAAGGAAACAGCCCGTTTTTTGGCCTGTCCGTTCCCGAGGAAATAACCGTAACCCGGCAATTACTGGCCGAACCCGACCGCGATATTGTTGAAAAAACCTGGTCCCGCCTGACCGATGGAACGCCATTAATCACAAGTATTCCCCAAAATGCGGGTCGCATTGTTTTGTTCCACGTCACCCCGTGGGCGGACTGGTCCAATTTGCCAATGTCGGGGTTATTTGTGCAAATCTGGCAGCGCCTGTTACCGCTTGCCAGCCCGGATGAACAATCTTCATCGCAAATCCGCACCCTGCTTCCGCCGCAATCCATCCTTGATGCGTTTGGCCGCGCCCATCAGCCCGACCCGACCGTACTGGCCCTGCAATCAGATCGCGACATGCCGACCCCGCGCCACCCGCCGGGGATATACGGGCAAAACGGCCAGGCTGTTGCGCATAATCTCGGCCCACATATTGGCGGGCTCGACAATCCGGTTCGCTGGCCCGATCAGGTTCAAATCAAAACCCTGGCTGACGACACACAGGTTGATCTGGCGACAATTTGTGTATTTGCGGCATTCTGCCTGTTTTTAATCGACACCCTGATCGTCATTTTAACCAGTGCGACCAGCCGGTTTCAGGGGCACAGACGGGGGCGGAAAATAACCCGTGCACAGGCACAGGCACAGGCACAGGCACAGGCGGATAAAAACAGGGCCATGGCACCATCGCCACAAACAAAGCCATCGTCGACAAAAACCTTGACCCTGCTGGCTCTTGTTCTGGCAGGGGCGGCGCTAACAACCGGGTTGGGCAATATAGGGCAGGCCCATGCGCAGGAAACAACACCCCTGCAGGATTTTCAGGCCGCACTGCACCCGCGCCTGGCCTATATGCATACCGGGGTTGCCGCAATTGACAGGCTAAGCCATGCCGGGCTTTCAGGGCTAACCGACATCTTGCGTAAACGCACGGCGGCTGACCTGGCATCACCTGTGATGGTTAACCCGCAAAGCGATGATCTAAGTTTTTACCCGCTTATTTACTGGCCCCTGGCCGAGGGGCAGGCCGAACTTTCCGCCTATGGCCGTGAACAGTTAAACCGTTATCTTGCCAATGGCGGCATGGTCCTGATCGACAGTCGCGACCGGGAAGTTGAACCGGCACGGTTACGCCGCCTGCTTGAGGGTATTGAAATTCCCACATTGGCGCGGGCACCGCGCGACCATATCGTATTTCGCAGCTTCTATTTGCTTGATCAGGCCTATGGCCGGTTTGATGCTGCATTATGGGTTGATGCCCGCCCCGACCCGCGCCTTGACGGCGTATCATCGGTGTTGTTTGGCGGCAATGACTGGGCGGCATCCTGGGTCAGCACCCGGCTGGAGCTTGAACAATATGGTACGGCCACCAGCAACCCGATAGACGACATTTCGCCGCGCCAGCACGAATTGGCCCTGCGATTTGGCGTTAATCTGGTCATTTATGCCCTGACCGGAAGCTATAAGGGGGATCAGGTGCATTTGCCTGCCATCCTTGAAAGGCTGGGTCGATGATCAGCTTGCAGGATTTTCAGATCAATCCTTTGATCACACCCGGGTGGCTGGGCATTTTGGCCCTGATTGCCATTGGCCTTGTCATATTATGCCTGATGCTGCGGTTGCGCGGTGGTATCTGGCGTGCGGGCATGATGGCCCTGTTATTAATCGGTTTGCTGGCCCCCCAATTTACCGATCAGTCACGTGAAAAACTCAGCGATATTGTGCTGGTTCTGGCTGACCGTTCCGCAAGCCAGCAACTGGGGAACAGAACCGTCCAAACCGATCAGGCAATCGAGGCATTGCACCAGAAATACGACAACGACCCCGATATTGACCTTCGGGTCGAAAATGTAGCTGGCGAAACCCGAACCGACATGTTCGCCGCCCTTGACCGGCTGTTGGGGGGCATTCCGCGCGAAAGGCTGGCCGGGGTTGTTATGATCACCGATGGTCAGGTTCACGATGTCCCCGTTAGCCTGCATCTTGATGCCCCGCTTCATGCCCTGATCACGGGCACCCGGGACGAACGGGACCGCCGCTTGCAAATGCACCAGAATGTGGATTACGGCATTGTCGGCAAAGACGCCGAATTCATTGTCGAGGCGATCGACCCCGATATAACCGCAGGTAACCCGATAAGTGTGACCCTGCTGCAGGAAGACGGCACGGTGCGCCGGTTTAACGTTCCTGCCAATCAGAAAACATCCATTACCATTCCCATCACCCATGCCGGGCCGGTGATTGCCGAGCTGCGTATGGCTGCCCTTCGCGATGAAGCCGATACCACCAACAACCGTCTTATTCTGGAAACCACCGGCGTTCGCGACCGGTTGCGGGTTTTGCTGTTGTCAGGCGAACCACACCCGGGCGAACGCGCCTGGCGCAATTTGCTGCGCGCCGACCCTGGCGTTGATCTGGTTCATTTCACCATTTTACGCCCACCTGAAAAAGGCGACGATACCCCGATCAACGAACTGGCTTTGATCCCGTTTCCTATCCGCGATCTGTTTGAAGTTCGACTTAAACAGTTTGATCTGGTTATTTTTGACCGTTACCAGCGCCGCGGAGTGCTGCCGGTGCAGTATCTGGAAAAGGTTGTTGAATATGTTCAGGGTGGCGGTGCGGCATTGGTGGTGGCCGGGCCGGAATATATTGCGCCCGATGGCCTGGCCGATACGGTGCTGGGGCAAATGATGCCACTTGATGCCACCGGCCGTATTCTGGAACAGGGGTTTATTCCCAGGGTAAACGACACCGGAAGGCTGCATCCAGTGACGTCGGCCATTGCCGGGCCACGTCAGGCAACCCATCGCTGGGGGCACTGGTACCGGCAAATTGAAACCCGGCAAACCAATGCACAGGCCATGACAGTGATGACCGGTATTAATGACCTGCCCTTGTTAACCATGTCACGGGTGGGCGAAGGACGGGCAGCAATTTTAACCAGCGACCAGATGTGGCTGTGGCAACGCGGCCACGATGGTGGCGGCCCGATTGCCGAATTATTACGCCGGTTGTCGCACTGGTTAATGAAAGAACCCGCCCTGGAAGAAAACACCATCACCACCACCCGGTCAGCCGATGGCGCATCGCTTGATTTGACGTGGCGTAAAATCGGGGCGGCCCCACAAACGGCAACCGCAATCGACCCGGTAACGTTAAGCGCAATCAATGCCCCGTTTACCCGCCAGTCAGATCAGACATGGCAGGCAAACATACCCATTGCGCAACACGGCCTTATCCGTATTACAGCCCGGGATGCCAAAGGAAAAAGCCAGACCGCCCTGCATGTGGATCGCGATGTTTTAACCAGTGAACGGCGCAACACCACATCTACAACCGAAATTCTGGGTAAAATTGTTGCCGCCAATAACGGCTATATCGGCCGCATTGAAAACGGCCTGCCCGCGTTTCGCCGGGTCACCCGCGAAAGCAGCTGGAACGGGCCAAAATGGGCCGGAATGGTCCAAACTGAAAGCTACCGAACCCTTATTGGCACAACAAACAATCTGTTACCCTTACCCGCCCTGGCGATTATCGGGGTGATTTTGTGCCTGTTTGGCTGGCGACGCGAAACACGCTAAATGCCCGGGTTTCTGTATCCGTCACCATGCTTCATCCGGGGGCTTCTATTGGCGATTGTCATCTTTCTTCAGGGTCGCGCAGGGACCGCGCATTTCGGTGGCCAACCCGGCATTAAACCGTTCAACCAGAAAATCGATAAACAGGCGCACTTTGGTCGGCAGGTGGCGACGCTCGGGGTAAACCGCATATATGCCGCCCCCAAGACGCGTTGAATATTCCGTCAAAACCGGTACGAGCTCGCCACTATGCAGGGCATCGGCAATGATAAATTCCGGCTCGGACGCAATCCCCAACCCCCGTTTGGCGGCAACGGCAGTAAATTCGCCGTTATTGCACCATAAAACAGGGTTCACGCGCACACTTGTCTTTCCATCGGGTCCTTCAAATTCCCAAATATTGGGGTTGGGCACGTTGGTATAGGCAATAACATCGTGATCGCTTAAATCGCCAGGATGTTTGGGCATACCGTGTTTTTCAATATAATCGGGTGATGCCACCAGCTGACCATGGAAAACAGCCAGCTTGCGGGCTATCATATTGGCATCAAGCTGACGTGCGACCCGCACGGCCATATCAAACCCCTCGGCCACCAGATCAACCATATGGTCGGCAAGATGAATATCCACCTTCAGGCCGGGGTAAAGCAGCATAAAGTCGGCCACGACATTCGGCAAAAACCGCTGACCAAATGTCAGCGGGGCAGAGATACGCAAAATACCGCGCGGGGTGCCACGCAAATCGGTCAGGGCATGTTCAGCGGTTTCGATTTCTTCGACCACGCGGGCGCAATGCAAATAAAATGTCGATCCGGCATCGGTCAGGCTTAACCGGCGCGTCGTGCGATTTAACAGACGAATGCCAAGGCTGTCTTCCAGTTTGGTCACATGTTTACTAACGGCGGATTTGGACATGCCAAGTTTGCGTGCCGCCCCGGAAAAACTTTGTTCTTCCACTACCCGGGCGAAAACCGTCATGCCATCAAGATTACCAATAAGCATCGCATCATCCTTGCTTTACCGCCTGCATCACGCCAACTGTTGCGCATTTGGAAACAAATTAATGTCACATCACCCCATTGCCTTCAACTTGGAAAACGTCAAGATTGTAAACAACACAAACCAAACTTAATGGCCGGCGCTGCTTTGCCCCCGGCCACGACAAAGGAAGCTGAAATGGGATTGTTAATTGACGGTGTATGGAAAGACCAATGGTACGACACCAAATCCACCGGCGGTAAATTCAAACGCCAGGACAGTGCCTTTCGCCATCAGATTTCATCCGATAACACCGGCCCTTTCCCGGCTGAAAAGGGCCGCTATCATTTATATGTATCCTATGCCTGCCCCTGGGCTCATCGCGCCCTGATCTTTCGCAGTCTGAAAGGACTGGAAGACATGATATCGGTTTCGGTGGTGCATTGGCGCATGCTGGAAAATGGCTGGGAATTTTCAGCCAAAGACGGCCTTGGCGATGACCTTGGCGATCGCGATTTCATGCATCAGGTCTATACCGATGCCGACCCGAAATATACAGGCCGGGTCACAGTACCAGTGCTGTGGGACAAAAAAACCGGGCAGATTGTAAATAACGAATCGTCCGAGATTATCCGCATGCTCAACACCGCCTTTGACGGGTTGGGCGCAACCCCGGGCGATTATTACCCGCAACATCTGCGTGCCGAAATTGATACCGTAAACGAACGCGTTTACAACGATGTAAATAACGGCGTTTACAAATCGGGCTTCGCCACCACACAAGATGCGTATGAAACCGCCGTCACATCGCTATTTTCAGCGCTGGACTGGCTTGAAAACCGTCTGGATCAACACCGCTTTCTGGTTGGCAATCACTTGACCGAGGCAGACTGGCGCCTGTTCACCACCCTGGTGCGCTTTGATCCGGTTTATCACGGCCATTTCAAATGCAATATCCGAATGTTGAAAGACTATCCCAACCTGTGGGCCTATACCCGCGATCTTTATCAACATCCCGGTATCGCCGAGACGGTCCATTTTGATCATATCAAGGGCCATTATTACGAAAGCCACACCATGATCAACCCGACCGGGATCGTGCCGCTTGGCCCGGATCTGGATTTTACCGCCCCGCACGACCGCCTAAAACGATTTGAAAGTTAAGGTGTCGCGCCAAATACCCTAGCCACCTGACCAACTTGCACCTTGCCGTCAAACAGGTCACAAAGTTTACCTCCCGACCTGTTTGATGGTGACCGACCATGCCTTCGATCCAGAATATCTATGATGATCCCGCCTTCCATGAAGGGTATCGTTCCCTGCGAGAGTCCGGTACCGGCTTAAACGATGTTCTGGAACAACCGGCCCTGCGGTCCCTGTTACCCAAAAGCCTGACCGGGCTGGATATTCTCGATTTGGGATGTGGTTTTGGCGATTTTGCCCGTTATGCCCGCCAACAACAGGCCGCTTCGGTAAGCTGCATGGATATATCGGCCAAAATGCTGGCCGCAGCACAGCAAATGACAGACGACACGGCAATCGTCTTTGCCAAAAGCGCAATTGAAAACCTTGCAGCAACACCCTTTGCCAACAGCCAGTTTGATTTGATCGTGTCGTCACTGGCACTACATTATGTGGCTGATTATCGGGCTGCACTGTCAGATATTACAGCCCGGTTAAAGCCTGGCGGCAGATTGCTGTTTTCGGTTGAACATCCAATATGCACCGCACTGGCTGCCCAGAAATGGCACCAGGATGAAGCGGGAAACGACCTGTTCTGGCCAGTGGATAATTACCGCGACGAAGGCCCAAGACATACACGATGGTTTGTTGACGGTGTGATCAAATATCATCGTACCACTGAGTCTTACGTCAACGGACTGCTTGATGCAGGCTTACAGATAAGCCGGCTGCTGGAACCGGAACCGCAAAAAGAAGCGACCAATGCCAAATGGGACAACCACCGTCGGCGTCCGCCCTTTTTATTACTGGCCGCCCAAAAGCCGTGACCGCGATGGTAAAGCCGAACCCGTGAACGAAAAAACCCCCAAGGCACGAACCAAGGGGGTTTTAACTTTTGAAATGCGGACCTGAATTAATTCAGGCGGCCTTTGATTTCAGAAATCGCACTATCAACCAGTTCATCAGCCTTTGCGCCGGTAACATTTTTTGTCACCATCGCGAGGGTCGCCTGCGTGGCGATTTCGGCCACATGGGCACGAACTTCTGCCACAGCCTGGGCTTCCAGGTTGCTGATCCGGTCCATGGCTTGCTGTTCACGGCGCTTGAGCGACGCTTCAAGTTCGGCCTTGGCATTAACCAGCATGCGGTCCGCTTCGGACTTGGCATGGGCGCGGATTTCGTCGGCCTCTTTAAGGGCTTCGCGCTGCTTGGCCTGATATTTGGCCAGAAGCTCCTGAGCTTCTTCACGCAGGCGCTGCGCTTCGTCAAGTTCGTTGGAAATCTTGCCAGCGCGTTTATCAAGCGCTGCCGAGATCGCCTTTACAACCTTGTAGCCGCCAAAAATGACAACAAACAGGAACGCAAAGGTAACCCAGGTTTCCGGATTGGTGAAGAAACTACCGTGTTCTGCTTCCATGGCGTTTATTCCCCAATCACTGCCGCAACCGCATTTTCAGCGGTTTTGGTCTGAACCTTGACACCGATCAGCTTTGCAGTTGCTTCGCGGGCAATATCAGCCGCGGCTTCAGACACACCGCTCAACGCGGTTGTCTTGGCTTGTGCAATCCGCTTTTCGGCGGCGGATGTCTTTTCAGACAGCTTCCTGGCCATTGCTTCGGTCTCGGCAGCCTGCTGTGCAGTTGCCTTTTCCGATGCTTCGCGAATATCGGCATGGGCGGCATCCCGGGCTTCTGCCAGGGCTGCTTCATACCGTGCGATGGCGGCATCGGTTTCGTCTTTCAACGCCCGTGCCTTGCCAAGATTGTCTTCAATAGTCTTGTGACGGCGTTCAAGAACGTCACCAACTTTTGGCAGGGCAATTTTCGACATCAAAATATAGAGAATGGCGAAAACGACAACCAGCCAGAAAATCTGGGACGGGAACGACGTAATATCAAACTGCGGCATAGCCTACTCCCGAATTCAACGACGCCGGCGAGAGTTCACCCTCGCCGGGCCGAGTATTCGCGCAAAAGGCGCCGATTAGCCGAACAGAACGATCAGCGCAACGACGAGTGCGAACAATGCAATAGCTTCGGTAACGGCAAAGCCGATCCAGCCATAAAGTTCAACATCAGCTTTGGCAGCCGGGTTACGGCCAACAGTTGCGATCAGGCTCGACCAAATGTTACCCACCCCGATACCGGCACCAATCATACCAATAGCAGCCAGGCCAGCACCGATCATCTTTGCAGCATCGAGTTCCATAACTTCACCCTTTCGAATTTCTTAAAGGCAATAAGAAAAGATCACACCAGTCCACAGCACATCAGTGCATGTGGATTGCATCATGGAGATAGATGCAGGTGAGAATTGTGTAAACATAGGCCTGAAGCGCGGCAATGCCGAACTCCAGAACGGTAATCCCCGTCAGCATCGCAAAAGGAAGCACGCCGAATATGCCGATAAGTCCGACGAATCCGCCAATCACTTTCAACATGATATGGCCGACCGTCATATTTGCGAACAGTCGGATAGCCAGGCTGAACGGACGAGAGAAATAGGAAATGATTTCGATCGGGATCAAAATGATCGCAGTCGCTATCGGGGCACCTTCCGGAAAGAACATACGCAAATAATGCGTTCCGTGGCGCGCAAAGCCGATAATCGTCACACCGACAAAAATCACCAGAGCCATCGCGAAAGTCACGATAATGTGGCTCGTGAAAGCAAAGCCGTGCGGGATCATACCTAGAAGGTTCCCGAACAGCACAAACATAAACAGCGTGAAAACAAACGGGAAATACTTGCGCCCGGCGGTTCCCACATTATCTTTGAGCATGTTGGCGACGAATTCATACATCACCTCGGCAGCGCCCTGCCAGCGACCTGGCACCAGTGCGCCACGACGCATGCTCATCGTCATAAATCCCGTTACGAGAACGGCTGCGATCACCATCCAAAGGGCGGAATTGGTGAAGGAAACATCAAAGCCACCTACCGAAAGATCGGCCAACGGCTTGATTTCAAACTGCTCTAGCGGTCCAGCCACCGTAATCCTCGCTCAATCTTGTCAGGCCAAGGATTATTCCTTGTCCCCCTGCTTGGGCTTCCCCATCGCGCGCCCAAGTCCAATGGCACTATCATAGCCTTTGGCTGCGCGATAGGCGTTAAGTCCCCCGGCACCTGCCCCAAGAATGACAAAAAGGACAAGCAACAAAGGCATCGTATTAAAAAACCGGTCCAGTCCCCAACCAATCAGCAACCCGACAACAACAGCAGCGATCATTTCCGCTGATATCCGCATGCCGAGCGCCATGCCCGCCGATGAACTTTTCCGGCCTCCCGAAACCGGGCCTCGCTTTTCTTCACGCCGCCCGGCAACTGCCGTTAATTTGCGATCCAGTTCGGCTAACGAAGCGCGATCTTTTTCTTCGCTCATCGTAACGAACTCCGCTGTAACAGCCTTGCTGGCAACACAAGGAAAGGCGCGGGCAACATACTTAGCCCCCCATAGGCTGTCAAGCCGTAAAACCCGGATGCTCGCAGCATGGAAAACCCCACTTAACAAATTGAAAAATAACAATTTTTAACAAAAAACAGCCCTAATACCCTCTCAGGTGTGTTCGGGATCACTGTTGCTACACCCATGCCCGGAAACAACCCTCGCCACCTTGCAACCGGCGGTTTCCCTAGGTTAGCGGACATGAATTGGCGTATTTCAGGCCCCGTTCACCCTAACTGGTTAAATCAAGCTCATGCTGTTCTTTTTGCGAATAAACTTCGGCCTGACGCAAATCAACCGATACCAGCGACGATACACCCCGCTCTGCCATCGTCACACCAAATAAACGATTCATCCGGGCCATCGTCATACGATGATGGGTAATCACCATGAATCGCGTATTTGCATGACGGCCAATTGCCTCAAGCAACCGGCAAAAACGGTCTACGTTGGCATCATCAAGCGGGGCATCAACTTCGTCCAGCACGCAAATAGGGGCCGGGTTGGTCATAAACACGGCAAACAGCAACGCCATTGCGGTCAGGGCCTGTTCCCCGCCTGACAGCAATGAAAGATGCTGCAACTTTTTACCCGGCGGCGATGCCATGATTTCGAGGCCTGCATTTAACGGATCATCGGCATCGGTCAGCATCAAATGCGCGTGCCCACCGCCGAACAAGCGGACGAACAATTGCTGGAAGTGCTTGTCGACCTCCTCAAACGCCTTGTTAAGGCGCTGACGGGCTTCCCGGTTAAGCTGGTTAATGCCATTGCGTAACTTGTCGATGGCGGCCAGCAAATCGTCGCGCTCGGTGACCAGGGTATTTTTCTGTTCTTCCATTTCGGCCAGCTCGACCTCGGCGCGCAAATTAACTGCGCCAAGGTTTTCGCGTTCACGCGACTGGCGGCCAAGCCGGGCTTCAATATCGTTTTCAGCAGGCAGGTCTTCGTTCTGGTCCAGCATGGCAAGCTCGGCCAACTGGTCAGGCGTTGCATTCACCCTTTCGCGAATACGTTCGATCAAATCGCGGCGGTGTTGTTCGGCCTGCTCCAGCAACGCCTCGCACCGCACCCGGCCTTCGCGGGCATCGGCCAGTTTTTGTTCCGCATCTTTCAAATGCTGGTCGGCCTCGCGCTGGGCGGTTTCGGCATTTACCAGGGCATCGGCACTGTCCTTTCGGGTTTGCTCGGCAAAGGCAATACGGTCGGTCAAAATAGCGCGGCGTTCCTCGATCTCGTCGGGCCGCAGCTCCAGTTCTTCCAGTTCCATTTGCGCTTCTTCCTGGCGTTCGCGCAATTGGGCTACACGGTCACCTGCGCCCGATGCCCGCTCGTTCCAGGTGGCAATTTCATTTTCCACAAATTCCAGCCGCTTGCGCCGCCCCGACATATCGCGCTGCATCCGCTCAAGCTGGCTTCTGGCTTCCATCTGATCGGCGCGCGCATCGGAAAGATCAGCGCGCTTTTCATTTAGCGCGGCCTTAATTTCAATCAGCCCTTCACTGCTTTCCTGCGGGGTTGCGGCAAGCTCTTCCTGCTCGGCGATCAGTTCATCAAGATCCTGACGGGTGCGGTTAACCACCTCTTCCGCGCTTTGCAACCGCCCTTCAATGGCACTGGCATCGCGTTTGATGTTGGCAATTTCTTCACGCGCCCGCGCAAGCTGGCTGTCGGCTTCACGCGCCGCACGGTGGGCTTCCTGTTCGGCACTGCGGGCTTCGGTAATCTGGTCGTTCAGGCGTTCCACATTTTCACGTGCCGTTTCGGCCCGTTCCATGCTTTCCTCGACCACATCGTTCATTTCATCGCGTTCGGCGCGCAATTCTTCCAGCCGGTTCCGCTGGCGCAGACGGGCTGCCGCCGCCAGTTCCGCCCCGGCCAAAATGCGATAGCCATCCCACCGCCACAACGCACCATCACGCGATACCAGCCGCTGCCCGGTTTTCAAATCCTTGCACAGCCAGTTCCCCGTGGAGTCGTCTTCAACAACGCCAATTTGCCATAAACGCCGGTTTAACAATGCCGGTGCCTGGACAAATTTTGCCAGGGCCTGAACATTATCAGGCAAAGCCGGGTCATCGGGCAAGGGGTCAAACCCAGCCCAATGGGTTGGGGATTCGATGGCATCAGGCGCATCAAGGTCTTCACCAAGGGCCGCTGCCACCGCCAATTCCAACCCGCCCTGCACCGTGATCTGTTCGATCATCGGGGTATATTCATCATCCGCGCTGGTTTTAACCAGACTTTCCAAACCATCAATTTCCGCGATCAGGCGGGTTTTACGCGCCTCAACATCACGCTGGGCATCGCGGGCGTCATTTTCGGCAATTTTGGCGGCATCTTCACGGTCATGTAACTCTGCCAGGCGCATTTCGGCGTCTTCAATCGCCATTTTGCGCTGCTCAACCGTTTCCTCGCATTCTTCCAATGCCATTTCGGCATCTTCAAGGGCATCACTAAAGTCGGCCTCGACCCGAATATCATCAAGTTTCGCGACCGCTTCATCATAACGATCCGTCAAACGAATACGCCGCGCGCCCAGTTCCGACAGGCGCTGCTGAACTGATTTTAACCGTGCATCCTCGGCGGCGGCCCGGGTGGTCAAATCATCAACTGCAGTTTCAAGTTCTTCGACCCGCAAAGCTTTTTCAGCAGCACGTTCACGGGCATCGTCAAGTTCGTCATCCTCGCCGCCCTGGGCTTCGCTTAAATCCTCGCGTTCACGTTTCAGCTTGTCCAATGCCCCCTGGGCATCATTGGCCAGTTCCGCCTCGCGCGATAAATCGGCGTCAATTTGCTGAACGCGGGCGCGCAATTGCGCCATCTGCGTTTCAATTTGCTGTTTGTCCTTATCCAGTCCTTCGCGCTCGATCATCAGGCGCTGCAAGGCAGCACTGGCTTCGGCTTCCTGCTTGCGCAAATCGGGCAGACTGGCGGCAATATGGGCTTGCCCGGTGGTCGCACGGGTAACTTCGGCGGTTAAATCGCGAACGGCAGATTCCCCGGTCACCAGCAACTCGCGGGCATCCTGCTGGCGTTTCGCCGCTTCCTGCCAGCGAATATGAAACAACAGGGCTTCGGTCTGGCGAATACTTTCGCTAAGTTTGCGATAACGTTGGGCCTGCCGTGCCTGTTTTTGCAGCGATGAAATCTGGCTATCAAGGGTAACCAGAACATCTTCAAGACGTTCAAGGTTCTGATCGGCACTTTTCAGGCGTAACTCGGCCTCGTGACGGCGCGAATGCAGGCCGGTAATCCCGGCGGCTTCTTCCAGCACCAGGCGGCGCTGCGATGGTTTGGCCCCGATCAGCGCACCAATTTTACCCTGCGACACCATAGCATTGGACCGCGCGCCGGTTGCCGCATCGGCAAACAGCAACTGCACATCGCGCGCACGCACATCCTTGCCATTAACCTTGTAGTTAGAGCCTCCACCCCGTTCGATACGGCGCACGACTTCAAGTTCTTCATGATCATTAAACATCGCAGGCGCACGGCGTTCAGCGTTATCAAGCACCACCGCCACTTCGGCCACATTGCGCGCCGGGCGGGTGGATGTACCGCCAAAAATAACGTCGGACATATCCGAGCCGCGCATTTGCTTGGCCGATGTTTCGCCCATCACCCAGCGCAGGGCTTCAACCAGATTGGATTTGCCACAACCATTCGGGCCGACAACACCTGTCAGCCCGTCTTCAACCAGCAATTCGGTTGAATCGACGAAGGATTTAAACCCCGTCAGTCGTAGCGACTTGAATTGGACCAATCAGTTCCCCTGGCCGATACAGGCCCGTGTGTTTTACCGGCGCATTCCATAACGCGCCGGTAAATCATGTTTCAATCTTTTATCACAGTTCGCCATAAGGCGACCTTATGGCGAACTGACCAGGCACGACAACGCCGCGCAACATATATAACGATGACCGGCCAGATACCGCATTGATTGGCTTCAATCAATGCCACCTGGTTTTAGTTGGTCAGATCATCAACCTTGTCGGCAAAGAATTTCAAATCCTTTTCACCGGAATAGGTTTTACCATCAATCAGGAAAGTCGGCGTTGCGTTAACGTTGTATTTCTGTTCCGCTTCCAGGCGCGACCCGACAATACCGTTAATCAGTTCTTCGTCGGCCAGACATTTGTCAACCGTTTCACCATCCATACCGGCAAACCGTGCGACCTGCTTGATGCCTTCTATCGGATCGTTACTACGCGCCCAGGTCAGCTGCGATTTAAACAGCAATTCCAGCACGCCAAAATAACGGTCATCGCCCGAGCATTGCGCCACGGCAGAGGCCCGTACCGCAACCCCGTCCAACGGGTAATCACGATAGATCCATTTTACTTTGCCGGTATCGATCAATTCTTTTTTGACCTCGGGAAATACCTCGTTGGCAAATCGTGCGCAGTGCGGGCAGGTGAAGGATGCATATTCAACAATCGTCACCGGCGCGTCTTCTGCACCCATTACATGTTCTTTGTATTCGGTGGCATGTGCCCCCTGGGCAGTCAGTGCCGCCAGAGAAACACCAACCACTGCAACAAGGTATTTAAACGGCTTAAGCAAGGAAACCTCCGTTAAAACAAACTTTTGCGATTACAAGCCGGTTGCGGGCGTTAAGTCAACACAGCCCCCAAAGTTGCTGTTGAACCAACGAGTCGCAAACATCACCCGCAAATGGGGCAAATCCGTGTTAAACTTTTGCAGGAAAATGATTCGACAAAAGCTGACACCCGATGCACATCGCACACATATCAGCAGCGCGGAAATTCAACCCAAAGGCCGCAACATTGCGTCTCTGGTCATTTTTTTCCCGCCCCGCTAACATGACGACCCAAACGCAATAGCACTTCCCGCAGGGCCGGGTCTTCGATTTCATTGATCACTTTTTCGCTATCCTGGCGAATGGGGCCTTCGGGCACGTTAACCGGGCGACGTACCCGGGCTTCGGGCCGGGAAATATCGCCCTGCATCATTTTAATGCGTTCCACCGCCCGATAGCCAAAATAGGTATTCACGCGGTCAATGATTTGCGGCATCCGGTGCTGCAATTCCAGCGCCATTGGCCCCGATACCCGCACCATCAGGGTGCCACCGCCAGCATTTTCACCCCGCGGCGGGCTATAGCGTACCGGAATCGTACAATCTTCCAGTGCCGGGCCAACAATTTCGCCCCAGTGCAAAAGAATTTCGGCCTGAAAAAAGCCGCGTTTGCGCACCAGTGGGCGGGTCAGGTTTGATAAAATAGGTGCCACATTGCGCAATCCGGCGCGCCGGTCCTTATACCCCATCGGCGTAATGTTCTGGCGTTTCTTAACCGCGTTTTTTGCCCCCACACGCGTGCCCCCCTGATCCGTGCCAGATGCGCCAAACGTATTACTGCTATCTTTTCTCTTGCTCATCGCGGCTTCTTCCGTAGGGTTCGCAGCAACTTTATCGCCGCTTTCACCAATTTGCATAACATATCACGGAAACGCCGTGCATTTCACTGACCAAGACATCACCACACTGCGTCGCACCATGCTTGACTGGTATGATCGCCATCATCGCACCTTGCCGTGGCGCTCGGAACCGGGGGATTTGCCCAATCCCTATCACGTGTGGCTTTCCGAAATCATGCTTCAGCAAACCACCGTGATTACAGTGGGGCCGTATTTTGCTGCCTTTCTGGCCCGCTGGCCAACGGTGACCGACCTTGCCAATGCCGAACTTGATGACGTTTTACACGCCTGGCAAGGATTGGGATATTACGCCCGGGCGCGTAATTTGCACAAATGCGCCAAGGTGGTTGCCAGTGAATATCAGGGGCATTTCCCCGATACCGAAGAAGGCCTGTTAAAACTGCCCGGTATTGGCCCCTATACGGCTGCGGCCGTGTCGGCCATTGCCTTTAACCGGCCATCCAGCCCGGTAGATGGCAATATTGAACGGGTAATTTCACGGTTATTTGCCCTGGAAACACCACTTCCCGACGTTAAGCCTGAAATTAAGGAAAAAACTGCCACCCTGACACCGCCGGACCGCCCCGGTGATTACGCCCAGGCGTTAATGGACCTTGGCGCAACGATTTGCACACCGCGCAACTCGGCCTGCGGCATATGCCCGTGGCAGGCATTTTGTGAAGGGCGCAAAACCGGCATTGCCCCGGACCTTCCCAAAAAACGCAAAAAACCGGCCAAACCCACCCGGGTTGGATATGCCTTTTGGGTTCAACGCGACGATGGCAAAATCCTTATCCGCCGCCGCCCCGAAACCGGCTTGCTGGGCGGTCTGTATGAAGTGCCCGGCAGCGAATGGCGCGCCATTGACACACCCGACAGCCTGATGCGCGACCAGGCCCCGCTAACCGCCACCTGGCGCGAATTAAGCGGCACAGTCGGGCATACTTTTACCCATTTTCATCTTGATATCACCATTCTCGCAACCCGGTTTGACAACAGCACAGCGATTGAACCCGATGGTGTCTGGACCAGCATTGACGGACTGGCTGATTTTGCCTTGCCCACCGTGATGAAAAAAATCGTCCGCCATGCGTTAACGCACCTGTAAAAAAACGGATTGAAACCAAAGGCCGGTTTCAATCCGTTTCAAGGCGGTACCGCCCGCAACAAAAAGGCCCGCAAACGGATGCGGGCCTTAATATCAAAGCAAGTACAGGCAAAAATCAGGCGGTGATATCAACGATCTGGCCACGCCCTGTGCTTTCAAGCGGTTTTGACTGCGCTTCCTGGGCCTGTGCGGCCTGCTCGACGCGCTGTGCAGGCGGGGCCTGCAAATCATTTCCACCCGTTTCGGCGATCGGGGCAGCGGCCTGCTGAATCTGCACGGGATTGGGTACAGGAGTTGCACCATAACCACCAATCTGCATGATATTCTCCGATCTGCTAAACCTATCAACCCCTGATATATAGCAGAAACCACCGCAAAACAGAAAGACCGAAACGCGCAATGCTGCGTTTCGGTCTTCACATTTCTGTCAGAATAACTGCTTTTTCGGCCCGAAAACCAAAAAATCAGGCTGACATCTGGCCCATTTCCTTGCGCAACTGACTGCGCAAATTATCAATCGAAACCAAACGCCCGTCACATTTGTAATGCCAGTAAGTCCATCCATTACAAGCCTGTGCGCCCTGCACCTGGGCCCCAACCTGATGGATCGATCCTGCCGCATCCTTATGCGCAATCGATCCGTCAGCCCGGACAAGTGCCGCCACATTGCCGCGGTTATCATAAATTTTCTCGCCCGGTGCCAAAAGGCCCCGTTCGATCACCGCGCCAAACGGAATACGTGGCAAAGACCGCTTTGACTCGGTCAACTCCAGGCTTTCCCCATCCAGCATCTGGACCTTGGCAATACGTTCACGTGCTGCCTTGGCATAGTCTTCTTCGCGTTCCAGACCAATAAAATGGCGTCCCAAACGGCGGGCTGCCGCACCCGTCGTGCCGGTGCCAAAAAACGGATCAAGCACAACGTCACCCTGGCGGGTGGTTGCCATTAACACGCGCTGCAACAATGCCTCGGGTTTCTGGGTCGGGTGAACCTTTTTACCCTTGTCATCCTTCAGGCGTTCCCCGCCCGAACAAATCGGCAGCAACCAGTCGGACCGCATTTGCAGCCCTTCATTTAACTGCTTCATGGCTTCGTAGTTAAACGTAATTGCCTTTTGCTCGGCATTTTTGGAACACCACAGCAATGTTTCATGCGCATTACAAAAACGTTTGCCCCGGAAATTGGGCATCGGGTTGGTTTTGCGCCAAACAATATCGTTCAGCACCCAATACCCGATATCCTGCATCACCGTGCCAACACGGTAAATATTGTGATAGGAACCAATCACCCAGATCGCACCGGTGTCTTTAAGCACACGCCGTGCTGCGTTCAGCCAGTCCCGACTGAACTCGTCGTAATGGCGGAAACTCTCGAATTGGTCCCAATGATCGTCCACTGCATCAACCTTGGTATTGTTGGGACGCAGCAGATCACCACCCAGCTGTAAATTATAGGGCGGATCGGCAAAGATCAGATCAACCGATTTTTCCGGCAGGCTGTTCATCAGTTCGATGCAGTCGCCTACCAAAACCTGATCAAGCGGTAAAGTTTGCTTCTTTGTCATAATGCCTTCACGGTTCCCCCTTGAAACTTGGGGAAATCATGAGCGCAAAAAGTTAACAGACTCCGAAAATTATTGCGGAGTCGCGATACTTTGAATGGAATTTCAGTTGTTTAGACAATCTTAACTGATAACCGTCAAAAGACTGGGGAATTTTGCTGATCAAAGCCGATTCGCCAGACCGGAATCCGCAAATTAAGAAAAATCAGGCTGCGACGCGAAAAACCAGCAAATGTGCAGAGTCCCGTTGCGTTGCAAAATATTTGGGCCAATTATTTGGCAATTTTTCTTCTCTAGCCGCGAATTGCGGCAAAAATCGGAATTTGAAACAAGGAAACCAGATGTTTTACGAACCGGGAAAAACCCCTCACAATCTTCCGCATGACCCGTTCAAGGCCTGCGTTGTGCCCCGCCCCATCGGCTGGATATCGACATTAAGCCCCGAAGGCCACGCCAACCTTGCACCCTATTCATTTTTCAATGCGGTTTGCGGCAATCCGCCAATGGTGATGTTTAGTGCCAGTGGCGCATCACGCGACAGTGCCGCCAATGCCCGCGCAACCGGCGAATTTGTAGCAGCCATCACGCCAAAATCCATGTTGCGTGAAATTAACCTGTGTTCGGCCCCGCTTCCCGCCGATCAGGATGAATTTGACCATGCCGGACTGGAAAAACTGCCCGCCTCTGTTGTTAAACCGCACCTGATCAAGGGGGTACCGGTTCATATGGAATGCAAGGTTTTCCAGATTGTGGACCTGCCCAGCCCCAACCCGGAAAAACCCAACACCATGGTTATTGGCACGGTGGTTGGTATTCATATTGACGACGCGGTAATCGTAAATGGCATGGTCGATATTACCCTGTTTGAGCCCCTTACCCGCCTTGGCTATCAGGAATACGCCACCATTTCGGAAACCTTTACCGTCCGTCGCGAGGATTTCTGGTAAACCGGCACCTGTTGTCAGCGAGAGCCAATGTTTCGGTCAGGTATGAATATTTGCTGCTTTTACCGACCTGAAAAGCGCGGTAAAAGCAGCCCATGACAGACATTTTTTCCGCACCCGACGGCATCGATGCCGTAATCGAACCCATGAACGCCACCGGTTATCTGGCCGCCGTGGGGTTCGAGGAACAATTGCGCCAGGAACTGGGCGACGTGATCGAAACCCACGACCGGTTAATGTTTGCACCCGGCCCGGAAAGACGGGTGTTCTGGGCACAAAATGTGTGGCGCAACCCGGTTCGTATTGCCATTCCCTCGATCAAGGGGGCGGCCAAAATTTTGCGCTTTAACCAGCGCAACTGGGCCATGTTCAAGTTTGACCATTTTTCACGTGCCAAACTGATCGAAGCAAACCTGCCCCATGTGTCGGCCAAACGGCAGGTTTTTGGCGACAATGCCCCAACGGCGCCATTAGGGTCCTGGGCGCTGGTCGACCCTGATACAATCATTGCCGCCATGGATTGTTCCAGCCCGTGGAAAAACGGCGAAATCGAATTTGAAGAAGACAAAACCACGCCGCCCAACCGCGCCTATCTGAAACTGTGGGAAGCCTTCACCCGGTTGGGCATCATGCCGCAAGCAGGTGACATGACGATGGATCTGGGCGGTAGCCCCGGTGGCTGGACCTGGGTTTTGCACGAAACCGGGGCGTCGGTGATTTCGGTGGACAAAGCCAAACTGGACCCGCGCATTGGCACCTTGCCCCGGGTTGATTTCCGTCAGGAAAGTGCGTTTGGGCTGGAGCCGGAAAAGATCGGTCATATCGACTGGTTATGTTCGGATGTAATTTGTTACCCGGATCGTCTATTTCGGCTGGTTAACCAGTGGATGGATGCAGGCATGGCCACCAACTTTATCTGCACCATCAAAATGCAGGGCGATACCGACCACGCCGCTGTTACCCAGTTTGCCGATATCCACGGATCAAAGGTAGTGCATTTGTATAACAACAAACACGAACTGACCTGGATGAAAGTGCCCGGCATTACTGACCAATAATCGCCCGGCGATACGGCCCGCCGGGCAATACCGCCAACATTTAAAAAGCGGATCGTTTAATGGTGACGATCCGCTTTTTTATATCGCGGGAATGGTGCCATTAATCATCGTGATCAAATGCCGGAATGGATGTATCAAGCGGGTAATAATCGCCCTTGAACGCGCAAAAAATTTGCGATTTGGTTTTAATACCCGACGGGCCATCCAGCGTTCCCGGCGTCAGGGCAATGTTTTTAGACCGAACCACCCGCCAGAACAGCGCCGATCCACATTCCTTGCAAAACCCGCGGTCGGTTTTTTCCGACAAACGATACCAGCGCAATCCTTCATCGGCGGTCAACTGCAATTCGTCCTTATTGACCGAAGCATAGGCACTGACATGCCCGTGCAGCTTGGCGCATAAATGGCAATGGCACAGCGTCGCATCCTCTATGTCACCATGCACCTGATAACGTACCGCGCCGCAATGGCACCCACCGTGATGCTGTGCCGTACCGGTATCAACGCTTGTCCGTTCCTGCTGGTCATTATCAGTCATGGTTACTATCCTTTGTCGCGCGAAACACAGTCAGATGAAAACAGCTATTGCCACGTTATGATGCTGCACCTTAAGCCCATATTCAGGGCAAAAAACAGGCAGTCGCAAGGCGATGCCGGATCATTCCACAATACAGCCCGTCGTCAAGTATGTTGCAATAATGTTTGAGATTGCGCGCACACAGTCCTATTCTGCCGCGTTGGCGGGGGCAACAATGCGAACAACCCTTCACATGATGGGAAATTATGACCGATCTTTCTTATCACTATGATGTACTTGTCATTGGCAGTGGTGCAGCCGGGTTAAGCACCGCGCTTAAAGTTGCCCCGCATGTCAAGGTTGCCATTTTGTCCAAGGGCAAAGTTGACGAAGGCTCAACCAATTATGCGCAGGGTGGCATTGCCGCCGTGCTTGATGCCGCAGACAGCATCGAAAACCATGTCGAAGACACCCTGAATGCCGGGGCCGGTTTGTGCAAACGCGAAACTGTTGAATTTGTTGCCCAAAATGCACCCGCCGCGATTAGATGGCTGGATGAACTGGGCATTGATTTAACCCGCGACCCCGAAGGTGGCAATGATCAGCCCTTTCATTTAACCCGCGAAGGCGGGCACAGCCACCGCCGCATTGTCCATGCCGCCGATGCCACAGGCCGTGCGGTACAGACGACCTTGCAAAAACAGGCGATTGACCACCCCAACATTGATATTTTTGAAAACTACCTGGCGATTGACCTGGTTACCGACCGCAAGCTGGGGGGCGAAGGCCGCCGCTGTGTCGGGGCCTATGCACTGGATTTAAAATCGGGCCGGGTGAAAAGTTTTAATGCCCGAACCGTGGTACTGGCAACCGGTGGGGCCAGCAAGGTGTACCGGTTCACATCCAACCCCGATGGCTCCACCGGGGATGGCATTGCCATGGCATGGCGGGCCGGATGCCGGGTAATGAATATGGAATTTAGCCAGTTTCACCCTACCTGCCTGTATCATCCGCAGGCCAAATCGTTTCTGATTTCCGAAGCAGTACGCGGCGAAGGCGGCAAATTGCTGTTGCCCGATGGCACCCGTTTCATGGACCGATTTGACGAACGCGGCGAACTGGCCCCGCGCGACATTGTGGCCCGCGCGATTGACCACGAAATGAAACGTCTGGGCAGCGATTGTGTTTATCTGGATATTTCACACAAGGGGGCGGATTTTATCCGCGAGCATTTCCCGACGATTTACGAAACATGCCTGGGTTTTGGCATTGATATGACCCGCGAACCGATCCCGGTGGTGCCTGCTGCCCATTATACCTGCGGCGGTATTTTGACCGACCTTCGCGGACGAACCGATTTGACCGGCCTTTATGCCATTGGCGAATGTGCCGGCACCGGCCTGCATGGGGCCAACCGGCTGGCATCCAATTCATTGCTGGAATGCCTGGTATTTGGCGAAGCCGCATCGCGCGACATTATCGAGGCCCTGCCCGTTGATGACCGCTTTACAGATTTGCCGCCGTGGGATGAAACCGGCATTACCGATTCTGACGAAGAAGTCATCGTTGCCCATAACTGGGAACAGTTGCGCAACGTGATGTGGGATTTTGTCGGTATTGTTCGCACCACAAAACGTCTGCAACGCGCCCAGCACCGTATTGATTTGCTGCTGTCTGAAATTGACGAATATTACGGCAATTTCCGCGTTAGCAACGATTTGCTGGAATTGCGCAACCTGTCGGTGGTGGCAAAGCTGATCATTCAGTCTGCCCTGTGGCGCCGCGAAAGCCGGGGCCTGCATTACACCACCGATTACCCCGAACGCGATGATACCGGCGCCCCGCGCCAAACCATTCAGGTACCCGAAAACTTTGCCGGTCGCTGGGTGGTTTCGGGACAATGGAAAAGCTGATCACAATATAACGGATCCTTCACCACCATGACGTCATCCAACGCCAACAATAACGCGAACGCCCAACAGCCGATGACGGGCACGCTTTGCGGCATCGCCCGCAAAGCCGCCCCTTATGCCAAAATGGAAACCCTGGACCTGATTTCGGTATCGGTGGAACTGGGGCTGGATGGCGAGCATCGTGGTAAATTAAAAAAGCGCAAGGTCACCGTAATGGCCAGGGAAGACTGGCAGGCCGCCTGTGCCGATATTGACCGGCCCGACCTGGACTGGACAACAAGGCGGGCAAACCTGCTGGTTTCCGATTTTCCCCTGCCGCGACATGTTGGTGCCCGTTTTGCCATTGGCGATCTCGTTTTAGAGGTGTCAGGCGAAACCGACCCGTGCAAACGCATGGAAGAAGCCGCAACCGGCCTTGAAAATGCCCTGCGACCTGAATGGCGGGGCGGGGTTACCTGCCGTGTCATCACCGGGGCGGAAATTGCCATTGGTGCGCCTGTACGTTTGCTAAACGAACAATAAGCGCCACAACAAATGCTTACGTAAAATTTGACGGTGAACGACCACCATTCACAGCACCCCGAAGCAACCGTTGCTTTAATTGCGATGGCGAAAAATCAAACAGCGCATCCAGGCCCGTATAGGGATCACCGGCAATTTTTAATATCCGGGCAAATGCAGGTTCGGTTTTAACCCCGGCCTGTTTAAGGGCAATAATCCGGTTGTGAAACTCCGCATCCAGCATATCGAGAATACGGGCTTCAACCACCATATGGCGAAACCCGTACTGGTGGTGTGCCGGTTTGTTGGTGGCAAAAATTTCCACCTGTTCGGGCTTTTGGTTCGGGCATGAGATCATAAACTGCACTATCACCGCTGCGCCCACATGGCGGGTTGCCGCACGGTTATAAATGTGAAAACCGTCAAAATGTGAAAATCTGCCGGTGCAAACAGTGGCAAAGCCGTTCAAATCATCGGTATTGACCAAAATATCAATGTCAGACGCAGGCAACCCCAGCCCCAACGGGATTGTCCCGGCAATGCAGGCCCCATACCCCGATAAAACCGGCCAAACGCCGCCATCAACAAGCCCTGCTGCGCAATTTTGCCCCCGCACCCCTGCCTGCGCGCGTTGCAAGCCCTGTAATCGGGTAAAATCCTGCGCGCGCAGCCCTGTCTGCCACCCCGTAATCATCTTTTTCCTGCGCCAGCTAAAACACCACCACCATGTTACCACACATGCAGATAGCAATAAAAAAGCGGGCCCGCAATTTTGCAGCCCCGCCCTTTGTTCAGGCCATAAATGTAGGGCCTTGCCTATTTGGGTTTTGTTGCGGCCTCGGTGGCACCGGCATGGGCCAAAATTTCCTCGGCCTGGCGGATTTCCTGTTGTTGCGCCCACATTTCGCCATACAGGCCGTTTTGTTCCAGCAAATCATGGTGGCGGCCGCGTTCGGCCACCTTGCCATCGCGCAGCACAATAATTTCGTCGGCATCGATCACGGTGGATAAACGGTGCGCAATAATCAGCGTGGTATGCCCGCGCGATACGTCGCGCAGGGCTTGCTGAATATCCTTTTCCGTTCGGGTATCAAGGGCTGACGTCGCTTCGTCAAAAATCATGATTTTCGGGCGTTTTAGCAACATGCGCGCAATCGAAACCCGCTGTTTTTCGCCGCCCGAAAGTTTCAGGCCACGTTCACCAACCATGGTTTTAAACCCGTCGGGCAAGCTATTGATGAAATCACGAATGCTGGCAAGGCTGGCAACATTGTCAATTTCGTCCTGCCCGGCACCGGGGCGACCATAGGCAACGTTATAGGCAATGGTATCGTTAAACAGCACGGTATCTTGCGGCACAATGCCGATGGAGCGACGCAACGACCCTTGAGTCACATCGCGCACATCCTGCCCGTCAATGGTGATACGCCCGCTTGAGGCATCGTAAAAACGAAACATCAGCCGGGTTAATGTTGATTTACCGGCACCACTGGGGCCAACCACAGCAACCGTCTTGCCTGCCGGCACCTCAAAGCTGACCCCTTTTAGAATTTGCCGGTCTTCGTTATAGGCAAAATGCACATCTTCAAACCGCACCGTGGCTTCCTGACAGACAAGATCACGGGCACCGGGGCTATCTTCCACTTCCTTGCCAACATCAAGCAGGGAAAACATGCGTTCCATATCGGTCAGCGACTGTTTGATCTGACGATAGACAAATCCCAAAAAGTTCAGCGGCATGTAAAGCTGTAACAGATAGGTGTTTACCAGCACAAAATCGCCCACGGTCATATTGCCGTTTTTAACGCCATTTGCCGCCAGCAACATGTTTAAAACCAGGCCAACCGCAATAATTGCGCCCTGACCAATATTCAGCTTCGATAACGATTCCTGCGATTTGACGGCGGCAACTTCATATCCGCGCAAGGCATGGTCATAGCGCGATGATTCATGCGCTTCGTTATTGAAATATTTGACCGTTTCATAATTGATCAGACTGTCAATCGCCTTGGTATTGGCTTCGTCGTCGCGCATGTTCATTTCGCGGCGATATTTCATCCGCCATTCGGTCACGATCAGGGTAAAGGCAATATAGATGATGATGGTCACAAACGTGATCAGCGCGAACCAGACATCATAAAGAACCCACAAAATGACCGACACCATGACGATCTCAAGCAGGGTCGGCAGGATGTTGAACAGCATGAAGGACAGCAAAAATTCAATGCCCTTTACCCCGCGTTCAATGGCGCGCGACAGCCCGCCCATCTGACGGTCGAGATGAAAGCGCAACGATAACGCATGTAAATGTTCAAACACGCTTAGGGCCGAATTGCGAATGGCGCGCTGGGCAACCTTGGCAAAAACCGCATCACGAATTTCACCAAAGGCCGAGGACAACACCCGAACCAGGCCATAGCCGATAATCAGACTGACCGGCACCGTCACCAGGGCCGCAACGTCACCATTGGCAGCAGCCTTGCCCCCGCCCAATGCATCAACAGCATATTTGTATAGAACCGGCACATACACATTGGCGACCTTCGCCCCGACCAGAAACAAAAGCGCGACCACAACGCGAATTTTCAGTTCCTTTTCGCCCTTGGGCCATAAATAGGGCAGAAAGGTTTTGATCACGCCCAGATCGGCGCGGGCCGACGATTCTTTTGCACCGGTTTTTTTCACGTCTTAATCCTTGTTGAACCCGTCCCCGATGTGGGCAATGCCGCAAAACGCCAGCACAATGAACCATTTCCCCAAACCCACCTTCCACAAATGGCCCGTATTAGGCAATTTGGCAAGCACATGAAGGGCAACATATTGTGTGGAACATCGAAACAACGACCCTGCCTTAACACAAAAAGGGCATTTCCAGCCCAAGCCGGAAATGCCCCAACGTCAAAGCCAAAATTAAAACCAAAGTGGCCTGCTAGTTTGCCGCGCGATATAACCGGCGCTCGAACAGCCCGCTATCGCGAAAACGATACAGGGTTTTAACCGCCGCCAGAATAGCCAGATCAATAAGCGGTTCGACCAGCACAACCGTCATATAGGCCGCCCCAAAACTGGCAACATGGCCGACATTTTCCATGCCAAAGCCCTGACCATAAAAGGCCCAGAAACCAACCCAGCACACAATCCCGCCCTGATAGGACGTTGAAAGCACCAGCGCCTGCCAATATGAAACATCCTTATAGGCACGTTTGCGCGGAATAACCTTTTCCGCCAGCACACCCATTGCAAACAATGGCACCAGAAGCGTCGTCAGGTTCATGCCGTATTGCGGCAGATCGAACGGCGCAAAGAACACCCCCTGCACCAGCAAACCCAACGCCAGACCGATGGCCGCCGGGGCCGCGCCGAAAATCAGAAACAGGGTTGATCCCAAAATCAGATGAACTTCCGACACCCCGACCGGGTGATGGGGCAGTACCTCGAAAAAGAAAAAAACCAGCGCTGTGGTTATCAGGCTGCGCACCAGAAGCGAGCCAACACCATCGCAACGTGCGGTATCGACTGCCATTTTCATGGCCATCCCCACCGCACCGGTTGCTGTGGCATAGCTTAATGCGATTTTGGCGCCGTCAACGACGCCAGGTTCGATATGCATAATATAATCCTTTCTTGCACCCACCGTGCATGAACAGGCCAGTTTTACTGATCCTGTCAGTGACAAAAATTCGGGCAGGTCTCCTGACTTGTGCCGATTGTTGCCATTCCGTCTTCCCGGGGGTGAACCCCAGTGACATCAAGGAGGCAACCGGCACTTACAGTTGCGGGGGCAGTTATGGATTTGGCAGTTTGCCAGGCAAATTACCGCACCATATTCCCTATTATTCCCCATCAGTCACACCAATGAAGAAACCCGAAGCATCACGGTAACAGACGCGGCCCAGTACCGGTATGAAATATCACCCGCAAAAAGCGAAAATCCGACATAGTTTGGATCCGTAATAAACCGCAGCCGCAAACAGCACCAAGGTGATTGCAGTTGTATGCGGGGCGGACTATGTTGCTAATTTGTTGACGATTTTACAATTTAAGACCGCACCGCCCCAAACCAGCGGTGCCCACAAACGGAAACGGGACCATGACGGCACTTGCCAGCACTGAAAACCAGGACATTTCACACCTTATGCTTCGCATCGGCATTGCCGCACGCGATGCTGCCCTGATTCTGGCCCAGGTCCCGTCACAGCCAAAAATTGATGCCCTGAATCATGCCGCACGGCTGATCCGCGAAAATGCCGATAAAATTCTGGCTGCCAATGCGGTTGATATGGAAGGCGGGCGCAAAAAAGGCCTGACGGCCGCCCTGCTGGATCGGCTTGAACTTACCCCGGCCCGCGTTGAAGCGATGGCAAAGGGTGTTGAAGACGTTGCCAGACAAAACGATCCCGTTGGTCGGGAAATGGCCCGCTGGACCCCGGAACATAACGGGCTGGATATTGCGCGCGTGTGTGTGCCGCTTGGTGTGATTGGCATCATTTATGAAAGCCGCCCCAACGTCACGGCCGATGCCGCCGCCATGTGCCTTAAATCGGGCAATGCCGCCATTTTGCGCGGCGGGTCGGAAAGCTTTAATTCGTCGCGCGCCATTTTTGATTGCATGAAACAGGGCGTGATCGAGGCTGGCCTGCCCGACGCCTGCATTCAAATGATCCCGGTGACCGACCGCGCGGCGGTTGGCGAAATGCTGAAACTGTCGGATTATATTGACGTGATTGTACCGCGCGGGGGCAAATCCCTGATCCAGCGCATCACCGATGAAAGCCGTATTCCGTTGTTCAAACATCTGGAAGGGCTGTGCCACACCTATATTCACGCCAGTGCCAACCCTGCCAAAATTAACGACATTGTGCTGAATGCCAAAATGCGCCGGGTGGGGGTTTGTGGCTCGACCGAAACAGTTTTAATTGATCGTGCCGTTATTGGCACCCTGTTACCCGCCCTTGCCGATGCCCTTGCCAAAGCAGGCTGTGAAATGCGTGGCGATGACACTGCCTGTGGTCTTGATGCCCGAATCAAACCGGCGACCGAGGCAGACTGGTCAACCGAATATCTTGATGCGATTGTGTCGATCAAAACCGTTGATGGCGTAAAAGATGCCATTCACCACATTAACCATTACGGGTCACACCACACCGATGCCATCCTGGCCGAAGACAGCGCCGCGACCGAGGCATTTTTAAACGGGGTGGATAGCGGCATTGTCATTGTCAATGCATCAACCCAGTTTGCCGATGGCGGCGAATTTGGCATGGGCGCGGAAATTGGCATTTCGACCGGCAAGTTGCATGCACGTGGCCCGGTCGGAGTCGAACAATTGACCAGCTATAAATATGTGGTGCGTGGCACCGGGCAAACCCGCCCGTGATGAGCGTTCGCATTCCGCGCCGTCACAATGCCCCACCCCGAGTCGGATTACTGGGCGGGTCTTTCAACCCCGCCCACGAGGGCCATTTGCATATTTCACTTGAAGCGTTAAAGCGATTGCATCTTGACGAAGTATGGTGGCTGGTATCGCCGCAAAACCCGCTAAAGTCCCGTCAGGGCATGGCCGGGCTGACGGAACGCTTTGATTCGGCACAAATGATTGCACAACATCCCCGCATTGTTGTTTCTGCAATTGAAACCCAGCTTGGCACCCGTTATACCGCCGACACACTTGCAGCCTTGCAACGCCGTTTTACCCAAACGCGTTTTGTCTGGCTGATGGGCGCTGACAATCTGGCACAATTTGATCGCTGGAAGTTCTGGGAAAAATTGATGTATTGCGCGCCCATTGCGGTTCTTGATCGCGAGGGTTATTCTAATAAAGCATTGCGTGGCACCGCAGCACAGCGTATGGAACGCTGGCGCATTGCCGCAGAAAAGGCAGGTTTGCTGGCCGATATGGAAACACCAGCTTGGGTTTACCTGCCGATACGGCGCCATCCGGCTTCCTCTACGGCGATTCGCGCCGAAGGCCGATGGCAGGTTTGACCTGTGGATGTTTTAATTTCCGCGTGATGGCGGCGAACATCCACCCTAAATTAAGGTGGCGACAATAATTACCGCGAAACAACGCCTGACACCGAGCGAGTTGCTTGCTCTTATTCAGGAAACACTGACGGACGACAAGGCCGAAGATCTTGTCACCATTAATCTTACCGACAAAACAGCCATGGCTGATTATATGATCATCGCATCAGGCTCCAGCTCGCGCCGGGTTGCCTCGATGGGTGAACATATTGTTGAAACCCTGAAAAGTTCAGGCCAGGGCCGTGCGCAGGCCGAGGGCACCGAACAGGGTGACTGGGTTCTGGTCGATGCGGGTGATGTGATCATTCATTTGTTCCGCCCCGAAGTTCGCGCCTTTTACAACATCGAACAGATGTGGGGCGTTGAAAACCCGGCCTTGAAACAACAAGCCGCCCGTCTGTACTGATTGGCTGCGCCTTGCTGTCGCCCGGCGCATTCCGCCGGGCCATCAGCCCTTTGCCGCTTGGGGCAACAGGCATCTGTAAATTTTTATCAGGGCTGCATATTTTAGCCCGATAGGAATTGGCGTTCGGGTTTCTGCGAACCTTCGGCGAAATTTGTACGAAACATTACGCAAAACGCCGACAATCTTTTCCACCGAAATTTGCCATAAAACGAATGGGCGACCCCACATGCAAATCACCCTTGCCGCTGTAGGCCGCATCAAGGCAGGCCCGGAAAAGGATTTGTTCGACCATTACGTCGCCCGCCTGCGCTGGCCCTTTGCCCTGCGCGAGGTCGAGGAAAAGAAAAAACTGCCCGCCGCCCAGCTTAAGGCCCGCGAAGCAGAACTTTTGCTGGCCGCCATCCCCGAAAATGCCTTTCTGATCGCGCTGGACGAACACGGACGCGAATACGGATCCATTGATTTTGCCAAAAAGCTTGAAGGCTGGATCGATCAGAATGGCGGCAATATTGCCTTTGCCATTGGGGGCGCCGACGGCCACGGCGATGCACTAAAAGCCCGCGCCAATGCCATGTGGTCACTGGGCAAGGCAACCTGGCCCCATATGCTGGTCCGCGCCCTGATCGCCGAACAGCTTTTTCGCGCCCACGCCATTCAAACCAACCATCCCTATCATCGCGAATAGTAAAAACCCACTCGTTAGTGGGGCATGAAAAATACTTATTCCCCAAATACTTGCGCGCCATATAAGCAAAGGCTAAACAGATCGCCTTTCTTAAACGCACAAGGGGGATTTGTGTTGTTCAAACAGCTTCGTATGGCTGCCGTTGTTGGCGCCATGCTATTTTTAGGCGCCTGTGCCGTTGGGCGTAGCGTCGTCGATATCAATGCGCCATCCTCGTCACCCAACCCGCAAAACGGCACGGCTATTCGGTTGGTAAATGTTGTTGATAACCGCGAATTCCAGATCAAACCACGATCAGCCGATATCCCGTCGCTTTCTGATGCGAAAATCGACGATAGCAGCATCACCGAACGGGCCTATGCCCGCAAACGTGGTGGATTTGGCAAGGCTCTTGGCGATGTGTTGCTGCCCGAAGGCGAAACTGTTGCCAATCAGGTAAAAGAAGCCATCACAACCGGTTTTCGCCGGGCCGGATACCGTGTTTTTGACCAGGACAGCACCGATATGGATGCCCAAACCGCTATTCCGGTTTCGGCAGATATCATCGAATTCTGGACATGGATGCAACCGGGCTTCTGGCAGCTTACCCTGCATAACCGCATCAAGGTTAAGCTGGAAGGCGATTTGCCAGCCTTAAAAGATGGCCTGACAGTGGAAAACCATTATCAGGACGGCATGCAAATGGTGCTGGATAATGACTGGCCCCTGACCGCCTCGCAGTCATTGGTCGAATTCGCCGACAAACTGCGTGATGACCTGACAAAATATCAAAATTAAGCATCACAAACAAAATGCCGATAGCCCTATATTCAGGGCTATCGGCACGTCATTATTGCCACAACGCGTTGGTCCTTGCCAGTTGGCATCCTTGCCAAAAGCCAAAGAACTAAAGCGTTTTTCCCTTAAGACAGACAGTTTGCCAAAACAGCCCTGACAAGCACAGATCACCACCGCCCTGTCGCACCGCAACCGGGTTATTTCAGGCTATATTCCAGCCGGACAACACCGGACGGATAAATATGGGTCGCCACCGGCGATGGTTGTAAATGGCTGGTTTCCTTGTCAAACAGGGAAATCCCCTGACCCAGAACAACCGGGATGACAAACATGTCCAGTTTGTCGATCATATTGGCATACAAGAACTGATTGATCACGCTTGCCCCGCCAACAATCCAGACATCGCCGTTATCAAGCCGTTCATTGCGCAAGGCATCGGTCAGTTCCATCAGGCTTCCGCCAAAGGCAACCGTATTTTCCGGGGCATCATCGCCAAGTGGGTGCGACGTTAAAACAACGGTACGCCGGTCCCCGTATGGCCATTCACCATACGACATGACCTGGTCAAACGTCCGGCGACCAATGATCAGCGTTCCCACCTCATCAAGGAATTTTTCAAAATTGAATTCTTGCGGGTCATAGTCGTCAAGCCAGTCGACCGCCCCGTTTGAACGGGCGACATAGCTATCAAGGCTGACCGCCACATAAATGCGGAACAGTTTTTCACTCATTATATTAACCCAACCAATCTGCCGGATTTTTCCGGTTTAATTTTAGTTTTAGTTTAACATTAGTTTCCCAACGCTACCGGCGATTGGTGGCGATAATCCGGCTGGAATAGGGTGATATCATCATTCAAAAACGCAAAACGCCCCAAAAGCCGACATCATCCGGCCTTCGAGGCGTCCATTGCGGCCATATTTGACCATATCAGCGACATTTTCGGGTGCAGAACCGCCTTTTATGACGGTGACAGTTCCCAAATCTGTTTAAAAAGCCATCGTCAGATCAACATTCAACAACGTTGACATTCACGGCCAGGCCCCCCTGGCTGGTTTCCTTGTATTTGCTTTGCATATCCGCCCCGGTTTGGCGCATGGTTTCGATCACACGGTCCAGCGATACGGTATGTTGCCCATCGCCCCGCAGGGCCAGCCGTGATGCGTTAATCGCCTTGACCGCCCCCATGGTGTTACGTTCAATGCACGGTACCTGTACCAAACCGCCAATCGGGTCGCATGTCAGGCCCAAATTGTGTTCCATGCCAATTTCGGCGGCATTTTCAACCTGCTCCGGTGTGCCGCCCATCACGGCACACAATGCCCCTGCCGCCATCGAACAGGCTACGCCCACTTCCCCCTGGCACCCCACTTCGGCGGCTGAAATCGAGGCCCGTTTTTTATAGATCGAGCCAATAGCCGCCGCAGTTAGCAAAAATTCACGAATTTTTGTCTGGGTTACATTGGCGCAAAACCGTTCATAATATCGCAAAACAGCCGGAATCACCCCCGCCGCCCCATTGGTCGGCGCGGTCACAACCTTGCTGCCAGCCGCATTTTCCTCGTTCACGGCCAGGGCATACAGGTTCACCCAGTCGATCACGGTTAGCGGGTCTTTCAACCCGGCTTCGGGCCGGTCCACCAGTTCACGATACAGTTTATTGGCCCGACGCTTTACATTTAACCCGCCAGGTAAAATGCCCGGTGTGGCGCAGCCGCGATCAATGCAGTTCATCATCGCGTTATAAACCCGGTCGACGAATTCATAGGTTTCATCGGCCGCGCGCCAGGATTTTTCATTTTCCATCATAATTTCAGCGATGGATAATCCCTGTTCCTTGCAAATCGCCATCAATTCGTCGGCCGATGAAAAGGGATGCGGCAGGATAATGTTATCGCCGGAATATTCAGCCCCGCGGTCATCCCCTGAAACAATAAAACCGCCACCAACCGAAAAATATTCCTGGCAATGCAGCTTTACCCCGTCACGGTCATAAGCCGTAATTCGCATCCCGTTAGGATGCTGGGGCAGGCTTTCATCCATATGAAAAACCAGGTTATTTTCAAAGTGAAAATCAATTTTCTGCTGGTCAAACAGCATCAGGCAGCTATCGCGTTTGATCGCATCAATCGTCGGACCAATTTGATCGGGATCGACCGAGCGCGGGCGTTGCCCGCACAGCCCCATTAAAACCGCCGTGTCCGTGGCGTGCCCTTTACCCGTCAGGGCCAGCGACCCGTAAAGGTCAACAATCACGCTGCCGGTTTGGGACAAAAGTTTACGGGCATCCATTTCCAGACAAAACCGGTAACCGGCCCGCATGGGGCCAACGGTATGCGAACTCGATGGTCCAATGCCGATGGTGTATAAATCGACAACAGAAAGATTAACGTCCTGGGGACGTTGCGTGGATGAATTGGGCATAGGCCTCCCTCGGCTCTGATCGCGTTATATTTTTCTGCAATATTTACTGCGATATCGACGAACCGGTGCCAGCCCCCTCTGTCCTTTGGGGCCAAATGGCCCCTACCTGAGATTGTGCGTTGAACGCCTGCGCGCACAACTTCATCCTTCGGTGGAAAGACGGCCAAATAGCCGGCTTTCGCTCTCCAGAGCCTCAATCCGCAACGGTCCATGTGCCTGAGAGTGTTCGGGGCGAATTGCTCCTTCGGCGCCCGCCGGAACGTTGCCCGGCCGGTCTCTCCCATTGCGGTGCGCGAGGTATCACCGTTTAACGGATTGATCGTACCTGTTTGACCCGAACCTTGTCAAAGAAGCGCTGACGCATTTGCGAAAATTTCATCCGGGGTGGCTGTTCAGGGCCATCTTTCATGATAAGTTACGTCAAGAATTTGCGTCAGATGGCGGAACCCACCGCGCCCGGCGCCGTTTTGACCTATGACTGGATCATCATTTACAGGTTTGTTTACTGGTAATTCAGTCTTTTATCCTAGAAGTGGGGTTATGACAGTGACTGTATCGAACGCCGCAAAGCGTCCCCGTCCGGTGGTGCTATGCATTCTGGATGGTTGGGGCTATCGCGAAGAAAGCGAAAACAATGCCGTCGCACTGGCCAATACGCCGGTGTGGGACGACCTGTATGCCCATAATCCAACCGGTTTCATGATGGCCTGTGGCCTGGATGTTGGCCTGCCCGAAGGGCAAATGGGCAATTCGGAAGTCGGCCACATGAATTTGGGTGCAGGCCGTGTTGTGATGCAGGAACTGCCCAAAATTGACGACGCCGTCAAAACCGGCAGCATTGCCGATACCGATGCCGTTAAAAAAGTTATTTCCAGCCTGAAAAAAAGCGGCGGCGTTTGCCACATTGCCGGGCTTTTGTCCGAAGGCGGGGTACATTCGCATCAGGCGCATATGGCCGCCCTTGCCAAAATCATTGCCGATGCCGGTATCGCCGTTAAAATCCATGCCTATACCGATGGGCGTGATACCCCGCCGCGCAGTGCGGCCGGTTTTTTGAAAAAATTCCGCTCCCTGCTGGGCGATGCCGATGTTGAAATTGCCACCGTTACCGGTCGCTATTATTCGATGGATCGCGATAATCGCTGGGAACGGGTCAGCCAGGCCTATTTCGCGATGGTCGAGGGTAAAAATTACAGCGAAGCCCAAAAAGCAAACACCGCTGAAGATGCCATTGCCAACGCCAATGATGCCGATACCAACGACGAGTTTATTTTGCCCACCGTCATTGGCGATTATGACGGCATGAAAGACGGCGATGGCCTTTTGATGACCAATTTCCGTGCCGACCGTGCGCGCGAAATTCTGGCAGCCCTGTGCGCCCCTGATTTTGACGGATTTGATCGCAAAACGCCGGTCAAATTTGCTGTTCAGGCCGGAATGGTCGAATATTCGTCCAGCCATGCCGCCTATATGGATGCGATCTATCCGCCCAAAACCCTGCCCAACATTTTTGGCGAAGTGGTTTCCAATGCAGGCATGAAACAACTGCGCATTGCCGAAACTGAAAAATACCCGCATGTGTCGTTTTTCTTTAACGGCGGCGAAGAACAGGTTTATCCCGGCGAAGACCGCATTCTGGTGCCCTCGCCCAAAGTTGCGACCTATGATTTGCAACCCGAAATGTCGGCCCCCGAAGTGTGCGCCAAACTGGTTGCCGCGATTGAGGCCGAAACATACGACGCCATCATCGTTAATTTCGCCAACCCCGACATGGTCGGGCATAGCGGCATTTTGTCGGCCGCGATGAAAGCCGCCGAAGCCGTTGATGAATGTGTGGGCAAGGTGGTTGCGGCTGTTCGCAAGGTTGGGGGCGTTATGTTTATTACCGCCGACCATGGCAACTGTGAAACCATGGTTGACCCGGAAAGCGGCGAACCACACACCGCCCATACCCTTAACCCGGTGCCAACCATTCTGGTTAACGGGCCCAAGGGCGTTACCCTGCGCGATGGCCGCCTGGCCGACGTTGCGCCAACATTGTTGCAATTGCTGGGCCTGCCGCAACCGGCGGACATGACTGGCAAAACGCTGATCGAAGGTCTGAAACCCGATGCTGCGCTGCCCCCGGCAAGCTGATATTGGCAAATGGTTGATTGCTCCGGCTCTGGCCGCCTTTATGGTGACCGGTGCCGGAGCATTTTTTCCGTTAGGTGCAGAATCCCTGCGCAAGGTTGACTCACGCCTTGATGCGGTGCAAAGCCAGCTTTCAGAACAAAAAAAGCAGGAAGAATTCCTGTCGCGCAAATCACATGAATTGCTGACCGAAGAACAGGCCCTGCAATCGGAAGAAGTGTCGGTTGCCCGCCGGGTTCAGCAATATGAAAGCGAACTGACCGACATAGAAGACAAGCTGGTCGAACTTGAAAACCGTGAAAAAGACGCCACCACCGCGCTCGAAGACAAGGCCGGGCAATATGCCCGCATTTTAATGGCGCTGGAGCGGTTATCGACCACCCCGCCCGAAGCCCTGATTGCCCTGCCGCGCAGCCCGCAAGACACGTTACGATCCGCCATATTGTTAAAGGCTGCCCTGCCCGGTGTTGAACAGCACGCCAAGGACTTAAAACGGGAACTGGGCGAAATTACCGATTTGCGTAGCACCATTAAAACCCGGCGCAGCGAATTGGGCGATGTAACAGCAAAGCTGCGCGATGAACGCGAAAGCCTGTCGCGGTTGCTAGACGATAAACGCCAGTTACGCCAGGATACCGAGGACGAAGCCCGCGAAGCCGCCCGTGCGGTGCAAAAAATGGCCATGGAAGCCAAAACGCTGGGCGAACTTCTTGCCAGTATTAAAAATCGTGCCGATGGTTTGCCATCACCGCGCGAAAAACCCGACTACGAACTGGTTAAAGATGCCCCCGATAGCGAAATTGATGACGTATTGCCATCATCACCCACCCAAACCGCATCATTGAACACGCCGGCCGGTAATCGTAATACGGCCGCCAAAACCGGCGACGCGGTGAAAGAAGCGGCCGTTGCCAGCTCGATCACCGAGGCACGCGGCCATTTGCGGATGCCTGCGGCTGGCAAAATTGTAACACTTTTTGGTGAACGTAGCGTTCAAAGCGGCCTTCCTGGCGGTGCCCATGCCAAAGGAATCGAGATTGAAACCCGGCCCGAAGCGCAGGTTGTCTCGCCTTTTGATGGCAAAGTGGTGTTCGCCGGGCCGTTCCGGGGCTATGGCAGACTCTTGATTATCGAACACGGCGAAGGATACCATAGTCTTGTTGCGGGTTTTGATCGCCTGGACAGTGTGGTAGGACAATATGTACTGGCGGGTGAACCTGTTGGAACCATGGGCGAAAACAGGCCGAAACTGTATCTCGAAATGCGCCATGACGGCGAAGCGATCAATCCGCTTCCCTGGCTGGCATCACAAAACGGCAAGGTAAGCGGATGAAAAAGTCTCGATTGGTAGTATTTGCACTGGCGGCGGGCCTGAATTTCAGCCTTGCAGTGCCAGCTTTTGCGCAGTCTTCGACCCCCGGTGATACCCCGACGTCATCAGCCGAAACCTATCGGCTTCTCAACCTTTTTGGCGACGTGTTTGAACAGGTCAAAGCCAAATATGTTGAACCGGTCGATGATAAAAAACTGATCGAAGCCGCCATTAACGGCATGCTAACCTCGCTTGACCCGCATTCATCCTATTTGAATATGGATAATTTCAAGGACATGCAGGTTGATACCCGCGGCGAATTTGGCGGGCTGGGCATCGAAGTCACCCAGGAAAACGGCTTTGTAAAAGTTATTTCGCCGATTTTTGATACCCCTGCCGAAAAAGCCGGGATCCAGCCGGGCGATTTTATCACCCATATCGATGGCAAATCGGTGCGCGGCCTGCCGCTTAACGATGCCGTCGACATGATGCGCGGCAAGGTCAATACCGACATCAAACTGACCATTGTGCGCAAGGGCGAACAGGCCCCGTTTGATGTCACGCTGACCCGTGCAGTCATCAAAATCCAGTCGGTGCGCCCGCAGGTTAAAAACGATGTCGGTTATATCCGCATCACGAAATTCAGCGAACAAACCTTTAGCGGCCTGCAACGCGCCATCGAAGACCAGCGCAAGGAAATCGGCCCGAAACTGAAAGGTTTCGTGATCGACCTTCGCAACAATCCCGGTGGCTTGCTTGACCAGGCGATTGCGGTTTCCGATGCCTTTTTAAACGAAGGCGAAATCGTTTCGACCCGTCCGCGTGACACCAAAAACACCGAACGCTATACCGCCAAAGACGGCGACCTTGCCGACAACCTGCCCATTGTTGTTCTGATCAATGACGGGTCGGCATCAGCATCGGAAATTGTGGCTGGTGCCTTGCAGGATCATGGCCGGGCGATCATTATGGGCACGCGCAGCTTTGGCAAAGGGTCGGTACAAACCATTTTGCCGATGCCTGGCAATGTGGCCCTGCGCCTGACCACCGCACGTTATTATACCCCGTCTGGCCGTTCGATTCAGGAAGTCGGCATTGTGCCCGACATTATTGTTCCCCAGTCGAAGGTCGAAACCATCGAAACCGGCCAGCGCCGGTCCGAAGCAGACCTGAATGGTGCCCTGCATAACGAGGATTCAACCACGGTTGACGCCGAAACCAAGGCAGACAAGCTCCGTCAGGACGCCGAAAAAGTAACCGAAGACGATTATCAGCTTGCCCGCGCACTTGATATGATCCGGGGCATTTCGCTTTATGGCAGCTTCAGATCAAAAAGCTGAAAGATCGTGACGGGAACAGGAAGAGACTGACCCGCAGTGATCGGTAAACTGTTCAAATTTCTGCGGCCCCGCCGCAAAACGGAATCCTCTGCAACCGATACGGATGACGATATGTTGTCCGACACGGTGGCGGAGGATGTTCCGTTTACAGAACTGCCCTACGATGAACAGTATCGCCTGTTGCCGTTACGCCCGCCGTCGCGGCGCTGGCGGCTGTCCAAATTTTTGTTACTGGTACTTTGGCTGTTGCCTTTTGGCGTTGCCACACTGGTGGCCCTGCCTATCATCGACCCTGAAACCGGCTGGCGGCTGTTCCATCTTGGCGGTCCAAAGGTAACCGATGCCATCCCCGGCACAGAACGTGAACTGCAAGATGAAATTGCCAAGGGCGTGCTTGATATCGAGGCCCGCAACCGCGCCGAAGACGAAGCACGCCGCAAGGCCGCAGAAACCCAGAATACAGCAAACCCGAATAACGCTGCCCCCGATGCCATGGGGGACCTTCCACCCGGCATTGCCAGTTTAACCGGACAAGGCAATAACGGGGCTGCAAACGGCGAAGACATCGCCCCGGGAGGCCCGTCGCCCGAAGAATTGGCCGCCATGGCGGCAGAGGGTGATTTTGATGAAAAAATCGAAGCCGACCCGCTGCGCCCCGCGCCGATTCCCGGGCTGGATGAAGAAGGCAGTTTTGGCCGGGTGCCGCGCATTGCCGACGATGGCACAACGCCGGCCCAGGCCTATGCCCGGCCCTTTACGCTGGAACCTGAACAGCCCTATGTCGCCGTGATTGTAACCGGACTGGGCCTGAATGCGGACCGCACCACCAAAGCGATTGAGGATTTGCCGTTAAACATTTCTCTGGGCCTGTCACCCTATGCCGATAACCTACCCAAAACATTGGCGCGTGCCCGGCAAATGGGCCACGAAGTGTTTTTACAATTGCCGATGGAACCCGATGACTTCCCGTTATCGGATCCCGGCCCGCGTGCCTTGATGACCAGCCTGCCCGAAGGGGAAAATCTGGTGCGGCTGGAATGGTTACTGGCACGGTTTCCCGGATATGTCGGGGTGGTTGGGCATCTTGGGTCCAAATTTGCCAATCTTGACAGTTCCATTCGCCCGGTTATTGATTTTCTTGATAAAACCGGGCTGATGTATATTGATGGAAGCAATACAGGCATGGTCAGCCTGGCAGCCCAGCTTGCTGCCAATGCTGAAGAAGCCAATGCCATTGTTGATTTTAACATTGATACCGTGCCCAGCCGCCGTGCGATTGATGCCCAGTTAAGCGCACTGACGAACAAGGCAAAAACGGATGGTTTTGCCATTGGCCTTGCCCAGTCCTACCCGGTAACAATTCAGCGGTTGCGCAACTGGGCGCAACGACTGGACCGCCAGGGAGTTAAACTTGCACCGGTTTCTGCCCTTGCCAGCAAACAGGTCAAACCGCAATCGCCACAGGAAGCCGCTGCTGCCCAACGCATGAATGAAACAACTGAAAATGCGAAAAAGGGCAGTTCTTCGCCAAATGCTGACGCCACCGAAGAAACCATCGAGGGTAACTGATCTGCCATGTCCAAAGACCCCGCCAAAAAAACCAAAGCAGACAAGAAAAAAAAATCCAGAAAAATAAAGACGGATTCCCTGCCGCTTCCCCTTGATGCCGGTCAGTCCAGTGACAGCGACGCCCCGGGCAGCGACCTTCCCTATCGGCCCTGTGTTGGCGTTGCCCTGTTTAATGAACGCGGCGATGTCTGGATTGGCAACCGTGTTGGTTTTGAAGGTGCGTGGCAATTGCCACAGGGCGGCATTGACGGCGATGAAACACCCAAGCAGGCCGCCTTGCGCGAATTGATGGAAGAAATTGGCACCGATAACGCCGAAATCATCGCAGAAACCCCGGAATGGCTGACATATGATTTGCCCGAACATCTGATCGGCAAGGCATTTGGTGGCAAGTATCGCGGACAAAAGCAAAAATGGTTTGCCATGCGCTATCGCGGCAAGGACGAGGATTTTGTCATTGCCGGTGACCACCCTGAATTTGACGCCTGGCGCTGGAACGACTTTTTGTCCCTCCCCGACATGATCGTACCGTTTAAACGCCCTGTTTATCAGCAGTTGGTAGAAATTTTCAAAACTGTTCCAGATCAAATCAAACAAGGTGATGATCAGGCATAAGACCAAAAGTCTGCTTGAACGCGGCACACTTTTGGTTACATTTTGCTGTCATTAACACCCTTGGGTTTGGAAAGGTTCTAAAATGGGTATGGATCGCCTGATATTCGGTATATTGAGCATTGCAGTTGGCCTTGGCGGCCTGTTTTATGCCTCAGCCGCACATGATGGATATTCCTATTTTGTCGGGCTGATTATGTTTTTTGGCGCCATCCTGTTTACGTTCGCGCTGATCAACAGTCATTTTGACGACGTTGAAAAAACACATTAAACCCGGCGGACGACCACCTGGCGGGGGAATAACAAAAGGACCGGATTTTGACCAATACACATTGGGATCCAAACCAGTATGGCCTTTTCGGTGACGAACGCCGCCGCCCGGCGACTGACCTGATTGCCCGCCTGCCCAAACCGGCACAGGGGTTTAATCCCGCCAATATTGTCGACCTTGGCTGCGGCCCTGGTACTGTTACCTCGCTTTTGGTTGATGCCTATGCCACCAGCGGCAACAAACCGGTCATTACCGGCGTCGACCATTCGGCTGAAATGCTGGACAAGGCCCGTGCCCATGATGATCGCATCATCTGGCAGCAAAGCGACATTGCATCGTGGGAACCAGATGCCCCGATTGACCTTTTGTTTTCCAATGCGGCCCTGCAATGGGTTCCGGGTCATGCCAGCCTGTTGCCCCGCCTGCTGAATTTTGTAAAACCCGGCGGGCTGGTCGCCATTCAGGTGCCCAACAATTTTCTGGCCCCCAGTCACCAGTTGATCAACGAGGCCGGTGAAAAATGGGAAAAGGACGTGGCCGCAGCACAGGACCAGATTAAAATCATGCGTCCGGGCGATTATTTCGATGTTCTGGCTCCGATTTGCAGCAATGTTGATTTGTGGCAAACCCAATATTGCCACGTCCTTCGCGGTGAAGACCCGGTATTTAACTGGGTATCCTCAACAGCCCTGCGCCCGGTTCTGGCAAACCTGCCAGATGATGATGCCCGTGCCGCCTTTTGCGACCATTATAAAACCCGGCTTAGCCAGGTTTACCCGCCCCGGCCCGATGGCATTACCCTGTTTCCGTTTAACCGCCTGTTCATTGTCGCCAGCAAAGCCTGAATATCGTCGCCACCTTGCGTGACCAAGCCGGTATAGATACTGAACAGCGCCCGGCGATAATGCCACCCGAAAGGGCGAGGAGATGACGATGACGCAAAACCACCTTACGGGATGCTGCCGTTGCGGGCAGGTTCAATTTGAAATCAGCGCACGCCCCTTAATGACAGCCGCCTGCCATTGTGCCGGATGCCAAAGCATGAGCAGCAGCGCGTTTTCGTTAACCGCCATGATCCCGGCTGATGCATTTGCCGTAACCCGCGGCGATCCTGTAATTGGCGGGCTGCATGGGCCACAGCAACATCATTATTTTTGCCCTAACTGCATGACATGGATGTATACCCGCATCGACGGGTTTGATGCATTCGTCAATGTCCGCCCCGCCTTGCTTGAAAGCAACAAGTGGTCAACGCCGTTTATTGAAACAATGACACACAATAAACTTCCCTGGGTGCAAACCCCGGCGCAATATCACTATGACGAATTTCCCCCAATGGAAGACCTGCAACGCCTGATGGATGCGTTTGCCGCAGCCCATGCCTAAAGCATGGTTCTTTTGGGGATAGCCCGGCTTTAAGGCCACAAAAGCAACCCTTGCCCGTCACGGAATTATTACATGTGACACCATTGGCACAGGCTGTTTCACCTGTCATGATCCCGGGTCAGGATTGTAATAAAGCCGACAGGGAATAATGGCTGTCGGCACCCCATCAGCACAGGTATTCAAATGTCAGATATCGTTGCAGCACAGGATGCACAAACACCGACGCCGGGCCGGGTGGTGCAGGATGTTTTTGTTAACCTGTGTGGATACGAAACCCGCATTCGCCAGTGGGGTACGCCCGGTAAACCCGCCATTATTATGGTTCACGGGTTGGCACGGCTATCAACCGACTTTGACATTATTGCCCGGCAACTGGCCGATGATTATTTCATTTTGTGCCCCGACATTCTGGGCCGGGGATATTCCGCCTGGGCACAAACCCCCGAACGTGAATATGTACCGGGCTTTTATGCCGCCCAGATGGTTGAAATGCTGGACCATTTCAACATTAACCAGTGCAGCTGGATTGGCACATCGATGGGCGGCATTATTGGCATGGTGGTTGCCGATATCGCGCCCCGGCGCATTGAACGGTTATTGCTAAACGATATCGGCCCCGAACTGGCACAGGATGCGGTAGACCGGATTAAATCCTATGTCGGGGGGACACCGGAATTTTCCAGCATTACCGAAATAGATGCCATTATGCGCACCATCTATGCCCCGTTCGGCCTGGAAAATGACGCCGAATGGGCGGAACTGGCGATGTATTCGGCCCGGCGCCTGCCCAAAGGCAAATTTGCCATGCATTACGATCCGCGTGTGATGGAAGTTTTTCGCGACCAGATCGACGAATATGATGGTTGGGACATGTTTAATCGTCTGGCGTGCCCGATCACATTATTTAGCGGCGCACAATCGGACCTGGTGCCGGCAGCAATTGTAAAAAAAATGCAGAATGCAAAACCGGAAATGCACCTGCTTAGTCTGGAAAGCTGTGGTCATGCACCTTATCTGAACACTATGGACCAGATCGAATCGGTTAAAATATTCTTAAAAAGCTGACGTAATCACAAAAAAACCATTTTGCCCTGCAAACTGGAACCATATAAAAAGCCGGAAAACCGGCAGGGAATGGTTGCTATGCAATAAGTCCACTGGCGTTTTGCGCCGAAATGATCATATTGCCGCGGCCTGACACGCAAACAAAAAAACCGCATCCCGTCGCCAAACGCTGGTCGACCCAAAGATGCAAAATTTTTTCTTTCGGGGGCGTCCTTTTGGTGCCTGCAAACGTTCAGGTAAGTGACTGCCGGTTTACCGGAGTCGCAAGCTGGACCATGCAGAAAACACCATTGTATTTGACACGGGAATGACGGAAATGACGACGCGGCAATTTTTAACAGCAGGCATGATAGGCGGCATTGCAATGCTTTGCGCCACATACCCGCTTGTTGCCAGCGCCCAGCAAGCTGTTAGCGAAACTGAAATGCCGGCTTTGGCCCCCCGGACATCCCCCGAACCAAAAATTTCAAGCTATCTGGTGCAGGGTATTTTGCCCGCCCCTGGCCGTGCCGGTTTTGACAATTATTTCAGCACGGCGCCCAGCCGCCATCATGGCGCTGTTCTAACCCTGCCGGGACGTTCAACCAACAATGCCGATAATGATCAAACCGGTTTAATGTGGCTTGAAGCCAACAGCAACCAGAGCGCCGGTAAAGGTGTATCGGCCCAGTTTGGCATCGGGTATTCCCCCAACCGTAATGTCGGTTTTGCCTTTGGCCCGGTTGTTGAACTAAACGGGTCGCTGGGCAATCATATCGGGGCATCGGCAAGCGACGACGAAGATTACCTGGTCACCCCGACAATGCGAAATGACAACGGCATTGCCAGTGCCGGTTTCAACAATGAAACAGGAACAGACAGTGCCGGGCTTGCTGCCAGTCTGTCCTATATGCCGTTCGAGGATTTGTGGGTTGGTATCCATGGCCGTCTGACCAGCGACCTTACACCGTCATCCGGCAGCAGCACGACCGACCGCTTTGATGCCATGTTGGGCCTGACGGCGGGCTATCGGCTGCAATTTTAAGCCATAAGTCATCAATTTTCATTAAAATCGGGGTCTGGCATGGCTGATCTCTTGCCAGTGCGGCAACGAGGCTTCATGTTGCCCCTGTAAGCGTTTTTAATGCGACTCGCAAAGGCAGGGCAAAATACCCGTCTTTGATTTTGATATGATGGCAAGCCCTGGAAAATAAATGACCGTGTCCCCTTCGCCCTTTTCCGGTTCTTCTGAAGATCCGTTTCTCGCTTGCAAGGAACTGGCTGCGGCCAAAAACGCCAATCTGTATCGGGCAGCAATGCGCCTGAACCCGGCACGACAAAGGTTTTTTCTGGCGGCTTACGCGTCGATGCGGGTGATTGACGATATTGTCGATGACGGATTTTTGGAAAAATCCGACGCCGAACGCGACAATCTGCGCGACGACACCTTCGATATTATTGACCGCTGGCAAGACCAGATCGAAGCCGCCAAAGTCATGGCTGACAACCCGTGGCCCGACGTTGGCCCCCTGCCCGGACCGGTATATGACGCACTGACCCTGACATTGGGTGAAAGCGATTTGTCGGTAGACCCCTGGGTAAAACTGGCTGAAGCGCTTCGCAAGGATGTCGCCGAAGATCCGCTGGATGAATGGGACGACTTTATTGCCTATTGCGAAGGGGCCACTGCCGCCCCGGCATCGATTTTCGTTTATTTGCTTTCGGCCCGTTATGATGACGAAATCGGTTATGTGTCCAACCTGACGGCGTCGCCGCTGTATCATGCACGTGATATGGCAATTTTTTGCTATGTCATTCACATCCTGCGCGACCTGCCGATTGATGTTAAAGGCCCGGACCGGCTGGTGACCATTCCCGGTGAAATGTTACTGGCAGCCGATATCAGCATTGGCGAAATTCGCAACGCAATCGGCCAGCAAAACTATGACGCGCTAAACGTTCTAGGCACTTTCATGCTGGAAAAGGCATGGGAACATTTTGAAACCGGGCAAGCCCGCAGTGCCGAACTTCTCGCTATTCTGGACCCGGAAGAAACCGATACATTATCGCGCCTGTTTAGTGTCTATATCGAACTTGCGGCCATGATGGACGCGGGTTATGGCGACTTTCTGGCCGACCGAGTTGCCATTATTGACACCACGGCAGACAAAAGCCTGCCAGACCAAAGTGCGCGGGAACGTGCCCTCAAAACGGCATCAGACAAAGATACCCCCCATGGCAATGGCAATGCCAACCAGTCCCCGCCAAAAGACAATTCTGAATCCGGATCAGGCGGCAACAGCACCGCTTCGTAGGTGCGGGCCAAACGTCGCTTTCTCATAAAATGACGGCCCGCGAAAAACTGTTTTATCAACAAAGGCCCGGCATGTGATGTGCCGGGCCTTTGTTTTTCAAATCAAACCGAACTTTTACAGTTTCAGATCAATTCATTGCCTTGGCACTTGCCGGGCTATCGCTACCCGGTGCCGTTTTTTCATCGTCCTTTTTACCTACCAGCAGGGCCGATGCACTGGCATGTTGCACAAGCTGTTTACCGGTATAGCCCGCAATGCGGAAATATTCCGGTCGCGAGGACAATTTCAGGGTGTAATCCCCCTCCTTGCCATCGCCTTTGCCAATCAGGTAATCAACCGGTTTATCCTTGCCCTTGATCGTCAGGGACAATTTCAAAACCGGATGATCCATACCGTATTCCGGCTTGGCATCGTTGCCGAGTACGGACGAAATCCGCACTTTTGCCATCATCGCAGCAAGTGTAGAGGCCGCAGCAGGTTGCAGTTTCTGGTCGGCCGTCGCATTGGCAAGGGTCCAAATCATTTGCGTTTTGGCCTGGTCCTGATCTGCCTTGTCGGCATTTTCAGCAGAGGCTGTTTTGTCCGCCGATTTGGCATCGGTTTTTGCAACCGGCGCCGCATTTGCCATCAGCGACAAACCATCGACATCCATTTTAACAATATCGTCAGCCGGGACTTGCAAGGCCGTGCTGTCGATCCAGTCATCTGCCTTGGCCGGGGCGTCATAGCTGCCCATGGTTACGGCATAAACTTCGTTTTGATCATCGCGGCGGGCATGAATTTGATGGGTGCCTTGCGATGTACCAAAATACAGGACAGCCGTTGATTGATCACCCTTTGCAAGGGTAATACGGCGTTCAAAATCGTCCTTGGCCAGTTTAAACCGTTTGATGGCACCGCTTGATGTGGCAATTGGCAAGCCTTCATGAAGATCTGCCAGCTTGCTGATCAAGCCATCAACCTTGTTGCTATCAGCCGGGAAGTTCCCCTGATCGGGCAATTGCCAATCCTTGCCGTTTTTCACCAGCATGACTTTTGCCCCATCTGAATCCTCGATGGTTACGCGGTCCACTTTATCGGTTTTGGCTGCAACAAGTTTATCATCCCCACCAGTTTCCGAGCTTTGCGGCTGGTAAAAATTAATACCGATGGCAAAACCCACCTGGACGATAAACAACACCACCAATATCTGAATGGTCCGTTTCATAATTTCAGACCTCCTGAAGAATGCGCTGGTAATGTTTGCGTTCGGTTGCCGCCACCCGGCGACGCCAGCCCCACACAGCCAGAAGGCCAATCAGGGCAATACCGTAATTCAGATATTCCCACATCTGTTCGGAACCTTCCGATGTTGGAACAAGGGTCCGGGCAAACTGGGTCCGTCCGCGCAACGCCAGCAGGGATTGATCTTCAAGTGACCAGTCCACAACGTTTTGCATAAATTCCAACGGGGCCGTGTAACGTGTGCCCATCCCGCGGGAGGCAAGGCTAAGCGACATGTCATCGGCAAAACTGTTGGAACCGACCAGAACCAGGCGAGCCGAAGACGGAGAACGATCAATCACACCACCAATCTGGACGTTTTTGTCGTCGTCTTTTTTGGCCGTGGCGGCATCGTTCTTTTTCGCATCCTTTTGGTCAGTTTTTTTGGCATCATCGGCCAAAAGCGGCGAGTCTTTGCCCGCATAAAAGGACTTGAACTGCCCTTCAATCGCAACGGCAAGATCGTGCGAACCGCGATTCCCCGAAACAGCAAACCCGGTATCAGGATGGGCTTTGTAATCGGGCAAAATATCGGTGCTATCAGACAGCCAGCTTTGTTTGGAGCTATGTAAAAGGGCCGTAACGCTGCGATCCTTGTTTTTGACATTATCAACCGTCACCGGCGATGCCCAGTTCAATGTCAGCTGGTCCAGGCCGGCTGTTACCGGGTTATCCCCATTAAGCTGATCACCGCGCAAATCGGGGAAATGCGGATAAGGCATCATGCTGATTTGCTGAACCGTCATGCCGCCAATTTTACGTTCAACCGGCACGGGCAAAGATGCATTTTGCGGATCCAGCACCATTTTATCATCAATCGACACACCATAACTGGCGAGCCAGTCTTTCAGGCCAGAGTCAACTTTTTTGGCCGAAAGGGTGTTGGTAACGCTGATATCGTAAGGCGATGTTGCCATCACCACACTGCCACCGCGCATCAGGAACTGGTCAATGGCAAAACGCTGCTTATCATCCAGGTTAACCGGGTCCAGCACCATCAGCAAATCGGCTGCCTCGGGCACATGGCCGTCCTTCAGATCGGCTTCAACCACACGGGCGTTTTCCGACAGGGTTTTGTAAAGTTCCGTATATTGCGGGCCCGGGGCCTGCTGCATATAGGGGCTGGGCGGGGGCGATGCCGGTTTAACCAAAGCAATGGTTTTAAGGAAACCCGGTGCCATACGATGCAGAGCAGAATCGATCGATCGCTTCAGCGCTGCTTTATCCGTGGTTTCAGGCAGCGGCACCTGTACTTCATCCTTGCCGCTTTTCAGCATCATATAAAACCAGAACGGTTGCGGGTCCATCAGGCTGGCGACCTGCGGGCTAAAGCCGTAATCATCCTGTAAACGGGTTGCCAAAGCGCCGTCATTGGCATCAGGGTCCTGAAAGGCAATGTTAAATTTGTCGCCTGCCTGGTCCTTGTAATCCTTTAAAACGCCGTCCAGCGTTTTGCGGAATTCCTGCAACTGGTCGGGCAGTTTGTCGCTTGGGGAAACAAACCCTTCAAACGTAACCGGTTGGGTCATGTTTTCAAACGGGTTACCCCCGGCCTGATACTGGTTAACCAGCTTGCGGATGGTACGGCTGATTTCATATTCAGGGTTTTTCAGGCCAACATTGATGTCGCCCTCGCCCTGGGTTTTTACCTCGATCAAATCACCATACGTCAGGGTTTCAAACTGGTCGCCATAGGCAACGACAATATCGAAATAGGAATTAACCACGGACGACTGATAACGGCTGTTGGTCTGGAAAGGTACCGGACGAATACCGTATTTCGATGCGGCTTCCTGTTCCTTGTCGGGGTCGGCGGTCGGGTCAATAAATTCAACCCGGACATGGCCCTTGGATGCCACCTGGAATTCCGACAGCAAATCCTTTACCCGGGGCACCAGCGGTGCAAGCAACGGATGGGTTCGCGGCGAGAAATAAGCCCGGATAACCAAAGGTTCCTGCAAATGTTGCAATTCCTGTTTGGTCGAGGATGACAGCGAATAGATATGCTGATGCGTCATATCGGCACGGGCGGCCGTAATCGGTGCCAACCAGAAATTGGCCGCCACAAAGTTCAGCACAAACAGGGTGGCAACAGCGCCCCATAACCGATGTTTGTTGCTGGCCGGGTTGCCATGCCAACGCAGTTTTTCCAGGCTGAACAGGTTCAGCGTCAGGAATACGCCGACAATGGACAGGTAATAATAAAGATCACGCAGGTCGAGAACACCCCGCGTGATGGATTCGAATCGGGTTCCTGTGCCAAGGGCGGCCAATAAACCGCCAACCTTGTCGCCAAACAGCGATGTCAGGGTGTCGGAGCCGATCAGGTAAAACACACCGCACACAAGGGCAGTCAGGATCAGGGCGACAATCGGGTTGTCGGTGCGGCCGCTCATATAAAGGCCGATGGCAATATAGGCTGCTGCCAAAAACAGTGTCGCAACATACCCGCCAATCACGGGGCCCCAATCCAGCGGGCCTAAAATGGAAACGGTAATGGGCAATGGCAAGGTTAAAACCAGCGCCAGAACCACCAGCAGCAATGCAGCCAGAAATTTGCCCAGCACCAGCGAAATCGGCCGGACCGGCGCGGTCAACAGGGTTTCAAGCGTACCTGCCCGGCGTTCCTCGGACCAGGCCCGCATGGTCAGGGCGGACACCAGAAAAATCAGTAACACCGGCATCCATTTAAACAATGGCTGCACATCGGCAATATTGCGGGCGAAAAAGGTTTCAACCCAGAAAAACACAAACAGATTTACCGCCAGAAACGCGCCAATAAACAGATAAGCGGCGGGTGTGGCGAAAAATCCCCGAAATTCCTTGCGGGAAATACGCAGGATATCAGCCATTGACCACCTCCTCATTCACCTCGGCGAAAATGGTTTCCAGATCGCGACGTTGCGGTTGCAAAGCATACAGCTGCAGCCCTTCGCGGTTTATGGCCTGGGCAATTGCCGGGGCGGCGTCATTGCTGGCCTCCAGCCGGTAATGGTGGCGCCCCCCCTCTTCGGAATGGCTGACAATAGCGTTGATTTCAGGAATGGCGGAAAAGGCCTGATCTGCATCGCGATCCACGGTGACCAGCAATCCGCCCGATTGTTGCAATTCATCAATACGGGCATCGACCACCAGCTTGCCTGCCCGCATGATCAACGCACGTTCGCAAACGGCCTGCACTTCCTGCAGGATATGGGTGGAAACAATCACCGTTGCCGATTTTGCCAGATCGGCAATCAAATCGCGCATATGGCGGATCTGCGTGGGATCAAGACCATTGGTGGGTTCATCAAGAATGATGATATCGGGGTTATGCAAAATCGCCTGCGCCACGCCAACACGTTGACGATACCCCCGCGACAGGGTCTGGATCGATGCGGTTGCCTTGACTTCCAGAACCGTGCGTCGAATGGCACTGGCCACCGCCGCCGGGCGTTTGTCGGCAGGTACACCATGCAGGCTTGCCTGATAGTCAAGATAGTCGATTACTGTCATTTCCGGCCAGATCGGGCAGTTTTCCGGCAAATAACCGATGCGTTTCTGAATGGCGCGGGTATCACGCCCGACCTCCAGGTCATCAATGGCAATTTTGCCCGAAGTTGGCTCCAGATAGCCGGTGATCATTTTCATGATCGTTGTTTTACCGGCGCCATTATGGCCCAGCAAACCGACGATCTCGCCGTGCTTTATTTCAAAACTGACGTCATCCACCGCTATGAAATCGCCATAGCAGCGCGTCAGATGCTCAAGTTTGATCATCTGTTAGTTCCGTAAACGGGATTTTTGAACGGGATGGGACACATGCTATTATTCATGCGTCGTGGGGAGAACGACACATGCCAGCTTTTTGCTTAAATTTAAGAAACCTGCCCGTTACGAAGGGGGAGGAATAGGTGTAACGAGCGGGCAGTGATGAAGTCGGCTGTCATGACCAGTCATTGTGACGAACGTCCATGCTGTGACAAAACCAGGGAGGGTTAACACCCCCAACCTTTGGCTAGAACATGGCAACAATATGACACCACGCCAGTGGACTGAAAATTTGCAAAGTTTTGCTAATTTTTTGCGGCGCAATATTAGCACATCCCGCAAGGAACAAAGGCTTTCGCGGCAGTTCAAAAGTGCCTCAAAATCCGTATTTTCGCCCGGATCAGCGAAACTTTCCGGTCTAAACGACCTATACCTTTTACAAAACAGGGATAGGGTGATCCTCGCCCGATAATACGGCATGTGCCAGACATCGGCATGACGGGCCCCCGGCACCAAAGCAGATTCCCGACCGCATAAAAAACCCCTGCCCGTGATATTCACAGACAGGGGTTTTGATATTTCGGCAAACCCGGGCTTAAAAACAGGGTTAATTTTTGCGCAGGGCCGCCACACCGGGCAAGACCTTGCCTTCCAGCCATTCCAGGAACGCACCGCCAGCGGTGGACACGTAGGAAAAGTCACCGTCAACACCGGCATGGCGCAAGGCAGAAACCGTGTCGCCACCACCGGCAACCGACAGCAACTTGCCAGCCTTGGTCAGTTTGGCTGCATGTTGTGCGACCGAAACAGTCGCCGTATCAAACGGGGCAATTTCAAACGCGCCCAGCGGGCCGTTCCATACCAGCGTTTCACAGCTTTCAAGGCGTTTATTCAAATCCGCAATGGTTGCCGGGCCTGCATCCAAAATCATGCCGTCGGCATCAATTGCTTTCAGGTCGGAAACAACATGATCGGCATGTTCCTTAAATTCCCTGGCGACCAAACCATCAATCGGCAGAACGATTTCGCAATTGGCGGCTTCGGCCTTGGCGAAAATTTCACGGGCGGTCACCAGCAGGTCATGCTCGCAAAGCGATTTTCCCACATCAACGCCTTTGGCTGCCAAAAATGTATTGGCCATGCCCCCCCCAATGACAAGCTGATCCACCCGTTCCACCAGATTACCCAACAGGTCCAGCTTGGTAGAGATTTTGGCACCGCCAACAATAGCCATAACCGGGTGTTTCGGGGCTTCCAGGGCCTTGCCCAGCGCATCAAGTTCGATTTGCATCAAACGACCGGCATAAGCTGGCAATTTATGCGCCAGCCCTTCGGTCGAGGCATGGGCGCGGTGCGCACAGGAAAAGGCGTCATTGACAAAAATGTCACCCAGCTTTGCCAGTTCCTCGACAAAGACGGGGTCATTTTTTTCTTCTTCGGCGTGGTAACGCAGGTTTTCCAGAATGGCAATTTCGCCGTCTTTCAGCGCGTTAACCACATCGGCAGCATCTTTGCCAATACAATCATTGGCAAAGGCAACCGGGCGACCCAGCTGTTTTGTCAGGGCATCCGCCACCGGTTTTAACGACATTTCAGGCACACGTTGCCCTTTGGGGCGACCAAAATGGGTAATGATGACAAGCCGCGCACCGGCATCGGCCAGTTCTACAAGGCCGGGCACGGTACGGTCGATACGGGTGGTATCGCTTACGGCACCATCTTTCATCGGGACGTTAAGGTCGGCACGCAGCAAAACGCGCTTGCCTGCGACAGAAACACCGTCAAGCGTATTGAAATCAGCCATTATCAGAACCTGCCTTTGCGTTTAACAAGTTCCGGCGGGGCAATGCCGTGCATGCCCCAAAACCGGAAACAGCCGCCAGAACAGCGGCACGATCATCGGGTGCCTTTTTTCGCCGATCCATAAGCCCGGTGCAAGCCCGAAGCGAAAAAGCGGTCAATGAACACCAAAAAGGGAAGGATGAAGAATGCCGGAAAAGCTGGTGGCAACCGGCCCTGTCATCAAGACATGGTCATCGGCCAGCCATTCGATTCCCAAAACGCCCCCGTCAAGAACAACCTCGACAGTGCGCCCGGTCAGTCCGCGGCGCGCTGCGGCGACTCCTGCCGCACAGGCCCCGGTTCCGCAGGCACGGGTAATGCCAACACCGCGTTCCCACACCCGCATCCGAATACGATTATCGGCCATAACATGGCAAACCTCGATATTGGCGCGTTCGGGAAACATATCGTGATGTTCCAGGATGGGGCCGTATTTTTCCAGATCGATGCTTTCGGCATTTTCAACAAAAAACACCGCATGCGGGTTACCCACACTTACACCAACGGCATCGGCTAACGGGCCGACCGTCACGGGAATATGGTTGGTATCAACCGCCTTGAGTAACGGAATTTCGCGCCAGTCCAGCCAGGCAGGCCCCATGTCCACGCTAACCTGTCCATCCTCAAGCCCGCGTGCTTCAAGCAAGCCTGAAACGGTTTGCACCGTCACGTCACGCCGCTTAAGTTCGGCCATCAGCACATCGGCGACACAGCGCGTGGCATTGCCACAGGCCCCCACTTCGCTACCGTCATTATTGCGAATACGCATAAAGGCATCGGCGTCATCATCACGCGATGGCTCGATAACAATAAGCTGGTCACAGCCCACCCCGGTCTTGCGATCTGCAATGCGGGCGGCGGTGGCATCGTCCATGTCCAGAACAACCGAATCGCGCCGTCCGTCAAAGACGACAAAATCGTTGCCCAGGCCATGCATCTTGGTAAAGGAAATTCCGTTCATATCCACTTGGCTACCGGCTGTAAAAAGGCGACTACGCCTACAGCATCACGGCTTTGAGGCCGGGGCGCAATAGCGGATTTTACGGGGCACAAAACCGGCATCGGAAAAAAATGATTTCAAACGCAGGTTTGGCTCGTCCACCGCAACATAGGTGGCGGCACAACCATGCAGCCGCAACAGGCGATCCATTGCTTCGCGCATACAATTAAGAACATGCCCGCGCGCAACAATTTCAACGGCTTTGACATTATCGACATGCAAAACCTGCCCGATGCTGATGTCGGTGCGAACTTCATATGAAAACAGTCCGTGGACATAACCACGTTCGTTGCAGACAATTACGATTCCCTTGTCGCGCAGCCATTGGCTTTCGGGAACCGGGTCATCTACACAAACATAATCGGCCACAAAATCCTGCCATTTTTGCAAGGTTATGCCAACTTCGGTCATCTGGACCAAAGGGTAGGTCATATCCGCAATGCCGGCGGTAAGGGGTCGTGCGCTATAGGTGTTCAACATGGTCGTTTTCCCGAATTTATAATGCGATCATGGCGCAAAGAAAACGGCCCAGCGTTGATGTGCATCAACAACAATAGCCCCAATAACAAGGCATAAGCATTACTGCGATAAAACATTCCGAAGCGACATTAATGTATCTGGCATTCCCAACGCCCATAACGTTAATCGCCCCGAATTGACATTGATCAGTGTGGTGCGAACGAAATGTGCGGATGATGCCGGAAACACATGTTTATGAACGTTTTTGTTGAAACCTTGTGATATGGACACAACAATCACAGGTTGAACCGGAATTTTTTATCGTCGGCGGCACGGGGGATGACCAGGTCATTGCAGGATGCCGCCAGGGCTGTTCGGATTGCCGGCCCCATGCGGCAATCCACCCGCACACGCAAACGGGAGTCGAGAATGAGCCAGGGGAGCATGGCACAGACGGCTTCGTCCGCCGTTGACTACAATATGGACGTAGTGCGCTGGGGCGCGCTGGCGACCGTCTTTTGGGGCGTCGTCGGCTTTCTGGCAGGTGATCTTATCGCCTGGCAGTTGGCGTTTCCCGCATTAAACTTTGACTTCGAGTATCTGAATTTCGGGCGTCTGCGCCCGCTTCACACCTCGGCAGTCATTTTTGCATTTGGCGGCAATGCGCTGCTGGCGACATCGTTTTATGTCGTACAGCGCACTTGTCGCGCCCGCCTGTTCGGTGGCAAGGCTTTGCCTGCCTTCGTATTCTGGGGCTATCAGTTGTTCATCGTCATGGCCGCAATCGGCTATGTGATGGGCGTGACCCAGGGCCGCGAATATGCCGAACCGGAATGGTTCGTTGACCTGTGGCTTACCATTGTCTGGGTTTGCTATCTGGCCATTTTTGTCGGCACCCTGTTGAAACGCCAGGAACCGCATATTTATGTGGCCAACTGGTTTTACCTGGCCTTCATCGTGACCATCGCGATGCTGCATCTGGGCAACAACCTGGCGATACCGGTCTCGCTTTTCGGCACCAAATCCTATTCGATGTTTTCCGGTGTGCAGGACGCCCTGACCCAGTGGTGGTATGGCCATAACGCAGTGGGCTTCTTCCTGACCGCTGGCTTCCTCGGCATGATGTACTACTTCATTCCGAAACGTGCCGAACGTCCGGTTTATTCCTACCGCCTGTCGATCATTCACTTCTGGGCGCTGATCTTCCTTTATATCTGGGCCGGTCCGCACCACTTGCACTACACTGCCCTGCCCGACTGGGCACAAACCCTTGGCATGACCTTCTCGATCATGCTGTGGATGCCTTCATGGGGCGGGATGATCAACGGTCTGATGACCCTTTCGGGGGCCTGGGACAAACTGCGTACCGATCCGGTTTTGCGTTTCATGGTTGCCGCTGTTGGTTTCTATGGCATGTCGACCTTCGAAGGCCCGGTTATGTCGATCAAATCGGTTAACGGTTTGTCGCACTATACCGACTGGACCATCGGCCACGTTCACTCTGGTGCCTTGGGCTGGGTTGCTTTCGTAACATTCGGTGCGATCTACTTCCTGATCCCGGTTCTGTGGAACCGTGAGCGCCTGTATTCCATGCGTCTGGTGGCGCATCACTTCTGGCTCGGCACCATTGGTATCGTCCTCTACATCACCTCGATGTGGGTATCGGGTATCATGCAGGGTTTGATGTGGCGTGCCCACGATCAGCTTGGTTTCCTTCAGTATTCCTTCATCGAAACCGTTGAAGCTATGCATCCCTACTACATCATCCGTGCCACTGGCGGCGCCCTGTTCCTTCTGGGTTCCTTCCTGATGGTCTGGAACGTCTACAAGACGATCCGTGGTGATATCCGTCGGGAAGCACCGATCGGGGTTAGTGCCCCGGCAGCGGTCCAGTAAGGAGGGATGGAAAATGCTTCTTAAAAAACACCACTTCCTCGAGAAGAACGTTTTCTTCCTTATTCTCGGTATTTTTCTGACCATCATCATCGGCGGGATTGTTGAAATCGTTCCGTTGTTCACGATGGAACAGACGATCGAGAAGGTCGAAGGGGTTCGTCCCTACACGCCGCTGGAACAGGCAGGCCGGAACATCTATATCCGCGAAGGTTGCTATAACTGCCATTCGCAGATGATCCGTCCGTTCCGTGACGAAGTGGAACGTTATGGCCATTACAGCCTGGCTGCAGAGTCGATGTATGACCATCCGTTCCAGTGGGGTTCCAAGCGTACCGGGCCGGATCTGGCACGTGTCGGCGGCAAATATTCCAATGCCTGGCATGTTGCCCACCTTGATGACCCGCGTTCGGTCGTGCCGGAATCGATCATGCCGGGCTATCCGTTCCTTGCCAAAAAGGAACTGAAGTTCGACGACGCAGCAGAACATCTTAAAACGTTGCGCATGGTCGGGGTTCCCTACACCGACGAACAGATCGAGGACGCAGTGGCGGACCTTCATCTTCAGGCCACCGCAGACGAGGATTACGACGACTTCCTCGCCCGCTATCCGAATGCCGCCACCGGGGATTTTGACGGCAATCCGGAGAAACTGACCGAGATGGATGCCCTGATCGCGTATCTGCAAATTCTGGGCCGTATGGTGGACTTCACCACCTATAACCCAAGCATGAATTTGCGCTGAGACAAGGAGGCGAATTATGGAATTCTTTTCCGCACTCGCTGATTTTCTCCGGCCCTTGTGGGGGCTGTGGCTGATGGTTTTCTTTGCGGTGATTATTGCTTTCGTCATGTGGCCAAGCAAAAAACGCCAGAAGAACTTTGAAGACCATGCCCAGATCCCGTTCAAGGACTAGGACGAGGGAGAACCGAGCTATGTCGACGCATGTCGAAAAAGACAATGTTACCGGCCGCGAAACAACCGGCCATCAATGGGACGGTATCAAGGAGCTCAATACGCCGCTCCCGTCCTGGTGGGTCTATGTGTTTTGGGTTTGCATCATCTGGTCGATCGGTTACTGGGTGGTTTATCCATCCTTTCCAACCGCACACGGCTATTTGAAAGGGATGTTCAACATCACCGAACGGTCGAAAATTGAAGAAACGATGGCAAATGTTGCTGCCGAACGCGCGCCTTATATGGAACGCCTCGCTGCTCTGGATGTTGACCAGATTGCCAACGATTCGGAACTTCTCAATTTTTCGATGGCAGGTGGCAAGGCTGTATTTGCTGAAAACTGCGCCCCGTGCCACGGCACGGGCGGGGTTGGCAATACCGGCTTCCCATCCCTTCAGGACGATGACTGGCTATGGGGGGGGACGCTTGATGACATCTCGCAAACCATCCATGTTGGCGCGCGCTGGTCGCAAAACGACGATACCCGTTTCAATGATATGCCTGCATTTGGCAAGGATGGCATCCTGTCCAACGCCGAAATCAGCGACGTTGTACAACATGTCCTGTCCTTTAGTGGCCGGGAAACCGACCCTGCCGCCGCAGAACGTGGCACAGAAATCTTTGCCGATAACTGTGCAGCGTGCCATGGCGACAACGCCAAGGGCATTACCGAAATGGGTGCGCCAAACCTGACCGACAATATCTGGCTGTATGGCGGCGACCAGGCCACCATCACCGAAACGGTCACCAATGCCCGTCGCGGTGTCATGCCGGCCTGGGAAGGCAAGCTTAGTGACGAAACCATCAAAATGCTGGCGGTTTATGTTCACTCGCTTGGTGGTGGTCAGTAACAACCATTACAGGGCAGTCTTATAAACTGCCCTGTGATCCTGACAAAAAAGAAGACCGGGGTTTTGCCGCCCCGGTCTTTTTTATTGCCTGCGCCCCACGATTACAGCTTGTAACTAAGCGAAAATTTGAAATTACGCCCCTTGCCCGGGAACACGCCAAGATAGGGCTGATAATAACTGTCAAACAGGTTCTGAATCGTAAAGTTTGCCTCTGCCCCGTAAAAGGCACCGTCATCCGGGGTCCAGCTCACAAAAACATCATGCAGGGCATAACCCGCACTCGCCGGATAGGGTGAATAAGGAAAGACATCATCGTCAGGAACGTCGGTTTGGCGTTTGACAAACTTGCCTTTCCAACCCAGCGACAGATCATAGGATGCAATTTTATAGCCCAGTGTCGTCACCAGTTTCATTGGCGCAATGTCATAAACCAGTTGATCTGCGCCATGAATGTCACGCAACGATCCGTTATGTTCGCCTTCCATAACCGAAAATGTCGCACCGCCAAACACACCGGGGCTATCGTAATAAAACTCCGCCTCGATCCCCTGGGTATAATAACCCGGCAAATTGGCATAGGACGGGGCATTATCGCCATAAAGGGCCACATTGGGGCTGCCAAACAGGACCTGGATATTATCGTCTACATCGTTGCGAAACAGCGACAGGCGGGTATGCACCACATCCTTTGCCTGCATCACATTTTCAAACCGGGTCGACAAACCGATGCGCTTTGCATTCACCCGTTCAACATTAAGCTGGTTAGAAGTCGCCCGCGTACTGCCCACTGTATAAATTTCATCCACCAGCGGTGCGCGCAGCTTATAGGCCCAATCGGCAAACAGCGTGTAGTTCGGGTTCATTTTGTAAAAGGCATTTAACGACGGTGAAAAACCGCTATAGGTTTCTTCACCGTAATCGTGCCCGACCGCCGGGTTGTTATATTTGCTTGCTGCGTTCGGCACCCCTTTGCTGACGATGTAATCATAGCGCAAACCCGGCGTCAGTTCGAAACCATTGCCGAAATCAACATTATATTCCCCCCACCCGGAATAGATGGACTGGTTGCCCGACGGAATATTATAAGGCTGCAAATATCCGTAATTGCCTGTGGCACTGTTGCGCAGGCTGCGGTCATAGGCCCAGCTGTCGCGGTCCTGAAACTTGTACTGAACGCCATAGGTAAAACTGTTATCAAGCCCGAACAGTTCATAGTCGGACTGGTTATAAAGATCGGCTGTGTAAGTATCATAGGTCAGCCAGTTAATGTTGCCGCCCAACCCCAGGCTGACAAACATGTCATCAATCAGACGGTCATCACGCTGCCGGGTGCGCGACCAGCTTAGTTTTGCCGTTGTGTTAATCAAATCACTGTCGGGATTATAATTATATTCGCCCGACAATGACCGATCGCTGGTTTCACGGTCCACCGTGGAACGCGCAAGCGCAAGGTCATAGCCATATCGTCCAATCAGATAATCAGTGGGAATAATCTGACCACGTTTGGCGGCGAAGGGGGCCAGACGGTCGCTTTCAGACATTGCCCCGGCGATTTCGATAAAGTGGTTGTCGCGGTCAAGGCTGCCTTTGAAATGACCGCTATAAAGCGTGCCCGATGACAGGTTCAAACGCTGCCCATCACTGGTGCGGAACTTTTTGTTCGCCCTGCGCGTCCCGGATACCAGTAACTGAATCCCGGCATCCTTGTCCTGACCGTAAACTGCTGTGGTTTCGGTATTTTCATTCCCATTTGTGGCATAACCAAATTTGGTGAACACCCCAAAATCCTGTCCGTCCTTTAACATATCGGCTGCCGATTTTGTTTTAAGCTCCACCGTGCCGCCAAATGCACCATATGAGCGCGGCGAAAACGCCCCTTTATGCACATCCACTTTCTTGATCAGGTCCGGCTCGATAAACACAGTACCCTGGCGGTATTTTTCGAAATCCTTTTGTGCGCCATCAAGCAGGATTTTAACGTCCTCCTGATCACCAAACCCCCAGATATTAAGCGATTGCCCCTGCGGGCGCGCCGTCCCGTTCATATCAATGCCGGGCAAATCATCCATTAATTCAGGAACTGTTGTTGCCTGGATCCGTTCGATCAGTTCGCTGTCAACCGATGATACACCGACATTGAAACGGTCAATATGATCGGCAACGATAATCACCGGGTCGAGTTTCAGAACCTCGTCTTCGCGCGCAGACAGCACATCTGTCGCAGGTTTGCCGGGCAATATGATGATGCTGCCATTACCAAGCTGGTATCTCATACCGCTTGCCCCCAAAAGGTGGTTTAAGGCCTGTTCAAGGCTGTAACGCCCGACAAGTGGCCCCACCTGCTGATGACCATTCACGCCGTCACTCAGCGCAACGGGACGGTCAACCTGCTGGGATAACAGATCAATCGCCGAAACAAGATCGGTGCGGGGGATATTGAATTGCAAGCTGCTATCCGCCGCCAGTGGCGGTTTTTGCTGGGCAAAGGCGGATACCGAAATAGCAGGGATCAGGGCCGTACCCAACAGCAATACCCATTTAAACGAAGAACCCGATGGCAAGGGTGAAGTCATATTCTGGTGTCCTAAACTATCTGACGGCAGGGAAATAAATCCGGCTTGATAGTAAGGACGCAGAAACAGCTGACTGCCCGACAAAGAAAATGAAAATTATTCGCAATTAGTTTTGTAAGGACTGGAAAGCAGCCCAAATACGCTGGATTTCCGCAATTTGGGCTTCCCCGTCCCTGCTGCCCGCCACCGCCGTGTACTGCCAACGATGCTTGCGGGCGAGGGTTACACGAAATTTGCGGGGAATTTTCCAAGGCCGGGGAAAGGTATTCGCGCGAATAACCTGCCGTACCGGCATCGCCCAATCTGCCAGCTCGCCCCCAAACATGCACCAAATGCTGGTGGCCGGTCCCCTCTCCGTAGCGGAGCGACAACCAACCACCGCAAAGCCGTCCTACAGGGTCACACCCACGCTGCGCAGGAAGGTTTCCATGCGTTCATCAACCTCGGCTTTTGTCTCGGCCCAGGCCGGGATGGTACGCAAAAGATTGTTATGCCAGGCCATCAGGTGTGGATAATCACCGAATGGAAACTTTGCCCGGTCAATTTGCGAAAACGGTGCTGCAATATCGATATCGGCAAAGGTCAGCGCATCGCCAACCATGAAATTCCGGCCTTCAAGATGCTGGTCCAGCACTTTCGCCGCCCCGTGGATACGGTCTTCGGCATATTTAACCACGGCTTCGTCCTGGGGCTGGCCCATGACCGGTTTTGCAACACGTTCGCCAAAAATGGTGGTGGTAAAGGTACGCCATTGCTCACCCGACCAGAACATCCATTGCAAAACCTGAAACCGTTCTTTCTCTGTCCTGCCCACCAGCGGGGAATCCGCCTTGCTGGCAAGATAAAGGTTAATGGCCGATGCCTCCCATAAAATGGTATCTTCATCCTCCAGCACCGGTGTCAAACCATGGGGATTAAGGCGTGCCTTGAAGGCATCGGTCTGACTTTCGCCTTTGAACAGGTCAATTTTGACGCGCTCAATATCAATGCCCATGATCTTTGCCGCAGTGGTCACACGGCGCAGGCTGCCCGAGCCCGCGTCACCGTAAATCCTGATCGCCATTATAATACCTTTCAAATCAAAGCCCGTGACTGGGCGCTGCCACGGCTATATATCCATTCACATATCGAATGAAATTTACGAAATTATAATACCATCTATTCTATTTCAGAATTTAAGATGATAGTTTTAACAGCCACCCATCCCGCAAGATGCAGGGCCAAAACGCAGCAGCACGGTAAGCCAAAGCATTGACGGCGGACCTGTCGCCATCGGATGGCCCTGTCTTGCCCTGCCCAATAATCACGGGCTTGGTCGCGTATATGAAAACCGGAAAAGTGAATGACCGGGTAAGCAGAAATCGGAAGGTGGACAATGGATAAGCTGGATGCCATGCGAATGTTCGTGCGCGTTGTTGAAAGCGGCAGTTTTTCGCAGGCAGCACGTGACTTGAATATCAGCCAGCCAACCGTCAGCAAGCAGCTTGCCACCCTTGAAGCCCGGCTTGGCATCCAGCTTTTGCAACGTAATTCACGAATGCTGGCCGTTACGCCCGCCGGACAGGACTATTACGAAGCCACCCTTGATATTTTGCAGGATATAGACCTGATTGAAGAAAGGGTGACCGAGGGGCAATCCGCCCCGGCAGGATTGATCCGTGTATCGGTTTCCCCGGCATTCGGACGCATGTTTATTATTCCCAGGCTGGCGGAATTCCGCGACCGTTTCCCCGATATTGCGATTGAAATGGAGGTATCGGGCCGGCATGTGGACCTGATCGAGGAAGGCATTGATGTTGCCATTCGCATCGGACGGCTGTCGGATTCAGCCCTGATCGCGCGCCACATTGGCGATATGCGCATGATCACGCTGGCATCAAACACCTATTTTTCCCGGCATGGCACCCCGCAAAACCTTGATGAGCTAAGCCAGCATCACTGCATCAGCTATGTTTATAAAGGCGACATTATGGGCTGGGGTTTTATGGTAAATGGCGAGCAGGTTACCTTTGATGCCAAGGGGGCCTTTCGCACCAATGATGCCGAACATGTGCGCGGCGCGGTGCTTGCCGGTTTGGGAATTGCCCATCATGCCAGTTGGCTTTTCACCCGCGAGCTGGCAAGTGGCGAGGTGATACGCATCCTTAATGCCTATGCACCACCACCCTACCCGATCAATGCGGTGACAAGTGCCGGGCGGCGCATGCCATCACGCGTGCGGCATTTTATCGATTTTCTGGCAGCCATTTGCGCCGGGCAGCCTGAACTGAAAATAGCAGGTGACTGAGGTACAAACGGCAAGGCACCTAATAAACCAGCGTCAAATTGCCCGTTACCGGCTGAATGGTGATCGGGGCCAGTTTGGCCAATACGGCTATGGTTTGATCTGCGCGTGTCAGGTTAAACCGCCCGGTAATCCTTTTTTGTCCCTGATACAGGGGCGAAAGCACAAAACGGTGCCCGCTATGGCGCGAAATACCATCCAGCACATCGGCAAGCGGGGCATTGCGAAAACTTTGCCAGCCCTTGCGAATTTCCAGTGCGTTTGCCAGCGGTACTGTGGTTTGCAGGGCATCATGCCCGGCACCAAGCCACAGGCGGTCGCCCGGTTTCAGTTCATAATTGCGGCTGTCCCCGGCATTGCCACGCACCCCGACAATGCCTTCCAGAACCGACGTTTCAACATCATTCCCAATGATGGAAACGGCAAATTTGGTGCCCACAACCCGCACCGTTGCCTGGTCAGTAATCACCTGCATCGGCCGTTGCCGGTCCTTGGCGGCCGAAATAACGATACTGCCATGGGCAAGGCGGATGTTGCGAAACTGATCATTGAAGGCAATGTCATAATCACTTCCCGGCGCCACCGAAGCAACCGAGCCATCCGCCAGATCAATTTCCTGCCAGGCAGCATCGCGCGGGATAATCGCCACCGCAGATAAGGCCGCGACCAGCGCAAACCCCGCCCCGGCAAGGGTCATCCCCAACCGGCGCAGCGGATTAGGCCGCCGTGCCGGTTTGTGACGCGGCTCTTGCCGCCGAACTTGCTTGGCTCGCAAGGGCGGTGCCGTACGGCTTTGCTGATAGGCAAGGCTGATGCGATCAAATGTTTCGCGGTTGCCCGGTACGGCGTCACACCATTGGGCAAAGGCCGCGAAATTTTCGACTGCACTGGCATCGTCGGCCATCACATGCCACCAGTCACGCGCCGCCTGTTCCTGTTCGGCTTCGCTCTGATCGGGCCCCGCCATCACAGGATATCCAAATTACACATCAATTGGGAAATGCTCGCTGCTGCTTTCAGGTCTAAATTCATAATCCTAACTGTCCTTGTCGGGAAAATAACGCCTTTTTCCAACATCGTGCCGGCGCAATATCTCGCGCAGGTCACTTAAGGCACGTTGAATGTGTTTTTCAATTCCCTTCTTGGTCAGGCCTGTTGCATGTGAAATGGCAGCATAGCTCATGCCCTGAACGCGGCTCATACGGAATATCCGCGCGCGTTTATCGGGAAGTTCGGCCATTGCTTCAATTACCCGGTCCAGCGTTTGCCGATGTTCCAGCCGCTGTTCAGCGGATGGCGACTGATCGGATATTTTCTCCAGCCGGGCTTCAAGGCCACTGCCACCATCCGCCCATTGCCGGGTAAACTGGCGTCTGTCGTGATCGCGGATCAGATTGATCAGAATGGTGGCCAACAAGGCATCGGGTTTTCCGACCTCGGCCCAGTCCAGTTGCATGGCACGGGCAAAACATTCCTGGACGAAATCCTCGGCATCTGTACGCGAACCGCACCGCTGATAGGCAAGCGCAAGCAACGCCTTGCGGCGCTTTGAAAACAGATTATGCAGCGGATCATGTGCAGACATGCCTGAGCTTGCGAAACCAACAGTGAAAAACAGAATGGTGCCGTTGGTAACAGCTTTGCCACAAAACAACAATGTAAATAATAATCATTATCATTATCATTATCGTTATGGATACATAGACGCGCACGTCACCTGGCAGGTCCCTATACCCGGTTCGTATGCGAATCTGGCGACGCGACGAATCATATTCGCAGTGACCCCTTCGCAACCGTTTTTCAACAGCGATTTGTATGGGTATTGTCCGGCAAAATTACGTTCTTTTATGTCGTAAAAACCTCCGTTTCATGCGGCTTTCAGACGTACTTTCGTCAAAAAATTCATAAAATTTAAAATCCTTCGCATCTGCAAAATCGCCCTACCGTCAATACCGATCCCATCCTTTATCACAACTCTTGAATATAAAACCGTGACACTTCAAGCACTTGCTTATGACCGGGCATCAGTTCCCCTGCTCGAAAACAGGATTTTCTTTGGTTGAATACGTGACAGGCAACCGTCCACGAGCAGTTCGCAGGGCCGAAAATTGATTTGTGTCATGGAACAGCAAGGCCAGTTTCCAATATTTTGCCTGCGGGATTTGAATAATCCCAAGTCTGCCAGGTCGAGCGTGCCGCCCCGGTAGATCCCCGCAGTACCGACTGGTTGATTGCCCCACAATCAATATGAGAGCAGCCGGTCTGTATCGCACGGCAAATGGTCAGGTCCCGATCATGGAATTATCTCGTACTCAATCATCAGCGCCCGAAAAGATGACGCCACAAAACGACGAAGCGCCGCTTGAGGACGATATCCCGCTTTATAAAGACCGCGAAAAGGTCTATCCGAAACGTGTTTCGGGCCATTTTCGTAACCTGAAATGGTTTGCGCTGATCACGCTTTTGACAATTTACTGGATCGTTCCGTGGTTGCGCTGGGACCGTGGGCCATCAGCACCGGATCAGGCGGTTTTGATCGATATGGATCTGGGCCGGGCGTATTTCTTCTTTATCGAAATATGGCCGCAGGAAGTTTATTACATTACCGGCATCCTGATCATGGCCGCAATCGGCCTGTTTTTGGCGACATCGCTTTATGGCCGTATCTGGTGTGGTTATGCCTGCCCGCAAACTGTATGGACCGACCTGTTCATGCTGGTTGAACGCTATATTCAGGGCGACCGCAATGCCCGTATGCGGCTGGATAAAGCCCCGTGGTCATTAGAAAAATTTGGCAAAATCGGCGGCACCCATCTGGCGTGGATTATTATTTCGCTGGTTACCGGGGGCGCATTTGTTCTGTATTTTAACGATGCACCAACCCTGATCGTCGACATTTTCACCGGCAATGCCAGCATGGCCGTTTACGTCACCATGGGATTTTTGACATTTTCGACCTATCTGCTGGCCGGTTGGGCCCGCGAACAGGTTTGCACCTATATGTGCCCGTGGCCGCGATTTCAGTCGGCCATGCTTGATGACGAATCAATGATTGTCACCTACGAGGCATGGCGCGGCGAACAGCGCGGGCCGATCAAACGCAAAAACCTTGTACGTGGTGAAGTTCCCGAAACCGGCCACTGCATTGATTGCCATGCCTGCGTCAATGTCTGCCCCACCGGGATCGATATTCGCGATGGATTGCAACTTGAATGCATTGGCTGCGGTTTGTGCATCGATGCCTGTAACGAAATGATGGACAAGGTTAGCTTCCCGCGCGACCTCGTGCGTTTCGACTCGGTCCAGAACTCGCAATTGCGCGCGCACGGCCAGGCTGCCAAAGTCCGCATTATTCGCCCGCGCACGATCTTTTATTCTGTGCTGCTGGTCGTTGTTGCCGGGGTGATGCTGGTTGGCCTGCTAAATCGCAGCACCATGGACGTTAACGTTCTGCGCGATCGCAACCCGCTTTATGTGCCGCTTTCAACGGGCGATGTCCGTAATGGCTATACGCTTAAGATTTTGAACAAGGAACAAAGCCAGCAAACCTATCTTCTTGATCTGTCGGGCGTAAATGCCACCGATTTCCAGATTATCGGTCAAAAACCAACGCCAGACGGTAAATTCTCGCTGACAGTTGCACCCGATCAGGTCGGCAGTTACCGGGTTTTCATTGCCGCCAGTCCGTCGAGCCTGCAAAGTGATGCCACACCGATTGATTTCATTGTGACCAACACCGATAGCGACGTTTCTGAAACCCATGACACCATCTTTGCCGGCCCGAAAAAATAAGGGTCGGCCCGCCAAAAAGGGCCGTCGAAATGACCACCACAACCAATACAACCTCGATCCCGGCTTCCTCGGGCCCGCGCAAATCGGACCGGTTGATACCGTGGTATTTCGTGGGCGGATTTGCCGTCATGCTGTTCGCCAATATCTGCCTGATCGTTTTTTCCCAAACCAGTTGGGTTGGCCTGGTCAGCGACCATGCCTTTGAAGATGGCAACACCTATAACGAAGCCCTTTCCGATGCGCGGGCCCAGGCAGAACTGGGCTGGCGTACCAAGGTAACGGTTGCCGGTGTTATCAACAACGAAGCCACCATCACAGTGCTGTTCCGTGACAAGGCACAGGAACCGATTTCAGGCGCAAAGATGGAAGCGGTTTTGATGCGTAATGACCGCGATGATATGGACGAAAAAATCATGCTGAGCGAAATCAGCCCCGGTGAATACCGTACCCGCGCCAACGTCCCTGTCTATGGAAACTGGAAATTGCGGATTGTTGCGCACGCGCAAAACCACGACTATCAGGTCGTCGAGGATGTACTGATCAAGCAATGAACGCGATTACCGCCTGCCGCCATTGTGGCGAGCCGGTGACTGCCAGCTCGCCGGCTGGACCTGACTTTTGCTGCACAGGATGCGAAGGTGCCTTTTCCCTGATTAACGATCTGGGCCTTCAATCCTATTATACCCGCCGCAGCGTTGATCCCAACATTCGCGCCCTTAAACCCGAAGATGACGGGCCGGGTGCCTTTGATTTCACCGACCTTGTCAGCACCGGCGAGAATGGCGAGTGCCATCTCGACATGATGATAGACGGGCTGCATTGTGCGGCCTGTGTGTGGTTGATCGAAACCATTTTGCAGCGCCAGCAACAGGTGGTGCAGGCCCGCATCAACATGACCACCCGGCGTTTACACCTGGCATGGGAAGGGCAACCGGCTGATATCGCCGGGCTGATCGCACCGGTATTCCAGATGGGATACCGGTTGATCCCGTTTGACCCGGAAACCCTTGAACGGGCAACCGACCAACGCAACCGCGAGCTTTTGCGGTGTCTGGCCGTGGCCGGGTTTGCAGCGGGCAACGTCATGCTGCTGTCGGTATCAATATGGGCGGGTTATATTCAGGGTATGGGCGAATTTACCCGCGACCTGTTCCACTGGTTTTCTGCCCTGATTGCGGTTCCTGCCGTTGCCTATGCCGGGCGGCCGTTTTTTCGCTCTGCCCTTGGCGCGTTGCGCCATGGCCGGGTCAATATGGATGTACCCATTACGCTGGCAGTATTGCTCGCCCTGGGCATGAGCCTGTTTGAAACCATGCGCGGGGCCGAACACGCCTATTTTGACAGTGCCATAACCTTGCTGTTTTTCCTGCTGATCGGGCGTTATCTGGACGGGCGAGCCCGCAGCCAGGCCCGCTCGGCCGCCGAACATATGCTGACCCTGCGCGCACGGTCCATCACCATCATAAACCCGGATGGAACACGCCGGGTTCTGGCACCGGAAAAGGCACAGCCTGGCATGGTTGTTCTAGTGGCCGCAGGCGAACGGGTGGGCATTGACGGTGACATTATTGAGGGCCAATCCGACATTGATACCAGCGTGATTAGCGGTGAAAGCCTGCCCAGTCCGGTCAATGTCGGCAGCCGGGTTTTTGCCGGCACCATGAATTTATCAGCACCGGTTCGGGTGCAAATCACCGCAACCGGTGACTCGACCCTGCTGGCCGAAATTGTTCGCCTGATGGAAAATGCCGAACAGGGCCGCGCCAAATATGTCGCCCTGGCCGACCGTGTTGCCCGCGCCTACGCCCCCGTGGTTCACAGTCTGGCGGCAATAACCTTTTTGGGCTGGTGGCTGATCGGTGGCATTGGCTGGCAAGACTCGTTAATGAACGCCATTGCGGTGCTGATTGTGACTTGCCCGTGCGCGCTGGCGTTGGCCGTGCCGGTGGTGCAAGTGCTGGCAACCGGGCGCCTGTTAAAGGCCGGCATTCTGGTTAAATCGGCCACAGCCCTGGAAAGGCTGACCAAAATTGACGGGGTTCTGTTTGATAAAACCGGCACGCTCACAACCGGGCACCCCGAACTGATCACAACACCGGACCATGACACCCTGAAACTTGCGGCTTCAATGGCCGCAAACAGCAACCACCCGCTGTCACGCGCCCTGGTACGGGCCGCGGGCGACACATTTGTTGCCGCCCGCGTAAGTGAACATCCGGGACAAGGCCTGTCGATGATGGTGCCCCAGGGGGAAATCCGCCTTGGCAGCCGCGAATTTTGCGGGGCCAATCATGCCATTTTACCGACAAACAATGAAAGCGGACCTGAAATATGGCTGGCAGAACCGGGCAAGGCAGCCACCCGGTTTGGCTTTCGCGATTTACCTCGCCCCGATGCCGCATCGACAATTGCAACATTACATGCTGAAAAAATCCCGGTGCTGTTATTGTCGGGCGACCGGGCCGATAATGTGCGCCAGCTTGCCAATGAACTTGATATCGCAAGCTGGCAGGCGGCCCTGTCCCCCGCCCAGAAAGTATCCGTCGTGGAGCAACGTGCCCTGGCCGGGCACCATGACCTGATGGTGGGCGACGGCATCAATGATGCCCCGGCCCTTGCCGCTGCCCATGCCTCGATGTCACCGGCAAGTGCTGCTGAAATCAGCCAGAATGCTGCCGATATCATCTTTCAGGGCGACCGGCTGGGGGCCGTGATAACGGCACTTGGGGTTGCCCGGATGGCTGATCGACTGGTGCGGCAAAATTTTTCGCTGTCTTTTGCCTATAATATTGTCACCATTCCCCTTGCCGTGGCGGGCATTGTTACTCCGCTGATTGCTGCAATTGCCATGTCCACATCCTCGCTGGTTGTCATTGCCAACGCCTTGCGTTTGAATTGGAAAAAACAGCCATGACCACAGAGAAAATATCATGAGCAACCTGCTGCTTTTAATCCCTATCGCATTATTTCTCGGACTTTTGGGCCTGGGTGCATTTTTATGGGCATTGAAGTCCGGGCAATTCGACGATATGGATGGTGCCGCAAACCGGATCCTGTTCGACGACGACGAAAACGTCGCCCCGAAAAACAACCCAGGACCAAAATGACGATGATGAAATGAATAGCTTGTATCCTTTCATCACAATCGTCTAAAGTAATTCCAGTTTGTGCGCGTATACACTGTACAGCCTCGGAGAAACAGATGGCGGTTCGTTCCCAGCTTTGTGAGGCCTGTGATATTCGGGACCTTACCTTTTGCTCTGCCTTACACGGTGAAGAACACACGCGCCTGCGTCAGTTGCTGACCCATGTTCAGTATGACAGCCACAGCACCATTTTTCATGAAGCTGAAGATGCCGACTATGTGTTCAATGTAACATCGGGTTCGGTGAAGCTTTACAAACTTCTAGGCGATGGCCGCCGCCAGATTACCGGCTTTCTGTTTGCCGGTGATTTTCTGGGTCTGGCGCTTAACCAGACTTACAGCTACACCGCCGAAGCCATCGAACCGGTAACAGCTTGTCGTTTTCCGCGGCAGAAACTGGAACGCCTGTTTGACGAATATCCGCGCCTTGAAAAACGCATGCTGGGCATGGCGGTTGACGAACTCGCTGCAGCACAGGACCAGATGCTGCTTTTGGGGCGCAAGACAGCCAAGGAAAAAGTCGCATCATTTTTGCTGATGCTGGCCCGCCGCCAGGAACATCGCGGTGTCGATGCCGATGCCATCGAAGTACCAATGAGCCGTTCTGATATTGCGGACTATCTGGGCCTGACCATTGAAACGGTATCGCGCACCCTGACGCAATTGCGCAAGGAATCGACCATTTCACTTAAAGACAACAAACATATTGAAGCCATTGGCATGGGAATGCTGGAAGACCTGGCAGAAGGGCTTTAAGGCCCTGTAAATGTTTGTTTATTTAAGGTCACGCCTGCAAACGGGAACCACCCCTGACCAAAGTGCATACGCAACTGCGAAAAAATATTTCGCGCCTGCTGTCATCCTATTGTAAACATGACTGCCCGTCCGGCGGAGACCGGGCTGCACATACCGGTAAACCCGGCGGAGAAACGTCATGAGCACCACCACCAATAAAAAGGGTCGGGTCACGGTTCCTGCCCTTCGTGCCCGCAAGGGCGGCGACCCGATTGTCTGCCTGACTGCCTATACCACGCCCATTGCCCAACGCCTGGATGCCCACTGCGACCTGCTTTTGGTTGGCGATTCCGTTGGCACAGTGGTGTACGGCATGGAAAACACACTGGCTGTAACGGTTGACATGATGGTCAACCACGGCAAGGCTGTGATGCGCGGCAGCAAAACGGCCTGTGTCGTTATTGACCTGCCCTTTGGCAGCTATCAGGAATCCAAAGAACAGGCATTTCGCACTGCAGCGCATATTCTGGCAGAAACCGGATGTGCGGCTGTTAAACTTGAAGGTGGCGCCGAACTGGCCGACACCATCGAATTTCTAACCCGGCGCGGCGTTCCCGTTATGGCCCATATCGGCCTGATGCCACAGCAGGTGAATACACTGGGTGGCTTCAAATCGCAGGGTCGCGACGAGGCAACAGCCAGCAAGGTTATGCTTGATGCCAAAGCCGTGGCAAAAGCCGGCGCGTTCAGTGTTGTTATTGAAGGCACGGTCGAAGCCGTTGCCCGTGCCATTACCGCCGAAATAGACATTCCCACCATCGGTATCGGGGCATCGGCGGCTTGCGATGGGCAAGTTCTGGTTACCGAAGACATGCTGGGCCTGTTTTCCGACTTCACGCCAAAATTTGTCAAACGTTATGCCAGTCTGGGCGACCAGGTGGCCGACGCAGCAGCCAGTTATGCCACCGATGTGCGCAACCGGAGCTTTCCGGCTGACGAGCATTGTTATGGCATGGCAAAACCGGGCAATTTACGCGCGGTAAAATAAGACAAGCGATTTTCAAGACATGAGCCTGCTTACAGTTCACACCGTCGCCGATCTGCGCGCCCAGGTTTCCAAATGGCGCGCAGAAGGCCTCAAAATTGCGCTTGTCCCCACGATGGGCGCCTTGCATGAAGGCCATATCAGCCTGACAAAGCTGGCCCGGAAATATGCTGACCGGGTGATCGTCAGTGTTTTTGTTAATCCAACCCAGTTTGGCCCAACCGAAGATTTTGCTGCTTACCCGCGCACCCTGCCCGACGACCAGGCAATTATGGATGAAGCGGGGGTCGAGTTATGTTTTGCCCCGACGGTGGAGGAAATGTATCCCACCGGCTTTGCCACCCGCCTGCATATCGATAAAATGACCGACATGCTGTGTGGTGCCTCGCGCCCCGGCCATTTTGACGGCATGGCACAAGTGGTTAGCAAATTGCTGCTGCAATCCCTGCCCGATGTCGCGCTGTTTGGCGAAAAGGATTACCAGCAATTAATGGTAATCAAGCGCTTTGTTACCGATCTCAACATTCCGGTATCGATCATCGGTGCGCCGATCCATCGGGAAAATGACGGATTGGCGATGTCATCGCGCAACCGCTATCTCTCTGTTGATGAACGCCAAATCGCAACCACCCTGTTTGCGGTTCTATCGGAGATTGCCGCACGGGCCGCTAACGGTGATGCCATTGAACCGTTGCTGGAAACAGGGCGTCAACAAATTGCCGCTGCCGGGTTTTCCCCGATTGATTATCTGGAAATTCGCGATGCCGAAACTTTGGAACTGATGCAAGGGGTTGTAAACCGTCCGGCCCGGGTTTTTGTTGCAGCACGGCTGGGCAAAGCGCGCCTGATCGATAATCTGGCAATTAACCAGCCAGATTGCCCCGATACCTGACGATAGGGCGGCTTTTGCGACCGTCCGACAGGACGGACTCGCCGCGCCCCCTGCGCCATGAAGTCTTTATAGCGAAAAGCGCAGAAACCGGGCCTTTTACCTTGCTTTGGGCTTGACTCTTACCCGGCTCTCACTTAAACACCCCACAGCAAAGGTCATCCGTATGGTGACTCCCCCAGTCCTCGAGATTTCGAGCACTGGGCAAATTTTTTTTGTGCGCACATGGTGGAAACACCGGCAAACAGACGGGATATGGGATGTTTGAAGGACTTAGCGATCGGCTTGGCGGCGTTCTCGACAAACTGCGTAAACGCGGTGCGTTAAAGGAATCTGACGTCCGCGAAGCCATGCGCGAAGTTCGAGTCGCCCTGCTTGAGGCTGACGTCGCCCTTCCCGTTGTTAAAGATTTCATCAGCAAAGCGACCGAACGCGCCGTAGGCCAGGATGTTTTACGGTCGGTAACGCCGGGCCAGATGGTCGTCAAGATCGTCCATGATGAACTTAAAAACATGCTGGGCGATGGCGAAGAAATCAATCTTGCTGCCACCCCGCCGGTGCCGATTTTGATGGTTGGTTTGCAGGGGTCGGGTAAAACCACCAGTTCCGCCAAAATTGCCCTGCACCTGACCCAAAAGCGCAATAAAAAAGTCCTGCTGGCCTCGCTCGATATTTATCGCCCGGCCGCCCAGCAGCAGCTTAAAATTCTGGCCGATGCCAATGGCCTGCATGCCCTGCCGATCATTATGGGCGAAAAGCCGGTTGCGATTGCCAGGCGCGCCATGGATATGGGTCGCAAGGAAGGCTTTGATGCCGTGATCCTTGATACGGCGGGCCGCCTGCATATCGACATGGAACTGATGAGCGAAGTCGCCCAGGTCCGTGATGCGGTAAAGCCGACTGAAACCCTGCTGGTCACCGATGCCATGACCGGCCAGGATGCCGTGAACGTTGCCAAGGAATTTGCCGACAAGGTTGGCATTACCGGTATCGTTCTGACCCGTGTTGACGGCGATGCACGCGGTGGTGCGGCCCTGTCGATGCGTCAGATTACCGGTTGTCCGATCAAGATGCTGGGTGTTGGCGAAAAAATCGACGAGATGGAACCCTTCCATCCTGATCGTATCGCTGGCCGTATCCTGGGCATGGGCGACGTGGTTAGCCTGGTTGAACGTGCAGCCGAAACCATCGAGCGTGAAGACGCTGAAAAGATGGCCAAAAAGCTGCAGAAAGGCCAGTTCGACCTGAACGACCTTCTCGCGCAGCTTAAACAGCTTCAGAAAATGGGCGATCTTTCGGGCATCATGGGCATGTTGCCGGGCATGGGTGCGATGAAAAAGCAGATGGCCCAAACCAAGATCGACCCGAAACTGTTAAAACACCAGGAAGCAATCATTCAGTCGATGACCGTGAAAGAGCGCGAGAACCCCGCGCTGATCAAGGCATCGCGCAAGAAACGTATTGCAGCTGGTTGCGGCCTGAGTGTTCAGGACGTCAACAAACTTCTCAAACAGTACCAGACCATGGCGACGATGATTAAAAAGGTCGGCAAAATGGGCAAAAAGGGAATGTTTGGCAAAGGTATGCCCCAGATGGACCCATCCATGCTGGAAGGCGGGGATGCTGGAGATCTTCAGCTTCCCAAAGGTTTTCCCGGTATGGGCGGCGGTATGCCGAAACTTCCGGGATTGGGCGGCGGTGCATTGCCGCCGGGCTTTCCGGGGTTTGGTAAAAAGAAATAACCAGGCCCCCGGTTCGAAAGAACCACATCAAGCGGTCTCGCACGAACCTTGCTTAAAGGTTCATTCGAACCGGATCAAATTGGCCCTGCAAGGGGCCGTAACGTAAAGACTACTAAACCCGAGCTGAAAGGAACTTATCCGAATGGCTGTCAAGATTCGTCTCTCCCGTGGCGGTGCCAAAAAGCGTCCTTACTACCGCATCGTAGTTGCTGACGCCCGTGCGCCTCGCGACGGTAGCTTCATCGAAAAGGTCGGAACCTATGATCCGATGCTTCCGAAAGAAGCTGACAACCGCGTTACCTTCAAAGAAGAGCGCATTAAATACTGGCTTGGCGTTGGCGCCCAGCCGACCGAACGCGTTGCCCGTTTCCTGGGTAAAGCTGGTCTGGCTGATGCGTTCAAGCCGACCGAACAGCCCAAGAAGTCTGCTCCGAAGGCGAAAGCCCAGGAACGTCTTCGTGAAAAGGCTGAAAAAGAAGCTGCCGCTGCTGAAGCTGCTGCCGAAGCTGCTAGCGAATAATTGGCTGATCGTACGATCTGATCAGATACCAGGTAATTGTGAACTGACATGGCTGAGAACCGCAAATCCAAAAGCGATACAGATTTTGTCTGCATCGGCATGATCACGGCCCCTCACGGGGTGCGCGGTGCCGTGCGCGTCAAAAGCTATACCGTCGATCCGGATAATCTGGTTGGTTATGGCCCGTTATTTGATGCCAAAGGGAAACAGAAATTCAAACTGTCGCCCGTTGGCCACGTTCGTGACCAGTTGATCGCCAAGATCGATGGTGTCAATGACCGTGACGGTGCTGAACGACTGCGCGGAACCCGGCTTCATATTCCACGGGCGGCATTGCCGGACACGGAAACAGACGACGAATTCTATCTTGCCGATCTGGTCGGTCTGAAAGCGATCCATGTTGATGGATCTGTTTTTGGCACCGTCCGCGGCGTGGCTGACTTTGGGGCGGGCGATGTGATCGAAATCGCCCTGGAAGAAGGCCGGGGAAAAGTTGTTGTGTTGCCGTTTACCCGCGCAGTTGTGCCAGAAGTGGTTTTGTCGGAACGCAAGCTGGTGGTTAATCCGCCCGAGGGGCTGTTGCAGGAAGATGAAGGACCGGGCAATCGCCCGCGTCGCGCATCAAAATCACGCAACAACACCCAGGCCGACCGCGACTCCGAAGCCGTGACCGCAGATGCGGCAGGCGCGGAAACCGCGACCGGCAGCGGAAAGGAGGCCTGAGGATGCCCGTGTGGCAGGCCAAGGTCGCAACCCTGTTCCCGGAAATGTTTCCCGGTGCCGTCGGCCAGGCTTTGGCTGGCAAGGCATTGGAAAACGGGATCTGGTCGCTGGATGTCAAAGACATTCGCGACCATGCGACGGACCGCCACCGCACGGTTGACGATAATCCTTTCGGGGGTGGGGCCGGTATGGTCATGCGCCCCGATATCGTCGATGCCGCCCTGCGTGAACTTCGTGCTTCGGCACCGGAATTACCGCTGATTTATCTCAGCCCGCGGGGAAAGATGCTGAACCAGAAACGCTGCCGTGAACTGGCAGCGGGACCGGGTGTGATGCTGTTATGCGGTCGTTACGAAGGTATCGACCAACGTGTACTGGATGAACACCAGGTCGAGGAAATCAGCATTGGCGATTACATCCTTATGGGCGGCGAATTGCCGGCCATGGTCCTGATTGAATCGTGCATACGCCTGATCGAAGGAGTGGTGAATACCGCTGCTTCCGTCGATGAGGAAAGCTTTGAAACCGGGTTGCTGGAATATCCGCATTACACGCGCCCGGCCAATTGGAACGGGCGTGACGTGCCGGAAATTCTACTCTCCGGGCATCATGCCAAGATACAGGCCTGGCGGCTTGACCAGGCAGAAGAAATCACTCGTGAACGGCGTCCTGACCTTTGGGATCAGTATGTTGCCACGGGCCCAGCAAAGAGGGTTAAATCATGACCAATGCAATCATTCAGCAGATCGAAAAAGATCAGCTTGATAAAATCTCCGAAAAGCGCGCTGTGCCGGAATTTGATGCCGGTGACACCGTTCGCGTTCACCTGAAAGTTGTTGAAGGCACGCGTGAGCGTATTCAGCAGTTCGAAGGCGTTTGCATCGCGCGTAAAAACCGCGGCCTGAACTCTTCTTTCACCGTGCGTAAAATCGCATCGGGTGAAGGTGTTGAGCGTATTTTCCAGAACTATTCCCCGGCCATCGACAAAATCGAAGTCGTACGTCGTGGTGATGTTCGTCGTGCAAAGCTTTACTACCTGCGCGGCCGTACTGGTAAGTCGGCACGTATCGCCGAACAGACCAATGGTCACAAAGGCAAGCTGACTGCGGCTGAACGCAAGAAGTAAGCTGACCACCGGGCAACCGGACAGCACAAAACGGGTCCATTGCAAAATGGGCCCGTTTTTTTATGCCTGACCCTTATCTGCCCTGCCACATCCCCTTGCGTATCTGTGCCTCGCGCGTTATTGGCCGTGATTGATCCATGCCGGTTTGTGGCGATTGAACGATCATAAAAACACGCAATAGTTGTGTTATGGCGAATCGGTAAAATCCACCCGCCAACCATCTCATTGGCGGAATTGTTCACCCTTAGCCATCACATTTTTCTATATCAGCTATTTAGACTATGGGGCTCAATCCCGCTTTATGGGCTGCATCAGCTACCCAAAGATGCCAAATTTTGACCATTTCAATTTAAAGATGTTGTCGCCTGAAAAAACACCCGCTCTGGCGCTTGCGATTTGCAAGCTGGCGTGTATAAAAACAGTCCCGCGGCAAAAACAGCCCCGGGCAAGCGTTTCTGAATAATAATATTTCGCAGCATCAAACTGCGCCGGAGGAAATGGCGGTAACCCGCTACCTGCATGGAAACCAGATTATCCCGTGATGATCGTACGGTTTTAGCCCCGGTATCATTCGCATCGCCTGCCCGCGCGCATCATGTTTTGCAATACCGCACACAGGATCGAATAGAGAGGAGGTCGAGATGGGAAACCCGAAAACCCTTTTTGACAAAATTTGGGCAAGCCATGTGATTAACACGCAGGATGACGGCACCTGCCTTATTTATATCGACCGCCATCTCGTTCACGAGGTTACCAGTCCGCAGGCGTTTGAAGGCCTTCGTAATGCTGGTCGCAAAGTGCGCCATCCCGAACTGACACTGGCCGTGCCCGACCATAACGTGCCGACCACCGACCGCTCCCAGGGCATCAAGGAAGAAGACAGCCGTATTCAGGTTGATACCCTTGATCAAAACGCGCGCGACACCGGCATTCATTATTTCCCGATGAACGATCTGCGCCAGGGTATTGTGCATATCGTGGGCCCGGAAGAAGGCTTTACCCTGCCCGGTGTAACCATGGTTTGCGGCGATTCGCACACCTCGACCCACGGCGCATTCGGCGCGCTGGCATTTGGGATTGGCACATCCGAAGTGGAACATGTTCTGGCAACCCAGACCCTGGTTCAAAAACCGGCCAAAAACATGCTGGTCAAGGTTGAGGGCGACTTGCACCCCGGTGTTACCGCAAAGGACATCACCCTTGCCATTATTGGCCGCATCGGTACCGCAGGCGGCACCGGTTACGTGATCGAATATGCCGGTTCGGCCATTCGTGCGCTGTCGATGGAAGGTCGCATGACGGTTTGCAACATGTCGATTGAAGGCGGTGCGCGCGCCGGTTTGATCGCACCGGATGAAAAAACCTTTGAATATATCAAAGGCCGTCCGATGGCCCCCAAAGGGGCAGCATATGAACAGGCTGTTGAATACTGGAAGACCCTGCCATCTGACGAAGGCGCACATTACGACAAAATCGTCGAACTTGATGCCAATGACATCATCCCGCAGGTAACCTGGGGTACCAGCCCGGAAGACGTTGCCCCGATCAGTGCCGTTGTTCCCGGCCCGGATGATGTAACCGATGCTGGCAAGAAAAAAGCCATTGCCCGGTCGCTTGAATATATGGGTCTGGTTGCTGGTACGCCGTTGGAAGAAGTTAAAATCGACCGCGTTTTCATTGGTTCATGCACCAATGGCCGGATCGAGGATTTGCGCGCTGCCGCCGTTGTGGCCAAAGGCCGCAAGGTTGACGCATCGGTCAATGCCATGGTTGTGCCGGGGTCCGGTCTGGTCAAGGAACAGGCCGAAGCCGAAGGTCTGGATCAGATCTTTATCGAAGCTGGTTTTGAATGGCGCGAACCGGGTTGCTCGATGTGCCTGGCCATGAACCCCGACCGTCTGGAACCGGGCGAACGGTGTGCATCGACCTCGAACCGTAACTTTGAAGGCCGTCAGGGCCGCGGGGGCCGCACCCATCTGTTAAGCCCGGCAATGGCCGTTGCTGCCGCAGTAACCGGTCATCTGACCGACGTTCGTAAACTTGAAATCGTGTAAGGCTTTGTAATGTCTGCACAAGCCTTTATCATTCATGAAAACGGCGTAACGCGGTATGGGCGGGCAATGGTGCTGGAAAGCCTGTTGCCCCAGCTCACCGGTATTAACCTGCCGGATTTCGTCGCCAATGACATCGACGCCACCGAAGACCTGATCGAAGCACTGGGTCTGGTGCTGGACGCTGAAAACAAGGGATAAGACAATGGACAAGTTCAACACTTTAACCGGTGTGGCCGCACCGTTGCCGATGCTCAATGTCGATACCGACATGATCATCCCCAAGCAGTTCCTCAAGACCATTAAACGTTCGGGTCTGGGTAAAAACCTGTTTGATGAAATGCGTTATGACGATAACGGCAATGAAATCCCCGATTTCGTTCTTAATCAGCCTGCCTATCGCGATGCTAAAATTCTTGTCACCGGTGCCAATTTTGGCTGTGGTTCATCGCGTGAACATGCGCCCTGGTCCCTGCTGGATTTTGGCATTCGCTGCATCATCGCGCCCAGCTTTGCCGACATTTTCTATAACAACTGCTTTAAGAACGGCATTTTGCCGATCGCGCTGCCGCAGGAAGATGTTGATAAACTGATGTCGGATGCCGAACGCGGTGCCAATGCCACGGTAACGGTTGACCTTGAAAAACAGGAAATCACCGGCCCGGATGGCGGTTGCATCAAGTTTGAGGTCGAAGCGTTCCGCAAGCATTGCATGCTTAACGGCCTGGATGACATTGGGCTGACATTGCAACAGGCCGATGCGATTAACGGTTTTGAAGCCGAACGCGCCGCATCCCAGCCCTGGCTGTCGCTGTAAAACATTCCGGGTGGCGCAAATATTTTGCGCTGCCCTTTTTTAATTCCCGCATGTCTGGCGCGCCTTCGCGCCGCTGTTTCTTTGCTAAGGTTTGAAAATGACGATTACCAAAAAAGTCCTGATGTTGCCGGGCGACGGCATTGGCCCCGAAGTGATGCGCCAGGTTCAGCGCGTTATGGACTGGATGGCCAAAAAACGTGACATCAATTTCGACGTCACCGAAGGTCTGATCGGTGGGGCATCTATCGATGCCCACAACAACCCGCTGACCGACGAAACCCTGGCCGATGCCATGGCCGCCGATGCGGTTCTGCTTGGTGCTGTTGGTGGCCCGAAATGGGATAACATCCCGTTCGATATCAAACCGGAACGCGGCCTTTTGAAAATCCGCAAGGAAATGGGCCTGTTTGCCAATTTGCGCCCGGCCCTGGTATTTGACGCCCTCGTGGGCGCATCGACCTTGAAGGAAGATGTAGTCAAGGGTCTGAATATCATGATCCTGCGTGAACTGACCGGCGGCATCTATTTCGGCCAGCCGCGCGGCGTTGAAGAACGCGATGGCGTTCGTTTTGGTTTCAACACCCTGGTTTATTCCGAACCCGAAATCGAACGTATCGCCCGTGTTGCCTTTGACATGGCAATGAAGCGCAACAAACGGATGTGCTCGGTCGACAAGGCCAACGTTCTGGAATCCACCGTTCTGTGGCGCGAAGTTGTGGAACGTGTTGCCAAGGAATTCCCTGAAGTCGAACTGAGCCACATGTATGTCGACAACGCATCCATGCAGTTGGTCCGCAACCCGAAACAGTTTGACGTGATGGTAACCACCAACATGTTTGGTGATATTCTTTCCGATTGTGCCGCCATGCTGACCGGTTCGCTGGGCATGCTGCCATCCGCATCGCTGGGTGCGGCGGACGAAACCGGTGCCCGCAAGGCATTGTACGAGCCGGTCCATGGCTCGGCCCCGGATATTGCCGGTCAGGACCTTGCCAACCCGCTGGCAACCTTGCTGTCATTTGCCATGATGCTGCGTTATTCGTTCGACATGGGCGACGATGCCACCATGATTGAAACCGCTGTTCAGAATGTCCTGAAGGGTGGCCTGCGCACCGCTGACATCATGCAGCCGGGCATGGCAAAGGTTTCGACCACCGTTATGGGTGAAGCCGTTATCAACGAACTGAACAAGCTGGTCTAACCATACCCTTAGCTGTTTCATGTTTCAGGCCGGGGCCAATACGCCCCGGCCTTTTTATTTTATTTCAAACCATTGGCTACAAAAAAGAACCGAATAAATCGTAATCGCCCCATGCAATGCACGCGCCGCGTGATATATTGGCACACACATTTTTCAAATTTGCAGGGATTCATTCGATCATATGGCCAAAACCGCAAAATTTATTCTTGGCAGCCTTGTCATTGTGGCTGCTGCAGGTGCCGGGCTTCATTTTTTGGCGCCGGTTTACACCGAAAACAATTTGCGCAGTGCATTGACCAATCCGCAATCAATGATCCGGGGCGAATTTAGCAATTTTCAAATGTCGTTGTTCAAAGGCACCATGTCGGGCGACGATGTTAAAATCGTCACGACGGATGGCGCGGTTTATAGTGCCCGGCATGTCGATATTACCGGCATCGACTGGCTAGCTGTTTACGGATTTAACCCCTCGCACGATGCACTTGCCGGGGCCATGACCCTTAAGGGTGCCAATATCGAGGTGAATGGACGTAAAATTACGTTTGATCAGGCCCGTCTTGCCGACGTGTCTGCTGATCCGTCAAGCTGGCTTCCTGAAACTTTTGCTGCCGCCGATATCCAGAGCCCCGGCCTGACCCAGTCCTTTCAGGAACAGACCAGCACAATCGAGGATATCCATATTCAGGATATCGCGGCGGACCATATTGGCGGAATCACCACAGGTTCCTGGAGCTATGACGCCGGACCGGATCAGGGCAATGCCAGCATCGCGCAAAGCATTTTTGCCAATTGCGCAGGGCCAATGCCCTTGCTGCAACAATTAGATAATAGCGATTTTAACTGGAATTCAGCTGAATCGTGTAAAAACATGGCTTTGGCTGATTTAACAATGTCCCTGCCAGACCATTCAGCCATTTCAGCAGCCGGTATTCTGGTTGACGGGCTGACCACGCAATCCATTGAGACGGCCAGCATTAACGGGCTTAAAATTCGCCTGCCCAAAAAACGCGGTTCCCTGTCAATCGGGCGGATCGAACTTGGCGGGTTTGATCAGGTCATTGATCCCGATACGATCCCGACACCTGGTGAAACGTTTGACTTCAACCGTTGGCTTACCGCGTTTGAAAGCGTGAAAATCGCCAAACTGGAACTCTCGGATCAGCATTACAATCTGCCTGACGCCGAAATACGCTGGGACCGCTTTAGCATTTCCAACCTTGCCAACCATGTCATTGGTGAAGTTTCATCCGGCGGACTTTCGGTGCATGGCAGTACCGTTGCCGAAACCCTTAAAATCGGTCTTGACCAGGCCACCTTCCGCGATATTGACATTGCCAGTATCGGCACTGTTGTACGCCAGTTTCAAGGCGTTACGGCCAGTACCCCCGAAGAACAGCTTGCAGAAATGCAGGACAAAACATTGGGGGAAGTCGGCTTTCCCTTTACGCCCCCCGTCCTCTCTACCTATTTGATGACCGGGTTTGAGCTTGGCATTACCGGCAGTGAAACCTTTCACCTGACACTTGATGAACTGGGGGGCGCCCTGGGCGATATAGGCCCGGCGCGCGATGGAGGCCCCGATGTTGCCCGTGCCACAACCGGCCATATCGGCGGCTTGAGCATTGACATCCCCGATGAATACAGCACCGACCCTCGCATTACCCGCATGCTTGGCGTTGAACGGTTTAGTCAGGTGACCATTGATACGGATAGCCATCAACGCTGGAACACGGAAAATGGCGAGTTTCAATATGCGATTGACGAATTGACCATTCGCGATTTTGGCACCCTTAAATTTTCCACAACCCTGGCCGGATTTACATCTGACGTCATTGCCGAATTACAGGACATTCCCCTAATCGATACGCAACAGCGCCTTGGGAATGTTGTTGGCAAATCGGCCCGGCTGAAAGACGCATCGCTGGAAATTTCCGGCGATAACCTGATGCCCACAATCTGGAAAATTATTGCCACAACAAGCGGCATTCCCGCCGACCAGTTGCAATTAACCGCCGGTATGGTGGTTGTTCAGGCACAGCAGCAATATGGCAAGACCGGGCAATTGGGCGCATCCCTTGGGCAATTGGCAAACTGGCTTGCAGACCCGCGCCATTTGAAAATCACCTTAACCCCGGCAAAGCCCGTGGCACTGGCCCCATTGATGCAGGCAAAAACACCGCCGACACCACCCGTGATGGCCGAAACATTCGGCCTAAAAATCCTTGCCAATGATGAAATTGGCAAATAACCAGCCCCGGCCCCGATGGTGACGAACCACCGTCGGGGCCCCATATCATGAAATATGATTGGAAATTGCCGAACTTAACTGTTTTTTGGTTGAAACACGGCAAGTTTATCGGGATTGCGATGAACAAACAGACTTTCGATGCCGCCCTTGCCAAGGGCAAATGTTATCGCAGTATGCACAACGCCCTCGCTGGAAAATAAAACCCAGCTTTCAGCTTCGCTTTCGACAACCATCATATCGGCTGCTATTAAATTTTTGTGCCAAACGCCAGCAAAGAACCGGGCGACGTGATCTGTTCCAAACAGTTTGTTGATATTCACGCTGGCCTTGCCGCCACCGTCACTTTGCAAAATCACATCAGACGACAATAACGCCGCAATTCTATCGGCCTGCCCTGATTGCAAGGCATCGATAAACCCCGCCAAATCGTCGCGTGTCAAACGGTTCGGGCTGGCGGTTTTTCCGGCCTCATCTGGTGTTTCCGGCCCCCCGGTTTGGCTGTGCCGGGTTGGCTGATGTGATTGATCTGGCTGGTTCCGTGTTGCCATATCCGACATTTTACGACGCGCACGAAACAATATCTGCCGGGCATTATTAGGCTGGTTTTCCAAAACCCCGGCAATTGCGGCATGGTCCCAGTCAAAAACATCATGCAAAACCAGTGCAATTCGTTCCGCCGGCGACAGCTTTTCCAACATCAACAGATAAGCCTGCGACAGATAGTCCTGATTAATCAGGGCGGTTTCGGTTTCGTTGGCAAACGGATTGACCCATGGTTCGGGCAACCAGTTCCCCACATAATTTTCACGTCGGCGACGGGCAGATTTAAGGACATCCAGGCACAAATTACTACATACCCGTATCAACCATCCAACCGGATCATGCAAAGTCGCAACATCGACGTTGCGCCACCGCAGCCATACATCCTGCACTGCATCCTCGGCATCGGCGTGGCTACCCAACATGCGAAAAGCCAGGGCAAAAAGCCGGGGGCGAAGCTGTTCAAAAATTGCTGTCGACATATTTATTGCCTTGCCAAATTTCCCAACACGCATAGCGGCACAGGCCCGCGCCTGTACCGCTTTACTTTATCTCATAGGTCTGTTCTGGCCGATAAAACCCGATCAACCGGACTTTCAATCAGCAAGCGGGGCAAACCCCTGCCGGTTATATGACACATGTAGGGTGCGAAAATACCGAACCAGGCCGTTAAAATCGAACCGTGTTGTTCAGGTCAGGCATTACGCCAGTTGATGCTGGGCAACGCCCAGCCGGTTCCAGGCATTAATCAAGGCAATACCGGTTGTCAGTTCCGAAATCTGTTCAGTGCTGAAATGCGCGCCAAGGGCTTCAAAGCTGGCATCGATGGCTTCGGCTTCAGCACCAAGGGTCAGTTTTTCGGCCCAGTCAAGGGCCGCACGTTCCTCGACGGCAAAATCCTTTGCATTACGCCAAACAGCCAGCATATCGATTTTGTCCTGCTGACCACCGTGTTTAAGATAATCATCACGATGCATTCGCAGGCAAAAAGAACAGGCGTTAAGCTGGGATACCCGGCATTTAACAATTTCAATCAGGGTTTTGGCCAGGGTGTTTTCCGTGTCGAACACGGTCGCAGCGTGATACAGCCCCTTAAAAAGGGCGGGGCTGGTTTTGGCAAATTCAAAGCGGCTCATGATGCAATCTCCTGTTTGCAGACGATAAAAAACAATCTCTACAAACAGGACGACACAGCACGAGCCCCTGTTACATCCGATGATGAATTTTCCCCAAAAACACCATCGTCCCCATGCCCGGCCAAATTACCGCACGACATTTATCTGCCTAAGCCCCGGCACAACCTTATTATGGGCACCCGATATTTCCGCCTAAGCCCCCGCCCATAATACCCGACACCGGATAAAACTAACCAACCGGTATGGCGAGCAACGCATTTTGGGCAGTTTCACGGCAGGACCTAAAGCCGCCGGTCAAATCAGGAAAACCCGCTTTTAGTCAAAGCTGCGGCCAGGGATGGATGCAATTCCCAGTTCCAGTCCTCGGCTTCCAACTGCGATCCTTCGGCAAGAGTGAAAATAGCCGCCAGGTAATCGCTAACATCGGTGTCACATTGCGGCAGACCAACGGCCATGGCAATTTTTCGACCGACCCGGCCATATTTTTTATGCCCGATGCGCGGACCGAAATGACCGGCGGCAAATGCCAGCTCCAGCCCGGTAATACAATGATCGGGTGCCCGCAAATGTGCGCGCAGCATATCACGCTCGCAACTTGATAATTCCGCCACTGACAGCGCCTGCTGATATTGTTCGACCGAACCGACATAAGCGGGCTGGACGTCGGTTTTTGCGGGGTTGGCAAAAGTAAAATGGTCCGTATTCCGGCGTGCATTGGCACGCACGCTAACGGCGGGTCCGGCATGGCTTGAATACAGCATGGTTTTCCTCCCTAAAAGGAAATCAACCGTTCATATCCGGGTTATTCAGGGCCGGTTGCATCCCTGTGTCCCGGCTGACGGGTTCTTGCGACCCGCTAGGTAGGATAAACCCGGAAAATTCCGGGTCCGATACATAACAATAACGACCAAAATGCTGTTTTTAGCGTTCTTTAAATGCGGCATCGGCAGCAGAGCAAACATTGGCGCCCTGCTGCCAGACATCATCAATTATGACGGTAACCAGGTTTGGTAAACACAAACTGGCCGACGCGCATTCCGCCGCCGCCTTCGCGGGCATCAAATGCATTAATGCAGCCAGCCAGATAAAATTCCCACATCCGCTTAAATTCGGTGTCATATTTTTCCGGGTCCAGTTGGTCCTGAATTTTACGGAAATTCTCGCGCCATGCCATTAATGTTCGGGCATAATTGTTACCAGGATGGAAATGGCAGGCATCCACATCCAGGTCTGCCTGTTCTGCGGCTTCCACCACTTCATGAACAGCTGGAATATAGCCCCCGGGGAAAATATAGCGATCAATCCACGGCGAGGTAAAATCTGGCCGGGGCTTGATAATGGTGTGAATAACAGCACGCCCCCCAGCCTTTAACAAGCGGCTAACCTGTTCAAAATAGGTTTTGAACTGTGGTCGACCAACATGCTCAAACATGCCAACCGAAACCACCCGGTCATAACGTTCCTTGTTGGCTTCGGCGAAAACCCGGTAATCCTGCAAATGATAATCCAGACCTTCGTGGAAATCCGCAGGCAGTTCGGCCTTGCGTTCCAGCGCCCAGTTATATTGCTCGGTCGACAGGGTAATGCCATGAACTTCGGCCCCTGTTGTCCGGCGAATAAAACGGCTTAACCCGCCCCAGCCACAGCCAATATCCACCACCCGCGTTCCGGGTTCGGTAATTTGCAGGCGGTCCGTGGTCAGTGTCATCTTATGTAACTGGGCTTCGGTCAGGTTTTTCGCCCCGTCGTCCCAGAAGGCACAGGAATACTGCATATCGGCATCAAGAAACCGGGTATACAGGTCGTTGCCGATATCATAATGATGGCGCACGCGCCGGGACGCAGCCTCGACCGAGGTAAATTGCGCGATCCGGAACTTGAATGCCTGCAACTTTTCAATCAGCAAGCCAAAGTTGCTGCTTGAATGGCCTCCATCAAAATTCAGGCGTAAAACACGAATCAGGTCTTCAAGCTCGCCGGATGTTACATCCAGCCCACCTTGCATATAAACCTCGCCAAAGCCCGGATCGGGGCTTAGCGCCATTTTCATGGCGTTGGCCCAGTTGGGCAATGTCATGGTTGCGCGTGGATCACCGCCATCACCAAGGGCGACCTCGTGGCGGTCATTTACGCGCACAACAAGCGTGCCGCGCGTTACATGTTCGCGAAAGAAATCAAGGACTTTCTTGTCAGTCCAATTCAAAGTCATCGGGTACGTCATAGCCGTCCTTCTCAAGCCGGAAATGCGACAACCCCCAAAATCGTGAAACATCAACAAACATTTCACAACCCCCGTGCGATATAGTGACATATTTCACTGCAATCTCAAGCAGTAAAAACCTAAACCGTCCTTGCGCGACGCCGCGGAAAGCCTTACATCTCGGCCAGCTTACCGGTCGGTTCAGGATGACCCTATCCACTTGTTTAAGGGGAAATCCGGTGTATAGGCACACCGTACCAAAACAGAAAGAGGCACTTGATGGGTTACAAAATCGCCGTTGTTGGCGCCACCGGCAATGTCGGGCGCGAAATGCTCAACACACTGGCAGAACGCAACTTTCCCGCCGAGGAAATCTTTGCGCTGGCATCGTCGCGCTCGATCGGGCGCACAGTTTCGTATGGCGATGACGACCTGATTGTTCAGGACGCGGCCCGTTTCGATTTTTCACAGGTCGACATTGCCCTGTTTTCAGCCGGCGGCACCACATCAAAAACCCTGGCACCCAAAGCTGCCGAAGCAGGATGTGTCGTAATCGACAATTCCAGCTACTGGCGCATGGAACCGGGGGTGCCGTTGATTGTGCCCGAAGTCAATGGCGAAGCCCTTGCCGGTTACGCCAAGAAAAACATTATCGCCAACCCGAACTGTTCGACCATTCAAATGGTCATGGCGTTAAAACCACTACACGACCTTCAACCGATCAAACGCGTGATCGTATCCACCTATCAGGCGGTTTCAGGTGCTGGTCGGGCGGCGATGGACGAGCTGTTTAACCAGACACGTGGCATCTATGTGAACGATCTTCCGACCAAGGAACAGTTCACCAAACAAATCGCCTTTAACGTCATCCCGCATATTGACGAATTTATGGATGATGGCGCGACCCGCGAAGAATGGAAAATGATGGCGGAAACCCGCAAAATTCTGGACCCCGACGTGGCCGTTCACGCCACCTGCGTGCGGGTACCGGTTTTTGTCGGCCATTCCGAAAGCATTAATATCGAATTTGAAATGCCCGTTACCGTCGAGGAAGCCCGCAAGGCGCTGAAGGCATTTCCGGGCGTATCTGTTATCGATCATCGCCAGGACGAAGGCTATGTCACCCCCCAGGAAGTCGCTGGCGAAGACAATGTCTTTATCTCTCGTATTCGCAAAGACCCCAGCAATCCCAACACCCTGTCGCTGTGGTGTGTCAGCGACAATTTGCGCAAAGGGGCGGCCCTGAACGCGGTGCAGATTGCCGAAATGCTGGTTTCGGATTACCTGCCGAAGAAATAACGCCTTTTTCTAGTTTGGCACATTTTTGCTATGGCCGCCCGGAACCGGGCGGCCATATTGTTTTATGGTGCTATTTGTGATTGGTACTGGTCATACCACTTAAAAAGAGCTAGAGGAAATCCTTGCTAACCCACTGTCAATGCGCTGCGGGTATCAAAAAATATGGCTGCCAGCCGGCATTGCCCGGCAACATGGTGCGCCGATTTTGATTTGCCCTGCCCGTTGGGCAAGTTGATGGCAATAACAACGCAAAACTTACGCGCACAGCCAACAAAAATAAAATCGGAAAATAGGGATGGTTAAACGTACCCGCAAAGAAGCAGCCCGCCTTGATGAAGCCGCCCGTGCCGGGTGGCTGTATTATTGCGCCGGAAACACCCAGGACGAAATCGCAACCAAACTTGGCGTCTCCCGCCCGACAGCCCAAAGACTGGTGTCGGCCGCAGTTAGCGAAGGACTGGTCAAGGTTCGGCTGGATCATCCGATTGCCGATTGCATGGAACTGGGCGCACGCCTGCGCGACCGCCACGAGCTGGAACATTGCGAAGTTGTGCCAACCGACCCTGCCGCCCCCGATGCCATGTTTGGCATGACACAGGCCGCTGCAATGTTGCTGGAACGGGTTTTACAATCCCCCGACCCCAAGGTGATTGCCCTTGGCACCGGGCGCGCCATGCGCGGTATGGTCAACGAAGTACAGCGTATCGATGCAAGTCACCATAAAATCGTATCGCTGGTTGGCACCATTGCCACCGATGGTGCCGCCAGCTTTTATGATGCCGTAACCGAACTTGCCGATTTAACCCGCGCCCCACATTACCCGCTATCTATTCCCGTGATCGTACCTCACGCCGAACAACGCAAACCAATGCAGGAACAGGCACCGATGGACAATATTTTGCATCTGGCCGCCCGTGCCGATGTCAAATTTGTCGGTATTGGTCAAATGGGTGACGATGCGCCGCTTCTGGTCGATGGTTTTATCACCCCGGCCGAACTTAAAAGCCTGCAGGAACATGGCGGCATTGGCGAATTGATCAGCTGGACCTTTGATAAAAACGGCCAAATCCTTGATCACGACGTTAATAACCGCGTTACCAGCGCGCCGTTGCAAATACCCGGGCAAAATACCGTTGCGGTTGCCAAGGGGACAAAGAAAGTTTCCGCGATTCGCGGTGCAATGGCGGGAAAATTAATTACATCTCTGGTCACAGACGAAGCAACCGCACGGGCATTGCTGCGCTAATACCTGAAAATTAAAACAATAAAAACAACCAACTAAAGCAAACCCGCAGCATTAGACTGCGGGTTTTTCTGTTGCAACGCACAATCGAATTCGGTTGACAAGGGATGTGAAAATTGAGTGAATGCTCATGTCCTGAACAAATGATCAAAATGGATGACGAAGGTTGTCCGACGGGAAAGAGTCCTTTTGGGAGGAATTATGAGAAATATTATGGGAGCAGCGCTGTGTGCGCTGTTGGCCGGCGGCGTCGCTTTTGGTGCCAGTGCCGAGACCAAACTGACGATTGCCACGGTTAATAATGGTGACATGATCCGCATGCAGAAGCTGACGGATGACTTCACCAAAAAAAATCCCGACATCTCGCTTGAGTGGGTGACGCTGGAAGAAAATACCCTGCGTCAGCGTGTCACAACCGACATCGCCACCAATAGCGGCCAATACGACATCATGACCATCGGCACCTATGAAGCCCCGATCTGGGCGAAAAAAGGCTGGCTGGCACCGCTCGAAGATCTGGGCGCTGATTATGACGTCGACGACCTTATGCCCGCTATTCGCGCGGCACTGAGCAACGATGACAAGCTGTATGCGGCACCGTTCTATGCCGAAAGCTCGATGATGATGTACCGCAAGGACCTGTTCGAGAAAGCTGGCATCGAAATCAATGGTCGTCTGACCTGGGACCAGACCCTCGACATCGCCAAAAAGCTGCACGACCCGGATAACGGCGTTTATGGCATCTGCCTGCGCGGTAAAGCGGGCTGGGGCGAAAACATGGCGTTGATTTCGACCATGGGTAATGCTTATGGCGCACGTTGGTTCAACGAAGAATGGAAGCCGGAATTTGACGGTCAGGAATGGAAAGATGCCCTGTCCATGTATGTCAACATTCTTGGCAAATACGGTCCTCCGGGTGCGACCTCGAATGGTTTCAACGAAAACCTTTCGCTGTTTAACGCCGGCAAATGCGCCATGTGGATTGACGCCACCGTTGCTGCGTCCTTCGTGACCAACCCCAAAGATTCCAAGGTTGCCGATCAGGTTGGCTTCACCGAAGCACCTTGCGCTGTAACCTGCACCGGTGCCAACTGGCTCTGGGCATGGAGCCTGGCAATTCCGGCTTCGTCGAAAAACACCGAAGCAGCCGAAAAATTCATCTCGTGGGCAACTTCGAAATCCTATGCCGAACTGGTTGCCAGCAAAGAAGGCTGGGCGAACGTTCCCCCGGGAACCCGTATGTCGCTTTACCAGAACGAAAAATATCTTGATGCCGCACCGTTTGCCATCAAGACCCTTGCTGCCATCGACAGCGCTGATCCGATCAACTCCACTCTGAAACCGAAACCTTATGTTGGTGTTCAGTTTGCGGCCATTCCTGAATTCCAGGGTATCGGCACCGTTGTCGGTCAGCAGTTCTCTGCAGCACTTGCCGGCCAGGTCTCTGTTGACCAGGCTCTGGCAAACGCACAGGAAAGCACGGATCGTACCATGCAGAAAGCTGGTTACTACTGATCTCGATCCTGTGATCTGACCTCCTTGACCTGGTAGACTTGGGTGGCGGCAAAATTCCGCCACCCCTTTTCTTCCCGGGTCAGTCAAAGACACTGCAAACGGGGAGCGCACCATGTCGACACGGGCCTCGACCCTGGCCGGGCGCGTTATGTCCGCACCGTCGATCATCGCCTTGTTTTTGTGGATGATCGTGCCTTTGGGCATGACAATTTACTTCTCTTTCCTTCGTTACAACCTGCTAACACCGGGGATGGAGGAATGGATTGGTTTTGTTAATTATAAATTCTTCCTGACCGACCACGCCTTTTTTGCCTCCCTTGCCAATACGCTTGTTCTGGTAGGTTCCGTTCTGGTGATTACCGTTATTGGCGGTATTTTGCTGGGACTGATGCTGGACCAGCCTATTTTTGGCCGCGGCATTTTGCGTATTCTGGTTATTTCTCCGTTCTTTATTATGCCGACGGTGAATGCACTGGTCTGGAAAAACCTGCTGATGAATCCGGTGTCCGGCTTTTTCGCCTGGATATCAACATCGCTCGGGTTCCAGCCAATCGACTGGTTTACCAACGCCCCGCTTACGGCCATTATCATTATGGTGGCCTGGCAATGGCTTCCTTTTGCAACGCTGATTTTGCTGACCGCCTTGCAGTCGCTTGATCGCGATCAGAAAGAAGCCGCCCAAATGGACGGGGCCGGTCCGATATCGATTTTCTTTTATATTACCCTGCCGCACCTTAGCCGTGCGATCACGGTTGTCATCCTGATCGAAACCATTTTCCTGCTCAGCGTGTTTGCCGAAATTTTCGTCACCACGGGCGGCGGCCCCGGTTTGTCGACCACCAATATTGCCTTTCTCGTTTATACCCAGGCCCTGCTTCAATATGACGTTGGCGGTGCTTCGGCGGGCGGTATTGTTGCTGTCATTCTTGCCAATATTGTTGCGATCTTTCTGGTTCGCCTCATTGGCAAAAACCTGGACGCATAGGGGGCGACAATGGAAAGTAAATTCAAAACACCTTTCGGTCAGTTCGCCTATACGGTGTTTGCCTGGATTATCGGCCTGGCAATTTTCTTCCCCATCCTGTGGATGGTGCTAACCAGTTTCAAATCCGAGCTTGATGCGGTCAACATGCCGCCCCTGTTCCTTGATTTTAACTGGACGCTGGAAAATTATACCGGGATTCTGGAGCAGTCCAACTACTTCAAATTCGCCATGAACTCGGTCATCCTGTCGTTTGGGTCCACCTTTATCGGCCTGATCTTTGCGGTGACCTGTGCCTGGGCGATGGCCTTTAACCCGACCAAACGCACCAAGGATACCTTGTTGTGGATGCTGTCGACGAAAATGATGCCGCCGGTTGGTGTGCTCGTACCAATCTATCTGGTGTTTCGCGACTGGGGCCTGCTTGACAACCGTTTTGGCCTGATCATGGTTCTGTTTTTAATGAACCTGCCGATCATGGTCTGGATGCTTTACACCTATTTCAAGGAAATCCCCAAAGACATCCTTGAAGCCGCCCGTATGGACGGGGCAACCCTGCCCAAGGAAATTATCTTTGTGCTGTTGCCCATGGCCATTCCCGGCATCGCATCCACCATGCTGCTGAACGTTATTCTCGCCTGGAACGAAGCCTTCTGGACGCTGAACCTTACGACGTCGGATGCAGCCCCGCTAACCGCCTTTATCGCGTCCTACTCCAGCCCCGAAGGGTTGTTCTGGGCAAAACTATCGGCGGCATCAACCCTGGCGGTTGCCCCCATTCTGATCGTCGGCTGGTTCTCGCAGAAACAGCTTGTCCGTGGTTTGACCTTCGGCGCGGTGAAATAAACCGCCGCCGGACCAAAATATACAAGGAAGGAACACCACAATGGGTGCAATCCGACTGGAAAATGTCAAGAAAACCTTCGGGAATATCGACGTTATTCCCGGTGTTAATCTTGAAATTAACGATGGCGAGTTTGTTGTATTTGTCGGCCCGTCGGGCTGTGGCAAATCAACGTTGCTGCGCCTGATTGCCGGGCTGGAAGACGTTACCGACGGCAAAATCATGATCAACGGCGTTGATATGGCAAATGAATCGCCAGCCAAACGCGGCCTGTCGATGGTGTTTCAGTCCTATGCGCTTTATCCGCATATGACGGTTTACAACAACATCGCCTTTGGCCTTAAAATGGCGGGTGAAACCAAGGCCGTTATCGACGAAAAAGTACGTAATGCGGCCAAAATCCTCAACCTGACCGACTATCTTGAACGTCGTCCGGGTGCCCTTTCGGGCGGGCAGCGCCAGCGTGTGGCAATTGGCCGTGCGATTGTACGTAACCCCGCAGCCTTCCTGTTTGACGAACCGCTGTCAAACCTTGATGCAGCGCTCCGCGTGAATATGCGCCTTGAAATCACCGGGCTGCATCAGGAACTGAAAACCACCATGATCTATGTGACCCACGACCAGGTCGAAGCCATGACCATGGCCGACAAGATTGTGGTGTTGCAGGCAGGTCGGGTCGAACAGGTTGGCAAACCGATGGATCTTTATGCCAAACCTGCCAACAAATTTGTCGCAGGCTTTATCGGATCGCCCAAAATGAATTTCATTGAAGGGGATTACGCCAGGGCCCGTGATTGCGCCTGTGTCGGTGTCCGCCCTGAACATTTGCTGCTGAGCACAGAGCAGGGCGACATTGCAGCAACCGTCAAGATTGCCGAACATCTTGGTGCTGAAACCTATTTGCATGTGAATGCAGACAATATTGGCCCGATGACGGTCCGTGCTACCGGCGAAGTGCCGCTAAGCGGGAATGACCGCATCTGGTTAACGCCGGACCCCGAACGTATTCACCGCTTTGACAAAAACGACAAAGCCATTTCGAACTAGGGCTGGCACCAATCCGGACTTTCGGCTGGAAAATTGAATAAACACCAGCCGAAAGCCTATTTTCCCACTGACCAAACTGCGAGATCAAAATGTATCTGAAAATGTTCGATCTGACCGGACGCCGCGCCTATGTCACAGGGGGTGGCCGCGCCATTGGTCTTTCCTGCTGCGAGGCACTTGCAGAGGCAGGGGCACATGTGGTTATCGGCGACATCAGTGCAGAAGTTGCCGAAGAAGGCCGCGACTACCTGAAATCCAAGGGCTACGATGCCAGCATCGACCTGATGGATGTCACCAACCCTGACCAGGTTCGCACCAGTGCCGCCAAACAGGCGGAACATGGCGGGATTGACATTCTTGTCAACAATGCCGGTATCGCCCGTTCGGAAACCCCGGCTGAAACCGTGGCCGATGAACATTGGCGCAATGTCATTGACGTAAACCTGAACGGTACGTTCTGGTGCTGCCGCGAATTTGGCAAACAGATGCTGGAAAAGAAACGCGGTGCCATCGTCAATATCGGTTCCATGTCGGGCTTCATCGTCAACAAGCCGCAGGAACAGGCCTATTACAACGCATCAAAGGCTGGCGTGCATCACCTGACCAAATCACTGGCCGCCGAATGGGGTGCCCGTGGGGTTCGCGTTAATGCCGTTGCACCAACCTATATCGCAACGCCGCTGAACGAATTTGTCAAATCAAAGCCGGAAATGTACGACGCCTGGATCAGTGGCACGCCGATGGCACGCCTGGGTGAAACCCACGAAATCGGGTCTGTCGTTCTGTTTTTGGCATCTGATGCCGCAAGCCTGATGACCGGTTCCATTGTTTTGGCTGATGGGGGCTATTCCTGCTGGTAAGGAGGCAGGGTTAGCCGACGATCACATTGTCCTGAAACTCATTTGTGATCGGGTCAAAACAACGGATGAACGGGGCGTGGTTGTGGGACCTACGCCCCGTTCGCTTTTACAGGACCACTTTCAACGCATGTGATTTATCATCGTTTGATCACATCTGATTGCACCCAAAAGCCCCCCATCGCCAGGCACTGATGAGTAGGCAAACGACGGCGAGGATCCCAGCCCGCCTGCGGATCGCAACACCGGCTGAAATTACAGTATTTTCCTTACGCCATCGCCCGTTGCCCGGCGAGACGTTTGGAAAACCCGTTCATTTCCGTTATGTCCACCGCGTCCATCTCAAGGAATTGCGCCAATTGATGCAAATGTGCATTTAACTGTGCCGCGACATGATCGGTATCACAGCCCGGTTCGGCATGGGCCGAAAATACCCGCAACAATTTGGCTTGCCGGTCGGTTTTCAAATCGACACGGGCAACAAAATTCCCATCAAGCATAAAGGGCAGCACGTAATAGCCATATTGCCGTTTTTCCGCGGGGGTATAAATTTCGATACGGTAATTAAAACCGAAAATCCGTTCTACCCGATCGCGTTCCCACATGACCGGATCAAACGGCACCATCAGGGCTGATGGCGTTGCCCGACGGCGTATTTTAGCATCAGGCGCAATAAAGCCCGGCTGTTGCCACCCCTCAACCAATGCCGGAATCAAATCGCCATTTTCAACCATTTCGGCAACACGGGCCTTGGCATCTTCGGTTGGCAAGCGAAAATATTTTCTTAAATCGGCAATGGTGGCAACGCCCATGGCAACAATGCCCTTTGCTATCAGGGCGCGCTGGGCCACATCGCGCGGTAATACAGGCTCATGTGCGACGTCGCCAATAATACGGTGGGGCAAATCATATTCACGCTCAAACGACCCCCGCCGTTTGCGTGCCATGACCTGCCCGCTCCAAAACAGATATTCCATCGCCGTTTTGGCCTTGGTCCAGCCCCACCACTGGCTGCCGCCTTCGCGGGGTTCTTCATTTAAGGCACTGGCAGCCGTTGTGCCTTCGCGTTCCAGATGGCGCAAAAGACTGGCAACAAAATCGGGTTCATCACGTGCAATGGCCGCCATTCGGCCCCACATCCCCTCGCCGCGCAGGGCATCTTCCATCCGCCAGCGATAAAGCGGGTAATCCTCCACCGGGATCAGCGATGCTTCATGGCCCCAATATTCAAACAATTTGCGTTGTTTTGCCGTGCCCCAGCTTAACTGGTCCAGCAAGGCACGGTCATACACACCGAGCCGGGAAAATACCGGCATGTAATGTGCCCGGCTTAGCACATTCACGCTGTCAATTTGCAGCATGTTGGTTTTGCGGATCATCTTCATGATGCGGCGCCGATCCACCGGGCGCACGGGATCCGGTGTTTCAAAACCCTGCCCGTCCAGCGCCAGGTGGCGGGCCTGTTTTGCAGAAATCGAAACGGGTTTTAGCTCGGTGACATCAGGCATGGCTTCCCCAAAGAAAACTTTTTCCGATCATACGATCAATTGGTTGAGCCGATGCTATCACACCCTGCTGACAATTTTGGCAGGAGCTTTTCTGTTTTTGTTCTTCGACACGGCCATAAAAAAGGGCGGGCAAAACTGCCCGCCCCAAAATAGGAAAACCCGGATCAGCCGCCAAAGCCCAGCTTGGGTGGTGTTATGCCATTGGCACGACACGCCGCAATCAGGGTGTTATTAAGCAGGCAGGCAATGGTCATGGGGCCAACACCGCCGGGAACCGGGGTAATGGCACCGGCAACCTCAACGGCGCTGGCAAAATCAACATCACCCACCAGTTTCATTTTGCCGTTTTCGCCTTCAATGCGGTTAATCCCCACATCAATCACGGTGGCACCCTTGGCAATCCAGTCGCCGGTAATCATGTTTGGGCGGCCCACAGCGGCAATAACAATATCGGCACGACGGACTTCATCGGCCAAATCGCGGGTGCGCGAATGGGCAATGGTCACGGTGCAGTTTTCTTTCAGCAGCAACTGTGCCATCGGCTTGCCAACAATATTGGACCGGCCCACAACAACCGCCCGCTTGCCCGACAAATCGCCCAGCGTATCTTTTAGCAGCATCAGGCAGCCATAAGGCGTGCAAGGAGCAATGCCATCGCCGCCTGTTGCCAGCGCACCGGCATTGATAATGTGAAAACCATCCACATCCTTGGCCGGGTCAATCGCGGCCAGAACGGCGTTTTCATCAATATGTTTGGGGACGGGCAACTGGCACAAAATGCCATGCACATTGGGGTCATTGTTTAACTGGGTAATGATCGCCAGCAAATCTTCCTGGCTGGTTGCCGCCGGAAGTTTATGTTCATAGGAATTCATGCCGCATTCAAGGGTTTGCTTACCCTTGTTACGCACATACACCTGGCTGGCCGGGTCTTCACCCACCAGCACCACGGCCAAACCGGGAACAACGCCGTGGTCGGCTTTCAGCTTGGCAACTTCGCTGGCAATATCACCGCGCAGTTTTGTGGCAAATGCCTTGCCATCAATAATTTTTGCACTGCTCATATCTAATCCTCGCCCGTCCATAGATTGATTTGCGCCACAATCTGCGCTGCATCACCGGTAATGGTCAAAACCTTGTTACGGTCGGTCTGGCCGCTAACAATGGTAAATGCCGATTTAGGCCACCTGGCCGTTTTTGCCAGCAACTTAACCAATGCGTCGTTTGCTTTACCATTTTCCGGCACGGTGGTTACCATTGCCTTCAAACGTACCTGTCCGTCTGCGTCCTGATATAGTCCACCCACATGATTACGCGATGCCTTGGGTGTCAGCCTTAAATACAGCCGAACATCCTTGCTACCGGGTAAAATTTCACCTGCGGGTTTTGCTATCATTAACGTGCCGTTATCAACAGGACAAAGGCGACGTTAATACATCATCTGTGCGAACAATTCGAACATCAGGCTTTTAAGAAAGCTCAGCAACAAAATCAGCACGACAGGTGACAGATCAATGCCCCCCATATTGGGCAATATCGCCCGAATTGGTCGCAAGGCAGGCTCGGTAATCCGATACAGAAAATCCCCAACCATATAAACGAAACGGTTACTGGTGTTGATCACGTTGAAAGCTACCAGCCAGCTCAGGATTGCCTGAAGAATCAGACACCAGATATAAAGGCTGATTACTGTGCTTATCAGCATCAGGACAGACTGCATTACCGCTCCTTCTTGTTGTCGGGCCCGTGCCGGTGACGGAAACCAATTTCATCGCGAAGGTAATGACAAGGACACAGTGGCGCAAGCGCCAAGCCACCCAAACGGGCGGATTTGGTCAATTTTCCTTGTATTTCCAATCAAAAATCAGAACAACCGGCCCTGTTTGCGCGCCCAGATAGCCACAGCGACCGGAATGGTCATGGTTATGGCAATTGCCATCACGCTCATTGCCATGCCCATCCCGACCGATCCCTGCTCGAACTGCCGCCAGATAAACAACGCGACCGTCCTGGTTCCGATCGGGGCTAACAAAATGGTTGCCACCAGTTCGCGCGCCGCCACAGCAAAAACCAGCAACATGGCAGCCAGAATACTGGGAAAAATCAACGGCATCAAAATGCGAAAAAACACCTTGATTCCGCCAGCCCCGGCCACCCGGGCGGCATCTTCCAGGCTGACACTGACCTGTCGCAGGGCCGCATTGGCATAACGCACCGGATAGGGCAGCAACAAACAGCAATAAGCCAGCACCAGAATACCAATGGTATTATAAGGGGTTATTGGCAACCACGGCTGGTTCCATGCCAATATAAGGCCAACTGCCACCACGACACCGGGAATGGTATTGGGCATCAGCGTTAGAAAATCGAGGATGCGCGACGACACTGTGCGCTGGCGCACCACGACATAGGCCGTCATCGTACCTAAAATGCCCGTAATCAGCGCAGCACCCAGCCCCAGCGACAGGCTGGTGCCCAGAGCCTCCATTGCACCGCCGGAATTTGCAAAAATTTCGGTGAAATTATCGGTCGAAAAATTATCCGCTGCCAACCCGCCAGAAATAGTCCGGGTCGATGCCGTTAAAATCACCGATAAAATCGGCATTACAGCACCCAGGAAACCAATAACGGCAAAAAACATTACCACCGGTATCCGCCATGCCCCCAGTTCAGCCGGGCGGCTGGCACCGGGTTTGCCCGAAACTGTCTGAAAATCGCGGCGCGAAACAATGCGGTTTTGCAAAACAAAGGCCGCCATCGCGATTAAAACGAGAATAACCGACAATAGCGACGCACCGGGCAAATCAATCGGATAATCCGACAGACGTTGTTCAATACCGGTTACCAGCACCAAAAATCCACTGCGGGCCGCCAATGCCGCCGGTGTGCCAAATTCTTCAATCGCCATGGCAAAAACCAAAAGCAGGCTGGCGGCAATGGCCGGGGTCGTCAGCGGCAAGGTGATCCGCCAGAACGACCGCATTGGCGGGCAGCCCGACACACGGGCCGCCTCAAGGTAACGCCCGCCAATCGAGGCCACCATGCGCGACACCGCAAAATAGACAACGGGAAAAACATTCAGCGTCATGACAAAGACGACGCCCCAGAATGAAAAAAGAAACCCGCCAAAATTAAGACCGGTGATTTGTTCCAGATACCCGCGCGGCTGCAACGCCATAATCCAGCCAAGGGCGGCTATATAGGGCGGAATGGTAAAGGGCACCAGAAACACCACATCCCACAACCCGGCAAAGGGAATACGAAACAGGCCACGCAAAATACCCAGCGGCACCGCCACCAAAGCCGACACCAGCACAACACTGCCGCCCAGCATCAGGGTGTTTAACGTCCAACTGATCAGATGTTTGTCAAAAAGCGTTTCGACAAATCGGGAAAACGGATTGGCAAAAATACCCCGCGCGATATCGGGGAAAATAGCCTGCAACACCACAAACAGCAGCGGAAACGCCACCAGAAGGGTCAAAACAGGGGCAACGGCGGCAAAAATCATGCCGCCGTTGCCAAATACTCGCGATTTCAAAGATGTCAGGCGCACATCGGGCCTATTATTCCAGACCAAAGGTTTTGGTGAAGCGATCGAGAACAGCCTTACGGTCGGTTTTCGGATCAACTTCCAGAATTTTCAGATCCGCGATCAACGGACGGTCGGCTTTGACATCGGAACGGGCCGGCATCAGCTGTGTTTTAGCAACCAGTGCCTGACCGGCATCGGACAATACATAATCGATGAATTTTTTGGCATCGTCCTGATGGGCCGAGGTTTTTAAAATCATCATCGGACGCGGGGCAATCACGGTCCCGCTTTTCGGGAACACCACTTCGATGGATTCGCCTTTGGCCGCCTGTGCCAGGCCAATATAATCAACTGCGCCAAAAACAACGGCCTTGGCACCTTGCAAAACCGGGTTCAGAGCCTGGGCATTGGCACCGGGAACAATCATTTTGTTTTCAGCCAAACCTTCAAACAGTTTCCAGCCCAGATCCGGCTGTGCTGTCAGGGCGGCTACCAGTTCATAGGCCGAACCGGACTGTGCAGGGTCGGGCATCGTGATCAGGTCGCGATATTCCGGTTTGGTCAGGTCTGTCCAGTCTTCCGGTTTTGGCGTGCCGCTTTTCGGGTTCCAGGCGATGGCCAGGGCCGAAATGCCCTGCGCGACATAACCCGGACCTTTCAGAAAGTCAGGAACGTTTTTGGCATTGGCGCTGGTGTAATCCAGCAGCATGTCTTTTTTGGCAAAGCTGGTGGCGGTTTTCCACGATGCCGAAATAACAATATCGGCAACCGGGTTCGAGGATTCAGCTTCCAGGCGCGCCATCACCTTGCCGGTGGTTGCCTGAAACACGTTTACATCAATCCCGCTTTCATCCTTGAAACCGGCAGCCAGTTTTTCAATCAGGCTACCCGGGCCAGCGGTGTACACGGTAACACTTTGCGCCATGGCCGTACCGGAAAGTGCCAGGCAAGCAAAACCGGCCAGCAAAGCAGTCTTAAAGCTTTTCATCGTAGATATCCCCATTTTACGCGTTATGTGTATGGTCGGTCTGCACGTCTTCATGCGGAAACCAGAAAGCCCGGTCCCACGAAATATCAAGGTCATGGATGGTGCCGTCGCCCAGGCGTGTCGTGCTGAACATTTCCAGCGAAATATCGTTGTCAAAGCGCATCTGCACGGCATAGCCATCCCCCCGGAACATGCTATGTACAACGGTGCCACTTATGGCATGTCCGGCAGCGACCCGATTTCCACCGTTTGACGGTAAAAGAGCGGACCTTGGCAAAAACAACTGGCCTGATCGGCTGCCGTTTACCAGCCCGGCGGGCGGGCTTAATCGACGCGCCCCACCGCCGATCATTAAATCGCCCCCCTGCACGTCGGCGGGCAATACCAAACCCAGTTTCAAAAAATCGACAACAATGGGCGAAGACGGATTGCCGACCAGTTGTTCCGGTGCGTCAATTTGCAAAATGTTGCCGCTGTGCAAAATTGCGACACGATCGGCAATGGCAAAGGCTTCGCCGTGATCATGGGTTACGTAAACCGCTGTCATGCCCAGCTTGCGCAATAAGGACGCAATATCGACCACAAGGCTTTCGCGTAATTCACGGTCCAGGTTGGATAAAGGTTCGTCAAACAAAACAAGGCGTGGCCGCGATACAATCGCACGTGCCAGCGCCACACGTTGTTGCTGCCCGCCCGACAATGTTCCGGGCTGACGATCTGCCACATGGGCCAGGCCAACCATGCCAAGGGCTTCGGCAATGCGGGTATCGCGCTCGGCACTGCCAACATTTTGCATTTCCAGCGGAAAGCCCACATTTTGTGCCACTGTCATATGCGGCCACAGGGCATAATCCTGAAATACCATGCCGATCGACCTGCGCTCGGGCGGCACAAACGTTCCGCCGCCGGCATCGGCCACCAGTTGATCACCAATATGGATTGATCCGGTGGTTGGGCGCGATAACCCGGCCAGTAACCGCAACAAGGTTGTTTTTCCACAGCCCGACGGCCCCAACAAGGCAACTACCTCGCCCGGGGCGACGTTTAAATCAATGGTTTTAAGTACGGTATTGCTGCCGAAACGTTGTGAAACGCCGGTCGCAATTACCGGGGAACCGGTTTGCAGGGAGGGGTTTTCAGCATTGACCATGGGGGGCGAACGGACTTTTGTAATTTATTGACCGCCCAAGGATTTATCACGCCGAATTTATTTCAATTTTTAATATTCGGTTGCATTTTCATTGCACATTTATGTCACTCCACCCCAAAAGGCAAAATTGCACAACATTTGGGCAACCCGGCCGTTTAAAGGGTTGAACAATCGTGAATTAGGCCCTGTTCCGACCCCCAAATATTGCTATGCTGCCTGTCCATTGCCCGCAACCAAGGCCCATCCATGACCGACAGCATAAAACAGGCCAACACTCCGGCTGGTACACCTGCACCAGCTGCAAATGCAGAACCGCCGCGATGCCAATGGGCGTTAACCCATATCGATAAACCGTTTTATGTTGCCTATCACGATCACGAATGGGGCACGCCAGTACATGATGACCGGCATTTTTTTGAAATGCTGATACTGGAAGGGGCGCAAGCGGGATTAAGCTGGCTGACGGTTTTATCACGGCGCGAGCAGTACCGGGCGGCCTATGATAATTTCGATGTGCAAAAAGTCGCCGCCTATGACGATGCCAAACAGGCCGAATTACTGGCAAACCCCGGCATCATCCGCAACCGGTTAAAAGTTTCCAGCAGCGTTGGCAATGCCCGTGTTTTCCTGAAAATCGTCGAGGAATTTGGCAGTTTTGATGCCTATGTCTGGCGGTTTGTCGGCGGTGCGCCCATCGTCAATCACTGGCAGAACCACAGCGACGTTCCCGTTACCACCGATGTCAGTGACGCCCTGTCAAAAGACCTTAAAAAACGCGGTATGCGGTTTGTGGGATCAACCATCATCTATTCATTTTTACAGGCAACCGGCCTGATCATGGATCACACTACAAACTGTTACCGGTACCGCGATCTAGGCACCTGAAACCCGAGATGTCAGCCTGCCCGCCCTGCCGCTGTCATCCTATCCCCAATTCCAATGCACTGGCGGCATCCCGGCCACAGGGGAGCGAAAGCTGGCAATTTTCCCGTCATGAAGGCAGCCCAGATAAACTGTGCGTAAATCGGGCCCGCCAAATGCCACACTGGAAACATTGGCAAGGAAACGGCCCCGCGATTCCGACATGTGTTCGGCGCCAAAACGACCGGCAAGAAATGCCTCCTCGACGAACTCAACCCGTTCGGGATCGCTGTCTTCAAGCAAAATTTGCGGATCCTCGCCAGGGACCACCCGGATCAGCCGATTGCTAATAACACTGGTCAGCCAGATTGCCCCGGTGCTGTCAAAGGTCAAACCATCGGGAAACGTCCCATGACCAAAGCTTGCCACGACCTCGCGCTTTCCCAGCGTGCCATCTGCGCGCAATGCCAATCGCGTCAGACGGCGACCAAACGTTTCATTTACATAAAGCCATTCCCCTGCCGGATCGACGGCGACCTCGTTGGTAAACCCGAAACCATCCGCCACAATCCGGGCACCATGCTGATCGGCGACAAAAACAAAACCGTCATCTGCGTCAAGCCGGTTGGCGCGCGTACGTGGCTGTAACCGGGTACTAACCGTGCCCCAAATCCGGCCTTTGGCATCAAGGGCAACAAAATTACAGGGCAATAGTGGTTCGCCATCGACCTTGGTAATAAAGGGCGTTACCTGCCCGTCCGGGGTTATTCGCCAAATACCACCGCTATCGGCCAGATTGGCAGCAAGAAACGACCCGTCACGCATCAGGGCAATGCCATTTGGCAAAAGTGCGGATGAACCTGGTGCTTTTGGCTCGCCAATAAAGGATTGCTGACCATCCGCGCCCAACCGGACGATGCCGCCGCGCCAGTCACATACAAAAACGGATCCCGACGCTGTGGCCAAAACGCATTCCGGGCGTTCAAGCCCCTGACCAAGATAGGTTAACCGGGACGGATCGATTGGAAATGACATGGTTCGGGTAACCTCGCAAACTCACGCAAAGGACGTGATGACAAAATAACAATTTATAACAAGGCTTTAATATGCGCCTAACGATACAAAGCCGTTGGCAGCCACATCGAGAATTGGGGCACAAAAGTAACCAGCATCAGCACGATCAACAGCGGAACGAGGAAGGGCATGGTGGCACGCGCCGATTGCTCGAAGGTGACATTGGAAACCTTGGCAAGCACATAAAGGACCATGCCGACCGGCGGCGTTAACAGGCCGATCATTAAATTTAGCACCATAATCACGCCGAACTGCACCGGATCAACGCCAACGCCAACAGCAAGTGGCAACAAAACCGGTACCAGAATTGTAATTGCCGCCACCGTTTCCATAAAACAGCCCACCACAAACAGGATCAGATTGATCAGCAGCAAGATTGCGATCTTGTTGTCGGTCGTCATCGAAATCATGTGGGCGAATTGCTCGGGCACGCGATTTTCGGTCAAAATCCACGAAAAAATCGACGCGCTGGCGACAACGAACAGGATCACAACGGTGGTTTCCATCGATTCCCGGCTGACCGCGACAAAACTTTTCCAGCTCAGGTTACGATAAACCACGGTCCCCAGAAACAAGGCCCAGGCAACGGCGGCAATTGCAGCTTCAGTCGGGGTGAAAATACCCAGCAAAATGCCACCAACAATCAATAACGGCGTCATCAGCGACAGAAAGGCGCGCGAAAAACTATGGGCCAAAAGCCGCAAGGCAAACCTGTTGGCCGGGGTGTAACCGCGCTTTCGCGCATACCAGGCAACCATCACCATAAGGGCGGCAGCCATCAAAAGACCCGGCACCATGCCAGCAGCAAAAAGCTGCCCGATCGAGGCCGAAGCCAGAACCCCGTAAATCACCATCGGCAAACTGGGCGGAATAAGCGGCCCGATTGTCGAGGATGAGGCGGTGATCCCGATTGAAAAGTCGGTATCATAGCCGGCATCGCGCATTGCCTTGATCTCGATCGCCCCCAGCCCGCCGGCATCGGCAACCGCCGCCCCCGACATGCCGGCAAACAAAACCGAAGCCCCGACATTCACATGCCCCAGGCCTCCGCGCATCCAGCCCACAACGGCGGTCGCAAATCCAAAAATCCGCTCGGTAATCCCGGTCGAATTCATCAGGTTCCCCGCCAGAATAAAAAACGGTACGGCCAGCAAAGGGAAGGAATCAACACCACCGACCATCCGGTGAATAACCACCAGCCCCGGAATATGTCCGGAAACCAGAATATAAATCAGCGACGATCCCGCCAGTGACAGGCCAATGGGCAAGCCCAGAAAAATGAACACCGCCAACGCAGCAAACAAAAGAATAATCAACGGAAGGTCTCCCGAAAAGCGTGGCGCAGTTCAGCGTTCGCTGTAGCGTTGCCTGATATTACGGCGCGCAATAAAAAGCGTACGCACGGTCATCGCGCCAATGCCAACAGCGACAGTCCAATAAACAATCCCCATCGACATATTGATGGACGTCATGGGCTGATTGCCCATCGCATTGGCCAGCTTGATCGCGAAATAGGTCAGCGCCCCAAGGATGACGATGCTGAACAGGTCAATCAGCGCGTGCATCACACGGCGGACCGGGGCGGCAACAATCGTATGAAAATAGGTCATGTTGACATGGGCGTGACGCCTGACCGCCGCTGCCGCCCCGATAAAGGTCATCCCGATCAAAAGGTAGCGGCCAATTTCCTCGGTCCAGCCAAAGGAATCGTTCAAGGCATAACGGGTAAAGAACTGCAAAAAAATAACCGCCCCGGTTACCCAGAAAAACCCCAGCCCCACCATATCCTCGACCCCGAGGCGGGGTACCGGCGCATCCTTAACAACGGTTATTCCGTCTGTTTCACCCGATATCGCAAATGGCGGTTCGGGGTGCCCCCGCTCAAAGAGCGAGGACACAGGTGTGCGTTTTTTGTCGTCCATTTTCTTTACCCCGGCACATTCCCAAAAGATCTCGTACCATTGAGCACCATAATCAGGTGATCAACTGGACTTTTTCATAATCGGACTTGCTCCACGGCACGTTGTCGCCAGTCAGTTCCGGGATCATCTTTTTGCGGAAGGCTTCGCGATCAACCTCATCAACCGAGACATTGTATTTTGTCTTGAAATCATTGATCAGCGACATTTCAGTAGCACGCACCTCGTCGGTGCATTTCGCCATCGCTTCATCGAAAACCTGCGAAAATATCTGTTTGTCTTCGTCTGAAAGCTGCGACCACAACGAAGAACTGGTCATTGCGACCAGAGTATCAATCATATGGCCGGTCAGCGCGATATGCTTTTGAACTTCATAGAATTTCTGGGCAAAAATCGTTGGTAACGGGTTTTCCTGACCATCGACCACACCTTGTTGCAGGGCCAGATAAACCTCGGAAAAGGCAATCGGGGTCGGGTTGGCACCGACCGATCGCGGGAACAAAAGGTAAAGCGGCACATTGGGAACGCGGAGCTTCAGCCCCTTCATATCATCGGGTTCGGCAATTTTTTTGTTCGATGTGACATGGCGCAGCCCGTAATAAACCGTGCCAACAACATTCAGGTTCGAGCGCGTGTTGAATTCGGCAGTTACCTGTTTGCGCATGTCGCTGTCGCGATAGGCGGCCCAATGATCGAAATCGCGGAACATATAAGGCCCGCTGATCAATGCCATCGGCCCATAGGCACGGCTGGCCGTCGGGCTGCCGGTAAAGCCCATGTCAATCGTACCAAGGGTCAAACCCTGATAAATCTCGACCTCGCCCCCCAGCGAGGATGACGGAAACACACTGATTTTGTAACGACCCTGGGTTTTCTTAAGAATTTGATCAGACGCCCACAACACCCATTTATGGAAGGGTTGGCTATCATTAAAGATATGAGCAAATTTTACCTCCTGGGCTGCGGCAAAGGCCCGGGTGCTAAAGCTGCCCGCAGCAAAGGTTGCCGCGGCCGCCATCCCGGCCCCTTTTAAAAACTGACGCCGCCCAACACCCCTAACAGACCCGTTCCGGTTTTCTTTCGACATGAATTCCTCCTGTGTTATTTTTTATCTGCGTCATACTTCTTGTATTTTTCGCATGTCCCGCTGGTTTACCAGTGGCGTTTGAGCTACACTAACAGCGACCTATCAGATAGGTCAACAGGCAAAAGAAGAGACCTGAAGGTTTGAGATGAAAACACGCAGAAAAACGAAGATGAATGAAGCGGTTTCCGCTTCTGGCAAGGCATTGCCGGAACGCCGGGTCAAGCGCCAACGCCTGCACGAGCAGGTCGCCTTGCAAATCGAAGACATCATTCGTGACAATTACAAACCAGGTGATCCGCTGCCATCTGAACGGGAATTCATGGAGTTGTTCGATGTCGGGCGCTCTGCCGTGCGCGAGGCGCTGACCCTGCTATCGCGTATGGGGCTGGTAGTGGTGCGCAACGGCGAAAAAGCCCGGGTTGCAGAACCAACCGCCAAGGCCATGATCGACGATTTATCGGGGGTGGCACGCCTGCTTCTTGCCGATGCCCAAGGGATTCATCATTTTCAGGAAGCGCGCGCGTTACTGGAAATCGGGCTGGTGCGAATTGCAGCACAGCAAGCCACCGACAAGGATTTGCAGGTTTTACGCGCATTGCTAGATGACAATCGCGATTCCCAGGACGATTCCGAAGCCTTCCTGCGCAGCGACGAGGCCTTCCATATCGCGATTGCCAAAATTGGGGGCAACCCCATTTTTACGGCCGTTTATACCGGTGTTGTCGAATGGCTAGACGATCAGCGCAATATTTCGGCCAAATCGCTGGACGGTAACCGGACGGCCTATCAGGCGCATGAAAAAATCTATGCCGCAATTGCCGCCCACGACCCGGTAACAGCCGAACAGGCGATGGAGGACCACCTGACCGCCGTTGCAGAACGTTACTGGCGGATGAAAGCAATTATCGAAGCATAAAAACACAATTTCATGAGGAACGACGGATAAGCATGGCGGGTTCGTCAGCCACCTTGCGATCAGGAAACAGTTGTGTCTGTGCTGCTGCCACGAACCAGCAATCGCGTTTTTAGCAAAACCGGCTCGGCCACATCTTCGCCCGCCAGTGCCAGTTCAGCAGCGATCCGGCCTTTTTCAACCGAATTTTGCGCCACACTGGTCAGTGGGGGTGTGGTGCGGGCACCGCGTGCAACACCATCAATCCCCACCACCCGCACCTGGCCTGGCACGGCACAGCCAATATCGGCCAATCCCTCCAGGGCGCCAATAGCAATGACATCGGACATTGCCAGAATACCATCAATATCGGGAAATTCAGCCATCAGTGCCACCACCTGCGCGCGCACATTTTCCGACAGGTTTTCGCATTCAATATGCACAATATCGGCAACCGCAATTGCGCCATCACGCAGCGCGGCGTGATACCCGGCCAGCCGCTCGCGCACCACACGATGACTAACCGAACCGCGCCGTCGGGCATCCATCAAACCAAACTGCCCTTGTTCGTCGGCCTGAAGCGATAAAATGGCAAATTTGCGCGCCCCGCATTCCAGCAAGTGCCGGGCGGCTGTTGCCGCCCCTTCATAATCATCAAGTACAACCGTCGCCGTCGCCCCCACAATATCGGTATCAATACCAACCATGGGCAGATTACGCCGCCGAATGGCCGCGATAATTTCATTATTGTCAGAATAACAATGCACCAGAAACGCATCGACCGCCGCGTTATTCACCGCGGATACCGCCTGTTCCTGATTTTCGGCCGAAATGATCATCATGTTTACGGCCTGTCGCGCACATTCCCGGCCAATGCCGCGTAACAGCTCAATCGCCACCGGGTCGCTAAAGGCATATTCAAGGTTATCGGGGAAAACGACGCCCAGCGCACCCGCCTTGCCGGTGCGCAACATACGCGCCATCACATGTGGGCCGCGATAGCCAAGGTCGCTTGCAACGGCCAATATCTTTTCGCGCAATTCATCCCGCACCAAATGCGGTTTGCCAAAAGCATTCGACGCTGTTCCCTGGGATACGCCCGCAGCCCTGGCGACATCTACCAGTCGAACCCGTTTTCCCATAAGCCGATATTCCCCCGGTTTGTCTGCGTCATTTTGCATGACACAATCGTATAGTCGATGACATTTTTTTGAATCGGTTCAACATAATATTGACAGATGCCACATTGCATCGCCACAATGCATTCATTGAATCGATTCATTCCGGTTCTTCCCGGCGAATTGCCCCTTGCAATTTGCCATGCCGCGCGCTGTTGGTGTTTGCGGTTTTCCCGGCAATCTCGTATTGCACTTCGATATCCTGCCGCCCCGATTGGGGCGGTTTTTTTTGCGTCGGTTCAAAAACCCATGCCCTTAAATGATGTCCGCATGAAACAGGAAACCATCACATTGCCCCGGGCCTGCCCTTCGTGATTGAGCAAAGACATACGACCCGCCACATAATATAGCGGTGCGAGGGATATATGGCAGGGCATCACGGCACAAGGCGTTAACTGCGACGATCGGCAACGGTTTGACGGAAGGTCAGGTTAATGCGGGGGGATACCGGGCGGGCCGTTTTGGGAATTTGATGAACCCAGTGATGCTGGGTCGCACCCGCCATCACCAGCAGCGAATTATGGGGTAAATCAATGTTAACCCGTTCGCCATTCGTTTTATGGCGCATGTGAAAACGCCGTTCCCCCCCAAATGACAGGCTGGCAATAACCGGGTTTTCACCCAATACATCTTCGTCATCGGCGTGCCAGGCAACGCTATCGCGCCCGTCACGATACAGGTTCAACAATACGGTATTAAAAGTGTGGGCCGATTTTTCTTCCGCCAGTTGGCGCAAAGGTACCAGCACCTTGGGAAACGGGGCAGCCGGGTGATAAACACCGCTATAACGATAGGCAACCTCGCCATACCACGATGTCAGACGCGGCACCGCAACATCCCGCCCCATAATAAACGCCGTTTCCTGCTGCCAGTTCAGGGCTGCGTGCAAGCGCTCAAACACCCGGTCGGCTTCGGCGGTTGGCAACACATCGCGATACAGCCATGCCTCGCCATCACATGGCAGAATGTTTTGTGGTGGCTGGTCGGCAAACAGATCGCGTATCATCCCGTTCTTTCCTGGCTGGAATGGGCAACTTCCATAACAAAGGTTTAGGAGGTTTTGCGCGAAATTTGAAGTATTGACCTGCCATACGACCCTGCCGGGGGTGATGTCCTTCATATTGCAGCGCAATAATTTGACAATCCAGCACCGCAAAAACAATTCACCGAAACATTTCACATAACCTGGCAAGGCACGAGTTTTCTCCGCCCGCCATATTTATTAATGAACAAAAATCAATAAACCATTCATTATCATTATCTTATACGCAGACAGCAAAACCATTATGGCACGCTTTCGGGCTAAAACCCGTCGCAATACCGACACCGTCCATCATGCGACTCCTTATGTCGCGCCGCGAAAACGATTCGGCAGGCCTGTCGTTCTTGCCGTCCAAATTTACAGGTAAAATTGTCGCAAAACACATACGTAAGGTTATAAATACTATTCCCTAAACACAGAACACACCGCCCGTTCGGAAGGTGCTTCGCAGGCAATTTTCTTTTCCATTTGATATCGCGCCCAAAATCCCGCGACATACATATTCTGGCTACGATATTTTTCAACTTTGGATGCCAATAATGCAGGCAGGGGTTCCGGGGGAAAGTCGCCAGACAGCAAGCCATCACAATGGCTGCTGAAGGTTCTAACAGGGGGAATAAAATGTTTCTGTCGAAACGCAACCAGATCGCCGAAAACCAGGCCGCCCTTTCACAGGCGCAGGCCCTGCAGCAGGAAGAAGCGCTGCTTTACAAACACATTCTCAATGCCATTCCCAGCCGTCTGCTTGCCTGCGACCTGGATGGGGTTGTGCGTTATATGTCCTATGGTTTTGGTGAACTGATCTATTCGGGTCGTGGTGAAGCCGCCGCATCGGCCAAAGGCAAACGCATCAATGATCTGCATCGCGTTTTGGGGCAGGACAAATTTCGCAACATTGGCCGCTCGCTTAACCGTTTACCGCTGGAATACCGCGTCCGCATTGAAGAAGACACCATCCTGATAGCCATCACGGTCATGAAAAATGATGATGGCACCCCCAATGGTTATGCCCTTTCTGCTGATATCATCACCGACGAAGTCACGATGGGTAAAAGCTGCGTTGATCTTTCCAGCGAAGTCAGCAATTCCGCCGTTGCCCTTAAAAAGCTGTCGGGTGAACTTACCCAGACATCAGCAACCAGTGCGGATCTGGCCGGTTCCGTGCGCGGGGCTGCCGATAATACCGCTGTCACCGCCCAGCGCGTTGCTTCGGCCTCCGAAGAAATGACCCAGTCGATCAATGAAATTTCCAGCCAGATCGACCGTTTGACCGAAATCGCCAACCGTGCTGTCAAGGAAATGGACCATACCGGTTCGGTCATGAACCAGCTAAGCGAAGCTGTTGATGAAATTGGCTCGGTTGTGAAAATTATTCAGGACATCGCCAGCCAGACCAACCTTTTGGCCCTGAATGCCACCATCGAAGCCGCGCGGGCCGGGGATGCCGGCAAAGGTTTTGCCGTGGTTGCCAACGAAGTTAAAACGCTGGCGACACAAACGGCGCGCTCAACCCGGGAAATCACCGATCGCATCAGCGCCATTCGCGACAATACCAGCCGGGTTGTCAACGAACTGGGCGATACCCGCACCGTGATCGAGGAAAACGAGGAAATTGCCGGTAATCTGGGCGCGGTTGTTGAGCAGCAGCGCTCGGCATCGCAGGAAATTACGGTTAATATTCAGGAAGTCGCCAATGGCGTGCATGTCATTTCACGCGACCTTGGCAATCTTGATGCGCTGGCCGATCAGGCATCGGACCAGGCTGGCCGCCTTGCCAGCTTCTCGTCCGATTTGTCAGGCCATTCCGAGACTCTTTATAACCAGGTTAAGAGTTTGCTAAAGAACGCCGAGTAATCTTTAGCCATCAAACTCGCCCCTATGCGAACCCCGCCAATGTTTTCGTTGGCGGGGTTCGTAGTTTCAAGGCCCCCTTCGGTGCCTCCGGCCTTCACATCCCCGCACACTATATAGGCCAATCGCCAAACTTTCCGTGCTACCGGCATTTTTAAAAAAGCATCTTGCCAGCGTGTCCATATGTCCATATTATTGGACATATGGACACGAATGAAATCATTGATGCCTTTACGGCCCTGTCACAGATCACCCGGCTGGACGCCTTTCGTCTGCTGGTGCGCAATGAACCAAACGGCCTGCCTGCGGGCGAGCTGGCCCGGCTGCTTGATGTGCCCCACAACACAATGTCATCGCATCTGGGGGTATTATCGCGCTCAGGGCTGATCGTCTCGAAACGTCAGGGCCGCTCAATCATTTACCGCGCCAGCCTTGCCCGGATGAACGACATGCTGGGCTTTATGGTCAATGACTGCTGTGCGGGCCACCCCGAACTGTGCCACCCCCTGTTGCAGAAATTATCCCCTGCCCCTTCCTGTAAAACGGACCCGAAAACATGATCACGCTGATTTATCACAACCCCGAGTGCGGCACATCGCGCAACACCTTGGCCATGATGCGCCAGTCCGGTGAAGAACCCCATGTTATCGAATATTTAAAAACACCGCCAACACGCGAAAAGCTGGTGGAACTGATTGCCGCCATGCACATCACCCCGCGCGATCTGCTGCGCCGCAAAGGAACCCCCTATGACGCGCTGGGGCTAGATGATCGCAAAACCGATGCCGAGCTGATTGATGCCATGCTGGCCCACCCCATCCTGATCAACCGGCCCATCGTGGTGACCGAAATGGGCACGCGCCTGTGCCGCCCGTCGGAGCTGGTGCTGGGCCTTTTGCCCAACCCAATCACAACATTTACCAAGGAAGACGGCGAAACGGTCTCCTTTAACGCGCCGACCTAATAATGTCAGACAGCGCTTTAACCGATCTTCCCAATATCGAGGCCGCGAACATGCAGCCGGTTGATTTTTCGTCCCTTGCCGGGGCCGATGGCCCCCGCCACGCGCCGCGCATCCTCGTACTTTATGGCTCATTGCGTGACCGGTCCTATTCCCGGCTGGTAGCCGAGGAAGCAACCCGTTTGCTGCAATGGTTTGGCTGCGACGTTAAAACCTTTAACCCCACCGGCCTGCCGCTGCCCGATGATGCCGGTGCCGACCACCCCAAGGTGCATGAATTGCGCGGCCTGGCCGAATGGTCCGAAGGCATGGTCTGGGTCAGCCCGGAACGCCACGGCGCCATCACATCGGTAATGAAAGCGCAAATCGACTGGATCCCGCTATCGTTGGGCGGGGTGCGGCCAACACAGGGTAAAACCCTGGCGATCATGCAGGTTTCTGGCGGCAGCCAAAGCTTTAATACCGTAAACCAGTTGCGCATTCTTGGCCGCTGGATGCGGATGGTAACCATCCCCAATCAATCTTCTGTGCCCAAGGCGTTTAACGAATTTGACGAAAATGGCCGGATGAAACCCTCCCCGCTTTATAACCGTATTGTCGATGTGTGCGAGGAACTGGTCAAATTCACCTGGTTGACCCGCCACCGCACCCCTTACCTGACCGACCGTTATTCCGAACGGGTTGAAACCGCCGAAGAACTTTCGCGCCGGGTTAATCAACCTTCTCTCTGATCAAGGAACAATCATGCTTGCGCTGCTGATTTTTGCGGTCACGCTTACACTGGTGATCTGGCAACCCCGTGGCCTTGGCATTGGCTGGAGTGCGATGGCCGGTGCCATCGTGGCCCTGGCGCTGGGTGTTGTAAACTGGGGCGATGTCGCCATTGTCTGGGATATTGTCTGGGATGCGACATTCACCTTTGTCGCGCTGATCATTATCTCGCTTATTCTGGACGAAGCAGGCTTTTTTGCCTGGGCGGCCTTGCATATTGCCCGCTGGGGCAAGGGCAGCGGGCGGTTGTTATTTCCGCTCATTATCATTCTGGGTGCGGCAATTTCGGCGTTTTTTGCCAATGACGGGGCGGCATTGTTGCTTACCCCCATTGTGCTTGCCATTTTAACCCGGCTGGAATTTAGCGAAAAATCCGCACTGGCCTTTATCATCGCCACCGGTTTTGTTGCCGATTCAACCAGTTTGCCGCTGGTGATTTCCAATCTGGTCAATATCGTCAGCGCCAATTTCTTCGATGTCAGTTTTTCGCGTTATGCCCAGGTCATGGTGCCCGTCGATATTGTTTCCTTGCTGGCTACCTTGCTGGTTTTATGGCTGTATTTCCGCCGCGATATTCCGCAAAGCTACGCCCTGAACCGGTTGGAAAAACCCGGCCACGCCATTCGCGACCATCAGGTTTTTTATGCGGCCTTTCCCATTATTGCGATTTTGCTGGTGGCCCTGTTTATCACCGCGCACTGGGATATTCCCATTTCGCTGGTCATGGGCCTTGCCGCGCTGATCCTGATCGCCATAGCCGGGCGCTGGTTCACCCGCAAACAAAAAGCGGTTATTTCCCTGCCACATGTTCTTAAAAATGCGCCGTGGCAAATTGTGCTGTTTTCACTGGGCATGTATCTGGTGGTTTACGGGCTGGGTCAGGCGTGGCTCACCAGCTGGGCATCGGGCATTCTGGCAATGCTGGGAACACAAGGCAACGTGGTTGCCACCATCGGCACCGGCTTTGCCGCTGCTGTTTTGGCATCGATCATGAACAATATGCCCGCCACCCTGATCGGCGCGCTGGCGATTGATCAGGTTCATGTCGCGGATTTAACCCAACAGCTGATGGTTTACGCCAATGTCATTGGCAATGATCTGGGGCCAAAATTTACTCCCATCGGCAGCCTTGCAACCTTGTTGTGGTTGCATGTATTGGCGGGCAAAGGCCACAAAATCAGCTGGGGCCATTACATGAAAGTCGGCGCTGTCATCACAACACCGGTGCTGTTTGTTACCCTGCTGGCACTGGCGGTCTGGCTGCCAATGATATCCGCGCCTTAATAGCGAATGTCGATTTCGCGTTACCCGGCAACATCATGTGTTGCCGGGGACGATGATGTTGGGCTGCGCTGGGCGGCAGCCCGCGTTGGTGTGACAAAAAACGGATCAAACGGCGCGCTATCGCGGTTGGTTGTTTCCGCCATTTTGTCCACTTGCTCGGCATCCATCCCAACCGCGGAATAAAGATTAATGGTTTCAATTTCCAGACTGGTCTGGGCATCGGCCAGATCCTGTTCCGATTTGGTCAGGGTCCGTTGCGCATCAAGCACATCAAGGAAGTTTGACAGGCCTTGCGTATAACGCACCCGCGATTGTTCAAACGCTTGTCGATGATGGGCAACTGCCAAAATCAGGCTGTCGCGCTGCGACACCGCGCCGACATAACCAAATATCGCCGATTCAACATCGCTGATCGCGGCCAGCAAGGTTTGGCGATATTGGTAAAACGCCTGCTGGGCGCGTTCTTCGGCCACGGTGATGTTGGCCTTGCGCACCCCGCCATCATAAAGGGTGGCATCAATCACCGCACTGATCGCGGCCAGGGCGGTACGCACAATTGGCCCGGTGCCAAACCCGGTTGCCGCCATCGACAGGCTGCCTTGCAAGGTAAGTTCCGGGTAAAGATCTGCTGTTTGCACCCCAATTTCGGCAGTTGCCGAAATCAGGCCCAGTTCGGCGGCCCGCACATCGGGGCGACGGCGCAGCAAATCGGCAGGCACACCAATGGGCGGGGCGCTGTCAAATTCAGGCAAAGCATCGGCCCGGCTTAATACATCGCGATACGTGCCGGGCTGGGCACCGGTTAAAATGGCAATCGCATTGATCGAGCGGTCGATGCTGGTTTGCAACACCGGCAAGGTCGCCTCGATATCCGCAACCTCGGCCCGTGCGCGCGAAAGGTCCAGATCAGACGCCAGGCCAGACTGCGCGCGCAAGTCAACAATGTCGCGGGTCTGGCGCTGCAAATCGAGCGAATTGCGCAGCAAAAGCTGGCGTTGCTGGGTCCCCCGGAGCGTGATGTAATTCCGGATAATATCGGCAATAACGGTGCGATATACATCTTCACGCAGGTAAACCTGCTGCAAAATATCGGCCTCGGCCACTTGGCCTTCGCGCGCCTGCCCGCCCCACAAATCCGCCGTCCAAGACAGGTTAAATCCCGCATTTGCGCCAAAATCATCCTGATAATTACCATCTTCCTTGGTCGACCATTGCCGTTCGGCACTGCCCCCGCCCGATGCGGTCACCTTGGGGCCATTATCGCCGCGCACACCCCGGGCAACGGCGCGGGCCTCGGCAATGCGGCTGGCGGCAATTTTAAGGTCGATATTGTTGTTAATCCCGTCTTTTACCAACTGGCTTAAAACCGGGTCCGATGTGCTTTGCCACCACCGGGTCAGGTCGGGTTTATGGTCCGCTATTTGTGGCACCTGTGGGCTATAGGTGGCCTTTAAGTCAAATTGCGGCGCTACATATTCCGGCCCGCTGGTGACACAGCCCGCAAGAACCAAAAGCGACAATCCCAAAACCGGGCTTAACATCAAAACTGAACGCATCCGCATCACCCGGCACTCCCTTCATATTCATCCCTGTCGGGAATGGATTGGGCAATGCGCAGTTCGTCTTCCAGTTTTTGGCCGCCATCGGCACGGGCTGCCACCAGCGGGGCCAGCAACAAATACAAAACCGGGGTTAAAAACAGGGTAAACACCGTGGCAAAACCCAGTCCGCCAAAAATAACCCAGCCAATGGCAGCGCGGGCTTCGGCCCCGGCCCCGGTGCCCAGCACCAGCGGCAACCCGCCCAGCACGGTTGAAATCATCGTCATCATAATCGGTCGCAAACGGATCATGGCGGCATCATGAATGGCATCACGCACCGATTTTCCCTGATCGCGCAACTGGTCGGCAAACTCCACCACCAAAATCCCGTTTTTCGCCATCAGCCCCACCAGCATCACAAGCCCGATCTGGCTATAGATATTGATCGATGTATGGCTGATCACGAGTGCAAAAATCGCGGCAGCCAATCCAAACGGCACAGTTAACACCACAACCGATGCCGACATGAAACTTTCAAACTGGGCGGCCAGCACCAGCAACACCACCAGTACCGCAACCAGAAACGTAATCACAACATCATGCGATGTTTCGCCCAATGCCGCCGCATCCCCCAGAAACAACAAACCTGTTCCGGTGGGCACAACGGTTTTAGCGGCATTTTGAATATCAATCACCGCCTGTTGCAGGGTGTAACCCGGTGTCATATTGGCTGTTATCGTTACGGCGCGTTGCTGTCCTTCGCGGTCCAGCTGCGATGCCACCGCTTCTTCATCCAGGTGAATAATCGACGATAGCGGCAATATCCGCCCGTTTTTGCCCGGCACAAACAGGTTATCAAGATCCGACGGGTCGTTAATGGCCCCGGCACTGCTGCGCAATTTTACCGGCACCGTGGTGTCATCGACCGAAAGATCGGTTACTTCGTAGCCGTCAATCATGGCGCGCAGGGTGGTATCAAGGCTGTCAATCGACACACCCAGATCAAAGGCGCGCTGCCGGTCAATATTCACCAGCAACTGCGGCTGGGTGGTTTGATACCCCACCCGAATACCGGTAATATTGGGGTAGTTCTTTTCCAGTTCCTTTTGCATTGCCTGGGCATTGGCCGCCAGATTGTGATAATTGGTCCCGGTCAGGGCAAATTCCAGACTTTCCCCCGAACTGCTGCCACGCAACCCCAATGAATTGGGCTGATAGACAAAGGCCTGCACACCGGGCAGGGCATTTAATTGCCCCCGGATCGATGCCGTAATTTCCTGCTGGCTACGATCGCGTTCTTCCCAAGGCGAAAGACTGGCAATAACCAGGGCGCGGTTATTATCGCGAAACCCGACAATGGTATAAATGTTCTGCGCTTCGCCCCGGTTTACAATCGGCCGCAAAATGTTTTCAACCGCTTCAACCTGGCGGTCCATATAATCAATACCAACACCGTCCGGCCCACGCAGCGACACCAGCAACCGGCCCCGGTCTTCATCGGGCAGCAATTCCTGCTTTACCAGTTTGAACGCCCCAATCGCCAGCACTGCCACAATGATCGAGGCAATCACCGTCATCACTGGAAATTTAAGCACCAGGTCGAGAATGCGTTTATACAGCCCGAAAAAAAAGTCGCCGGTCCGATCCAGCAAATGAAGTTTGCCATCGCCTTTTTTCGGCGCTTCCGGGTCTATATGCTTCAGGCGCGATGCCAAAAGCGGGCACAGCGACAGCGCCACAAAGGACGAAATCGCCACCGAAACCGCCAACACAAAGCCAAATTCGCGAAACAGGCGGCCCGCCGTGCTGGGCAAAAACGAAATCGGCACAAAAACCGACATCAATGTCAGTGTGGTGGCAACAACGGCAAAAAACACCTGCCGTGTGCCCAACACCGCCGCGGCAAGCGAGCCTAGCCCCTGATGCCGTCGCCGCTGAATATTTTCCAGCACCACAATCGCATCATCCACGATCATGCCGGTGGATAAAACCAGTGCCAGCAAGGTTAGAATATTAATCGAAAACCCCAGCATCCAGACCGCGGCCACGGTGCCAATCAACGCAATGGGGATGGTCACGGTTGGAATTAGTGTTGCGGTGAAGGACCGTAAAAACAGGTACAAAACCCCGATCACGATCACAACCGCCAGCACAAGGCTGCGGATCACTTCCCACAGTGCCCCTTCGATAAAAACAGCATCGTCGGAATTAACCAGCACGTTAACCCCGTCAAGCTGGGTATTGAGCTTTTCGGCGGTCGCGCGCACGCCCTTGGAAATTGAAATGGTGTTCGATTGCGCCTGGCGCACAATACCAAGGCCAATCACCGCCCGGCCATCAAGCCGCACATAGGATGTCGCATCGTCGGGGCCATAATAGATATCGGCGACATCGCCCAAACGCACGCCATCGCGCACGAAAATCGCCTTGATGTCTTCGGGTTTCCACACCGATGCATTGGCGCGCACAAACAGGTTCTGATCATTGGAATCAAAGCTGCCGGCCGGAATGTCGAATTTGGCGGTTTCAAGAACACTGGCAATATCGTCAATCGAAAAGCCGTGGCTGGCAAGGCGCAGCGGGTCCACCCGCACATGCAAAACCTTTTCGCGGTCGCCGTTTTCGTTCACCTCGGCCACACCGGGTACTGATAACAGGGCCGGTATCACCTGGTCTTCCACCACATTTGCCAACTCGTCTTCGGTCAAACGGCTGCTAACCACGGCCAGCCGCATGATCGGGCTGGCATCGGAATCCGCCTTGACCACACGAATATCGTCAACCTCGTCGGGCAGGCTGCGCTGTGCGCGGCTTACGGCTTCGCGAATGTCGTTAGCGGCATCGTTAATTTCGACATCGGGCGAAAATTCAATGCGAACCCGCGAACTGCCTTCTTCGCTGGTTGAACTGATATCCTGCACGCCGCTCACGCGCGACGCCGCCCCTTCGATCACGCTGGTAACTTCGGTATCCACCGTTTCGGGCGAAGCGCCGGTATAGGTCGCCGATATGGTAACAACAGGCCGGTCAATATCGGGCAGTTCGCGAATTTCCACCCCGGTCATCGCGGCCAGCCCGGCCAGAATGATCAGCAATGAAATCACAATAATCAGGATTGGTCGTCGCACACTTAGCGACGCAATGTCGTTATTTGCCGACATATCAGGAGCCCCCGTCTGAAGACTCGCTTCGTTGAGCAATGCCCTGCTGGTCGTCCCCGCGAATGGTGGCGGCAACATTCCGCCCCGGGCGCAGTCGCTGCACCCCTTCCACCACAATCAGGTCTCCTTGCGAAACGGGGCCATCGAGCAAGATGCGACCATTGGTCCGCTTGACCACGCGCACCGGCACCCGGCTGGCTTTTTCGCCTTCGATCCGCCAGACATAAGTCCCACCATCGCCCCACAAAACCGAAATTTCCGGCACCGACGGATAGGACTTGCCCGCAATATCGATATAAACCGCAAATGACATGCCCGAACGTAACCGCCCACTGGGGTTGGGGATACGGGCGCGCACGCTAAATGTCCGGCTTTCGGGGTCTACCCGGCTGCCAATGGCATCAACCACGCCTTCGAATTTTTCGCCAGGCAGGCTCCATGTTTCCACGCGCAAGGACTGGCCTGGTTGCACACCACGAAACCGGGTTTCTGACACTTCAAAATCCACCAGCACACTATCAACGTTATCAAGTGTGGCGATCATGGTGGTTTTATCGATCCGGTCACCGGCTTCGACGGCAGGAATACCCATCATCCCGTCAAACGGGGCCAAAACAGTGCGATCATCCAGATCGACCCCGGCCTGATCCAGGCGAATGCGCGCCTCGGCCAGGGCGGTGCGGGCTTCGTCAACTTCACTATCGGAGACAGCCCCCTTGGGACGGGCTTTTTCGTAACGATCCAGCATCTGTTTGGCATCCCGCACCTGAACAGCAGCAAGGTCGCGCGCCAGTTTTTCCCGTGCGGAATCAAGGATCAGCAACACCTGTCCGCGTTTCACCTGGTCGCCTGCATGAACCAGAACGTCTTTAACCTCGCCTGCGACGGGCGGGTAAAGCTGCACCCCCATGGCAGACCGGCCCGTACCCACGGCTTCGACCACCGTATTATCAGCAGTTAAAACAGCATGTTCGGCGATAACAGGCAAAGCCGGGCCCGATGACGCCGGTTTGGCAGGGCTGCCAGCCCCAGTACCACTACCAGCTTCGTTTTGAACAATAATCGGTCCATCACCAGACAGGAACGGCAGTTTGCCATCGCGATAGGCAATCAAGCCACCGCCAATGGCCACCGCCACCACCAAAATCACAATCAGCCTAACCATTCGTGACATCGAATGTCCCGTCCCCTGAATTCAAATCGAGAAAAGCCCCTCAACAGGTTTGAAAGAAATTAAAAACCCGTTGTCCGGTTTTTGAAAACCGCCCTTGGAATTACACTGCCACCCACTGCAAAAATGTACGAGTGTAAAATTGTACGTCATTGTATCAAACTGTACGGTCCAATGCGGCCCCACCATGACGTATATGTCCAAACGCTGCACAATAACCCGTTTGGCATAAAAACAGCCGGGCGACGAACATATCGTCACCCGGCCAGCCATCATTTCAAACTCGTCAAAGGCACTGTTCGGCGTTATCCGGCAATCAGCCGGGAATCGGCATATAAATCATTGGCGACTTCGGCACGAAGCCGGTCTGCATCATCCACGATAACATTGGCGTCGGTCAGGTGTTTTTGCCACATGCGGGCAACAAACATTACCAGATCGCCGCGCTGCTCCAGCGGGTCGATAAATTTCAACCGCATTTTCGGTGCATCAAGGCCCCTGCGGCTCATGACTTCAACGTTATAGCGCCCTTTAAGACCGGCAATTTCAACCACCATTTTGCGTCCCCGTTCCCAGTCCTGCGACGGGGTAACCGAAATCCCCCCAATCGACAGGTCATACAGGCTGGTTTGTGTCATTTTGCCCTGACCATGAAACGTCACGCGAATATCGCGCCCTGCCATAACGCGCGGGTCCTTGCCATCGCCATCATCTTTTTCGGCAGCATCGCGCACCGCCCGGTTCAACGACAGGGTAAGTTCGCTTACATGGGCGGTTACGTCTTCGGCGTGTCCGGTTAAATCCAGGCTCAGGCTGCGGGTATGGTCAATATCGCGCGATACTTCCAGAATCGCATCACCCACATTTTTTGCCGCATCACTGGCCGCCCGAATGGCAATTGAAATTTCTTCTGTCTCGCGGCGCTGCTGTTTAACATCCCCGGCAACTTCATCTGAAATTGCCATCATGTCGCGCACGGTAACACCCACATTTTCCATCGCTGCAACACAACGGTCGGTCACATTGCCCATGGCCCCAACATGGGTGGTAATCTGCTCGGTCGCTTCGGCAGTTTGACCGGCCAGGTTTTTAACCTCGGCTGCCACAACGGCAAATCCACGCCCGGCTTCACCTGCCCGTGCGGCCTCGATGGTGGCATTCATTGCCAGCATGTTGGTCTGGGCGGCAATACCCCGAATCAGGTCCACCATCTGTTCAATACTGCTGGCAACCGTGCGCAAATCATCAACGGCAGCGGCCGATTCACGCGTACTATCCACAGCTGATTGCGCAATGGTGCGCTGGCGGTCCACCCGCCCGGCGATGGACCCGATGGCACCGGACAACCGGGTTGCCGCATCACTAATCGACTGGGCATGTTCCCGGCTTTGATCGGCAGCGGATGTTGCGGCCTCGGTTTGGCCGTTTACCCGGTCGGCGGCGGCGGAAACTTCGTTTACGGCATCGCGCATCCGGTTTACCTGGCGCGAAACCGATTCAACCAGCCCCGATGTTTCACCCTCAATGGTTTCGGCCATGCCGCCCAGCGATGCCCGGCGTTTTTCTTCTTCCTGGCGTTGCAATTCAATGCGGTCTTCGGCCATGGTTTCAATTTTCAGGGCGTTATCGCGAAAAATTGAAACGGTGCGTGCCATGACACCAAATTCATCACGGCGGGCAATGTCGGCAAGGTCAATATTGGTATCGTTGGTGGCAAGGCGGGTCATATCGCCATTCACCCGGCGCAGAGGGCGCAAAATGCTGGTTGCGGTTCCTGCTGCCAGTAAAATGGCAATCAACGCCCCAACCATCGCCACTACCATATTGGTCATGGCCGAGCTTTCGGATTTGCCGTGAACCGCTTCTACCAGTTCATTCTGTCCGGCAATCGCTTCCGCACGGATTTGGCCGGTAATTTTTTGTACTTCGCGCACAGCCGCCTTAAAATCATTCATCGACTGGCTAAATCCGCTAAACGATCCTTCCAGCTGGTTTGCCCCCTGTTTTAACAAATCATTGTCGCGCGTAGCATATGAAAACAGCTTTTTATCCGCGCGCTTTAACGACCCCATCGCCGTTTTGATTTCCTCGTGCAAATCGGTCAGCGACGACGTGGCATTACGGGCTGTTTCAAGGGCCGCGGGCGTATGAACAATGGCGTATTCCAGATTGCTCACAATCGCGCTTAAATTATCCTTCGACAGGCGATCACCATATTTTTCGGCAATTTCAGGATCACGCTTATTGATAAACGACACCAGATCCGACGATGAACCGCCCATCTGGTTGGCACCCAGCAAAATGGTATCTGCCGATGCCGTCATGTTTTCGGCACGCAATACCAGCGGTTCCAGCGTGGCAATATATTTTTCCGCCAGCACCTTCAGGTCATTGGCCTTGTCATCATCCCCAATCGCAATAAGGGCGCGGGTCAGGTCTTCGCGGCTGGAAATTGCGTTGTCCTGAATGGTGGCAATCTCGCTGCGAACTTCAGGGTCCACCGTTTGCGCATACAGCAATACCTGGTTTGAAAGCCGTTCCAGCTTCAGGGCGTAATCATTGGCCAGACCGACCAGTTCTGTTCGCTTGGCAATGCGGTCGGCATCACCGGCAAAACCCAGCAAGTACCATGACGACAGCGCACTTAACCCCAGCAGCATCAACACCAGAACTAAAAAACCTGCATAAATGCGATGGCTAATGCGAATACGGTCAAACAACATGACGGCTCCGAAGGTTCGGTAAAAAAACGTTCAGGTTGTTGACTTACAGCCAAACCGGCGCCGTTTTTGTAACACTTCCATGAAGATCATGTTTCAGCCGTTTTATGACCGGAACGACCAGCTAAAAAACATCAAACGAACTTTTTTCCGCATAAATACGCATCAAACGAACCTATTCTTCCGGGCAGGAATAATATTTTCCGCATCCGCGCTTTAAACTTCAGGCGAATCGTAAGTTTACGTGCATTCATATGGAATTTCCCGGCAACGAAAGCCTGCCTGGTACCGGTGCTATCACGCCGAACCGGTTTTCAAATACAGCGCATTTCATGTTTCATCGGTGAAATTGTATCGCATCAATATAGTGCAAGCTGGCACCCGAAAACCGCGTTATACTTGCCCCATGACCCGTTCAAACCAACCGCGCAGTGCGGCGCGGCACCGATCAGAAAACCCGCGTGATTATACACGCGAACATGCGCGCCACTGGCGGGCAGCGGATGGTATTGACCTGTTTGAAGCCGACTATAAACGCTTTACCTTTCCCAAACACAGCCACGATTATTACGCCTTTGGCACGATCCTGAACGGGGCCGAAAAGTTTCTGACACGCGGCACCAGCCATGTTGCCCGGCGGGGTCAGTTGTTATTGATGAACCCGATGCAGGTACATGATGGCGGCCCGGCCTGTGATGACGGTTATCATTACCAGATCATGTTTATTGCCCCGCAAATCTTTGCCGGTCTGGTCGATGAAATATCACCCAAAAGCAAGGGCCTGCCGTTTTTCAGCCAGCATGTCATCGACGATCCCGCCCTGCATTTACAGTTGCAAAAACTGCACCGCATGTTTCTGCCCGAAACCCGGCATTTAACCTGCGACCTCGAACGCGACAGCCAGCTTTTATACAGCGCTGCCCGCCTGGCCCTGCGCCATGCCGATGCCCCGCCGTTTGACTTTCAACCCGGTGCCGAAGACAAACGCATTCGCACGGTCATTGATTATATGATGGCCCATCAAGAAGAAAACATATCGCTGGAAACACTGGCGGCACTTACCGGATTAAGCCGTTTTCATTTATTGCGCGTTTTTCGCGATGCCACCGGTTTACCGCCGCATACTTACCTTAACCACATGCGCCTGCGCCGGGCCAAACGCATGTTATTTGATGGTCACAGCATTGCCGATACCGCCGCGGCCACCGGTTTTTCCGATCAAAGCCATTTAAGCCGGCATTTCAAAATCATGTGGGGGGTTAGCCCCGGTATTTTTATCGCCAATCGTCGATAACAGCAATTTCGTTCAATATCAGAACGGGCGAAGGCGGGCATAAATCATTCCAATGATAAATGCCTTTAGGAAATGTCGGGAAAACGTCATGTCATCCGCTCCGCATTTTACCGCCGCCTCCCTTCGGCGCGGTGCCATTGCCTGTCTGCCGCTGTTGCCAAGCACGCTTATTTTTGGCGCGGTTCTGGGGGTGCTTGCCACCCAGCGCGGCCTAAGCCTTGGTGAACTGTTATTCATGAGCCTGACCGTCTTTGCCGGTTCGGCACAGTTCGTATCAGTCGATTTGTGGCGTGAAACCATTCCCTCGCTCACCATCATTGTCGCCACCATTGTCATTAATCTGCGCTATGTGCTGATCGGGGCATCCCTTCGTCCGGTTTTTCGGGGTCGCCCGTTATGGGTTAAAATTTGCGGGATGCATATGGTGGCCGACGAAAACTGGGCCATGACCATGGCACAGGAAGAAACGCCAATACCGGGTTTCCTTTTGGGCGGCGGCCTTTTTCTTGCCATTGTCTGGGGGACGGGCAACACCATGGGCTATTTGCTGGCAGGTGGTATTCCCGACCCCAATGTTTATGCGCTTGATTTTGCCTTTACCGCCATTTTTGCCGCACTGACGGTAGGCATGTGGAAAGGCCAGGCCGACCTGCTGCCCTGGATCGCAGCCGCCATTGGCTCGATTGTTGGTCACTACCTGTTGCCTGGCACATGGTCCATTCTGGCAGGTGCAGGGGCCGGTGTAGTGGTTTCTGCATTAACGTGGAAAGGCGACACACCGGGCAACCAGAATAACGATGCAACACGCCCGCAAACCGGCCTTAGCCCCGCCGATGGTCCCTATTCCCCTTCCCCGCACGCCGGAGAATAACCCATGACCGATTTCATGACCTTCACCCCCGAAGCCATCCTGACCATTCTGGGCATGGCTGTTGTGACCTATGGCATGCGTCTGGGCGGGCTTTTAATGGCAGACCGTTTGCCACAAACCGGGCGCTGGGCCCATGTGCTTGAACGTCTGCCCGGTGCGGTTTTAATTTCGGTCTGGGTGCCCAGCGCCCTTTCTGCCGGGGCGATTGGCATGGCCGGGGCAGCAGCAACCCTGATCGCCATGGTCGCCACCCGCAACCTTTTTGCCGCCATGATTGCGGGTATGGGCCTGGTGGCCCTTGGTCGCTATTTTATCGGAACCTGATGCTCAACCCTGATGTTTCCGATCTGTTGCAGGTTTCTGCAACACAAAAGCCGCCCGAAATTTTTCGGGCGGCTTTTTGATAAGGCAGCAAGTGTGGCTTACGCCGCAACCATGTTTTGCTCGCGCGTTGCCTCGAACCGGCAGTTCGGCCAGTCGCGCTGCGCTGTTTCCAGATGCCAGGCATTACGGGCAATGAAAACCAGGGTTTTATCATGGTCTTCAAACAAGGCCGACTGGTTGGTATCGCGGAACTTTTTAAGTTCGATCGGATCATCACACATCACCCAGCGCGCGGCATAGGCTGGTGTCTGTTCGAAATGAACCTTGATGCCATATTCCGCAGCAATGCGTTCCTTTAACACTTCAAACTGAAGCTGACCGACCACACCAACAATCCAGTCCGCCCCCATCATGGGTTTGAACACCTGTGAAGCACCTTCTTCGGCAAGTTGTTCCAACGCACGCTGAAGATGTTTGCCCTTTAACGGGTCATCCAGGCGCACTTTTTGCAACAATTCAGGCGCAAAGGCCGGCACACCGCGGAAGCGCAAGTCTTCGCCTTCGGTCAGGGTATCGCCAATGCGCAGCGTACCGTGGTTGGGAATACCGATAATATCGCCCGGCCAGGCTTCCTCGGCAATGTCGCGTTCATTGGCAAAAAACAGCATCGGGTTATGCACCGCCATCTGTTTGCCGGCACGCACATGTTTTAACTTCATGCCGCGTTTGAAATGCCCCGAACACAGACGAATAAAGGCAATACGGTCACGGTGGTTCGGGTCGATATTGGCCTGCACTTTAAATACAAAGCCCGAAACCTTGGTTTCGTCAGCCTTGACTGTGCGGGTTGCAGCTTCTTGCGGGCGCGGGGTGGGTGCATTTTCGGCAATGCCACGCAACAATTCACGCACACCGAAATTGTTAATGGCAGAACCGAAAAACACCGGGGTCAAATGGCCTTCGCGATACGATTCAATGTCGAATGGCGGGCACATTTCGCGCACCATTTCCACATCTTCACGCAACTGCGCAACCAGATAATCCGGCACCAGTTCGTCCAGTTTCGGGTCATGCAGACCTTTAATCTGAATGGCTTCCTTAACAACCTTGCCGCCCTTTTCCATGAACAGGATCTGGTCGTTGATCAGGTCATAACAGCCATGAAAATCACGGCCCGACCCAATCGGCCAGGTCACCGGCGTCACATCCAGCGCCAGATCCTGTTCGATCTGGTCCATCAGTTCAAAGAAATCCCGGGTTTCACGGTCCAGCTTGTTCACAAACGTCGTGATCGGCACATCGCGCAGGCGGCAAACCTCAAACAGCTTGCGCGTCTGGGCTTCGATGCCCTTGGCGGCGTCAATCACCATCACCGCACTGTCAACGGCGGTCAGAACCCGATAGGTATCTTCGGAAAAATCTTCGTGGCCTGGCGTATCAAGCAGGTTGAAGATATTATCTTCAAACTCGAACGTCATCACCGCCGAGGATACCGAAATACCACGGTCCTGTTCGATTTTCATAAAGTCCGAACGCGCCCCGCGCTGTTCTTTCTTTGCCTTGACAGCACCAGCCATCTGAATGGCACCGCCGAACAGCAACAGCTTTTCCGTCAGCGTGGTTTTACCCGCATCGGGGTGCGAGATGATGGCAAAGGTCCGGCGGCGCGAGACCTGATGGTCGATCGACGACATGGTGGTTCCAATAATCCTGAGACATTCAATTGCGGCGCACTGTACTGATTTTTAGCCATGATACCACAATGAAATCGTCATATCGGGCATGATGCGCGCCATTCAGCAGCAAAAACACACCCTGCCGCCGCTATGCCAACGACAACACGGCCCGACCCCGCCATAAAAGCAGTCAAATTTTACCACCCATTCCGACAAATCACTGTTTTTATGCCGCAGCGAAGCAAATTTTTTGTTCGCAGCTGCAAGATAAACATTTGAAAACAAGCCGTTTGCGAATTCATTCAAATTTAACAATGCAAAAAAGGATGACAAGCCCCGACATGCAGGCGTAGGATTCTGGTGTTCGGTCATGAGCCGAACTCAAAAGGGGACAAACGAGTGCCGCAAAACAGCGTCTCACATCGTATCTTTTCTCCCCCCGGATCGCAGATGCGAAATGCATTAGGGTCCGGCACCTTTCCTAGCCGTCCTCTTATTTACAAGATGAAGAATGTTCGCGCGCTTTTCCAACACTGGAATGGCGCGTTTTGCTTTTTTGCACAACGTAAGTCGAACGCCGGCGAAATTTCATGTGTTTTGGCCGGCTTTGACTTCAAATCGCGAGGTGATCATCATGGGTAAGCGCGCAGCACGCCGTCGGAGCCATCCGCAACAGTCAGACGGCAACATCCACGAACTGTTCGACGAGAACAAATCGACCTGGGACCCCTTGGCAGAGCAGGGCCAGACTGTGCCCCCAACACATCGCGATCAAAGTTTCCGCCGCCATATCCGTCCAAAAAGCGAAAATCAGGCAGCCCTGATGGAAGCAATCGATAATTTCAACCTGGTCCTTGCCCTTGGCCCGGCGGGTACCGGTAAAACCTATATTGCCGTTGCCAAAGCCGTCGAAGCCCTTGATGCCGGGGACATTGGCCGTATTGTCCTGGCCCGCCCGGCAGTTGAAGCAGGCGAAAATATCGGTTTTCTGCCCGGAGATGTCGAAGCCAAAATGGCCCCCTACCTTCGCCCGCTATACGATGCCCTGAACGACCGGTTGGGCAACAAACGCCTGCGGACCTACTTATCGGATGGCACCATTGAAATTGCCCCCATCGGTTATATGCGGGGCCGCACGCTCAACAACGCCTTTGTCGTTATCGACGAAGCCCAAAACTGCACCTATGGCCAGCTTAAAATGCTGGTCACCCGTTTGGGCTGGAACTCCACCATGATTTTGACCGGCGACCCCGACCAAACCGACCTTCTGCCAGAACTGTCGGGCCTTTCGGAAATGGCAGATCGTCTGCAACATGTCGAAGACATTGCCTGTGTTCAGCTACGCGACAAGGATATTGTTCGCCACCCGTTGGTCGCCAGCATGTTGACGGTGCTGTAATTTTCCGATCATAAACAGGTTCCAATATAACAAAGGCGGCCCTTAATGACCGGGCCGCCTTTATCATTCCTGATTGCAGGCCAGGCTATTATATTGTCAATCGTTGCTCAAGGTGCCGGTTGGGTCATGTAAAGGTCACCACCATCGCGGTATTTTTCAGCCATGGCAGCCATGCCTTCTTTCTGGGCATCGGCACGAATATCGTGTGAAATCCGCATTGAACAAAACTTTGGCCCACACATCGAACAAAAATGCGCCAACTTATGTGCCTCCTTTGGCAAGGTCTGATCGTGAAAAGACCGGGCCGTTTCCGGATCCAATGCCAGGTTAAACTGGTCTTCCCAGCGAAATTCAAACCGGGCACGCGACAAGGCATCATCGCGCATTTGTGCGGCCGGGTGCCCTTTGGCCAGGTCGGCGGCATGGGCGGCAATTTTATAGGTAATCACCCCGGTTTTCACATCGTTACGGTCCGGCAGGCCCAGATGTTCCTTCGGTGTCACGTAACACAGCATCGCGGTGCCAAACCAGCCAATCATCGCCGCCCCAATGCCCGATGTAATATGGTCATATCCCGGTGCAATATCGGTGGTTAGCGGGCCAAGCGTATAAAACGGGGCTTCGCCACAAACCTCCAGCTGTTTGTCCATATTGTGTTTGATCTTGTGCATCGGCACATGGCCCGGCCCCTCGATCATCACCTGGCAGTCCTTTGCCCAGGCAATTTGGGTCAGCTCACCCAGGGTTTCAAGTTCGGCAAACTGTGCGGCATCGTTAGCATCGGCAATCGATCCGGGGCGCAACCCGTCCCCCAGTGAAAAGGTCACATCATAGGCACGGCAAATGTCGCAAATCTCTGCGAAATGTTCGTACAGAAAACTTTCGCGGTGATGATGCAGGCACCATTTCGCCATGATCGAACCGCCACGCGACACAATGCCTGTTACCCGATCCACCGTTAACGGAATATGATGCAGGCGTAATCCGGCATGAATGGTGAAATAATCCACACCCTGTTCAGCCTGTTCGATCAGGGTATCGCGATAAACCTCCCAGGTCAGATCTTCGGCAATGCCATCCACTTTTTCCAAGGCCTGATAAAGCGGCACCGTGCCAATCGGTACCGGCGCGTTCCGAATAATCCATTCGCGGATGTTGTGAATATTTCGCCCCGTTGAAAGGTCCATCACGGTATCGGCCCCCCACCGGGTCGCCCATACCATTTTTTCAACTTCTTCTTCCATCGACGACGTCACCGCCGAATTGCCAATGTTGGCATTGATCTTGACCAGAAAATTCCGGCCTATAATCATCGGTTCCGCTTCAGGATGGTTGATATTGGCAGGGATAACCGCCCGTCCGCGGGCAATTTCATCGCGCACAAACTCCGGCGTAACAAAATCGGGGATAGCGGCACCAAAGCTGTCGCCATCCCGTTTGGCGGTTCGTGCGGCATTAATGGCCCGTGCTCGGCCCAAATTTTCGCGGATGGCAACAAATTCCATTTCCGGTGTCACGATGCCGGCCCTTGCATAGGCAAGCTGCGTGATCGCGGTTTGGCCAACGGCCCTAAATGGCCGGTATTTAACCGGAAAATCATCAACCGCGTGGCGCGTTCCCGGGGCCACACCGTTATCAACCTGCTGCACATCCCGCCCGTCATACGACGTGACTGTTCCATTATTCTTATGCCAGTGCTGGCGCAACCGGGCCAATCCCTGCCGGATATCGATGGTCACATTCGGGTCGGTATAGGGGCCTGACGGGTCATATACCCGCACGGGCGGCTCGCCCGCCGTGGGGTGAACCGAAATTTCGCGCATCGGAACGCGAATTTCAGGATGAAGAGTGCCTGGAATGTATATTTTTTGCGAGGCCGGTAACGGGCCACACGTAATTTCAACGTCCGGATTTAAAGCAGGCATAAAAGGCTCCTTTGCAAAGGCAATGGAGACCCAGTTCCGCGTCAGGTTTCAGATGAATAAGTTTCCCCGATCACAGCAAGCAAAGGAATAACTGCAACGCAGCAGGCCCTTTGAGGCTGTCATCAGTGCCACGTCCGTCTGGTGAAAGACCCGGCATCTGCACCATCCCTACGCCAGTATGAACTGGATCAGGTTCAAAGGGTCACTGCGCGTAAAGTCTGAAACTTTACCCAGCAGAATCTCAGCCCCTTGCCGGGGCCCCCCAGGTGATCGAGGATCATAGTTGCAATTTAAAATCGCAGGTGTCAATCGCCGGAATATTTTATCTGAACAGATATTCGGTCTAGCGGCCCGTCGCGAGTTCGCTGTTGGAAACAGGGATATCATCCAGCCCCACCTTGCGCGCCCGGGCTTCGTGCCAAAATTCGGGGTCTTCGGTGTAACCGCTAAATTCATCAAGATGAATATCTTCGGGCGGTTCGGGGTGGATGGTAATATCCAGGTCGGGATATTCGCCGCGAATGCTGTCCATCACCTGATGGCAAATAGTATGGGCTTCGCGCATCAGCATCCCGCCATCCATGATCAGTTCAATTTCAGCAAAGCGATGCACCCCCGATGAACGGGTGCGCAAACGGTGAATACCGATTACAGATTTGTGTTTCATGGTCAGTTCAATAATGCGCTGGCTATCGGGTTCGGGTAATTCCCGATCCATCAACACCGAAACAGCATCGCGGCCAACCTTGCCTGCCGAATACAGCAGGAAAATCGCAACAATACCGCCAATCACCGGGTCGGCCCATAAAAAGCCCGACCCCACCAGCAACAGCGCAATAATAACAGCCGCATTGGCAAGAATGTCGGAACTGTAATGCAGCGAATCGGCCTCGACCGCCATCGAACCTGACATCCGCATCGCCTTGCGTTGCAGCAAAACCAGCCCCACTGTCATCACCAGCGATGCAACCATGATATAGATTGCTTCATTGGCAAGGCGCATCGGTTGCGGGTCCATCAGGCGCGAAGATGCCTCGGCCAATACCAGCACAGCAGCGCCCAGCATAAAGGCGGACTGGAAAAGCCCCGCCAGCGGTTCGGCCTTGCCATGACCAAAACGGTGGTCATGGTCTGCCGGACGCCAGGCACTACGCACCGCCATGAAATTGATCACGGACGTACCGATATCAAGCATGCTATCTATCATGGAAGACAAAAGGCTGACCGAATCCGTCATGAACCACCCGATTGCCTTAAGGACAATCAGGGTCGCAGCAATAATAATGGAGGCCGTCGTCGCCCGACGTGCCCACATTTCTCGCTGTGCAATGTCAATAACCGGACATTGGTTCATTGTACGACCCTTTGGTATGGCTTGGGTCTGGACCCAAACTGTGCGCTAGAACAGGCTGTATATAATAATTCTATTTAATGCGCCCGTGCAAATAGCGCAAATTTGATATTCCGCAAGGTTTCCAAACTTTGCATCGGACATTATATCGGCTCGAACCTGTATATAAAGGATTGGCAAGCCCCCATGATCGTTGAACTCGGACATTATGCCCTCGTATTGGCGCTGGCCATGGCGTTTGCCCAATCCACGGTGCCGTTTCTGGCAGCAGCACGGGGCGATAGTGCCTTGCTGCGTGTTGCCCCGCGCACAGCAATTGCCAGCTTTGTGCTGATCGCATTTTCTTTTGGTGCCCTGACATACGCCTATGTCACGTCCGATTTCTCGGTTCTGAATGTGGTGGAAAACAGCCACACCGCCAAACCGCTGATCTATAAGATCACCGGGGTTTGGGCCAATCACGAAGGATCGATGCTGTTATGGGTCATGATCCTGTCGCTGTTTGGTGCGGCGGTTTCGGCCTTTGGCCGCAATTTACCACCCAGCCTGCTTGCCCGGGTTGTTGGCGTAATGGGGCTTATCGCTGTCGGCTTTTTGCTGTTCATCCTGCTAACCTCAAACCCGTTTGAACGCATTGCCAACCCGCCGTTAAACGGCCAGGGCATGAACCCGTTATTGCAGGACCCCGGCATCGCCATTCACCCGCCGTTCCTGTATCTGGGTTATGTCGGCTTTTCGGTGGCCTTTGCCTTTGCCGTTGCCGCCCTTATTGAAGGCCGGGTTGATCCGGCCTGGGCACGCTGGGTCCGCCCATGGACACTGGCCGCTTGGGTGTTTCTTACCGCGGGCATCGGGCTTGGTTCGTGGTGGTCCTATTATGAACTCGGCTGGGGCGGCTGGTGGTTCTGGGACCCGGTTGAAAACGCATCCTTCATGCCATGGCTGGCGGGAACCGCCCTGCTACATTCGGCCATTGTGGTTGAAAAACGCGATGCCCTTAAAAGCTGGACCATCTTTCTTGCCATTATCGCCTTTTCATTTTCCCTGCTTGGCACATTTCTGGTGCGTTCGGGTGCATTAACGTCGGTTCATGCCTTCGCCACCGATCCGAAACGCGGCATTTTTATTCTGATATTGCTGGCCCTGTCGGTGGGGGGGTCGTTTGCGCTATATGCCTGGCGTGCGCCCACCCTGAAGGGCGGCGGGCTGTTTCAGCCGATTTCGCGCGAAGGGGCACTGGTTTTTAACAATGTGCTGCTATCGATTGCTGCGGCGATGGTATTTTTAGGGACGCTTTATCCGCTGTTCCTGGAAACCCTGACCGGCGAGAAAATATCGGTCGGCGCGCCATTTTTTGATGCCACCTTTGTCCCGATCATGACGCCACTGATCATCGCCATGGCGATTGGCCCGTTTTTACCTTGGAAACGCGCTGATCTGCTGGCAGCCATTAGCAAACTAAAACTCGCCATCGCCATTGTTGTCGTCACGGTTCTGGTAACCTACTGGCTTTCAGGCGGCCCGGCCTTTGCCCTGTTTGGCATGGGGCTCGCGGTATGGCTGTTTGTTGGCTCCGTTCTGGAATGGGCCGGGCGAATAAAACTGTTTCGCGAACCGTTGGGCACCAGCTTTCGCCGTATGCGCAATTTGCCACGTTCCGCACATGGCATGATGCTGGCCCATGCAGGGGTTGCCATTGTCATTGCCGGAATCACCGGATCCCAGGCATGGACGACCGAAGCTGTGCAGTCCATGGCCATAGGCGATAGCGTACAGGTCGGGTCCTATAGTTTCACCCTGAACGACATCAGGGAAATTCAGGGACCAAACTATATGGCCCGCCAGGCGCATATAACGGTTAAACATCCCGGAGATAAAACAACTATTCTGGCACCGGAAAAGCGGATTTACACCGTTGAAGGCCGCCCCACCACCGAAGCCGCCATTCAGTCATCCTTTACCGGCGATGTTTATGCCGTTTTGGGCGATCCCGACGAAAACAACAACTGGGTAACACGGTTTTATATCAAACCGATGATTCCCTGGATGTGGGTTGGTGGCCTGGTCATGGTGTTTGGCGGGCTAATGTCGCTTTCTGACCGTCGTTATCGTGTTGGCGCACCAAACCGGTCGCGCAAGGCACAAAAAAACACCCATGCGGCCCAACCGGCCGAATAAACGGCAAAAACGAAAACAGGATACCCCCACCCCATGACTGTCTGGATTGTTTTTGCCCTCGTTACCGTTGCCATTGCAGGTTACGTGTTATGGCCGGTTTTAGCCGGCCCGAAAAAAAGCCGCCCCCTGCCATCGGATGGCAGCGCACATAACGATGCCCAAAACAAGGCCGAGCATAACGCCGAACTGGTTGATCAGGATGAATTACAACGGGATTTGACCGTTTACCGTGACCAGCTGGCTGAAATCACCCGTGACATTGATCGGGGTGTTTTAAACGCCGAACAGGCCGATGCTGCCCGCATCGAAGTACAACGCCGCATTCTGGCAACCGACCAGCGTATTCAAACCCGGGCGGCAAGCCGCGTTGGCAAAACGCCCGGCGCCTTTGCCCGCCCTGTCGCGGTTGCCCTGATCCTGATCGGCATTATCGGCGGGCTTGGCCTTTATCTTGATATTGGTCATCCTGCCCTGCCCGACCGCCCCATTGCCCAGCGTACCGACGAAATAATGGCGGCCCGCAATGCGCAAAATAATAACCAGGAACGCGACCGCGCCCTGCGTAACGCCGTGGCCGACCTTTCCAACAAACTAATCCAAAACCCCAACAACCTTGAGAACTGGGAATTGCTGGGCAACAGCCTGCTGGCGTTAAACCGCCCGCAAGAAGCCCAGACGGCCTTTCTTGAAGCCGTAAAACTTTCCAATCGGGATGGGGCCTATCTGGCGATGTATGCCGAAGCCATTATCCGTGCCAGCGACGGGCAGGTTACAGCCCCGGCGCGTGGAGCCCTGGAAGAAGCCGCAAAATCCGGCAATGACAACCCGCGAATCGGCTTTTATTTAGGTGTTGCCGATTTACAGCAAGGCCATGCCGGGGCTGCCGTTGAACGCTGGATCACGCTGGCAAATTCCGCCCCGGCCGATGCATCGTGGTTGCCAATGGTTGTGCGCCAAATCCAGCAAACCGCCCAGGCTGAAGGCATTGACATTACCGGCCGTCTGAAACCGGCATTGCCCCCGTCTGCACCTGCGATTGCAGGCACTGTTGGCCCCAGCCAGCAGGACATGAAAGCAGCAGCCGACCTGACCCCCGAAGAGCGCCGCCAAATGATTGAAGGCATGGTCGACCGTCTGGCATCGAAACTGGAAGAAAACCCGCAAGACCCCGATGGCTGGGCCCGCTTGATGCGCGCCTACATGGTCATGGGCATGAAAGACAAAGCACAACAAAGTTATCAGCAGGCGCAAGAAGCCCTGAAAGATAACCCCCAGGCCCTGAACCAGCTTGCGGCTATCGCCGGTCAGGCCGGCATTGCAACCAACTAGGATATATAAGAAAATTTGCAATCAGGAGTCGCATCCATGCTATCCTTTTGCGACTCCGTTTTTGCCCGTTTTAAATGATCGAAAACAGGAAAATACAACTGCTTTTCCGGCAGCAATTATCGAAAAAAAACGCGTTTTCTTCGCTGTGCTGGCAATAATCAGGTCTAAAAATCGAAAAAATGTCGATTTTTACCCGTAGAAAACTAAATTGCGAACGACAATCAAAAACCAGTCATCTATAAACATTCAGGAATGCTATAATCAAGTTTAGTATGATGCTAGCTAACCGGGGTGTTACCCCTGTTCTTAAGAATAATGGATCCAGGTGGAGATGTCAGCGGTGAAGACGCCCAGCCATTTATTGCTGATTGAAGACAACCCCGGCGATGCAAGGCTTGTTGAAGAAGCCTTAAAGGAATTTTCGCGCCCGGTAAATCTTCATCACGTCAAAGATGGCATCACGGCCCTTCAGTTTCTGCAAAAGGATGGGCAATACCGCAACGCACCGCGTCCCAAACTGATCTTGCTGGATTTGAATATGCCGCGCAAGGATGGTCGTGAAATGCTGCGCGATATTCGTAGCGACCCGGCCTCGGCCAGCATCCCCGTCATTGTTTTAACAACATCAGGTGCCGAACGTGATGTTGATTTATGTTATGCTGCGGGGGCTAATTGCTATTTGCGCAAACCGGTAGATGTGGTTGAATTTATCGATCTGATGAAAATGATCGAAACCTTCTGGCTTGATACCGCCCTTACCCCGTCACACTAGCGCATATTTCCCTGCGTTTTTGGCTTTGCATCCTTTATTTTGGCATGCCCGGCACGTGGAACGGCTGTGCCTTTCAGCTGTTCCCGCGTGTACTTGCTTTCATTACATCAATAAATGCCCGCAATCCCGAGGGTACATGCCGATGACCGGGATAATACAAATACAAACCGGCAATTGGCGGGCACCAGTCGTCAAGTACGGTTATCAGGCTCCCGTTTGCCAGCGCGTCTTGGGCAACTGTTTGCGGCACATACGCAATGCCAAGCCCGGCCATGGCCGCCTTTACCATCAAAACAGGATGATCCAGCGTTAAACTGCCTGGAACATCAATATGTAATTCCTGTCCGTGACGGGCGAATTCCCATTGATAGGGTTTGCCACTGGGCAAACGATACCGAATGCAGCGATGAAACTTTAGATCATCCGGTATATGGGGCACGGATCGATTGTTAAAATAAGACGGTGCTGCAATAGCAACAAACCGGGTCTCTCCGCCAAATCGCACCGCAATCATATCTTGGGGAATGGCCTCGCCTAACCGGATACCGGCGTCGAAACCTTCGGCCACAATATCCACCAGCCGCCCGTCCGTCACCAGATCCAGCGACATATCGGGATATTGCGCCAAAAAGTCCGGCACAACTGCATCCAGCAACATTGCAACAGCAATGTCACTGGTGTTAATCCGCAGCATACCGCTGGGCCGATCTCGAAAATGGTTTACTTCTTCAAGCGCAAAATCAAGGTCGCGCAAGACCGGTTGCAACCGGGACAACAGTTTTTCGCCCGCCTCGGTCAGGGCGACACTGCGGGTCGTGCGATGAAACAGACGCACCCCCATATTTTCTTCCAGGGTACGGACAACATGACTTAACGTCGATGGGGCCAACCCCAGTTCGTCGGCTGCTTTGCGAAAACTCTGCCATCCCGCAATACAGGCAAACGCCTTCAGATCGTTAAGGCTGGGGGTATAATTCATGGGTATTTACCATCAAGTCATGCCAATTAGGCAGCATAGACCCAATAATCTAAAAATCTATAGTCATGCATATCTTCTCCAACCAACGAGGTATGTATGACCCGCACATGGTTTATCACCGGCACGTCTTCCGGTCTTGGTCTGGAAATGACCAAAATCCTGCTCGCGCGTGGCGACACAGTCATTGCAACAGTTCGTAAACCCGGCATTCTCACCGACCTGATCGCCCAATATGGGGATCGGTTAGATGTGATGCAGCTTGATGTCACCGATACGGCGCAAATCCGTGACGTGATCAACCAGGCATTTGCCCGATATCGCACAATTGACGTCATCGTTAACAATGCCGGTTATGGCCTGTTTGGTGCTGCCGAGGAACTTGGCGATGATCAAATCGTTCATCAGATCAACACCAACATTATCGGGTCAATCCAGGTGATTCGCGCGGCCCTGCCGCACTTACGTGCGCAAAAACACGGCCGTATTTTACAGGTATCATCCGAAGGCGGACAAATCGCCTATCCTAATTTCAGCTTGTATCATACCACCAAATGGGGAATTGAAGGCTTTGTCGAAGCCGTCCGGCAGGAGGTTTCAGGTTTTGGCATCGACTTTACCATCATAGAACCCGGCCCCACCCAAACCGGCTTTGGGGATGGCCTTATCAGCCCACCCCCGTTAGATGCCTATAAGGGAACACCGGCCCATCAGGTTCGCGAGGCGATAGCCAATGGTGATTTCACCATCAAGGGTGATGCGGTAAATACAGCACAGGCGATGGTTAATGCCGTAGATGTAACACCTGCCCCGCTTCGTGTCACACTGGGCAGCACCGCCTATCACGCAATCCACGCAGCCTTGCACGAACGCCTTCGTAGCCTGGAGGCCCAAAAGGACATCGCCTTTTCTGCCGACCGCAGCGAAACACAACGCCCCTGACGATTTTGATACCGGATAGACACGTCAAACAAAGTGACATGAGCAGACTGTAAAACAGGCGATATTCACCATCACGATACGTTCTGACCATATCTGCCCTGCGACAAGACAACAAAAAGGGCCGCTATCCTTATCGGATAGCGGCCCTTTTATTGTGACATTGCTGTCAGATCAGTTGGTCAAAGCAGCAATCTGCGCGGCAGCAATTTCGACTTCACGTTCGGCATTTGCCTTCTCGTGATGCGATTTTGCAGCATCAAATGCGGCCTTCGCAGCTTCCAGACGGGTCTGGGCAGCGTCAGCTTTGATGTCGGCCACCGAAATCGCTTCTTCGGCCAGAATGGTGCAACGCTCGGGGTTAACCTCTGCTACACCGCCAGCCACAAAAATGCGTTCCGAAACCTTGCCACCTTTGTAGATGTCAATGACGCCCGGACGAATGGTCGAGATCAGCGGTGCATGCTTGGGCAGCACACCAAAGTTCCCTTCCGTGCCCGGAACAACAACCATCTCGACCGGCTCGGATTTGAGCAGGGCAGACGGTGAAACAAGTTCCAGTACAGTCGTATCAGTCATGACAGTCCTCGCTCCTTACCCGGAGGGGGACCGAAACCGCCTTAGGCAGCTTCGGCCATCTTCTTGGCTTTTTCGATAGCTTCTTCGATGGTGCCGACCATGTAGAATGCCTGTTCAGGCAGATGGTCATATTCACCAGCGCAGATAGCGGCGAATGCCTTGAGGGTGTCTTCAAGCTGAACGAACACGCCCGGCGTACCGGTAAACACTTCTGCAACGTGGAACGGCTGGGAAAGGAAACGCTGGATCTTACGGGCACGGGCCACAACCAGTTTGTCTTCTTCCGACAGTTCGTCCATGCCGAGAATTGCGATGATGTCCTGAAGACCTTTGTAGGTCTGCAAAACACGCTGCACTTCACGGGCCGTTTTATAGTGCAAGTCACCAACAACACCCGGATCAAGCGCACGCGAGGTGGAGTCAAGCGGGTCCACAGCCGGGTAGATGCCAAGTTCGGCAATCTGACGGTTCAGCGTGGTGGTCGCATCAAGGTGAGCAAACGATGTTGCAGGCGCCGGGTCAGTCAAGTCATCGGCAGGGACGTAAATGGCCTGGACCGAGGTAATAGAACCTTTTTTGGTCGAGGTAATACGTTCCTGAAGGGCACCCATGTCGGTTGCCAGCGTCGGCTGATAGCCCACAGCTGACGGAATACGACCGAGCAATGCCGACACTTCCGAACCCGCCTGGGTGAAACGGAAAATGTTATCGACGAAGAACAGCACGTCCTGGCCTTCTTCATCACGGAAATATTCCGCGAGGGTCAGACCGGTCAGAGCAACACGGGCACGGGCTCCGGGGGGCTCGTTCATCTGGCCGTACACAAGTGCGGCTTTTGACGACCCTTCGAGGTTGATAACGCCCGAGTCCATCATTTCGTGATACAAATCGTTGCCTTCACGGGTACGTTCACCCACGCCGGCAAAAACCGAATAACCGCCATGGCCTTTGGCCACGTTGTTGATCAGTTCCATGATGAGAACGGTTTTACCCACGCCCGCACCACCGAACAAACCAATTTTACCACCCTTGGTGTACGGCGCAATCAGGTCGATGACCTTGATGCCCGTAACAAGGATTTCGGTTTCGGTCGACTGATCCACGAAAGACGGTGCTTCGCGGTGGATCGGCAGTTTCATCTTGGCATTGACCGGACCACGTTCGTCAACCGGCTCGCCGATGACGTTAAGGATACGACCAAGTGTTTCCGGTCCGACCGGAACCAGGATCGCATCACCGGTATCGATGACTTCCTGACCGCGACGCAGACCTTCGGTGGTGTCCATAGCAATCGTACGGACTGCACTTTCACCAAGATGCTGTGCAACTTCGAGAACCAGACGCTGCCCGTTGTTGTCAACTGTCAGCGCGTTCAGAATGGGCGGCAGTTCGCCGTCGAATTTAACGTCGACGACGGCGCCCATTACCTGGGAAATTTTCCCCGCCTTCTTGTTCGCCATAGGTATTGTCTCCTGCTCGGACAAATCTATCCGTTAGTTCCTGCGACCCGCTTACAAAGCCTCGGCGCCGGAAATGATTTCAATCAGTTCGTTGGTGATCTGGGCCTGACGTGAGCGGTTATACTGAATGCTCAGTCGGTCGATCATATCGCCGGCATTGCGGGTTGCGTTATCCATAGCGGACATTCGCGCACCGTGCTCGGAAGCACTGCTTTCCAGCATCGCCCCGAAAATCTGGACGCCGACATTACGCGGCAGCAAATCAGCCAGGATGGCTTCTTCCGACGGTTCATATTCGTAAACCGCAGAAGCACCGGTTCCGGCAGTTTCCGGTTCGTCTTTGGCAGCTTCCGCTGCAAAGGGAACCAGCTGCTGTTCGGTAACAATCTGTGAAATCGCCGACACGAATTTGTTGTAAAACATCGTGCAAACGTCGAATTCACCTGCTTCGAACATTTCCAGAATTTTGTCAGCTACCGAAGTCGCCTCGGAGAAGTTAATCCCCTTCTTGCCTTCGATACCGGTATAGCGCGCAACAATCGCATCGCCGTGTTCGCGTTTGAGGGCATCTGCCGCCTTACGACCAACACAAATGATTTTAACTGTCTTGCCTTCGGCTTTCAGCGCCCTGATCTTGAGACGCGCAGCCTTGACAATAGAAGCGTTGAAACCACCGCACAAACCGCGATCAGCCGTAAAAACAACAAGCAAATGCACGTCGTTTTTGCCGGTCCCGGCCATCAGTTTCGGCGCCCCTTGCGAGCTACCAACCGCAGCTGCAAGCCGACCCAGCATCGTCCCCATGCGATCAGCATAGGGACGGGCTGCCTCGGCAGCATCCTGCGAGCGACGGAGCTTGGACGCGGCCACCATCTTCATCGCCGAAGTAATTTTCTTCGTCGATTTGACGCTGGCAATGCGCGAGCGCAAGTCCTTCAAACTAGCCATTGCGTTTCCTCCTTCGCCTAAAGTTCAGACTTTTACGCGAAGGTTTTCGCGAACTTGTCGAGGAACGCTTTCAGTTTAGCTTCGGTATCAGCCGACAGAACTTTCTCGTTGCGGATCGCATCAAGAATATCTGCGCCAGCCGAACCGACTTCGGAAAGAAGCTGTTCTTCAAAAGCGCGGATTTTCGGGATGGCGATGCCGTCGAGATAGCCCTTAACACCGGCATAAATCACGACAACCTGTTCTTCGACCTTCAGCGGCGAATATTGCGGCTGCTTGAGCAGCTCGGTCAGACGCGCACCACGTGCCAGAAGCTTCTGGGTTGCCGGATCAAGATCCGATGCAAACTGGGCAAAAGATTCCATTTCACGGTACTGGGCAAGTTCCAGCTTGATCGAACCGGCAACCTGTTTCATTGCCTTGATCTGGGCTGAAGACCCCACACGTGAAACCGACAGACCAACGTTCACAGCCGGGCGTACGCCCTTATAGAACAGGTCGGTTTCAAGGAAGATCTGACCATCGGTGATCGAGATAACGTTGGTCGGAATAAAGGCCGACACGTCGTTACCCTGGGTTTCAATAACCGGCAAAGCGGTCAGGGAACCAGCACCGTTTTCGTCATTCATTTTCGCCGCACGTTCCAGCAAGCGGGAGTGCAGATAGAAAACGTCGCCCGGGAATGCTTCACGTCCCGGCGGACGGCGAAGCAGCAAGGACATCTGACGATAGGCAACAGCCTGTTTGGTCAAGTCATCATAAAAGATGGTGGCATGCATGCCGTTGTCGCGGAAATATTCGCCCATGGCGCAAGCAACAAACGGAGCCAGGAACTGCATCGGTGCCGGATCGGAAGCGGTCGCGGCAACAATGATGGTGTTTTCCATCGCGCCACGTTCTTCCAGGGTTTTAACAACCTGGGCAACGGTCGAACGTTTCTGACCGATAGCAACATAGATGCAGAACATCTTGTCGCTGTCTGAAGCAGCGGCATCGTTGACCGGCTTCTGGTTCAGAATGGTATCGACGATGATCGCGGTTTTACCGGTCTGACGGTCACCAATGATCAGCTCGCGCTGGCCACGCCCGATCGGGATCAGCGAGTCAATTGACTTGATGCCGGTCTGGACAGGTTCGTGAACCGATTTACGCGGGATAATGCCCGGTGCCTTGACGTCGGCAAGACGACGCTGGGTCGTTTTGATTTCGCCCTTGCCATCAATCGGATTGCCAAGTGCGTCAACAACGCGCCCCAGCAGTTCCTTGCCAACCGGCACGTCAACGATGGAACCGGTACGCTTTACCTGGTCGCCTTCTTTAATCGTGCGGTCAGAACCGAAAATAACGATACCGACATTGTCTTCTTCAAGGTTCAGGGCCATGCCCTTAATCCCGCCGGGGAAGTCTACCAGCTCACCAGCCTGAACATTGTCAAGGCCGTGAACACGGGCAATACCGTCACCAACAGAAAGAACCTGACCGACTTCGGCCACTTCGGCTTCAGCGCCAAAATTGGCAATCTGATCCTTGAGAATAGCGGAGATCTCCGCGGCGCGGATTTCCATCACGCAACCCCTTTCATAGCGAGCTCGAGCTTCTGCAATTTGGTACGAAGCGAGGCATCAAAAACCCGGGAACCGACCTTGACGACAAGGCCGCCAAGAACCGCCGGATCGACATTCAGGTCCACCTTGACAGTGGCACCGACTACTTCCTTAAGAGCGCCGGTTACGGCTTCGATCTGCTCGTCCTTCAACGCGGTAGCAGAAGTCACCTGTGCGGTTACTTCCCCACGATGCGCGGAGAGCATGGAAAGGTAGGCTTTGATTACGCCCGGCAGGACGAACAGGCGCCGTTTCTGACACAGAAGGCCAACCGTCTTCTTGGTCAACTCGGAAGCCCCGAGTTTATCAAGAATGGCTGCCATAGCATTGGCCTGCACGTCCCGGGAAATCACGGGACTACGGAGCACATTACGCAGATCATCGCTTTCGACGATGGCCTGGTCGAGCAATTCAAGATCGCCTTTAACCACATCAAGCTGGTCAGCCGAATTGGCCAACTCAAACAGTGCAGTAGCATAACGTCCTTGCAGCCCGGTCGCGGCAGTATTTTGGGACACCGGTGAAAGCCCTCAATTCTGGTTATGAGAACGACTCGGATACATATAAAAAAATGATCCCCCGAAGAGATGGCCCTTCGGGAAGCGAGCGTTTGGTAGCACATGTCCCAGTAAGGAGCAACCCCCGCGCAACCGCAATTGTGACGAGTTTGGCAACTCGCGGCACTCTATGGGCATCATCCTTGAAAAATCGCGGCTTTTTGCGCCTTAGCCCGGCTTGCCTGCCCCTATGGAAACGGCCCTTTTTTACATGTCTAATGGTAAAAACACCGCGAATCTTGAAGATTCAGGCAAAATTAAGCCATCGCATCTGATCAACCGTGACGCAACTGTGAACCAGCACACAAGCAACCCAACCCAGAGGAGAAAACAAAACCGCCCACATGTCACTATTGGTCGATTCTTTTTTATCCTGGTAAACGCAATGTCGCCTGGCCGTCCTGTTGCCCGTCCCGGCCCGACAAACCAGTTCATATCGAACCCGCCATCGCGATCCAGCCAACAAGCCCCGGGCAAAGAGTTTCGACAAGGCTCAAACAGTCCTGCTCTTCTTCACAGCGCCTCCGGGCACATGCAAACCGGTTGATCAGATGTGCGATCCGGTTCCGTCGCCCTTGGCGCGCCACACGCGCCCCCGATTAATGACCATCTTGGCATCGGTCTGTTCATTCAGGTTTTGGTCAAACTGTTCTGCCAGCCGGTACAGCAAAATCATCACATCGGCACTTTCCTTGCCAATCTCGGCGATGTCACCGGCTTCAACCGCTTCGCGCAGTTCCTGCATTTCCATCATCGCCCGGTCTACCAGTGCAACCGGGTCGGCAACGGGACCAAACGTATCATCTGCCCAGCGGCAAATACTGGCCTGATTTTCTGTTGGCATGTTCCATCCTTACGTAAATTGTTATGCGAATAATCTGCAATCATATAAACTTATGCAAAAGGGGTAACCACCAAACTGGAGGACCAAATGGCACAAGGCAGGCATTCTGTCTGTCGCATCGTCTTCGGCCTGTTAATCGGGCTGATTGTGCTATTGCCATTCCGGGGCATGGCCCGTCCCCTGATTATCGAAGGCCTTAGTGAAGCACCGCTGAAATGGCAGGATAACGGGAAAATTCGCGGAATTGATATCGACATCATGAAAGCGGTTCTTGCCGAAATGCACATTACCGAATTTGAATTTCGTCTGGTCCCCAGTGGTAACCGCCTGCTTTATAATGCCCGCGTTGGCGAAAGCGACATTGTCCTGTCCCTGTCCCAATCCACCGAACGCCAGGAATTTCTGTATTACCCGAACGAAGCCCACCTGTTGCTGGACTGGCGCTTTGCTATTCGCAAAGAAGATCGCAACCGCATTTCATTTAATGACTTTAACGATCTGGCCAACCTGCATATCGGGGCTGCCGCGGGGTTTTCCTATACCCCGGCCTTTTGGAACAGCGGCCTGAATATAGAAACCGTTGCCAAAAACAACCTGCTGATCCCCATGTTATTGCGCGGCAGGTTTGATACTGTCCCGCTTAATTACATGACGTCGCTTTACGAGGCCCGCGAAGAAGGCATTGCCGACAAGCTGGTGTTTTTATATCCGCCCATTCGCCAGGCCGCCTATTATAATGTGTGGTCCAAAGCATCCACCTATGGCGGCAAACAGGATTTTCAAAAACGCTATGACGCCATCATTCGTAAATTGCAGCACGATGGCACCATCGCCGCCATTATCGAAAATTATCTTGGCCCGCTAAACGATCCCAACAGGCATTATTCCCAATAACAGCTAAACATGCCGCCCCTCCCAGACCTGCCGGGTCGGAACGGGCCACTACATAAAGCTATAAGGGTCAATATCAATCTGCACGCGGACACTGCCGGGCGTTTTGACCCTTGCCAGCCATTCCTGTATCACGGCCTGCACCTTTACCGATTTATCAGTCCGCAACAAAAACCGCCGCCGAAACCGCCCACGCAATAACGAAAGCGGGGCCGGGGCAGGCCCCAATACGACAATACCATCCCCGCGCGGGGCCACACGGCCAATGCGCCAGGCGGCTTCATCAACCTCGTTTTCCTTTTTCCCCGATATAATCAGGGCGGCCAGCCTGCCATGCGGCGGCATACCGTATTTCATGCGTTCAGAAAGCTCGACCTGGTCAAACGCATCGCGGTCCCCCGCCGCAATCGCCTTGATCACGCGGTTGGTGGGGTCTGCCGTTTGCAACAAAACCGTACCGGGGCGCTCGCCGCGCCCGGCGCGCCCTGCCACCTGTGTAAGCAACTGATAACTGCGTTCTGCTGCGCGCAAATCCCCCCCGGCCAATCCAAGGTCCGCATCAATCACGCCCACCAGCGTCAGCATGGGAAAATGATACCCCTTGGCCAGAATTTGCGTTCCGATCAGCAAATCCACCTCGTGGTTATGCACCCGGTCCACCAATGCGGCGGCGGCCTTTGGTCCGGCAATATTATCAGATGTGGCGACTTCTATTTTCAAGTCAGGAAACGTCTGGATGGCTTCTTCATACAGCCGTTCCACGCCAGGGCCACAAGGAGCAAGTTTTTCCTCGGCACCGCAGGCCGGGCAGGTATCGGGGATTTTGGCGTTATAACCACAATGATGACATTGCAATTTACCCCATGCCCGATGTTCCACCAGCCACGCGGTGCAATTGGGGCATTGAAACCGGTGCCCGCAGGCCCGGCACAATGTAAGCGGAGCATACCCACGACGGTTCAGAAACAACATTGCCTGTTCACCAGCAGCAAATGTTTCGAGCAGTCGCTTATGCAGGGTCGGCGTAATCCAGCGTTGGCGTTCGGGTTTATCCACCCGGATATCGACAATTTCCACGCTGGGCAAAACGGCCACCCCGTGGCGTTGCCCCAACACCACCCGTTCGTAGCGGCCCGCATCGACATTGGCCAACGTTTCGAGCGAAGGTGTCGCCGATGCCAGAACAACCGGGAACCCGCCCAAATGCCCACGTGCCACCGCCATATCGCGGGCGTGGTAAATTACGCCATCTTCCTGCTTAAAGGCATGTTCGTGTTCTTCATCAACCACGATCAGCCCAAGGTTTTTATAGGGTAAAAACAGGGCGGAACGCGCGCCGACAACCAGTTGCGCGCCACCATCAGCCACGGCGCGCCAGGTTTCGCGCCGGCGCGCCTGCCCGACTTCCGAATGCCACAAGGCCGGTTCCACACCAAACCGGACGCGAAAACGCTGTAACCATTGCGCTGACAGGGCAATTTCAGGCAGCAGCACCATTACCTGCTGCCCCGATGCCAGGGCTGCCCGCACTGCTTCAAAATAAACTTCCGTCTTGCCCGAACCGGTAACACCATCAATCAGAATGGTTGAAAACCGGTTTGCTGCGACCTTTTCGCATAAAAAGTCAGCGGCCTTTTCCTGATCATCGGAAAGGTGGGGTCGACCGATTGTTAAATCCGGCGGACTAAAGGGCGACGGTGGTGCCACTTGCTCGCGCTTTACCAGCCCGGCATCGACCAGACCTTTTAAAACACTGGCCCCGGTTCCGGTTTCACGCAGGATATCGGCCTGATCGATAAAGGGATGATCGCGCAAAAAGCCTAAAATGCGTTTTCGCGCCGGCGTAATACGCACATTATGGTCCGACTCGGTAATACCCCGCGCCAAACCAAAGCGAAAAACAGGCTTTGGTGCGTCAAGAGCATCGCTTACACTCATGCCCATGCGCAAAACAGCCCCTTGCGGGCTTAGGGTATAGGCCGAAACCCAGTCAATAAATTTGCGCGCAACAGCGCCCATTGGCGGCACCGGCAGCACGCCATAAATTTCTCGCAGCTTGGCCGGGTCAACATCGCCTTTGGCCTCGCCCCACACAACACCACGCTGGGTTTGACGTCCCAACGGAATTTCGACAAAATCACCTGGCTCAATGTCCAGGCCTTCGGGAACCACATAGTCATACGGCCCCGCCAATGGCAGAGGGGGCAGCACCGACACAGTGCGTCGTTCAAACAGATTTCCCGTTATGGCCTTTGCGGCGCACATATATTATAAACCCCGTCACGATAGGCTGGCGTGATCCGAACCGTTCGCGGTACGGTTACCCGGCGCGAAACGGTCCCACAGCCAATAGCAGTAATCTGCGTAATCGAACAACGGTCTTCATCAGCAGGAATTACAATGAAGTTCTTCATCGACACCGCCGACATCGACGCCATCCGTGAACTTGCCAAATCTGGCCTGGTAGACGGCGTCACCACCAATCCGTCGCTGGTTGCCAAGGCTGGCCGCCCGTTTATCGACCTGATCAAGGAAATCTGCGACGTCGTAGACGGCCCGGTTAGCGCCGAAGTTGCCGCCACCGATTATGACACCATGGTCGCGGAAGGCCGCAAGCTGGCTGCGATTGCCGATAATGTCGTCGTCAAATTGCCGCTGACCCCGGACGGGCTTAAAGCCTGCCGTACCTTTACCGACGAAGGCATCAAAACCAACGTCACACTTTGCTTCTCGGTTGGTCAGGCCATTCTGGCTGCCAAAGCCGGTGCAACCTTTGTTTCGCCGTTTGTTGGCCGCCTTGACGATATCTCCAGCGATGGCATGCAGCTGATTGCTGATATTGTTGAAGTTTACAACAACTACCCGAACTGGGAAACTGAAGTCCTGGTCGCATCCGCACGCGGCCCGCAGCATGTTGTCGATTCGGCCCGTCTGGGTGCAGACGTCGTCACCATTCCGCCGCAGGTTCTGGGTCAGTTGTTCAAACACCCGCTGACCGAAAAAGGCCTGGAAACCTTCCTGGCCGATTGGCAGAAAACCGGTCAATCGATTCTTTAAGGCTTTTTAGCCCTGCAAAGAACTGACCTGTAAAAAGGATAGCGTTTTTACGCTGCCCTTAATCAGCATTTAACCCGGTTGCCTTCATTCTGGCAGCCGGGTTTTTTATATGACAACAAGATTGCCGGGACCAATGGAACAAACTGCTTTGCATGCCGAAGACATCGCAAAATATCTTGCGGACAACCCAGATTTTTTCAAACATCGCCACGAACTTCTCGACAGCCTGGAAATGCCGGTGCGCCATCATGGTTCGGGCGTTGCCGACATGCAGCAATATGTTGTCGAACGCCTGCGCGCCGAAAGCGACCGGTTGCGCGGCGCCACCAGCGAACTGATCAATATTTCCAAATCCAACCTTGAAACCCAGCAGCGCATTCACCGTGCCGTTCTGGCCCTGCTGAATGCCCGTGGTTTTGACACCTTTGTCGAAGCCCTGCAGGATCTGGTCCCCGACCTGCTGGATCTGGACTGCATCGCGATTTGTTTTGAAGAACATCCCGAAAACCCGATTCCGCGTTGTGGCGGCCGGGTTCGCCGCCTTACCCACGGTGCGGTTGATCAGGTTCTGGGCGAGGACCACGATGTCTGGCTTGTACCCGAACATGCGGGCGACGAAGCCATTTTTGGCCCCAAGGCCGATATCGTCAATTCAGCCGCCCTTGTGCGTCTGGCCCCGTTTTATGGCGACCCGGTCGGGCTGGTGGCCTTTGGTGTTGCTGAACCCGGTTATTTCAGCCCCGCCCAGGGCAATGATCTGATCATGTTCCTGTCGTCGGTAATTGAATTTGGTGTGCGGCGATGGCTGACAAACCCGGCATAACCCCGTCCAGCGCATTAACCGCCCTGTCGCTGCCGGTTGATACCCGCAAAGCGGTTGATAACTGGCTGCAATGGTTACGCAGTGAACGGCGTGCATCTGACCACACGACCGAAAACTATCTGGTCGATCTTTATGCCTTTCTGGCATTTGTCGACCAGCATCGCGGTGGCGCACCCGATATGGCAACGCTTCTGGCACTAACCCCGCGCGACTTTCGCAGTTGGCTGGCCCATCGTAACAATGCCAATATGGCAAAATCATCCACCGCGCGCGCCTTGTCGACATTGCGCAATTTTTACCGTTTTCTCGACCGCACGGGGCGCGGGCAAAATGCCGCCATCACCACCATTCGCAATCCGCGCCTGCCGCAATCAATACCCAAACCCCTGTCACCCGACGATGCCCTGGCCGTTATCGACAATGCCGGGGCCTTTCAGGATGAACCCTGGCTTGCCAAACGCAACCTTGCCCTGTTCACCCTACTATATGGTTGCGGCCTGCGTATCGCCGAGGCGCTGACCCTTAATGCCGATCAGCGCCCGCAAGGCACGTCACTTGTTATTACCGGCAAGGGCAACAAACAACGGCTGGTGCCGGTTTTGCCAGTGGTGATTGAGGCGATTGACGATTACATCGCGGCCTGCCCCTATGCGCCATCGGGAAAAGACCCGCTATTTTTAGGGGCACGGGGCAAGCGCCTGATCGCCCAGGTGGCCCAGCGCGAAATGCGCCGGATCCGCGCGTTACTTAACCTGCCCGAAACGGCAACACCGCACGCCATGCGCCACAGCTTTGCCACCCACCTTTTGGCCGGAGGCGGCGATTTACGTACCATTCAGCAACTGCTTGGCCATGTTTCACTGTCCACCACCCAGCGCTATACCTCGGTCGACAGCGAACGTTTAATGGCCGTTTACAAAGGGACGCATCCGCGCGCGTAAACTTTGCTGTGACCATAAAATGACCACCCCGCGCCGGGCAACTTCATGCCTTCACCTTGCAAATGCCATAAAATCAACAGTTTGACGAAACATTCCGGGGGCTAAAGCGTTGCATTGCCATGCGCATTCCCTGAACAGGAGTCTCCACCGTGAAACTGTTTCGTACCCGCCGGTTCGACCAGACCCAACGCCACCGCGAAGTTTACAGCATGTATGAACTGATTTATTCCGGCGTTGATCTGTTGGCTGCCATTGCCTTTATCGTTGGCAGTATCTTTTTCTTTTACCAGTCCCTGATGGAAGCTGGCACCTGGCTGTTTTTAATTGGCAGTATCTTTTTTGCCCTGCGCCCCAGTGTTCGTATGCTGCGTGAACTGCACCTTGCCGCCCTGTCACGCAATGAACCGGATGAAGCCGATGCCAGCCCCGGTTATCAGGGATAACGCGGTATTTCTCCGCCATTGATTAATCCCGGAAAATTTGCTTTTCATCAGGCAGCATTTTGCCATTACACTGCGCCAATAAATTGTTTTGGCACAGAAAGGCCATCTGATGATTCTTCGAAGCTCCGTCCCCTCGCCGTTTGGTCGCAAGGTCAAAATGGTGGCAAAATATCTTGGTGTATATAACGACCTGAGCGTTGAAACTGCCGACACCAACAACCCCGCCGACACCTTGCGCCAGCAAAACCCGCTGGGCAAAATTCCGATCCTGATTTTGGATGATGGCCGTAAATATTACGATTCGCGCGTGATTTGCGAATTTCTGGATTCCAAAGCCGATGGCCGCACCCTGTACCCAACCGAAAGCGACGCCCGCTGGGAAGCGCTAACCCTTCAGGCACTGGGCGATGGCATTGTCGATGCGTCAATCTTGCAGGTGTACGAAAAACGCATGCGCCCGGAAGAAAAACTTCATCAGGACTGGGTGGATTATCAGGCTGAAAAGGTCCGTCGCGCCCTTGACGAACTTGCCGCGACCCCGCCCGCCCTGGACGGTGACCTGACAATTGGCCATTTTGCCGTTGCCTGCGCGCTCGGCTATCTCGACTTGCGCTTTGATGGTGCATGGCGGGCCAAATACCCGGCCCTTGTCACCTGGCTGGATACTTTCCGCGATCTGGTTCCGGCCTTTGATGCGACCAGCCCCAACACCTGACAGGCCTGCACCTTGATCAACGGCTTAAACCACATCACCCTTGCGACACATGATGTCGTGCGCAGCTTCATCTTTTATACCGACATGCTGGGGGCAAGGCCCCTGGCACGTTGGGATAAAGGTGCCTATCTGTTGCTGGCTGATGTCTGGCTTTGCCTAAGCCTTGATCGTGATGCACCGCCGCCAGCGGCCAATTACACCCACATCGCCTTTGGCGTCAGGGATGAAAAATTCGCCGCGATGGTGGAAAAGTTGCAAAACGCGGGTGTTATTGAATGGAAAACAAACACCAGTGAAGGCGCGTCGTTTTATTTTCTCGATCCCGACGGCCACCGCCTGGAACTTCATGATGGCGACTGGCAAAGCCGCCTGGCCCATTATCGCCAAAACCCGCCGCCTGGCATGGTGTTTTACCCGGCTGCCGACACCAGTGCCGATATAAAACCTTCCCGCCCGCAAACGCCCCGATCGGAGAATTAAACGATGTCCCGTCTCAACAGTGTTATCCGCCGTCTGCAAGCCCAGCGCGATTGCCTGAATGCATCCGCTGTCATGATTGATGGCCTTGAAGGCATCGTTCTGGAAATTGGCCTTGGCAATGGCCGTACATTCGACCATCTGCGCGAAATTATGCCCGATCGCGAAATTTACGTGTTTGACCGCCAGATCAACGCCCACCCCAAATGCATCCCCGCCGATGACCATTTGTTTTTGGGTGATATTTTTGAAACCCTGCCCAAAGCAGTTGAAAAGTTCAAAGGCCGGGTTGCCCTGGTTCATTCCGATGTTGGCACCGGTGATGAAGACCTGAATGCAAAAATCGCATCCTTTATCGGCAATACCCTGCCCCCGGCCCTGATCAAAGGTGCCATTGTGGCATCGGACCAAAAAATCGATGTGCCGGGCACCATTGCCGAACCTCTGCCCGAAGGCGTACCGCAAGATCGATATTTCTTCCGCCGTTTTCAGGGGTAAAAACCATGAACAGAAACACGGAAATTGCCCCAACCGGCGCCACACTTGCCGAAGCCCTGGCATTTCTGGAAAAATATCCCGACGTTCAGGCAATTGATGTGTTTCTGACCGACTGCCACGGCATTGGTCGTGGCAAAACCATTCGCCGCCACGAGCTTGAAGGGCTTTTTACCAGTGGCCGTGCCCTGCCCATGTCCCTGTTCGGGCAGGATGTAGCGGGCATTGATGTTGATGCCTCCGGCCTTGTTTTAACCGGCGGGGGTGGCGACAAACGCTGCTGGCCCATTCCCGGCACACTGGGCTATTTGCCCCATGCCCATCGTGGGCAAGTGTTGATCACGATGTTTGACGACGATAACACCCCCGTCAAAGGCGAACCACGCCCGGCACTGGTCCATCAGATCAACCGCGCAAAAAAGTCCGGTTTTACGCCAATGGGGGCATTTGAACTGGAATTTTACCTGATCGACCCGCAACGCCTGCCCGATGGGCGCTTTCAACCTGCACCCTATGTGCTGACCAAACGCAGAAGCGGGCAGCGCAACACCATGTCGGTTGATGAACTTGACGAAATGTCACCTCTGTTTGATGCGATTTACGAAGGCGCAGCGCATTTGGGCCTGACACTGGAAACCCTGATTTCCGAATATGGACCGGGCCAATATGAACTGACCATTCGCTATCGTGACCTGCTTCATGCTGCGGATGACGTAATCATTGCCAAACGCCTGATTCGCACTTGCGCCCGTCGCTTCGGGATTGAAGCCTGCTTTATGCCCAAACCATTTGGCAATGAAGCCGGATCCGGGATGCATTTGCATCTCTCCCTTGCTGATCAGAACGGAAATAACCTGTTTGCCGACCAGCAGGACGGCACGCTAAGCCCCCTGATGCGAAACGCCATTGGCGGGTTGCGCCAAACGGTGGGCGACACCATGCTGGTGCTGGCCCCGTTTATGAACAGCTGGCGACGCTTTTCCTCCAGCGTTTATTCGCCCGCCTCCGATGACTGGGGCGTTGAAAACCGCAATGTCGCCATTCGTGTCCCCGGCCATCCCGGCAAAACCCGCCATTTTGAACATCGCGTTGCCGGGGTCGATGCCAACCCCTATATGGTTGCCGCCGTCACCCTTGCCGCCGCCCTTGACGGCATTGAAGCCAAGACCGACCCGGGGGCGCCCTGTATCGACGAAATGGATGCCACCAAAGCCCCCCACGATATGCCGCGTAGCTGGCTTGAAGCCATCGACCGGTTCGACCGATCCACCTTTACCCGCCATGCGCTGGGCGATTGCCTGCATACCGCCTTTGGCGCCATCAAACGCGCCGAATACGAACAAATGGCGTTGGAAGTGACCAGTGCAGAATGGGATCAGTATGGGTTTACGGTTTGAAATTAACCAAACCAATACCCCTTTTAAAATTCACTCATGCACCAAGCTATCTTGATCACAGCCGGAACCAATGGCAAAATTATTGACAATCGGGTCAATACTACTTACAAAAGACGTCGAGACGCATTTATGGAAACATATATGCTCTCTTTCCGAGACCCATGCCATGTGCATGGGTTTTCGTGTATCTGGGGGACGGGGCAGATTATGACGCTTTTCAATGTCTATCTTGACGAGTTTGGTCACATCGGCCCTTATCTTTCTCGGAAGCATCCAAAGTACAAAGAAAGCCCTGTTTTCGGGTTAGCCGGGTTTGTTATTCCGACCCACGAAATACGCGGCTTCAGTACCTGGTTCTACCAACAAAAATGCCGATTACTTGATTTTGAAATTAAACGCTCTCATGCACATCCTGCGACTTGGGAAAAGAAAGGATCAGCTCTTTACACGGTACATAATGTCGAAAAATACCGGGAACTGAGAAATTTCACCAACCGGCTATTCAATAAAATTGACCGGTTGGGAGGCCACTTGTTTTATGTCGGACTTCGAAAAACCTCTCCGATAGAAGAACATAATCCTAAAAGCCTTTACCTTGCTGTGCTTCGCGAAGCCATCAAACGTCTCAACAGCTTTTGCGAAGAAGATTGTCAGGACAGTGCGTTGTTCACCCTCATCATGGATGAGCATGAACAGCGGCTTCAATTTGTAACAGAAGCCGCTCGTGCAATGTTCAATAGTAATGAACCACGCAGATGCCTTGTTGAACCGCCTTTTCAAGTAGAAAGCCACCTGTACCAAACAGTACAGGCCGCAGACTGGATTGCGGGCCTCGTAGGACGTATGGGATGTCACTGGCAAGCTCATGAAGAATATCCGGATTTTGAAATATTTAGCACTTACTTCGAAACAAGACTGAACGCAGCCTCGGTCAGAAGCGGCATCAGATCGGATCCCAAAAATATACCGGGCTTCATCTCTGACGCCTCTTTGGACTAAACGCCCCATTCCCTTGCCATCCTCGATCAATAGCGATATTGAGGTTTCATACAGTCATTAACTTGCAACATCGGGTCCCGCTTCTTACTTCCCGGTTGCAACAAGGCGAGATGAGACAACGCCATGAACCAGATTACCACCATTGCCGAGGCGCGTGCCGGTGCAATGTCTGAAACCCAGATCGATCCGACGCTTGATCTTGAGGCGGAAATTCAGCGCCTGAAGAAAGAAAAAAACGCCATCATTCTGGCGCACTATTATCAGGATGGTGAAATTCAGGATCTGGCCGACTTTGTCGGTGATTCGCTGGATTTGTCGCGCAAGGCCGCGGCAACCGATGCTGATGTGATTGTGTTTTGCGGTGTGCGTTTTATGGCCGAGGTTGCCAAAATCCTCAGCCCGGAAAAAACTGTGCTGCTGCCCGACTCAAAGGCCGGCTGCTCGCTCGAAGATTCCTGCCAGCCCGAAGCCTTTCGCAAATTTCGCGAACAGCACCCTGACCATGTATCGATCACGTATATCAATTGCTCGGCCGAGGTAAAGGCAGCGTCTGATATTATCGTCACCTCGTCAAATGCGGCTGAGATCATCGACCAGATTCCGCTGGATCAGCCCATTTTATGGGCGCCGGACCGCCATCTTGGCAGCTACCTTGCCAAGAAAACCGGCCGGGATATGGTATTGTGGCAGGGATCATGCATTGTGCATGAGCAATTTTCAGAACGCGAATTGATCCGTTTGAAAACCCAGCATCCCGACGCCAAAATTGCCGCCCACCCGGAATGCCACGACGGCATTTTGCGCCATGCCGATCAGATCGGATCAACCCGCGCCATTCTGGAATATGTGATTGATGGCCCCGATCAGAAATTTCTGATCGCGACCGAACCCCACATCATCCACCAGATGGAAAAGGCTGCGCCGCATAAAACCTTTATTCCGGTGCCCGGTGCCGATGGCAGCTGTGCGTGCAACAATTGCCCGTTCATGGAACTTAATACGCTGGAAAAACTCTATCTTTGCCTGGTCAATAACGGCCCGCAGATCGTGATGCCCGAAGATTTGCGCCTTAATGCCGTCAAACCGCTTGAACGGATGCTGGAAATGTCGAAAGGCATTCCGCTGAAAAAAGAGGCCTCGGCCGAAAACGCCGCCTGATCACAAATATTCAGGCCCTGCACACTTGCTGCGGGGCCTGTTTTTTCTGCGCGTTTCATGCGCTTGCACGTTCCTGCCCGACATCCCCATCCAACAAACCGGCGCATCCCATGACTGAATTGACCCAAAGCGAAATTACCGATTTTATTGACCGTGCCTTTGCCGAAGATATCGGCACAGGCGACATCACGTCGGACAATGTCATCCCTGAAGATGCCCGCCTGCGCGTCGCGGTGGAAACCCGTGAAAGCATTGTGGTTGCCGGGCTGGATATTGCACTGGAATGTTTTCGCAAACTGGTACCCGATGCCAAAATCGAAAAGAAATGCAATGACGGCGATACATTGAACCCGAAATCGGTTCTTGCTGTAATTGAAGGCCCGGCGCGGGGCATTTTAACCGCCGAACGCACCGCCCTTAACACCTTGCAGCATCTGTCGGGCATTGCCACTACCACCTGCGCTTATGTACAGGCCATGGGGAAAACATCGGCCACACTGCTTGATACCCGCAAAACCCTGCCGGGATGGCGCAAGATGGAAAAATACGCCACCCGCATGGGCGGCGCGCAAAACCACCGTATGGGCCTGTATGATGGCGTCATGATCAAGGACAACCATATCGGCGTTGTCGGATCGATTACCAAATGTGTGGAAATGGCCAAAGCGGCCAACTTGCCCAAGATCGAAGTTGAATGCGATACCCTTGATCAGGTGCGCGAAGCGGTAGAAGCCGGCGCCGATATTGTCCTGCTTGATAATATGGAGCCCGATATGCTGCGCAAGGCCGTCGCGATCGTCGAGGGCCGCTGCAAAACCGAGGCATCGGGCGGTGTCCGGCTAGATACCATTGGCGACATTGCAGCAACCGGCGTGGACTATGTTTCCGTTGGCCGCATCACCCAAAGTGCGCCTGCCGTCGATATCGGGCTGGATGTTGCCATCCTGTAAAACCATATCTGGCGAAAACACCCGGAACTTTTGTAGCTTTCCTACAGAACGCTTGTTCGTGATATTTGCGAATTCATGGCGCCGAATACCTCACTAGGCATTCGTATAAGCCCACCCCCGACGGGGGTGGGAAATGGGTTAGGCACCCCATCCTGACTACAACTTAATTGCTGAAAAGGTTACTTCTTTTGCGTCATTAGCCGGAGAATCGGCACGCAAAACTATCTCAATGCAGCACCGGCGGGACAAACAAATGTCTCTTTAGTATAGCAACAAAATTCTCATTAAGGATAGCCATACCCTACTGTTAGCGAAAAATAAAATGTAGTTAATTATTTCAAATAATTTGAGCCGATCATAAACAAAAATTATTTCTCCTTAAATTTAAATTATTACTAAACCAAACATAACAAATTGATAATAAACGATAAAAATAAGAAAAATTATAAACCTACATTGAGATCCGGCTGCTTTTTAAGCGCCAATCTCCCTGCGTTAAATTAGATAAAAATAATGTATTTTTCGTTTGGCTATAAAATTTAACCATCCGTATAGCTTAACCACGAATGAAAAATAAGACTCATTCTCTCTACCCCCGATGATGCAAAATGCGCCCCACATACCTCGCTATAGTTATGGAATGGTGAAAACCAGGAGATTAACCTTTTACGGCTGAAAGGATAATTGCTGCAGGTAACTAACCCGTACAAGGCAAAAAGCCAGCAAAGCCGTCCAGAATGAACCCTTCAGGATTCATTAAACTGACAAAGCCAACCAGCATATTTGGGGGACCTATGACTTCACTTGAAGAAGGCACAACACAACATGTTGTTGTTGTGCATCCGGGAAATTTAATGCGCCACGCCCTGACATCCATATTAGGAGAGTTCAGGGAGACGTCCATTTCCAGTGTAACATCGCTGGAAGAACTTCAAGCCAATATGGCTATGGTATCCGCAGCCGATGTTATTCTTTTCAATATCGAAAACATCCAGCAGGACGTCATCTGCCTCACATCATTACGAGCAAAAAATCCACACCTGAAAATGCTCGCCCTGGCACATCATTACGAGCTGGAAGACCTGTTTGCCCTGTTTAAAATCAATATTGACGGGGCTTTGCTGGATGATGTTTCACAGAACACACTGAAACTTGCCTTTAAGATGTTAAAAGAAGGCCAAAAGCTGTTCCCGTCAAACATAGGGCAAATCCTGATGGCCCGAATGCAAAGCCCCTGTGCTCCCTTACCGATCGGTGCGCTGGACGAGGAAATCGAACTGTCCCAACGTGAACAGGAAATTTTACATTGTCTTGAAAATGGCGAGGCAAACAAACGAATCGCCCTTCGTCTCGACATTGCCGAAGCCACAGTCAAGGTGCATGTAAAAAGCATTTTGCGAAAAATCGGTGTCGATAACCGTACGCAAGCTGCAATCTGGTCGCTGCGCCAGCGCACATATCCATGGGGGCAAACCTGTTTCCCCGCAATCGCGGAAACGCTCCATTATTGCACCCACACAAATACGTAATCCCATGAAGGGAGCAATATGAATATTGTGCCCAGGTTAATAACAAAGCGGCCAATTACAAAACCCAATTCTTATACAATAGAAACGCTTGCGCTATTGGGCTTGCACATATCGGCAAGCCCTTTTTTGTTGTCCCGCTATGGTCATCAAGGCCTTACTATTTTTTAGAATCATTCCAATAAATAAGAAAAACTCCCTGAACCACTAAAACACGCCACAATAGTCACCCGTAATAGTTACCCGAAATAGATAGAAAATATACTTACACTACCCCCACTGGAGCATAGATTTGAGGGCATTTGATAGCTATCCTGATTGTGAAGGCAGGGGGAAACAACCCGGAAGACTCTCATTTTACTCGAAAGACTAAAATGCTTAAGCATTCTGGACGTGTTTTATTTTGTAAAACAATTTCCCCTAACACTTAAAAACATCAAATACAGGGATAACGACAATGCGGACGTCAAGGAACTCTGCAGAAATACTCGTCGCAGTAGTACATTCAAGCCTATTATTGCGTACCGGCCTAACCAGTCTGTTGGCGCACACCAAAAACGCCGAAATTATCGATGCTCCTAACCTGGATGACTTGATTTCTGTAACACCTGCAGATCGAAAAATAGACGTCGTACTGGTCAGCATCGATAATTTTCAAAGCCAGATGACCTCTTTGGCAACCTTCCGGGAACACAATCCCGGTGTCAGAATTATCACTCTTGCCCACGAATATGATGCCGAAAGCCTGTTTGCCCTGTTTAGTCTGGGCGTAAATGGTGCATTACTAGACGACGTTTCACAAACAGCCATCGAACTGGCATTTCAGCTCATCACCGAAGGCGAAAAAATATACCCGTCAAATCTTGCGTCCATCATGATGGAACGCTTTCATTTCATGTCATCACTTGAACTCGAAAATATCGATATGCTCGATATCGAACTCTCCCCGCGCGAACATGAAATTCTTGAATGTCTGGCAAGCGGAGATTCCAACAAACGAATTGCCATTCGGTTAAATATTTCGGAGGCAACCGTCAAAGTGCATGTCAAAAGCATTCTGCGCAAAATCAAGGTTGATAATCGTACGCAAGCGGCAATTTGGGCACTTCGCAGCCAACCCCGCACGACCGGTTATACCGCATCGCTCAGCTAGAGATCGATCACGCGAAAACAGTACCGGTGTAAAACAGTTCCTCTCTGGAACGTAAATGGAAAGAAAGCCCGACATCTTGCACAAACCACAATTTCTGCGTTCACTCACGCACCACAAAGATAAATTCGGCTTTTTCCTGCAACCCTTAAATAAAACGATCTAACGCCCCGCCAGCCTCTGTCGGGGCGTTTTTTTGTGGCAGTATCAGGGTCATAAACCCGCTGCCATCCAGATCCAGCCATCTATCGGCGATGCGGTAACCTGCGGGATAACGGTACGGCCATCACGAGACAGCATATTGATCCAGCCGTTAATAGTGTAGGTGGCAGCCATACTTTGAAGCGGTGCATAGCGCCGGTCGTTATCTGCCGCCATAAAATAGGTGTTGAAAACACCGACTGAAATCCCCGCCGTAGAAATGGATGTTCCCCGAAACCCTGGTAATATTTCGCCATCGGCCGTCCGAACAATCGCACTACCGCCTTTGCTTTTTTCAATCGATAACAAAGCCCCCGAAGAATCACGCAACATGTTTTCCGGGCGGCTATTATAAAGCTGATCGTTTATAATAGCCTGGCGTGCAGCCTGGCTCATACCCGGCGCCCCTGTTGGCGTGCTGAAAGAATAGGGTTTGTTATTGAATTGGGCCTGTCCGGGTGATGAAAAACTGACAGCACAAACCACGCCTGCCAACACCGGAACTCCAAATCGAAGTATCTTTTTCAAGTCCGCAAACCAGATCATGATGTCCTCATCCTTTTATGACGAATAGGTTCCATAAACCGCATATGGTCTGTTTTTGTGGCGAAGTCAGGCGTAAAAAACCCCATAATACCAATGCCCTGCAAATACTCCGGACGTTATGGGAAGGGTCCGTTTTAGTCCTGCCAATAATGTGACATTCCTTCTCCGAACGGTACACGCCACTACTTGTACAGATTACCGATCAACATGTTGTTCGATAAAATAGGCAACAACAGCTGCCTGAGTGCGGGTGACAACCCCAAGGCAACTGAATATTTCAAACAACCAGCTTTTAATTTCAGGCTCGCTTCGATTGGCATACCGCGCAATTTCAGCGTTACTTTTTCCTTTCTGAATTTCACGCAACAAATGCCAGTCCAGAACGGTCAATCTTTTTGACATTGCCTCGGCGCTATCGCCCAGCAAAAGGGAAACGCCATCAATCTCCCCTGGCAGAAGCCAATAACCCTCGTCTGACAAAAGGCATATTTCTTCCAGAAGATCGGCTGTTGAAGAAAACATCAATGCGTTACTGCCACAGTCAAAGCGCTGCCCCACAATATAATGCCCGTCGGCAACATACGTAATCAGCGGCATTTTACGGGCAACGCGGTACAAATAACGAATTTGCAGATGACTTAACAATTCAGTTTGTCGCTGGCCGATTAAAGCCGCACAAAACCGACCCTCATCCCGTGCCGCCAGATGAAAGTCCGGATCGGCGACCGCAGTCCAGCCGGCATCCTTATTCATCAGGGCATCAAGTTCTGACTGTCGAAAGCCAATTGCCAGTACCTGACGGTTGTTTGCGGGGGTATCAATGAAAGCGGTCATATCAACTTCTTTTCTGGCAACAAATAACAGGCTTGATTCAAAACGCTTTTCCCTGCCAAGGCAATATGCCCTATAGCATATTCGTATATAAAAAGTAGTATCCACAAATAATTAATCGAATAATCAATAATAAAAACATAACCATAATTTGACTAAAACATGTAACCACCTTTATCACCACAATAATCATTTATGTAATATAGAATAAATAATCAATTCCTGCATAATAAACCCAAGCAAACAGCACAACAAATTTTGCCGATTGCGCTTTGGGGAAAGAACTCAGCAGGGATTGGAAAAATGTTTCGTAAAATAGCAGCAACCGCACTGACCGTTACAAGTCTGGCGGCGTGCGCTCCGGGGCCGGCGTCTTATTCGCAAAACCGCATCGACCCGATGATATCTTTTCCGGTTACAGATAACGAAACACCTTACAGCGCCTGCCTGCGTCTGTTGAAAGATGTGCCAGCCAACCGGCTTCCCATCTTTGCCGTGGGCGAGGTCGCCGACAAGACCGGCCAGCTGAATTACGACGAAAATGGCCATGCGGTTTCCCAGGGCGTCAGCGAAATGGTGATGAGCGCGCTTTACAAATCGGGCCGCGCCAACCTGGTTGAACGGTTTGACCTGCGCATTCCCCTTGCCGAAGTCCGCCTTTCAGAACAAGGCCGTCTCACCCGTTCCATTGATCAATACGGAAAAATTCCCGCCTCCGACTTCATCCTCGTCGGGGCCGTAACCGAACTTAACTACAACATCCTCAGCGAAGGCGCGCAGCTTTACGTCCGGGGCATTGGCGGCGGTGGCAGAACTGTCGTGATCAATGTCGCCATGGATTTGCGTGTCATCGATTCAAAAAGTTTCGCCGTTCGCTATGTCAGCTCATTGCAAAAGCAAATCATGGGCTACGAAGTCAGCGCCGGTGTCTTTCGTTTCTTCGGAATCAATCTTGTCGAATTTGACGCCGGGCGCATCCGGAACGAGCCGCTACAGCTTGGCGTCAGAGCGGTTGCAGAAATGGGGGTCTATCAAATCATGACAGATTTCTTGGGGCTGCCGCAAACACCGGAATGCGAGCTTAGCAAAGCAAATGACATGAGCGCGCATCTAGAGCGGTTTTCTTCTCTTTCCAAAACGGAAAAAAGCAATCAACAGGAGTAACCAAAATGCTTAAGACCAAACTGTTGCTGGGCACCATCATCACTGCTGGTGTACTTGTAATCGGGGGCCCTGCCTTTGCGTTCGACAATGTTGAATGGTCATGGGATGGCGATGTCGACACCAATGTCAGTGTTGATCTTAACATTGACGATCCGGCAGAATTTTCGATGGTGGAAATTTTGCAGGAAAAGCTCGGCAGCACGTCGGCCACGTCAAACGTACACGGCATTCACAACAACCAGCCGCTCATGACCGAAACCTCGGGGACCTTTACCTTTGAAGGCGAAGCCTGGTCGAACGGATCATCGACAAGCCTCGACCCCGATGTTGCAGATTTCAGCGAAACCACATCTGGCAATGTTGACGGCATCGCCGCTGGTCAGGGCACCAACCCGTCCTCGTTTGGTATTGCAGATGGTCCGGCAGGCAACAGCCCGGATTCCGAAGGAGGCATTGCCTCTGCCGGTGGCGCATTTGACGGCGCAAACATCACCGTTACCGGTGCTGTAACCGACCCGTTCGCCGAAGATGGTGTGGGTAACGGCGAAACCGATGGTGTTATCTTCACTGTCAGTGTCGACAACATTCAGCCCACCGGCAGCTATGACGCAGCAACCGAACTGCCTTCGCTTAATGCAACAGCAACCGCCCTTGCCAACAATGCATCGGTTGCCGGCGAAGGGGTTGTTAATGTTCACGCTGGCCAGTTTGCCTTTGATGCAGCCAGTGGCGAACAGGGTCCTTCGGGCGGTGGCGGTGGCGATGCCTCTTCTTCCAGCTTCAATATGGGCAACCAGACCAGCCCCAACACCAACCTTTCCGGTGCCATGGGCCTGACCTTGCTGGCCTTGAATGGTGATATTTCTCCGTCCAGTGTGACAGCCACTTCGAATGTGAGCGACATTGACAATTACGCTGTCGATGCCAGCGCGATGGCCCTTGCCAACAACATGAATATCTCGGTGCAATCGGTATCGGCAGAAGCCACCCCGGTTGACGAAGACCCGGTTGACGGCGACGCACAATCCATTTCGTCGGCCTTCCGTTATGGTGGCAGTGGTGGCAGTGGTGGCAGTGGCGGCAGCGGCGGTGGCAACACCGATGTTGACGGCATCACCCCTGACGTTGCGCTGATTTCTGACGTTACCCAGTTTGCTTACGCCAATGTTTCTGCCGTCAGCAGTGTCTATGACGTCAATCTCAGCAACTATTCCGGCCTTGGTTCGGTTGACCAGCCGGTCATCAACGGCTCCGCGACCGCCATCGGCAACAACCTGTCGATCAAGGTTGGCGCACCGGCCATCAACGACTAACCCGGCACAAAAGAAGGAGGAGCCCGTCTCCTCCTTCTTCCTTGCCCAGTCAGACGAGAGGAAAATCTGATGTTTTCGCCTTCCCGGTCTCATCCCGCCCGTCGCTGTCACAAACCCGTCCTGCGAGGCACGCGCATCCTTGCGATCGCGGCGATCCTGTGCGCATCAGGCTCCCTTTCGGCGACGGCCCAAATGTTTGAAAAACCCTGGTCTGCGCCCGATCAAAACCGCGCTTCGCTTGCCGTCGTCATGAAACAGGCTGAATCCGGACTGCTTAGCGGGTCTGGCAGCGCAACCGCATCATCTGGCACAAGCAGCCTGACCCAGCTTGTCTGTGGCGGCGGTGGCGGCACAGCCAGCTCAACAGCCAACTCGGCCTGCGTTATTCTGAACAATTCAAATGGCTCGGTAAATGCGGGGCAAGAGTCAACTGGCGATCAAACAGCTGATTCAAACACGCAAACCAACACAACAAATTTGAGCGATGCGCTCGAAAACCTGTCCGGCAACTAATAATCAATCAACCAATTCGCCGGTCGCCGCCCTTCCCCAACCTGTCCCAGGGTGGCAGCCCTGCTCGTTCTGACCCCAATCAGGAACGTTTTCCCGGCCCACACAACTTCCCATCACCCCACGGGCCGGGACTTTTTTTTCAAACCATGCCAGCCACAAAGCCAGCCTGCGTCACCATCCGCAGAGCTGCCAGCTATCAGGGTTTTGCACAAATTCAACGCCCGACCGGAAAACGCCATCGCGCAGGTTTGGCCGGCTGCAGCCGTTCAATCACCATGACCACAGCAATAATCACCATCAGACCCAGATGCATTGGCATATCGATTGCCGTTATTGGCACCAGCATCAACGCCCAACAGGTGCCAACACACCAAAGACCATTGACCAGGCCATAACGGGCACAATCAGCATCGGCGGACCAGCCAAACGCCCCAAGGCGCGGCGTCCAGTGACACCGGTTCAGGCAAAACTGTTTAACCGGCGACGCCTGCCAGACCAGGGCAATTGCAACAGCAAGGCCGCCAACCGGCACAGAAAACCACGTTGCCGCAATGCGCAAAAGCGCTACGAATAGAACCAATACCGGCGCCATCCCCATCCAGACCACAAGATAGGCCGCAATAAAAACGCCAATCGCCCGCCAGCGCCGACGGGCAAGGCTGCGCACCCATAAATGATATAACGGCCCGGCCAGAATTGGCGTCATCATGGCAGTTAACATTAACAACCATGACAGGGCGATATGTGCCGGCGAGACAAATGCCAGCATTGCCTGCAATGATCGCCAGCCCTGATCATACCAGGCCCCGGTTGCCGCCACACAAAGCGACGACAGGGCCAGTTCATGGCTAAACAGCAGCATCGCCCCCCAGCCAAGCATTGTAATCACAATCAATGTTGGCCATGGGGGCTCTGCCATAAGGGAATAAACGGCGCGAAGCCGCCCGACCCGGGAAGCCAAATCACTGTTCCTGGCGATAGACGCTGATCCGTTCCACCGTAATGCCGGCATCCTCGCTAACAGCTTTACGCGGAATAAGGTCGATGCTTAAATTATCGACAGCAAGGGTGCCTTCGGCTTCCAGGTTTTCAACGATACGGGTAATATCAAATACTTCGCTAATCCCCATGCCCCCATGGGGCTGATCGGGAAGGGATGCCTTACGCACACCGAAAAAGCCGATCGTCCCGGCCAGAAGATCCAGCCGGTCTTCCGGTTTGGCCCCGTCAGGCAGGTTCACATAAACATCCACCACCGCAGCATCCCGCGCCGCACGGATGTTTTCAATATTCAACAGCACATGGTCGCTGGTGGTTGGCGTTGCATCCCCTGCTGTTGGCGAAGACGCGGCAAATGTCCGCATTGATTTGAAACTTTGCGTAACCTTGCGGCTTAATGCACTATCAAGTTTGACACTGGTTTTCGCACCAACCCCGACCAGCGAAAGTTTCGCGGCGTTGGCCCCAACCAGTTCGGCCGGTTTTTCATCATCCATTGCCATGCCCTTTGCCTGTGTCCCGGCCTGTGGTGCCACCGGTGCCGCTGCCATCCGTGCAACATTGGCTGAGGCCTGCTGCTGATCATAAATATAGTTCAGTGGGGCAGCCGTGGTATCCTGCATTTCATCCGGGGTATAAAAATAATCGGTCCCGTCGACTGTCGGCATCACAAATTTCCGATCCATCGGCCCGTTAAGCCATGCAGCATCCGTTGGGTTCAAATGGCCCGGCGTGCTATTCCAAACCATCCACAGCCGGTCAATATTGGCATGATGCAGCCAAAAAATCGGGTCCAGCCCGGCAGTATCAGGGTCTGACATCAACCCTGGCCCCATGTTGTTTTCACCACCAACATCGACATGCACAATGTTATGGGGGTGGTTTTCAAGCCGCCCGCTGACCATTCCGCTGTGGGAAAACCCGGTTTTAAGGCCACCAAAGCCACTTAGCGCCCCGGCCCCGGTGCCGGTAAAGCGGGGTTGTAACAGCGCTTCAAGTGTTACATCCGCCGCAGGCAACACAAGGGGCAAGGTCCCCTGCCCGTAACGCTGGGCAACATAAAGCGGGTTTTCACTGTTATCCGGCAGCGTTTTGCAAGCAAAAGCCGGGGGTAACATGCGGGCCTGCGGGTTTTGGGTGTCGCTGTAATTCCAGTAAGGCATTGCCCAATCTGCCGGGCCGCCCTGCTTGACAATCTCGGCCCGCACCAGCCCCTCGATCGACCAGACATACCCGCGATGCCATGGAATAAAATACCAGGTTTGGTGTTGGCACTGATTCCAGAACAGATCCTGGTCGGCCTGGGACGGCATTGTTTCACCCGGCGTATAATAACCATATTGCTGCCAAAGATTTTTATCGATGCCGTGTACCGCCGCCATAAAACGCCAGCCTGTTTTATCCGACAGCGGTTTTTGTTTTAGTGCGCCAACCCCCTTGGCATACCAGAACAGAATCGGATCAGAAAAACCGCCGCCATTCGCCCAGACACTTTTGCGCACATAAACCATAGCCGTCACCCCTACCCATGATTGAAAAACAAGAAGGGATTTAACTTACATCAGGATTGTAAAAACAGCACATCTTAAAAGTTCAAATTTTTAAGTATTATCGTTTTAAACGTGCATATCGTCAAATTACGCCGTGATGGCGGTCGTTTGCGATCAGGCCAAAAGCACACCGCTTCCATTCGTTTTTCCCAACAAAAAATCCCGTATCACGCCCTGTCTCAACAGAGGCGCAACACGGGATTTTTCTTTTTGCAAAAAACTTAAAGCCAGGCTTTTCTATCGTTCCCCGTCAGGCAAATCCCGTGTCGCCGGGGTGGCTTGTGCCGGGCTATCCTGGGTTTTGGGTTGATCATAACCGGTGTCTGAACTTTGCTGTTCCGGCTTCGCACTTTGGGGCTGGGAAACAATCTCGCCGGCCTGACGGTACTTGCCGGTTTCTTCATCACCATCCTCAACCGCGGCTTTATTTTTACGTACGCGCGGCTCGCCCGAAAGACTGCGAATGGCAGCTTCCAACCGGTCCATATCACGCAAGTTGATGTCGCGTTGCGGAAATGGAATTTCGATACCTTCCTCGCGAAAACGTTCCAGCAATTCAAAACGAATCGCACTGGCAACCGCCAGCACATCGCCAATATCGCGCAGGAAATAACGCAATTCAAAATCCAGCGAACTATCGCCAAAGCCCAGAAACACGACCTGAGGAGCAGGATAACTTAAAATTTCACGCCGCTTATCGGCCAGTTCGAGCATAATATCGCGAACCTTGTTCGCATCTGTCCCGTAAGAAACCCCGATGGGTACAATACCCCGCCCGGAACGTTCTTTCAGGGTCCAGTTCAATACGCGGTTTGAAATCAATTCCGAATTGGGGATAACCACCGATGCCCGGTCAAAGGTTTCAATTTCGGTAGCGCGTACCCGGATGTCTTTAACAAACCCCTGATCAGCCCCGACCACAATCCAGTCGCCAACCTTGATCGGCCGTTCAATCAGCAAAATCAGGCCGGAAACAAAGTTATTCACGATACTTTGCATCCCGAAACCGATACCAACCGAAATGGCACCGGCGATGATGGCCAGATTGGACAGGTCAACGCCGGCTGCCGACACCGCAATCAGTATTGCCAAGCCAATCCCGACATAGCCAAAAATGGCCGAAACCGAATGCTGCAAGCCCTGATCAAGTTTGGTATTGGGTAAAACACGGGTGTTAAGCATACGCTGGAAAAACCGCATCAGGCTTAACAGCAGCAAAAACAGGAAAACACCAATCAGGATGGCCCGAAGCGAAATATTGATACTGCCAATCTGAATACCGACAAAAGCCGCCTCAACCGCGCTAATCAAATCGGCCCAGGCAATATCAGTAAACACCATAATCGCGGTTGGAAAAGCCACGATCATCATCATTGCGTCAATGGTGACCCGCAACCAGAAATATAATGTGCCATGCACAGCATCACTGGTGCTCTCATCCTTTACGGCTTCCGGTTTGACCAGATAAGTATGAATGAGGGCGCGCAAAAATTCGCGCAGCAGCCAGTAACTGGTGGCGAATGCAAGCGCGAGCATCATGTTTTCCAGCACAAAACGCGCCAGCGCCACATACCCGATAAATGACAGGATGGGCAACAACACCGATACAAACAACACCACCCGGCGACAGCGGCGTTCAACCTTGCGCCACCAGTTTTGTTGTTCGTCTACCGCGTCATGCTCCCACCAGGTGCCCAGGGCGGCCACAAACATCACGGCACAGATCAGCGTGATATTACTAAGGCTTTGCACAAGTGCCAGATCAAGAGAAGCCCCAATGGTGGTTGCCCCTTGCAGCAAGACAATGTCCGAAGCAAAAATTATAGCAGCAAAAAGGGCCGAAAACCCGACAACCCTGGCGCCACGAACAGTTGTCCCGGCCGATCGCATTTGCGGGGCAAACGGTGAAAAAACGCTGCGGATCGACGCGCCGACAAACATCAGGAACAGGGCGGCAAAAAAGCACTGATTAATCAGTTCGCCACCGCTGCCCACCATCAGGTCATCCTGAGAGATCAGAATGCGATAAATCACAAACAGCAGCAAACCCGGCACAATTGCAGTCAACGAAAACCGCGTGCCGGAAATCAGCGCCATTCGGTCTTCGTCCGAGGTGTTTCGCCACCGTGCCGGTAAAAACCGAAAAACCAGCACCTCGCCCCCAATCAGGGCCGATGCAATGGCAAACAGTAAAAACACCAGTTCCGGGGCAACATCTTCCAGTCGGTCGCCAATATGGTCCGCCAGATTAACATCCGAATACCGGCTGCGCACGACATCGGGAAGCTGCATGGCTTCGGCCCAGCTTTTTTGCCAAACCGTCGGGTCCCACGGCACATCGGCACGGCTGAAAATGCGGCGGGTAAAACGTTCGCGCGACAGCCGGCCAACCTGGTCAAGCAACTCCCCGGCGCGAAATGCTGCCAGTTCACCCTGCTTCTGGATGCCGCTAACCCGCGAGATTTCCTTGTTTAAACGGTCACGCTCTGCCGTAACGGCAGGAACTTCGCCTGCATCCCCTTCGGGTTTGGGGCCCAACTTTCCCAAAGCCGCATTCAACCTTTCCAGCTTGGTCTGCGCCAGGGCTTCAAGGTCGCGTGTACCATCAATCGAGCGTTCAAGTTCGGTTCGGCCATCGGCCAGTTCGCGTCCGCTCACCCCGGCACCCGACAACTGTTTTTCAACCTTGTCGAAAATCCTGTTCCAGCGCGTCAGGGACTTTTGCGAATTTTCAAGGATGTTCGTCTCGTCGACACCATCAACCTTGCTTTGTGCATGGCCAGTCCCTGGTGTTCCCATTGCCATTACCAGCGCAAAAAGAACCAACAACATGACATGGCGAAACTTTTTCATATTTTCCCGAACCATCGTGAATTTTTAATTGCCTTGCTGGGCATCTGATTTGTGCCCGAATTATCACGCCAGATCAAACGATCCCGTATCGGTATCGTTCCCGTATTATAATAACAACCCGCCCTGCGGCGTTTTACCTTTTTGCAACAGGGCACAACCCCGCCACATGAACAGGAATTGCATCAATAGCCCAAATTATCGCACCGCCACATAACTGCCTTTAAACATTTGTCATGTTAAACCTGTTTGTGCCCAACCCAAAACCGCCACGGACCAGAACCAATGACCCCAAAAGCACTGATCAATGCCTTTCGGATTAACAATAAAGGTAAGGGTGTTGCCCTATCCGGAGACGAATTTACCACATCATTTCCTGAAGTTGATGACGGTGAATTCATCTGGGTTCACCTTGACTGGATGGAACCAGGTGTTGCGTCATGGTTAACCGAGCAAGCAGGCCTTGAGGCCAGCATTGTCGAAACCCTGGCGACACGAGGCACCCGGCCATCGGTTCTGTTTTACGATCATGGCTATTCAATGAATTTACGCGGGGTAAACCTTAACAGGGAATCAGACCCGGCAGACATGATTTCGGTGCGAATATGGTGCAGTGACAAACTGGTGATCACCCTGCGCAACCAGCATATGCGTGCCTTTGACGATATCCGGGCCAGTATCGCCGAAAACGCGGCCCCCGGCAGCAGCGATGCCTTCGTGCTCACTCTGGCTGAACGGCTGGTCTTTCGCATCGATGCTGAAATACGCAATCTGGAAGAAAACCTCGACGATCTCGAAGATCAGATTGAAGATGTTCCCGAAACCAGAACCCTGCCTTTGCGCATGAAAACAGCCGATATGCGCCATCGGTTATCGCGATTACGCCGCCACATATCGCCCCAGCGCGATGCGATGGCAAAATTTGTCGAACAGAAACCAGCCTGGAGCGACAAAATACACAAACGCCGCGCCCGCACCCTGACCGACCGCGTAACCCGATTGGTCGAAGAACTCGACAGCTTGCGCGAACGCACCCAAATCGCCAATGACAGCCTGATGGCGGTTGAAACCGAGCGTATGAACCGGACCATGTACTGGCTGACTGTCATTGCCGGGCTGTTCCTGCCGATCAGTTTTGTCACCGGGCTTTTGGGTGTCAATGTGGGCGGCATCCCTGCTGCCAATAATTCCTGGGGGTTCTGGGGGGTATCAATCCTGCTCGCGGCACTTGTTGGCCTGGAAGTCTGGCTGTTTAAAAAAATGCGCCTGATCTGAGGCCTCCTGCACCTCCTGCATCCTGCCGCAAAGCCCGTTTAGACCCCGTGTACCCGCGTAACAGTGTTCGTCGCGGCATAAACAAAACTGCATCACGCATATTGCATTGCACGATAGCGATGTTTTATGTCTTCTTATTCCAAATGGCCCGACAGAACGCCGGTATTGTTTTATGACCGGCACTTTCGGGCCAAAAATGTGCCGGATCGCAGCAAACCGGTGCGCCGCGTGTCCCACTGCCTGGAAGTTATCGAATGTCTGACGGCCCTCTTGCCCGATATCGCAAAAAAATCGCTGATGGCGAACTGACCCATGATGCGATGCAGGAACTTTGCGCTGAAAAGCTGCAAAGCCTGTTTAATGCCTTGCGCAATTATCGTCCCAATAATGGCAAGGGCACCTGGTATGAACGATTTGGCCTGACCAAACGCCGTAACGACCCCGAACCGCCACAGGGCCTTTATATTTACGGCGAAGTCGGGCGTGGCAAATCCATGCTGATGGACCTGTTTTACGAAACAGCCCCGGTTGAACATAAACGTCGGGTTCATTTCCACGATTTCATGCAGGATGTGCACGAACGGCTCCATAAATTTCGCAAAAGCCGCACCAGCGAGGAATCCGACCCAATTCCGCCGATCGCCAAAGATCTGGCCGATCAGGCGTGGCTGTTATGTTTTGACGAAATGCAGATCACCGACATTACCGACGCCATGATTGTCGGGCGCCTGTTTGAGCAATTGTTTGATCATGGTGTGGTGGTGGTGACCACATCGAACCGCGTGCCCGATGATTTGTACAAAGATGGCCTGCAACGCCAGAATTTTGTGCCTTTCATCAATATGATCAAGGAAAAGCTCGACGTTTTGGAACTGGCCAGCCGCACCGATTACCGGATGCGTAACCTGACCGCAGCCGATGTTTTCGTGTATCCGGCCGATGACAAAACCCCGGCCCGAATTGACGAATTATTTGCCAAGGTTACCGAAGGTGCCCGCGTTGATGCCGATAGCCTGCGCGTTAAAGGCCGCGACATAGCCATTCGCGCAGCAGGAGCCGGGGTCGCCCGGTTCAGTTTCGAAGAACTGTGCACGCGCCCACTTGGCCCAGGCGACTATATCGCGCTGGCGACCCATTTTCACACCATCGTCATCGATCTGATTCCCCAGATCGATGCCTCGCGCAGCGATTGGGCCAAACGCTTCAACACCCTGATTGATGCGATGTACGAACATAAAACCAACCTGATTTGTGCCATGCAAACCAGCCCCGAGGACCTCTATACAAAGGGCGATTTTTCGTTCGAGTTCCAACGCACAGTGTCACGGCTAACCGAAATGCGCAGCCAGGAATATCTTGATCAGCCGCATCTGACCTGACGGCTTATCGCCAGGCTCTCTGAATAAAACAGTGTTTTCTGTGCCGCGCCGGCCAACGCATTTAAATCCTGAATGCTTGGTAAGGCACGGCTGACACCCGGTTTTACCTGCCGGTTTTGGCCAACATGTGGTGTATTGCCGCCCCCATCAATACGCGAAAACCGGCGCTCGCATTGGCCCGGGTCGGGGAGCTTTGCACCTGTCGGCACACCAACCCCCGGCAGAAAATTCAAATTTCAAACAAAACACCCCTGTGAAAGGGCAATGTTACCGGGAACTTTGATGTTGCCTGTTCCACCATCCGGTTTTTTTCGCAATCACAGGCCTTACCCGCATCGACTCCAATTCGACCCGATGTTGGTATTGCCGCATAATTCAACCTGCACACGATCCGGTCGATGTGGAATATTGCGCAAAAGCTGTCATAAACGGTTTCAAACGGCAGAATATTTGATCAAATCGCGTAAGATAACGTCCCGCTGATCGCATGGCTGATCCCCGGTTCGCGCAAACCTTGGAGTTTTTAAAAGGTAAACTGCTGCAATTTTGTACCACTGCCAAACTGTTAGGCAGGGCCAAGCTGTATACAGAGCGAGAGTTTGCCACGCCTTTCGCTTGTTTCGCAGTCGCAACATGATCGCTTTTTAAGCGTTTAGACAATAGTTGCAACAAACCCGGAACTGGCGGTTTTCCGCGTCAAAACAACGGCGTTTCCCCTTGTAAAACGGGACGAATCGGTTTACCACACACGATGTTTGCGAACGATTGTTTCGCGTTCGCAGGTTTACATTTTCAATCGCGCTCCCCAGTTAAGTTTCAACGCCCCGGAAGCGCAATAGGGAAGAAGGTAACGGAATGGCCCGCAACAAGATCGCGCTCGTCGGCGCTGGCAATATCGGTGGAACTCTGGCCCACCTCGCTGGCCTGAAAGAGCTTGGCGACGTCGTCCTTTTCGACATCGTTGATGGCATGCCGCAGGGCAAATCGCTTGATATTGCTGAATCCTCACCCGTCGACATGTTTGATGCCGACCTTAAGGGTACCAGTGACTATGCCGGTATCGCCGGTGCCGATGTTGTCATCGTCACCGCAGGTGTCGCCCGCAAGCCGGGCATGAGCCGTGATGATCTGATCGGCATCAACACCAAAGTCATGACCCAGGTTGGTCAGGGCATTAAAGAACATGCCCCGGATGCATTTGTTATCGTCATCACCAACCCGCTTGATGCGATGGTCTGGGTGATGCAGCAGGCAACCGGCTTTGATCCGAAAAAAGTCGTCGGCATGGCCGGCGTTCTGGACTCTGCCCGTTTCCGTTATTTCCTTGCCGAAGAATTCAAGGTTTCGGTCAAAGACGTTACCGCCTTTGTTCTGGGCGGCCACGGCGACACCATGGTGCCGTCGATCCGTTACTCGACCGTTGCCGGCGTTCCGATCCCTGATCTGATCAAAATGGGTTGGACCACGAAGGAAAAGATCGACCAGATCGTTCAGCGCACCCGTGATGGCGGTGCCGAAATCGTTGGCCTGCTGAAAACCGGTTCGGCATTCTATGCCCCGGCAGCATCGGCGATTTCAATGGCTGAAAGCTACCTCAAAGACCAGAAGCGCGTCATGCCGGTTGCTGCCTACCTGAGCGGCCAGTACGGCGTTGATGGCCTTTATGTCGGTGTTCCGGTTGTTCTTGGCGCTGGTGGCGTCGAGCGCATTGTCGAGATCAATCTTGACGAAGAAGAACAAGAGAACTTCAACAAGTCCGTGGCGGCCGTTCGCGGCCTTGTCGACGCCGCCAAGGGCATGCTGTAAGAAACGCGGAACGGGCTGGTTTTTAGACTGGCCCGTTTTTCTGTCATTGCCGGGATTGGAATTTTTCAAGGTAATGGCCGCGCGGATCGCAACAACGTCCCTGTCTGTAAGCGGGACATTGAAACCACGATTTCTGACCCACAGGAAATCGTACGGAAGGCAAGAAAGCGACCGAACATGAACATTCATGAGTACCAGGCGAAAGAAATTCTTCGCAAATACGGTGTGACCGTGCCGAACGGCAAGGTTGCCTATACCGCACAGGAAGCCACCGAGGCAGCACAGTCTCTTGCTGGCCCCATTTATGTCGTCAAGTCCCAGATCCATGCTGGTGGCCGCGGCAAAGGGACCTTCAAGGAAGCCACTGCCGGTGACAAAGGCGGCGTTCGCGTCGTTAAAAGTGTCGAAGAAGTCGGCACCAATGCAGGCCAGATGCTGGGCGCGACCCTGGTTACCCACCAGACCGGGCCGGACGGCAAGGAAGTCAAGCGCGTCTATATCGAAGAAGGTTGCGACATCGCACGCGAACTTTATCTTTCGATCCTCGTAGACCGCGCTTCATCACGCGTTATCTTCATGGCCTCCACCGAAGGTGGCATGGACATTGAAGAAGTCGCTGAAGCAACCCCGGAAAAGATCGTCACCGTTGACATTGATCCGGCATCGGGCTTCTCGGGCTTCCACGGCCGCAAGCTGGCATTCGCCCTGGGCCTTGAAGGCAAGCAGGTTTCCAAGGCCGTCAAATTCATGACCGCCATGTATAAATGCTTCCTCGAAACCGATGCTGCCATGGTTGAAATCAACCCGCTGGTCGTCACCGGTGATGGCGACATCATCGCGCTTGATTGCAAAATGAACTTTGATGACAACGCATTGTTCCGCCATGCCGACATCGAAGAACTGCGCGACGAAGACGAAGAAAACCCGGCCGAACTTGAAGCTGCAAAACACAGCCTCAACTACATCAAACTTGATGGCAAAATTGGCTGCATGGTCAATGGTGCCGGTCTGGCCATGGCAACCATGGACATCATCAAGCTGTATGGCGGTTCTCCGGCAAACTTCCTGGACGTTGGCGGCGGTGCCACCAAGGAACGCGTGACGACAGCTTTCAAGCTGATCCTGTCTGACTCGAATGTCGAAGGCATTCTGGTTAACATTTTCGGTGGCATCATGCGCTGTGACGTTATTGCTGAAGGCGTTATCGCCGCAGCACGTGAAGTCAGCCTGAATGTTCCGCTGGTCGTTCGCCTTGAAGGCACCAACGTTGATCTTGGCAAGAAGATCCTTGAAGAATCCGGTCTGCCGATCGTGTCGGCCGACAATCTTGCCGATGCCGCCGAAAAGGTGGTTAAAGCTGTGAAGGAGGCCGCGTAACCATGGCTGTTCTCGTCGATAAAAACACCAAAGTTATCTGCCAGGGTTTCACCGGTTCGCAGGGTACCTTCCACAGCGAACAGGCCATTGCCTATGGCACCAAAATGGTCGGTGGCGTTACCCCGGGCAAAGGTGGTACCAAGCACCTTGACCTGCCGGTTTTCAACACGGTTGATGAAGCTGTTCATGTTACCGGTGCCAATGCATCGGTCATTTATGTGCCGCCGCCCTTCGCGGCTGATGCCATCCTTGAAGCAATTGATGCCGGTATCGAACTGGCTGTTTGCATCACCGAAGGCATTCCTGTTGCCGACATGGTTCGCGTCAAGCGCGCCCTTGACGGTTCCAAAACCCGCCTGATCGGCCCGAACTGCCCGGGTGTTATCACCCCGGACGAATGCAAGATCGGCATTATGCCCGGCCACATTCACCGCCGCGGTAAAATCGGTATCGTTTCACGTTCCGGCACCCTGACCTACGAAGCCGTTGCCCAGACCACGGCAGCCGGCCTTGGCCAGTCAACCTGCATCGGTATCGGCGGCGACCCCGTTAACGGCACCAACTTCATCGATTGCCTTGACCTGTTCCTGCGGGATCCGGAAACCGAAGGCATCATCATGATTGGTGAAATTGGCGGTTCTGCCGAAGAAGAGGCTTGCGAATTCCTGCAGGCATCCAATGTTAAAAAGCCTGTCGCCGGTTTCATCGCCGGTGTTACCGCTCCTCCGGGTAAACGCATGGGCCATGCCGGTGCGATCATTTCCGGTGGTAAAGGCACTGCGGATGCTAAAATGGAAGCAATGCGCAGCGCAGGTGTACTAGTTGCCGATTCCCCGGCAAGCCTTGGCTCGACCATGCTCAAGGCTTTGAAAGGGTAATCAGGGTAGTCAGAGGAAAGGCAAAGGAAGGCGTAGCCCTTTTGGGGTCATCGCCTTCCACGACCACAAATGAAACCTCAAGATCTTGACACGATTCTAACCGAGTCGAATGCAACCTATATCGCGGAACTTTACGCCCGGTATCTGGAAAACCCCCAGTCGGTAGACCAGAGCTGGGCCGAGTTTTTTGCAGGGTTGCAGGACGACGCATCCGACCTCCTCGCTGAAATGCGCGGGCCGACCTGGCAGCCACGGGAAACCAAGGTTGTCGGCGGTATGGAAGGTTACGACGTATCCCAGGGATACAGCGAACGTCCGGTCAATGGCGGTTATGCCCCGGCTGCGGTAGCACCCGCATCCCAGGGCGCGGCCGTTAATTCCGATGCCATCCGGGCGGCCGCAAATGATTCAATTCGCGCCCTGATGCTGATCCGCTCCTATCGCGTGCGCGGCCATCTGGAAGCCAATCTTGATCCGCTGGGCCTTGCCCCGCGTGATCCCCACCCGGAATTGCATCCGAAAACCTATGGCTTCACCGAAGCTGATATGGATCGTCCGGTTTTCATCGCCAATGTTCTTGGCCTTGAATCGGCAACCATTCGCCAGATCGTATCGATGGCCCGCAAAACCTATTGCGGTTCTATCGGTATTGAATTCATGCATATTCAGGAACCTGAGCAGAAAGCATGGATTCAGCAGCGTATTGAAACCATCGGCAATCAGACCGAATTTACCAAGCGTGGCAAGGAAGCCATTCTGGATCGTCTGATTGAAGCCGAAGGGTTTGAAAACTATCTTCACACCAAATATGTCGGCACCAAACGTTTTGGTATCGATGGTGGCGAAGCCCTGATCCCGGCCCTTGAACAAATCCTGAAACGCGGCAGCCAGCTTGGCATCCGTGAAGTTGTGTTTGGGATGCCCCACCGTGGCCGTCTGAACGTTCTGGCCAATGTGATGGCCAAACCGTTCCAGGCGATTTTCTCGGAATTTATGGGCAACCCGTCCAAACCCGACGATGTCATGGGTTCTGGCGACGTTAAATATCACCTTGGCACCTCTGCTGACCGTGAATTTGACGGCAACGTTGTTCACTTGTCGCTGACAGCGAACCCTTCGCACCTTGAGGCGGTTGATACCGTTGTTCTGGGTAAGGTTCGTGCCAAACAGGCACAGCGCAAGGATACCGCCCGCGAACAGGTTATGGGTATTCTGATGCATGGTGACGCGGCATTTGCCGGTCAGGGCCTTGTGGCAGAAACCTTCGATCTGTCGCATCTGAAAGGTTATCGCACCGGCGGTACCATTCATTTTGTGGTCAACAACCAGATCGGCTTTACCACCAAACCGTCTGACTCGCGTTCCTCGCCCTATTGCTCGGATATCGCCAAGGTCGTTCAGGCCCCGATCATCCATGTTAATGGCGATGACCCCGAAGCCGTGGTTCATGCTGCGCGCATCGCGACCGAATTCCGCCAGGAATTCAAACAGGATGTCGTGATCGACATGTTCTGCTATCGCCGCTTTGGTCACAACGAAAGCGACGAACCGGCCTTTACCCAGCCCAAGATGTATGACGTGATCGGCAAACACCCGACCGCCAAAGACATCTACGCCCAGCAGCTGGTCAAGGAAGGCGTGTTCACCGAGGAACAGGTCAAGGAACGGCTTGAAAAATTCCACGCCCATCTGGACGAGGAATTCCAGGCGTCCGAGAACTATCGTCCGAACAAGGCCGACTGGCTTGAAGGCAAATGGTCAGGGCTGGCATCCAGCCATGGCGAAGATGCCGACTGGATTGGCGAAACCGGTGTTGATGAAAACCTGTTGCAGGAAGTTGGCCGTGCGCTATCGACTGCACCAAGTGATTACGACATCAACCGCAAGATCCTGCGCCAGCTTAAAGCCAAGGCCAAAATGTTCGAGACCGGCGAAGGGATCGACTGGGCCACGGGCGAAGCACTGGCATTTGGTACCTTGATGTGCGAAGGCACCCCCGTGCGTCTGTCCGGTCAGGACAGCCAGCGCGGGACGTTCTCGCAACGTCATGCCAAACTGATCGATCAGACCACCGAGGCCAAATACACCCCGTTAAACAACATCCGTACCGGTCAGGCCGAGCTTGAAGTTCTCAACTCGCCCCTGTCCGAAGCCGGTGTTCTCGGGTTTGAATATGGCATCACCCTGGCAGAACCGCATTCTCTGGTTCTGTGGGAAGCACAGTTTGGCGACTTTGCCAACGGTGCCCAGGTGATCATTGACCAGTTCATCAGTTCGGGCGAAGCCAAATGGCTGCGTATGTCCGGCCTGGTCATGCTGTTGCCGCACGGCTTTGAAGGTCAGGGACCGGAACACAGCTCGGCACGTCTGGAACGGTATTTACAGCTTTGTGGTGAAAACAACATGCAGGTGGCGAACTGTACCACCCCTGCAAACTATTACCACATTCTGCGCCGCCAGATCCGCCGCAGCTTCCGCAAGCCGCTGATCCTGATGACGCCGAAATCGTTGCTGCGTCACAAGCAGTGCGTATCGAACCTGTCTGAATTTGCAACAGGCACAACCTTCCAGCCCGTTCTGGCCGAAACCGCCAAACTGGTTGACGACAAGAAGGTCAAACGTGTCGTTCTGTGTTCGGGCAAGGTTTATTACGACCTGCTGGCAGAGCGTGACAACCGCGGTATCGAGGATGTCGCCATTGTACGTGTCGAACAGCTTTATCCGTTCCCGGAAAAGGAACTGGGTGCACAGCTGAGCCGATACAGCAATGCCGATGTGATCTGGTGTCAGGAAGAACCTGAAAATATGGGTTCGTGGTACTTTGTCGATCGTCGTATCGAAAAAGTCCTGACCACCGTCAAACACAAAACATCCCGTCCGGTATATGTCGGTCGTTCCACCGCTGCGTCGCCGGCAACCGGTCTTCTCAAGATTCACCTGCGCGAGCAGGCCGAACTTGTTGATGCCGCGCTCAGCGTCAAATGATTTCACAGACAGGCAGGGACCACTCCCTGCCTGTCTGGTCTGATCTGGTCACAACATATTTTTATTTGAAATCGGCAGACCCACACTGCCTTTTTAAAAACGGTCGAGGAAAAAATGGCGACTGAAGTTAAAGTTCCCGCGTTGGGCGAATCTGTTAGCGAAGCCACCATTGCCAAATGGTACAAAAAAGTCGGCGACACTGTTGCTGCTGACGAACCGATTGTTGAACTTGAAACCGACAAGGTTACGGTTGAAGTCAACTCTCCGGTTGCTGGCGCTATTGCCGAACTGATTGTTGGTGAAGGCGACGAAGTTGAAGTTGGTGCCCTGATCGCCATGATCAGCGAAGGCGCTGAAGGAACATCAGCCAAGGAAGAAGCCCCGGCTGAAGCCAAAGCTCCGGCGAAGGAAGAAGCTGCCCCTGCACCCAAGGAAGAAGCCAAACCGGCGGCTCCTGCAGCAGCAAGCGCACCGGCAACCCAGTCCGCCAACACCGATCACCCGCTGGCGCCGGCTGTGCGTAAACTGGTCGAAGACAACAACCTTGATGCCTCGAAAATTCCGGCATCGGGCAAAGATGGCCGCCTGACCAAGGGCGACGTTCTGGATTATCTTGAAGGTGGCAAACCGGCCCCGCGTGCTGCTGCACCGGCCCCGGCGGCACCGGCAGGCCCGAAACCCCAGCGCGAACTGCGCGAAGGCGAAGAACGGGTTAAAATGTCCAAGCTGCGCCAGACCATTGCGCGCCGCCTGAAAGAAGCCCAGAACACGGCTGCCATGTTGACGACCTATAACGAAGTCGACATGACCAACCTTCTGGCGTGCCGTAACAAATACAAAGACGGCTTTGAAAAGAAACACGGCGTGAAACTTGGTTTCATGTCCTTCTTCATCAAGGCTTGTACAACCGCGCTGAACGAATGGCCGGCAGTGAATGCCGAAATCGACGGCGACAGCTTTGTTTACAAAAACTTCTGCGACATCGGCGTTGCCGTTGGCACCCCGCAGGGCCTGGTTGTTCCGGTAATCCGTTCGGCTGAAAAGAAAACCTTTGCCGATCTGGAAAGCACCATTGTCGATTTCGGCAAGCGTGCGCGTGACGGCAAATTGGGCATGGACGAAATGTCAGGCGGCTCCTTCACCATTTCCAACGGTGGTGTTTTCGGCTCCCTGCTGTCATCGCCGATCCTCAATGCGCCGCAGTCGGGCATTCTGGGCATGCACAAAACCCAGATGCGCCCCGTTGCCATTGATGGCAAGGTTGAAATCCGTCCGATGATGTATCTGGCCCTGTCCTACGATCACCGTGTCATTGACGGCCGCGAAGCTGTTTCGTTCCTCGTGCGGGTTAAAGAATGCATCGAGAACCCGGAACGCATCCTGCTCGACATCTGATCAGACAAAAGGATCAAAGAACTCATGAGCGAGACCTATGATATTGTCGTGATCGGCGGCGGACCTGGCGGTTATGTATGCGCCATCCGTGCCGCACAGCTTGGCCTCAAGGTTGCCTGCGTTGAAAAACGCGGCACCCTGGGCGGCACCTGCCTGAATGTCGGATGTATTCCGTCAAAGGCCCTGCTGCATTCTTCACACCTGTTTGAAGAAGCCGACAAGCATTTCGATACCCACGGCATCGACATCAATACCCCGAAGGTCAATCTTGAAAAGATGATGGCCCGCAAGGACAAGGTGGTTGATTCCAACGTCAAGGGCATCGAATTCCTGTTCAAGAAAAACAAGGTTACCTATGTCAAGGGTGCGGGTGAAATCGTCTCGGCAACCGAGGTTAAGGTTGCCCTGCTTGACGGCGGCGAAGAAACCCTGAACGCGAAAAACATCGTTATCGCAACCGGCTCGGAAGTAACCCCGCTGCCCGGCGTTGAAATCGATGAAAAACAGATCGTTTCCTCAACCGGTGCTTTGGAACTGTCATCTGTTCCCAAGAAACTGGTTGTCATCGGTGCGGGCGTGATCGGGCTTGAGCTTGGTTCCGTCTGGCGTCGTCTGGGCTCGGAAGTGACGGTTATCGAATATCTCGACCGTATTCTGCCCGGTATGGATGGCGAACTGGCCAAACAGACCCAGCGCATTTTTGCCAAACAGGGCCTGGATTTCAAACTGGGTCATAAAGTGACCGGTGCGAAAACCGCCAAAGGTGGTGTTAAGCTGACGGTTGAACCCTCCAAGGGGGGTGATGCCGAAGAAGTCAAGGCAGACGTTGTTCTGGTAGCCATCGGGCGTCGTCCGTTTGTCACCGGCCTTGGCCTTGATAATGCCGGTGTTGAGCTCGATGATCGCGGTCGCGTTAAAACCGACGAACATTTCCAGACCAACGTGCAGGGCATTTTCGCCATTGGCGATGCCATTGTTGGTCCGATGCTGGCGCATAAAGCCGAAGAAGACGGTGTCGCCCTGGCTGAAATGCTGGCCGGTGAAGAAGGCCATGTCGATTACGGCAAGGTCCCGGGTGTTGTTTACACCTGGCCGGAAGTTGCGGCGGTTGGCAAAACCGAAGAGCAGCTGAAAGACGAAGGTGTCGACTATTCGGTTGGCAAATTCCCCTTCACCGCCAATGGCCGTGCCAAGGCAATGGAAAGCACCGAAGGTTTCGTCAAAATCCTGGAAGACAAGAAAACGCACCGCGTCGTCGGTTGCCACATTGTCGGCCCGGCTGCTGGCGACCTGATTGCCGAAGTTGTTCTGGCGATGGAATATGGTGCTTCTGCCGAAGACATCGCGCGCACCTGCCATGCCCACCCGGCCCTGGGTGAGGCCGTCAAGGAAGCCGCTTTGGCTGCCGATGACCGTGCGATCCACATGTAATTTCTGACAAATATACCCTGTCAGCCAAACGGCCGCTCCTTTCGGGGCGGTCGTTTTTGTTTGGGTCAACATAACCTGATGACGCTTGTTGGCGGGCTAGCGTTTTATCCGGCATTCCCCGTCAGGGCATCGGCAACCGTGCTGATCCAGTCATATTCAAGGTCGGTGCTATTGGGTGACTGCGCCAGTTGCCAGCCCATCACCCCGCCAAAATCCGCACCATATTTGCGCACCAGCGGGGCCACGACATCCTCGCAAAATTCACCAACTGGCAAAAAACCACTTCCGGCATTTTCGGGAGAGGTCGGTTTCCCCACCAACAGCTTTTCCACCGGCAAGCCCTGCCCGACCAGGCCGACAATACTTGTCGGATATGGCGATGAGCCCGCCGTTCCCGCCACTTTCGCCGTCTGTTCGGGGCCAGTGGTGCCAACAAAGCTTTCATTGTTGTAATATTGGATATTCAGATAGTCGATCGCATCCCCCGCCAGCTTCGTCACCTGCATATAGGTGCCACCGTAAAATGCCGGATCAAAATAGGGCGGTTGTGGCGCATGGGTGATGATATATTGCGGTGCAGGCAAGCTGGCACGTAGTTTTTTGGTCAGATTGACCAGAAACGCCACCGCATCATAGCACTCTTCTTTCTTGGCAGAATCGCCCATATAGACCAGGTCGGTCGTATCTTCCCAGTCAATGTCGATACCGTCAAATTTATGATCTTTGACAAATTCGACCAATGCCGCGACAAAGGCATTCAGGTTATCGGCACACCCCTTCCAGGAGGGCGTATCAAAGGTGGCGCCGCCCACAGCGACCAGAATTTTGCGCTTGCCGCCTTCCTTTGCCTTTTCAATATCGTTGTTCTTGATCGCCGATTGCAAAGGCCAGTCTGCGTGAAGCGTACAGACACCATTGGCAAAATCAACCTGTGATATAAAGCTTTGAATCCCGATGGTACAGGCTGTACCAACCAGTTTGGAAACCGGCGCATTACCGTTATCGGTATAGATCACATTTTCAGGCGTTCTCATAACGTCCCCCTTCTATCGCGAAAGATTGATGCAAAACAGCACCCCTCGACGCGCCATCAAAAGCAATGTGATCAAAAAAAGGGGGGATATAGCCAATGCTATATCCCCCGCAAAATGTAATGGTCCTGCTTCCAGGGCGCGCTATTTTGCCGCAACCTGGTTTTGCGCCATCCAACCAACAATCATCGTAGCAATATCGGCACTATTGTCATCCATCATCGGAACATGGCTGTTGCCGCGAATGCCCATTAACGGCAAATCCATTTCGCAGCTGCTTTTCCCCGCAGCAGTCAACACCTCTCGATACTGATCCGTCGCGCTCCGGTATTTTTTCCAGGACGGCACCTCGTTGATGAAATCACCCCACATAAACAAATGAGGAATATCCCCCATGCGGGCGACATCTTCCGCTGTCAGTTGCGGCGCACCGGCAGGTTCAATCACCACAACCGATTTCACCAGATGCGGCACCCGTTTCACCATGTTCAGCGCAAACCAGCCCCCCTGGCTGTGCGCCACCAAATGCACCGGCCCGACCTTTTCCAACGCCGCCTGATAGGCATCAAGGGTCATATCGTCATGGGTGGTCCAGCGCGGCACAAGCTGGGCGGCCAGCGCATCAAATGCCGACACCGGAAAGCGCTGCCCGTCAACGGAATGCGGGCATCAAACTCGGAACGCGTCCCAACCCGATACATGCTCCAGGCTTCTTCCTTGGTACGGAAAACCGGCCCGGTATCGTAAATCTGCGGATAGGGCGACCACGATGCCCGGCCGCGTTCCACTGCATCGGTGACAATAACGTCATAACCCGCCTGCAAAAACAGCCACTGCCAGCCCGGGCGGCCATCGGGCGTTGTTTCCCAGGTGACACCGGTCATCGCCCCGCCATGCCAGAACATGACCGGGTCAGCATGGCGCGGGGCAGCAAGTTTCACATGGTTGGTATAAAGCTGACCGGTAACATAGGACCCATTCAAATCAACTTCGCGCGCCATGCCTTCACCGGCAACCCGCATCATCAGGCGGGGCTGGTCGCTGAGTTCAACGGTTTCGCCGCCAATGTGAAAACTGCTGATTTCCGAAATCGTCACATTTTTCGGTTCGTTTTTGCATAACGGCATCGTCATGATCGTGCCTCCACGCCAATATCGGACGCGGCAATATCATCCGGGTTCAACGCAATCAGCCGCACACGAACGGATGTATCGAACTTTTCGGCAAGGCCGAAGCCTTTGCCGCCTCGGGCAAGGGGTTGGACATTCGGATGGAAATTGATACCAGCACACATCTGGTCAAACTGATTGCCGCAGGCGAGGGCTTTGGCCTTTTGGCAAAATGCGCCGTAACAGACGAACTGGCACAAAAAACCGTTCGTGCCATTCCGCTTGAACCCAGTCTTTCACGACAGGTTTCGCTGGGGATTCGTCGCATCAAAATGCAAAACCCGGTCGTCGCCCGCGTGGTTGAGGAAATGCAACATATCAGCTCCGATCTAATCCATGCGGGCACATGGCCCACCAGCGACACCTGAAAACCGCGTTCAAGCCATATATGACCCAAAACATGAATTATTCCAACGCGCCCGACGGCGACCAGAAATTCCCTGACAACACCAGCAAACACAGTAACGTCACGCTATCCTCGTAATAGTCCATATGACGGTCGCGGATATTGGCATACATATCATTCAGCCATTCCTGCCCATCGGGCAGCAACATGGATGCCACCGCCATTGGCGCAACAAACAAGGTACTGTTTTCGGTTTCATAGGGAAGCGGCAACCCGCTTAGCAAATATCCCGACTGAATTTTGCCCGGATCGCCTTTGACCCGTATACGCATCCATGTTGCCATACGCCGGGCAATGGTTGCGGCTTTTGTATCATTTTCCAACAAGGCATCACTGGCCATGCGCCACGGCACGCGGGCTGCATTAAAATAATACGCACCATCATAATACCCCTCCAGATATTTCGGCGGCGCGGCATGGACGGTGCCATCAGGTTCGACAATAGCAAAATCGGGCAGCAACCCGGTCCGCGGCGAAACCTCCTGTTGCAACGCGCTGGAAACATCCAGCACCCGATTTCGCACCTGCGTCCATAACGGATCCCCCGTTGCCCGGCCAAAGGCGGCAAAATGACCCGGCATAAAATCAGACGGGCGCGTTCCCCATTGGTCATATTCCTCGCCGTTCGGTTCCACCCAGTCGCCCAGCAAGGGCAATAAACTGTCTGGTCCAATTGTGCTTTCTGCAATTCCCGCAATCACTTCGCGGGCCGCCTGCAAATAGGCCGGTTGCTGCCACTGATCGGCGGCCAATAACAGGGCGAAGGCAATGTCGGCATCGCCGTCAAAGGCATTGTCGTTTCTCTTGGGATCAGGCGGAATTTGCCACCCCATCAGGCGGGGGTCTCCATCGCTGGGCCATTGGCGGGCAAAACGCCACATGCCATCAAACAGGGGCTTGGCATCCGGGTCCACCCCTGCCATCAGCGCGGTGATGATCATGCCATATCCCTGCCCTTCCGACACGGTGCGTCCGGCTTCATCATGACCAAAAGTCACCCGATATTGCACCCCGTCGCCGTTTGTGACCTCAACCTTGCGCACATAATCGGCTTTCCATTGCTGGTAAAATTCCGCAACATCCGCATCGCGTTCTTGCGCGGTCCAGCGCGACGGAAATAGCGCACCGGCGGCATAGGTTTGGTGCCAGGGAAAAGGCCGCGTGGCCTTCTCGGCTGCCTGCACACTTGTAATCAGGCCACAGCCAGAAACCATGACGGCCCCGGTTACGATCATCGCCAGTGCAAAGTTACCTTTAAAATCAACCGTCATTTACCCCCCTTATTTGCAATGCCGCGTGACCATTCGACGCATTATATGCTTAATAAGAACAACTGTATCGTTCCCAGGAGCATTGCCATGACCTTATCAATCGGAGTTGTCGCCCATGACCGTCGCAAACGCGAAATGGCAGAGTGGCTGGAAACCCATAAAGACCAGTTTGCCGATGCCCGCATCTTTGCCACCGGGACGACCGGACGTGTTCTTTTGGAACGCTTTCCCGACCTTGATATTTTTCCGTTAAAAAGTGGCCCGTTTGGCGGTGATCAGCAACTGGGATCCATGATTGCGCATGGCGAATTACAGGCCATGTTTTTCTTTACCGATCCGATGACACCCCAACCCCACGATGTTGATGTGCGCGCCTTGATCCGGCTGGCAAACATGTATGAAGTTCCCATTGCCTGCAATCGCAGTACCGCCGACCTTTTGATCAGCAATCCGAAATTCGAGGAAATCTGCGAGCAATATCGTGGTCATTCCCCCGAACAGGCCTTTGCCGATTATACCAATCGCAAACTTTGACCTGGCAAAATACGCCCGATCCCCGTCACCGCCCCACCTGACATAAATCCAACCAATAGGCGCCCCATGTCTTTTGCCTATACCCTGATCGCCGCCATTTTTCCGATTTTTGCCACCATCATTGTCGGCGCCGTGCTTAAAAAATACCTGATCCAAAGTGGCGAGGTTTGGGCGGGAATTGACCGGCTGACATATTATTTGCTGTTGCCGGCCTTGTTAATGATCGGCATTTACCATGCCGATTTCAGCACCGGCCATGCCGGCACCGCCGTTGTCATTACCATGGTGGCAACACTGGTGCTGGCGGCCAGCATGTTGATATTTCGCCGTGTTATCACCAAAAACACGCCGCTTTTCACATCGATATTTCAGGGATCGGTCCGCTATAACAGCTATGTTTTGCTCGCCGTTGCCGAAGCCCTGTTTGGCCGCGACGGGCTGGCACTGGCGATTGTGTTTATCGCCGTGATGGTGATTGTTACCAATATTCTGGCTGTGGTGGTGCTAAATGCGCTTAATGGCCGGGGCGGCAATTTTAAACGCATTGCCATTGGTCTTGCCAAAAACCCCATCATTCTGGCCGCCGGGGCCGGGGCAATTTTAAACATCGCCAATATTCACATCCCGTTGCCAATTGAAAACACGGCATCCCTGCTTAAAACCGCGGCCTTGCCGCTCAGCCTGCTGTCGGTTGGGGCGGGGCTTAAATTTGTACTCGACCGTCGCTCGTTGGGGGCAATCGCCTTTAGCAATCTGGTCAAGCTGACCTTTTTACCGCTGATCACGGGCATTGCCCTGCACCTTGCCGGGATTGACGGCATGGTGCTGGCAATGGGGGTTTTATATGCCGGTATGCCATGCGCCGGGAATGCCTATATTCTGGCCCGACAACTGGGCGGTGATGCCGATGTTATGGCCTCAATCGTCACCATCGAAACTTTGCTCTCCGCGCTCAGCATTTCCGTTATCGCCGCCATATTGACTGTCAATTGAAGCCCGATGCGGAGCAAAATCGCCGTCATAGCCACATGCGACCAATGCATCGCGCATCAGTTCGGGCGGCGGGGCATCCACCACAACCGGCTCGCGTTCGGCGTGAAACGGCACCACAATGCGCCGTGATAATAAATGCAGGGTCGGCGGGGCACCAAAAACAGGGGCCTTGCCGGTGCCATAAAACGGATCGCCGATCACGGGGAAACCGATATGGTCCAAATGAACACGTAACTGGTGAGTCCGCCCGGTGTGAGGCACCAGTTCCAGCCAGGTCATCCCCTCGGCCCGGCCCAGCACGCGATATTCGGTGCGCGATTCCTGGCCGCTATCATCAACCACCATGCGCCAGCCGCTTTCATCATTAAACTTGGCAATCGGCGCATCGATAAAACCATGATCGTCGGGCACGGTGCCACGCACCACCGCCCAATAGGCCTTGTCGATTTTCTTTTCGGTAAACAGCCGCGTGATCTTTTTTGATGATTTGGCATGGCGGCACAAAAGCAGGCACCCTGCCGTATCGCGATCCAGGCGGTGTGCCAGCGTCGGGATCGAGGCAATACCAAACGTCAGATCGGGCAAGTAGGCATCAACGTGAAAATAGGTTTTTGGCCCCCCGTGCGATGCCAACCCTGGTGGCTTATTCAGAATAATCACATTTGAATCGCGGTGCAAAACACAGGCGATCAGGTCTTCGGCAATGGGATGGGCCATAAAAAGGTCACTTCCTGACGGGGCTAACAACGAACAAACAAATAACAAAACAGATCACAGGCCAATACCCCTGATCCGGCATCATTAAAACTGCGTACGGAATATATGGATTATGTCACAATAACAACAGCGCCAGGGACCAAAACAATGAAAGGGCGTCACAACACAAGTGATCCTACCGCGCTGGCATCTCCCCTGGTCATTACCATCCCGATGCGATTTTTGATTATTCTGCTCTTGGCCGCCACGATTCCGGGCATTTGCTTTTCTACGACGGCCCATGCGGCATCTTCTTCGCCTTTGCCTTCAGCCACCTGCACCAATATCGATCCAGTGAAACTTTATGGCAGCACCGAATGGGTGTTCCAAATCCGCCGTGAAGGATCGCCCGTTGGCACCCACAAACTGCAATTTCACACCGGCAAGGATGGCATTCAGGTCATTGCACAAAGCACGATCAACATTTCATTTCTGGGCTTTTCCGCCTACCGGTTTGATTATCGGTCTGAAAGCCTGTGGCAACACGATCGTCTCGCAAAACTTGCCGTTAATGTCGACGATGACGGCGACCAAACCAGTCTGAACGCCCGCTATGACAGCAAAACCGACATGTTGCAGGCCACGGGCCCCGACGGCGAAAGAACCTTGCCTGCGGGCATCTTTCCCACCAATCATTGGCATTGCGGCGTGTTATCGCAAACGACAGTGCTAAACACCATCACCGGTCAGCCCAACAATGTCACCATTCGCAGTATGGGGCAGGAAAAGATTATTGCAGGCAATGGTGGTGTAAATCGCATCGATGCAACCCACTTTCAATATGACGGCGAATTACGCACGGATGCCTGGTACGATGCCGATGGGCGATGGGTCAGACTGGCATTCAGGGCGCGGGATGGATCGGAAATTGTTTATCGCTGTTTGACCTGCACCCGGAATATAAAGGCCGCACAATGAAACACAAAAACTGGCAAAATATTTGGGTAATTGGTGCCTCGTCGGGCATTGGTGCCGCTATTGTGCAAAAATTCATTGTCGAAACCAATGAAAGCACGACCAGGCACATAACAATTTCCGCACGTTCGCACGCGGCATTGCAGGAAATGGCACTGGCAAGCCCACGCATATCGGCAATGCCCTGCGATGTCACAAACCCGGGTTCGGTTGATCAGGTCCTTGAACTGATCGAAAGCGAACATGGCCTTCCCGACCTGGTGATTTATTGCGCCGGATTTTATAACCCGATGCCGGTGGAAGACTTTTCGCGCGACACTGTTGCCCACCATGTTGCGGTGAATTATCAGGGCGCGGTGAATTGCCTGGAGCCGCTTTTACGCAAAATGCGCGCCCGCGGGCATGGGGAAATTGCCATTACCGCCTCGGTCGTTGGGTATCGCGGCCTGCCAAAAGCCGGTGCCTATGGCCCTACCAAAGCCGCCCTGATCAGTTTATGTGAAACATTGCGTGAAGAACTGACGGGCAGTGGCGTCATCATGCGCGTAATTAACCCCGGGTTCGTGAAAACCCCGATGACCGACCAAAACGATTTTGACATGCCCTATTTGCAAACACCACAACAGGCGGCGGATTTTATCTATAACGGGCTGTGCAAAAATGATGATTTTGAAATTGCCTTTCCACAGCCCTTTGTCCGCCAGCTTAAACTGGCCCGCATCCTGCCTTATCGCTGGTATTTCAAATTAGTTGAACGGCTGGTACAAAAATGAGCACTCCCGCGCCAAATGATCCCCGGATGACAACACTGCAAAACTATGCCGATGTTTATGCCCGCCTGACACCCGGCACACTTAACGCCCTGCGTGATGTTACCACGCCCGATATCTGCTTTACCGACCCGTTTACAACCCTCAACGGGCATGATGCGTTATGTGCCTATATGGGGAAAATGTTTGAAGATGCGCAAAATGCACAATTTGCCATCAGCCATCAAATGATATGCCAGGATATGGGGTTTTTACGCTGGCATTTTTCAGCAAAGGTTCCTGTTATCGGTCAATGGGAATTTACCGGTATGTCCGAAGTTACCTTTAACGCCGATGGCACATTGATCGCCAGCCATACCGACCATTGGGATTCCGGCAGTAAATTTTATGCTCGCATCCCGGTTCTGGGTTGGATCATTCGGCGGCTTGCGAAAAAAGTTGCGCATTAGGTTTGGCAAAAAACAGCGATATTTCGCCAATTTCCACCCCCCATTTGCGCACCCGGGCGCGGTTAACCAATACGCCATTCGGCTGTAAAAACATCCAGTCGTCGAAACTGACGCGCCAGGTGCCATCGCCAACCTTTAAATCCATATCGTAGTTCCAGTTCAACGCATTGCCATATTGCACGCCCCTGGCGATACCGACAATTTCGTCAAACGTACCTTCATATTCGTGATCGGCAGTTTTACTAATTTTCCATACCCGCTGATCGGTTTCGCCGTCGTCATACACAAAATCTTCGGTCAGGATTAAAACCCCGTCCTCGACAACGCCGTTAATATCAACGGTAAACTGGCGGCGCAGCTTGCCAAACCGGTCTTCAAAAATACCCCACGCACGGCTGTGCCCCTGAAAATAGGCAAAAACATCAAATGCCGGTTCTTTCTGGGCAAAATCCTGTGGTTTCATCGCCCCGCACCCACTGATAAAAACGACCATAAAAAAGGCCAACCCCAACCGCAGCATCCCGTTATTCCTTTTGCTAAAATTGCGACTTTCACCTTCTGCGGTGTTCAAGACGCCGTCGCAGCGCGAACTGCTGGCGGACACCAAGCGGAAACCGCCACATCATTGCAACCGCCATAATTTTCAATACGATGGGAACCACGGCATAGATCACCAAAAGCATTGTCAATGCTGCAGGATGTTGCGGCGATGCATCGTCAGCACCTCCGCCCCCCGCCGTTAGCAAGCCCAGAAAACCCAACACAGGAAATGCCACCCCGGCCGCAACCGCCATGGCCAGCTTGTTGGTCATGTTCCACAGCGCAAACAAAAGCCCGGTACGCGATGCGCCAAACCGGTATTTGTCCCAGTCATCAACATCGGCCTGAATGGCCGGAGGCAGGGCCAGATCAGCGCCCAGCGCCGCCCCTGTCACGGCACAAATAATTGCAAACCCACCAAAATCGCCACTTGCCAGAACCGGAACAAAGGCAAACGCAACGATTGCCATGATCATGGCACCACACCACACACGATGTTTGCCCATAACCCCGCTGGCAATGACCCATACCGGCATTGCGACCACCGCACAGGCGAAATAAAGCAAAATCAATATATTCTGGTCACTTTGCCCCAGCCCCAGGCCGTATTTAACAAATAATGGAAAACAAACGGCAGGGAGCCCATTGGCCAAACCATTAATCAGCCAGGCTGCCAAAAGGCGGACAAACAGGCGATTTTGCCGCAATCCCTGCCATTGCGATGGCGAAACCACGGCGCCCCCTGGCCCATGCCCCGCAGAGGACGGCAATGCCTGAATGTCCGTCAAACCCGTGGCTGTCAAAGTACCCGTTGGCTCCGCCGCCCTCTGCACCGGGGCCCGCGCCAGCTGATCGGAACTGTTCCTTTTGTTGCGCAGCATATCGGGCACAAACAGCAAAACAAGGGGTACAGTTACCGCCCCCAGCACAATACTTGCCGTTGCCAGCATGCCGGTTTGTGCCAGGGCGCCGTTCACCGCCAATATCACCGGCAACCCGCCCGCACATAAAATGCCGATTAAACCGGCCCCTTCACGCCATGCACTAATTCGGCTGCGCTGTTTATAATCGCCCGAAAGTTCTGCCCCCCACGCCAGATAAGGAACTTGAAACATCGTCCAGCCGACAAACAGCACACTGGCCCAAACGAACAGATAAAACGCCGTTGGATGAGGCGGCGGATTAAACAAAAACCAGATCCCAATACCGGCAACCACGGCCCCGCCCGCCACCCAGGGTTTGCGCGACTGGCTACGATCGGACAAATAGCCCACCAAAGGGTCGGTCACCATATCGATCAAACGAATGGCAAAAAATACCAGCCCGGTCAGGGTTAAGCCCAAACCCAGTGTGTCCCCATAAAGACTGGGAAGTAGTACATAGGCCGGAATGGTCGGGATGGCCGCAGCAAGGGCGGGTAACGCATAGATCAAGGGAAGCAGACGGTTTTGTCGCGTCATTTAAAACAGCTCCCTTTTTCGTGCCTGATTATGATTATCTTGATGCGTTTATGCCATGGCCTGTGCCTGCCGGCAGACCCCGGTCATTTTGATCGTCATGCGTGATCACGAACAGGCCGACATCAATGGTTCCGGCTTCAAACCCGGTCTGGCAATAGGACAGGTAATATTCCCACATCCGTTTAAAACGCAGATCAAACCCCTGCTTGGCGATCGCTTCCCAATTATGTTGAAAATCCCGCTGCCATTCGGCCAGGGTGCGGGCATAGGATTGACCGAAAAATTCCGAATGCTGCACCTTTAACCCCGCAGCAAAAACCGCTTCTTTCAACGCTGTTGGCGATGGCAACATACCGCCAGGGAAGATATAACGCTGAATAAAATCAGCCCCTTCGCGATAGCCATCAAACCGGCTTTCATCAATGGTAATGATTTGTAACACCGCCTTGCCACCAGGGCGCAAACGGTTGCGAATCATATCAAAATAGGTCGGCCAATGCTCTTCCCCCACCGCTTCAAACATTTCGATGGATACCAGTTTGTCATACTGGCCTTCCTGATGGCGGTAATCGCGCAATACCATGTTGGTTTTGTCCGCCAGCCCGGCTGTTTTCAAGCGCATTTCAGCATAGGAAAGCTGTTCCTGCGACAGGGTTAAACCCTCTACATCGCAACCATAATTTTGCGCCGCCATTTCGGCAAACCCGCCCCAGCCGCACCCGACTTCAAGCACTTTTTCCCCGGGCATCAATGCCGCCAATTCGCAAATACGGGTATATTTGGCAGTTTGCGCATCCGCCAGCGGCTGGTCGTCATGGCGATATAACGCCGAAGAATACGTCATGCCGGGGTCCAGCCACAGACGGTAAAACTCGTTCCCCAAATCATAGTGATAGGAAATATTGCGCCGCGAACCCTCAATTGTGTTGGCATTACGCAAATGGGCCAGCCGATGCACCAGCCGCGAAATCAATCCGGCGGCAAACCGGGCCTGCACAATGGGTTCGTTCAGGATAGCCAGCTGCATCAAACGGGTTAAATCAGGGCTGCGCCAGTCACCATCAATATAAGCCTCGGCAAAGGCCAGATCGCCCCCGGTGGCGAGTTTGCGGATGGCGCGCCAATGGCGCACATCAAGCACAGCATGCAAATCAAGCCGTTCACGCCCGGTAAAATTCAACGTCCGTCCATCGGGCAAAACCAGTGCCAAACGCCCGTAATGCAAATGCGACAAAACCCGCACCAGCATGCGTTCCAGCATTGATTTGGGCCGGACAACACTGCTGATCAGCGGTAAAATGCGGTCGCGCAATGAACGGGCAAGTGTTGAATTGGGCCGGGAACGATCAGGCATGGCGTTTACCTTTTTCCTGCATCAGGGACGACAGACGGGCCGGGTGTAATAAACGTAATACGGTGTTGCGGCGGGGTTGGACGTTTGTAAAAGGTAAATCCCTTGCGCCACAAATGAAGGGCTTCCCAATGAATGCCGGCTACCACCTTCAAGGTCATCAGCGGATAACGAATGAATGCAGAAAACAGGTTCCGGTCGCTAAACGCACGGCGGTCCCCGGCAAAGGCCGCGTTTAAAAACAGGCCATCGTCATCGCTTTCGGCAATGGAAACCGCAACACGATCTTGTGGTGGTTTGATACGAAAACGATAATCGGCTTTCATGCCGATAAAGGGTGATACATAAAATTCCTTGGCACATTTTTGATGCACAATACCTTTGGTGTCGTGGCACCCCGATGTTACCGGAATCAAATATCCGTGCCGGTCGCCAAACGTGTTTGACACGTCATGTAAAATCGCACCCAGATCACCATTTTTGCGGTAACAAAAATAAACGCTGAGCGGATTAAACACAAAACCCAGAATACGCGGATAACACAACAGATCGACCCGGGCGGCACAATCGGCCAGGTTATTTTCAACCAGCATTTGCGTGATACGGGCGCGAATATTTACGCCCGTACCGTCCCCGCCAAAATCACGGTCATGAAACGAAAACAGATTAAACCGGTTACGGCTAAACAGTTTTAACCGTGCACTTAAATGATCAATTTCATCGAGATCGAACAAAAACGACACCACCCGATACCGCAATCGGTGCTGACGCGGACGCAGGCGGTGATGCGTGACCACACCTTCATACAAGGCCGAACCACCCTGTTTTGCGCCCGTCACTGTCATTTATGCCGCCTCGCTGTTTTTGCGGGGGGCTTTTAAAAGCGGGGAAACATGAATACGCCCGCTTTCATTTTCAACATTCCACGGGCGCCGCACACCGCCCACGGCCTCGGCCACAGCAAGGCCCGATTGAATACCGTCTTCGTGAAAGCCATAGCCAAAATAACTGCCGCAATACCAGATATTTTGCGTGCCCTGAATGTTCCACAACATGCGCTGTGCAGCCATGGCCCCATTGTCAAACACCGGGTGGTCATACAAAAACGACCGGATAACCGATCCATCACGCGGGCTGACTGGCGGGTTCAGCGTCACAAAAAGCGGCTGGTTTTCATCAATATGCTGCAAGCGGTTCATCCAGTAGGACACACATACTTTTTCCTCGGCGCCGATTGTCTGGCGCAGGTAATTCCAGCTCGACCACACCTTGGGGTTTTTCGGCATCAAGGCGGGGTCATTATGCAAAATCGCCAGATTACGTTCATAGCGAAATGCACCTAGCAGCCGGGCAACAGCGGCATCCGGGGCGCTTTGCATCGCCAGCGCCTGGTCGGCATGACAGGCCAGAATAACGTGGTCATATTCATCACGCTGGCCATAGCGGTCCTGCACAAAGGCACCCGTTCCCGTGGCGGTTGGCCCCACTTCGGCCACCGCACGGTCCAGCACCACATTGCCGATACTTGCCATCATTCGGATTACATATTCGCGCGATCCACCGACAACCGTGCGCCATTGCGGGCGATCCTTTATTTGCAGCAAACCATGATTATCGCAAAACCGCACAAAGGCCGCGACAGGATAGGCCAGCATCATATCCACCGGCGTTGACCAGATGGCAGCGCCCATGGGCAGCAAATGATCATTGATGAAGGCCTTGCTATAACGGTTGGCGGCCAGATAATCGCCCAGGCTTTGCGACCCGGCATCGGCATCTTGCAAAACCGCCGGTGCCTCGCGATAGAACCGCAAAATATCGCGGATCATGGCCCAGAAACCGGGCCGCAACAAATTGCGTTTTTGCGCACACAGGCTGGCAAGGTCGCTACCGCCATATTCGATCCGGCCCTGATCCAGAGACGCGGCAAACGACATATCCGTTGCCGCAGTTGGCACTTTCAAATGATCAAACAGGGCACATAAATTTGGGTAACTGGCAGTATTATAAACGATGAACCCGGTATCAACCGGGGTGCCAGCAGCACTGACAGTATTGGAATGACCTCCGGGGCGGTCGTCTTTTTCATACAGGGTGACGTCATGCTGTTTTGACAAAAGCCACGCTGCTGACAGGCCGGAAATACCGGAACCGACAATAGCGATTTTCATTCTCGAACCGGTGCCATTCATTCTTTGTGCCTGCTTGCAGTTTGTTGGTATAGATTACATATGACTACGAGCAATTCGTTTATCCGGATCAAAAAAATGCAATGCCCGTCAATTAATTAGGGGGCGATGATCAAATCTTTCAACCCGGATGATCCAACAGATAACAAAGACCGTATCTCGACTTATGATGCACAATGTCGTGGTTCGGTCCGATGAAGGGCCAGGGAAACATATGAACGGCACAGCGACAAACCGACGCGCCCCGGCCAACCCGGAAGAAGCACGTCAGTATGCCGACTGGATTGTTGCGGTTGCGGCCTCTCGCGACCGGGCAGCATTTGCCCGGCTATTCGCCCATTTTGGGCCGCGGGTTAAGGCCTATATGTTTCGCTTTGCCGGCACACAGGAAATGGCCGAGGAACTTGCACAGGAATCAATGATGCAGGTTTGGCGCAAGGCCCATCTGTTTGACCCGCAAAAAGCCGCGGCCAGCACATGGATTTTTACCATTGCCCGTAACCTGCGGATCGACCGGTTACGGCAACGCAAACATATCGAAGTGGATGAAAGCGACCCAACGCTGATTGTTGACGAAAGCCCGATTGCGGACGAACTCGTTAATCAAAGCGAACAGGCCGCCCTGATACAGGCAGCCCTGGTCGAACTTCCACAGGATCAACGAGTGGTCGTAGAATTGTCGTTTTTTGAAGAAATATCGCATAGCGAAATTGCCGAGCGGCTGAAAATTCCGCTAGGTACGGTAAAGTCACGCTTGCGACTGGCGCTGGGTAAAATGCGCAGTGGACTGGAAGGTGTGGCATGAATATCAAACATCACCCAACCGATGAAACGCTGCTGGCCTATGCCGGCGGATCGTTATCGCAGGCCATGGAACTGGTCGTTGCCACCCATATGACCTTGTGCCCGCACTGCCGCGAGAAGGTTGCCGAATTTGAAGCCTGCGGCGGCGCCATGCTGAACGACAATCAAAGCCTGAGCATGGATAGCGACGCACTGGACCATGTTATGGCAATGATAGAGCAGGAAAGTGCCAATGAGAACGCCCGCACAGCACCGGTAGAAATGCCGCGCCGCGTGGCCGTTGGCGGCAGCATCACCGGCAGTGCGGTGCCATCGCTTCCAACCCCGCTGGCAAGCCTGTTGCCCGATAACATTTTATCGCTGGAAGACATTCCGTGGCGCTCGCTGGCGCCGGGCGTAAAGCATTTTCCGTTAAAATCGGTGCAAACCAGGGGCACGGTACGGCTGCTTAAAATTGCGCCAGGTGTTAGCATTCCCGATCACGGGCATGGCGGGCACGAAATGACCCTGCTGCTGAAGGGATCCTATATCGATGATGTGGGCCGTTTTCGCGCGGGGGATGTTGCCGATCTGGCCGATGATATCGATCATCAGCCGATTGCCGACACCGCCGAAGATTGCATTTGCCTGATCGCTACCGATGCACCGCTTAAATTCAACGGTATTTTGCCCAAATTATTGCAACCCTTTATCGGGATGTAACATGCCGGTTTGACCGATGAAAGTTTACTTGCCGACTGCACCAGCCCTGCAATATCAGGGGCTGGTGCTTTTTTATTGGGCTTTCACCAGCCAGTCCTGAAAATGCACACCGGGGCCAGGCAAATGCACCACATCGCGCAACCATTCGCCAATGTCTGCCAATTGTTCATCAAGTTGATAGGGCGGATTAACAATCAGCAGGCCCGATCCCAGCATCCGCCCCTTGCCACCACCGTGACTGGCGGCAATTTCGCTGCATAAAACGCCCCCGGCCGCCGGGATTTCGCGAAACATAGCATGCAATTCGTGGTCAAACCCGTCTTCGAGAATTGGATACCACAGCATATATGTTGCCGTTGCCCAGCGACGATGGGCCGCAATAATCGACCGTGCCGCACGGGCATAATCCTGCTTCACATCGTAACTGGGGTCCATCAGAACCAGCCCCCGGCGAATGGCAGGTGGCACCATGGCCACCAACCCTTCATACCCGTCGCGTTTTTGCAGGGTTACCCGGCGATCATGATATATGCGGCGGTCCAGTGTTTCGTATTCGCGCGGATGTAACTCCATCATAGCCAAATGGTCATTTTCGCGCAGCATTTTCTGCACAATAAAGGGGGATCCCGGATAATAAAGTGGCGGTTCCTGATATGTATCACCATCCGGGCCCACGTCACCTTCCGCACCGGAATCACCGGAAAATCCACGATTTTCCGGTATGAAATCTTCAATCAGATCCAGATACGGCACCATTGCCACCGGCACCTGATTTTCATACTGCACCGCAGCAATTCCACCTTTCCATTCGCCGGTTTTCTGGGCCTGCAGGCTTGATAAATCATACCAGCCTGCCCCGGCATGGGTATCAATTACGCAAAACGGTTTGGTCTTTTTTTGCAGGTGCGCCAAAATCAGCACCAATGCCGAATGTTTATGAACATCGGCGAAATTTCCGGCATGAAATCCGTGCAGATAGCTTAGCATATCCTGATCAATCCTTTGTTGGGCGGCGGGCAGGCCGCCCCTTGCCTTCGTGCCGTTTGTTTTTTGATTTTGTGTTCGGCAGGCCACTGTTACCACGCCGCGGGGGACGGGTTGCACCTGCATCGTTCAAACCGGCATCTTTTCCATCGGCCTGGCGGTTTTCCTGGCGCGAAAAAGGCTGCCTTTTATATTTTGATACCCGCCGGTTTTCCACCGTGTCGAGCCGCCCGGCAGAAGAACCCGAAGGCCGGGCCACGGGCCGCGCAGACGATTGTGATGTCGCACGTGATTTGGAACCTGATTTGGAACCTGATTTGGAACCTGATGAAACATCGGACGATGCCCCGCCTGCGGCCTTAAAAGAAGGTCGCCCTGACGAAACTTTCCCCGCGGTGGAACGCGGCTGTGATTTCGGGGCAGGAACATCAATTTCACGCCATTGCCCCGGGCAAAGTCCATCCAGCGTCCAGTCGCCAATGGCATAGCGCACCAGCCGCAAGGTGGGAAACCCCACCGCAGCTGTCATGCGGCGCACCTGACGGTTCCGCCCTTCGGAAATGATCAGTTCCAGCCAACTTGTTGGAATGGATTTGCGAAACCGCACTGGCGGGTCACGCTCCCACAATCGGGTTGGTTCGTCGATCCGGCGCACGTTGGCTGGTAATGTCATACCGTCTTTCAGCATAACCCCTTTGCGCAGGGCATTCAGGGCAGCGTCATCGGGTTCGCCATCGACCTGCACCCAATAGGTTTTGGTCTTTTTATATTTGGGGTGGGCAATTTGTGCGTTTAGCGGCCCGTTATCTGTTAACAATAACAAACCTTCGCTATCGCGATCCAGTCTTCCTGCGGCATAAACGCCTGGTAAATTGACATAGTCGGCCAAGGTCTGCCGCCCGTTTTCGCGGTCGGTAAACTGGGTCAACACCCCATAGGGTTTATTAAGTAAAATCAAGCGCGCCATAAGTGCCGCATAAAACCGCTTTTTGCCGACAAGTCAATCCGGGCAGATAAAACTTTACGCCCGACCCGTCGCCGATTGCCAGTGCAAAACAGCGGGCCAAACGGGCGTAAAACAAATCATTGCAGCGAAATGCTACCTCACACAGCCCAGCGCAACATAACAGGTCTAGTCTTCCAGCAAATATTCCATCGTCGTGACGACCCGAACCGTTTTATTGATCTGATTGGATTCAGTCGAATTTGGCGCACCGTCTGCCGCCAGAATTTGGAACAGCCCCTGGGTCGCCCGGCGAATACCGCCCAGTTTACCGCCAGAATCCTTGGCAAATTGCTGCCCGCTTTCACGTGCATTGGCCGTTGCCCTGGCAATCATTTCCGGTTTGATATCGTTTAGCTTGGTGAACATATAGCTTGGCCCGGCATTATACCCCTGGCCGCCTAGAACAATGCCATTTTGCAGCAGTTTGCCAATATCCTGTGACGCCTTGGCAACGGCATCCACATCGTCGGAACGCACCTGTACGGTCTGACTTACGATATATCGGCTTTCCACCGGACCAGAACGATAACTTTGGGCCAACTGGTCTGTTACCTGCAAATTTTGCAGTTCCGTCTGATCACGTTTAATGCCGTGATCTTCAAGAAATTTGCGTAAAATTTCGGTGTCGTCGTCAATTTTCTTCTGTGCGGTTTGCAACACATCATTGGTCGCAACATAGGTAATGGGCCACACGGCGCGATCAGCTTTTACGTCCTGTTCTGCCAGCCCCTTGACGGTGACATAACGGTCAAGGGCGCGCATATTGACTATGCCCTGCCCAACCAAAGCCCCTGCACCAACAAGACCGGCAGCCACAAACAAAGCGGCAATAACACCCGAAATTTTGCCCATATCGCGGTCCATTCCCTCTGTTTTATAATCATGTTTTTAGCAACATGCAGGTCACATCAAACTTGCCCGGGCAGCAACAGGTAACCTGTAATTTCCACCCGCCTGCCCTGCCAAAGGCTGACCCGCGTTAATTAAAACTATATACTGACTAAACCTGCCAATGATGGTCAAATTTTGATTGTAATTCGTCAGGGTTGAATGCATTCAAATTCTCGTCGCACAAAACCATTGGTCATGTTAAAACCACGCATCTTTTTGTGGATGTTGCCACCCGAAATGGCCATCCATTATTGCACAACAACCTTCGGGGAATGCCCTTATGCGCCGGTCAGAAATCAACGCCTGCATCAATCACGCCAAGGAACTTTACAATTCCATCTCTTTTCGTTTGCCTGAATGGGCCCACTTTTCGCCCGAGGAATGGGAAAAACAGCCTGATCTGGCAAAATGGTGCAACGACCATCAGATGGGCTGGGACGTTACCGATTACGGCGAAGGCCGCTTTGCCGAGCGCGGGCTGATCCTGTTTTGCCTGCGCAATGGCATTTTGCGCCAACCGGGCGAAGTCCCCTATGCCGAAAAAATCATGATTGTTGGCGAAAATCAGGAATGCCCGTGGCACTACCACAAGGTCAAGATGGAAGACATCATTGTGCGTGGTGGCGGCAACCTGGTGGTTGAACTTTATAACCTGACCAAAGATGGCGAGATGGACAAGGACAGCGATGTACATGTCCGCACCGATGGCAAACTGAATATTTTGCCTGCCGGGGGCAAAATTGTGCTGGAACCGGGGCAAAGCGTTACCCTGCCGCGCACCATGGTGCATCGTTTTTACGGCGAAGAAGGCAAGGGTGCTGTAATTGTCGGTGAAGTTTCACAGGTCAATGATGATCTGGCCGATAACTATTTCTTCGATACCGACGCCCGCTTTACCAAAATTGACGAAGACGAAGCCCCGATCCACCCGTTGTGGAACGAACTGGGCAAATAATTCGGTCGATCTATTTGATCTGCCCGACATACAAAACACCATCCGGGCATATTCCGGGTGGTGTTTTTTGGGCAAACAGCGTGCTCGGAAACAGGTTACTCGGCGGGGCGTGTGCTATCACCTTCGCTGCGCGGCCCTAGTATTTCGGCAAATTCCGGCATGTCGCGCAGGCCTTCGAACTCCACTTCCGACCATGCCGGCTGGCGCATGGCATCGGACAGTTCCACAGCGCGGTGCAAATCGGCCAGGGCGGCCTCGCGAAAGCCAAGCCCGGCATTTGCACAAGCCCGCTGATAATGGCCGTTAGCGCTTTCAGGGGCTTCGGCCAACAGGCGATTGCACAGGCTTAAGGCCCAGTCACGTTCGCCCAGCATCAGGGCGGCATCGGCTTTATAGGCCATTACTTCCGGGTCACCGGGCGACATTTCCAGCATCCGGTCATAAATCTCGATCTTGGAACGGGGATTGGTCACCTGGTTGGCCTGCAACCAATAGGCATGCAGGCTTTGGGTTCGCTCGATTTCGCGCTGATTGTCGTTAATCACCTGACTTTTCTGACGCAGTTCTTCTTCCAGCGCACTCAACCGTGTTTCAAATTCGTCTGACAGTCGGCGCAATTCGGTATGGGCAAGCGAACGCACACTGGATTTAAGCTCGCGCAACGATTGCCACCCCAGCATGGTCAGCAAGGCGCCGACAGCCGCGACAAAATAGAAAAAATAGGTAACTGTGTTTGACGAATAGCTGATCGCCTTATCGATTGCTTCAAGCTGGCGGTTAACCACTTCGCGCATCAAATCGGTGCGCATGCCCTGCATGTCGGTACGAAGCGATTTGATTTCATCAAGCAGATAACGTTCCATCAACGGTGGAAGATTGCTGCGTTCCTCGGCTGTCACTTTACGCAAATCAACAATTTGCGAAGGAGACTCGCCTGCGGCCGGTTCCGATACCTGTTGTGCAAGGGCAGGAAGCGCTACCACCAAACCGATTAATGCCAACAATAACATTAGTTTTGCGCGCACTGATGCCAACACCCTGATCCTCCCGGTTGTTTTTCTTGATTTGCCAATTTTCTGCAAACCTGTTTGTAGAGGCTATAATTGCCTGATTTTTAAACGGATCAAACCTTTTTGCCGATTTTGACCCAAATCAAGACAAAACCGGCCCCCCGGCACCTATACAAAGGATGGGAAATACTATATTTCTTTTTAGTAATTCTGTGCCTCACATACCCATGTACCTACATGCAATCGTCCGGGATCAAACTGGGAACCGTGCAAGGTTCCGGCTTCGTGTGTGATGCGGCTTTTACCCGATTTTGCGGAAAACGCTCAGGACAGCATGACTGATGAATGAACATGTCGACGCATTAAAACAGGCACGAAAGGTTGCACGGGAAACTGTCGCGCTGCTTTCGAGTCTGGATATCGCGCCGACGCCCGCCAATTATGCGCTGTTTTATCATTACCTGTCGGGCACCAGTGCCGAACTCACTCAAACCATTGATATTTTGCGGTCCAATCATCAGGAATTTGACCCGTTGCGCTGCCATTACCTGTATGAGCGGTTTTTTGGTTCGCAGGCGATCAGCCCGACAACGAATAATCATGTTCCCGGCATGGGGCAAAACCCACCTCTGCATTCCCGCCTGATCGATGCACCGCCACCGCACATAACCGATACGCACTCGGCCCATGCGCAGGATAGCGGGTTAAGTTTGGAGGCTGCGCCGGAACTGGAAAATGCCTTTGATAGCGACGATACGGTTTCGTCTGAAATTTCGCGCTTGCGCCAGGATCTGGAAGAAATGCGCCGCGAAGCCATGACCGACCCGCTGACCGGCATCGCCAATCGTAAAATGTTTGATCAGCAATTGCGCAATCGGGCCATGGAAGCAATGGAAACCGGCACACCGTTGTGCCTGCTGATGATTGATGTCGACCATTTCAAACAGTTTAACGACACCTATGGCCATCAGATCGGCGATCAGGTTATTCGCTTGCTTGCGCAAACATTGCGCAACAATATCAAGGGTCGCGATACAGCGGCCCGATACGGTGGCGAAGAGTTTTCTGTTATTTTGCCGCGAACCGACATTGAAAGCGCCCGGCGACTGGCACAAATTATTTGCCAAAATGTGCGCCAGAAGGATGTCATTAGCGAAATCGACGGATCAGCAATAGAACGGATCACCGTCTCTATTGGTGTTGGCTGTTTTGAGTATGGCGAACCGTTGGGCCGCCTGATCCAGCGGGCAGACCAGGCGCTTTATCTGGCAAAGCAACAAGGCCGTAACTGTGTTGTAACCGAGGATGCCTTAAAAGAAATTCCGGCCCAGACAGCACCTTTGGCGATACCAGCAAGAATGCCGCTTGCCGCTAAAAACAGCGCGTCCGAGCCTGCCCTTACCCGCGACAGCGATTTTCGGCCGCCCAAAAGCATTCCCGCCTGACCCCGCCCCCGTGCCGCCAACCACCCCTTTTGCGAACTATGTTGCCATATCAGGGCGCAAAGGCTGACAGGAAGGCAATTTCAGCCTATAAGCAGGCCGTTTCCATTTATGTCATGACAGAAAAGAATTGAGCGTCCGTGAAAAACCTGGATGTAATCGTTATTGGGGCCGGTGCAGCAGGCCTGATGTGCGCCATCGAAGCAGGCAATCGGGGCCGTTCGGTAATGGTCATTGACCATGCCGACAAACCGGCAGAAAAAATCCGCATTTCAGGCGGCGGGCGTTGTAATTTCACCAATCTGCATGCCAAACCGGAAAACTACATTTCGCAAAACAAACGGTTCTGCGTTTCCGCGCTGAAACGTTATACCCAGCACGATTTTATTGCCCTGGTCGACCGATACAATATTGGCTGGCATGAAAAAACACTGGGCCAGCTTTTTTGCGACGAAAGTTCGTTTCAAATCATCGATATGCTGCTGGACGAATGTGACGATGTCGATGTTGAAATCAAACTGTCAACCACCATCAAGGAAATAGAAGCGGCCCCGAATGGCGGATATTTTGTAACATCGCAAAGCGGTGCAAAATGGCATTGTCAGTCGCTGGTGGTTGCCTGTGGCGGCCTTTCGATCCCCAAAATTGGCGCCACCGGTTTTGGGTATCAAATTGCCCGCCAGTTTGGCCTTGAAATTATTCCGACACGGGCGGCCCTTGTACCGCTGACATTCGACCCTGATACACGCGCCGACCTGGGCCAGATGGCTGGCATTTCGGTGGATGCGATTGTTGCGCATCAAAAAAACCGTTTTCGCGAGGGATTGTTATTTACCCACCGCGGGTTAAGCGGGCCGTCCATTTTGCAAATATCATCCTACTGGCGTGAAGCCGAAGCCATCCAGATCAACCTGAACCCCGAGCAGGATGCGTTTGAACTGTTAAAAGCGGCCAAGGAAGAAACACCGAAACAGATGGTGCATAACGTGCTGTCACGTATGTTGCCCAACCGCCTCGCCCAATATATTACCGCAAAACAAGGCCTGGAACGGCCGATTGGCGAAACCGGCGACAAGGCGCTGCGCAAACTGGCAAGCGACGTTAATCAATGGCAGATCGCCCCCCAGGGCAGTGAAGGATACCGCACCGCCGAGGTTACACTGGGTGGTGTCGATACCCGCGAATTATCGTCGCAAACCATGGAAAGCCGCAAGGCACCGGGGCTTTACTTCATCGGCGAAGTTGTTGATGTTACCGGCCATCTGGGCGGATTTAACTTCCAGTGGGCATGGTCATCGGGCTGGTGTGCGGGGCAGGTGGTTTAATTCATTGCTCCTTGCAATGGGTGTAATTCCTTTCTTTGCAGGCCACGCCCGACAGCGTGATGACCGCCAGAAAAACATGTTTCTGTGATGGGTAATACAAATATTGCCACGGGAACATTACCCATCAACCGACGTTTCATTGTTAATTGGCAAATAGCCAAGGGTGGGGAAAACCACCTTTTAAACAACAAACGAGGTTGGGTTATGACAGGATTTGGTGGCATATTAGGAATTATCATTCTGATTGCCGATATCTGGGCAATTATTAATGTATTTGGCAGCGGCGCAAGTATGGGCGCAAAACTTCTATGGACAATCCTCATTCTTGTCCTGCCGGTTCTTGGCCTTATTATCTGGTTCTTTGCGGGACCGCGCGGCGCACGCGCCTAGCACGATAATTTCCGGCGACTGCCGAAATATTAGATTCAAGTAAAATATATACGAAAATGGATGCTAATTGATTTTAGCATCCATTTCTTGCATTCAAGCCAGAAAATGCTGGCAATACTTCCCCCGGCCTGGTGCTTATCAAACAAAAACATGCTGTCAGGCTGCCCGTCAGCACGTCAGCACGTCAAAGTCAGCACTATGCAATCCCGCCGGATATAAGGGCGGCAAATGTTTGTGCGGCCTCTGTCTCGGTACAATAACCATTGACCATTTGCAGCGAAAGCGCCTCGCCCGCACCCACCAGCCCGATACACCGTCGTTTTAACTCGTCTGTATCAAGCGAGGTAAATGGCACCATGGCAGATACGAAAAGCGCAACATAATTATCAAGCAGTTCCTGATGAACTGGCCCGACGCCCTCATTTCCTGACAAAGCCGCCGCAACAAGATGCCATTCACCGTTGCTATCCGCAGCACAATGCATATAGGCACGCGACAGCATATCAATCGTTTCGGCAACGTCACCCTGCACACTGCTAAGGGCTTCGCGAAGCATGTTGGTCTGAACTTCATCCAGCTTTTTGTAAAGGGCAAGCAACAGACCCGCCCGGGTCCCAAAATGCTCGTAGGAAATCGGTTTTGTCACCCCGGCCTGCGCAGCCAGATATGCCAGTGTTAGCCGGTCGGCCCCCTCCTCACGGATAATATTTTGGGCAACACCCAAAAGTTGCTCACGTCTTTCGGCCTTCGAAAGACGCCCGGCAGAAGCCTTTACCGTCCCCTTTTCCGTCGCTTGCCTGACCAATGACATGCCCTCTTGCAAAACCTACCAAAAGTAAGTTACGTTAAGTAAGTTACGTTAAGTAAGTTACTTTTGGTAACATATATCGTTAATGGGGCAATACTAGGTGAAGCCCTGAAAGATTGAAAGGTAATACAATGTCAGTCGCACCCATTCTGCTTATTGGTGGCGCCGGTTTTGTCGGACAGCAAACAGCAAAATATTTGCAGGCGCAAAACCCCGGCATTCCGATGATAATTGGCGGAAGAGACCTTGCCAAAGCACAAAAAGTCGCTGCAAATTTTAACAATACGGAAAGCATCAAAATTGACATTGAAGCCGCAGATCTTGGCCTGGGAAAACGTGAAATCAGCGCAGTTGCCATTTTTTTCAAGGACGACGCGCTGGCAGGGCTGCGGTTTGCACAAATGCGCGGCATTCCCCATATCAGCATTTCTTCCGGCGCGTCAGAAATCGCCCCGGAAGTAGCCGCCTTTATGCACAATCCCGGTGCCTCGGCAGTTGTGTTAGGGGCTGAATGGCTTGTCGGTGCGGTTACGATCCCGGCGCTGGCAATGGCCAAAAAATTTGCATCCATCAACACAATAAAAATCGGCGCATTACTTGATGAAGAAGATTCAGGTGGCCCCGCAGCAGAAATTGACATGCACCGTTTGGGCGAAACCCTGCCGGCAGCATTAACGCGCAAAAACGGTGCCTTTTTCTGGCGGGTCGGTGAAAATACAAAATCCACTTTCCGCGCCATCGACGGCATCCTGCACGAAGCCGTTGCACTTTCACCTTATGACGTCATGGGGTTGGCAACGGCAACAAACGCCGCCAATATTGCATTTGATCTGGCAGTTGGGGTTACATCTTCGCGTCGTCAGGGCAAACAGATGTCGACGGAAATCATCATCGAGATTGCCGGTAAAGACAAAGACGGCACCCCGTTGCAGCTCCATCAGGCAGTTTTCCATCCCGACGGCCAAATGCCTCTGACGGCACTGGGCGTTGCCATGACACTTGAACGATTATTGGGGCTGGATGGCAAAACGCCAACACCCTCCGGGCTGTATTTTCCCTTTCAGCTTCTGGGTTCTAAAAGCTATTTTGCCCGTCTTGATGCAATCGGCGGCCGGGTTTTGACCCTGGACCCCGATGCCAGGCGGCAAGCTGAAAATCCGTTTGCCTAACATCAGCCCCATCCCCCAAAACACCTGAACAACAAAAAAGGGGGAACCGATTTTCGGCTCCCCCTGTTCAATCCACCTTGGTCCTAAAACCCGAATAGAAAGGTAATTGCGGCCCCCACGGCAATAAGCCCCAGCCGCACCAGCCACGTTCGCGATGAAATAATCCCGAACGAAATGGCCCCCAGGCCCAAAGCCACCTTAAGCGACGCACCAATCGCAAAACCCGGGTTGGTCCCCAGCAACAACAGGGATGGATTTGCCACCATCGCCAAAGGCACCAGATACAACCCGACACCAAGCGACATTGCCGTTCCTGCGACCTTCAGCCAGTTTTCCTCGACCATACCTGCGGCAATAAATACCGCCCCGCACACCGGCGGCGTAATGGTTGAAAGCAACGCAAACCAGAACACAAACAAATGCGCCTGTAACGGATCAAGGCCCAACTCGCCAAGGGCAGGCCCCGCAACGGACACGCAAATCACATAAGCCGCCGTTGTCGGCACTTCCATGCCCAAAACCAGACAGGCAATAGCTGTCAGGAACAAGGCGGGCCATAACATCCCCCCCGAACCGGAAAGCAAAAGCGATGTAATTTTCACACCCAGCCCGGTGAGGCCCAAAACACCAATCACAATCGACGCACACAGAATAATCGAGGCAATCATGGAAATTTGACGCCCGGCATTCAGGCACACATCGATATATCGATCACGACTGCGGCGTAAATCAAAGGTCAGCCCGGCATCAAGAAACAACAAGGCCGCCCCGGCCAAAAGCGCAATGCACGCCGCATATTGCGGGGTATATCCCCCCCCAAACATGCCCCATAACAGCACCGTAAACGGCACCAGGAAAAAAGCCGATGTAATCACCACCGCCCGCAGGGTTGGCCGGTCTTCGTCAGGCAGACCGGGCAAGTCATAACGCCCGGCATAGGCATTAATGCCAATCCATACCGCCAGAAAATACAAAATCGCCGGGGGTAATGCCGCCACCATGATTTCAGAATAGGGATGGCCGGTAAGTTCCACCATCACAAAGGCCCCGGCCCCCATCAGCGGTGGCATGATCTGCCCGCCCGATGACGCCACGGCCTCGACCGCGGCAGCAAGGCGCTTGGGGTAGCCCAGGCGCGTCATCGCGGGCAAGGTGATAGCCCCGGTTGAGGCCACATTCGCCGAGGCCGAGCCGGAGATTGAGCCAAACAAAGCCGACGAAATTACTGAAACCTTGGCCGCCCCGCCGCGCAACCGCCCGGCAGCAGCACCTGCCACATTCATAAAGCCCTGCCCGGCTTCACCAGCATTTAGCACCGCGCCAAAAATAACAAAAATCGCAACAATGCTAACAGAAACGCCCGTCAGGCTGCCCCATAAGCCACCTTCGGCAATGGTAAGCGTGCCCAGCATGCTTTCAACCGGCAGGCCACCATGCCCGAATTCACCGGGAATATATTGGCCCCAGAACCCGTATGCCAGCGCCAGTGATGCCACCAGCGGTAACGGCCAGCCAATCGCCCGACGTGCCATTTCCAGAACAATAAATAACAACGCCAGCGCAATAATGATCTGGAAATTATCGGCCAAAAACCCGTACTGATCGGATAATTCACTGTGATGCACCGCGATCCAGCCACAACCAAACAGCCCGATCGCCGTTAAAATCGTACCGCTAACTTTTTGCAATGGTGTTTTGGCAACAAATATCAACGCCCACGGCAAAGCCAGCGCCATATGTAACGGACGGCTTACCAGGTTGGGAACAAGGCCGGAAAAAATCAGCCACAGATGAAAAACAATGGATACAGCCCCAAGGGCGATCCAGACCGGACGGGCAAGGCCCGGATGGGAAGCAGATTGCATGATATTCCTGAAACAGAAGGCCCGGTGCAACAGGAACTGACACACCGGGCCGCAAGGGCAGATTACGTCAAGGACGCCTATTTTTGATCATCACGTACCGGAAAACCGGCCTCGGCATAATACCGCAACGCACCGGGATGAATTTTACCGGTGATATTCACCAGCATGTCAGGGGTAACACCTTTCCACCACTGGGCATCCTGGCCCATTTTGGCTTTCTGGCCCCAATAGGTTTTGGTCAGGGCATAGGCGGTATCGTCATCCATGGCGGTGGTAGCATAGGCGATAACCGACAAAGAGGATGTATGAATATCATCCGTCTGGCCGTTATAGGTGCCCGCCGGAATAACCGCAAGATCACGCCCGGTTTTGGCGATTTGATCATCGCTAAGTGACAAAACCTTTACATCCATGCCCGCCGCGGCCTCGATCACGTTGGGGGCAGGCCACGAGCCAGCCGTCACAAAGGCATCAATTTGCCCGTTTTTAAGGGCAGCAACAGCATTGGACAATTCGGCACTGGCAAGTTTAACCTTATCGTTCAGGCCAAACAGTTCCAGGTACTTTTCACCTTCTTTCGCCCCGAAAGACCCTTTGCCCAGCAAAACAGTCTTACCTTCAAGATCGGCAAAGCTGTTAATACCGCGATCTGCGCGGGCCACAAAATGCATGGTCAGCGACGGAATCGGAAACAGGGCACGAACGTCGGCGAACTTGTCGGTCGGGCGCCCTTTAAACGGGCCGGTGCCAGCCTGTGCCGATGCAACCAGCGCGGGCGGTGATGTAAACATATAGTTGCCCGGCCGTACCGAGGCTTCCATCACGTTCTGAACCGAACCCTGGCTTTCCTCGACCGTCACAATAATATCGCCGTTGGTGCCGGTTTTGGCGGCTTCGGCAAACTGGGCTGCCATCTGATAATAGGACGATGCCGATTTTGCCGATTTAAGGGTAACGCGGGTTTCGGCCTGTGCCATTGTGCTCCATGCGCCCAACAGGCCCAATCCTGCGGCCAAAACACCGATTGTACGTAAAACTTTCAAGCTATCCTCCCGTTTTTCGGCCAGCCCCATAATCTTCCATCTGGCCGTTTGCTATTCATAGACGCAAAATTCCGCCCAAGGCAGGGCAAATTTCCGCAAATTTCAACCAATTCCAAATCATAGAAGGCATCCCGGTAGCAAAGGTCAAGTAACTTGTCGGCATGAAAGCAGCCCGTCGCAACGCAGCATTTTCCATCGCATTTGGATCCGCCATTGTCTTGTGAAAGGGCTTGCCAACCCCCAATTGAAGGGCGACGCTATATAATGACATTTCTGCCATGTTTGTTTTCGTGCCATGGTTGCGCATTGAATGCTGGCATTTGCAGATAAAATACCCTATTTGCGGCACATCACGTCAAGCTATTCGGGGAAGTTTCCCCAACGCTTCCGGGAACACCCCGGATTGGAATACGTTCCTGAAAACCATAAATGTTTCACCCTGTTAGATTGACAGTATGACTGTTGGTCCGGCAGGGTATTTTCGAAATACTGCAACGCCCGAGGTTGGCCATGCCGCGTTCGCCTATTGCGATGATAATTGCCCTGTCGGCGACCCTCTTTGCCGCTTTCACCCTTAATTCAGGGTCATCGCTGCAATCATCATTGCTGGCGTTGCGTGCGTCCTCCGAGGGATTCGCGCCGATCTATACCGGTATCATTATGGCGTCCTATTATTCCGGCTTTGTCGGCGGCATAATCTGGGGCGCGTCCCTGGTGAACCGGGTTGGCCATATCCGCACCTTTGCCGCCCTCGCCTCGACCGGATCGGCCATTACCCTCCTGCATGCCGTATTTGTCGACCCCATCACATGGGCGCTGTTTCGCGCCATGACCGGGCTTTGCCTGTCGGGCCTGTATCTGGTGGTTGAAAGCTGGCTAAACGAACAGGTCGATAACAATTCGCGCGGTGCCATGATGGCATCCTATATGACGGTATCGCTCGGTGGTTTGGCACTGGGGCAGCTCATGCTTAACCTGTCGCCCATTTCCGGGTTTGAGCTGTTTACGCTGGCATCGGTTTTATTATCGCTGTCGCTGGTGCCTATCGCCCTGACCCGCCAACCCCCGCCTGCGGCCGTCAGTCATGAACGCATGAAACTGCGACGCCTGTTTAAAATTTCGCCACTCGGGTTTGTTGGCGCGGCAGGCAGTGGTGTTTTTTCGGGCGCCATTTATGGCGTTGGTCCGGTGTTTGCCGCCGATCTGGGGCTGCCCACCGCCGACATCGCCACCTTCATGTTTTTTGTCATTTTGGGCGGTATGATGTTGCAATGGCCGATTGGCCGCGCGTCAGACATGGTGCCACGTCAATATGTTCTTATTGGCTTGCTGGTGGGCCTGATCATGACCGGTCTGGTGCCTTATCTCATGCCCGAAACAGTCCGCACCCACCTGTCTTTCTGGGGGGCTTTACTGGGCGTGTTTACCATGCCGGTCTATGCCATTTCAGTGGCCTATGTGAATGACTATCTGACACCGGATGATTTTGTCCCTGCCAGCGGCGCCCTGTTGATTGTTTATGGCGGTTCCGCAGCACTTGGCCCGATTGTGGGTTCCATGTTCCTGGATTATTTCGGTCCGTGGGGCTTGCCGTTGCTGTTTTCAATCGTGGCTTTCGCCATGGCTGTTTTTGCCACCTACCGCGCCGGTTTTGGTCGCCGTATTACACTGGAAGAACAGGGAACATTCGTTGCTGTGCCGCGCACAACACCTATGGTAACCGAATTATCCCCCCTGGGTGACGAAATCGCCGCCGACGAGGAATCCACAGCCATGCAGGCCGAAAAAGATGCTACCGACAACAGCAATGTTCCCCCGCAGGGCGGATCATAAAGGGTAGGTTTTGCCACAGGCGGACCGGCATGGAACGTGCGGTTTACTGACCGCCTCGCAAATGCAGTACAATTAAGGTTGCGGTCTGCCGGATCCTTTCAGCTTTTCAAACGTTTTCCATAATGCGGAAAACATCCCACAGATTTGAAAGCTGTGGTGGACCCGGGGTGGTACTGGCACCTATGCTATGTCCAGATAGCTGGGCATGCTGACATGTGCCCGGTGAAATCATGACACTGGCGAGAGGAAACATGACCCAAAGAATCAGCAAAGGTAGCTTGCAGGTTGCAACCGTGTTGCATGACCTGGTAGCAAAAGACGTCCTTCCGGGTACTGGAGTGGATGCAGATGCGTTCTGGGCATCGTTTGAGAAGCTGGTAAAAGAACTGGGGCCGCGCAACCGCGCCCTTCTGGCCAAGCGTGACGACATGCAGGCCAAAATCGACGAATGGCATCTGTCGCGCCGCGATCAGGCCCGCGACCCCGCCGCCTATAAGGAATTTTTGGCCGAAATCGGCTATTTGTTGCCCGAAGGTGACGATTTTTACATTACCACCACCAATGTTGACGCCGAAATTGCCCGTGTTGCCGGGCCGCAACTGGTGGTACCCGTCATGAATGCGCGCTATGCCTTGAATGCGGCCAATGCCCGCTGGGGCAGTTTATATGACGCGCTTTATGGCACCGACGTCATTGACACCGAAGACGGCAAGGAAAAAGGCAAATCCTTTAACCCCAAACGGGGTGCCGCCGTGGTGGCCTATGCTGCCGATTTCCTTGACCATGCAGCACCTCTGGCCAATGGCGCCCATATTGATGTTGTGAAATACGAAGTTCGCGATAATGGTGCGGGCTGGTGGGCGCTTCAGGCAACATTGGCAGACGGCACCGAAACGGCGCTGGCGCAACCGTCGCAATTTATTGGCTTTAATGAAAAAGACTATGCCGTCACGGCCATTTTGCTGCGCAATCATGGGCTGCATATCGAAATCTCCATCGATCCGACTCATTTCATCGGCAAGGACCACCCTGCCGGTGTTGCCGATGTGATTATGGAATCGGCCCTGACCACCATTCAGGATTGCGAAGATTCAATTGCCGCCGTTGATGCCGAAGACAAAACACTGGTTTACCGCAATCTTTTGGGCCTGATGAAGGGCACACTGGAAGAACAATTTGAAAAAGGCGGCAAAACCCTGACCCGGCGATTAAACCCGGATCGGACCTATCAGGGCTTTGATGGTCAGGAAGTCACCCTGCCCGGTCGCAGCCTGATGCTGGTGCGCAATGTCGGTCACCTGATGACCACCGACGCCGTACTGGATGGCGAAGGCAACGAAGTGCCCGAAGGTTTCCTTGATGCCCTTATGACTGCCGTGATTGCCAAACACGATATTGAAGGCAATAGCAGCGTTTCAAATTCCCGCATGGGCAGCATCTATATTGTAAAGCCCAAGATGCACGGCCCCGAAGAAGTCCAGCTTACCAGCGACCTGTTCGCCTTTGCCGAAGAAGCGGCCGGTCTTGCGCCACATACCCTTAAAGTCGGCATCATGGACGAGGAACGCCGCACGACGGTAAACCTTAAGGAATGCATCCGCGCCGCTCAGGACCGGGTTGTGTTTATCAATACCGGGTTTCTGGACCGTACGGGCGATGAAATCCATACCAGCATGGAAGCCGGGCCGATGGTGCGCAAGGAAGCCATGAAGGATCAATACTGGATTTCCGCCTATGAAAACTGGAATGTCGATATTGGCCTTGAATGCGGCATGAAGGGTATTGCCCAGATCGGCAAGGGCATGTGGGCCAAACCCGACCGCATGGCTGAAATGATGGAAGCCAAAATTGGTCACCCCAAGGCTGGCGCAAATTGCGCCTGGGTGCCGTCTCCCACTGCCGCCACCCTGCACGCCATGCATTACCACAAGGTGGATGTACGCGCGGTTCAGGACGAAATTGGCAAGCGCGACCGGGCCAGCCTGGATGATATTCTAGCGATCCCGCGTCTGGGCGATCAGCACCCGATGCGCAGCGAAATCCAGGCAGAGCTGGACAACAATGCCCAGGGCATTCTGGGTTATGTCGTCCGCTGGATTGATGCCGGGGTTGGTTGCTCCAAGGTGCCCGACATCAACAATGTCGGCCTGATGGAAGACCGTGCCACCCTGCGTATTTCCAGCCAGCACATTGCCAACTGGCTGCATCACGGCCTGTGCGATGAAGAACAGGTAATGGAAACCATGAAACGCATGGCCGCCGTGGTGGACCAGCAAAATGCCGGTGATGCGGATTATCGCAATATGGCACCAGACTTTGACAACAGCGTTGCCTTTCAGGCGGCATGTGACCTGGTATTCAAGGGCCGTGAACAGCCCAATGGCTATACCGAACCCGTCCTTCATGCCCGCCGTCGCGAAGCCAAGGCCAAATACGGCGCCTGATTACCCCTGCAAGACAAACCCTTGTAGATCCCGACCGGTCCTCACGGGTTTTGTCGGCAGTTATTCTCAAAAACAGCCCAAGCCGGTAGCGATACAAGCTTTACCGGGCTTCAAATACGAGCAAACCCCGCCCCTTCGTGGCGGGGTTTGTCATATCTGGCGTTCAACACACCCACCGCAAAGACCTTTGCCATTCCAAATTCTTCAAGATTTTTTTTGTAATGAAACAATAAAACCAAAAATAACCATAAGTTGAATTTAAATATAAAGTGTATTTTTAAGTATATCAGTAATAATACTTAAAATAACAAGCTAATTATCGGTCATAAATCAAAAAAATATCCATTTATGCTTACCAGTTTTGCTTACCCATTTTAAATTTTTTCAATTCCCTCTCATATTTTCGAAAATTATTTATATTAGACATTCTTTTATTTACTTATTATGGTGACGAAACTTCACCGTCACTTCAAATGACACATAAAATGGAAATGCCGTTGCCCTTCAGAGGCAACCACAACGCATTTCACAAACCAGCACATCAGGAGGCTACAAATGAAAAACATCTTTCGAAAACTTGCGCCTGCTGCTGCCATGCTTGTCATGGCAACCATGGCTTCGGCTAATGCGCAGGCAGAAACATTAACCGCCGGGGTTGAAGCCGCTTTTCCGCCCTGGGCCTATGTTGAAGATGGCAAATATAAAGGCATCGCGATTGATGCCATGCGGGCCATCGCCAAGGATCAGGGGCTGGATGTTGAATTCAAGGATCTGCCCTGGCCATCCCTGATCCCCGCCCTGGTCAAAGGGCGCATTGATCTTCTTGTTACCGGGCTGAATGTCACCCCGGAACGCGCCAAGGTTCTCGATTTCACCATCCCGTGGTGGGAAAATGACGATGAAATCCTGGTACCCAAAGATTCCGACAAAAACCTGATCACCGCGATGTGCTGCGGCGCCACTGTTGGCGCACAGGGCGGGGCCACCCAATATAAATGGCTGGAAGACAACCTGGCCTCGAACGACAAGGTTGATATGACCTTGCGGGGCTATGAAGATTATGTCACCGCCATTTCCGACATGTTGGCCGGGCGGCTGGATGCTGTTGTCACCTCGACCGACACTGCCGAAGATTTCATTGCCAAGGGACGGCCGATTAAAATCGCCGGGACCATCCAGCAAAACCAGCCCCAGGCGCTTGCCGTTGAAAAGGGCGATCCCAAAAAATTGCTCGGTAAAATCAATGCCGGAATCATGAACATTTATAAATCCGGCGAGTGGGCCGAAATTGTTCATCGCTATGCGCCGCAATCAAGCATTCGCGACATCCCGACCACCATGCCTTCCTATGTCGATACCTATCAGGGCGACATTCCCGGTTACACAAAGTAACGGACGGCTGGCCGTATTGCTGCGCCATACAGGGGGCAGCGATACGGCATTTCTTTTCGTTCCAACGAGCATGAAAACATGATTTTCGAAACGTTGATAAGCCAGATGCCCTATCTGGCACATGGCCTTGCCGTCGCCATCGGGTTACTTGTGTGCCTTTTGTCCCTGGGCCTTGTTCTGGGGCTGATACTGGCGATCCTGGAAGTTTACGGCCATTGGAGCCTGCGGCTGGCCTGCGTCGCCTTCGAGCGCGTTTTTCGCGGCATTCCCGCCATTGTGCTGTTGCTGCTCTTTTATTACGGCGTGACCGATTACATTGATATGGGGTCGTTTACCGCCGCTGTGCTGGCACTTGGCTTACGATCTGCCGCCTATCAATCGCAAATTTTTCGCGGCGCCTTTCTGTCGGTTCCCATAGGGCAAATGATGGCTGCACGCGCCATGGGCATGAACAAGCTGCAAGCCATCCGCGATATTGTTTTGCCCCAGGCGTTGCGCATGTCCATCGGCCCCTGGACCAATGAATTTTCCAGCGAATTAAAGGCAACCTCGCTTGCCTATGTCATCGGCGTTGTCGAACTGACCCGTCAGGCCAAATACATCATTTCGAACACCCAGGGAAATATCCTGATCGTGTTTGGTGTGGTGGCCTTGATGTATTTCGTCGTCAATCGCGCAGGCAACTGGGCCCTGTATCGGCTCGAAAACCGCCTTGCATTGCCGGGCTTTGAACACAGGGGAGACGCATAATGCTGCTGCGTGTTGAAAATATTCATAAAAGCTATGGCGCGGTGGAAATTCTCAAAGGCGTTTCCTTTGAAATGGCACCGGGTCAATCCAAGGTCATTATGGGGCCATCGGGCACGGGAAAATCGACACTTCTGCGCTGCGTCAACCATCTCAGCCCGCCTGACCAGGGCCGGATTTTTGTTGAAGGCGAAGAACTGACTGCCAAAAACCTCAATACAATGCGTCAGAAGGTCGCCTTTGTTTTTCAGGATTTCAACCTGTTCACCCATTTGCGCACGGTTGAAAATGTTGCCATCGGCCCGCGCAAGTTACGGGGCTTTAGCAAAAGTGCGGCGCTTGACCTGGCTTATAAGGAACTGGACCGCGTGGGGCTGTCGGACCGCGCAGATGCCTATCCGGCGGAGCTTTCGGGCGGTCAGCAGCAACGTGCCTCGATTGCGCGGGCGCTGGCGATGGAACCCAAGCTGATTTTATTTGATGAACCCACCAGTGCGCTGGACCCTGAATTAACCGGCGAAGTGGTTTCGGTGATGAACAAGCTTGCCTCCGAAGGCATGACGATGCTGGTGGTCAGCCATGAAATCGGTTTTGCCCGCAAGGCCGCCGATGAAGTGATTTTCATGGAAGGCGGTAAAATCATTGAACAGGGCCCGCCCTCGCAATTGTTTGAAGCCCCGCAACAGGACCGCACCCGTGCCTTTCTCAATGTGATTGAACACGGAGGCGACGCATGAGCGCGTGGCTCGATTTCGCAATGGAACATCTGCCCTATGTGCTGGAGGGCTTGCCCACCACACTGGGCTTGTGGATCTCGGCAATGGCGATCGGGGCGGTATTGGGCCTGGCTTTGGCATGGGCGCGTATTTATGGCAACCGGCCCATTTATGCGATTGCCACGGTGTATGTGGAAATCTTCCGGGGCACGCCAATGCTGGTTCAGATGTTATTCATCTATCTGGGATTGCCCGAAATTGGCATCACATTTGACCCGCTCACCGCTGCTATTATTGCCATTGGCCTCAATACCGCGGCCTATCAGGCGGAATATTTGCGCGGTGCCGTGCGCTCCGTTCCTGCCGGGCAAATGACGGCGGCGCGCGCCCTGGGCATGGGTAAATTTCAGGCCTTTACCACCATCATCCTGCCCCAGGCCTTGCGCCGGGTTATTCCGCAATGGTCCAACGAGGCGATTTTGGAACTGAAATATACCTCAATCGCCTATGCCATTGGCGTCACCGAAATTACCGCGCGTGCGGAAAAAATCGGCTATGAAACCTTTCAGTTTTTCGAGGTCTTTTTGCTGATCGCGGCGATTTATGTGGTCATGACCAGTGTGGTCGCACAATTGTTGCAGCTGCTGGAAAAGAAAGTCGCGGTCCCCGGACTTTAGGCGGCTATTGCAACGCACGCTGTTCACCACGCCGACATCATCGTCGCCAACACCGTAATACAATGTACAAACCCCGCCTTTCGATGGCGGGGTTTGTTCTATCTTGCAACCATCAGGTCAGAATTTCATATCCCTTGGCAGTCACGACAATGCTGTGTTCGTACTGAACCGTGGGCGCGCCAGTATCGGCATACAGCGTCCAGCCATCGTCCTTATCCTCGGTCGCCCATTCCGACCCCATCGACAAAAAAGGCTCGATCGTAATCACCTGGCCTTTTTTAAGGGTACGGCGTTCGCGCGGGTCATCCCATGTGGCGATCGTACCGGGTTCTTCATGCAAGGAACGGCCAACACCATGGCTGGCAAGATTACGGATCAGGCTGTACCCGTTTTTACGGGCAAAATTTTCAACCGTCAGGCCAATTTCACGTAGGGGTGTGCCGTGTCGCACCGTGCGAATGGCGCGCATCATTGCTTTGCGGCCATCTTCGCACAGTTTTTTAATCTCGGGTTCACGGGTTTCAAACCCGCCAAGAACAAAGCTGGCACCGGTATCGGCAAAATAACCATTCAGGGATGCCGACACATCAACATTAATCAAATCACCGGTTTGCATAACCCGTGACCCGGGAATGCCATGGGCGATCACTTCATTCACACTAATGCAGGTTGCCCCGGGAAAATCATATTCCCCTTCGGGCGCAGAAATGGCCCCGGCAGCATCCAGCATGCCACGACCGATATTATCAAGCTCGGCAGTGGTCATGCCCGGTTCGGCCGCAGCGCACATCAGATCACGTATTTCGCCGCACAAACGTCCGATACGGCGCATGGCAACAAGGTCAGCTTCGTTTTTGATTGTCATGCAAAGGCTATGCGATTTTCGTCCGGTAAAGTCAAGATTGCAGCATTATGTTCGTTGCCTCGTCACCTGATTGCGCACAAATAGCTGGCAACCATGCCGGCACAGGGCTGACTGGCATATACCGCGATCATGCTGGCACGATTACAAAATAAAACGCATTAATGTGCATCTGGCCTTGCGAAAATCGCGCTGGCGGATTACGCCCTGCCCTTTATGCTCGCACGGTAAAATGCCCTTATTAAACTGGCAATGGACAATCAAAATGACCATGACCGACATGACCTACTGGCTGGAATTAACCGGCGTTGCGGTTTTTGCTGTCACCGGTGCGCTTGAAGCCTCGCGCCGACAAATGGATATTGTCGGTTTTATTCTGATCGCCACCTTTACCGGCATTGGCGGCGGCACGGTCCGCGATGTTATTACCGGTGAAACCCCGGTATTCTGGATCCGCGACCCCGCCTGGATCATTACCTGCATTGCCAGTGCTATTGTGGTTTATTTTACCGCCCATCTGCTGGAACGGCGTTATGTTGCATTGATCTGGCTTGATGCGCTGGGGCTGGCCATGTTTGGCGTAACCGGGGCCGCAATTGGTCTTAACCTTAACCTCTCACCTTTGGTCGCGATTATTCTGGGCATGATCAGTGCCACCTTTGGCGGCATGGTGCGCGATGTGGTCTGTAATGAATTGCCGCTTATTTTACGCCCGGAAATCTACATTACCTCGGCGCTGTTAGGGGCCACCATTTACACGGTGGGAACCGCCATGCTGGAACTGCCCAAGCAGCCCGTGGCGCTGGTGGCATTTTTATGTGCCTTTGCCCTGCGTGCGGCCGCGCTTAAATACCGGCTTAGCTTTCCGGTCTATCGGGCGCGACCAGGACGCGAATATTAGAATCGGGTCAAACCGAACGGCAAGCCAACCGGAACCACATGAAAGTGCATCATAAAATTGTCGATCGGTCACAATCTGACGCCATCAAACCGGCGTGATGTTCCCTTTGCAAAAGCGATCCGGTATTTTATTGATAAAACACATTTTCCGTGATGTAGTCGCTATCACATATTGCCTGCCTCCTGATAAGGTCTAGGATAGACCCGGCACGCACCCCGATATTCATGACAATAACAGGCCAGTTTAATGCTTGAACATTCGATGAACGCCCAGAATATTCTGCCACAGGATACGGAAACAGCCATGCTGATTGGCCGGGTCTGGGACCCGCGCGTTAGCGGGCCGACGCCGGTTTTGGTTGCAAATGGCACGTTACACGATATTAGCACCTTGGGTGCCACCACCAGCCAGCTTCTTGAACGCGAAGATCTGGTGGTAAAACTTCACAACCCCGCCGACTTCCCCGTTATCGGCACGCTTGACGAAGCCCTTGCCAACAGCACGCCGAATGCAGATCTTGGCAAATTACACATTCTGGCCCCCAACGATGTTCAGGCTGTTAAAGCCAGCGGTGTAACCTTTGTCTCCAGCCTGCTGGAACGCGTGATCGAGGAACAGGCGCGCGGAGATTCCTCGCGTGCCGATCAGATTCGCCGTGAAATTACCGAAATTATTGGCGAAGACCTGTCACAAATCCAGCCCGGTTCTGAAAAAGCTGCCGATATTAAAAAGGTTCTGCTGGAAAAAGGCGCATGGTCGCAATATCTGGAAGTCGGGATTGGGCCAGATGCCGAAATTTTCACCAAGGCCCCGCCGATGTCATCGGTTGGTCAGGGGGCGAATGTGGGCCTGCACCCGATTTCGCATTGGAACAACCCGGAACCTGAACTGGTGCTGGCCGTCACATCAACCGGTCGCATCGTTGGCGCCACCCTGGGCAATGATGTGAATTTGCGCGATGTCGAAGGGCGTTCAGCCCTGTTGCTGGGCAAAGCCAAGGATAATAACGGTTCCTGCGCCATCGGCCCGTTCATTCGCCTGTTCGACGGTGAGTTTACCCTGGAAAATGTCAAATCGGCCGATATTGCCCTGACCATTGACGGGGAAGACGGCTTCCACCTTGAAGGTGTCAGCTCGATGAGCAAAATCAGCCGCTCGCCGGAAAGTCTGGTCGGGCAGGCGATTGGCAAACATCACCAGTATCCCGACGGTTTCATGCTGTTTTTAGGCACCATGTTTGCCCCGGTCCAGGATCGTGGCGCCAAAGGTGCAGGCTTTACCCATGAAACCGGCGATATCGTTAAAATCTCGACGCCGCAGCTTGGCGCACTCATCAATCGTGTGGACCGGTCCGATAAAATTGCACCCTGGTCATTTGGCATTACAGCCTTGATGCGCAATCTGGCTGCGCGCAGCTTACTATAACCGATTCTTCCCGGCCTGCGCCCGGATCCCACCTTATAAACACACAACACCCCGAACCGTACGGTCCGGGGTGTTGTCGTATCGTCCTAATGATCGATCAAAACCAGATCAGTTGGCAACCTTCA